>NZ_JBHLJR010000003.1:0-617790 GCF_043677095.1 Natronococcus roseus
AATGCGTACGCGGAAACAGCTGACGAGTGGCTCAGATCGTTCGCCTTTGCGTGGAATCAGCTTATCTGAACACGATGTCGTCCTCACGGCTAACCTTTATATCGACTACCCATATGATGTGAATTGTTGGCATGTGCCAATAGATATGCTCCTATGCCAGAAACACGATTTAGCGTCGATACGGAACGAGACCCGGACGAACAGCCCGACAAGACACCGCACAATCGATGGCACCCGGACATTCCGGCAACTGTCTCGGTAAAACCGGGGGACACCTTCCGGCTGGAGATGCTCGACTGGACGGGTGGACAGATCCACAACGACGAGAACCCGAACGATATCCGAGACGTCGAACTGGAACAGGTCCACTATCTCAGCGGACCGGTCGAGGTAGACGGCGCCGAACCCGGCGACTTGCTCAAGGTCGAACTGCTCGATCTCGGACCGCTTCAGGAGATGGAGTGGGGGTTCAACGGTATCTTTTCCCAGCAGAACGGCGGCGGCTTTCTGACGGATCACTTCCCGGACGCCGCGAAAACGATCTGGGACGTCGACGGCACTGTCGTCTCATCCCGACACATCCCGGACGTTCAGTACGAAGGGAAAATCCATCCCGGACTGATCGGAACTGCCCCGTCACACGAGCTCCTCGAGGAATGGAATACGCGCGAACGGGAGCTGATAGAGAAACACGAGGAAGATCCGGAGTCGATTCAAAACCATCCGACCGGCGAGGAAGACCCACCGGTTGCGAATCCGCCGACCGAAACGGCCGCACTGATGGGTGAGATGGACCCCGACGAAGCCGAAGAAGCTGCGCGGGAGGGAGCCCGCACCGTTCCCGGCCGTGAAAACGGTGGCAACTGTGATATCAAGGACCTCTCGCTCGGAACGACCATCTACTTCCCGGTCTACGTCGAGGGTGCCAAGCTTTCGATGGGCGACATGCACGCATCACAGGGCGACGGCGAGATCTCGTTCTGCGGTGGTATCGAAATGGCAGGGTACGCCGATCTCCGCGTCGACGTCGTCAAAGACGGAATGGAGAAACACGGCGTCGATCATCCGATCTTCCAGCCGGGTCACCGCGGTCCCGACTTCTCGGATTGGGTCACGTTCGAGGGCTACTCCGTCACTGAAGACGGAGAGCAGCGGTACATGGACGCCCACGTCGCCTATCGAAGAGCCGCACTCGAGGCGATCGATTACCTCGCGAAATTCGGCTACAGTCGTGAGCAAGCGTACATGTTGCTAAGTACCGTCCCGGTCGAGGGACGGATCAGTGGAATCGTCGACGTTCCAAACGTCTGTGCGACGCTTTCGATTCCGAACGAGGCCTTCGAGTTCGATATTACTCCCGACTCGTTGGGCGAGTCGAAAAACCGAAGCAAGAGTGTCGTTACTGACGATCCCCTCTAGTCAACTTGATTTTTGAGAGTCGACTGAGAGTGCTGCGAAGTCGTCTATAGTAGCCACTGAAAATCAGTGCGCACCCGCTCGCACGGCGGCTGTACGATCGGTGTGCAAACCGTTTCAGTTGTTACTGTAGAGTTCGGAGCGGTATCGATACGTCCTTGCTCGAGATCACGTTCGCTCGAGACGGGATACTCTGACGTCTCGATAGACGGTACCGAATCGAGTATCAAACACCCCCTGTCGACACCAGTGAGTCGACGTGACGGAGAACTCTGTGCTTGCCTCTAGAGTAGCTTGCTCTTCGACCAGTAAAAATATTGGAACGCGGTCACTGTTTGCGGGCGCTGAGCGAGATGCTCTTGACGCCGTACTTCCCGCAGGCGTTCGCCGCCTGCTCCGAGACGAACTCGTACTGCGTGTTCTCCCGGAGTTCCAGTACCTCGAGGCCGGCGGCTTCGATCGCGCCCGTGTACTCGCCGGTCCGTTCGGCGCCGCCGATACACGCCGCCCAGAGATCCGCGTCGGTCTTGATGCTCTCGGGTAGCTGCCGTTCGCTGATGATGTCGGAGAGGGCCAGCCGTCCGCCCGGTTTGCGTCCTCACTATCGTTCACCCGGCTTCCGCAGTGATCGGACAGTTCTGGCGAAAGTCGCGTACGTCGCGCGCCAAACCATCTCTCCGCAGGTGTCTTTGTTCTCCTCCCAGCGCTCGAGAACCGACGGCTCCCTATATGGGCTGTGCAGTCGGACGATGTTGCATGAGGATTCTCGTTCCGCTCGACGACTCCGAACCGGCACGGGCAGCACTCGAGCACGCGTTCGAAACGTTTCCGGAGGCCGACGTCACGGCGTTGCACGTTGTCAACCCGTCCGTCTCCGCGTACCGAAACGACGCCCCCTACAACTTTCCGCGAGCCGTCGAGCTCGAGGAGGAGAAAGCCGAGACCCTGTTCGAGATAGCCCACGAAATCGCCGACGAGTACGATCGAACGGTCGAGACCGAAACCGTCGTCGGCTCGCCGCCTCGAGGGATCGTCGAGTTCGCCGAGGAACACGGCGTCGACGGCATCGTCCTCGGCAGCCACGGTCGGTCGGGCGTCTCGCGCGTCCTGCTGGGAAGCGTCGCGGAACAGGTCGTGCGACGCGCACAGGTTCCGGTGACGGTCGTCCGGTAGCGACGCGGCGAGCGATTGCGGCCGCTCGAGAACGCGTCGACCATCGCCACGAACGACGCGCCGATCGCCGTTCGTATCGGTATCGACGATTCCAGGGAATCGAGAATCGGGTTGCAGTTCACTACCGACGGTCCCCTCACTCTCGACCGATGGAAACGAACGAATTCCTCGACGGCGAGGCACTTACTGGAACGCACGCGGCGATCGTTTTCGGACTGTGGATCGGACTCGTGGTCGTCGGCGCCTTCGTCCTGACGTTCGTGGTGTAAGCGAACCGTCGCTCTCGGAGATACCGAGACGGCCCTTCTTACGGTGACGTGACGGAACAGCAGAGAAGTATCCGGTCCTGGCGCGGGACCGTTTCAGCAAACTCTACCCGAGATCGGTCGGAGTGAAAGGCGAGAATCTTGGGACGATCTCGAGACGGGGCGAGTTCAATCGTCGCCGGCCAGCCGCCTGAAGACGACGTAGAGGACGGCGAACATCACGAGGAACGTGAGTAGTCCCTGTGTGGCCTTCGCGAACGCGCTCTTCCCGTCGGCCTCGGTTTCGGCTTCGGTCTCGTCGTCCTCGTCAGCCGGACGCTCGTCCTCGCCGCCCTCGTCGATCTCGAACTCGTCCTCGCTGCCCTCGAGCGCTCCGTCGGTCGTCCCGGCCGGCTCGTCGATCGACCCCTCGACGGCCTCGAGGATCGGTTCCTGTAGCGGCGTCTCCATCGCGGCGCGGACCGCCTCGTGGGCGAGTAGCTGAACCAGTTCGTGCTCCAGGTCGAGTTCCTCCATCGTCGGTCTCATCGTGACGAAGGCTTGAACGTACAGTCGGATAACTGTTGCAACTTGCGAGACGACGGTCAGGCCTGCTCGAGAGCGTAGGCCGCGTTCAGCGCCGTGGCGTCGTCGAACCTCGAGGAGACGAGCATCAGTCCGACCGGAAGCCCGTCGACCTCGCCGGCGGGGACGCTGACGCCGGGGTGACCGGTTCGGTTGAACGGCGTCGCGTTGTGGACGATGTCGCTCTCCCGCAGGCGCTGGTGCTGATCTCGCTCGGGCTGGTGTTCGGGCGGTTTCGTCACCGCCGTCGGCATCGCCAGCAGGTCGTACTCCTCGAGGGCCGCGTCGTACCGTTCGGTGAGGTCGACGACGAGGTTCATCGCGCGGGCGTAGTACCGCGAGTGGTACTCGGTGTTGGTGTACGACCCCATGAGCAACAGGAGCTTGAGCCGCGGCGGGAAGTCGTCGCTCTGGGCCCGCCGGTACTTGCCGAAGGATTCGATCCACGAGCGGTTGTACCACGCCTTCCAGCCGTGGCCCAGTCCTTCCCCGGAGATGGCGTCGAGCAGCCCCTCGGAGGTACAGACGTCGTGGATGTCCTTCGCGTCGAGGTGCATCGGTATCGAGACCTCCTCGACGGAGGCGCCCTCGGCCTCGAGCCGGTCGATCGCATCCCGCGTGGTGTCGAGGATCTTCTCGTTGGCGCCCTCGCGGTCGAACCCTTCCTCGAGCACGCCGATCGAGAGCTCGGAGACGTCGCCGTCCAGTTGCTCCGCGTACTCTTCGACCGGGACGGTGCTGTGGTTCCGGAGGTCACGTTCGTTGCTCCCCGCGATCGTCGTGAGGGTGCGCGCGACGCTCTCGACGTCGGGACCCATCGGTCCCGGGTGGTCGATCGCGTGCTCGATCCCGATACAGCCGGTGTAGGGAACGAGACCGTACGTGGGCTTGTGGCCGACGATCCCGCAGAATGCCGCTGGGACGCGGACGCTGCCGCCCTGATCGGAGCCGATCGCGACGTCGACCTGGTTTCTCGCGACGGCGACCGCGCTCCCCCCGCTCGAGCCGCCAGCGAGGTAGTCGTCGTCGTCAGGGTGGAGAACGGGACCGAACGCGCTGTGACCGGTCGAGGTCATCGCCATGTCGTCCATATTCGTCTTCCCGACGATATCGGCCCCGGCCTCCAGCAGCCGCGTGGTGACCGTCGCGTCCCGGTTGGGGACGTAGCCCTCGACGACGTAGGAGCCACAGGTCATCTCGACGCCCGCGACGGAGACGTTGTCCTTGATACCGATCTCCCAGCCGTCGAGGTCGCCGCCGTCGTCGCCGCCGACGAAACACTGGGTCACCCAGGCGTTGTGTGGGTCCTCCTCGCTGGTCACGCGCCGACCCGCGTTTCGCGTCCGGTTCTCGTCGCCGCCCAGTCGCGGCTTCGGATCGTACGACATGACCGTCTCGTACGAACCCATCTTCTCCTCGGCCATCTCTACGAAGAACTCTAACTCCTCGTCGGTGAGATCGAGAAACAGGTCCTCCCCTAGCTCCGCGAAAACGTCTTCCGTCGGTACCCGCAGTGGCATACTCGAACAGTGGGCCGTCCGGTGGAAGTGAGCGGCGGTGGCACGCGCAAGCAGCAGGGTCCGAAGTCAGGAAGAGCGAGTGGCGGCGAAAGCGGTTCGTCGACCGATCGGATTCGGCGTCCGACCGGAACTAGGTTCGTTTCAGGCGGATCTCCCGATCGGTGACCGCCTTTACGTTGTTGTCGTCGATCGGATACGACTCCTCATCGTCGGCGTCACCCCAGCCAAGCTGGGATTTGAGCGTGTCGGTCATACCCGGATCCGGGTTCACGTAGGCGGTTCCCGCGTCGACCTCGCTGACGATGCCGATCTGGTCGCCGTTGGCGTTGACGACGTCCTTACCTTCGTCCTCCTCGGTGAACGTTGCACACATACATCGAAATCATCGGATGCCGCCTGGGAATAGCCACCGCAGGAGACTGCAGGGGACCGTGACCCTCTCGGATTAGCGAGTGTCTCGATCGTCGACCGGTTCGGGGGAACGCTTTCGTCGCTCGAGTTCGCATCGCTACCGATGACACGACTGGTCGAACTCGAGGCGATCGGGCCGCGAAAGCTCAAGCCGTCGGATATCGACGACGGGAAGGGCGACGTCGCGGTCTGTCAGTGCGGGCTCTCGAAATCGTTTCCGTTCTGTGACGGCAGCCATCGACGGACGGCCGACGAGGAAGAGGACACGACGTACGTCTACGACGACGACGGCGAGCGGTCGGTCGTCGAGCGGGTCGTGACTCGAGAAGACGTCGACGGAAGCGACGAGTAGTCAGAGCGAGCGAGCCGAGTTCAGCACGACGAGCAAGCTGCTCGTCGCCATCGCGACGGCCGCGAACAGCGGGTTGAGCAGTCCGGTGATCGCCAGGGGGATCGCGACGGCGTTGTAGACGAACGCCCAGCCGAGGTTCTGGCGAATTCGCCGGTTGGTGGCGGCCGCGACGTCGAACGTCTCCGCGACCAGTCCGAGGTCGTCACTCACGACGACGGCGTCTGCGGCGTCAGTCGCCAGTTCGGTACCGCTTCCCAGTGCGATGCCGACGTCGGCGGCGGCGAGCGCCGGTGCGTCGTTGCTGCCGTCGCCGACCATCGCGACCCGACCCCGCGATCGGAGCCGTCGAACCGTCTCGGCTTTCGCCTCGGGCGGGACGCCCGCGAAGACCTCGTCGACGCCGTCGACGTCCCGAAACCGGTCCGCCGCGGCGCCCTCGTCGCCGGTGAGGACGACGACCTCTCGGTCGTCGGCGAGGGTCGCGACCGCCTCCTGCCACTCCGCTCGAGGCGCGTCACCGACCTCGAGGACCAGCGGCGCGTCGGTGACGACGGTCCCCCCACGGAGGGAGTCGCCGGAGACCGTCCACCTCCTCGCGTTCGTCCTCGAGTCCCACGCGACGGAGGCACTCGAGTCGATCGCCTGGCTGGGGGTGAACCGGTAGTGCGGATCTCGAAGGCCGGGCTGTTAGTCGTCCTGGCGCTGCTCGCCCCGCTGCTCGTCGAGTTACGGACGGTGTTATCCTGGGTGAACGTTGAGCTGACCGTTCTCGAGACCGCGGTCGTCGGCGCCGTCCTCATCGTCGTGATCCTCGTCTGGGCGTTTCTTCCCGAGAACGGAGACGGGAAGACGGCCGAGGGGGACGCCTCGAGCGAAAACTGAACGGTTCTCCCCTACCAGGTTTCGATTCGACCCTCGCGAACGTCCTCGACGCAGCCCTCGCAGTCGGGATGGCCGGCCTCGTAGCAGGCCGGGCGGTACTCCTCGTCGAGTAGCGCGGCCCGTCGCTCGGCGTAGCGTCGACAGACGATCTTCGCGCGGTCCCGCTCGTCGGTCGGCAGCCCGCGGGCGTTTCTGGCCGACTGATAGGCCTCTCGGGCCTCCCCGAGCTGACCGTCCGTCGACTCCCGTAGCTCCTCGTACTGCTCGCCCGCCTCCCGGAGCTTCGTCCGGAGGAACCGCTCGAGCCGACGACGGTCCGACATCGTCGTTCGGTTAGGCGGGCGGACACATAGTCCCGTCGCCGGACCGGGCTACAGCTCCTGGCGGGTCGGCCGGAGCAACAGCTCGTTGACGTCGACGTGCGTCGGCTGGCTCACCGCGAAACGGATCGACCGGGCGACGTCCTCGGGCTCGAGCGGCGTTATCCCCTCGAGCATCTCGTCGACCATCTCCCGCTGGTCCTCGTCGGGGATGTGTTCGGGAAGTTCGGTGTCGACGAAGCCGGGCTCGATGCTCGTCACTCGGATGTCCGAATCGGCGACCTCCTCGCGAAGCGACTCCGAAAAGGCCGTCACGCCGAACTTCGAGGCATTGTACCCGCTCGAGCCGGCGTAGGCCTTCCGGCCCGCGACCGACGAGAGGTTGACGATGTCGCCCTCGCCCGACTCCCGCATAACGTCGAGGGCAGCCTGGGAAGCGACCATCACCGCCTGGACGTTCAGATCGAGCATCTGCTGCCAGTCGTCGGGATCCGCAGTCGCGACCGGCTCGAGTAGCATAACCCCGGCGTTGTTGACGAGCACGTCGAGTCCGCCCAGCTCCGAGACGGTGGTGTCGACCATCTCCCGGACCTGGGTCTCCTCGGTGACGTCGGTCGGGACGACGAGCGCCTCGCCGCCCGCCGTTTCGATCTCGTCGGCAAGGGACTCGAGGCGGTCCTCGCGGCGGGCGGCGAGCGCGACCGACGCGCCCGCGTCGGCGAGTTCGCGGGCCGTCGCCGCGCCGATTCCGGACGATGCGCCGGTTACGAGTGCGACCTGGTCGTCGAGTGGATCGGTCATCATCACCTCCCTCGAGGGACCTCCCACGGAAAGGCCGCCGGGAGCCAGCAATCCGCCCGGGGACCGGCAGACGGATCAGTGCGCGTACGGTGCGGGCAGGCGGGTCGGTACGTACGGACCGAGGGGACGGCTCAGTCCGTGCAAAGCGGGAGATCTGGGGGATTCCGTGACGAAATCGAGATCGACTCATGGAGAAACGTTTTTTCGATCCGTGTTGCACGGAACCCATGGGCACCGAAGAGCGCCGAGCGAGCCGTCACGACGAGATCGAAGCGATCCTCGAGCGGAAGGGCGGCGCCGAGGAAGCCAGAGACGACGCCGACAAGTACACCGTCGTCGGCGCGGCGAACAGGAAGACGTACGCGAACTGGCTGACGCCGATCGAGGAGCACTTCGTCTGCCACCGCAACGACATGCCGGAGGCCGACGGAGACGGCGAGTGGACGATATCGCTGACGGGGTATCTCGAGGACGCATACTCGGTCGCCGAGATCAGGGAGGAGTTCCCGACGGTCGCGGTCGCACACACGATGGAGTGTGCGGGCAACGGTCGGGGCCAGCACCGCCCGGAGACCGGCAGCGTCCAGTGGGGGTACGAGGCCGCCGGGACCGCGGTCTGGTCGGGAACACCGGTAAGCTCCGTACTGCGCGGGGAACTCGAGGACGTTCCCGACGACGCGTGGCTCACGGCGGTCGGCGGCGACCCATCGGACGGCGAGGATGTCTTCGCGCGTTCGATCCCGCTCTCGAAGGCGATCGACGACTGCATCCTCGCCTACGAGATGAACGGGCAGGTGCTGCCCCGCGAGCACGGCTTTCCGATTCGACTGATCGTTCCCGGCTGGTACGGCGTCAACAGCGTCAAGTGGCTCGACGAGCTCCGCGTGATGGACGAGATGGTCACCGCGGACTCGCTGGATCGCCCCGGCGAGCACGCCTACTGGCAACAGGAGGCCTACCGGATCCACCCCGAAGGGGTCGAGCCAGCGGTCAACGAGACCGTCGAGACCGTCGACACCTGGGACCAGCTCGAGGACGGCGAGCCCGCCCACCCCTACACCTTCGACCAGACGGTGATGTCGGTCATCGGCGAGCCCGACGGCGAGTCGGTCGTTACCGTCCCCGAGGACGGGACGATCGAGATCACGGGCGTCGCCTGGGCCGGCGACGACGACGTCGCGAGCGTCGAGGTGTCGACCGACGGCGGCGACAGCTGGACGGCGGCGGAGCTGTTCGGCCCCGACTACGCGGGCGCGTGGCGGCTGTTCCGGTACGACTGGGAAGCGACGCCCGGCGAGTACGTGCTAGCCTCCCGCGCGACCGACGAGCGGGGACGGCGCCAGCCGATGCGGATCTCGAACCCCGACGCGTGGCGCGACGCGCTCGACGACGACGAGTTCCCGTGGAACGAGGGCGGGTACGCCGCCAACTCCGTCCTGCCGAACGCCCTCGAGCTCGAGGTCCAATCGCCGTAATCGCCAGACGGGGACACTTTCGCTCCGGTGCCGGCAGTTTAAATACGATCGGGAGCGAACGTCGGTATGCCTCCCAGTGAAACAAAGAGGAGGCGTGACACAATGAGCGACGTACGACAGCATGCGGACGACATACACGACCAGTTTTCGGACCACATCGACGTCTCGGTCGACGACGTCGAGGATCGACTGACGACCCTCGTCGACGAGTACAAGGTGCCGATCGACGAGGCGCGCCGGAGCGTCACCAACCACTACCTCGAGGAGGCCGGCCTCGACCGCGAAGACCTCGCGGGCGGCTCGAGCGAGGCGGCCAACATCGAGGACGTCGACGAGCCGGAGCAGTGGATCGACATCACGGCCAAGGTCATCGAGCTGTGGGAGCCCCGCAGCGACTCGGTCGCGCAGGTCGGCCTGCTCGGCGACCCGACCGGGACGATCAAGTTCACCAAGTGGGCCAAATCCGAACTCCCGACGCTCGACGAGGGCGGCGTTTACGAACTTCGTAACGTCGTCACCGACGAGTACGAGGGACGCTACTCGGTCAAACTCAACAGCACAACCCTCATCGAGGAACTCGACGAGGAGCTCGAGGTCGGCGACGACACCAGCGTGATCGAAGGCGCCCTCGTGGACATGCAAAGCGGCAGCGGCTTGATCAAGCGCTGCCCGAAGGAGGACTGCACGCGCGTCCTTCAGAACGGCCGCTGTAACGAACACGGCGAGGTCGAAGGCGAGTTCGATCTCCGGATCAAGGCCGTCGTCGACGACGGGCTCGACGCCCACGAGGTCATCTTCGACAAGGACGCCACCGAGAACCTGACCGGGATCAGCCTCGAGGAGGCCAAGGACATGGCGATGGACGCGCTGGATACGACCGTCGTCGCCGACGAGATCCGCGACCTGGTCGTCGGCACCTACTACCGCATCGAGGGGCCGACGTTCGGCCGCTACGTCCTGGCCGACGACGTCGAGGAGCTCGACGGGCCAGCCGATGCCGAACAGCTGCTGATCAAAGCGAGGTCGATGTAAATGTCTCAGGCAGAACTCACCCGCGAAGTCGCACGTCGCGTCTTCGCCTCCGAATTCAACGACTCGACGTACACGTTCAAGGAAAGCGACGACGAGCGCGCCCCCAACTACGCCCTGCTGCCGACGGGCGACCGCGCGAACCGCGTGTTCGCCGTCGGCACGCTGACCGAGACCGAGGACGTCGGCGAGGACAGCGAGTACTGGCGCGGCCGCGTCGTCGATCCGACGGGAACGTTCTTCGTCTACGCCGGTCAGTACCAGCCCGAGGCCGCTTCGGTGCTGCGGGACACGGAGCCGCCGGCGTACGTCTCGGTCGTCGGCAAACCCCGAACGTACGAGACCGAGGACGGCACGGTCAACGTCTCGGTTCGCCCGGAGACGATTTCGATCGTCGACGAGGCGACCCGCGACCGCTGGGTCGTCGAGACCGCCGAGCGAACCCTCGATCGCATCGAGGAGTTCGAGGCCTGGCAGGACGAGCAGGAAGCCCCCGAAAGCGGCTCGACGGCGCCGACCAACGAGTACGCCCAGATGGCTCGCGAGCGCTACGACTCCCCCATCGAGAACTACCGCCGCGACGTGATCCAGGCCCTGGAGAGCCTCGAGAACGTCGAGGACGCCGAAGCGACGGCCTGAGCGGACCGTAGCCGTTTCGATTTTCGCTTGTTATTCCGCTCCGAGTGACTCGAGCAGCGCGCCGACCACCTCGAACTCGTCGTCTGTGACCTCGTGACCGACGCCGGGATAACGTCGTTCGGTAACGTCGGCTCCGGCGTCCTCGAGCGCTCGTGCCGTTTCGGCGACGTGCTCGAGGTCGATCCGAGAGTCGGCCGCGCCGTAGCCGACGAACGCGGGCGTTCCCTCGAGTTGGCCCGCCACCGCCAGCTCGTCCCCCGGGCCGCCCGGTATCCCACCCGAGAGGAGGAACACGCCGCCGTATCGTCCCGGCCGACGGCCGACGAACTCCGCGACGACCGAGGCCCCCTGAGAGAACCCGACGAGCACCGTCCGCTCGGCGGGGATTCCGATCTCCCGGGCCGACTCGAGCGCGGCCCCGATCGACTCGACGCTCGAGGAGAGCGCCGGCTCGTTGGCCGCTCGCGGCGCGGTCGCGGGCCGCGGATACCAGCTGTTGTGGCGAGCCTGCGGCGCAAGGAAGGCGACGCCGTGGCGGTAGACCGGCTCGAGCAGGTTCACCATCCCCTGTGCCGTCGCGCCGCGGCCGTGGCAGGCGACGACGGCGACGTCGGCAGCTGCGGCCGGTGCTCCCGCGGTGACCAGCGGCTGCTCCGCGTGCGGATCCAGCTCGTCAGGGTTTGGCACCGTCATCGCTCGCTCGAATCGGTCCCGTTCGGTTCCGGTTGGGCTCCCGTCAGCTCCGGCAGCTGACTCTCGATCAGATCGCGGTCCGGCTCGAACCACTCGGGCAGGTACAGCGACGGCTCCGAGGGAGAGTCTTCGACGGCGACGCCGTCGGTCTCCGTCGCCAGCTCGAACAGGATTCCGCCCGGTTCGCGGACGTACAGCGAGTGAAAGAGGTGTCTGTCCTTCACCCGGGAGACGTCGTGGTCCCGGTCGGCAAAGAGCTCGCGCCACTCGTGGAGCTGCTCCTCGTCGGGAACCCGAACCGCGACGTGGTGGATCGTCCCCGGTCCCTCGCGGCCGAACGGAGCGTCTCGAGCGAGCACGTCGACGACGGTCGCTCGCGACCCGGACGCGCGGTAGCGCACGCGGTCGCCTTCCTCGCCGATGGCGTCGAAGCCGAGCGTCTCGAGCGTGCCCGCCGTCGCGTACGGGTTGACCGACAGGAGCGAGACGCCGTGGAGTTCCCGGATCGCGGTAGCGCGGGGAATCGTCGCCTCGAGTCGCGAGGACTCGTCGGTCGACGCTATCGCTTTTCGGCCGTCGCCGTCGGAGGTGGCGACCAGCTCGAGCCGCGTTCCCGACGGATCCCGAAACTCGAGTGCCCGCTCGTCGAACCGTTCGGACGGTCCCTTGACCGCGACGCCGTAGCTCTCGAGTCTCCCCTGCCAGTACTCGAGGCTGCCGTCGGGAACGGCAAACGCGACCGAGGCGACCTGAGGCGTCCCGATCCGTCCCGGGTCGGCGTGGGGGTCGGGGAAGCAGGTAAACACCGTCCCCGGGGAGCCCCGCTCATCGCCGAAGTAGAGGTGGTGCTGGAGCACGTCCTCGAAGTTCACCGTCAGTGCGGAAATGTCGAGTCCGAGCACCCCGGCGTAGAAGTCGATCGCCGCCTGTCCGTCGCCGACGATTCCGGTCACGTGGTGGAGCCCGGGCGTGTCGGTGAGCATCGCTCGAGGGTTCGAGGGCGGCGCTGATAGCCCTCACGGTCGTTCGCCCCTGCGTCAGCGGTGCGTCGGCAGTACCGGCGAACCGATCGCTCGTCTGACGAATCGTTAAGTATCGCGGCCGAGGAGTATTGGGCGATGGGCAACAAGAACAAAACGATCTCGTTTCGCGTGAGCGAGGACGCCTTCGAGTCGCTCCAGGAGATCGCCGAGGAGCGCGACATCTCGTTGTCCGCCGTCTTCCGTGACTACGTCGACCAGCTCGTCGACCACGACGGCCAGGTCGCGGTCGTCCCCGAGGCCGATCTCGAGGACCGCGCCGAGGGAGACGAGGATCTCGCCTTTCCCCCGACCGTCGAGGTGCCCAAGAGCTTCATCCGCGAGCACGAACGCCTCGAGCTCGAGGCCGACCACCTCCGCGAACAGTTAGACGAGTACAAGTCCTACGTCACCGAGCTGCAGGACCGCCTCGAGGGCGAGGACGAGGTGCTCCTGCTGGACGATCTGGACGACGCCGACGAACCATCGCAGCTGCGCTGATACGGTCTACTGTAAGTCACGCAGGTGCAACCGCGACCGCCCTGGGTTACATCGGTACAGTGGTACAGCGAACCGTCTGACTACCTCGCGAGATCCCGCTTCGATTGTCGGATCTTCTCATGGGTTTCCCGCGTTCCCTCGACCTCAGCGAGCCCTTCCGCGGCCTCGAGAGTTCGGATCCCGCTGTCCAGAAACGAGAGGACGTCGCCGGAGTACGCATAGACCATGTAGTCGTCGGTCATCACGTCGACGATAGCGTCGGGGCCCAGCCCCTGGGCACGAAGCTCGAGCAGGTATCGGACGAACTTCCGCTCGGGACAGCCACAGTAGGGGTTGTTGTCGCAGCCGCAGTCGAGGAAGTCACTCGAGAAGTCGAGGACTCGTTCCTGGGTGGCCTCGTCGAGTTTCTCGAGACCTTCGCCCTGAAAGAGGATGTCCAGCGTCGCGCCCTTGAACGCCCCCTTCGGGATGTTCGTCTCGAGCTGGGAGGCGAGCTGGCGGTGGTTCTTGACGTAGATCTTGTCGGTGATAGCCACGGCGTTGCTCGAGGTAGGGGCGGTCGGCCAAAAAGCGTCTCGGTTGCGCAGTTTGAAGCGAGCGTAGCGAGCGAGAACTGCGTGCGGCGAGTAGCGCGGGACCAACGGTCCCGCGGACCGTGCGAGCGGGCGCTTGGCGCCCGCGAGCAGACGGGGAACGAAGTGACCCGCGAGCGTGCGCGGGGAGAACTGAGAAGACGAAGCCGAACAGGGCGAAGCCGAACCGCACTCGGAAGCGTGGCGGTCGAAAACGCACGACACGGAGTCGCACGCTCCCGTCCTCGAGTCGTAACGTATTTCAGGCCAACCGCGTGTAGGAATAGGTGTAAGCGTGTCCGGGTTGGGGTAGTGGTTATCCTTCAGCCTTGTGGAGGCTGAGACGCGGGTTCGATTCTCGCACCCGGACTTTCTGACGACGACTTCACGGAGGAGTCGAAAGTCCGATCGAAATCGAACTAGACGAGTCGCGCGCAGCGTAGCGAGCACGTCTCGGCGGAGTTCGATTCTCGCACCCAAATCTTCTGGCAACGAACCGAGCGAGAATCAAGACAAGCCCTCGGAGCTTCGATCGAACCTGGTGTCCGCCGTCGAGAGCAGCGGAAAACCACTGCTGGCCTCGTGCTTTCGGAAGAATATCGCTCGCTCTCTCCTCGAGCCGAACACACGGGATCGCCACGCCCTCCCCAGCCGACTCGTTCGTTCGCAGGTCTTCGACCGCTCACTCACTCGTCCCTCGCACGGTTTCGAACCGCAGTTCGCCGTCGGCTCACTGCAGTTCAGCACGCGCCGCCGCGACCACCGGCAAAACGGAATCTCATTCAGGGATCGGCCAGGCGGCCGTTTCACGACGTCACAGCGGCGCACCCGCCAGCACGAGCGTCGCCCGCTCGTCCCCGGCATTGCGGATCTGGCGCGACTCCCCGGGTTCGAGTCGGATCGCGTCGCCGCCCTCGAGCGACACCGTTTCCTCGCCGACGCTCACCTCGATGCTGCCCTCGACGACGTAGTACACCTCCTCCTGACCGGTGTCGGTCTCGTCGTGTTCTTTCCCTTCGACGCCGGGCTCGAGTTCGAGTACCGTGAATCCGAGCTCGTCGGTTTCGAGCGCATCCTTCAGGAACCACATTCCGCCGGCGTCCTCGGGGATGATCGACTCGACGTCGCTTCGCGAGGCGGTGTCGTAGCCCATATCCGAACCGTCTCGAGAAGCGACCAAAAGCGTACCGCCGCTTCAGTTCTCGAGGTCCGTAATCTGAGCGACCTCGTCGTCGGACAGCGAGAGCTGCGACGCCGCGAGGTTCGACTCGAGGTGGTCGGGATCGGAGGTCCCCGGAATCGGGAGGATCACGCCGGATCGCTCGAGCAGCCACGCCAGTGCGACCTGGCGACGGGTCGCGTCGTGGTCCTCGGCGATCTCGTCGAGGGCCTCGCCGTGGCTCTCGAGGTCGTCGCCGTCGATCGGTGCCCACGGGATGAAGCCGATGCCGTACTCCTCACAGGCCTCGAGGACGTCGGCTTCCGACCGGTCGCCGACGTTGTACCGGTTCTGGACCGTCGCCACGTCGACGTGCTCGCGGGCCGTCTCGAGTTGGTCGACCGAGACGTTGCTCAGCCCGACCTGCTCGACGAGCCCCTCGTCTTTCAGCTCGGCGAACGTCCGGACGGAGTCTTCGAACGGCGTGTCCGGGTCCGGACGGTGGTACTGGTAGAGGTCGATGGTGTCGGTCCGGAGCCGATCGAGCGAACACAGCACCTGGTTGCGGATGTAGTCGGGGTCGCCGTGGTGGAGCCACTCGCCCTCGCGGTTGCGCAGCAGGCCCGCTTTCGAGGCGACCAGCACGTCGTCGGGATCGTCGAGCGCTTCACCGATGAGCCGTTCGCTGACGCCCGGGCCGTAGGAGTCTGCGGTATCGATGAAATCGACCCCCTGCTCGACGGCGGTCCGAACCAGCTCCCGGGCGGCGTCCTCGTCCTCGGGCGGGCCGATAATCTCCTCGCCGCAGAGTCGCATCGCGCCGAAGCCGAGTCGGTGGACGGTTTTCGAACCGATCTCGAACGTGTCGCTTTTGTTCCGGGTCACGGTAGCAGTACCGGAACGGGGAGGTTAACTGTTGACCGCTCGCTTGCCGGCTGCGACCGTATGAGGCCGTCATCCGGTTTCTTCGACGTCCCCGTCGACCTCGGTCCGGGGATCGAGCGTTACCGTTCGGCCGACGACGTCGTCGTCGACGTAGCTTCGGGTACCGAGCTCGACGCTGCCGGTGGCCTCGACGCTGTCGTCGACGTACCCGTCGGCGCCGATCGAGACGTCGCCGCTACCCTCTACGTCGTCGTCGAAGGACGCGTTGTCGCCGACCTCGACGTTTCCGATGACGTCGACGCTGTCCTCGAACGAGACGTCGTCGTCGGCCAGCAACCCCCCAGTCGCTTCGACGCCGCCGACCGTCGATCCCGACCCGATCGAAACGGTCTCGACGGCGTCGACATCGCCGCTGACCTCGACGACATCGGCGAGTTCGATGCCGCGGGTCGTTTCCAGGTCGCCGTCGACGACGGTCCCGCGCTCGAGTCGTATCTCGCCGTCGCTCTCGAGGCTATCGTCGGCGTATCCGTGGGTTCCGATCTCGAGATCGCCGCCAGCAGCGGCGGAGTCGTCGAAGTAGACGCCGTCACCGACGGATAGCGCTCCGCCCGCGGAGACGTCGTCGTCGAAGGATACCCCGTCGCCAGCGGTCAGATCGCCGTCGACGGAGACGCTGTCGTCGAACGTGACGTTCGAGCCGGCGGTTACCGCGTCGGCGGTCAGTTCGCCGTCGACCACGGCCGCGGACTCGAGTTCGACTGCACCGGTCGCCTCGAGGTCGCCGTCGACCTCGACACCCCCGCGAACGACGACGTCACCGACGTGGTCGACGTCGTCGTCGGTGTCGGTAGCGATCTCGAGCGCGCTCGGATCGTCCGCTGCGGCGGAACCAGCGGCAGTTCCGATTCCGACGATGCTCGCTCCGAGTGCCGCCAGCGACTGTCTGCGGGATAGGTTTTGTTCCATAGGATACAACCATTCCCACACATAATCAAAATAGATTGTCCGGAGAGTGCAAGTCGGCCATGCGTTGCAATTTGTACGGACCGAGGGACCCGACCGGAGACATTGTCCGGTACTCGCTCGCCGCGAGAAAAGCGTCGGGAAAGCAACGATATCGTACGAGAGTCACGTACCGAACGTCTGACCGGGTTCTGTGTGCACCAATAACTTCGGTTGGTTGCGAGACGAGAAGCCGTTCGATTGCGCGGTTACGCGGATCCGCCGAGGCTCTACGTCACAGTTCGGGAAACTCCCGCTGATACTCCGTACCGTCGAGTCGGTCCTCCCGCAGCGGCCAGAACGCGAGCAGCGTCGCCGTCTCTCCCTCGAGCGCCCGCGAGGTATGGGGAATCTCGGGCGGGATTGCCAGCGTGTCGTAGGGCTCGAGTTCGACCCGCTCGCCGTCGACGAGGAAGTCGAGTCGGCCCTCGACGAGCATGTTCATCTGCTCGTAGGGATGAGTATGTGGCTCGCCGTCGGGCTTCTCGGGGCCGATCTGCGAGAAGCCGATCAGCTGGTCGATGCCGCGAAAGACCACCTGCTGGAAGCCGGGCTCGTCGCGGTAGGGTTCGACGCTCTCGAGATTGTACACCGACGGAATCTCCGATCGGTCGTAGTCGCGTGGCATGCGAAGGCGTCTCGTTCGTCCGGAGATAAACGTGTATGTTTTCGGTCGAGGTGGAACGGGAATCAGAACTCCGAGAGCTTCACGGACACCACCGCGATCCGGAACCCGGAAGCGACGGTCGCGGACGACGCTGGATTCCACCGGATCGTCACGGGCTCGAATCGGTGCCTCGAGTCAGAACTCCTCGGCGGTGTCGATGCTGACCACGACCCCGCGATCGCCGTCCGCGAAGCGCTCGTCGACGTCGACGGCGTCGGCAAAGACGAGCCGGGCCTGTTCGGTGTGAGCGAACGCGACCGCTGTGGCGATCTCGTCGTCGAACTCGAACTCCGCGAGCAGTTCGTCCCAGACGTCCGTCGGAACGCGGTACGCCCGCGTTCCGTCGACGGTGGCGTAATCGTGCTCTCGCTCGAGCTCGGCGTGGCGGCCGATCAGCGTCGAGTGGAGAACGACGAGGGCGTCGGCGATCGCCTCCGCATCCGCGTCCGAGCGGTCGGTGGCCCGCTCGAGGACGTCCTCGCTGATGGGCGCTTCGTCGGTTTCGAGCGACTGGTCGTCGGACATGGGTACGTCGACGTCCGCAGCTGTCACCAGCTTTGGGCTTGCAGCCCTACCAGCGTCCGAGCAAGACCGTTCTGCCGGACAGCCTCTGCCGTTGGAAGTAACACCTACCGTGGACGGGAGCGTAGTCGGTGTCGATGCCCGGTTCCGAGGACGGCCTCGAGTGTTCGACCTGTACCACCGTGGTCGACCGCGAGGACGCGATCCGAACGGAGACGATGGGCGGTCTCGATCCGACGCGGTGGCAGACGCTCTGCTGTCCGGACTGTGGAACCCGCCTGAAGACGGTGTTCGTCGGGGAGTAGCCAGCTCCGCCACGACCGGGGCTCGATCCAGGAGTCTGCACGAGATCGTCCTCGGATCGTCGACGTGACGACTGACGAGCGTTGCACGTCGATCGCGCGGATACGGGGACCGCTAGTGTGTGTGTGTGTGAACCGGCTCGTTTGCGTCGGACAGTCCTCGAGCGGAGAATCAAACGGGGCAAAGCTACTTGCACGAGTATTGCTAACGCGACTATCGTGAACGGTATCCACGACATGGGCGGGATGCACGGCTTCGGTCGCGTCCCCGTCGAGGACGACGCCCGGTTTCATTCGGAGTGGGAACGGATCGTCTTCGGGCTGGTTCGGACGGTACGCCCACAGGGTGTGTATAACATCGACGAGAGCCGATACGGAATCGAACGAATGCCTCCGGCGGAGTATCTATCGGCCTCGTACTTCGAGCGGTGGCTGGCCAGTCTCGAGCGCAATCTCGTCGAAGCGGAGGTCCTCACCGAGGCGGAGATCGAGGCCGCTTACGAGCGTGCCCGCGTCCTCGAGGACCCGGGCGACCTCGTCCCCGAACGCGAGGATCCCGAACTCGCCGCCCGCATCCGCGACGCGTTCGCGCAGCCGGCGTCGTTCGACCGGTCGGAAGGGGAGCCATCGTTCGCCGAGGGAGACCGCGTCCGGGTCCGGAACGCTCACTCGGAGGGGCACACGCGCTGTCCGCGGTACGTTCGGCGTACGTCCGGCGTGGTACGGGAGGTCCACGGCCGACACGTCTTCCCCGACGCGCGCGTCGACGGCGAGGACCGCGCCGAACCGCTGTACACCGTCGCGTTCGAGGCGACCGAGCTGTGGGGCCCCGACGCCGAGAGCCCCGACGACACGGTCCACGTCGACCTCTGGGAACCGTACCTGCGACCCGTCGGGGGTGGCGTCGATGAGTGACGGTCACGATCACGGCCACAACGACGAGACGGCCACGGACCCGCGTCCTCGTGTCCGAGCCATTCAGTCGTTGCTCGTCGAGAAGGGGATCGTCTCGACGGACGCGGTCGACGAGGCCATCGCCGCGTACGAGCGGGACGTCGGCCCACAGAACGGCGCTCGTGTCGTCGCCCGGGCCTGGGCCGACTCCGAGTTCAAGCGTCGCTTGCTCGCCGACGCGGAGGCCGCACTCGACTCGTTCGAGTTCGACGTCGGGATGCAACACATCGAGGTGAAAGAAAACACCGACGACGTACACAACGCGGTCGTCTGTACGCTCTGTTCCTGTTATCCGTGGTCGCTGCTCGGCCTGCCGCCGACGTGGTACAAGACGCCGTCGTACCGATCGCGGATGGTCCGGGAGCCGCGATCCGTCCTCGCCGAGTTCGGGCTCGAGCTCGACGAGGACGTCACCGTCGACGTCTGGGACTCGAGCTCGGAGATCCGGTACATGGTGCTCCCGCAACGTCCCGACGGGACGGCGGGGTACGACGAGGACGAGCTCACGGACCTCGTCACTCGCGACGCGATGATCGGCGTCGAGCGACTCGACGCGTCCTCGTCGGCGTCCGCCGAAACGGTGACCGACGGCGGCAGCGACGAGGACGACGCGCCGTTCGCGGAGCTGCTCGGCCTCGAGACGGAGCCGACGTTCGCCGCTCCGTGGCAGGCGCGCGCGTTCGGAGTGACGGTCGCGCTGTACGAGAACGGTTCGGGGTTCGACTGGTCGGCGTTTCAGGAGCGATTGATCGACGAGGTCGAGGCGACGCCCGCCGATGCCGACGGCGTCGACTGCGGGGACGCCGACGCGACCGAACGGACGTACTACGAGCAGTGGCAGGCAGCACTGGAGCGGCTGCTCGTCACCCAAACCGACCTCGACACGGAAACGGTCGACGCGCGAGCGACCGAGTTCGTGTCCGGCGAGCGAACCGCCGAGGAGTTCGTCGGCGGCAGCCGCGTGCACTGAGCGGAAGCGAACCGATCGGACCCTGCTCGCGGCAAAGAGTCTCTCTGGTCTGTGAAACGAAGAAAGCGGTCGTCTCGTTCCGGTCACGGATCGGGGACCGCTCGGTCGTCAGTCGAGGGCACTCGAGCCAGCCGACGGGACGTCACTCGACCGGGAATCGAAGGAGCGCACCGACGCCATCGAAGGCCTCCTGAAGCTGCTCGGCGCGATCGAGCCCCGTCGGGACGATGATCGTGCTCGCTCCCTCTTCTTCGGCCCGAGCCTCGAGAGTCTGGGCCTCCTCCGCGGAGAGTGACTCCGCGAGCAACAGCGTTTCGACGGCGCCGTACTCGAGGGCTTCCTCGACGTCTTCGACCCCGCCCGCCGCGTGCTCGTCCTCCTCGTCGAGCGCGTCGAAGAATCGGTCGAGCGCCTCGCGCGCGTCGGTCGCCTCGAGCGCACCCGCTGCCTCGGCCGCGTCCACGAGCTGACGAAGTCCCGTCTCGGCGGCGTACTCCACGTTGAACGGGCCGAGAACCTCGTCAGTGAGGGCCTCGGGCAGGTGATCGCCGTCGTGGAACCGTTCGGCGGTGACCTCGCTCCCGCCCAGCAACAGCCCTTCGAGGTCGTGACTGGCAGGCTCTTCCCCTTCGGGAGGGGAGTCGAGGAACACCCGTTCGACCGCGTCGCCGACCGAGTCGAAGAACTCCGTTCGGCGCTCTTCGCTCCGGCCCTGGAACCGATCCTCGTCGCGGCCCGTGGCATCCTGTTTGCTCGGAACGTCGCTTTCGATCGACTCGACCTGTTCGATCGTTTCCCCGTCGTAGCGACCGAGCGTCGCGCTCTCGCGTGCGACGATCAACAGTCCGTGAGTCGCCGTGCCGCTCGCACTGGGCTCGAGCGGCGTCGTATCGAACTCGTTAGCGTAGCCGTAGGTTCGGTCACCGATCGGAGCCGGCGGGTCGTCGAAGACGACCTCGACGAGGTCGTCGCCGACAGTACCGACGTAGACTGCGAGGCCGTTCTCGGGCGTCTCGTCGTACTCGTGGAGAATCCGCCGCGTCTCTTCGAGTGCCTGTTTGAGGGGCTTTCGGACCTCTTCCCGGTCGTTCAGGTACTCCGCCTCGGCGTGGTCCTCCTCGACTCGCTGGCGCATTTCGTCGACCGATTCCGTCGGCGGAACCGAAACCGAAACGAGCTGTTCGCCGTCGGCATCCGCATTGGATATCGTTTCGAAGCGCTCAGAAAACGTGGTATCGTCAGTCATCAAGGGACCCGATCCTACCCGTGGCCGGAGTAAGTATCTTGGCCATGAACGGGCTCACGAGGCTACAGCCCCACGGTTTGGTAGCAACGGACAGTCTCGATCGGATCGATGGTGGCGGATGGCTCGGTTGTTGTTAGAGTCGCAGCTATAGTAACGGTTGCTCGAGCAAGAAGCACGTGAAATCGGGATACCGCCTCCCGGATTTGAACCGGAGGAAGACGGTCGCTCACTTCGTTCGCGCTGCGACTTCCAGGGTTCAGAATCCGTTCGGCGCCAGTTTCCGCACCCGCTCGCTACGCTCGCGGGTTTGAAACATGCCGCCTCCCGGATTTGAACCGGGGACAGCTCGATCTTCAGTCGAGTGCTCTCCCAGTCTGAGCTAAGGCGGCTTACCCCTATCTCCGCCCATGATATAAAAAAGGATTTCGAATCGACTCGAGCGAGTTCGATCGTCGATCCCGTCTACCCGATTCCATCCGAGAGAAAAGAACAAACAGTAATGGAGAGAATAATACCGAGTATACCATCCGTTTACCACTGTGTATTGGTTTTTCAGATATTCAAGACACCCTTTTCCGCTCGGGCGGGTAACAGTGTGTTATGGAAGCGCTTGGCTCGGATCGGGACGCTCAAGAACTGTCAGCAGACACGATTCTCGAGTTGCTGGCAAACCGTCGGCGACGGTATCTCCTGTACGCGCTTCGCGGTCGAGAGGGACCGATCGAGCTCTCGAGGGTCGCCGAGCAGGTCGCCGGCTGGGAGCACGACGTTCCCCCGGACGAGGTCGCCAAAAACGAGTACAAGAGCGTGTACGTCTCCTCGGTCCAGTGTCACGTGCCGAAGCTGGCCGACTCGGGTGTCGTCGATCACGACGAGGATAACCACACCGTCGTCCTCTCGGACAACTTCGAACAGCTCGAGCCGTACCTCCGGGTCGTCGTCAAGGACGAACCCGAGGATTCGACGCTCTACGCGGCCCTCGACGCCGACTCCGGCGAGGGAATCCTGAATCAGATTCGGGAGAACGTCGCCCGGCTCAAGCACTGACTTCTCGATCCTATGCTCGCGCTACTCCGGCCAACCCTCGGCTACGGGCACCGGAGATCCAGTTCCGACCCCGCAGTCTGACTGTTTTCCCCGTTTCGGATCCGGCGTTCCCGCTCGAGTTTCGAGGATGGGGGGAGTCGGTTTCGACGCTCTCTTGGTAGCCGATAGTCGTTCGAGACGCTGGCTCGAGGAGAAACCACACGGTGGTTGGATTTCGTGCGATTCCAGCGCTAAGACAGAGTAAAACCCGATGCCTTGCTGGGAATCCAGAGCATCACTGCGGTAGTGGGCTCGGGCGGGTTCGAACTACGCCAAGACGTGCTCGCTTCGCTGCGCGCGTCTTGTCTCATTCGAACCGCCCTCGTATACATTTCTCTGTCTCACGGATTGTTCGCCAGAGAAATGGGCTCGGGCGGGTTCGAACCACCGACCTCGGCCTTGTAAAGGCCGCGTCATAACCAGCTAGACCACGAGCCCGTATCCGAAATCAGTGGCCCCGTCCGAATAACCTTTACTTTCTCGAGTCGGATCCCCAGTATGGCTCTCGAGCGAGTCTGGAAGGGGCTGCTCGTCGTTGCAGCAGTGGGCGTCGTCGCGCTGTTGCTCGTCCAGCTCGGCGTGGTCGGGACGCCCTGGAGCGACGACCGGACCGACGTCCGGGTCCTCGACGACGACGGCGAGCCGAAGGCGACGGTCGACGCCGAGATCGCGGATACGCCGGGCGAGCGCTACACCGGCCTGAGCGATCACGACTCGCTCGAGCCAGACGAGGGAATGCTGTTCGTCCACGACAGCGAGGGCGAGCGCACGTACGTGATGCGGGACATGGACTTCGGCATCGACATCGTCTTCATCGGCGCTGATCGCGAGATCACGACGATCCACAGCGCCCCCGAACCCGGCCCCGACGAGGACGGCGCGGATCAGGAGTACACCGGCGATGCGCAGTGGGTCCTCGAGGTCCCGATCGGGTACGCCGACGAGAACGGGATCGAACCCGGCGACGAGGTCGAGATCGGGTCCGACAACTGAGCGATGTATTTCGGTTCGTAGGGAACGCTTATTGGCGACGGTCCCGGAGACGAAGCAATGAGTAGCGTCGACTGGGAGAAAGACGACCCCTTCGAGGAACAACGGGAGCAAGTCGAGAGCCCGATGCGCCGGTTGATCTTCGATTTCGGTCGTCCCTACTGGTTCTCCGTGACGATCGGTCTCATCTCGAGCGTCTTCGCCCGGGCGCTGGATCTGCTGCCTGCCCTGATGCTGGCGGTCGCGATCGACGCGATCTTCAACGACGCCGTCTTCTCCGAGCAGGTTCCGCTGTCGGTGCTCCCGGACGCGTGGCTCCCCACGTCCCCCGAGGAGCAGTTCTGGTTCGTCGTCGCGGTCATCGCGGGCTCGTTTGCGCTGGGTGCGCTGTTTCACTGGCTGCGAAACTGGGGGTTCAACGCCTTCTCCCAGCACGTCCAACACGACGTCCGGACCGCGACCTACGACAAGATGCAGCGCCTGGACATGGAGTTCTTCGCGAACAAGCAGACTGGCGAGATGATGTCGGTACTGAGCAACGACGTCAACCAGCTCGAGCGGTTTCTCAACGAGGGGATGAACTCGGCGACCCGGCTGATCGTGATGGTCGTCGGAATCACGTTCCTGTTATT
This sequence comes from Natronococcus roseus, assembly GCF_043677095.1. Lineage (NCBI taxonomy): Archaea > Methanobacteriati > Methanobacteriota > Halobacteria > Halobacteriales > Natrialbaceae > Natronococcus > Natronococcus roseus. Next base: position 24,052 of record NZ_JBHLJR010000003.1, read on the forward strand.
CTGGCTCAACCCGCAGCTGGCACTGGTCTCGCTGACCCCAGTTCCGTTGATCGCGATCTTTACCTACGTGTTCGTCAAGAAGATCCAGCCGAAGTACGCCGCGGTGCGATCGTCGGTCGGCAAGGTCAACTCCCGCCTGGAAAACAACCTCGGCGGGATTGGGGTCATCAAGTCCTCGAACACCGAGGAGTTCGAGTCCGACCGCGTCGAGGACGTCTCCGAGAAGTACTACGACACAAACTGGGAGGCGATCGACCTGCGGATCAAGTTCTTCCCCAGCCTGCAGCTGATCTCGGGGATCGGCTTCGTCCTTACCTTTCTCATCGGCGGCTACTGGGTCTTCACCGGAACTGGGCCCGGGCCGCTTACGGGGACGCTCCAGACTGGTACCTTCGTCGCCTTCATCCTCTACACCCAGCAGCTGGTCTGGCCGATGGCGCAGTTCGGCCAGGTGATCAACATGTACCAGCGCGCCGAGGCCTCGAGCGAGCGCATCTTCGGACTGATGGACGAGGAGGGACGCATCGAGCGCGACGAGGACGCCGACGAGCTCGAAGTACGGGAGGGCAACGTCGAGTACGACGACGTCGTCTTCGGATACGACGACAGCGAGCGCATCATCGACGAGATCAGCATCGACGTCGAGGGCGGCGAGACCGTCGCGCTGGTCGGACCGACGGGGGCCGGAAAGTCGACCGTCCTCAAACTGCTGCTCCGGCTGTACGACGTCGACGACGGCGCGATCCGGATCGACGATCAGGACGTCAGAGACGTCTCCCTGGCGAGTCTGCGCCGATCGATGGGGTATGTCGGTCAGGACTCGTTCCTCTTCTACGGGAGCGTCGAGGAGAACATCACCTACGGCACCTTCGAGGCCGACCGCGAGGAGATCGTTACGGCCGCGAAGGCCGCCGAGGCCCACGAGTTCATTCAGAACCTTCCCGACGGCTACGACACGATGGTCGGCGAGCGGGGCGTCAAGCTCTCGGGCGGGCAGCGCCAGCGGGTCGCCATCGCTCGCTCGATCCTGAAGGATCCGGAGATCCTGATCCTCGACGAGGCGACCAGCGACGTCGACACCGAGACCGAGATGCTCATCCAGCGCTCGCTCGACGAACTGACGGAAGAACGGACCACGTTCGCCATCGCCCACCGCCTCTCGACGATCAAGGACGCCGACCAGATCGTCGTCCTGGAGGACGGACAGATCGCCGAACGGGGCACTCACGAGGAGCTGCTCGCAAGCGACGGCCTGTACGCACACCTCTGGGGCGTCCAGGCCGGCGAGATCGACGAACTACCGCAAGAATTCATCGAGCGGGCCCAGCGTCGGCAGGCCCGAACCGAGGTCGACGTCGACGCGGACGACGATTAGAACGACTCCTGTTCGCTCTGCCCGTCCTGATCGGGGCCGCCTTCCTCCTGGCGCTGCTCGCCCGCCGCCGGAGGCGTTCGGTCGCTGTAGTTCTTCCGCCCGATCGCGTCGTCGCCGACCATGTTCATGATCGCCTGCTCGACCTCGTCGTAGGAGCCGTACTCGTCCTCGTTGAGCGGCTCGAGCAGTTCCTCGAGGGTCGCGGACTCCTCGCCCATGTCGATCTCCTCCTCGCCGTACTCCTCGAGGAGCTCGTCCTGTTCGATCGGGTAGTCGAGGTTCTCGAGGTCCTCCTCGACGTCGCTCAGGTCGACTCCGAGTTCGCGGCTTTCATCGGTCATACTCGAATAGTACGCCACGCGCTGCAAACAAGTTAACCCTGCGTACGCCACGACGGATCGGCCGCTGTCGTCACATCCGAGACGGCTCCGTCTCCGGGTACCGGGGGTACCGGGAGTTTCATGGCCGCACGCTCGGTTCGGTTCGGTATGCATCTCTCGGAGGCGACGTGGACGGAGGTACGGGAGCTCGAGACCGATCTCGCGGTCGTTCCCGTCGGCAGCACCGAACAGCACGGCCCGCACGCCCCGCTCGGAACCGACGTGCTGACCGCCGAAGCGGTCGCCGACGCGGCGCTCGAACGGGCCGATCGCGAGGTCGTCCGGGCGCCCGCGATTCCCGTGGGGATCGCCGAGGAACACCGGCAGTTTCCGGGAACGATGTGGGTCTCCGATGATACCTTTCGAAGCTACGTCCGGGAGTCGGTCGAGAGTCTCGCACACCACGGCTTCGATCGTGTCGTCCTCGTCAACGGGCACGGCGGAAACATCGACGCGCTCCGGGAGGTCGGCGGTCGGCTGACGCGAAGCGGCGAGGCCTACGCCGTTCCGTTCACCTGGTTCGAGGCCGTCGGCGACCACTCGGGCGATATGGGCCACGGTGGTCCCCTCGAGACAGCACTGGTCCGTCACATCGATCCGGATCTCGTTCACGAGGACCGACTCGAGGACGCCCGCGACGGTGGCGCCGACGGCTGGGGGGAGTGGACCAGCTACGCGAATCTGGCGTACGACTCGGCGGAGTTTACGGACAACGGTGTCGTCGGTGATCCGACCGACGGCGACGAGCGGCGGGGTGAAGAACTGCTCGAGCTAGCCGCCGACGCCCTGGATCGGCTCCTCGAGGCCGTCGCCGAGCGGGACGTCTCGCGACCGGAGCGGCGATAGGGTACCGACCGACGATATCGATTACTCCTCGCTTTCGTCGTCGTCCGCAGCCGTCTCGTCGGCATCGTCCTCACCGTCCGTCTCGTCGCTCGCCTCGTCCGCCTCCGCGTCGGACTCGGTTTCGGCCTCCTGGAGCGCGCCGCGAAGCGACGGGATCGTCGAGGCGAGATCTCCGACCTGCTCGCCGGCCGCAGAGACGTCGGCGATCGTCTCCTCGAGATCCTCGATCTCGGCCTCGAGGTCGTCGGCGTCCTCGAAGGCGTCGGCGCGCTGGCCCATCGTGTACCACTTCTTCGCGTCCCGGAGGTGGGCCTCGGCGTCGCCGGCATCGAGTGCAGACTTGAGCCCGTTGAGCACGCCGAGCGCGTTGTCGGCGTCGGTCTCCCAGACGTCGTCGGCTGCCGGCAGCTCGCTCCAGGCCTGCTCGAGCGAGGACTCGACGTCCTCGCGCATCTCGCTGGCCGCTTCGCCGAACAGTTCCTCGTCGTCACCGAGCGTCGCTTGACTCATGTCGTCCACTTCACCGGCGCCGGGTTTAAAAGGTAGCCCGAAAGTGAAAGTGAAAACGGGGGCTGGTAGGCCGGTACCGACGAAACGGCGGCCGAATTTCGAAAGGAAGGTCCTCCGAACGCGGCGGGATCAGGTGGTGTCGCGAACCGACTCGAGTTTCATCAGCGGATAGCCGTCTTCCATCGCCATCCGGGTGACGACCTCGCGGCCCTCGTAGTCGACGACGATCTCGACCTCGAGGAATCGTCCCGTCAGCTCCGTGTAGTCGGCGGACGATTCGGCGAGCTCGGCCTCGAGCTCCTCGCGCTGGATCTCGACGGTCACGCCTGCGCAGTGCGGTTGGTTCTCGATCGACTCCTCGATAGCCGTCTCGAGGCTGGCTGCGCTCTCGGGCGACACCGGCGTCCCCGCGAACTGGTGGTACAGCGAGCCGAACTTGATGCCGGCCTCGAAACACGCGGCCTCCGCGTCCGTCGGCGTCGAGTCTGCCATACGGGACGGGTCGAGCGCGGGCGAGAAGGGGGTTGCGGTCGGTCCGTCGGTGCGGTGTGAACCGCACGTTACTTATCGACGCTTTCCCTCACACCGAACGAATGGCACAGTCGGTCCTGCTGACGGGGGCTGCGGGGCGAGTCGGACAGGCCGTCCTGGGAGACCTCGCCGACGAGCACGAGTGGCGGCTGATGGATCGCGACCCGCCGACGGACGACCACCCCGGCGAGTTCGTCGTCGGCGACGTCACCGACGAGGGGACGGTCCGCGAGGCGATGGAGGGGATCGACGTCGTGATCCACCTCGCGGGCGACCCGCGCCCGGAGGCGCCGTGGGACAGCGTCCTGACGAACAACATCGACGGTACCCAGACCGTGTTCGAGGCCGCGGCGAACGCGGGCGTCGAGAAGGTCGCGTTCGCCTCGTCGAACCACGCCGTCGGGGCGTACGAAACCGAAGACCGCACGCCCGAGATGTACCAACCCCACGACGACTACCTGCTCGACGGCACCGAGCTGCCGCGGCCGGGTAACCTCTACGGCGTCTCGAAGGCTGCCGGCGAGTCCCTCGGTCGGTACTACCACGACGAGTACGGGCTCTCGGTCGTCTGCGTTCGGATCGGAAACCTCACCGAGGGCCACCCGCCGATCGACTACGAGCGCGGCCAGGCGATGTGGCTCTCCTACCGCGACTGTGCGCACCTGTTCGATCGCTGTATCCGGGCCGAGTACGACTACGAGATCGTCTACGGCATCTCCGACAACGACCGCAAGTACTACTCGATCGACCGCGCCCGCGAGGTCCTCGGCTACGAGCCGCGGGACAACTCCGCGCACCACGACGACGATCCGTCGGCGTAGCTACTCGAACAGTCCGTCGACGTCCGCCTCTCGAGCTTGCCGTCGCTCGGCGTGTTGGGACAATCGCCGGTAGACGAGTCCGCGGTGGTCGTCCTCGCGCACGAAGTCGAACAGCAGCGAAATAAATCGGCTGTCGTCGTCGCCCGCCTCCAGGTCCCGTCGTGCGTACGTCCGGGCGCGATCGACGGGTTCCGGATCGAAGCCGAGTTCTTCGGCGAGGACGACCGCGGCGAGCGCCGTCGTATCGAGATCCAGATCGGCCAGCCCCGGCGTTCGTCCCTCGTGTCCGATCGGCGGCGGCGACCGACGCTCAAGGACGGACGGATCGTCGGTGAGCATCTCCAGGGCGCGTCGAATCGGCTCGAGCCGAACGTCCCGGTAGTCGGCTGGCAGTCCGGACAGGTACTCGAGGGCGCTCTCGGCGAGCCCGGTCGCTCCCTCCCAGTTGCGGTTACGAGCGTGGTAGACGGCGGCGGTGAACTGGATCAGCCCGTGGAGCAGCAACTCGTCGTCGGTTCCGTCCTCGAGGTCGAGCCAGTGTTCCTCCCAGGCGTCGTGTGCCGCGTGGTAGTAGCCGTCGTTGTAGATCGCGACGCCGGCTCGGACCCGATCGCGCATAGCTCCAGTAGGGACTCGAGCGGTGTCAACGTCACGAAAGCGGTGAGTCGCCGGATACGTTCCGCCTCCGGCGGGGCGGGCAGACAACTGTGACAAACGGAGATCGGGACGTGCAGCGGTCGCCCCAACCGGTTACTGCCGCCACCGGTTATGGCGGTACTCGAATTGAACGACAGCGGAGGTATTTATTATGCAGTTGCTTCTGGCCCGATCTGACGGAAGTAACGATGCTAATGGATCCCTAACGGCCGATAACAGGGAGTTATACCCGCACTACCGACGCTCCTCGAATCCGTCCTCCCAGCGGAAGCTGCCGTTTCGCTGGACGACCTCGCCGTCGATCTCGAGTCGGGACTCCTCGCCGACGTCGGTGATCAGATCAGCGTGGACGGCCGAGTCGTTGCCCGACTCGCCGTCGGGAAGACAGGCGTCGTAAGCCCGCCCGACGGCGAGGTGGACCGTCTCGCCCATCTTCTCGTCGAAGAGGATGTTGTCCGTGTAGCGGTCGATTCCGCGGTTCATCCCGACGCCGAGTTCGCCTAGTCGCCGAGCGCCGTCGTCGGTCTCGAGAACCGCCTCGATAACCGACGCACCCTGCTCGGCGTCGTGGTCGACGACCTCCCCGTCGGCGAACTCGAGGCGGACGTTTCTGACCGGTTCCCCGCGGATCGTCATCGGAACGTCGAACGTGACCTTGCCCTCGGTGCCGTACGGCGCCGTAAAGACCTCCCCGCTGGGGAGGTTGTGGGAGTCGTAGGCGACGGAGGCCGCGCTGTTGACGGCGGTTCGGCCGTCGATCCGCATCGTGAGGTCGGTTCCCGACGAGACCAGCCGCACCTCCGAGCCCTCGTCGAGCAACTCCTTCAGTCGATCCATCTCCTCGGCCAGCGACTCCCAGTCCCGGAGGATCGCGTCGTAGGCGAATTCACGGTACTCCTCGTAGCTCATGTTGGCCTGCTGGGCGAGCGATCGGGTCGGGTGAACCGTCGACACCCAGCGTGTGTCGTATCGCGCCTCGCGAACGGCCGTCCGGGCGCTGCGGTAGGCCTGTCGGGTCTCGCCGGGAAGGTCCGCCGTCGCGCTCGTGTTGCGTCCGCCGCCCAGCGAGAGGTAGACGTCGGTCTCCTCGAGCAGCGCCTGTTCGTGGGTCGGCGCCTCGAACTCGTCGTCGTGAGCCCGAAGGTACGCCCGCGCCACCTCGCCGGAATCGTACGTCGCGAGCAGGTTCGCGCCGCGTTCGCCCAGCTCCTCGGCGACCGCGACCGCCAGCTCGTGGGCGTCCGGGCCGACCGAGAGCACGACGGCGTCGCCGGCCTCGACGCGGGCGCTCCACTCGACCAGCACCGCGGCGTGTTCGCGGGTGCGTTCGTCCATACTCGGAGGCTGGATCGCGGGCTACTAAATCCACCCGTTCCGGGCGATCAGGCTACGTATGAGTCTTCGGCCTCGTGGGGCTCCCGTGAGCGAACGAGCGCGACGACGGCGTAGACGATCGGCGTATCGAGCACCGCGATCGCGAGTTTGAGCAGATACTGACCGACCGCGAGCGCGGCCAAGACCTCCAGCGGGAGCACCTCGCCGACGCCGAGTGCGGCGGGCGCGATCGCGAAGGCGATCGAGACGAAGATGACGGTGTCGATCGCCTGGCTGGTCCCCGTCGACGCGAGGTTTCGGAGCCAGAGCTTCTCGCGTCCCGTCCGATCCCGAATGCGGTGGAAGAGCCAGACGTCCCAGTTCTGGCTGACGAGGTAGGCGAGCAGGCTGCCGAGCACGACGTTGGTCGAGGCGCCGAGGGCCGTCGCGAACGCGTCGGGGTCGACGCTCGTTTCGGCCGCCGGCGCCGCGATGGTCGACCAGACCAGCGCGAGCACGACGAAGTTGAGCGCGAACGCGACGTTGACGACGATCTGAGCCGCGCGGCGACCGTACAGCTCGGTGTAGCAGTCGCTCGCGAGAAAGGTGAGCGCGTAGGCGAGAGCCGCACCGGGGAGGACGAGTTCCGCACCCGTCACGGGAAGGGCGACGGGAAGGTCGAACGCGAGCACCTTCGACGCCGTCAGCTGAGCGGTAACGAGTGCTGCGACGAACAGCCCGATCAGCGAAACCTGGGCGATCGACGGCGCTCCACGACGGTCGTCCATGCATGACACCTCTCGAGTCGGAACGCTAAACGGTACCGTCTCGTCGTCCACGTTCCGCGGTTCGATCCCCGCCGGAGCCGAACATCCTCGCAATACCAAATATATTCGGTATCGTTCGATTTACGCAAACAGTCTCGCGTGTCGAACCATCTGCAACGGCGATAAAACATTACTAAGTGACTGTTTCGAAGTCCAAGGTGCCGTATTTGGGTGTGCTGATGGGTATATAGCATAATTCGTCGAAAGAGTGGACGTGACGGAAACGATCGGTGTATCATCCGATTACGGAGCGTATAGCCACCATCACGCCAGTTGCAAACGGCCTAGTGCATCACCAACCGCTGCAACGGACGTAATACGTGATTGATAACAAATAGAGTGTTTCTGGTAGGGGTTGATAGGTAACCTATGGACGATTTGACCGGCTTCCAGCGTGATCTCCTGTACGTCATCGCAGGGGCGGACCAGCCATCCGGCCAGGACATCAAAGAAGAGATCGAGACGTACTACAGTAGCGACATCAACCACGGGCGATTGTATCCGAACCTCGACACCCTCGTCAACAAGGAACTCGTCGAGAAGGGAGAACTCGATCGCCGGACGAACTACTACGCGATCAGCGACGAGGGCTACGAGGCGATCGAGGACCGGCGCGATTGGGAATCACAGTACGTCGATACCTGATCCGATCGGTACCGGCGGCTTTGGAGGGTCACAGAGGGGTCACTCTCTCGTCAACTGATAGCCGACCTCGAGCAGGCCCAGCGGTTGTAACGGCCGACGCTTGTAGCGTTCGCATCCTCGCTACGTCCGGAGAAGGACTCTACTGACCTCGAGGTGTTCTTCGAGACGCTCCCGAAAACGGGGAGAGAAAGCTACACGTCCGGAAGAAACCGGGCATTGTCGCGCTCGTGTCGGTGTGCAGCGTGGCGATGTCGAGTCGCGGCGGTAGCGGTGTCGGGTCGCGACCACGGTGAACGCGGGCGCGCCAGAAACCAAACCGCACCCAGAATAGCCTCACCTCGAGCTACTCGAGACCTCGGGCCGCACCGCCAGAGCTCGCCGTGTCGGGTGTTTCGAACGGTTTCCTCGAGAGTCCCGAACGGGCTTAGTCGCCGTTAGCGTCGCTACAGTCGTACTCCCCGCTTCCGATCACGGTGGAGCTCCCGCCGTCGATCGAAGCCGTAACGCTGACCGTCCCCGCTTCGTCGGCCCCCAACGCGTCGTCGTCATCGTTCCCACACTGGAGAGTGACGTTTTCGCCCACGCCGTCGATCCCGTCTACGTTGCCATCGTTGACGTCGCCGACGATCTCCCACTCATCGGCATTTCCTTCGGAAACGAGCGAGACCGTCATCACGCCCTCGTCCGCGTCGAAATCGAATGACGCTGCGCCGGTCGCTTCCAGCGAGTCCTCCATCCCGTCGCCCATCTCCATTACAAATCCCGCGATCACTGCCGAGAGGACGACCGTCACCGCGACCATGAGCACGACCCCGATGACCGGCGAGACCGCTCGTTCGTGTTCGGTACCCCGTTCGCTCCGTGTAGATGCGTTCGAATCCATAGCTGTATCCCGCGCCGGCGATCGCGGCGCGAGCAAACGCGGTGGAAGCGTTCCCACCCGTCGTCGCACCGTTGGCCATCGAACGCGGTCTCGCCGACATTACTGCCGTTATGAGTTATATAGTTCAGCGGTAGTGGCTACAGTGACGGCTTGCTTCGCTCGTCGTTGTCCGATTCGAACCGCTAGCGGTCCCGTACTCGCGGCTTACGGATTGTTCGCCGGGAGGTCCATGGGCCCTGACGGGGAACATCCCAAAATGTACTGGGGAGCCAGCTAGCTGTTATTGGGAGAAAGGAGCGCTCATACGCCCACTCACGTAATTGCTGTTTCGTGTCTTCGTAAGTGAGACAACTATGACAACCAACCTCGAACCACTTGCGCCGGAGACAGCCAAACAAATGTACCTCGACGAACGGCGACACGAACTCGCAGATGCAACCTTGCAGTCACACGACTACCGACTCGAGCAGTTTGTACAGTGGTGTGCAAGTGAGGAAATCGACAATCTAAACAACTTCTCCGCGTGAGACATCCATCACTTCCGAATTAAGCGGCGAAACGAGGACGAACTTGCCACGGCGTCGATGAAGGGACAGTTAGCAACGTTGCGTGTCTTTCTCCGGTTCTGTGTGAGTGTTGATGCTGTTCAATCAGGACTCGATGAGAAGATTATCCTGCCAACAACTACAGCAGCGGACGCACGCGACGAATTACTCAGTAAGGATCGGGCTCAGAAAATACTGGATCATTTGGAACGGTATCGCTACGCAAGACTCGAACACGCGCTGTTCGAAGTAGTCTGGCATACAGGTCTGCGCATCGGAGCTGCGACTGGAATTGACGTCGAAGATTACGATCCAGATGACCAGTACCTCGCTCTCGTACACCGACCGAATACTGGGACTTCTCTGAAGAACGGCTCGAAAAGCGAGCGACTAGTCGCACTGAACGAACGTGTTTGCCGGGTTCTGGACGACTGGCTCGCAGTTAATCACCCACGGGTCGTCGATGACTACGGTCGAACACCGCTATTCGCTACAAAGCGAAATCGTCTCAGCCGTAACCGTGGCCGAACAATTGCGTACCAGTATACGCGCCCGTGCGTATACGAAAATGATTGTCCGCACGACCGGGATATCGACGAGTGTGAAGCACGCCCAACAGAGTACGCACACAAGTGCCCCATCAGCGTTGAGTCCACATCCTGTTCGAAGGGGTTCGATTACACACCATCTTCAATCGGATACCCCCGAAAGAATTGTGAGCGATCGAATGGACGTTGGCATGGACGTACTGGAGCGACACTACGATCAGCGATCCGCTAGAGAAAAGCTTGAGCAACGCCGCCGATACCTTCCAGACAAATAGTCTCTATAGTTATTTCCGAAAGCCAAACATATATTAGATTTCTTGAAACCCTATTTTTGAGTAATGCTTTGCTGTGAAACACACGCTCACTACAGGACGCGTATCTTGCACGAAATGTTCTTCCGATTCAATTAGATTAAAATGTTGTTTTATTTATTGTTATAGCGAAGATCCAGACAACCCGTTACAGTGGGATTCCACTATGCTGGCTCAGTATCCTGTTGCAGATTCTTGCGCTTCCTCTCAAATTCTTCATCTGACATCTCACCCCGTGCATATACACGCCGAAGTTCCTCCAACGCCTCGTCCGTTTGCTCAATAGTCTCCGTGCCAAGTGACTGGTAGACAAGGTATCCGATTCCAATCACGACGAGTAGGGGAATACCCATCATCAGAACCATCACTAACCACCCGCCAGAACTGTCCCACATCCAGCCACCCATATGCGACCAGCCGAATGCCCCCATGGCTGGCATCATTACCAACGGGATGGCCAAGAGACCGAGCAGTGCCAGCAGTATCGTCCGTGTCAGAGTTTCTGTTTGACTCATGATGTATTCATTTCAGGTTTCAGCGTCTGTTGCTTCGTATCCGGCCTCTTCAATAGCAGCCGCGAGTTCATCGGCATTTGCCGATCCCTCAATAGTCGCCACCTCCGTTGTTCGGTCAACATCGACAGCCGTCACACCGGAAACAGCGGTTAGTGCTTCCTCGACATTCTCTTCACAGCCTTCACAGCTCATCCCGGACACCGTAATTCGTTGGCTCATACACGTGACTCTACGTGCTTCCCATTTTTGCCTATTTTCGTTAAAATTCCACAGCGAAGCGGAATCAAGTGTTGCGAAAATTAGCCTGTGATTTGAATACTTGATGGCGTCTACACCAGCACATGAGAGACAAACGTGATCTCGACCAGACCGACTTGGAACTTATCCGGTTGCTGGCTGAAGACGCTCGTCGTCCATATAACGAGCTTGCGGAGGCGGTGAATCTCTCTCCACCTGCCGTGTCTGATCGAATTGACCGACTACAAGAACAGGGCGTCATTAGACAATTTACGATCGATATCGACCGGCTCAAACTGCAGCAGCGAACCCCAATCATGATTGAGTTCGAGGCACATCCAAACGAGTCCGAGGAGATCTATCAGCGTCTGTGTTCACTCGCTGGTGTCGAACACGCGTTCAAACAATACGACGGCACAATCGTTGTCTATGGGAACGCCCCAAAGAGCAATCCAATCGAATGGCTTCGGGAGGAGGTAGACTTAGAGCACGTAACGGATATCGACTTTGAGATGATCGAGAAGTACGAGTGGACACAACAACTCGACAAAGCAGAGTTCTCGTTACCGTGCCAAGTGTGTGACAACACTGTAAAAAGTGACGGGATCACCGCTACAATCGGCGAACGAACTCTCGCATTCTGCTGTCCCTCTTGCAAAAGTACATACGAACGAGAATTTAAAGATTTTCAGACCAATTTCGATTGACTCGGGGGTTTCGATTCGAAGATTCACCCCATACGAACCTTTGCTTTCTTACTGAAAATGGGCATAAGACAGTAGCCCGTATATAGATATGAGGTGAACCCCAATGCCAGAAACCCCACATGAACGAACAGATCTCTCAGTAACGGGGATGTCGTGTGCAACCTGTGCGTCAACGATCGAAGAGCGTCTCGAGAGCGTCGATGGCGTCGACGACGTCTCGGTCAATTTCGCAACCGAACGTGCGGACGTCAGCCACGACTCGAGTGTCTCACAGGAGCAACTCGTCCAAGCCGTTGAGGATGTCGGATACGGAGTACGTGACGAGCTATTAGAAGATGAATTGGAAGGCGAGGAAGAGCTCCAGACGATCAAGCGAATGGCAATCCGGGCGTGGATTGTCACCTCACCGATTGTCCTTCTCATGGTGTTCATGTGGACCCCGCTTGATCTTCTAACTGGCCTCCAAATCGATGTCCTGCTGCTCATCTTCGCCACGCCGGTGGTCTTCTACTACGGGAGGACGACCCACGCATCTGCACTCAGAGCCATCAAAAACGGCACGTTCAACATGGACTCGTTGATCGCGTTGGGCACCATCGCGGCATGGGCGACTGGAGTGATGGTGTTCGCTATGCCAGTCGAGAACTACGCGGGCGTCGGTGCGATGATCATGGCATCCCACCTCGTCGGCACGTACCTCGAAGACCGAGCCAAAGGTCGAGCAAGTGCCGCGATCGAGGGACTGGTCTCAATGCAGGCGGAAACCGCCCGCGTCGAGCAGGATGGAGAAGAAGTCGAAGTCCCCGTCGAGGACGTTGCAGTCGGCGACGTGATGGTCGTCAGACCGGGTGAAAAAGTCCCAGTTGACGGCGTCGTCGTGGACGGACGCAGTAGCGTCGACGAATCGATGGTCACAGGCGAATCGGATCCCGTGAGCAAGGAGGAAGGAGACGAAGTCATCGGTGCGACGGTCAACGGCGCCGGTCTCCTCAAGGTCGAAGCACAGAAGGTCGGCGACGAAACGTTCCTCTCGCAGGTCGTCGAATTGGTGGAGGAAGCGCAAGGGACGAAAGTCCCGATTCAGGCGCTAACCGACCGTGTCACCAACGTGTTCGTGCCGGCGGTGCTGACGATTGCCGCGCTGTCGTTCGTGCTCTGGCTCGCGGTTCCGGGCGCGATGGAATCGGTGGCGAGTATGGGCGCGTGGTTGCCATGGGTCGATCTGGCACTTGAACCATTGACGCTCGCCATCTTCGCTTCGGTTGCTGTACTGGTGATTGCCTGTCCGTGCGCGCTCGGACTGGCAACGCCGACAGCATTAATGGCTGGTACCGGTAAGGCCGCCGAGAACGGCGTGCTGTTCCGCGATGGCGAGGCGATCCAGACGATGAAGGATATCGATACGGTCGTCCTCGACAAGACTGGGACGATCACCGAAGGGAACCACTCCGTGACTGATGTCGTTGTCGGTGACGACACCGGCGTTCGCGCAGACGGTGGAGTGTTAGAAGGTGAACAACGAGATGCGGAACGCGAAGTCCTACGGCTCGCAGCGTCGGCCGAGCGCGGGAGCGAACACCCGATCGGACAGGCTATCATCGACTACGCTGAAACGCAGGGAATTGAACTCGCTGAATTGAGTGACTTCGACAGTGTTCCCGGCAAAGGGATCGAAGCTGTCATCGACGATCGGACGGTCTACGTGGGGAACGTGAAGTTCTTCGACGAAGTCGGAGTCGAGATCCCACAGTTCTACGAGTCGAAGTTGAACGAACTCGAAGGGGAAGGAAAGACGACGGTTTTGGTCGGCATCAAAGACGAGATTGTCGGGGTGGTGAGCACTGCCGATACGATCAAGGACGATTCCTACGAGGCGATCGAAGCCCTCCACGATCGCGGTATCGAGACGTGGATGATTACGGGAGACAACGAGCGGACGGCCCGAGCGATTGCTGATACGATGAATATCGATCCCGCTCGGGTTATGGCAGGGGTGCTTCCGCAGGACAAGATCGACAAAGTACGCCAGTTGCAAGATGAGGGGAAGGAGGTAGCGATGATCGGTGATGGAATTAACGATGCACCAGCCCTGAAACAGGCGAACGTTGGTGTTGCCATCGGTACCGGGACAGATATCGCCATTCAATCGAGTGATGTGAGCCTCGTCCGCGGATCGCTCGGTGCGCTCGTGGACGCATTCACCCTCTCGGAGCGTATCTTCTCGAAAATCAAGCAGAATCTGTTCTGGGCGTTCATCTACAATACGCTCGCCATTCCGATCGCGTTCTTTGGGTTGTTACACCCAGTCATTGCGGTCGTGGCGATGTTCACCTCGAGTCTCTCGGTGATCACAAACTCTGCCCGACTCAGCAAAATCGAACTGTAGGAGACCGTACTCATCTTTTACAGTTAGAAAACATATTCGACAAACAAGATGGGAAGACACTCGTTGAACCCACACCGGGGAAGAGCTCCTGGAATATCACGCTTCGTTGAGTTAGAACTGATAACAATAGTCATGGTAGAACTGGGTTCAGGTAATACGAACAGATGATCGGAGCGATAGTGGAAACAGTCGGAGAAGGGCTCTACCTTGCCGGCGATTTCCTCTGGCAAGCGTTGTGGGCCTTGCTGCTGGGATTCATGATTTCGGGCGCGATTCAAGCGTTCGTCTCCAAGGAGGGGATGGTCAATTATATGGGAGAAGCCAGCCCGAAATCCGTTCTCTATGCGATGGGCTTCGGCACTGCCTCAACGTCTTGCTCGTTCGGGGACATCGCTGCGACGAAAACCCTGTTCAAGAAGGGCGCACACATCATCCCGACGATCGCCTTTAAGATCGCATCGACAAATTTCGTCATTGGGCTTACGTTTGTCATCTGGGCACTATTGGGGTGGGAGTTCGCCGTTGCACAAGCGGTCGGAGCGCCGATTTTCATTCTGATTGCGATCGTTCTCGTACATCTCTGGATTCCATACGATGAAACTCAACAAGCCAGAGAGCGGCTTCTCGAAGAGGAACAGCCGGTTGTCACAGATCCGGTCTGTAAGATGCGTCTCAACCGTGAAAACGGGATTCCCGTCGAACACAAAAACGAGACGGTCTACTTCTGCTCGGAGGGATGCAAGCGACTCTTTGAGCAGAACCCGGACACGCACACGACATCTTGGAAGGAAAAGATCACGTCGTGGAACGGATGGGTCGAAGCTGCAAATCAGACGAAGAAGGATCTCAAGATGCTCTGGAAGGAACTGGCGATCGGCTTCCTGTTGGCAGGACTCATCGCAGCCGCTGTTCCCCAGACTATCTGGACCCTCCTGTTCGAAGGCGGTGGAGCAGGCGTGACGCAGGTCGCCTACAACAGCGTTCTCGGACCACTTATCTCGGTGGCGACGTTCGTCGGATCGATGGGGAACGTCCCGCTCGCTGCGGTACTGTGGGGCTCGGGCTTCGCTTTCGCGGGCGTCATCGCGTTCCTGTACGCCGATCTGATCGTTCCGCAGTTGATCCGGATCTACCGGAAGATTTGGGGGAAGAAGATCGGGACGCGTATTTCGATCATCCTCTTCGTGTCGATGGCGACGACCGGATTTATTGTCTATTACCTGTTCGCAGCGGTCGGCCTCATCCCAGATATTGCATTAGAACCAACGGGCGAGGGCGTGACGATTCTTGGTTTCGATCCTGTGACAATTCTGAACGTGCTGTTTCTCCTGATTGGTGTCGGGTTCATCACTCTTCTCATAAGAGGGAAAAAAGGTGCCCCCGGCAATCGTGCCGTAGAAGATCCGGTCACCGGAACCGACATTACGGTTAAGAACGCGGACTACTGTACGGTACACGACGAATCGATCTACTACTTCGAAAGCGACGACTCACGGGCACAGTTCCGGGAGTCTCCAGAATCGTATCTGTGATTGTTTTGCTTTGTAACGGGGACCTCTTTTAAGCGCGCAAAAAGTTCCTGTGGTCGGTCTCATTCGGTTACTCGTCCTCAACGGGTGTTTTGACAATTGTCACTGGGTACTCAGTCATATTGGCGACTCGCTCGGCAACGCTTCCGAGTACCCACCGGATCGGTTCTTTGAGCCGATAACGGTCAAATCAATGTTCGCTTCTTCAATATAGTGAAGAATCTCGGCGTGCGGAACGCCGTGGCTAGCCACTGCAAGTCAATGCATACCTGATTACACGATACTGTGTGATCAGTGTACAAATGGTTACAGGGGATACAATATTATGGCCACTAGGATGAATCATCACTCCGGTCACGGTCTTGACGACAGGAATATCCCGACGCCTATCGGCAGTTGCACTCAGGGCGCTGGTGGAGGTATTCGCAGGAGTTATCGGTTTAGATCAAGAGGGACATCGTGATCAATCGTGGGATTACGATCGAACCATTCAGTTCGAAATTCTACCGAATACTTGGTTCATTGGTGTGAACGTGAATCAAATGTGGGAGTCATGCTGAATGCATGCTCTGGATGTTGCACGCTGTTTTTGCCAGTAGACGTATAGATTCAATTTCACGCAGTATATCGTATAGCTTTACTAACTGATTTGGTGCGCTGTATAGTGGCGATCAGCGATGAGTCATCGCTGCGAGTGCGCGCGTGGGATTGAGAGCCTGATCCGCCAAGCTAGAGCGTGTCAAACGAGTTAATCACGTCACTCGTCGAGTGCGTATCGACGAGGTCCTGTTCGTCGAAGTCAGAATCGTCGCTCCAGATGGCCCCATTGCTGGCGATCGCACACGCGAGGTACAGCACGTCGTCGGGGTCGGTGTCTCCGATTGCTTCGTCTGCCCTCTCGATAGCCGGATAGAAGTCATCGGCAGGAACGACCTCAATGTACTGAAACAGGAGGTCGATGAACTGTGCCACTCGGTCCGGCTCCATTCCGGACTTCTTCACAATCAGGTCTTCGTAGTTCTCAACTTCGTCGTGGACAAACACGGGCGTCAAAAGATCTGGTTCGAGTGTAACGATGAGTTCTCGCGTCTTCGAATCAGTAATAAGTGTAGAAATAACGACATTGGCGTCAATGACCAATTCATTCGTCGAGTCTACTCCGCTTCTTCTTCGACGCGCTTGCGTCCACGTTCGTTGATCTTGTCGGCGATTTCCTGAACGTCGCGCTCGGAGAGTTCGCTCTCGCTGGTGAGTTCGTTCATCATTTCGAGCGCCTCAATCTTCTCTTGGATGGCTTGTCGTGTGACCTCGCTCCAGTTGATCTCCGGGTGCTTTTCCATTCGCTGTTTGAGGTCGTCGTCCACGTTGACCGTGATACTGGGCATACAGAGATCTATGCGGACACAGAATACTGTGTCTTCCGGTGCACCCTATGTTGAATGCCATCGAGTTCATCGTACTAGATGGGACAGGAGAGTTCGAGTCGAGAGGGCTGCAAAGAGCCAAATTCCACTAGCTCAGACTCCGCAAATTTTGGATGATTCCCTCGCTCGGAAATGACCGAAATGCCAAATTTAGTCGCTTCAACGCCTCATCGCCAGTTTTACGGGTGGTATGGGCCCTGACGGATTCGTAACTACGCCGACGGCTCGCTGCACTCGCCGTCGTCTAGTTCGAACCGTCAGGCCGACATTCCGCGAGCCCCGAGCGGTGCTCGGCTCGCTCCATGGGCCCTGACGGATTCGAACCATCGACCACTCGGTTATGAGCCGAGCGCTCTAACCAGACTGAGCTAAGGGCCCTCGAGTCGAACGAACCCGGTCACAATAGTTAACGCTTGCTGTCTGTTTTGTCTGCGAAAAGGCAGCGGTTCGACTACGCGGTCAGCGCCTCGAGTTCGGCCTCGCTCAGCTCAGCCTCGAGCTCCTCGTCGGTGTGAGATTCGAGGACGTCCGTCCGTTCCTCGGCGTCGAGTTCGTCGACGGATTCGAAGTGATGGCACATAGCATTGAACACTGGGGTCCGAGCGCCAATAAGGGCTATTCAGGCGTTCCGACGGCTGCTAGTGAGCGTATCCGAAATAACAACACGGGAGGAGCGGCGTCACTCCTCGTAGTCGTCGAGCGTCTGCTCGGTCGTGCCCGCGCGGTGGCGCGTCGCCAGCCCCGCGAGGTGGGGCGTTTCGGGGACGATCAGCTCCTCGCAGGCTGTACTGCAGGCACCCGTGCTCCCGGGGAGACAAAAGACCGGCGTGTCGACGGCGATCCCCGCGGTCGCCCGCGAGGCCATCGCCCGGGTGCCGACCTCGTCCCAGGACAGCGAGCGGAACAGCTCGCCGAAGCCGGGGAGTTCGCGCTCGAACAGCGAGGACGTCGCCTCGGGGGAGACGTCGTCGGCCGTAACGCCGGTGCCGCCGGTCGTACAGACGACGTCGATGTCCCGGCGAGCGACGAGGCCCCGAACCGCGGTACGGATCGCGGAGTAGTCGTCGCGAACTAGTACGCGCTCTTGGACCTCGTGGCCCTCGTTCTCGAAACACTCCTGGATCGTGTCGCCGCCCGGGTCGTCGGGGTCGGCGTCGGCCTCTGCAGCGCGGGAACTCGAGACCGTGACGATCCCGACGTAGAGCGGGTCGATAATGTCGTGGCCGTGGTCGTCGGTGCTCCGCCGGTCTGCGCGGTCGGTCGTCATACGCGTACCTCCATACCGGAGGGCGATAACTCCTGTCCCCGAAGCGGTGCGGTCATCGGATCGGCGCCTCCGGGTCGTCGGCGCTCGAGATCGTCACCGTCTCGCCCATTCCCGTCGGGGCGGGGTTCTCGTACTCGCTCCAGTCCGTATCCATCTCCTCGTCGGTCAGCAGACAGTCGTCGAGCCGGGATTCGAGTGCGTCCCAGTCGACGCCGCGGCCGATGAGCGCCAGCCGGATCTCGCGGTCGCCGTGTTCCTCGTCCCACGCGAGATCGGGCTGGCCCTGTCGGTACGTTTCCTGCCGTTCTTCGGAGAAGCTGGCGATCCAGCGGCCGGTCACCTCGAGCGTGGTCTCGGCGCCAGCGGTGCTCGTCGTGATCGCCTGTTTCTCGCGGCCGGCGATCCACGTGAGCCCCTTCGCGCGAACCAGTCCGTCGGGGAGCGACCGCAGGAGTTCGGCGAACCGCTCGGGGTGGAACGGCCGACGTCGGTGGTAGCCCTCGACCTCGATCCCGTACCGTTCTGGGTGGTGGGCGTGGTCGTGAGCGTCTTCGTCACCGTGGTCGTCGTGACCGTGCTCGTCCGCCTCCGCGTCGGCCTCGATCTGGCGCTTCCAGCCCGCCGAATCCCGGACCGTCTCGAGCTCGAAGCGTTCGCTGCCGAGCAACGTTTCGGGCTCGAGATCGCCGTACTCGGTCGTCACGATCTCGGCACGCGGCTGGAGGGTCTCGAGCAGGGCGACGACCCGCTCGCGTTCCTCGTCGTCGACGAGGTCGCACTTGTTCACCACGAGCAGGTCACAGAACTCCACCTGCTCGAGGACCAGATCCGCGAGAGGGCGTGTCCCCTCCTCGTCGGCTCCCTGCTGGACCGGTACCTGATCGCCGTCGGCGAAGCGGTCGTGGAACCGCCTGGCGTCGACGACGGTGACGACGGCCTCGAGATCGTAGGGTCCGCCCGCGGGACCGCGAACGAACTGTCGGGCGATCGGTTCGGGCTCGCCGACGCCCGACGCCTCGACGACGAGGTGGTCGAACTCGTGTTCCTTCCAGAGCCGGATCACGGCTCGGGAGAGCTCACCACCGAGGCTACAGCAGATGCAGCCGTTCTCGAGGGCGACGACTTCGTCGCCGGTTTCGAGATCGGTGCGCGCTTCCACGAGATCGGCGTCGACGTTGACCTCGCCGACGTCGTTGACCAGGACGGCGATCTCGCTGTCCGCGGTCTCGAGCAGCCTCGAGAGCAGCGTCGTCTTCCCGGCGCCGAGCTCGCCACAGAGGATGGTAACCGGAACGGCCATTACTCGTTCGCGAGCGCGAGTTCACGTCGTTCTTCCGGTTCGAACGGATCGGCGTACGTCGACCAGTCGTCGTCCATCTCCGAATCGGTGAGCACGCAGTCGTCGAGTCGCTCGATCAGCGCGTCCTCGTCGAACTCGCGACCGATGAACACGAGGCGGGTCATGCGGTCGCCCCACTCCTCGTCCCAGTCCTCCTCGAGGCCGGGTCGGGCTGCGAAGTACTGTTCGCGTTCGGCCTCGGGGAGGGTCGCGAGCCACTGTCCCGACGGACCCGCGCGAACGGAGCTGCCGGCCTTGTCGACACCCATCGCGACGCCCTCTCGGCCGGCGCTCCAGAAAAAGCCCTTCGCGCGGATCAGCTCGTCGGGCAGCTCCGAGAGCAGCTGTGCGATCCGTTCGGGGTGGAACGGTCGATCGCGCTCGTAGACGAAGGAGGTGACGCCGTGTTCCTCCTGGGGGTCGTGGTGGTGGTCGTGCTGGAGTTCGTGTTTCCAGCCCGCCGAGTTCGAGGCGTCCTGAAAGTCGAACCGCTCGGTGCCGAGAATCTCGTCGGGGTCGACGTTTCCGAACTCGGTACGGACGATCTTCGCGCGCGGCTGGAGCCGCTCGAGGACGGCCTCGATCTCCTCGAGCGCGTCGTCAGGGACGAGATCGCACTTGTTCAACAGGAGGACGTCGCAGAACTCGATCTGATCGAGAAGCACGGTCTCCGGAACCCGACCCGACTCGCCGGTGGGGACCTCCGCCGCCAGCGCCTCCCCGGAGTCGAACGACTCCCAGAAGCTGTGGGCGTTCGCGACCGTCACCATCGTATCGAGTTCGTACGTGTCGGTCGGATCGAACGCCGCCTCCTCGAACCCCATGGCGAACGTCTGGGCAACCGGGATCGGCTCCGAGATTCCCGAGGACTCGACCAGCAGGTAGTCGAACTCCCGTCGGTCCGCGAGCCGCCCGACCTCGTCGAGCATGTCGCCCCGGAGCCGACAGCAGATACAGCCGTTGGACATCTCGATGATCTCCTCCTCGCCGCCCAGATCCGACTGCTGGGTGACGTGCTCGGCGTCGACGTTGACGTCGCCCATATCGTTGACGACGACGGCGACCTCGAGGCCGTGGTCCGCGGTTAGCACGCGGTTGAGTACGGTCGTCTTGCCGGCCCCGAGGCTGCCGCCCAGCACGGTCACCGGGATGCGTTCGTTGCTCATAGACAGTTGTGAATACAGGACGTGGTCTTGTTAATGTTAGTTATTATATCTTGTCCCGAAACTGAATAACAAATCCTATTAATTCACTCCCGAGCTTTATCATATGGCAGTCGTCAGCCTCTCGATGCCCAGGGAACTGCTCGAGCGACTCGACGCCCGCGTGTCGGCCCACGAGTACACGGTCGAAGCGAGGTCGTCAGGGAGAGCACGCGGTCGTTACTCGAGGCGTTCGAAGACGACCGATTCGAGGAGGGACCCCTCGCGGGAACCGTCGCCGTGCGCTACGACTTCGGAACCCAGCGTGTCGAGCGCCGTGTCGCAGAGCTTCGTCACGAGTTCGACGACGCGATCGCGGCCAACGATCACAGCCACGTCGCCGACTGCTGTCTCGATCCGTTCGTACTCGAGACCGAGATCGACGCGATCCCCTCCTTCGTCGAGAAGATACGGGCGATCGAGGGCGTCGAACACGTCGACTACTCGCTCGTTCCGCTGGACGGACACGATCGGTCGACCGACGGATGAGGACGGACCGGGAGGAGCACGGCTTCGGCGAACGCGAGCGGTCAACGTGGCTCGGTCGCCGACCGAGAGGTGTTTCGGCTCCGGTTTCTTTCCCCGCCGGCGCGTGGGTTCATGTAGGAAACCGAGGAATCGAACCTATGTCAACGTCCACTCCCCCATCCGCCGACGCCGATCCGGAGCTTCCCGGCCCTTCCTCCGCGATCGGGACCTACAATACGCAGGACGACGAGACCGTCATCTACGACGAGAACCGCTCCGAGGCGTGGATCAGTTCGACGTACGCCCTCTCGCTCGGCGAGGTCGAGTGACGATCCGGACCTCGGATACCGGCTTCGGCGGTAGAGTTGCATCTCCGAGCCTCGCTCGATACCTGACGTATCGGACGGACTCAGAGCCGTACTTCGTCCATCGCAAACGTGACCATCCCGCCCTCGACGTAGTACGTACAGCTTCGACAGTACCCCTCGAGGAGGAGCCGAGCGCTCAGCTCGTCGTCGTAGCGAACCTTGAGTCGACTCTCGAGTCGTTCCCGACAGCGAGGGCAGCGTCCCCCGAGGTTCCTCGAGCCCGTCGGCGGCTCGCTCGCGTCTCCGGTTCGGCCCCGGGAGAGCGACGGGTCCGCCGCGTCGGTCGCGGATCGACGGGATCGAGCCGACGTACCGGGGTCCGCCTCCCCGACTTGACGGCTCTCGGTTCCGGCTCGACCGTCAGCGCTCACACTGACCCTCCTCCCGAGATCGGAATCGATGGGAACGGGAGTCGGCACTCGAGCCGTCCGGTCGGCACTGCGTCTCGGCCGTACCCTCGTCCACCCCAGTGATCGTGTCGTCGAGTCGGATCATCTACTCCTTCTACTCGCTCCGGCCGCTTTAGCCCCCCACCGACGCCGTTCGATCGGCCGAACCGACGGATGTCGGTCGTAGTCGATCGGAGCCGTTCCAGTACGGTATCGTCTCCGCCACCGCATCACTCGTCGAGCGTCACCCGCTTGGTCTCGGTCGTGGTCTGCTCGAAGTAGTCGGTAACCGTGATCGTGACCTCGTGCTCCCGGCCCGCACCGTCGTCGGCCCCGGTGAGGCGGTGGTCTCCGGCGTCTTCATCCCCCCTGGCCATCGAACTCGCATCGTCGAGCACCTCGTCGTCGTCCGCGAGGCGCAACTCCAGCTCGAGATCCCAGAGCTCGCCGCCCTCGTCCGAGACGGTCCACTCGACGTCCGCGGCGGGCGTCCCGAGGAAGTCCGTCGCCTCGACCTCGAAGGAATCGATCGAGGGCGCCGGGGACCGCTCGTCGAGCGTGACTTCCTCGCTCGCGTCGGCCGCGTTGTCCTCGTGATCGGTCGCCCTGATCGTGATCTCGTACTCCTCGCCGGCCCCCTCGATCCGATCGGCGTTTCTGAGCGTGTGCGTTCCGCTCTCCTCGCCGCCCTCGAGCTCCGAGGTCGCGCTGTGGAGCACCTCCTCGTCGTCGGCGTACCGGAGCTCGGAGGTGATCTCCGCCAGGTCACTGTCCCGGTCGGTGACCGTCCACTGGACCGACGCGCCGACGGAATTTTGCGAGCTGTTGTCCGACACCTCGAACGCCTCGAGTTCGGGGACGCCGGGCTCGGGATCCGTCTCGACGGAGACGGCGTCGCCCGTCGCGGTCTCGTCGCCGTCCGTCACGACCGCCCGAACCTCGTAGGCGGTCTCGGGCTCGAGTCCCGATAGCTCCTCCTCGAACTCGCCGATACCGGCCCGTTCGGTCCCCTCGGTGTCCGTCCAGGAGTCGTCGTCGGCCGCCCGCCACTGGAACCCCGCCTCGACGGCGTCGGCGTCCGCGACCCCCTCGAGGGAGCCGACGCAGTGCAGCGAGCCGTGGTCGAGGGGGGTCGCGTCGTCGGTTTCGACCGCCAGCGAGTCGGCGCCGGTGGTAAACGCCGTGGTCTCTCCGGCTTCGTTCCCGGAGCCCGACTCGACGACCGCCCGGAACTCGTAGGCGGTCTCGGGCTCGAGCCCGTCGGCGGTCGCCTCGAACGTCTCGTCCTCGACGACGGTCTGCGAATCGGTCTCCGACCAGCCGTCCCCGTCCGCCGGTCGCCACTCGAAGAACCCGTCGGCGGTCCCGTCGTCCTCGAGCGACCGGACCGCGCCGGTGAGCGTTGCCCTCGACGCCCGTACCGCCGTCGCCCCCTCCGTGGCGACGGCCTCGATCGCCTCGGCCGCGCTCTCGGCGTCGACCAGTCCGTACCCCTGTTCGGTCTCGTCGACGCCCAGGTCCTCGGCGGTCTCCCGGAGGATTCCGCGGACGCCGCCCGGATCGTCCGGGTCCGTCGTATCCTCGGCGTGGGGAACGCCGGCGTCGAGCAGCCGCGCCGCGAGCCCCGCGACGTGCGGGACGGCCATCGACGTTCCATCCATCGTCTCGTAGTCGTCGCCCGGGGCCGTCGACACGACGTCGACGCCGGGGGCGACCAGTTCGAGGCCCTCTCCGCGGGCGGAAAACTCCGCGACCTCGTCCCGCGAATCGGTCGCCCCGACGGCGATGCAGGCGTCGTACGCGGCGGGGTAGTCGACGGTGCCCTCGTCGGGCCCGGCGTTGCCGGCGGCCGCGAAGACGAGGGTCCCGTTCTCGTAGGCGTAGGCGATGGCGTCCTCGAGGATCGGTCCCGGTTCGGGGCCGCCAAGGCTCAGCGTGAGGACCTCGAGCCCCTCGTCGGCACACCACTCGATGGCCGCGGCGATCTCGGAGTCGCGCCCGCCGCCGTCCCCGTCGAGTACCTTGACGGCGCACAGTTCGGCGTCGGGCGTGACCCCGACGACGCCGACGTCGTTGTCCGCGGCCGCCGCCGTTCCGGCGATGTGAGTGCCGTGGGTGCCGTTGTCCTCCCAGTCGTCGTCGCAACCGTCCTCGCAGTCGACGAACGAGGCGCCGTCGTCGACCTCGAGGCTCTCGTGATCCGGGTCGATCCCGGTGTCCAGAACGGCGATGGTCGCCTCGCGGCTCGAGTCGGTTTTCGCCGGCAGCGAGTCGACGCCGAGCCGTTCGATCCCCCAGGGGACGACCTGGTCGTCGCCCGGATCGGGCTCGAGTGCGGTACTCGCTGGCCCGCTCGAGACGGCGGCAGGACCGATCGCACGTCGACGGTGGTCGGGAACGACGTACCGCACGTCGCTTCGCGTCTCGTACTTAGCGGCCACGTTGTCGGTACACGTACAGACCGTCGCGCCCCCGACCGAACCGAACGAGAGCATTCGGTGGACCGCGACGGCGTCGCTCGAGATCGATCTGGTCGAGGCGTCCGGCGACGTTCCGACGACGTACCGGCGGCAGTCGTTGTCGGAGTCGTCTCCCGCGGCCGCTCCGATACCGGAGCCGGCGACGGGGGTGCTTGCCATCGTTCTGAGGACGTCTCGACGCGAAAAGTTGGTGGGAATCATCGTTCACTGTGGAGTGGAGTGGAAACGGAGCCGGTCCGGAGACGCCTCGGGACCGCGGCGATACAGACGGCCGCGGTCGGGACCGTGCCGCTCGAGGCCGTCGACCCCGACGCGAGCGCGGCGAGGCGGGACATGGACGCCGGAGGCGACCGCCACTCGGCGGTCGCGAGGCCGACGCGTCGCTTGGTTCGATAGTCTCATGGACGCTGGTCTCCGTCGATCGCTCCCGGCGATCGAACCGTCGGTCGATCCGACGGGCCCGCTCGCACGGAGCGATCGTCGTCGTTTCTTCGCCATCCGACCCGATTCGTCGCTACTCGGTGCATTTGGAGCGACCCACAAAGCGGTGGTAGCTGTTTGGATAGCCCCTGCTCGAGGGCGGGGCTATCCGTATCGGTCCCGGGCTCGAGCAACCGGGGGTTATCGAGCGGAAACACTCCGTTTCGATCAGGTGGCGCCGTGAGGTGGCGGTTGTCGGTCGCACTCGAGCGGGGTGAGTGGAGGCGTATCGAGGGGTACTCTGATCGTAGACGGGGGAGTGAAGCGTCCTCCGTTTCGTCAGAGTCGGGTTCCGCTGGACGGTGACTCCGAGCGGATCACGTGTCGCGGAGAGACTGACGCGCAACCGATCGAGCGGTGGATAGTTCGATCTCGTCGAATACGTCGTCGGCCTCGAGCGTCTCGAGAACGGCATCGACCGGTTCGGTGAACGCGAACACGAGATGAACCCCGCTTTTGAAGCCGTCGCTCGTTCGCTCGCTCTCGAGAACGCCGTACGTTCCCGCTTTGTTGATGTGGCTGTTGACAGTTTCCTGCGTGTAAACGTCCCGGTCGGTGCGTTGGCAGATCTCTCGGTACAGCGTATAGACCGCCGGACTCGGTGCCGTCCCGTCGCTTACGTCTGCGACGACGGCCGCGGCGTACAGCGAGAGTTTCTTCTGGAGGGACATTCCGCCGACGATCTCCAGCACGCGGTTTTTGACGACCGAGTCGTTGGCCGCGTGCACGTGTTGCTCCGTGACGACCGTCTCTCCGTTCCTGTTCGCGATCTCTCCCGCGTCGCGAAGCAGGTCGATCGCTCGTCGCGCATCGCCCTCGTTTTTCGCTCCGTACGCAGCGACGAGTTCGATAACGCCCTCTTCGAGGGCGTCGTCTTTGAACGCATCACGTCGGCGGTTGAGAATCTCGATTAACTCGTTTGCATCGTAGTCGGAGAAGTGGATACCGGTCGGGTTGTACGAGCTGTCGGTCCGACTATCCAGGTTCTCGCGGAATTTGGGATGGTTCGTAATAACGACCGTCGAGACGAGCGTATCGACGTGTTGCTCGGCCATAACTCGGCTCAGACTGTACAGCAACCGGGAGTACGCAGGTTCGTCGTCGCCGGCGTGACCGGTGAGGGTATCGATCTCGTCGAGGACGAACACGAGCGCGTCGAAGTGTCGATCGACGATCTCGTACAATCGGACGTACTTCGCGTCGGTAGAGACGCCTTTTCGAGGAATGTCCCACGCGATTCCGGCTTTTTTGGCGGTTTGGTGGCCGAGCTTCCAGACGGCGCGGTCCAGCGAGTGTGACTCCATCGTTTTGAAGTTGACTGCGACGAAGTCGAACTCGATACTGTTCTGGACGGCGCGGTCTTTGACTTTCTCGGCGACCGCTTTCACAGTGAGGCTCTTTCCGGTGCCGCTCGGACCGTAAAGCAGGAGATCCGGGGGACGTTCACCGTCGAGCGTGTCACGAAACGCGCGGGCCTCGGCCGCAAGTTGTTCGTCTCGACCGTAGATTCGATTATGATCGACGATCGTATTCGAGTCGACGAGCTGTTTGTTCTCGAAAACCGTCTTCTGCTCCCCATCCAGGATGTCGTCGACGATAGAGGGCTCGGAAGCGGGATCTGATCCATCATCGTTCCCGTCGCACGTCTCTGATGGATTGTGATTCACGGCTCGTGATGCACACTGGTTCGTAATACCTATTTCGAAATGAAGGGGCCGTGGTCGAATTGAAACGGGCGTCTCCGAAATGAGGACACCGATTTCGAAATGACCTGGACTCGGACCGGTATCGAAGTGAGGGGGTCATCATCGAGATGAGAACACCATAATCGAAATGAAAAGTCGGTATCGCACCTCCGTCGAAATGAGGGGACCAGCATCGAAATGAAATACGTGGACTGACCCACACACACCGTTGTCGAAATGAAATAGGGGAATGGAAGGGGAGGAAGTCGTTCCGTCGCCGCTCGAGGGTACGATGTCTGACCGTAACCAGTCGAGCGAGACACCAGTATCGGAATGATTTCCGAACGGAGACACACAGCGGCGAGGTATTCCGCTCCACCACCGGTGAACCGCTGCATCTGTATTTAGTCGGGAGATTTCATTTCGACAACGGTGTGTGAGGGAAATCCCTCTAGACCTTCCAAAGTGGATTTCATTTCGACAGTGGTGTGTGAGAGAATCTGCTTTAGACGGTAGCTGATCTTTCCATTATACACACGCATACACACATACACACACATACACACATATTATATTATATATACATCTATCCTATCTATCTATATTGTTTCATCAGTAGAACTACTGACGTAGTTCACGAGTGAACACGAGATCGGTTAGGGCTCGTGCTGGTTCTCCTGTCTGCGTTGGCTATTTTACAGCGGTGACAGCGCGAAATCCCACAGCTTCAGTCGTGGGAGAAAGTCACTCGCGGGTAGCTGACGACGAGTCGTCGCTCCGGACCGGCTTCTCGACCTCGAGGATCTCCAGTTCGAAGTCGGGAAACGGCTCCTCGGTCCGCAGCGACCAGCTCCCGCGGACGTCGACGCCGTTCCGACATGCCTCGGAGACGAGTCGCTGGGCCGACGCGGCGAACGCCGAGCGCGAGCGCACCACCGCCTCGTTTCGGACCAGGGCCGAGAGCGAGTCCACGGAACAGAGGAAGACGACGCCGGGTACGGCCTCCGAGAGCGGAACCGCCTCCTCGAGACGGAGCGCCCTTCCGTTGAGATCCGATAGCTGGTCGACGGCGTCGACGGGAACCGGGAACTCGTCCGAGCCGCCCGATTTGACGGCTCGTCGCTCGGCGAACTCCCGGATCGCGTCGGCGATCACGGTCGGAAGTTCGTCCGCTCCCGCGGACGGGTTCGCGTCGGTGTGGCGGTCTGTCGTCATCGTCGGGCTCTACTCGGTAGTAGCGCCGCGGGCGGGAAAGCGGGATAACTGAATGAGTAGCCACCAGCCTGCGGCGCCATCGACCAGTAGTACGGCACGTACGTCGGTAGCGCGTCGGCGACGGTAGCTGCCGTCGCGACTGTCGAGTGTTCCCGTCCGGCTCGACCCACGCAGGTCCGACGGGGCCGACAACTGATCCCGGGCGTCGAACGACAGCGGTCGGGCTAGCCACGTCGGTCCAGCCGTTCAACGATCGAAGGCCCTCCTTTCTCGAGCCTGCCCGTGAAATCCACGTCTAGTACAGACTCCGTTCCGACGGAGTTCGGACGGTTCCGGCTCGAGCCAGCGTCCGCGGATCGTCGTTCGCTCGCGGGGAACGGCGGTCCCGTTCTCGCGAAACGGCCGATCGCGCCGAGAGTCCTCGAGCGAGGAGCGTCCGCGCCACGAAAGAAACAATGGTACCGCACACGAGCCCGCAGTCGACTCGCCCCGTTCGGTTGCTCTACGTCGATCCGGACCGCGAGACGGCCGCCACGACGGCGAGCGCGCTCGAGGCGAGCGGGCCGATAGACGTGACGATGGCGACGGGGGCGGGCGACGCGCTCGAGCGGCTCACCGACGGCGGGTTCGACTGTCTCGTGACCGACGCCGACCTCCCCGGACGGGACGGCGTCGACCTGCTCGAGGCCGTCCGCGAGCGTCAGTCCGACCTCCCCGTCGTCTTGCTCGTCTGCACGGCGGACGACGCGACCGTCGACCGGGCGCGGGCGGCGGGCGCGACCGACGTCCTGCGAAAGGAGGACGCGACGCGGGGACGATGGCTCGCGTCGCGTATCGCGTCGCTGGTCGACGAGCGGGACCTTGGAATCGCACCCGGTGACGACGCGAGCGAAGGGTCCCTTCCGGCGGCGGGCGGGAGCTGTCTGTTCGACGACCGACTTCGCGTGATCGAGGTCAGCGAGCTGTTTGCGAACCTGTACGGCTACGAGCCGGACGCGCTGCTCGGCGAACCCTGGACCGTCCTGTTTCCGGCCGATCGGGGCCCGCAGACGGCCGAAACCGTCCGCGCGACGATCGATCGCCGGGGGTCGACGATCGACGACGCGCTCGGCGTACGGACGGACGGATGCGCGATCCCCGTACAGCGGTCGGTGACGGCGACCGACTCGGAAACGTACCTGTGTAGTGTGCTGGATCTCAGCGGAACCGACAGGGGGAGCGTCCCGATCGAACGGGACGCGCGCCGACAGCGCGCGCTCGCGGCGCTCTCGAGGGAACTCCGCGAGGAGTCCGATTCGGACGCGTTCTTCGAGAGCGTCGCGGCCGCGGTCGCGGACGCGGTCGGCGCCGACTGCTGTGGGCTGTTCGAGTCGCGCCCGGACGCGGTCGTCCTCCGGGCTGGCGCGGGCTGGCGGGACGGTATCGGCCGACTCGTCGGTCGGTCAACGACCCCATCTCATCCGAACCGAAAGGCTCGATCCGGCGACTCCGTGACGTTCCTCGATCGGGAAGCCGACGACCGCTCCGCGCTGTCCTCGCTGTTGCGCGAGCACGGGATCGAGGACGGTTTCGAGGCTCCCGTTGGAACCACCACCGATCGACCGTGGGGGTTCCTCGGGGTCTACACGGCGGTGCGCCGGGACTTCTCGGCAGCCGAAATCGCGTTCGTCCGGGGCGTAACGTCGCTGTTCGGCGCCCGCCTCGAGCGCGACCGGGCGGACGCGGCGTGGACGACCGTCGTCGCGCTCCGGACCGAGGTTCGTCGCGGCGAGTCGCCCCGCGACGTCACCCGCCGAACCGTCGACGCGCTCGTCGGGATTCCCGGCGCCTCGGCCGTGACGGGCTACCTGTACGACGAGCGCGGGGACGCGCTCGAGCGCTCCGCTCGAGCCGGAACGTTAGCCGAGACCGACGGGTGGCCGGCGTCGACGCTCGAGGGAGAAACGGCCTGGCGAGCGTTCGTCGACCGCGAGCGGACGCTCGTCCGCGAGGTCGCACCGGAGCCCGACGAGGTGGTCTCGGAGCCGGGACTCGCTCGCGGCGTCGTCCTCCCGCTCGGGGAACACGGGGTCCTCGTCGCGGCGGTCGACGGCGTCGACGAGCTTCTCGAGCCGCTCGCAACCGCCACCTCGATCGCACGGGCGGCGCTGGAACGGCACGGGGGCGAGCGGTTGCTGGCGGCTCGCGAGGAGACGATCAACGCTCAGGCGAAACGCCTCGAGCGGCTCGGGGCGAGCGCCGCCCTCGGGCGCCGGATCGACGGGGCGATCGCCACCGCTGCCTCGAGAGCGGAGCTCGAAGCGGCAGCGTGCGATCGACTGGTCAACCACGAGCGGATTGCGTTCGCCTGGATCGGCGCGTACGACATCGTCGGCGAGACGATCGAACCCCGGGCGTGGGCCGGCGCCGAGCGAAGCTACCTCAACACCGTCTCGATCGACACGACCGCTCCGCCGGACGAACAGGAGCCGACTGGTGCCGCAGTTCGGACGGGGAAGCCGCAGTGCCGCGAGCGGCTCCTGGCCGGCGACCGTCCGGAACGCTGGCGACGCGAGGCAGCCAGACGGGGCTACCGGTCGGCTCTGAGCGTGCCGATCGGCTACGCGGAGCTTCGGTACGGCGGGCTGACGGTTTATGCCGACCGTCACGACGCGTTCGGCGACGAGGAGCGACGCGCGCTCGAGGCGATCGGCGAGCGGCTCGGCCACGCGATTCACGCCCTCGAAGTCACCCGTTCGTTACTGGAGACGACCGACGTCGTCGAGCTGGAGTTCCAACTGCGGGACGCCGATCTCGCCTTCGTTCGGTGGGCTTCCGAGGCGGACGCCCGGGTCGAACTCGAGAGCGTCGTCACCCGGAGCGACGGCTCGATCCGTGGGCTGTTCACGGTCGAGGGGACGTCGGCCGAGCGCGTCCTCGAACTCGCGGGCCGGGCACCGGAAGTAACCGAGACGTCGTTCGTCACCGAGCGCAACGATACGCGACTGTTCGCGTGTCTGTTTACCCGGGACAGCGTCGTCTCTCGACTGCTCGAGTACGGCGCCGTCGTCCGGTCACTGGAGAGCGCTCCGGACGGCGCGACGGTCGTCGCCGAGCTGCCGGGCGATGCCGACGTCCGACGGGTCGTCGACGCGGTTTCGGCGTCGTTTCCCGGCGCGAAGCTCGTCCGTCGTCGCCACGAGGATCGCCGCTCACGGACGCGGTTCGAGTTCCTGGCGGAGGTCGAGCGCCGGCTCACGGACAGACAGTACGAGGTGTTGCGAACCGCGTACGCCAGCGGCTACTACGAGACGCCCCGCGAGAGCAGCGGCGCGGAAGTCGCCGCGCTGCTGGACATCGCCCAGCCGACGTTCAACCACCACCTCCACGCCGCACAGCGGAAGCTCCTGACGGTGCTGTTCGCCGACGACTGACCGGCGCTCCGAGCGGTCACGGATGCCGACGACGGGTAGAGGGCGACGACCGACAACGGATGGGAACGCCGACCGACAACAGTACCGAAGGGCGTCGGTTGGGGAACGTCCGACTACATAGGCCGCCCGTTCTTTGCCATTCGGGGCGTTCGAATACTCGGTGATCGGACGAGCGGGCACTCCCGACCGCCCCGTTCCGAGCCACCGACCGAGGCGGCTCGGCGGTCAGTCGACCAACCGATCGAACGCGAAAGGAGAGACCGATGACATCACACATCAAACTGTACGGATCGAAGAGCGACCGATTCGAGGAGATCAAACACCGAATGGAAGAACAGCTCGGCTACGAGCCATCGAACCCGGAGGTCGTCGGGCTAATGATGGCAACGTACGAGTCCGACGGCACGGACGGACTGCAGGTGAACAGGCACAGTCCCCGGATGTAGCGAGCAGGTTTTTCGGTCGCGGTTCGATCGAGGAGTTCCGGCTAGCGGAGCCGCCAGAACTCCTTTTCACCCTCCCACTCCGGCGGCTCGAGCAGCCAGTAGAGCTCCTCCCGGTCGCGCTCGAGGTGGTAGGCCATCGACCCGTCGTACTGCTCGCCGTCGGCGAGGGTGACCGTCTCGTCGAAGCGCTCGAGCGACGACAGCGCGTCGGGCTCCGACGGATAGCTCCGGCCGGTTTCGTCCTTCAGTCGCGTCCGATCGCCGAGTTCGAACTCCCGATCCCCATCGGTGTCGTTCGTCACGGTGACGCCGACGACGACGTACTCGTGGTCCGCCTCGGGTTCGAAGAACGGGCCGAGATCGTTCCCGGACCCCAGTCGATCGACGCTGATTTCGAGCCCGTCGCGTTCGATCCCGGTCCCGAACTCGGAGGTCGGCACCCGAAGCTCCTGCTCGAGGGTCACGACCTCGTCGGCCTCGGCTTCGAGGTCGACGACGACGCCGTCGGCTCCGAACACCTCCGGAGTCTCGGCGCCGACCGCCAGCGACGAGACCGCCCGGCCGCGCGGGAGTTCGTAGGCGAACTCGCCGCGTTCGACCTCGCCGGGCGCCAGCGAGCCGTCCGCGAGTGCGGTCTCGCTCACCGACCGAGCCTGCGGGTACGTGCGTTCTCGGGCGTCCTCGAGCACCGGCTCGAACGCGTCGCCCGTGGAGACGAGCTCGTCGCCCGCGTTCTTGAGGGCGAACTCAACGACGAGGAACTCCTCGTCCGCGCTCGCCTGTCGTCGGTCGTCGTCGTCCAGGAGCGGTCGATCCGCCTCGTCCACGACGAGTCCGTCGAAGGAGCGCCGACGGCTGACGTCGCTGACGACGAACTCCAGGTCCTCGCCCTCGACGAGTTCGCCGACCGCGGCCGTCCGCTCGCCCGTTTCGTCGTCACTGTCCCCGTCGTCATCGTCGTTCGTGTCATCACTGTCGTCACTCGCGTCGTCGGCTTCCGAGCCGTCGCGTTCGTCCGTCCCTGGCGTCGAGTCGGTCGTCCGACTCGAGTCGTCGCTTCCGTCGGCATCCGAACCCGTCTCCGTGCGGGTCCCCGTACAGCCCGCGAACGCGAGGAGGCTTCCTCCGGCGAGGCCGACGAACGTCCGTCGTTTCATTGGCCGTACGGACGGCTGCGAGGAGCCTATAGGGTCGGTGAAAGATGGGGTCGAATCGGGGTTCGCCGACCCGAGACGGCGGCGGCGAACCTGCTCGCCGATCCGGGCGCTCGCTGGCGGTGTGGTCGGTCCGAAGAAAGGGGCAAACGGGTGGTCGGTTCGCGTCCGTTCCGGGACGGTGTCAGTTCGCCGCTGCAGCCACAAGCGCTCCGGTGGCCGTCGCGGGCATCATCGAGGAGTTGAGACTCGAGCCGAACGAGTCGCAGTCGTCCTCGGAGCCCGAGGAGGAACTCGATTCCTCGCTCGTCGATTGGGAGCTCTCCCGGTCGCTGTCGACGTCGCTGCTGCTTCTGGTCGTCTCGCTCTCGTCGCGGTCGGCGTCGCTCTCGCTCTCGTCGAGTTCGCTCTCGGAGTCGCTCGAGTCGTCGCTCTCGCTTTCGGTCCGGTCGCTGGCGCTCGAGTCGCTCTCGCTGTCCGAGCTGCTCTCGCTGTCCGAGCTGGAGCGTTCGCTCTCGTCGAGGCCGGTGTCGCTCTCGCTGTCGGTGTCGAGTTCGGACTCGGAGCTCTCGCTGCGGTCGCTCTCGCTCGTGTCGTTGTCGACGGTGTGGGTGCTGCCGTCGCGCTCAGTGGTGACACTCGAGCTACCGCGCTCGCTCTCGTCGGATTCGCTCGAGTCGCGCTCGGCGTCGCTGTCCGACGTCTCGAGTTCGCTCTCGGCGTTGTCGTTGTTCGTCTCGCTCACGCTGCGGTCGCTCTCGTCGCTGCTGGTCGAGGCGCTGTCGCGCTCGTTGTCGCTCTCGCTGGCGTCGCGCTCGCTCTCGTCCGACTCGCTCTCGGCGCCCTGATCGCTGGATTCGGTGACGTCGCGCTCGCTCTCGTCGCTCGAGCTGCTGTCGCGCTCGCTGTCGCTCTCGCGGTCGTCGAGTTCGCTTTCCTCGCGGTCGCTCTCGTCGCTCGCGACGTCGATCGAGTCGGTGTCACTGGAGCTGCTGTCGCTGGCGCTCTCCGTGCGGTCGCTCGAGCTGGATTCGGTCTCCTCGCTGTCGCTCTCGCTGTCGATGACGTCGAAGCTGTCGCGGTCGGCGTCGTTGCGCTCGACGAGGTCGCGCTCGTCGTGTTCGGCGTCGCTCTCGCTTTCCTCGCGGTCGCTCTCCTCGCTCTCGGTCAGCTCGGAGTCGCTCTCGTCGCTCTCGGAGTCGCTTTCCGTGGACTCGCTGTCGCTGGCGTCGCGCTCGCTCTCCTCGCGGTCGAGGGAGCTCGAGGCGGCGTCGCGCTCGGAGTCGCTCTCGTCGCTGGCGTCGCGCTCGCTCTCCTCGCGGTCGAGGCTGTCGTTGTCGACGTCGCGGTCGGAGCTGTCGCGCTCGCTCTCGCTCGAGTCGCGGTCGCTCGAGCTCGCGCTTTCGTCGCTGTCGCTCGCCGTGACCTCGGTCTCGTCGAGGCTGCTATCGTTGTTGGAGCTGTCGCGCTCGCTGTGCGTGCTGTCGCTCTCGCTCTCGCTGTCGGAAGCGTCGCTCGAGTCGCGCTCGCTGTCGCGGTCGTCCTGGACGTTCTCGACGTCGGTGTCGTCGATCTCGTTCTCGCTCGAGTCGCGGTCGCTCTCGTCGATCTCGCTGACGTCACGCTCGCTCGAGCTGTCGCGCTGTTCGTCGCGGTCGTTCAGCTCGGAGTCGGTCTCCTCGCTGTCGCTGTCGCTGTCGCTGTCGCTCGCGCTGTCGCTCGAGTCGCTCTCGCTGACCTCGCGGTCGCTCGAACTGTCGCTCGAGCTGTCGCGCTCGGAGACGTCTCGCGTACTATCGCTCTCGCTACTATCGCTACTGGAGCGATCGGACTCGCTCTCGCTGTCGCTCTCGCTCTCGTCCGATTCGTCGGCGGAGCTGCTCTCTTCGTCGTCGTGTTCGCTCGAATCACATCGGTCGGTGTCCTGTGCGCTGAGTGCGGCCGGGCTGGCGTCGCCGCCGAGGACGCCTCCCGCTCCGACTGCACCGGCTAACACGAGAAGACCGACGAGTGTGATAACAATGATTTTTCGACTCATCTGTGCGGTCTCTGTACCTAGCTGTCCATCCCGACTGATCGGCCGCTAGGCTACTCGAACATCCGCGCAACGGCTACAAAAACCGGCGACGAAGGGCGACGAAGGATCGGGCCGATCGACGCCGTATGGGTTCGCTCCGACACCGACGGAGCCGCCGACCCGGTGGCCGGAACGGCCGCAACGATCCGAGGTCCTCTCCGGTGACCCGTGGCGTTTCGCCGACGATCGACCCGATTCCGCGCCGTTGGCGGTGGGCGCCCACCCACGGCTCAAGACCGCGCTCCGCCTTCGGTTCGCTCGATGAACCGACGCGAGTTTCTCGGGACGACGGTAGCGCTCGGAGTAGCGGGGCTCTCGGGCGGCGCGCTCTCGACGGCGGCGAACCAGGACCAGGACCAGGACCAAGACCAGGATTCGGCCTCGGACGACGAAGCGGTCCTCGAGGTCACCGACCACGAACTCGTCGCCGCGGACGACGCGACCTACCTCGCGGCGACCGTCGAGAACGTCGGCGACGTCGCCGCGGGCTGGATCACCCTCGAGGTCGACTGGATCGACGCCCGCGACGAGCGCCTCGAGACCGACCTCGCCCACCTCGGTACCCTCGGTCCGGGGCAGAGTTGGCAGGCGCGCGCGTACTACAGCGGGGAAGAACCGGAGCTGATCGCGGACTACACCCTCGAGGGGCGGGCCGACCTCGAGCCGCTCCCCGTCCCGTCCGGCCTCGAGGTCCTCGAGAGCGACGTCGACCTCGAGGGCGAGGAGGTCGTCGTGACGGGCCGCTTCGGGAACGGAACCGGCGAGGAACAGCCGAACGTCGACGTGATCGCGCTGCTGTCCGACGACGACGGGGTCGTCCTGGGCGACGTCTGGACGAACGAGACGGACGTCCCGGACGGGGAGTCGCGCTCGTTCGAGGGCCGCTGGAACGGACGCGACCGGGCGGACGACGTCGCCGATCACGAGGTGATCGTGACGAGTTCGGCGTTCTGAGACGGAAACGTGAGTCCGAGAATCCGATCCGAACTCCGCTTCGACCGTGCCCCCTCTTCCACGGACGTTTCCGCGCGAACTGCGACGTAAACGCGGTTTGCTCGACCCTCTCGAGGATCAGTGCTACGTTCCACGCAGGAAGGCGATGGATCGCAACAGCGTATGACGATATGGCAGCCGAAAGGCGGCCTGTAGCGGTCAGGGGCAGTATGTAGCACGACACTGGAAGCGGAAAACAGCGTCAGCATGTTTTGCGAGATTTCGATAGAAATTGGCCGTTCGACGGTTCGAGAAACCTATTTGGTATTTAGTGGCATACAGCATTCGATGGAGTACTTTGTCACCGGTTCGACCGGATTGATCGGATCGCACGTAACGACGAAACTTCTCGCCGCCGGTCACGACGTGGTTGCGCTGACCCGTTCGCGGTCGAACGCGAATCATCTGCCCGAGACGGTCACGGTGGTCGAAGGTGACATCACCGACAAAGAGAGCATGCAGGATGCGATGGCCGGTGTGGACGGCGTGTTCCACATCGCTGCGTGGTTTTACGTCGGTCCGGGCCCTCGCAACGCCGAAAAAGCCGAGCGGATCAACGTGGAGGGGACCCGGAACGTTCTCGAGTTGATGGACGAACTGGACATTCCGAAGGGCGTATACACCAGCACGCTCGGCGTGTATCCGCTCCGGGGATTCGAGCATATCGACGAAACGGTTGAGCCGGCGTGCCCGAAATCGGCCGTGTACTATCGGACGAAGTGGGAGGCTCACTACGAAGTCGCCAACCCCCTGATCGACGATGGACTGCCACTCGTCATCGTTCAGCCGGGTATCGTCTACGGTCCGGGAGACAAGTCCTACGGATCGATTCGAGGAATGTTTCGGAGCTACCTTCAGGGCGATCTTCCGATGGTTCCACGTGGCCACTACGCACCGTGGGACCACGTCGGAGATATCGCCGACGGGCACCTTCGCGCGATGGAACGTGGGGCACCCGGAGAGACGTACATCATTTCGGGGAACCCCCGCGATGCCGTCGACGTGCTCGAGTGTGCCGAGGAGATAACGGGCGTTTCGGTCCCCCGAGTCGTCTCCCCGAAGGTATTCGCAGGGCTCGCCAGCGTAATGGAAATAGCGGAGCGGATCGTTACGCCTCCGGAAGGATTCGAAGCCGAGTCCCTCCGGTTTTTCACCGACGTACGGTGGCCGGTGGACAACAGCAAGGCGTCGGAGGAACTGGGAATTACACATCGGCCGCTCGAGGAAGGCCTTCGGGATTATCTGGAGTGGGAGCTGGCTCAGTTGAACACGCGGGGCGACGCGAAAGGCGAGCCCCGGGAAGTTGCTCCCTAGCAATGCCGACGTTCAGCAGGACGACAGAAAGGAAAAAGACCGCAAAAGAGGCGACGCTCAGAGCTTGGAGACGTCGACGTCGAACGTCCCGTCGTCGTTCTCCTCGATGGCGCCCTTCTCCCGCAGCTCGTCGTAGCTGTCGTCGGTCACGAGCAGGCGCTCGGAGACCGTCTCGCAGTCCTCGTCGGACTGCTGTTCGCGGGTCGTGTCCTCCGTTTCGCTCTGTGAGGTGCGCGTGTCGCTGTCGCGGTCGCTGTCGTTCCGGGTCGTCTCGCGCGTGTCGAGGTCGCTGTCGGCCTCGCTGAGGTCGCGCTCACTCTCCTCGGCGCTGTCGCGCTCGCTCTCGCTCAGATCGCGGTCGCTCGAGTCGTGGGCGCTGTCCCGGTCGCTCGCCTCGTCGCTCGCGGATTCGGACTGGTAGCGCTCGTCGGTGCCGGTGTCGCTCTCGTTGTCGGTTTCGCGTTCGGAGGCGCTCTCCTCGCTGACGTCGCGGTCGCTCTCCTCGAGTTCGTCGGTGGCGGTGCTGCCGTCGCGCTCGGCCTCGCTGCTCGAGCTGGCGCGCTCGCGCTCGTCGGACTCGCTGGCGTCGCGCTCGGCCTCGCTGTCCGCCGTCTCGAGGTCGCGCTCGGCGGAGTCGTTGTCGGTCTCGCTCACGCTGCGGTCGCTCTCGTCGCTGCCGGAAGCGGCGCGCTCACGCTCGGACTCGCCCTCGCTGGCGTCGCGCTCGCTCACGTCGCGGTCGCTCTCGGCGCCCTGGTCGCTGGACTCGCTGCGCTCGGCGTCCCGTTCGGTGCCTTCCTCGGCCTCCCGGTCGGACTCGGCCTCGCGTTGGTCGTTCGCGCGTTCGTCGCGCTCGCTCTCGTCGGACGTGCGCTCGGCACTGTCGCTGTCGTTCTCGCTGAGTTCCGACTCGGCCTCCTCGCGGTCGATTTCGTCGCGGACCGTGCGATCGCCGACGTCCTCGCTCTCGACGCTGTCGAAGCGCTCGCGGTCGCCGTCGTCGATCCGATCGCGCTCGTCGGTTTCGGCGCTGCTCTCGCTTTCATCGCGCTCCTGGGATTCGCTCTCGCTCGAGTCGCTCTCACTGGCGTCGGTGCCGGTGTCGCTCTCGGCCGATTGGGTCTCGGCGGCGTCACGCTCGCTCTCCGCGCGGTCCCTCGAGTCCGACGTCCGCTCGCCCTCGCTCTGGCTCGAGTCGCCCCGTTCGGACTCGCTCACCTCGAGGTCGGCGCGGTCGGCGTCGACCTCGCTCTCGCTGGCGTCGCGCTCGGACTCGGACGACTCGCTGTCGCTCGCACCCGCGCGCTCGTCGTGTTCGCTCCGGGTGGTCTCGTCCTCGTCGTACGTGCTGTCCCCGTCGCGGCTGTCGTGCTCGCTGTGGGTGCTGTCGCGCTCGCGCTCGCCCTCGCTGGCGTCGCTCG
The DNA here is from genome assembly GCF_043677095.1 of Natronococcus roseus. Classification (NCBI taxonomy): domain Archaea; kingdom Methanobacteriati; phylum Methanobacteriota; class Halobacteria; order Halobacteriales; family Natrialbaceae; genus Natronococcus; species Natronococcus roseus. The sequence goes on from NZ_JBHLJR010000003.1 coordinate 62,754, forward strand.
CGTCGCGCTCGTGCTCGCGATCGTCCCGCTCGTTCTCGACGTCGGTGTCGTCGACCGTCCGCTCGGAACGGTCACTGTCGCTCTCGTCGACAGTACTGGCGTCGCGCTCGCTCGAGCCCTCGCGCTGTTCGTCGCGGTCGTTCAGCTCGGAATCGATTCGTTCGTCCTCGCTTGCGCTGTCACTGGCGCTGGCGCGGTCGCTGCGCTCGCTCTCGGAGAGATCCCTGTCGCTGGCGCTGTCACTGGCGCTGTCGCGTTCGCTCAGGTCGCGCTCGCTATCGCTCTCGCTGTGATCGAGATTACCACGCTCCCGGTCGCTCTGGCTCTCACTCTCCCGTTCGTCGAGGTCCGTCTCGGTGGCGGTTTGCTCGTCCGTCTGTTCACTCACGTCGCATCGTTCGTCGTCCAGTGTGTAGACGACGACGTGGTCGTCGGGACCGACGACGCTGCCGGCGCCGATGGCGCCGGCGAGCACGATGAGCCCGATGGCCGTGAGTACGCTGAGTTCCTGAATCATGTTCCTGTTCGTCGCCTCGTCTGATAGGCTGCGCCGTCGAGCAGCTCACCACCATCTCCGCACGGCACGCTCAAGAACGGGCGGCGAAGCTTCGGGAAGAACGGCGGCGATCTGCGGTTCTTGACGCCGATCGGCGCCGTCGATACCGGATAACGGCCGCCCCGTTCCGAACGAACGTGACCGCTGTCGAAGAATCCGCCCGGATCTTCCTCTCCGGTTCATGTCGGTTCGAGGAGTGACCGTTCGTATCGAACGGCGATGACGAAACGATGCCCCTACTGCGGCGAGTCGGTTGCCGACGAGGAGTACGTCTCACACCTCGAGCGGGCCCACGACGGCGAGCTCGAGGGACTGGACCGCCGGCTCGTCGACGAACACGGTCGCACCGCGTCCAGAAACGTCAAGCCGTACGTCCTCGGCGTCGCCGTCGTCGTCCTGTTCGTCGTCGCGTACCTGGCGATCTTCCTGATGCCCGCGCCGGTCGAAACCGCGGCGGTCCAGCAACCCGACGCGGACAGCCCGACCCACCTTCACGGCGATATCCTCCTCGAGTACGACGGGACGGTCGTCGACTTCGACGATCCGCAGTACATCGAGCAGGACGGCTGCTTCCACTTCCACGACTACGACAACGCCGAGGTCTGGCACGTCCACTGCGAGGGCGTCACCCTCGAGTACGCCGTGGCGACGCTCGGGATGGAGCTCGCCGAGGACTCCCTCGTCGTCGAGGGCGAGGCGTACGACGAGGACGACGCCGGAACCGCCGTCTCGGCGACCGTAAACGGCGATCCCGTCGATCCGGAACGGTACGTCCTCGAGGACGGTGACGACGTTCGCATCGTCGCCGAAACGGATCGGGAGGGAGATTCGTGACGACAGCACCGACTCCTCACGAACGGAGAACGTCTCACAAGCGGAGAACGTCCACTGAAGTTACCCAGCAGCATCGGAGTGTACGGAAAATATGTCTATTGGTGTACAGTTATGCGCAATGGCGACCTTCTATAGACACATGACAACACACTTTCCCTCATCCGTCGACGATCCGCTGTTCAGGGACGTAGCGGAGACCGGTGCCGACGGGCTGGTCGTCCTCGATACCGACGGGACGATCGTCTTTACGAGTTCGCACGTACCCGACCTCCTCGGTTACGACGCCGAGGAACTCCTCGAAGGCCCGGTCGATCGTCTCCTTCCCGACGGCGACACGAACCCGCTCGAGCCCGTTCTCGATCGGGCGCCGGCGGCCGACGCCAACCGAACGCGCGACCGGATCGACTGCGAACTCGCCCACCGCACCGGGCGTTCGATCCCCGTAGAGTTGGCCGCGGCGACGGTCGACATCGACGGTGAGCGCTACCGCACGGTCGTCGTTCGGACGGACCCCGAACCGACCCCGAACCGGCGACCGAGCCGCGATCGTCCGCCGACGAGGATCGAGATCGACGGCCGCCGTTCGGACTCCGGACCCCAAGCGCGAACCGAACGCGACGTCGACGAGAACCGGCTCGAGGCGCTCTACGACGCGAGCCGGAAGCTCCACGCGGCCGAGACGAGAGGTGACGTCGGGCGGATCGCGGTCGAGCTCATTCAGACGGTACTCGGTCGATCCTACGCCGCGGTGTGGCGGTTCGACGCCGACGGCGAGGTGCTCGAGCCCCTGGCCGCCAGCAGATCGGTTCGCTCGTCGGCCGTCGACGACGGCGCCGCAGCAGACATCGCGCCGATCCCGACGGGGACGGTCGAGATGGAGGTCTTCCGCGAGGGAGACGCCAGACTCGTCGAGACGTACCACACCGTCGACCGGTCGGCACATCCCGAGATCGGGCTCGAGGAGCGACTCGTCGTGCCCCTCGGCGAGACCGGGCTCCTGACTGTCGGCTCGACCGACGGCGAGGCGATCGACGACTCGCTGCGAAACCTGATCGGAATCCTGGCGTCGACGATCAGGGCCGCGTTCGACCGCCTCGACGCCGAGGACGCGATCCGACACCGGTCGGCGGCGATGGAGTCGGCGATGGACGGGATGGCGATCTCGGACGAGTCCGGCGAGCTCCGGTACGTAAACCGCGCGCTCGCCGACCTGCACGGCTACGACGTGGACGAACTCGTCGGCTCGTCGTGGCAGATCCTCTTTCCGAGCGAAGAGGTCGATCGACTCGAGCGGGACGCCATTCCCGCCGTACTGGAGGCAGGCTACTGGCGCGGGGAGGCGGTGGGACGGCAGTCGGACGGCACTCGCTTCTACCAGGAACACTCCCTCACCGCGCTCGAGGACGGGATCGTCTGCGTCGTGCGCGACGTTACCGACCGGAAGTCCTGGGAGCAGCGACTCGAGGCGCTCAACGTCGTCGCCCGCGAGCTGATGTGCGCCGAGACCGCAGCGGACATCGCTCGAACCGGTGCCGAGGCCGTCGAGACCGTCCTCGAGTTCGAGACCGCCTGCGTTCGACTGTTCGAGCCGGAGACGAACCAACTCGAGTGCGTCGCGATGACCGACGGGGCCAGGGAGCTCCTGGAGATGCGAACCGCCTACGACCTCGAGGCGACGCTGGCCGGGCGCGCGTTCAGAAACCGGGAGCCGGTACGGAACGCAATCGTCGAGCAGGAACGGACCGATCCGGAGCTGTTCGAACACTCGAGCATCCACGTTCCGATCGGAGCCCACGGCGTTCTTACGGTGCTCGCACGGGAGGACGAGAGCCTCGACGGCAGCGACCTGCATCTCACGAAGATGCTGGCGATGGGCATCGGCGCGGCGCTGACCCGGGCCGAGCGGACCCAGCTCCTGCGCACCCAGGAGCGAGAGCTCCGCCAGCAGCGCGATCAGCTCGAGACGCTGAACCGGATCAACGCAGTCAACAACGACCTCGTCACCGGACTGGTGGCAGCGACGACCCGCGAGGAACTCGACCGAATGATCTGCGAGCAGCTGGTCGCGTCGGATCTCTACCGAAGCGCCTGGATCGGCCGCGTCGAGGGAGTCGACGATCGGATCGGATCGCCCGTCGCTGCCGGCGTCGAGGACGGCTACCTCGAGACCGTGACGAAAACCCGACTGGGTTCGATCGCCGGCGGCACCGTCGAGCGGGCGGTCGAAACCGGTGGCGTTCACGTCGTCCGGCAGTACCAGATCACGGAGAGCCACGAGGCCGACGACGAGCCCATCAAGGACGTCGAAGCAATCGCCGCGGTCCCGCTACTGTACGGCGAACAGACCGTCGGTGTGCTCGTCCTCAACAGCGTTCGCGACGACGTCTTCACCGAGGACGCCATCGCGGGGTTCGAGTCGCTCGGCAGGATCGTCGGCTTCGCCAAAAACGCCCTCAAGAGCCGGGAGCTGCTGCTGGCCGACTCCATCGTCGAACTCGAGTTCTCGCTTCGCGACCGGGCCGTCTTCTACGTCCGGCTCACGGCCGAGTACGACTGTCGCTGCGAGTTCCGGCGCGCGATCCCCCTCGAGAACGGCCGCGTGATGCTCTACCACCGGGTTTCGGGCGTGGAACCGGCGACCGTCCTCGAGGCCGCCGAGGCGGCCTCGGAGATCGAAAGCGCCCGCGCGGTCTCGGAGCGCCACGACGGGTTCGTCCTCCAGACCGTGACCGAGAACTCGATGATCCAGCTCGCCCTCGAGTCCGGGACCGCGGTCCGCTCGGCGGTCGCCGAGGGCGGCGAGGGAACGGTCGTCATCGAAGCCCCCCAGAGCGCCGACGTCCGCGACGTCGTCGCGACGTTCGACGGCGAGTTCGACGGCCTCGAGCTCGTCGCCAAACGCGAGCGCGAGCGCTCGGTGACGACCGCCGACACCTTCCGGGAATCCGTCGGCGACCAGCTGACCGACAAGCAACGCGCGGCCCTCGAGTCGGCGTACTTCGCCGGCTACTACGACTGGCCCCGGAAGATCACGGCCGAGGAGCTGGCCGACTCGATCGGGATCTCCTCCTCGACGCTCCACCAGCACCTCCGCCGCGGGAACTGGTGTCTGCTGTCGGCGTTTTTCGGCACCGGCGAGGACGACTCGGATGTGGAGGCGCCTCACTCGAGGTGAGCGATCGTCCGAGGACTCCTCACGAATTGAACCTCAAAACCCAGCACGACCGGAACGCTTTGCGTTCCAGTCAACCCAGACATCTCGAAGAAATGTGTCGGACGCCGAAGCCAGGACTCGAACGGGTGCGAGACGGTCGGCCTCACTCCGTTCGGCCGCATGCGACTCGCGTGCTCGAGTCCTGCTTGTATCGCGTTTGCGAAACCTGCATTCGCTCGGAGCTACTGCTCCTCGCGAGCGATTAGTTTCGCAAAAGCGCCGAAGCCAGGACTCGAACCTGGGACAACCTCGTTAACAGCGAGGTGCTCTACCATCTGAGCTACTTCGGCTCATCATCTGGTAATCGGGTAGGTTTGATAGGGCTTTCGTTTTTCCCTCCCCGAGTTCGACACGCTTTCACGCGGCGCTGCAGTACTCCGACGCAATGAGCGAGGACGAGGCCGACCGCGACGGCGGGCCGGACGGGGCGAACGACGATTTCGAGTCGGTGCTATCCCGAGTCCGAGATCGGATCGATCCGGACGCCGACGAACGAGCGCGGCTGCGCGCGGTCGCGGAGACGCTCACCGAGCGGGCCGAGGACGCAGCGACCGACCTGGCTCCCGGCGCGGACGTCCTGCAGGTCGGCTCGTCGGCACGAGGAACCTGGATCAGCGGCGACCGGGATATCGACGTCTTCGTCCGCTTTCCGCCGGAACTCGACCGCGAGACGCTCGAGGAGTACGGTCTCGAGGTCGGCCACGAAACGGTGCCCGACGGCCACGAGGAGTACGCCGAACACCCCTACGTCAAGGGCGAGGTCGAGGGGTTCGACGTCGACGTCGTCCCCTGCTTTCGTCTCGAGTCGGCGACCGAGATCCGCTCGGCCGTCGACCGGACCCCGTTTCACAACCGCTACCTCGAGGAGCGCCTCGACGAGGAGCTGGCGGCCGACGTGCGCCTCGCCAAACAGTTCCTGAAGGGGATCGGCGCCTACGGGAGCGACCTTCGGACCAGCGGGTTCAGCGGCTACCTCACCGAGTTGCTCGTCGTCGAGTACGGCGGGTTCCGATCGCTGCTCGAGGCCGCAGCCGACTGGCAGCCGCCGGTCGAACTCGATCCCGAGGATCACGGACGAGCGTCGTTTTCGGATCCGCTGATCGTTATCGACCCGACCGATCCCGAGCGCAACGTCGCCGCCGTCTGCGCCGCCGAAAACGTCGCCCGGCTCCAGCACTACGCCCGCGAGTTCCTCGCCGCACCTTCGACCAGCTTCTTCGAACCCCGCGAGCCCGAGCCGCTGACGGCCGCGGCGCTTCGCGACCGACTCGCGGATCGGGAGGCGACCGCCGTGGCGGTCCGATTCGAGGCCCCCGACCTCGTCGACGATCAGCTCTACCCGCAGCTCCGGAAGTCCCTCGAGGGGATCGTCGGCGGCCTCGACGACCGCGGATTCGACGTTCTCAGAGCGGACACGTTCGCCGACGAGACGGCCGTCGTCTTCGCGGAACTGGCCGTCGCCGAACGACCAGCGATCGAACGCCACCTCGGGCCGCCGATCCACGTCCGCGACCACGCCGAGGGGTTCTACGACGCCTACGCCGACGACCCCGACGTCTACGGTCCGTTCATCGACGGCGACCGCTACGTCGCGGAGCGAAAGCGGGACTGCACGACCGCTCGAGGGTACCTCGAGAGCGACCGCCTGTTCGACGTCGGGCTCGGCGCACACGTCGAGACGGCCCTCGAAGAGAGGTACGACGTGCTCGTCGGGGACGAGACGACGGCGCTGCTCCCCGAGTTCGAACGCCAGCTGGGCGCGTACTTCGATCCGCGACCCTGAGAAATCGATCCGCGCGAGCGCTCAGTCCAGTTCGAGGTCGTGTGCGTCGGCGACCTTCTCGAGCAGTTCCACCGCGTCGGGGCTGCAGTCGTCGTCGGGTTCGATCGGCTCCCGCCCGTCGAACGTCTCGTGGACGAGCGCAACGCTGTCGGCGAGCACGTCGAGGCCGTACCCGCCCTCGAGGACGAACGCCAGTGCCGCGTCGGTGCGGTCGGCGACGCTCCGGAATCGATCGGTCAACAGGGCATAGGCCTCCGTCGAGAGCCTGATTCGCGAGATCGGGTCGTGGCGGTGGGCGTCGAAGCCGGCGCTGATCAACAGGAGGTCCGGATCGTACGCCTCGAGCGCGCTCGAGACGGGACCCTCGACCGCCTCGAGGTAGTCCCGATCGTCCGTGCCCGCGGGCATCGGGACGTTCATCGTCGCTCCCTCGCCGTCGCCCTCGCCCGCCTCCTCGACCTGTCCGGTACCGGGGTAAAGCCCCTCCTCGTGGATGGAGGCGAAGAAGACGTCCTCGCGGTCGTAAAAGATGTCCTGCGTGCCGTTGCCGTGGTGGACGTCCCAGTCGACGATCGCGACTCGATCGACGTCCCGGGTGTCGAGGGCGTGCTGGGCGGCGACGGCGACGTTGTTGGCGAAACAGAAGCCCATCGCGTCGTCGTAGACGGCGTGATGGCCCGGCGGTCGGCCGATCGAAAACGGCGTCTTTCTGCCGTCGGCGCCGTCCAGGGCCGCCTCCGCGGCCCAGCAGGCCTGCCCGGCGCTGTACCTGACCGCGTCCCAGGTCTCCTCGACGGCGGTGGTGTCGGGGTCCCAGTTCCCTCCGCCGTCGGCACAGAACTCCCTGACCGACTCGAGGTAGTCGCGGTCGTGGACCCCCTCCATGACGTCGACGCCGACGGGATCGGCCTCGACGTACTCGACGCCGTGCTTTCGCTTCAGCCGTTCGCGGATCGCACGCAGTCGGTCCGGCGACTCGGGGTGGCGCGCGCCGGGATCGTGTGCGAGACAGACCTCGCTGTAACCAAACTGCATCTCACTCGAACAGCGAGAAGTACGTCTCGATGTCGTCGTCGGTGATCGTTCGCCGGTCGGCGTGGCGAGCGAGAACCGCCGCGGCCTGGGCGACGTTGTCGGCGTAGTCCTCGAGGATGTCCGCCAGCGCGATCCGGGCGTCCATCGAGACCCGGTACCGGGAGTCGATCTCGAGGCGTGCGATGCGGTCGACGGGTGCGACCGGCAGCTCGAGGGCGGCCTTGTCGACGACGGTTCCGACCTCGAAGTCCTGGGCCATCAGCGTCTTGCGCCCCTCGGCGTTCGCCCGCTCGGCGGCCTCGGTCGCGAGTTCGCTCCCGCGCTCCTGGATGCGCTTTGCGAGCTCCTCCGATGCGTCGGCGCTCACCCGAAGTTCACCCGCGTTCCGCCGGATGATCGTATCGACCGGCGCGAACGGGAGTTCGACGTTCATATCATGATAGCCGGAGTTAACTCCCTTAACGCTTTTCCTCACGATTCGGCGTTTTTCGCCGCCTCAGAACACGTCACTCGCCTCGAGCCGACCGTCCCGGACGACGCCGCGGGCGGTGATCTCCTCGCCGAGCCCGACGGTGGCCTCGGTGGTGACGCTCATCGTCGTCTCGCCGTCGTCGAGCACGACCGGGTCGCCGGCCTGGACGACGACGCCGGTGAACTCGATCTCCTCGCCGGGTTCGGGCTCGTCCGAGCCCGCGTCGTCACCGTCGTCGGCCGTCGATGCCGCCTCGTTCGTCGATGCTCCGTCGTCACCCTCCGCGAACGACGACAGGCCCGCGTTCCCGTCGCTGTCCGCGCTATCGTCGGCCGTCTCTGCGCTCGAGCCAGTCTCCGAATCCAGAACCGTTACCGTCGACTGCCAGCCCGCGCTCGCCTCGAGGTCATCCTGCCAGCCGTCCTGGATCTCGACGTCGGCCAGCGCGACCTCGTCGCCCGGTCCGAGATCGGTGTCGGCCTTCGAGCCCCAGAGCGCGACCCGGATGTCGCCGGTCGCGTCCTGCACCCGAATGTTCCGGACCTGGCCCTCCGAGCCGTCGTCGCGGTCGAACGTCCGCTTGGGGTCGGCCGATCGAACGACGCCCGCGATGTCGACCGTCTGGCCGATCTCGACGTCCTCGATCGGCACGCTCTCGGGGACGTACTCGACGTCGGCGTCGACGGCCTCGAGCGCACCTCGGTTGCCGACGTGAAGCTCGAGCGAGCCGTCTCGCTCGCGGACGTAGCCGTCGACGACCTCGAGGGTGTCGCCGGCCTCGAACTCCGTCACCTGCTCGGCGCGCTCGTCCCACATCGTCACCCGGATTCGACCGGTCGAGTCGCCGACGACGAGGTTCGCGACCTTCCCCTCGGAGCCGTCGTCGCGGTCGAACGTTCGCACGCTGTCGGTGTCGAGGACGACGCCGACGAGGTTCACGCTCGAGAGGCCGAGCGACAGCGCCTCGACGGTGTGAACGTCGGATACCTGGACGTCGACCTCGGTGTCGGGGTCGGGTTCGACCTCGTCGACGCTGACTTCGACGCCCGAAAACCCCTCCTTCGGTCGACCCTTGATCCGCAACACCTGGCCCTCCTCGAGCTCTTCGAGGGTCGCCTCGGCGTGTTCGTCCCAGAACGCCGCCCGGATCGAGCCCGTCTCGTCGGCGACCTCGACGTTGACGACGCGGCCGTCTTCGTCCTCGCCGTCGCGCTCGAAGGTCCGCATCTCGCCGATGTCGATCACCTTCGCGACGAACTTGGCCTCCTCCATCCCGGGTTCGACGTCGGCGACCCCGCCGACCTCGCTCTCGCCGATCTCGTGGGCGATGAGCATCGCCGCCGTCTCCTCGTCGGCGAGCCCGCCCATCTGCTCGACTTTCTCCTCGACGGCCTCGCGAAACTCCTCGAGAGAAACGTCCGCCTCGAGGTCCTCGTACACGCCCTCGATGTCGCTCATTCTATGTTCGTTCATGAGTAGCCCGCGCATAAGAATTGCTCATTCGACGGCTCCGGGAGCGAATGACGAACACGGCAGGGCGAGGCGGTGACGGTAACTCGAGGCTGGTTCGACGGTCGGAGTGCATACGATCGTTGGCCGCCCCTTCCGGGATAAACGTATGCGGTTCGCGTGACACTCCCTCCCGAAATCGGCGGCCAGCGGCCGGATACTTTCGAAAGGGCTTTAATGTCGACGGCGGTACGTAGAGATGAGTCCTGATAGGGTAGTGGACTATCCTCTTGGCTTGCGGAGCCAGGGACCGGAGTTCAAATCTCCGTCAGGACGCTCACTTATCGCGGGCGCTTCACGTTGTTCAGCGCCCGCTCTTGTGTTCGGTCCTGACGTGCCCAACGCTCGTTTCACTCGCGTTGGACTCCGTCAGGACGTTTCTGTCGACACCAAACCGCGAGCGAAGCGAGCGACTGGTGTCGGCGAAACTCCGATACGGAGATTTGAGCAGGAAAGTCGCAGCGGCCGACCGGAGCGAGGCCGACCATCTTTCCGTGTTCAAATCCCCTGAGCGTCTCCGACGCTCCGTGCCCAACGCTCGTTTCATCACCGGCGGCTTCGCCGCCGGTTTCCAGCGGGACCTTCGGTCCCGCACGACTCGCGTTGGACTCCGTCAGGACGCTTTCTGTCAGGTGTCCTCGAGCGAGCGCTCCGACTGCCGACGGGCAGGAGGAGCGACTCGAGTGCGCTCGAGCCGACGGCCCGTCGAATCCTCCTGTCGGGGCACAAAACTCATTCCGGGACGGCGGCGAGTCGAACCGAATGCGATCCAGACGCGACGTCCTTCTGGGGATCGGTACTGTCGGCACCGCGGCGCTCGCGGGCTGTCTCGGGAGCACCGATGCCGAGCCCGGCAGCGACGACGACTATACGTGGTCGACGCCCGGCGCCGACATCGGGAACTCGAGGGCTGTCGCCGACGGCGCGGCGCCCCGCGAGGAACCCTCGCTCGAGTGGCGCCTCGAGTTCGACTCGGCGTTCGTTACCGCCGAGCCGATCGTGACCGACGATACCGTGCTGGTCACGGCGGGGACCAACGTCGTCGCCGTCGACCGCGAGACGGGCGAGCGACGGTGGTCGATCGACCCCGACAACGACGCCTACACGTACAACGGCGCGCCGACCGTCGTCGGCGACAGGGCCTACCTCCAGGAGGTGGACACGCTGACCGCCCGCGACCTCGAGACGGGCGAGGTGGAGTGGGCCTACGAGTTCGAGTCCGTGATCGGCGCCGGGTCGGTGACGGTCTCGGAGACGGACGACGGACGCATCTACGCCGCTGGCGGCAACGCCGTCCACGCGCTCGAGGTCGAAACCGGTGACCACCTCTGGGAGCAGGAGCTGCTCGGGGCCCCGCGGTACGCCCTCGGGAAGTACGCCGACTCCCTGTACGTGGCGACGAGAGGCGGCGAGCTGTACGACGTCAAGCGGTGGGGTGCCGTCGAGTGGCGGCGAACGATCGAGTCCGGAATCGCGAGCGCGCCGGTCGTGTTGACCTCGAGGGACCGCCGTACCGGACACGGCGTCGCCGTCGCCGGGGGCGACGGCACGATTACGTACTTCGATATCGGCGGGAACCGGGAGTGGGAGACCGAACTCGGCGGTTCCGGGACCGACGGGCTCGCGATCGGCCACCGCACGCTGCTGGCGCGGTCGGGATCGACGCTGTACGCGCTCGACGCGAACGAGGGCGGCGAACGGTGGCGCGTCTCCCTCGAGCGGGGCGGCTCCGGCCCGCCGATCGTCGTCGGTGACACGGTCTACGTCGGGGACGACCGTCTCCGCGCGATCGATATCGGCGGCGGAGTCGGGATTCGCTCGTTCCGGGTCGGCGAACGGCGGTTCGAGCGGGAGACCGACGGCAACGTCAGCTTCGTCACCGCGGCCGACGGAAAGCTGTTCGCGACCACGGACGCCGGCTGGGAGGGCGACGGCTCGACGAAGCTGCTGGTCCTCTCGTGAGATCGTCCGTCCCGGAGCGTGCCTGCACGGAACGTACCCGCGCTCGTCGAGAACGTCCCCTCGAGTCGCGATCCGAACGACGAGGTATTCATGAACGACCGACACTCGAGAGCCGACGACGACAGCGGGGGAGACGAACAGGGGCCGACACCCGTCAGCCGACGGCAGCTCCTCGGCGCCACGGCGGGCGCGGCCGCGGGAGCGACTGGACTGGGCGCCGCGTCGAGGCCGGCCGCCGCGAGCGAACTTACGGGCTGTGACGACTGGCTCGAGGCGCCCCCCGACTACCCGGAGATCGACCTCACCGACGCGGAGCCGACGGCCGAGAACCTCGAGGGGATCGGCGAGGAGTTCGTCGTCTTCGTCCACGGCTGGCTCGGCCTCGAGACAAGCACGGACCAGGCCTACACTCTCCGAGAGGCCCTCGAGGGAAACGACTCCGACCGACCCGTCGTCGCGGCGTCGTGGGAGGCCGATAGCCGCATCTACTGGCGCGCCGAGCGCACCACCGAGACAGCCGGCGAGCGCCTGGCTGCCTGGCTCGAGGACGAGACTGACGACGCGACGGTCCACCTGGTCGGCCACTCACTGGGCGGTCGCGCGTGTCTCGAGACGCTGGCCGCCCTCGAGAGCCGCGTCGAGACCGTGTCGCTGCTCGGCACCGCGGCCGACGACGATGCGATCTGTACGGCCGGCGCGTACGGCTGCGGGATCGAACGCGGGGCCGAGGCGGTGTACAACTACCACTCCGGGAACGACGCCAGCGTCTGTTACGGCTACGACGTCCAGTCGTTCTCGAGCGGGCTGGGATGTGCCGGCAGCGACTGCGGCGACGGCTGGTTCCGAAGCGGAAGCTCTCGTCCCGAGAACTACGTCGACGTGGACGTCACCGACGACGTCGGCGACCACTGCGCCTACACGAAACCCGACGTCGGCTGCGCGGACCGGATCGCCGACACGCTCGAGTGAGGGCTCGAGGAAATCGGAGCGAGACTCGCTCGGCTCGAATCAGCGGTATAGATTAGAGGCTCAACGAGTTCGATACGACTGAACAGTTCGTGCGGTGGCGCGTGCTGGTGGGCAGTTCGAGCAATAGCGAGAACTGTGCACTGAAGCCGCGCGAGGGATGAGTGAACGAGCAGAGCGCGGCGCTACGCGCCGCGGACGGGCGAACGGCCAGCGGCCGTGAGCCCGCAAGCGAGTGAGCGTAGCGCGGAACCGCAGGTTCCGCGGACCATGCGAATAGTGCGAGACCTCCGGTCTCGCATACCGTGCGAACGGACGCGTAGCGTCCGTGAGCAGAGGGCGCTGCGCGCCCGTGAGCAGAAATCGGCTGGGGAGGGCGTGGCAATCCACTGTGTTCGCGCGAGCAGGACTGCTATCGTCGTACGTATCTCAGTACCGCGAAAGCCCCTGGCCCTTTCAGTCCCACCCAGCGATGGGGGAGTTGAGGCTGCAGACTCGACACCGGACGTTCCACCCGCTTTCACCGGCAACGCCGAGAATCACTCGAGCCTCGAAAGTTCGCCGGTCCGTTCCTTGCGGATCAGATCACGGACGAACAGCCGGATCTGGCGCTCGAGTTCGTCCCGATCCTCGTAGGCGTAAACTCGGGCCTCCCAGCGGTCCCGAACGGCCGCGATCATCGCGCTGCGGACGCCCGACTCGTGGACGAACGCGACCCGTTCTCGGTGGTGCGCCGGGGTTTCGCCGTCGAACAGCGCCTCGAGTACGGAGCCGACCTCGATACCGACACCGAGGTTGTCGTCGACGGCGGGAACGACGTAGACGACCGCGTTGCTCGCCTCCGCGAAGGCGATGCTCTGGCTGGCCGCGTCGAGTTCCTCGAGCGGCACGTCGATATCGATCGCCAGGAACGCGTTGACGCCGGCGTCGGTCCGCAGGCGGTCCCGAACGTCGAGCAGAAGGTCGAGTGCGGCCTCGTCACGCGCCAGGTCGTGGTCGGATCCGACGAGCGTCCCGAAATCGACCGAGTCGGGGATCGAATCGGGGTTGGCGTGCTCGAGTGCCCGTTCCACGTCGAACGCCTCGTAAGGCCCCATCAGGTAGACCAGAAACCGCGATCGGGGCAGGTCGCCCAGTTCGTCGATGATTCGATCGCGCATACGGGTACTGCTCGCCGCCATCATATAAATCAAAATGTTTTCAACAGTTACTGACTCAGCGAACGCTTAAGCGGTCCGGCGAAAAACGAGACGTATGGCCGAGTCCGAACGAGCGGGACGACGAACGGGGGAAGCGTTGCTGCCCGAGCACAGCGTCCTCTCACTCGAGGAGTACCTCGCAATGCAGCGCTCGATCGGTAACGAGACGCGGTTTCGCGTGCTGAACGCGCTGGTCGAGGACGGGGGACAGAGCGCCAGCGAGCTACGGGATCGGCTCGACGTGCAGTCGAACGTGCTTCACTACCATCTCGACGAACTCGTTGCTGTCGGCCTCGTCGAGAACCGGAAACGTAAGGAGCCGGACGCGGAGGGCCTCTACTCGTTCTACCGAGCGACGTCGCTGGGCGAGGGGATCCTCCAACACGGCGTCCGCGAACTGATCGCTCGAGAGTGGGATTCCCTCGAGGAGTACGGACAATAGACGTAGTTGACGCGTTCCTGGATTCGATCGCACGGTCGCCCGGAGAATCGCTCAAGGCGATCGTACGGCGTCGTCACTCGAGGACGAAAACTGGGTGAGAGGAGTAAGCCCCCTTCTGTTCGATCCGGCATTCGGCTGAGCGTCCGCGCCGTCCGCGAAATCGCGGGGCGTTCGGGCTACCACGGCGCGGACTTGCACCGGTGAGGGTTCGCCGTTCCATCGATCCTCGGCCGTCTGTGTGTAGTCAGCGACGCCGAGCGTCGCTTGCGGTCTCGAACCGCGAACGTCGACTACACGCGGCTCGCGGCATACGCCGCTCGCACGTTTCGCGGTCCGTCGGACCGCGCATCCCTCGGCGGGTCAGCTCCCCTTCCTCGCGGTCGGGTTCGCGCGCCTCATCGGTCGGGCCGAGACGTGTCGTTTCTGTTCCAGAGCCGGCGGTCTCCCGCCCCGGACTTGCGTCCGGTCACCCGCCCGAACGGGTGGGGGGACTTTCCTCGCGAGCGTTGGGCACCTCGGAGAGGTGGCCAACGTAGGAGCACGACGCGACGTCGAGTCGCCTCGTGCCATGGTGACCCCGCCGTCGCCGGCGAGGTCATCGCGGCAGCCGGGCTCTCTCTCCCAGCGTGATGTAGGGGGGGCAGGCGAATAAGTCCCGCGGTCGGCCCCCAGCCGGGCCTCGAGCCGAATGGAAGCGTTTTAGGACGTCAATTCCCATGTACATTCGTATGTCCCAGCGACAGGGCGTTGACCTTTCCTACGAGGACGGCGTGCGCGCCGTCGAGCTCGCGCGCGAATCCGTCGAATCCTACGTGCAACACGGACAGCGAGAGCAACCGGGCAGCATGCGGGAGGCCTTTTACGAGCGAACGGGGGCGTTCGTCCGGCTCGAGTCGACCCGCGGACGGGGGAGCCTGCGGGGCTGTGCCGGGGGGTACCGATCGGGCGACCAGCTCGGCCACGTCATCGTCGACGCGGCGATCGAGGCCGCAAGCGAGGACTCCTGTGGCTCGGAGGTGAGCCCCTCGGAGCTGCCGAACCTCACCGTCTCGGTCTGTACGGTCAAAAACGTCGTCCTCACCGACGACCCGCTTGCGGATCTCGAGCTGGGAACCCACGGCGTCGCCGTCGACGCCGGCGAGGGCGGTTGGCTCTACCCGACCGTTCCCGTCGAGAACGGCTGGAGCGAACACGAGTACCTCGATCGAACCTGTCGGAAGGCCAGACTCGCACCGGGTGCCTGGCAGGACGACGACGTCCTCGTCACTCTGTTCGAGGGGCAGGTCTTCCGTGAGCGGGAGGCCGACGGCAGCATCGAGGAGCTGTAGTCGCGTCGGTGAGTCGCCGCGAAGACCGGATGGCCATCGATCGCTACCGACGCCATATATAAACTTTTCTCGCGGGTGTCGAGCCGACAGCCGTGACTCCGGTTATACGATCGTTCCGGACGATCCGTGAGTCGTGATGGCCGCAACCGACACCGAACCGATCGAACCGCCGACGGAACGCCCGCCGCATCCGGAGGTGAGTCGATGACGGCGATCGAGACGAGGGGGCTGGCGAAGCGCTACGGAGAGCAGACCGCCCTCGAGAACCTCTCGCTGACCGTCGAGTCCGGAGAGGTGTTCGGCTTCCTCGGGCCGAACGGCGCGGGCAAGACGACGACGATCGACCTCCTGCTCGATTTCGTTCGGCCGACCGACGGCTCCGCGACGGTGCTCGGCTACGACGCCCACGCGGAGACCGACGCCGTCCGCGACCGCGTCGGCATCCTCCCGGACGGGTTCGACCTCTGGGAGCGCTCGACGGGGTATCGCCACCTCGAGTTCGCCCTCGAGTCGAAGGGCGGAACGGAATCGCCGGAGGACCTGCTCGAGCGCGTCGGGCTCGATCGGGACGACGCAGAGCGGCCCGTCGGTGACTATTCGAAGGGAATGTGCCAGCGCCTTGCGATGGCGATGGCGCTAGCGTGGCGGCGCCGCCGCCACGTTATAGGCGGTCGGCGGAGCCGACCGCCCGGCCGGCGATCCCGACCTGCTGATCCTGGACGAGCCCTCGAGCGGTCTCGACCCCCACGGCATCCGGATGTTCCAGGAGATCGTCCGCGAGGAGGCAGCCGACGGAACGACCGTCTTCTTCTCGAGTCACGTCCTCGGGCAGGTGGCGGCCGTCTGCGACCGCGTCGGCATTCTGGACGACGGCGAGCTCGTCACCATCGACACCATCGCGGGCCTGCGGAAGCGGTCGGGCGTCGGCTCGAGCCTGGTCGTCGACGTCGTCGACGGCTCGGCGATCGAACGCGACCGACTCGCCGAAATCGACGGCGTCACCGACGCGGGCCGCGCGGACGGACGGCTCCGGGTCACCCACGCCGATCCAGCCGCGAAGGCACCCGCGATCCACCGGCTCGTCGAGTCGGGCGTCTCCGTCCTCGACTTCGAGGTCGAGGAGGCGACGCTCGAGGACCTCTTCGCCGCGTTCACGGGATCGGACCGAGGTTCGAATCGAAACCGGGCCGAGGCGACCGCCGAGACCGAACGGGTCCGAACGCCCGCGATCGACGGCGGAGCCGCGGCTCCCGAAGCGATCGAGAGCGACGCGGAGGTGGGACGATGAGCGCGACCGCGATCGCCCGCAAGGACTTCGAGGACGCGGTCCGCTCGCGGATGGTCTGGTCGGTGATGGGTGTGTTCGCCTTTCTGATGGGGCTGGTCGCGGTCAGCGCGGCCACGGACGACCTCTCGGGGACGGAGCCGACCGAGATCATCGCTACCGTCACCAACATCGGCGGGCTGTTGTTCGTGCCGATCGTCGCCCTGCTGGTCGGCTACATGGCGATCGTCGGCGAGCGCGAGTCGGGCAGCCTCCGAGTACTGTTCGGCCTCTCGCACGGCCGTCGGGACGTCTTCGTCGGGAAGTTCGTGAGTCGGCTCGGCGTCATCAGCCTCGCGACCGTCCTGGTCGGTGCGATCGCCATCGGCACGGGACTGGCGCTGTTCGACGACGTGCCGCTGGGTACCTTCTTCGCCTACGCCGGCCTGACGGTGCTGCTGGGAATGGCGTTTACCGCGATCGCCGTCGGCGTCTCCGGGATCGCGACCTCGCGGATGCAGGCGATGGCGGGCGCGATCGGCAGCTACGTCGTCTTCACCCTGGTGTGGCACCCGATCGTCGCCGGCGTCCACTACCTCCTCGAGGGGAGCCTGCCCGGACTCGAGGCGCCCGAGTGGTACTTCCTGCTGTTGCGGCTGAACCCCATCGAGGCGTACCTGCAGGTTTCGAGCGAGCTGGCCGGCCAGTTCATCTGGGGGATCGTCGGCATGCAGGGGATCGTCGAGGACGTCCCCGAGGAGTCGCTCCAGGATCCCGACGCGCTCATGCTCTCGAACCGCGTGAGCGGGGAGCTCCCGTTCTACCTCCAGGACTGGTTCGCCGCGGTCGTCCTGGTCGCCTGGATCGCAGTGCCGCTTCTGGTCGGCTACTGGTGGTTCGAGCGGGCGGATCTGAACTGAGATCGAGCTATCGCATCCCGAATCCGACGGCGTTTGCATCCTCGAGACAGCGCTCGCTGGCGACCGCGAGGTCGAACTCCCGAACCACCTCGCCGTCGCGGATCAGCGGCTCGAGCAAAGACTCGCCGTCGTCGGGCCCGTCCCGGTCGGCCAGCGCGACGTGGTGGCCGCCGTCGGCGGTCCGATAGACCTCCTTCACGCCCGAGAGCTTACCCCGTTTGGAGATCGTCTCGCCCCCGATCGAAACGATGTCCAGGCTGAAGTCGACCGAATCGGCTTCGGTGATGTGGCTGCCGACGCCGAAGCCGTCGGCGACGTCCCGCAGCTCGCGGATGTTCCCGGGACCGAGCCCGCCGCTGCAGAAGATCTCGACGTCCTCGTGACCCCGCGCGTCGAGCTCCCAGCGCACCTCGCGGATGATGTGTCGAAAATCGCCCCGGCGGGAACCGGTGGTGTCGATACGGACGCCGTCGAGGTCCTCGCCGAGCGTTTCGGCGGCCAGCAGGCTCTCGCTCTTCTCGTCCCAGAAGGTGTCCGCGAGCGCGATCCGGGGCGTCTCGTCGGGGACGGCCTCGTCGAAGGCTCGCCAGGCGTCGGCCTGATTGCCCTCGCCGAAACAGAACATGAGCGCGTGGGGCATCGTGCCGCCGGCCTCCCGACCGAGGATCTCGCCCGCGGCGACGTGGGAGAAGCCGTCCAGCCCGGCCAGCAGGGCGGCCCGTTCGACCGTCGCCGTGATCGATGGGTGAACGTGGCGCGCGCCGAAAGAGAGCACCGTCGCGTCGGGTGCGGCGAGCCGAGCCTCGAGCGCGGCCGTGGCGAAGCCGCTCGGCTGGGACAGAAAGCCGAGCAGGGAGGTCTCGAGCTCTGCGAACTCGAGGTACGGCCCTTCGACCCGCAGGACGGGACCGCCGTCGAACAGCCGGCCGTCGGGGAGCGCGTCGACGTCGACGTCCCGACCCTCGAACAGCGCGGCGACGTCTTTCACGCCTGTAAAGACCTCGAAGGAGTCGGTCGGGAACTGGTCTGCGGTCACCTCGGCGACGACGTGGGGGTCCTTCCCCGCGTGCTCGAGGGTCGTCCGCGTTCGCTCGAAGTAGGCGTCCGTCGCGGTGCCCTCGAGGATCGCCTCCGAGGACACGATTCCGAACGGATTCGTCATACGGTCGGTTTCAGGCGGCGATCAAATAAGCTACCCGTCTGCCGGCGCGGTCGCGGTCGGCGGTCCGGAACCCGCCGACGGCGAGTTCCCCGCCGTCGCCGAGACGGGCGTCGCGGGCGCTGGAGCCGTCCGGTCGGCGCGCTCGAGGGTCGGCGCCGCCGGCTCCCCCTCGACAGGATGGATCGACTCAAAGTCGTCGACCGCGGGCGCGCCGACGATCTCGACCCGATCTCCGTCGACCGCGATGCGATAGGCGCCGGCGAAGGGGTCCTCGTCGTCGATCAGGTAGGTGTCAGTGTCGGCCCCGTCGACGGTCGCGTCGGGACCGTCGACCGGTTCGGCGCCGTTGGCCGCGAGCAGGTCGCGGTAGGCGTCGGCGAACGCCTCCGCGTCGGCGTCGCTCCCCCAGGCGAGCGACCAGACGTGTGCCGTTTCGTTGTCCGGCCCCTCGTACACCCGGAACTCGTCGCCGGCCCAGCCGTCGGTTGCGGGATCGGAGTAGTTGTACGTCACCGGCTCGGTCCCGCCCTCGTCGATCGGGCGGTCGATCACGCCGTCGGCCCAGAGACTCCCGAAGAGGGTCGCCTCGCCGACCGTCTCGGTTCGGGGCTCGCCGTCGCCGTCCGTCTCGAGCTCCCACTCCTCCGAGGAGCGATCCTCGAGGGCGATCTCGACGGGGTCGTGGGGATAGCGCTCCGGGTGGATCAGCTCGGAGGTAGTGGTCGGTCGCTCGTCGTGGGCGCGGTCGACGGCCTCCCAGCCGCCGGTCTCGTGGAGGTGAGAGACGAACGACGGCCCCTCGGCGTAGGGGACGTAGATCGAGAGGAAGAGGCCGACGTTGAACGGCTGCTCGGCGATCTCGGTCGCCGGTTCGGGCGGGTCGGCGAGACAGTCCCACTCCGCCTCGCAGCGCTGATCGTACAGGTACGGCACGTAGTTCGCCTCGCCCTCGAGGACCCCGTTCTCGGCCCGTCGCTCGTCGATCGTCTCGCCGTGGCGCTCGAGGCCGAAGCGCTGGTCCTGCAGGGCGTGGACGAGTTCGTGAACGAGCGTCCCGCGGTCGATCCGGAGTTCGTCGCTCTCGTCGGTGACGAGCACGACGCGGTCGCTCGAGTAGTAGCCCTGCACCGAGTCGCCGTACAGGTCGTCGAGTTCGTGGTTGACGTCCGTCTCGCCGTCGACGACGAACGCGCCGCGCCAGAGCTCGTTTTGGAACGCGGAGGCGTTCGAGAGCTCCCCGCGCTGCTCGCGATACTCCTCGCGGCTGATCACCTCGAGTTCGACGTCGTGGTCGAAGGGCAGTCCCCGGATGACCTCGATCCGGGCCATCGATCGGTAGGTCGCGGCCTCGAGCTGCGCTTTCGTAAGTCGGTCCTCGCCGTCGAACGCGAAGCTGTCGTCGTACGCGTAGTCGCCGATCTGCCCGAGTTCGCGGTCGTCGTCGAACCGGTCCGGCGAGTACGGGAGCGTACACCCCGACAGCACGACGAGCGCGACCACGGCCAGCAGTGTCCCCCGACGCATCGATGGCCCATTCGGCGGGAGGGGGAAAGCTCCGTCGCTCGGAACGGCGGGAAACCTGCCTGTGACTCAGCCGCGAACTACCGACCCGAGCGGACTCGAGCGACAGTCGCGACCGCGACGACGATTGCCGCCGCGACGACCGCGTCGGGGGCGCCGAAGCCGGGGATCGAGTCGTCCTCGTCGCCGTCCGCCTCGGCACCGTCGTCCGCCTCGGGCTCCGGAGCGTCGTCGATCTCGATCGTATCCTCACCCTCGGGTGCGGCGCCGTCGTCGACGGCCGCGAGCTCCTCGACGGCGGGCGCGTTGACGATCGTCACCGTCTCGCCGTCGTGATCGACGTAGTAGGCGCCCGGGTACGAGTCGTCGATCACGTACGTGTCCTGACGGTCGTCGACGGCCTCGGCGTCCTGTAGCTCGAGTTGCTGCTCGTAGCCCGCGAGGAACTGTTCGGCCTCCTCGCTCGAGGTCCACTCGGTCTCCCAGACGTAGCCGGCCCGATCGGCGGCCGCGGCCGGGTCGTCGGTCTCGGCGTCGTCGGCGACGTAGGTGACGAGTTCGTCGCCGGCCCAGCCGTCGGTGTAGAGCTGGTCGTAGTCGTACCCGCCGAGATCCGCCTCGAAGAACGCGTCGGGGCCGATCACCGACGGCTCGTCCGAGTCGTGGGCGTCGCCGGCGAACATCGAGACCAGCCCCGCCTCGCCGTACGTCTCGGTCGCGGGCTCGCCGTCGATCTCGAGCTGGCTCCAGCTCTCGTTCGATCGGTCCTCGACGTCGATATCGGCGGGCTCGCGGTCCTCACCCGGGCGGATCACCTCGGAGGTGCTGGCCGG
This sequence comes from Natronococcus roseus, assembly GCF_043677095.1. Classification (NCBI taxonomy): domain Archaea; kingdom Methanobacteriati; phylum Methanobacteriota; class Halobacteria; order Halobacteriales; family Natrialbaceae; genus Natronococcus; species Natronococcus roseus. The sequence goes on from NZ_JBHLJR010000003.1 coordinate 83,754, forward strand.
CGGCTCGTCGTAGGCCGCGTCGACGGCGTCCCAGTCCTCGCGCTGCTCGCGCAGGTGGTCGACGTAGTCGGGACCGTCGCTGTAGGGCTGGAAGATCGCCGCGTACAGCACCCAGTTCACGTCGGGCGGATCGCTCGTGGCGTCGCCCGGCTCGAGGCAGTCCCACTCCTCGCCGCAGCGCTGTTCGTACGCGGTTTCGACCCAGACGGCGTCGCCCTCGATCAGTCCGTTCTTGGCGTTGTCCTGGTCGACCGTCTCGCGGTCGTAACTCGAGAGGTCGAACTGCTGGTCCTGCAGGGCGTGGAGGAGCTCGTGACCGAGGATGGCCTCGTCGACCTCCGGCGTCTCGGCGCTGTCGGAGACGAGCACGACCTGATCCGTCGCGGGCTCGTAGTAGCCGCCGACGGTGCCGCCGTACAGCGCCTCCTGGGCCTCGGTCGCGTCGGTCTCGCGGTCGACGGCGAACAGCGCCTCGGCGTTGACGTTCAGCTGGATCCGCTCGTCGCCCGCTGTGTCGGCGAAGAGGTCGTCGTTGTCCGCCTCGAACTCCTCGCGGGAGATGACTTCGACGGGAACGTCGTCCTCGAACGTCAGTCCCCGAATCTCCTCGACGCGGGCCATCGACCGGTAGACGACCGCCTCGAGTTCGTCGTCCTCGACGACCGCACCGTCATCGTCGTCGACTGCGAGTTCGTCGTCGTACCAGTAGCCCTCGACGTAGCCGACGGTTCCGTCGGTCGTCGGATCGTCCGCTCGGTCGGCCTCCGTCGTCTCGCCGATCGGTCCGAGCGAGAGCGCTCCGGGGACCGCACCGCCGACGGCCGCAACCAACAGCAGCGCCGACACCGCGAGGAGGACGGCGGCCGTCCGCGTTCGCCTCGAGTTCATTTCAGGATACGAACCCGTAAGCGAGGGCGGATAAAAAGACCGACGGTCGGGCGAACGTTTAGTTGGTCGATCGCCTACGCTCGCGTATGCACCTCGATCCAGCGACCACCGCCGTCGTGGCGGTCGACATGCAAAACGCCTTCTGTCACCCCGAGGGGTCGCTGTACGCCCCGGGGAGCGAGGAGGCGATCGAACCGATCGCCGATCTCGTCGAGCGGGCCCGCGAGGCCGACGCGCAGGTGATCTATACGCGGGACGTCCACCCGCCCGAGCAGTTCGAGGAGAGCTACTACTACGACGAGTTCGACCAGTGGGGCGAACACGTCCTCGAGGACTCCTGGGACGCCGAACTCGTCGACGACCTCGAGGTCCGCGAGGGCGACCACGTCGTCGAAAAGCACACCTACGACGCCTTCTACAACACCGAACTCGAGGGCTGGCTCTCGGCCCGAGGGATCCGGGACCTGATCATCTGTGGCACGCTCGCCAACGTCTGTGTGCTCCACACCGGCGGCAGCGCCGGCCTGCGGGATTTCCGCCCGATCATGGTCGAAGACTGCATCGGCTGTATCGAGCCCGACCACCGCGAGTACGCCCTGGAACACGCCGAGTGGCTGTTCGGGGAGGTCGTCGAGCGCGACGCCCTCGAGTTCGACGCCGCATAGGTGGCTCCCGCACCGAACCGTGAGCCGTCGCCGGACGACGGCTCGAGGAGAGCGCTTTTGGTCTCTCCTTCGAACGATCCAGTATGACCGTTTTTCGGCGATGCGTCAGGACGCAAGCGATCGACCGACCCGGAGCGGCGACGCCGACCGCGATCGTCACCCCCCAGAGGTGCTCCGGATGAAGCGCCGCAACCTCCAGTTGCTGTACGCCGGCGGGATCGCGCTCAACGCGGTCGCGCTCATCGCCGCAGCCACCACCGGATCGACGCTGTACGCCGCGACGTTCGGCCTCGTGATCGTCTATCTCAGCGTTCGGTACTGGATGGTCAGCACGGACTGAGATAAAGCGACAATCCGTACAGCCGGACTCGTACCTCGCTCGAGCGACGACGGGGACGTATGGAGCCGGTTCCCGCCCACCTCGAGACCGCAATCTACGGCTACTTCCTGTTCGTCGCGGCCGTCGGCTGTTACCTCCACCTTCGGATCCTGGCGAACGACCGCGGGCGAGGCGACGAGAACGCGCGAGACGCCGAACGGTCCGACGGCTCGCCGCCCTAATCGTCCCGGAAGATGCGGTACGAGCCCTGCCCGGTCGCGACGGCCTTCGTTTCGCCGTCGGGGGTCGTGCTCTCGACGGTGACCTCGCTGACCCCCACGGTCGACCCCGCGCGGACGACCTCCGCTGTCGCCTCGAGGTCGCCCGTCGCCGGGCGGAGGTAGTTGACGTTCAGGTTGATCGTCGCGACGCCCGTCGAGAGCGGCTCCTCGAGCTGGGTCTGGATCGCGAAGCCGCCGACGGTGTCGATCAGCGTCGCGGCGATCCCGCCGTGGATGTCGGGGCGCTGGTCCGGACCCGCGTTCGGTCGGATGTTGGTCAGCTTCTCGTCGTAGGGGATCGACAGCGTCATCGTCCCGTTGTCGACGTCCTCGACGCTGGTGCCGATCCAGGAGAGGAACTCGTGGTTCTCGTCGATGTAGTTCTGGAGGAACCGGGCGAGGTCGTCGATCTCCGCGGCCGAGTTCGGTGGCTCGTCGGTCATGTCACCTCGTGCACGTGCGACGCTCTTTACGCCTGCGCTTCGCGGGTTCTCCGGGTGCAGGGTGAGCGTTCATCCGGCTCGAGGGCGTCTCGAGGATGTGAACGACCGCTCGAGCGAACGACCCGGCGGTGGTCCGCGTGGCTGACGGCTCCGGCGACGAGGACGACGGCCCAGAGTACGACGTCGACTTCCGCGAGAATCCCGACGAGTACGAGATCGGTCGCGGCGAGGAGGGCGTCTTGCAACCACCTTTTTTCCGTTCGGGTTCGTTCCCTACGGTCCCTCACCCATCACGCAAAAAATCTGGACCAAAAAAAGCCGCGACCTCGCGTTGCTCGGCCGCGGTGATGACGAAAACGTGCGGTGGTGATCACCGTGCCTGACGACTCCGACGGTCCCGAGTACGACACGGACTTCCGTGTGTATCCGGAGAAGTACGAGATCGGCCGCGGCGAGGAGGGCGTCTTCAAGGTCGAACCCTACAAGAGCGAACTGCTGCCGCTGTGGTCGTACAAAGACGAGGAGAGCGCTCGAGAGTCCGCGGAGGCGATCTACGAACGCTACGAGGAGTACCGCGGGGACGACGAGTTCCCGGGGATGGACATGGCCCGGAAGTACCTCCGGATGGGGTACACGCGGGCGATGCGCTACGCGAAGTACCCCGGCGGGACGAAGTACGGCGAAGATGGGGAGGAGCTCGAGCCCGAGCGGTGGGCCGACGAGGACAAACGCGAGGCCGCGCTGGTCTTCGAGGAGTACTGGGAGCGCGTTCGCGAGGACGAGTTCTACCGGGAGGCGAAGGAGCGCCACCGCGAGCGATAGCCTCCCGACCGCAGCCCGCCTCTGCCGAGTCGGTTCGCGAGGGGATGCACCAAGGTCGAGCATGAACTCGAAGAGAGGAGGACCGTCGACGAGGGGACGGACGAACCGTCTGAGCCCGCCGCGTCGATGGGCGAACCGATCGCTACGGACCTAATTCGGAGCGGACGGCGACGGCGACGCGGTCGCCGACCTCGAGGTCCACCTCCGGACAGATCAGCTTCGCGCCGAACTCGGCGTCGCGGGCGCAGAACAGGGACAATCCCGTGATCGGCTCGCCGTTCGCGAGGACGACCACGTCGTCCCAGTCGATCGTTCGCCCGCCGAGGACGCCGAGACGGTCACCGTTCAGGGAGACGGCTCCCGACGACGGCTCCTCGAGCCCGAGCAGGCCGCCGCCGTCGTAGTGGGGGAGGCCGCCGTCGAGGACGCCGCCGGCGCGTCGAGAGGCCGGATCTCTTCGCTCGCCGCTCGACGCAGCGCCGTCGGCCGCGACGCCGACGAACCTCGAGCCGGGATCGGGGTGTCTCGGCGCGTCCAGTACGGCGTAGGTCTCGTCCGCCGCGACGACGTTACCGGTGCCGTCCCAGGCGAGGGGTTCGATCTCGACGCCGGGCTCGAGCGGAAGCGAGCCCGACGCCCGGTACGGGTTCTGATCCGGCTCTCGGAAGCCGACGTGGAGGTGGTTGTCGACCCAGGGTGCGAAGAAGCCGGCGCGAACCAGGGTGCCAAGCGACTCCCCGACCGCGACACGGTCTCCGCTCGAGACGGACGGCTCGACGTGGAGGATACGGGCGCTCAGTCCCTCGAGTTCGTCGGGGCCGTCGCAGTCGATCACGATCAGGTGGTCGTGTTCGGGGGCGTACGGCTTCGGCGGCGCGCGAACGGTGCGGGTCTCGCGGACGATGCCGGAGACGGGACTGGGTGCGGCGGTCGTCCGACCGTCCCGCAGGGTGCCGGGGTACAGATCGACCGCACAGCCGCCGTCGTGGGCGCGGTACGGCGAGTTGTACAGCGAGAACCGCTTGTAGCGGGCGAGCAGCGCGTCGGGGAGGGTGACGGCCATCTGTCGCCTGCGAGTCGGGAGCGGGAGCGTTTAGACCCATCGACCCGAACGCCGGGACATGCGCGTGTTCCGGGGCCGAGCGGGGACGATCGAAGCCGACCGCGAGGCGAGCGAGCGCCTGCTCGAGGTCGCCGCGGACGGCGAGTCAGCCGTGCGGGTCTGGACGCCCCATCGGCAGGTCGCCTTCGGCCGCCGGGATAGCCGACTCGAGGGGTACGATCGGGCCCGCGAGGTCGCCCGCGAGCGGGAGTTCGCCCCGATCGAGCGCAGCGTGGGCGGACGGGCGGTCGCCTACGACGGCGAGACGACGCTGGCGTTCGCCCGCGCCGAGCCGATCGCGGACTTTCGGCGCGGCACCGACGAGCGCTACGAGCTGCTGACGGCGGACGTGGCGAACGCGCTCGAGGAGCTCGACGTCGACCTCGAGCGCGGCGAACCCGACGACTCGTTCTGTCCGGGCGCCCACTCGCTGTCGACGGCGGACGAGAACGGGGTTCGGAAGGTCGCCGGCATCGCCCAGCGGGTCCGCCAGGACGCGGCGCTGGTCTCGGGGATTCTCGTGGTCGGCAACCGCGAGGAACTGGCGACGCTCCTCGAGGAGGTTTACGGCACGCTCGAGGTGCCCCTCGATCCCGAGAGCGTCGGCAGCGTGGCGGCCGCGGGGGGGCCGAGCGAACCCGAACGGATCGCGCGGGCGCTCGAGAACCGGCTCACCGGCGACCGCGAGTGGGACGTCGTCGAGCTCTCGGGGTAGCGCTCTCGCGATCGTCCGTTCGACCCGTCGGTGGAGGGGATCCACGAGACGGAGAGGGTCGTCGCGGCTTCGAGGCACGGCCAGCACCGGCTCGAGCGGTGACAACGCTTTTCCGGTCGGCAGTGGGGAACTCGAGTATGGCTACCCGACGTCCGGAGGATTCGCGATGAACGACGGGCCGAACCCGACCGCGACCCCCGAGTGGGAGGAGCTGATCGCCGACGCCGGCGAGATCGCCGCCGAGTACCGCGAGAACGGCTGGGACGCGGTCGTCCTCGAGCCGATCGATGTGACACCGGTCGAACAAAGCGACCGCACGGGGCTCGACGTCACGATCGCAGAATCGGCCTACGACCGCGTCGCGGACCTCGTCGGCAGCGACGACGTCTCGTTCGGTGACGCCGAGGTGTACTACCGACCCGCCGAGGGCGAGGACCAGCGGTTCGCCCTGGTCGTCGAGCGCGACGAGCGCAGCGAGAGTGCCGTCCTCGTGCCGGTGACCTATGCGCTCTCGGAATCCCGTGCAGTCTTCGAGCGCGCGCTACACGAGGAAGAACTCCATATTCACGTCCGCCCCGAGGTCGCCGACGAGTGGGTCATTTTCTCCCACGACGATCCGTCGCTGTTCCTCGAGGAGTCGGACGTTCGCGAGTGGGCCGACGGGTAGGCCGTTACTCCTCGTCGGTCTCCCGGTCGCGAAGCTCCTCGCTCGCCTCTCGGACCTCGCGCATCACCGTCGAAATCCGTTCCTCGGCCTCGAGTTCGTCGTCGACCGAGAGGTCGACGCCCTCGACCTCGAGGAGGAATTTCGCGACCTCCGTGGACTCGTACATCACGTCGTCGAGCTCCTCGGCGGTGAAGAAGTCACACATCGCGCCGTAGAGGAAGGTCGCGCCGGCCATGCGGACCTTCTCCTCGAAGGAGGCTCGAGCCTGGTTGACCGCCTGGGGCGTGTAGGTGTCGGTCATGAACGGAACCAGTTCGGGCAGGTTCTCGCCGATCTTGGTCATCTCGACGCCCGTCTCGGTCCGGAAGTCAGAACAGAGCCGCGCGATAGCCCACTCGCGAGCGGTGATGTACGTTCGGTCGCGCAGGAACTCGTTGACCCGCTCGTACTGGGCGCCGTCCATCTTCTTGAAGCGGGCGTACTTCTGTACGTCCGCCGGGACATCCGACTCCTCGGGTTCGGGGTCGGGAACGTTCGGCATCGGGTTCTCACCGGCGGAGTCGTCGGCGGCTGCCGCGTCGCCGGTGTCGGCTGGGTCGCGCTCGTCGCCATCGGAGTCGTCGATCCGGGCGTCCTCGGCCTCGAGCCCGGCGTCCGCACCGTCGTCGTTCATGGCCGCGTATTGCCAGCTACTCGGGATAAGCGTTGTTCTCGAGGCGCCTCGATATCCTCCCTGGATTAAAAGCGGGTTATCGTAAACTCCGCTCGCGTCCTCGAGAGTTCTGTCGAATTTAAGTTCGTGAGGAATGTTCGATACGGTATGTCACAGACTCCGGTCGTCGCCAAGGCGGTACGAACCCCACAGGGGAAAGAGGACGGCGTCTTCGCCGACGTACGAAGCGAGGACCTCTCCGTCGCACTGATCGACGAGATCCTCGCCGAAACCGGTCTCTCCGGCGAGGACGTCGACGACCTGATGTGGGGCTGCGCCCAGCAACGCGGCGAGCAGGGGAACAACCTGGCCCGCGTCATCGCCCTCCTCTCGGAGCTGGGCGAGGACGTCCCCGGGACGACGATCAACCGCTGGTGTGCGTCCTCGATGCAGGCCGTGATCTCGGCGTCGGACGCGATCGCCGCGGGCAACCGCGACGCGATCATCGCCGGCGGCGTCGAGAACATGTCCCGCGTGCCGATGGGCGAGAACACCCACAACGTCCACCCGAGGATGGCCGAGTACTACAACATCGGCGAGCTCCAGATGGGGATGACCGCCGAGAAGGTCGCCGAGGAGTACGGCGTCAGCCGCGAGGAGCAAGACGAGTACGCCGCCAGAAGCCAGCAGCGGGCCGAGGAGGCGACCGAGGAGGGCCGCTTCGACGACGAGATCGTCCCCATAGAAACCGAGGACGGCACCGTCGACGAAGACGAGGGCATTCGGCCGGGAACGACGGCCGAAAAGCTCGCCGAGCTGCCGACCGTCTTCAAGTCCGACGGCACCGTCACGCCGGGCAACGCCTCCCAGATCTCCGACGGCGCCTCCGCCCTGCTGATCACCAGCGAGGCCTTCGCCGAGGAGCACGATCTCGAGATCCTCGCCGAGGTCGGACAGAACAACGTCGCCGGCGTCGATCCCACGGTGATGGGGATCGGTCCGGTGCCCGCGACGGAGGGGCTGCTCGAGCGAAACGGCCGCGACATCGAGGAGTACGACCTCGTCGAACTCAACGAGGCGTTTGCCAGCCAGTCGATCTACTCCCGCGACGAGCTCGGGATCGATCCCGAGAAGTTCAACGTCAACGGCGGGGCGATCGCGATCGGGCACCCACTGGGGGCCTCCGGCGCGCGCCTGCCGGTGACGCTGATCCACGAACTCGGAAAGCGCGGCGGCGGCAGCGGCCTGGCGACGCTGTGTGTCGGCTTCGGCCAGGGTGCGGCAATCGAGTTCGAGGTTAACTAAGCCGAGCAGTCTAGGCCTTTTGGTCCAGATTTTGCGAGGCCGCTCGCACCGCGAGCGGCCGAGACAAAAGGTGGTCGCGTCAGGGTGCGGCGATCGAGTTCGAGGTCAACTGAGGCGCGGTTCGGAGCGAGCGCGGTTCGGAGCGAGCGCGGTTCGGAGCGAGCGCGGTTCGGAGCGAGCGCGGTTCGGAGCGAACGAAGTGAGCGAGAACCGCGGAACGCGAACGGGGAGCGAAGGCGACCCGTGAGCGAGTAGGTGAGACTACACGTCCGAACCGGACGGACGGAGCAGAGGAACAGCGATTCCCGGCGCTCGTCGAAGGCGGATCGTGTAGCAGCCGCCGAGACGGTCGGCGGCACCACCAGAACGTATTTGTTTTCTTACCCATCTACTGCAGGTATGGTCGCACCGTACTCGTTACCGCCCTCTGCCCCGTCCTCGCTTTCCACCCGTCGATGACGGCGGTGGATCGGCGAACGCTCCGGTGGCGGATGCTCGCGTCGCTCGCGCTGCTCGCGCTCGTCACGATCGGCTTCGTCGTCGGCGTCTGGGGCGCGTTCTACCTCGTTCTCGTCTCGTTCGAGGCCGACGGGGCGGCACTGATCGCGTCGGTAGCGAGCGGCGTTCTCCTGGCCTCTCTCGTCGGCCTCGAGTTCCTACAGGTGTCGACGGTCGAGCGGTTCGCGGGCGCCACGCCGGTCGATCGCGACGAGAGGCCGGAGCTGTACCGGACGACGACGCGCGTCGCCTCCCAGCTCGACGTCCCCGTTCCGACGATCGCGATCTCCGACAGTCCCGCGCCCGAAGCGCTGGTCGTCGGCTTCCAGCGCGACGGGATCCACCTGGTGCTCTCCGAGGGGACAATCGACGCGCTCGACGACGTCGAGCTCGAAGCGGTGATCGCACACGAACTCGCACACGTACGGAACAGGGACGCGACGGTGATGACGGCGGTTTCGGCACCGGTGGTGCTCGCGGCGGGATTGCGGTCGCGCCTTCCCGATCCGAACGACGCCGGGATGGCCGCGGTCGTGGTGCTCCCGCTGGCGCTCGTCTCGAACGTCGCGTGGATCGCCGGTCGAACGATCACCGCCGTGCTCGCTCGCGTTCGCGAACACGCCGCCGACCGGGCGGCCGCCGAGGTAACCGGGTCGCCCGCGGCGCTCGCGAGCGCGCTCGAGACCCTCGACGAGCGGATCGAGGCGACGCCGACCCGGGACCTCAGGTCCGTCGAGGGAGTCTCCGCGCTGTCGATCCTCCCGCTCGAGCGCGATCCGGACAGTCGAGCGGTCCGGCTCGGCCCAGACGGCGAGACCGAGCCCTCGCACCTGTGGTTCGATCGCCTCAAGTGGCGGCTGTTCGTGACGCATCCGCCGACGGCCGACAGACTCGAGTCGCTGCGAGCGCTCGAGCGCGAGCACCATCGGGGCGACGAACGGGAGCCGACGACGGCGTAGCTCGCCCGCCGCCGCAGGGCGATCCGGACAGGCGATTTACATCGGTCGAGCCCCTACGGTATCCAATGAGCACCATCCTGCTGGCGGCGATCATCGGCATTCCGCTCGCCTGGCACCTCGGAATCACCGCGTTCGTCTACTACGATTCCGGCCGCGTCGGTCTCGAGCCGACGCGGAAGTGGGTCGCGATCACCTTTGCGATTCCGATCTTCGGCTTTTTCATCTACCTGTTCGAGCGCAGCGAACTCGACTACGATCCCGAGGAGGACCCCTACAAGGATCACAACTACAACATCCACCCCTCGAGGGCTGACGACGCGCCGCTGCCCTCGCGGGGCGACGACCGGGAGGGGCCGGACGATCTCGAGGGACCGACCGGGTCGGACTCCGAGCGGGAGCGGTAGCGCCGTCAGAACGCGAGCGTCTTGACGACGACGGGAACGCTGTCGTGGCCAGCGATCGGCGTGCCGACGTCGAGGTAATCGCCGTCCCGGGCTGCGAGTTCGTCGAGCGCGACGAGGGGACGATCGCTGCGGCGCTCGAGGAGCTGTCCCAGCGCCTTCGCACAGTTCTGGCGAACCACGACGACGATCGGGAGCGAGGGCGGCAACGGCTCGAGCGCCGACGCGAGCGCGTCCGCCACCGAGCCCAACCGCTCGTACTCGAGCGGGCCGACGTCCGCGATCGCAAGGGCAACGGCGTCGACGGCCGAGGGATCGTGGAGCTCCCGGAGCCGCCCGACCGCAGCCTCGAGGTGGTCGCGAAGACAGCGGTCCTCGAGGTCCGCGAGGTCGCCGACGTCGACGACCGGAACGTCCCGAAGCGGCAGCAGGTCGGGCTCGATCGAGATCGTCCGCCCGCTGAGCGTCGTCGACTCCGTCCCGGCGCCGACGACGGTCGCCCGAAGATCCTCCGCGGACTCGAGAACGGGCCAGGATCGAACCCGCTCGTGCTCGCGGAGCGCGGCCGCGAGTAGCCCTCCGAGGTCGCCGTGGGCGAACGGGTCGATCGGCGGCGAGTCGACGAGCAGGCCGACGCCGCCGCTGAAGACGACGCCGTCGAGTTCGACCGGCTCGGTCGGCAGCTCGCCGATGGCCAGCTCGCGCGTGAGAGGGTCGAACGGCGGCCCCTCGAGCAGGTCGACGATCCGGTCGGCCATCGCCTCCGCGAGCGCAGCGAGCAGTTCGCCATCGGGTTCGTCGCCGACCGCGATCGGGAGCTCGAGCGCCTCGGCGAGCGCCCCGGCGGGCGGCGAGATCGAGCCGATGCGTCCGTCGTCGTCGAACCGGACGAGTCGTCCGCCGACGTCGAGACAGCGTGTCTCCCGAATCCGGCTTCCGCCTCGCTTGCGGCCGTCCGATCGCCCCTCGAAGATCGCGACGTTTGTCGTTCCGCCGCCGACGTCGACGTTGGCGACGGTTCCGCCCGTTTCGGCGGCGTGGGCTGCTGCACCGGAGCCCCGACCCGCGAGCACCGCCTCGAGGTCGGCGCCGGCCGTCGCGGCCACGAACCGGCCCGCGTCGGCGGCGACCTGATGGACGAGCGGTTCGGCGTTCTTCCGGCGCGCCGTCTCGCCGGTGACGATCACGGCGCCCGTATCGACGGCCGCGGGCTCGAGCCCGGCCGCCTCGAGGTCGCGTTCGATGAACGCGGCGACGCCCTCGACGTCGATCGTTTCGCGATCGAGCAGCGGCGTCTCGCGGACCGGGCCCCGAAAGACGATCTCGCGGTCGACGATCTCGGGACTCGCCGCCCCGCCGGGTGGCGTCTCGACCCGCAGACGGCTGACGACGGTGTGTGTCGTGGTCGTCCCGACGTCGATGCCGACGCTCGTCAGCGACTTCGGGTCGGCGTTCACGATCGGTCAGGACTCCGTCCGGAACTCGCGGTCGTCCTCGCGGAGGTCGACTCCGCTGGCCTCGGCGTCGAGCATCTCCCCGATCAGGTCGACGAGCTCGGCGCCAGCCTCGACCGGCGGGAGCCCGCCGTCGTGGATGTTCGAGACGACCGACTTTTTGGCCGTCGCCGAGCCGCGCTCGGGGCCGTACACCAGATAGGCACTCAGGCTCTCGGCGGTCCGGAGTCCGGGTCGTTCGCCGATGAGGTTCACACAGCAGTCGGCTTCGAGCACCTCGCCGACGGCGTCCATTACGTCGACGCGACCGAACTCGACGAAGACGGGCGTGCCGACCGAGACACCGCGAGCCTCGAGCCCGTCGAGCAAGGCCGGCAGGAGCTGCGGGACGTTCGCCTCGACGGCGGACGAGGAGAGCCCGTCGCTGACCACGATCTGAACCTCGGGGCCGCGCTCGCAGTCGCGCTCGAGTCGCTCGAGGCTCTCGGCGTCGAGTTCCCGCCCGAGGTCGGGGCGGGCGAGATACTGGTCCGTGTCCGCGACCGTCGTTCGAAGTTCGATCAGTCCGAGGTCGTCGATCAGGTCGTCGCTCACCCGCGAGTGGACCGCGTCGCGGGCGACGCCGTGGTCGGCCCGAAACTCGAGTAACGCGTCGGTGGTCGGCCGCGGACCGGATCGGCCGACGCCGAGTCTGGTGGGGTTGCGGTCGGCGATGCGCCGGAGCACGTCCTCGTCTCCGCGATCGGCGTCGGCGTCGCGGCCGGCGTCGCGGCTGGCGGTCGGTTCGGGCGAGTCCGTATCGGAGTCTGGGTTCGAGTCGGAGGCCATGATTACGTGAAGATCGTCGGATCGCCCGCGCGTTCGGTGAGCCGGCCCTCGCGCCAGAGGTCCATCTCGTCGAGCCAGTCGCGAAAGGCGGGAGCCGGCTCGAGGTCGAACAGCTCCCAGAGCGCGGCCGCGTCGTGGTAGCTGTTGGACTGGTAGTTCAACATGACGTCGTCGCCCATCGGCACGGTAATAAAGTAGTTCGCCCCCGCCGCGGCCAGCAGGACGGCGAGGTTCTCGATATCGTTCTGATCGGCCCCCATGTGGTTCGTGTAGCAGGCGTCGATCCCCATCGGGATCCCGTGGAGCTGGCCCATGAACACGTCCTCGAGGCCGGCGCGGATCACCTGTCGGCCGTCGTAGAGGTACTCCGGACCGATGAAGCCGACGACCGTGTTGACCAGGAAGGGGTCGTAGCGCTTCGCGAGGCCGTAGCAGCGCGCCTCGAGGGTGAGCTGGTCGACGCCGTGATGGGCGTCGCCGGACAGTTCGGCGCCCTGGCCCGTCTCGAAGTACATGACGTTCGGTCCCGAGGAGACACAGCGACGTCCCGCGAGGTCGTGGGCCTCGTCGAGCAGGTCGACGTCGACGCCGAACTCGTCGTTGCCGGCCTCCGTGCCGGCGAGGCTCTGGAAGACGAGATCTGCGGGGGCGCCCTCCCGGATGGCGTCCATCTGAGTGGTAACGTGAGAGAGACAGCAGTTCTGGGTCGGCACGTCCCACTCTTCGATGAACTCGTGGGTCGCCTCAAGGATTCGCGTCGTGGTCTCGACGCTGTCCTGAACCGGGTTGATGCCGATAACGGCGTCGCCGACGCCGTAGGAGAGCCCCTCCCGCGTCGCGTCGATGATGTTCGAGACGTCGTCGGCGGGATCGTTGGGCTGCAGTCGAAACGAGAGGGTGCCGCGTTCGCCGACGGTCGCGTTGCAGCGTGCGGTAACCTCCATCCGCGAGGTAACCAGCGCCAGGTCGAGGTTCGACATGAGCTTCGTCACCGCGGCGATCATCTCGCTGGTCAGGCCGGGTCGGATCGCCGCAATCTCGCGTTCGCCCGTTCCGGTGGCGACGAGGTACTCCCGCAGGTCGGCGACGGTCCAGTCCTTGATCTCGTCGTAGATCGGCTCCCGGATCGCCTCCTGGATCACCCGCGTCACCTCGTCCTCGTCCGCGGGAACGACGGGGTTCTCCCGGAGCGTCTCGAGTCGCATTCCTGCGAGGGCTCGCTTGGCGGCGACCCGTTCGGCGTCCGAGTCGGCCGCGATTCCCGCCAGCTCGTCGCCGGTCTTGGGTTCGTTCGCCTTGGCCAGTACCTCGACGACGGAGTCGAATCGATCCCCCTCGTCGGGCGTCGTAGTTTTGACTGCCATCTGCTGTCGGACGGTAGGACGGGGAAGCTCTTCACCATTCGTCAAACGTTACCAAACTACGCTTGCTGCAATGAAAGCGACGGCGCGTTCGGCGCCCGACGATAGCCACGGTTTTCTTCGACGAACCGACACCACCGGTATGAAACGAGCGACGGTCTGGACGGTCGCGATCTTTCTGTTCGTCCTCGGGGACGCGATGGCGTTGCAGGCGAGGGGGCCGATCCTCTCGAGTCTGGAAGCGACGTTCGCGGTTTCGGAGGCCGAGCTCGGGCTGGTGGCGCCGGCCGGAACCGCGGGCTTCGCCGTCGCCGCCGTCGCGACGGGACTGCTCGCGGGGCGGCTCCGAATGCGGTGGGCACTGTTCGCGGGCGCCGCGGGCGTGATCTGTGCCCTGGTCGCGATGGCAGCCGCGCCCGTCTACGCCGTCTTCCTGCTCGCGTTGCTCGCTCAGGGCGGCGCCGCGGGCGTGTTCCGCGGCGTCGATCGAGCGGCCCTGAGCCACATCCACTCGGCCAACCGCGGGCGGGTGTACATCGCCTACGCGCTCGCCTGGGCCGTCGGCGCCGTGCTCGGACCGCAGCTGGTCACCGGCGTCCTCGCGGTCGCGGACTGGCGCGCCGTCTTCCTCGTTCTCGCGGCACTCTTCGTTCCGGTCGCGGTCGTCGCCGCCCGGACCGAACTTCCCTCGATGGAGGCCGAACGGTCGATCTCGATCGACGCGCTCCGCGCGCTGCTCGGCCGACCCGCCGTCGTCGGCGCCACCGTCGGAATCCTGTTTACCGGCGCCGTCGAGGGGATCGTCTTCACGTGGCTCGTCTACTACGCCGAGGGGTTCTACGGGACTGGAACGGCCAGCCTGCTGCTGTCGACGTACCTGCTCGCGTACATCCCCGCCCGGACGGGCTACACGCTGCTCGTGGATCGAGTCCCATACCTCCTGCTCATGCTGGTCGCGACCGTTCCGGCGATCCCGGCCTTCGCGATCGCGTTCTCCGGGATCACCGGTCCCGTCCTCTTCGCGGCCGTCTTCGTCGCCGGCGCCGGGCTCTCGAGTTGCTTCCCCGCGCTGTCGGCCTACGCCGTCGAGGCGGCACCCGAGTACAGCGGCCCGATCAACGCCCTCACGACCGGGGCAACGTACGTGGGAATCGCAATCTCGCCGGCCGTCGTCGGCGTCCTGGCCGAGGCGTACGGGCTGAGCCGGGCGATCTGGCTCGTAATCGGCTTTGCGGTACTGCTCTCGTCGACGATCGCGGCGACGTGGCTCTGGACGGGAACGCCGGAGGCGCCGACCGTCGACGCCGCCACCTGATAGCAGAAATGAGGCTCAGTCGTCTGCGGGTGGGGCACTCAGCTGGTCGTCGGCGACCGTCCCGTCGTCGTTCCAGCCCCGTTCTGCGTAGTACTCGTCGAGTGCGGCGTCGAAGTCCGGCAGCTCGTAGGGTAGGCTGTCGTCGTCCCGGTCGAAGCCGCGCTGGTTGTTGAAGTGGCGCTCGAGCGCGACGACCCGGCCGCCGACCTCCAGTAAGTCCTCGTAGTCGGCGTCGAGCAGGGTCGAAAGTCGATCCTCGTCGACGAAGTCCCGCGAGAACTTACAGAGGACGGCGCTGTCCTTGATCGCGTTGACGTTCTCGAGCTCGATCACCTTCGGCGGCTTGTCGTCGAGGCCCTCCTTCTCGAAGGCCTTCTCGGAGTCGACCAGCGGGTACTCGTAGGGGTAGAACTCGGCGTACATGTGGTCGGCGCCGCGGTTCGAGGTGGCGAAGGCGAGCCCCTGCCCGTTCAGCGTCCGGCCGTCGTGGGCGGGGAACTCGAGACCCTTGACCGACCAGTTCTCGACGCCGAGGTCCTCGTGGACGCGGTCGATCCCCTCCGCGAGGTCGTCGCCGACGCCCTCGCGATGGGCGATCTTCTCGACGAGGTCGTGGATCAGGTCGACGTTGCCGAACTCGTCCTCGCTCGCGAGGTACGCGGCGATCGTATCCCCACAGGAGATCGTGTCCAGTCCGTACTCGTCACAGAGCTTGTTCGACTGCATGACGTCGACGATGTCGTCGACCCCGGAGTTCGGTCCGAACGCCATCACGGTCTCGTACTCCGGTCCCTCGGTCTCGAGACCCGACTCCTCGTCTCTGGTGGGGAGCTTGCAGGCGAACGCACACGCCGAACAGGTCCCCTTCTTGTACTTCTTCTCCTCGACGCGGTCGCCGCTGACGCCCTCGGCGCCCTCGAAGGAGAGCTCCGAGAAGTACCGCGTCGGCAGCGCTTCGACGGTGTTCGCGAACTCCGTCATGGAGGAGGTCCCCTGTCGCTTCATGATGTGATCCGACTGGGCGGCCTCGCCGTGGACCTCCATCTGGATTGGGGGAATCTCGACCTCGTGGGTCGAGTCGCCGTCGAACGTCATCGCCTTGACGTTCTTCGATCCCAGGACGGCACCCAGTCCGCCGCGACCGAAGGCTCGCTCCTCGGAGGTCATGATCGAGGCGAACCGAACCTCGTTCTCGCCGCCGGGGCCGACGACGACGGTGTGGTCGGACTCGAGGCCGTGCTCGTCCTCGATGTACTCGCAGGTCTCGGAGACTTTCGCCTCCTCGAGCTCCGGTACGTCCTCGAACTCCACACCCTCGTCGGTGACGTGGACGATCACGAGCTCGTCGCTGGCGCCGGTGACCTCGACGGCGCTGTAGCCGGTGCCCGTGAAGTTCCGCGAGAGGAAGCCACCGGCGTTCGAGGAGAGCAATCCGCCGGTGAGCGGCGAGACGGCGGTCGCCGACATCCGCCCCGTGAAGCTCATCTGGGAGTGCTGAAGCGGCCCCGTCGCGAGGTAGAGCCGGTTGTCGGCGCCGAGAGGGTCGGCGTCGAAGGGGACCCGATCGTGGGCGAGTTTCGTCGCGAGCGCGCGCCCGCCGATGAACGACTCGAGGTCGTCGTCGACGTCCTCGATCGTCGAGGAACGCTCCTCGAGATCGATCGAGCACAGCGGTCCGTGAACGTGTTTCATACTGCGTAGGGTATCATCGATCACCACAAAACAGTTCGGTTCTCGTTCGCGGAGGGACGGGCGGCTGTACCGATATCGAGGCGCGGCTTCGATCGCGGAGGAGGCATCTACCGTTCCAGCGAGGTGCCGTCGGGGAGGTGTAGCTCGTCGTCCAGAACGACCTGCAGGCGATCCGTCGCGAACAGGCGATCGATCTGGTCGTGCGTGAACGTGCCGTCGCAGTCGTCGCCGACGAAGGTCACCCGTTCGGGCGTCCGTTCGACGACGGTCGCGAGCGCGCTGCCGTTCCGGTAGTGGTATCTGATCGTCGTTCCGAGGTGGAGGGTCTCGGCGGTCACGCCGAGGGAGGTTCCGTGTGGGACCATGTTCTGTTCAGATTCGAGTGAAACATAATTCTTGTGTACTAGTAGTTGCAATTATAATACTAGCTCGGGGTCAGATTCCCTCTTCGAAGTAACCGTCAGTGAAACAGTCCTCTCAGCCGTCCTCTACCCTAATATTCGGTAACAATACAGTCAACTGTATAGATACGATTCGGGCGAATTAGCTAAAGAGGCCGGTACCGAACCCACTGCTCGAGTTGTTTGAGGCGTTGGTCGGGCCCGAGGCGTTCTCGTCGCGGCCGTCGTCGGACGCATTCGGCGTCACCCCGTCGGCAGTCCCGTTGGACTCGTTCGCAGTGTCGTTATCCTCGTTCTCGAGGACCCCGTCGTCACTGGTTTCGTTGGGAGCCACGTCGTCGGTCTCGTTAGCGGAGACGTTCTGATCGGGTTCATCGCCAGCGGTTTCGTTTTCCGGGCCGCCGTCGTCACCGTTAGTGATCGTCTCGTTATCGTCGTCCCCGTTGACCACTGTGTCATCCTCACCGTTCTCGTCATCCGCGTCGTCCTCGTCGTCTATCTCGTCCTCATCGTCATCCGTGCCGTCGTCATCATCCTCGTCGTCCGCGTCGTCATCATTTCCCTCGTCGTCATCATCCTCGTCGTCCGCGTCGTCATCATTTCCCTCTTCGTCCTCCTCGCCGTCTTCGTCGTCTTCTCCATTTTCGTCACCTACGTCGTCGTCATCCTCTTCCTCGCCGCCTTCGTCATTTCCCTCTTCGTCCTCCTCGTCTTCGTCGTCTACGCCTTCACCGTCGTCCGCCTCGTCCTCATTTCCCTCTTCGTCCTCCTCGTCGGTGTCCTCCTCGTCTTCGTCGGCCTCTTCGTCCTCGTCTTCGTCGTCTACGCCCTCATCGTCGTCCGCCCCTCCATCATTTCCCGAATCGTCCTCCTCGTCGGTGTCATCGTCGTCATCTCCGTTTTCGTCGTCAGCCGGATCATCATCGTCGTCGGCTGATTCGCCGTCATCGATCGGCTCGTCGTCATCGTCGTCGTCAACTGGATCCTCGTCATCGTCGTCAACCGGCTCGTCGTCATCGTCGTCAACCGGCTCGTCGTCATCGTCGTCGTCAACTGGATCCTCGTCATCGTCGTCAACCGGCTCGTCGTCATCGTCGTCAACCGGCTCGTCGTCATCGTCGTCGTCAACTGGATCCTCGTCATCGTCGTCAACCGGCTCGTCGTCATCGTCGTCAACCGGCTCGTCGTCATCATCGTCAACCGGCTCGTCGTCATCGTCATCGTCGTCAACCGGCTCATCGTCATCATCGTCAGCTGGATCCTCGGCATCGTCGTCGTCAACTGGATCCTCGTCGTCATCGTCGTCAACCGGTTCGTCGTCATCGTCAATCGGATCGTCGTCGTCATCAACTGGATCCTCGTCATCGTCCGGCTCACCAGCATCGTCGTCCTCCTCTTCGGGCTCGTAGGACTCCTCGCCCGGATCGCCGATCTCGAGTTCGTACGACGCCGTTCCCTCGCAGTTGCTCAGCGGGAACGAGTAGACGGCGCTCTCGCCCGGTTCGGGGCTCGGCTCGTCGGCGAAGTGGATGCTCGCGAGTTCGTCGCCGTCCTCGTCGTAGACCCGCGCCTCCATGTCGACGGTGAGCTCCTCGTCGCCGACGTTCTCGAGTTCGACGTGGACGTTGCACTCGTCGCTCGGCGGCTCGTTCGCCCAGGTAAAGGTGTGACGCAGGGCCTCGAGGGAGTCGCTGGCGGCGCCGGAAATGATGACCTCGCCCTCGACCGACTGGTCCTCGTACTGGTCCTGTTCGTCCTCGGCCTCTTCGTCGTCGGCATCGTCGGCATCGTCACCGTCGTCGGCGTCGTCCCACTCCTCCGGTCCGTCGCCGTCTCTGGCCGACTCGTTGTCCGATTCGTCGTCCTCGTCGTCCTCGATGGCGCTACAGCCCGCCAGGATAGCCGAAAGTGATACCCCCGCAGCCGTACTGAACTCGCGCCGGTTTAGATCCATGTGACTCTCGTAGTGACCGCCCGCTGATTGGCTCTCGATACGCGTCCTCTGGGCAGAAGTTCGGAGCTCCCCCGTGTTTAGCTCGTCGGATCCGCCCGGAAGGGTTCAGCGTACTGATGTCACCGAGAGGTACTATTCCTTCTGCAAGCACTGTCAGCCGCTCAGGAAGAAACCGGACCGATCCGGTCCTCGCGGTCTGCCTCGTAGATCCGCTCGATCCGATCCTCGAAGCGGTCGAGGATGACCCGACGCTTCTTTTTCATCGTCGGCGTCAGCATGTCGTTCTCCTCGGTGAACTCCCGCGGGACGAGCTCGAACTGCTTGATCGTCTCGTGTTTCTCAAAGTTCTCGTTGACCTCGGCGACCGTCTCGCCGACGTACTCTCGGACGCGCTCGTCGTCGCACATCGCCTGCGGGTCCTCGGGGAGGTCGATCCCCTGCTCGTCGGCCCACTCGCGGACGTGGTCCGTGTTGGGGACGAGCAACGCGCCGACGAACTTCTCGCCGTCGCCGACGACCATACACTGCTCGACGACCTCGCTGGCCGCGAACGCGTCCTCGATCGGGCCGGGCGCGACGTTCTTGCCGGTCGAGAGGACGAGGATCTGCTTGACTCGATCGCGGAACTCGATGTAGTCGTCGGGACGGAGGTGGACGATGTCGCCGGTGCGGAACCAGCGGCTGCCGTCGTCGTCTTCGAGGAACGACTCCGTCGTCGCGCCCGGCTTGTTCCAGTACCCCTGGGTGACGTTCGGGCCGCTGACGAGCAGTTCGCCGACCTCGCCGGGATCGTCGAACGTCTCCCCCTCGACGAGCGAGTCGTCGATCCGGACGTCGACGCCGGGAAGCGGCGGCCCGATGGTTCCGATTTCGGGCGCCTCTGGCGGGTTGACCGAGACGACCGGAGCGGTCTCGGTGAGTCCGTACCCCTCGTAGATCGGCAGTCCCATCGCGTGGTACAGCGTACAGAGCTCCTTCGAGAGGCTCCCGCCGCCGCTGATCAGGAGCTCGATCTCGCCGCCCAGCGCCTCGCGGACGTTCGAGAAGACCAGTTTGTCCGCGAGCGACTGCTTCGCGCTGAGAACTGGGCCGGGGTCGTCGGTTTCCTGGTACTCGACGCCGACGTCGGTCGCCCACTCGAAGATCCGCTTTTTCGCCCCCGACTCGCTGGCCTGCTCGCGGATCGTGTCGTAGATCTTCTCGTAGACGCGGGGGACGCTGGTTGCCGTGTCCGGCTGTACCGTCCCGAAGTCCTCCTTGAGCGTGTCGGTGCTCTCCGCGTAGGCGACGCAGGCGCCGCTTGCAAACAGCAGGAAGTGTCCCGACGTGCGCTCGAAGACGTGTGCCAGCGGGAGATAGGAGACGGACTGAACGGTCTCGTCGATGACCGGTAATTCGTCGTCCTTGTCCGGCCGCGGGCCGTAGCGCTTGCGGACCTGGTTGACGTTCGACCGGAAGTTACCGTGGGTGAGCTGGACGCCCTTGGGCTGGCCCGTCGTCCCGCTCGTGTAGATCAGGCTGGCCAGGTCGTCCGTGTCGGGCGCGTCGAGCCACTCCTCGTAGCGCTCGAGGTCGAAGATATCCTCGCCGCGATCGTGAACCTCAGCGAGGGTTAGGACGTCGTCGCGATCGTCGTACCCCTCGAGGCGATCCATCGAGACGATGAACTCGAGGTCGAGGTCGTCCTCGACCTCGAGGACGCGCTCGACCAGCCGTTCGTTCTCGACGACGACGGCGGTGGCGTCGGGATCGTCGAGCAGGTACCGAACCTGGTCGGGCGAGGAGCTCTCGTAGACGGTCGTGATAACCGCGCCGGTAGAGAGCAGCGCGAAGTCGGTCTGGGCCCACTCCATGCGGGTGTCGGCGAAGATGCCGACGCGATCACCCTGCTCGACGCCGAGATCGCGAAACCCCGCCGCGAGGTTGCGGACGACGTTTCGCATCTGCGTGTAGGAGATCGCCCGGAACGCGTCGGGATCGGCAGGCTCGAGGACCGACTCGGTCAGCGATCGGTCGTAGATTCCGCCTTTGTACCGCTGTGCCGGCCGGTTCGGGTGGCGCTCGACGGCGTCGTCGAACAGCCGCCCGAGCGTCGTTTCACCGATGACCTCGTCCTCGTACTCTCGTTCGGCGTCCCGCCAGTGCATACACGTGAGACAGTACCTCCCGAGCGATAAAACGTGATGAAACTGAACGCATCTGTCACCGCGTTTATTCGTGAGCTGCAACGGTGATCGCGTCGAAAACGGGCAATCGGACGGTCCCGGTGATTAGTCCCGGTGGTCCAGGTAGCCGACGACGCCGCGAACGTTCATGCCGGCCTCGGCGCCGGCCTTGTGTTCGCCCCAGGCGTCGCCCAGATCCGACCTGGAGGCGAAGTGCTCGACGAGGGCCTCGTCGTCCTCGAGCTCCCCGCGCTTCGCTTCGACGGATCGGACCCACTCCTCGAGAACGCTCGCGTACTCCTCGAGGGCCGCCTCGGCGTCGTCGCCGACGTAGCGCGGCCCGAAGTGGGCGTAACAGAGAACGTCGGGATCGATCTCCTGGAGGGTTGCGACGTCCTCGAGACAGCGCTCGAGGTGGAAGTTCGACGGCGGCGAGGTCTCCCTGATCTCCTCGCGTTCGGGCACCCAGATCCCGGCCGCATCGGCGGTGAACACCGCGTTGTTCTCGGGATCCTCGAAGACGACCTGGTGGGGGGCGTGGCCGGGGGCCTCGTGGACTCGGAGCTCGTGGGTTCCGAGATCGATCGCGTCCCCGTCCTCGATCTCGACGATCCGATCCTCGGGGACCGGCTTCGGCTCGACGTAGTACTGCCACTGGTCGCCGACCGCGGCCTTCGTCCCCGCAACCAGCTTCGAGGGATCCGCGAGGTGGGAGGTGCCGATCGGGTGGACGTAGACGTCGGCGTTCGGGCACGCTTCGGCGAGGTAGCCCGCGCCGCCGGCGTGATCGAGGTGGATGTGCGTCACCGCGATCACCTCGAGGTCCTCGGGCGCGATGCCGATCTCCTCGAGGGCCGCGAGGATCCGCTCGTAGTTCGTCCCGATCCCCGTGTCGACGATCGCGGGTCGGTCGTCGTCTACGACGTAGACGGCGCCGTACCCGCTGGTCTCGTACATCCCCGTATCGACGTAGTAGAGGTCCGAACAGTCGCCGGCCGTGACCTGACGGACGTCACCGATTTCCATACCGGTAGGCCGTCGGCAGACGAAATAAAAGCTGGCGTCCCGGCCAGGCTACCGGTCGCGGCGATCCTTCCACTCGCCGATCCCCGAGGGATCGAGGTGGACGTGGGCGTCGCCGACGTCCTCGAGCCCGCGGAGGCTGGCGACTAGCTCCGACTCGACGTCGTGAGCCTGCCGGAACGGCATGTTGCCGTCGACCTCGACGTGGACCTCGACCTCGAGGACGGGGCCGTCGTAGAAGACGGTGAGGTCGTGGATCCCCTCGACGGCGGGGTGGTCCCGGAGGATCTCGGTCACCTCCGCCCGCTTCGTCGGGCCGGGCGAGGCGCCGACGAGGTAGCCGACGTTCTCGCGGCCGATCTCGACGCCCTGGTAGATGACGAGCAGGCTGACGAGCCCGCCGGCGATCGGATCGAGCAGCGGGAAGCCGAGCAGGACGCCGAGCACACCGACGACCGCGGCGAAGGAGGTGTAGATGTCGTTGAGGCAGTCCGTCGCCAGCGCCTCGAGGGCGGTCGAGCCGATCGCCTCGTTGATGTACTCGGTGTAGCGGTAGACCAGGTACATGTCCACGATCGCGAATGCGAGCGCGCCGAGCAACAGCGGGTGGAAGACGACGTCGACGCCGTGGACGACTCCCTGTGCGGACTCGTACAGTAGATTCAGGCCCAACAGGGCGATCACCGCACCGACGAACAGCGCCGTCAGCGGCTCGATGCGCTCGTGGCCGTGTGGGTGGGTGTCGTCGGGTTCGTCGAAGGAACTCCGGCCCCAGACGAGCACAACGACGCTTGCGACGAGATCCGCGATCGAGTGGGCCGCGTCGGCCACGAGCGCGACGCTCCCGAAGGCCAGTCCCACGGCGCCCTCGATGACGATCTTGACGGCGTTGCCGAGGACGTTCGCCCACGACGCACGCGTGAATCCGTCGCGGCCCGCCTCGTCGACCATACGCTGTTTAGAGACAGTCTAAACTTGGGTCTTTTCCTTCCCGACGGCATCGGTCGGGCTTTCGCAATCCTCATTTGGGTGGTGTGAGAACGGTCCGCTATCCGGGCGATGGGGCCCGCCTGCCACAACCGCCGGCGACTCGCTCACCGCGTTCGCGGTCGCGCGCTGCCCGCAGCCGCGTACCGCTTGCGCAACCGCTCGGTCCATCCGCGGGACCGACCGTACGACCGGCTGACGGTCCCTGCTATCAGTCAGCCATGAGAGATCACCCGCTCGTCCGACTCGAGACGCTCGCACTGATCGCGATCGGCGGATTCGCCGGCGCGAACCTCCGACTTTTCACGCTCGGAGTCCTCTCCGACGTCCTCGCCGTACTCGTCGTCAACGTCGTCGGGAGCTTCCTGCTCGGCTTCGTCGTCTACGAGGCCCAGTATACCGGCGTCGTCGACCGAAAGGCCAGGCTGGTGTTTACCACCGGCTTTCTCTCCTCGCTGACGACCTACAGCACGTTCGCGGTCCAGACCGCGATCGCCGCCGAGCCGTGGCTGCTCGTCGGCATCGTCGTCGCCAACTACGGGCTCGGCTTCACCGGCGTGCTCGTAGGACGGGAGCTCGCCCGCAAGGTCCGCGACTGGCGGCCGGCGGCAGCCGGCGGTGAGACGGCGTGATCGTGCTCGAGTTGCCGGCGTCGGCCCTCGCCGCCGTCCACATCATCGAGGACGGCGCCCTCGAGTTCGAGGCCGCCCACCTCGTCGGTATCGGCGGTGCGATCGGTGCCGTGCTGCGCTACGCCGTCTACGAGCAGCTCTCCGACGAGCGCTACCCGTGGCCGACGCTGGTCGTCAACGTCGTCGGGAGCTTCGTCTTCGGTGCGGCGACGTTCGCGGGTGCGGGCGAGTCGGTGATCCAGCTGGTCGGGATCGGCATCTGTGGCGCGTTCACTACGTTCTCGTCGTTCTCGGTCGAGACGGTCCAGCTCTACGAGCGCGGGGATCGAAAGCTCGCGGTTGCGAACGCTGTAGGGAACCTCGCACTCTCGCTCGCGGCGATCGGGTTCGCCTGGGTGCTCGTGACTGCGCTCTAGGCCTCGCGGTCGTTGATGACCGTGACCGGGACGGCGGCCCGCCGAACGACCGTCTCAGCTACGCTCCCCAGGAGGTACCTCGCGACGCCCTCGCGTCCGTGGCTGCCGACGACGATCCCGTCGACGCCGTGGTCGTCGGCGTACCGGACGATGGTCCGGGCCGGATCGCCCGCCTCGACGGCCGTTCCGACCGAGACGTCGTCCGGCAGCGCTTCCTCGAGGAACTCGAGGACGGTCTCGGCCCTCTCGCGCTCGGAGTTGTACTCGTCGCCGGCCGTGTAGCCCGGGTAGGCGCGCTGGCGGCTGTAGTCGGTCATCGGGTCGACGACGTACAGCAACGTTATAGTAACAACTGAAACTGTTTGCACACCGATCGCACAGCAGTCGTGCGATCGGATGCGCACTGACTTTCAGTGGCTACTATAGCTCGGCGTCGAGGAACTGCTCACTGGCGTCCTCGAGGGCGGCACGGGACGGACGGGAGCCGTCGGCGGGGACGAGAACGTGCTGGCTCACACGGAGAGTATTCGGTTCGGACTCCAAAGATGGGACCGACGGCAAAAGAACGCAGACGGTCCGCGTTCAGAGCAGTTCGGCCAGCAACACCGCCGCGAGCCCGAAGTAGATCAGGAGCGCGGTGATGTCCTTGACCGTCGTAATCAGTGGGTCCGACGCCGCAGCGGGGTCGAAGCCGAGCTTGTTCATGATCCAGGGGATCACGTAGCCGACGACCGAGGCGACGACACAGACCGAGACGAGGCCGACGAAGACGACCGTCGCCAGCTCGAGGGCGTACGGCTCGTCGATCTGCCAGACGTAGGCCGCACCGGCGCCGATAGTGCCGATAATGACGCCTATCAGCAGTCCGATCAGCCCCTCGCGGGCGAAGTGTCGCATGGCGTTCCGATCGTCGATGTGCCCCAGCGCGAGCCCGCGAACGAAGATCGTCGACGCCTGCGTGCCGACGTTGCCGCCCATGTCCATGATGACGGGAACGAAGAAGGCGAGCGCGACGACGGCCTCGAGGGTGTCCTCGTAGGCCTCGATCACGCCGCCGGCGAGCAACCCGCCCGCGAGCGCGACGATCAGCCACGGCAGTCGCAGCCTGAGGATACGGGGGATCGACGACTCGAGGATCGCCGAGCTGCGGGAGGTCTCGACGTCGGCGAACGAGAAGCCCGCGCTCTTGAGGATGTCCTCGGTCGCCTCCTCCTCGACGACCTCGATCATGTCCTCGGTTCGGAGGACGCCGACCAGGAAGCCGCCGTCGTCGATGACGGGCAACGCGGGGAAGTCCCGCTCGGCGATCTCGTCGGCCGCCATCTCGGGATCGGCGTCGGCGTTGATGGTTACCAGATCGGTCACCATGTGATCCTCGACGACGTCGTCTTCGGGCGCATTGAGCAGCTCTCGGAGGGACATGACGCCGACGAGCCGACCCGCGTTGTCGGTGACGTACAGGTAGTAAACGGTGGTTTCGTCGGAAACCGGTTCGAAATCGCGGAAGTCGTCGATGGCGTGGCCGACGAACGTCTCCTGGGTGACGGCCACGTACTCGTCGTCGGTCACCTCGCCCACGCGGTCGGCGTGGAACTCGAGGTTCTCAGCGGCCTCCATACACCTCACCCCGGACGTGGGAGCGAAGGACTCCCGCGAACTCGCCCTCGAGCAGGTCGACTACGAGTTCCTCGAGCGTGCGGCCACGCTCGCGGACGGTGTCGTCGATCGTCGTCTCGGCGCCGAACGGATTGCTGTGGTTGGTGTTCAGCATACGCCACCGTATCGTTAGAGGTGTCTAAAAGAGGTTTCGGGCTAGGTCTAAGGTTGAAATATATTCCCACGAGATCCGAACGCATACCCGCCCCGTGGATATTTCACACACCGATACCCCGGACGGCGGATCGCCGTCGAACCCCGCCTGCTTGCTATTACTTCCCGATACGTTTAACAGTCGACTACGAAAGATACTGCTATGAGCGTACGGGAGGAGTTCTGGTCGATCTACCGCGAGGCGCTGCCCATCCTGCTGGTCGCCCTCGGCGGCGGCCTGTTCGCCGGGCTGGTGCTCGAAGGGATGGTCGAAAGCGTCGAACGGTTTCCGGGACTGCTGGTGATGATTCCCGTCTTCCTGGCCACGCGGGGCAACGTCTACGGCGCGCTGGGCGGACGGATCTCGAGCGGGCTCCATCAGGGGCTGATCGAACCAAAGTTCGAACGCGATCAGCGACTCGTCAACGCCGTCACAGCCTCCTTCATCAACGGGATCGGAATCTCGCTCGTGATCGGCGTCATCACCTGGATCGCACTACTGATCCTGGGCTGGGAGGTCGCCGCGCTGTACGAGCTGGTCGGGATCATGCTGATCGCCGGTGTGCTGACCTCGGTCGTGCTCATCTTCGGCCTGCTGGCGTTGATCTTCGCGGGCTTCAAGTACGGCTACGACCCCGACAACCTCGTCGGCCCAATCGTGACGACGCTCGGTGATATCTTCGGGATGCTGTTCATGCTGTTCGCGATCGGGCTCGTGGAGGTGCTCGTCTGATGGTCGTTCCGCAGGGCTCGCTCGGAAGCTGGGAGGTTCGCAGCATCGTCGGTAACATGTTCCCGCTTTTGATCGTCCTCTGCGTGATCGTCCTCTGGGCGGGGATCACCCTCGAGGAGGCCGAAGAGATGCTCGAGCAGTACGGCATCCTCGCGATCATGGTGCCGACGATGGTCGACATGGGCGGCAACCTCGGCGCGATCCTGAGCTCGCGGCTCTCGACGCGACTCCACCTGGGGACGACCGAGTTCGACCCCAGGGATCGGGAGCTGTGGGCGAACGTCGGTGCGGTGCTCGCGCTCGCGGCGACGATCTTTACCGCACTCGCGTTCGGCGCCTACCTGCTCGGCGGGCTCATCGGCTCGACGCTTCCACTCACGACGCTGCTGACGATCTCGCTGGTCAGCGGAATGTCCGTCGCCGTCATCGCAGTCCTGTTCAGCTTCGCGACGACGTATGCCTCCTACCGGCTGGGCGTCGACCCCGACGACACGACGATCCCGGTCGTCACGAACGTCGTCGACGTCTTCGGGATGGTCATCTTCATCGGCGTCTCGGCGCTCGTACTGGGGTTCTGAGCCCCCGTATCGAACTCGAGACGATCCCGCCGAATCGGGCGATATTCGACGAGAGCGGGCGCGTGTGCCGTCCGTCCGTCGAGCGTCTGACTGAACTTCAAGTGTCACCGTGTGGGGGTTGTGTGCATGGAAGTCGAACCGGTTCGCACCGAACGACCGCCACGAGACCTCCTCCGAAACGCGTCCGGACCGGGGCGAACGGGCCGATGAGCTGGCTCGTCCGCGCGTTCCGAACGCGGGAACGACGACACGCGACCGTTCCGCTGGCGCTGGCGGTTATCGTCGCCGTGCTCGGCGCCCTGCTGTACCTCGAGCTCGTCACGGTGTTGCTCGAGCACGCCGGCTGACCGGAACTACCGGAGCCCGAACTACTCCGGTCCTCGAGACAGGTCTCCGAACGCCTCCGCGGCCGTCCGGGTCCCCTTCGAGATGAGCACGTCGCCGCCGTTGACTTCCGCGTCGGCGTCCCCGACCAGTAACCAGCCCTCGTCGGGCCGACGGATGGCAATCACCGACATCGTCGTCTCCGTATCGGGGACGCCCGCGTCGATCGCCGTCCCGTCGAGATCGCTGCCCGGCTCGACCTCGATCCGGGTGATGATCTCGTCGCTCTCCTCGACGGCCATTCTGACGACGGGATGGACCTCGATATCCCGGAACACGCCCTCGCTGAGATCGATCGCGGCGTCGCTGATAACCTCCGTGCTGGTGCCGAGGCGGATCAGTCCCCGCAGCGAAACCGGGTCGGGGGCGTCGGCCGCCGCTCGGAGCGTCCAGGCCTCGAAGCGGGACTGCATCGCATCGACCTCGACCTCGAGGTTCCGAACCTCCTCGGCGAGCGCCTCGCTGTCGAACAGGACGCTGCTGTAGGCCAGATCGATCGCCAGCTCCGAGAGGTTCTTCATGTGGATGATCGTGTCCACGGCCCGCTCGAGGTCGTCGATGTCCGGCGTTTCGATCTCAGGGACCTCGTAGGCCGCCCCCGTCAGCGTCTCGTACACCTCCTCGATCGCCGTATCGGGGCCGCGGAGGAAGGCGACGTCGTCGGGCGCGACCGCCGTCGTCGGACCGGGGTTGAGCAGCCACTCCTCCCCGCGCCGGAGCGCGATCACGCGGACGCCGGTTTCGGACTCGAGGTCGATACTCTCGAGTGTCCGATCGGCGTACGAGGAGTTCGCGTCGACGACGCCCCGGACCAACACGCCGGCGGCCTCGGGGAGCGCCGCGCGCATCGCCTCGGGCAGCCCCATCTCCTCTAAGACGATCTTCGCGATGTCGCCGGCCGCGTCGCTGATCGTCCCCGTTGCGGCGACGATCCCCAGCACCGGCGCGAGCTGTTCGGCGTCGGAGGGGTTTCGGGAGGCCATCAACAGCCCCATTCGGGCGCGCATCTCGAGGACGTCCATCTGACGCTCGAGGCGGAGCACCTCCCGGGCGAGGTCCTCGTTGCGGTGGAGGACGGCGGAGTAAGAGAGATCGATCAACAGTTCCGCGGTATCTTTCATCTCGACGAGTACGTCCTTGACGCTGACGGGCTCGTACTCGATCGACACCGGCGACGGCTCGTCCTCGAACGGATCCATGTCCTAACCCACCGACCCGCGTCAAAAAAACGTTTCCCGCCGCCGAGTGGCGGGCTCACGAAACGACGCCTTCCGACACGGTTTTGGACCGGCACGGAGAATCCACGAGCAATGATCGACCGGAGCCTCCTGCGCGAGGACCCCGAGGCCGTCCGCGAGGCGCTCGACAACCGAGGTGCCGACGTCGACCTCGACGAGCTGATCGAGATCGACGAGCGCTGGCGAGAGCTGAAGGCCCGCGGCGACGAGCTGCGCCACGAGCGAAACCAGGTGACCGAGCGGATCGGCGCGCTCGTCGCAAAGGGCAAACAGGACGAGAAAGACGAGGCCATCGAGGAGTCGAAGGAGCTCAAAGCCGAGATCGAGGACGTCGAGGAAGAGGCGACCGAACTCGGCGACGAGCTCCGCGAACGGATGCTCGAGGTTCCACAGATCCCCGACGAGAGCGTGCCGCTGGGCCTCGACGAGCGACACAACGTCGAGGACCGACGCTGGGGGTTCGACGACCTGCGCGTCGACGCCGACGCGATCACTCCCCACTACGAACTCGGCGAGGAGCTCGACATCATCGACGAGGAACGCGGCGCCAAAACGACTGGATCGGGCTTTTACTTCCTCAAGGGTGACGGCGCCCGCCTCGAGCACGCCCTGATCCAGTTCATGATGGACGTCCACCGCGAGCAGGGGTACGTCGACCTCTTCCCGCCGGTTCCCGTTAAAAGCGAGTCGATGCGGGGCACCGGTCAGCTGCCGAAGTTCGCCGACGACGCCTACCGACTGGGCGGGAGCAACGACGAGGAGTACGAAGACGACGACCTCTGGCTCTGCCCGACCGCCGAGGTCCCGGTCACGAACATGTACGCCGACGAGATCCTGCTCACGGACGATCTCCCGCTCAAACACCAGGCGTACACGCCCAACTTCCGGCGCGAGGCCGGCGAACACGGCACCGAAACGCGGGGCATCGTTCGCGTCCACCAGTTCAACAAGGTCGAGCTCGTCAACTTCGTCGAGCCCGAGGACAGCTACGACCGCCTCGAGTCGCTGCTCGACGAGGCCGAGGAGGTGCTGCGACAGCTCGAGCTCCCCTACCGCATCCTCGAGCTCTGTACCGGCGACCTGACCTTCGCCTCGGCGAAAACGTACGACATCGAGGTCTGGGCACCCGGCGACGACATGGACGACGGTCCCGATGAAGGCGGTCGCTGGCTCGAGGTCTCGAGCGCCTCGAACTTCGAGGACTTCCAGGCCCGCCGCGCCGGGCTTCGCTACCGACCCGAACGACACGAGTCGGCCGAGTACCTCCACACGCTCAACGCCTCGGGGCTCGCCCTGCCTCGGGTTATGGTGGCGATCCTCGAGTACCACCAGAACGAGGACGGCACCGTGGCGATCCCCGAGGCGCTGCAGCCGTACATGGGCGGACAGGAGGTCATCGAGGGTCACGAGAAGGTTGGCGAGAGCGCGCTGGGCGCGGGCGAGCGGGAGTAGCGTCGCCGATCAGTAGGTTCCGACGGCGACGCCGAGCGTCTCGAAGTCCGCCGTATTAGCGGTCAAGACGGCGTCATCGAGGATCTCGGCGACTGCGCCGATGTACGCGTCGTTCGTTTCGACGCCGCTGTTCCCGCCTTCCGCTTTGTCGGCGTCCGCAAGCAACGTACTCGCCGTTCGGGCGATCTCCTCGTCGACGTCGACTCGCGGGTATCCGAGAAGCGCGTTCGATACGCGTCGGCGCTCGTCCTCGCTTGCCGTATAGGCGACCCCGTAGTACACTTCGGCGACGACCGGTGTCGGGAGCCACTGCACCTCGCCGGTTTCCGTGAGGTCGTGTCCCGTCCGAATCGCTTCAGGGACTCCCTCCATCAGGTCGAACAGGTACGACGAATCGAGGATCACTCCTCGAACGCCTCCCGCGCTCGCGTCAGCCGCTCGTCGTCGCGTCCGCCGAACCGCTCGGCAGCGTCTCGAGCGTCGTCGACCTCGTCCGACGACAGAATACCCGCCAGTGCTTCCGGATCGGGTTCTCGAGTCAGGCGGCGGAGCGTCTCGAACATCGTTTCGTCGTCCCGGTTGTGAGCTTTCACCCACGCGTGGTACTCGTCGGGAACGCGAATCATCTTGGTCATGCCGTAAAACAGGATTTACGCCTGCAAAAGCGTTCTCCCGCAGTCGCTCGAAACGAGAATACGTCGCTGGAAGATCGTCGGAAAAAACGGACCGCGAGAACGAAACGTCGTCTAGATGTACTGGATGATCTCGGGCAGCTCGAGCTTCATGCCCTTGCGCTCGCGGATCTCCATGATCTTCTCGCGCTGGAGCGAGTCGGACATGACCTCGAAGCCGGCGTTCTCGGTGTTCCACGACGCTCGGCCCTCGGTCGCGGAGCGGATGTCGCTGGCGAAGCCGATCATCTCGCCGACGGGGGCGATCCCCTCGACGACCATCAGATCGCCTTCCTGGTACATGTCGTCGACGCGGCCGCGTCGACCCTGGATCTCGCCGGAGGCGGCGCCCATGTGGTCGTTGGGGACGTCGATACGGACGTCCTGCATCGGCTCGAGCATCTTGATGCGGCCGTCGATCAGGGCGTTGTGGAGCGCGTTTCGAGTTGCCGGGATGACCTGTGCCGGACCGCGGTGGATAGTGTCCTCGTGGAGCCTGGCGTCGTGCAGCCGGATGAGCGTCCCCTGAACCGGCTCGTTTGCGAGGGGACCGTTGTTGAGGGCGTCCTCGAATCCCTCGATCACGAGTTCCATCGTCTCGTTCAGGTGCTGGATACCTTTCGTGTCGTCGATGAGGATGTTCGTCCCGTGGATGTGCTCGACTTCCTGGGAGTCGTCCTTCTCCATGCCGGCGTCCTGCAGGGCTTCGCGGCGCTCCTGTTCGGGCATATCCATCGACGCCTCGCCGAGCTGGATCGCCTCGACGAGTTCGTCCGGCATCGGCTCGATGGAGACGTAGAAGCGGTTGTGGCGGTTCGGTGAGATGCCTTCGATCTCGTCGCTGGGTTCCTGGGGCTGCTCGCGGTAGACGACGATCGGTTCACCGGTGTTGACCGGAATACCCTGATTCTTTTCGATACGCTGGGTGATCACTTCGAGGTGAAGTTCCCCCTGCCCGGAGATCAGGTGCTCGCCGGTCTCCTCGTTGATTTCGATCTGGATCGTCGGATCCTCTTTGGAGACCTGTCGAAGGGTTTCGATCAGCTTTGGCAGGTCGTCCATACTTTTCGCCTCGACGGACTTCGTAATGACCGGCTCGGAAATGTGCTCGATCGACTCGAAGGGCGTCATCTCGACGCTCGAGACGGTCGAGCCGGCGATGGCGTCACGGAGGCCGGTGACGGCGGCGATGTTGCCGGCGGGGACGCGCTCGACTTCCTCGCGCTCGCCACCCATGTAGATGCCGACGGACTGGACGCGGTTCTTCCCCGCAGTTCCGGAGACGTACAGCTCCTGGCCCTTCTCGAGGGAACCCGAGAAGACGCGACCGGAGGCGATCTCGCCCGCGTGGGGGTCCATCCCGATGTCGGTGACCATGAAGACGACCTCGCCGGTCTCGTCGACGAGACGCATCCCTTCCGCGAGCTCGGTCTCGTCGTCACCGCGCCAGATGCGCGGAATACGTCGTGGCTGGGCCTTGACGGGGTTCGGGAAGTGCTCACAGACCATGTCGAGGACGACGTCCGACAGCGGCGTCCGCTCGTGGAGCTCCTGGCGCTGGTCGTTTCGCTCGAGCTCCATGATGTCGCCGAAGTCCATCCCGGTCGCCTGCATCGACGGCATCGAGACGCCCCATTTGTACAGGGCGGAGCCGAAGCCGACGGTGCCGTCCTCGACGGAGACCGTCCAGTCGTCGATATCGTCCATATCCTCGGTCATCCCGCGGATCAGTTCGTTGACGTCGTTGATGACCGAGACGAGTCGACGCTGCATCTCCTCGGGACCCTCCTGGAGCTCGGAGATCAGGCGGTCGACCTTGTTGATGAACAGGGTCGGCTTGACGCCCTCGCGAAGCGCCTGCCGCAGAACCGTCTCGGTCTGGGGCATGGCCCCTTCGACGGCGTCGACGACGACCAGCGCACCGTCGACGGCGCGCATCGCACGGGTGACGTCACCGCCGAAGTCGACGTGGCCCGGCGTGTCGATGAGGTTGATGAGGTGGTTGGTTCCCTCGTATTCGTGGGTCATCGAAACGTTCGCCGCGTCGATGGTGATCCCACGTTCCTGCTCGTCTTCCTCCGTGTCCATCGCGAGCTGTTCGCCGGCGGTCTCGTCGGAGATCATGCCGGCTCCCGCGAGGAGGTTGTCCGAAAGGGTCGTTTTCCCGTGATCGACGTGAGCGGCGATGGCGATGTTCCGGATATGCTCCGGTTCGTCCATCAGCCGTTCACACTCTTGGACGATCTTCTTGCGTCGGCCCATATACCCCCCAATACCGGTAGCGGGGTCAAAAGGGTAGTGTTTCGTCGTCGGTGGGATTCGGCGCGTATCCCGCTCTGGAGCGACGAAAGACTAATTTGCGTGAGTGAATGGCACACAGTAATCTCCCGTTCAGTCGGGAACTGACGACGGGCGTAAGAGCCATACAGTCACGGCCCGTGATACGGCCACACATGGATATTCGCGTTACCGGCTCGGGCCCGACGGCCCCTTTTCTCGGTGCCCGAGACCTGTTCGAGACTGAGTACGACCTCTCCCTCCCGGTCGACGTCGAGCTTCGCGACGACCCCGACGTCCGAACCTGGGCCGGCCACTACGACGACCGACACGTCTTGAACATCTCCCGACAGGCCGCCTCGAGCGCCATGGCTCGCGAGCTCGCCCTCCACGAGTTCGCCCACATGGCCAGATACGAACAGAGCCACCCCTCCCACACCCAGTCGACCGAGGAGGTGCTGTACCTCGCACTGGCCGGGAAGAGCGTCGAGCGGCGCAAGCTCTCCCATTGCTACCAGATCGCAAATCACATGAAAGACATCTACGCCGACGACATTACGCTCTCAGTCGGTCCCGGCGAGAAGCTCCTCTCGTTCCTCGAGTCGAGCC
This sequence comes from Natronococcus roseus, assembly GCF_043677095.1. Classification (NCBI taxonomy): domain Archaea; kingdom Methanobacteriati; phylum Methanobacteriota; class Halobacteria; order Halobacteriales; family Natrialbaceae; genus Natronococcus; species Natronococcus roseus. Next base: position 117,450 of record NZ_JBHLJR010000003.1, read on the forward strand.
TCGCGGCGGCAGTCGTCGACCGGCCTCGAACCACGCCACGGACCGGCCGAACGAGGCTCTCGGCGAGCGCCGATCCCGAAATTACGGCCGTCAACGCGGCGTTCGCCCTGGCGCTTGCGGAGCGACACGACCTCGTCGAGTCGGATCACCGTCTGTACGACCTCGCCCACGTCGCCGCGGTGGATGCTCCCGACGTGCCGTTCCACGCGTTCAAGCGTCGATTTAGGGAACTAACCAGGAATCCAGACTCGAGCAGCTATCGGCAGGTCCTCGTCGATGCGACGCGGGCGTACGTCGGCGAGGAGGACTCGGGGAGTGAGACCTAACTCCCGTCATCAGCTACCCGAACGTTTAATGTTTTACACCTCATTAGTATGGAACATACTGGCAATGCTCTCCGAGACAGATGCCCGTGGACCGGACGACGCGTTTATCGAGGAACTGGCGCGGCTGAAACGCCGCGGAGCGAGCGTCCTCGTCGTCGGGTCGACCCGGGCGAGCCAGCAGGCCGAGACCTGCCGCCGACTGCTCGGACATGCCACGGACTGCCCGCGCCGACGGATTCTGGTTTCGACGACCGGTGAGGACGCACCGGTCGAGTCGCTCGTCGACGAGACACCTTCGGACAGCCACCGAATCGTCCGACACGAGATCGACGTTCGAAGCGCCGTCGCCGCCTCCAGCGATCACGCGCCGACGCCGTCGGTCGGCGTTCCCGTAGCGACCACCGAGACGCTCTCCGATCTCGGAATCGAGATCTCGAGCGCGATCGAGGCGCTCGAGACCGCCGCGGACGGGCTCGAACCCTCCGAGCTTCGGATCGGGGTCGACTCGCTGCTCCCGTTGCTCGAGACGTACGGCACGGAACGCGTGTTCCGGTTTATCCACCTCACTAACGGCCGGGTGAGAAGAGCCGACGGCATGATCCACTACCGGCTCCCGGTCGATCGAGAGAACGAGGTCGTCCCGGTGCTCACGCCGCTTTTCGACGTCGTCGTCGAGCTTCGGACGCACAACGGCGTCTGTCAGGAGCGGTGGTCGCTCAAGGACGAATCGCTGTGCTCGGGCTGGATTTCGACGCGACAGCTGTAACGAGAGTATGTCGGCTGGAGACGCACCGTCCCCGATGGCCGATGCTCGAGGCGAAGCGACGAGGCCGGTCCGCGGATGAAACCGACGTTCGAGCCGACCGACGACGGACTCGAGATTATCGATCGGATCGAACGACACCGGTACCGACTCACGACGCACGATTCTGTTTCGATCGAACCCGCCGACTGCGACGAAATACAGTATCCGGTTGACTCGGCAGTTCGGATCACGACCGATACGATCACGCTACCGACGACTCATTACGTCTACGTCCGCGACGAGTCTGGAGGGATGGTCGCCGAAGTGAAACCGGACGAGCAGACGTTTCTGCCGGAGGGAGAGTATACGCTTGATCTCTCTGGGCCGCTGAAGGTCTATGCTCGCGTCGATAGTTCTCTCCAAGTATACTCTGATCCAGAACGAACACATATTGCGCTAGACGGACCATTGTCTGTGATATTCGGCGCACGTTCCTATCACACTCGTCCCTCACAAACGATTACGACTACAGCAGCACCAACCGACGTGATGCACGCCGTATCGGCGTTTGGCTCGGCATTGAAAACAACGACTGCAGAGCGCTCGTATCCAACCCTACGCGGACACCCACCTGCGGTTGAGTTAGGGGACGAATTGGATATCCCTGACGGACTGACGGTTCCGGACACTGGTATCCAAATTGGAGTTCCAGAGAAGCTTGAACGAATCTTCGTCGTTTCCCCGCTGGTATACTATCTTGGAGCAAAAATTGTGCCAAGCACCGAACCGCGCCTAACAACTGACGAAGGATATACTCATGCTCTCGTCGGACCAGAAGGATTCGAAAAGACCGTCGAACGAATCCTCGAGCAGATTTTCTTTCTTGATACGGTCGTGAGAACAGAAGGAACGACGCCACTTCCACTTCAGAAACGAGAAGAAGTAGAACCATTATTCAATCATAGTATACAAAAGATATACGAACAGCCGCTAGTTAAGCAAATCCGAAATTATCTCCGTATTCCGTTCTCCGAGTTGGAATCAGCGATTCCGAACTGGCGATTCGAAACACATATCGGATCAAATCCAGAGGTAACTGAGTTTCTTCCGTTTATTGCTAATGATCTCGCGTCGGTCAAAATAAACGAAGCGGAAAAACACCCATCGACCACCTCAGAGGAAGCGCAAACGATCTCCGACTTTACTCGAAGTGGCCGCACTCGAAATACAGGGCCGGTCCGTAATGCGGAGCCAGAACCAACCCAGTATGATAATTCAAGGTCCCCATTAATACAACAGATATGGAATAGTTCGAACGGCGGGGATATCGCCAGCACAGCGCCGTTGGAGGCCTTTGAAAATAGTATCGGTAGAACTCCTCATGATGATCCAATCGATATTGAAGTCGTCTGTAATGACAATACCATGAGTGAGGAGTCCGAATTCGTCAACGAGACCTATGGTGATCGAGACGAACTACCGTTCGATGTTACAGTCCATCATAATATATCTACAAGTGAATTTAAAGATGTGCTGATAACAAAGAGTGATTTTTTACATTATATTGGACATATAGATACAGACGGCTTTCAATGTGAGAACGGTAGATTAAGTGGATCAGAAATAAAGGAATCGAATATAAAGGCATTCTTTCTAAATGGATGCCAGTCACATACGCAAGGACTTCGTCTGATCGAGGCAGGAAGTGTTGGCGGAATCGTGACACTTGGTAATGTTGTTAATAGTGGGGCAGTCGAGGTTGGGAACGCCATTGCAAAACTCCTGAACCAGGGATTTCCGTTGTATGGCGCATTAGATATCGCTCAGAACGAAACACTAGTCGGTCAGCAGTATTACATGGTGGGCGACGGTAAAACCACAATTGCCCAATCCGACCTCGAAGCCCCTAATGTATGTAGTGTAGAGTGGCATAAAGGAGAGTACTTAGTGAACATGAAGATGTATAATTCTATTCAAGCAGAAAAAGGATCGATAAGCACCCCACATCTGGGTCCGATTGACAGCTACTATGTTGTGCCTGGGGAAACGGGTCAGATGCACATAGAAGAGCCACAACTCGAGGAGTTTTTTAACCAAGGACAGTTTCCAGTAATAGTCGACGGAAGCGTTTATTGGAGTAACGATGTGACGATCAGTTCGTTGTGGTAATTACGGGCCAGTGTAGGTCGAGTTGTTTGCTGCGACTGTACCGGCCTGCGAAATGGCCAGTAGCATCGTGAACAGGACGCCGATCATTCGTGGGTGCTTCTTCAGGTAGTGGGTCAGGTCCGTCATGGTACACATAGACCATTGTGCCGGCATGTAATTAATTTATTTTAATATAACTTACAGGGAAATCATAGATCCATTCTGTATTTTGAAGTTCTAAAAAGTCAAATCAATATAAATAAGGGTCGCGTGTAGGATGCATAATACATAATGGTGTGTTGGATATACAACAAGGTAACTGCTCAAATCTGCACTCTCTAACGCCAATGAACCCGATATTCGAACCAATGGAAGACGGAATAAGGGTTATCGATCCGATCGAGCGGAACCAATATCTGCTCACGACGGACGAGTCGATAGATCCCAGGAGGGTTGAAGAGACATCGATACCGTATCCAATAGAAAGCGCAATCGAAATAACAGCGAAGAAACTCACCCTTCCAACAAAAAATCCGATATACGTTTACAATACGGCCGGGCAAATGATAGCGGAATCGAGTCCAACCGGCAAAATGGAACTTCCAGAGGACAAGTATGCCCTCGATATATCCAATTCAATAAAATTGTATGCGAGCGTCGAAAGCGGCGTTAAAATCTACTCCGAAAAGAATCGAACACGTATAGACCTCAATGGCCCCTCAAAAGTCGTTCTCGGTGCGCGATCGTATCATACACAACCAGCAGGATCAATCACGACGACAACGGATCCGTCGGACGTTATGCAGGCTGTGTCAACGTTTGGTTCAGCGCTCAAAACAATAAAGCCAGAACGATCGTATCCGACGCTTCGTGGCCATCCCCCTACGCTAGAAATCGGACAGAAGTTAGATATTCCTTCGCGGTTCGAACCGCCAGAAACAGGCATTCGTATCGAGGTGCCTCGAGACCTCGGTTCGGTATACGTAGTCGCACCACTCGCGTACTATCTTGGAGCGAAAGTCGAACCGGGCTCCTCCCCCCGTCTTTTGGCTGAGTCAAACTATTCGATTCAACTAGCTGGAGAGTCAAGCTTTGAATTATTTGTAGAGAAGTTATTACAAAAGGTAATATTTCTTGATTGCCTGGTTCGGGGGGCTGGGACCTTGTCGACCACTCTCGAGGAACGGTACGAGCTCGACTCTGTTTTGGAGTTCGATCTGGAGGAAGCGTACGATCAATCACCTTCCAAACGATTTCAGACGTATTTTGCCGTTCCTTTCGAAAAGATAGAACCTTATCTCCCCGATTGGCAAAGATCGGTACTAGATCCGGCCGAAGAGAGTGTTCCTTACCTCCCCTTCCTTGCTAATGATCTCACAGCCGTCAGAACCGGAAATCGGCAGCGCGAACGTGATTGCAATTTCGATGGGAACAGCGCTCAGCAAGCGTCACAGGATAGAACGCATACATCTTCCTGTTCGAAAGCGTCGCAGGATACAACCATTGAACAATGTTGGGATGATGGAACGCTGCCAAAGATAACGGCTAAAACACCACTATCAGCGTTTTATAACGATATCAATAGAACGCTTAGGCCAACTCCAATCGAAATACAGGTGGTATGCAACGACCCAGGAATGAACGAAGAACTAGCGGCTCTGTACGGTACGTACGGGAACAGAGAAGGTCTTTCGTTTGATGTCGGACTACACCACGACCTTACGGTCACGGAATTAGCAGAACTTCTCGAGCAGGCAAGCGATTTTGTACATTATATCGGTCATACCGAGGAGAATGGATTCAGATGTTCCGACGGGTATCTAGACGCCTGGTCTCTCGATAATGTAGGCGCGAAGGCATTCTTACTCAACTCCTGTCGATCGTATGAGCAGGGATTAGCACTTCTCGAGGCAGGAAGTGTCGGAGGAATCGCAACGCTCAACGACATCGATAATACGGATGCTATTCGAATTGGGAGTACGATAGCACAATTGTTGAACCAAGGATTTCCCCTTTACGCTGCCACGAACATGGTACGAACGAAAAGCAAGGTGGGGGGAAGTTATCAGCTACTCGGTAAGGGTACGACAGCAGTCTCTCAATCGAAGATTGGTCTACCAGTTCGGCTCTCCCTTACCCAGAGCGAGCGTCAGCACCACCTACGGCTGAAGGCGTATGCAAAGGAGAGACTTCAAGTCGGTAGTACGTATCAACCATATCTCAGTTCGACAGATGCGTATCACCTTCTGCCAAAGGAGATCGGACCAATAACGGTATCAAAGTCGGATTTCGCAAAAATCACGGATATGAGCGAGGCGGCAATTCTTCTAGACGATAGTATCAAAATGGCAGACGATGTCAAATTCAAAGATATCGGCCTGTTCAGCGGGAGCAACAGCTAACGACTCGGTCTTTGAAAACCAAGGAAGATAAAACGCCTTAGCGCGCGGCAGCTGCGACGCGTTCCTTCTCCTCTTTCTGGCTGATCGCGTACGTCTGCACGTCGTAGTTAGCTGCGCCGACGAGCTGGTTTGCGATCGCTTCGGGAACGGACGTCGAGGTCTTGAACGAATCCTTGTAGACGCCCTCAGCGAGCATCATCAGCGCCTGGTCGACGCGACGCTGGGGGGCGACGTCGACCGCCTTCGGCACCGAGATCCCACCGTACTTCAGTCGGACTGTCTCCTCTCGAGGCGCGGCGTTCTCGACGGCCGTCACGAGTACTTGCACCGGGTTCTCTTCGGTGCGCTCGTGGATGAGTTCGAACGCGTCGCGGACGAAGTTTAGCGACTGCTGTTTCTTGCCCGTGTTGTCCTCGGTCTGCATCAAGCGATTGATGAACCGCTCGACGATCGAGATCTGGGACTTCTTGAACTGCTTGCTGGCGTGACGGCCGGCGGTGTGAGCGACCGGTGTCACCTGAATGTAGCGCTCGGTCGAGGGATCGGCGTACTCGATCTCGCCCATCTCCCATGTTCCGAACAGCTTCGCGGAGACGTCCGCGTCACCAGCGGGTGCGTCGGGGTCGGGTTGGTCTTCTGCAGCCATCGTTATCGCACCGGTTTCTCTGCGTTGCCGCGAACTAGTTCGATGAGCGAGACGCCGTTGACCTTCTCGACCTTGTAGTTGACACCCGAGAGGTCACCCATCGCACGACCCTTCGCCCCGCCGATGCCGGCGATAGTCACTTCGTCGTGTTCGTCGATGAACGAAATTGCGCCGTCACCGGGACAGAACGCGGTGACCTGCTTGCCGTTCTTGATCAGCTGGACGCGAACGCACTTTCGGATCGCCGAGTTGGGCTGTTTCGCTTCGATGCCGACCTTTTCGAGTACGATACCTCGAGCCTGAGGGGCCCCCTCGAGGGGGTCGGACTTCTCGCGAAGTCCACGGGCGCGGCGCGCGTAGTCCGAGTCGGACCACCGCTGGTTCTGGCGGTCCTTCTTGAGCTTGCGCGCGGCGTACTTGCCGTTTGCCATGCTCGTCGCTATCGGTCGGAGACACTTAAGCGTCCCTGTTTGGAGACGCGATTACGCCACGAGAACGCTCGATTGGGGGTAACGAAGGAATCTGAGGGCGTTTCCCCGGTCGAGAAAACCTCTCGAAGAGTGGGACCTAAAGCAGCTGGACGTCGTCGATATCGAAGTGTCTGGCGGCGAGACGCCGAGCGGCGTCGATCGTTCGGCCGTCGGCACCGATCGCGACGCCTCGGTCCTCGTCGGCGACTTCGACGTAGGCGACGGTGTCGTCGTTCTCGCTGATCGTGACGTTGTAGACCGCCGCCGGAGCGAGCGTGTTCGCGACGAACGTCTCGGAGTCCTCGGCGTTTTCGACGAGTCGGACCGAGCTGCCGACTTCTTCCTCGAAGCGACGGACGGTCCGACCACCGGGGCCAATCGCATCGCCCATTCGGCCGCTTTCGACGACGACGATCAACCGCTCCTCGCCGTCGCGTTCGTCGACGAGGCAGTCCTGGCCGGCAACATCCGTCACGTCCTCGAAACGGGCGAGGTACTGGCGAGCGTCGTCGTCGAGGGTTACCGCCATCGATCAGTCCGCCTGGCCACCGCCGCTGGAGGTCGTCGATCCCATCCGTAGATCGACGTCACCGGTACCGAGTTTGATCGGCTTGCCGACGATGACGTTCTCCGTGACGCCGTCGAGATCGTCGACCTCGCCGTGGATCGCGGCGTTGAGCAGGTGGTTGACCGTCACCTCGAACGCCGCACGGGCCAACACCGAATCCTTCGAGCCCGAGATCCCGTGGCGACCGATCGACTCGATCTCGCCGCGGTTCGTCATCATGTCCGAGACCAGCATCAGGTGACGAACGTTCACGTCGTCGAGTCCCTGCTCGGCGAGCGTGTTGTTCGTCTCCTCGATGATCGCCTCGCGGGCGGCCTCGATCCCGAGATTGCGGTGGATCTCGTGGATGTTGTTACACGTCGATCGGGAGGCGTCGACGCCCTCGATCTCGAGCGCGTCGCCAAAGGCCGACCCCTCCGTGTAGAGGACGAACTCCTCGGTGCCGTCGTCGAGTTCCTCCCGCCGAATAACGACCCGCGAGATGTCCTCGATCCCCTTGAACGTGATCTCACGCAGCTCCTCGACGAGCTGGAGCAGATCACGATAGGACGGCTCCTCGGGTCCGAACTCGATCTGGGTCCCCTGCTGGATCGCCTCGACGCCGAGGTTGTCCTGGATGATCTCGGCGACCTCCTCGGGCGAGATCATCCGCTCCTCGAGGGTGTCCTCGTTGAGCGAGATCTGAACCCGCATGTCAGCGACGTTCGTCGAGACGTCACCCAGCGCGAGGACCTTCGTCGCCTCGATCTTCCAGACGACCTCGTGGGCCTTCTCCCGCTCGGTGGCGTACTCGTCCTCGAGATGGATCGTCATCATCGGCGTATCCGGGGTCTTCCGGGCGTCGACCAGCTCGATCAGCCGGGGCAGCCCCTGCGTGACGTCGATTTCCGCAACGCCCGCGTAGTGGAACGTGTTCATCGTCAGCTGCGTTCCGGGTTCGCCGATCGACTGTGCGCTGACGGTGCCGACGGGGTCTAAGGGGTCGACGCGCGTATCGAGGTACCGCGCCTCGACGGCCTTCGCGAGCTCGTCGGCGTCCTCGACGGTGGCGTCGGTGCGGCCTTCGAGGGTCGCGTAGACCTTGTCCTTGAGCCGACGGGGAAGGTCGGTGTCCTCGACGACGGCGACGGTGTCGTCGTCGACGGCGTAGTCGACCTCAGTCATCGGAGGTCACCTCCGTGCCCTCGACGAGTCGGTCGTCGGCGTACTCCGAGAGGTTCGTCGGCTCGGTCTTGATACCGAGGAACTCCTTGCGCTGTGCGTCGGATTCGAACTCCGAGTCGAGCACTCGGTCGGCGATTCGCTCGACGTCGATGTCGTTGTCGTCGCCGGAAGAGACCTTGACCGGCGAGGTGCCGTCCTCGCCGAACTCGAACTGAACGATCGTGTCCGAGGTGTCCCGGACGGTGCCGTCGTACTGCGCCTCGAGCTCGGAGAGCGCGTTGATCAGCCGCCGCTGGAGGTAGCCGGACTTCGAGGTACGAACGGCGGTGTCGACCAGCCCCTCGCGGCCACCCATCGCGTGGAAGAAGAACTCCCGCGGGGTCAGTCCGCTGGTGTAGGAGTTCTCGACGAAGCCGTGGGCCTCCGCGGAGAGGTCGTTGGGCTTGTAGTGGCTCAGGGTGCGGTCCTCGTAGCCGCGGTTGATCCGCTCGCCCCGAACCGCCTGCTGGCCGACGCAGCCGGCCATCTGGGTCAGGTTGAGCATCGAGCCACGGGCGCCGGATTCGGCCATGACGACGGCCGGGTTCTCGTCGGTAAAGTGTTCGTCGGCGATGTTCCCGGCGTTGTCACGCGCACGCGAGAGCGTCTGCATGATCTTCATCTCGAGCGTTTCGTCGATCGTTCGGCCGGGCAGACTCTCGAGTTCGCCCCGCTCGTAGGCCTCGATGAGCTCCTCGACGCGGTCGTTGGCGTCTTCGATCGTCTCGTCGATCCGGGCCTGGGCCTCCTCCGGGATCGTCTCGTCGTCGATCCCGATCGAGAACCCGAAGTGCATGATCGCCCGCATCGCCAGCGTCGAGACCTCGTTGATGAAGATCCGGGCGCGCGTGTTGCCGTAGACCTTCGTGATCGTGTCGACGATCTCGCCGCCGAACTCGCCGACCTCGTCCTCGGCGATCGTTCCCTCGAGCAGCTGGCCGTCCTCGACGACGACGTCGTCGCCGACGGTACCGGTAAACTCGAGGTCGAGATCGTCGGGCAGCAGCTCCGAGAAGACGTCGTACCCGGTCCAGAACGGCTCGCCCTCGTCGTCGATGCCGCTGGGTTCGGGCAGTTCGTCGATCCGGGTCGCACGAAGCAGGTCCAGCGCCTGGGTCTCGTTGAACCGGGGGTTGTCGTGGGTCAGCAGGTACATCCCCGAGATGTGGTCCTGGATTGCGCCGATGATGTTCTCGCCGAATCGGGGCGAGAGGATCTGCTCCTGAACGCGCATGAGGACGCGCGCCTCCGCGCGGGCCTCCTCGTTTTGCAGCGCGTGCATGTTCATTTCGTCGCCGTCGAAGTCGGCGTTGTACGGCGGACAGACGACGGTGTTGAGCCGGAACGTCTTGTACGGCATGACCACGACCTCGTGGGCCATAATCGACATCCGGTGCAGCGACGGCTGGCGGTTGAAGATGACGATGTCGCCGTCGACGAGGTGGCGGTTGACCTCCCAGCCGGCGTCGACCTTCTCGGCGAGCTGTTCGCAGTTCTTCTCGGTCACCTTCAGTCGTCGACCGTCGGGGCGACGAACGTAGTTCGCGCCGGGGTGGGCCTCCGGGCCGTTCGAGACGTAGCGTCGAGCTTCCTCGACGTTTCGCTCGGTGACGTTCATCGTCTGGGTCATCTCGCTCGCCACGCGGTCGGGGACGCCGACCTCGTTCAGCGAGAGGGTCGGATCCGGCGAGATGACGGTTCGGGCCGAGAAGTTCACGCGCTTCCCGGACAGCGAGCCCCGGAATCGACCCTCCTTACCTTTCAGGCGCTGGGAGAGAGTCTTGAGCGGCCGCCCGGAGCGGTGTCGGGCCGGCGGCGTCCCCGAGATCTCGTTGTCCATGAACGTCGTCACGTGGTACTGCAGCAGCTCCCAGAGGTCCTCGATAATCAGCTGGGGAGCCCCGGCCTCGCGGTTCTCCATGAACCGCTGGTTGATCCGGATGATGTCGACCAGCTTGTGCGTGAGGTCGTCCTCGGAGCGCTGGCCGTTGTCGAGCGTGATCGACGGCCGCGCGGTTACGGGCGGAACCGGGAGGACGGTCAGGATCATCCACTCGGGACGCGACCGTTCCGGATTGATGCCGAGCACTTCCATGTCCTCGTCCGGGATGGCCTCGAACCAGTCCCGGATGTCGCTTGGCATCAGCTTGTTCGTGTCCTCTTCCGTGAGGTCGATGTCCAGGGCCTTCTCGATGGCCTTGCGCTGACTCTCGCGCGGTCGGAACGAGCCCGAGAGGATCTCGTTGATCCGGCCGATGTCGATCTCGGTCTTCTCGGCGAGCTCGTCGGGCGTCGTCCGCTCGACGCCGGCCTCCTCGTCGCCCTGCATCGCACCGGCGATGCGCTGGGAGTACTCGCTGGTCAGGACCTGCTGGACCTCGTAGTAGGTCGTGGGCTTCTCGTGGTCGATGTCGTACTGGACCTCGCCGCAGTGGGGACAGCGATCCTTCTTGCGGGCCTGTCGGATGGCTGCCTTCGTAACGTCGTTTAGGTCGCGGCCGAGCTTTCGCGACTCGTCGATCTGGTCGTAGAACTCGCCGCGCTCGTCCTCGGTCAGCAGGAGCCGCGAGCACTCGCGACAGGTCCCTCGCAGGAGCCGACGAATGAGCTTCGTGAATCCGACGTGGATGACGGGTGCGGCCAGTTCGATGTGACCGAAGTGACCGTTACACGATCCCGAGTGTTTGCCGCAGGTCTTACACTCGAGCCCGGGGTCGATAACGCCGAGTCGGGGATCCATCAGCCCCATGTCGATGGGGAAGCCGTCGTCGTCGTAGGTGTCGGCCGTGATGATCTTCGTCGCGCTCATCTCGCGGTACTCCTCGGGCTCCATGAGCCCGAAGTTGATCGATCCGATATCTTTTGGTGTGCTGTTTTGCATGGTGGGTTAGACGGCGTCCTCCAGTTCCAGTCGCGGCGCGATACCCAGGGCCTTCATCTCGTCGAGGAGAAGCTTGAACGCGTAGCTCATCTCGATCTCGTGGATATCCGTCTCCTCGTCGCAGTTCGGACAGTACACGCGGCGCTGTTCGACGTTCTCGACCGCGCTCATTCCGCACTGTCCGCAGATGTGGATGAACTCGCGGTCGGACTCGTCGAGCAGTCGCTCCTTCAGCGTCATCGCGGCGCCGTGACCGATGAAGACGTCGCGTTCCATCTCCCCGATACGGAGTCCACCCTCGCGGGCGCGACCCTCGGTGGGCTGGCGAGTCAGCACCTGCACGGGACCGCGCGAGCGGGCGTGGAGCTTGTTCGAGACCATGTGGTAGAGCTTCTGGTAGAAGATGATCCCGACGAAGATCTCGGCCTCGATCTTCTCGCCGGAGATTCCGGAGTACATCGTCTCCTTGCCGGCGGAGTCGAACCCGTTCTGCTCAAGCCCCTCGCGGAGTTCGTCCTCGTCCTCGCCCAAAAACGGCGTCCCGTCGACGCGACGACCCTCCATGGCGCCGAGCTTTCCACCGATCATCTCGAGGATGTGCCCGACCGTCATCCGCGACGGCAGGGCGTGGGGGTTCAGGACGAGGTCGGGCACGACGCCCTCCTCGGTGAAGGGCATGTCCTCCTGGGGCGCGAGGTGGCCGACGACCCCCTTCTGGCCGTGGCGACTCGCGAACTTGTCCCCGAGTTCGGGGATCCGTTCGTCGCGCACGGAGACCTTCGAGAGCTTCGAACCGTCCTCGCCCTCCATCAGCGTGACGGTGTCGACGACGCCGCTCTCGCCGGAGCGCATCGTTACCGACGTTTCGCGGCGCTTCTGTGGCGAGAGCCCGCCCATGTCGTCGGGCTCCTCGAGGAATCGCGGTGGGCTCGTCTTCCCCAGTAGAACGGAGTTCTCGTCGACCGTCGTCTCGGGGTTGACGAGGCCGTCCTCGTCGAGGTGGGTGTAGGCTTCCTCGCCGCGGGCGCCACGGACGTCCTGGCTCGGGATCTCGAAGCGGTCCTCCTGGCCGCCAGGGTAGCGTCGTTCCTCACCCTCGTAGGTCCGGAAGAAGTGCGAGCGAGCGAGCGCGCGTTCAACGCTCGCTTTGTTCATGACCAGCGCGTCCTCGATGTTGAACCCCTCGTAGCTCATGACGGCGACGACGAAGTTCTGGGCCGCGGGTCGCTCGTCGAAGCCGATCTGCTCGGTCGTCTGGGTCTTGACCATCGAGAGCTGCGGGTAGTGCAGCAGGTGCTGGCGCGTGTCCGGACGGATCCGGTAGTTCGCGCTGGGCAGCCCCAGCGACTGCTTGATCATCCCCGCCCCCATCGTAATTCGGGGCGACGCGTTGTGCTCGGGGTAGGGGATCATTCCCGCACCGATCCCGAAGATCAGCTGCGGGTCGATCTCGAGGTGCGTGTGATCCGCGTTCAGGTCGTCCTCGTCGACGGCGACGTAGATGTCCTCCTCCTCCTCGGCGTCGATGAACTCGATGTAGCCGTGCTCGACGAGGTCCTCGAACTCGAGGTCGCCGTCCTGGAGTGCCTCGAGTTCCTGGTCGGAGATTCGGGGCTCGCCGTCCTCGACGACCAAAAGCGGTCGACGTGCGCGGCCGGCGTCGGCGTTGACGATCACTTCTCGGGTGCGATCCTTGACCGAGACGTTTACCATCTCGCTGACGTCGCCGATGCGTCGCGCTTCGCGGATCTGTTCGGCCAGTTCGTGCGGATCGGGATGGGTCCCGACCAGCGACCCGTTGACGTAGACTTTCGCTTCTCGTTGTTGGCTGCTCATGATTTATCAGTCGTCTGCGGTCGATCGCTCGATACCCTCGAGACCGGGGATCCCCTCGACGCCCATCGAGGCGAGTTCACGTTTGAGTTCCTGTTCGTCCTCGATGTTCTGGGAGAGTTCCATCGCCTGTGCGAAGTTCTTCACCAGCCCACAGTTCGGGCCCTCAGGCGTCTCGGAGGGACAGATGCGACCCCACTGGGTCGCGTGCAGGTCCCGTGCCTCGAAGTGTGGCTGCGAGCGGCTGAGCGGGCTGCGCAGCCGGCGCAGGTGGCTGAGAACGCCCATGAAGTCGGTGCGGTCGACCAGCTGGCTCACGCCCGAGCGGCCGCCGACCCAGTTGCCCGTCGCGATCGGGTGCTCGAGGCGTTCGGTCAGCACGTCGGATCGAACGACGGTGTTCACCGAGAGGTTTCGGTTGCGCATGTTGGCGCGCTCGAGCTGGTACTTCACGTCCCGGGCCAGCTTGTTCAGGGCGGTCCGGAACAGGTCCCGCATCAGGTCGCCGCTGACCTTCAGTCGCTTGTTCGCGTAGTGGTCCTTGTCGTCGGCCTCGCGCCGGCCGAGCGCGAGCTCGAAGCAGGCTTCGGCCATCCGACAGAGGTAGTGGGCCTTGTTGATCCGGACGTCCTCCTCGTCGACACCTTCCTCGTGGAGATGTGGCAGAAGGTAGCGGTCGATGACGTAGTTGGCTCGCTTGAGCTGGTAGTTCTTCCCCTGGCCGGAGGCGACGCGCTTCCCGAGCTCCTCGATTGCACCCTCCTCGGTCTGGACTTCCGCCTCCTCCAGGTTCTCGAGCATGTACTTGACGACCTCGGGGTCGTTCGAGACCTTGTGGACGATCTCCTCGTCGCTCTCGAGGCCCAGCGCCCGAACGAGCGTGACGAAGTTGATCGATCCCGAGACCGACGGGAACGAGACCTCGAGTAGCCCGTTTCGGGTCCGTTCACAGAGCACGAGCGCACGGTAGCCACGGCGCTGCGAGAAGGTCTTGGCGACCTGGATCTCGTCACCGTACTTGGTGTCGTACTCCGCGAGGATCTTGTTCGGCGCAAGGTCCTCGCTGGTCATCAGCACGCGCTCGGAGCCGTTGACGATAAAGTAGCCGCCGGGGTCGGCGGGGTCCTCCCCGATCTCGATCAGCTCCTCGTCGCTGAAGCCGGCGATGTTACACTTGTCGGAGCCGACCATGATCGGCATCCGGCCGATCTTCGTCTCCGTCGAGTCGACGACGCGCTCGTCGCCCTCCTCGCCCTTGACGATCGACATCTCCATGAAAACGGGCGCGGAGTACGTGATGTTCCGGAGTCGGGCCTCCTGGGGGTACAGCAGCTCCTCGGAGCCGTCGGCCTCCCGAACGCGGGGCGTGACGACGCGGACGTCGCCCAGTTCCACGTAGACCGGTTCCTCGCCCTCCTTGTCACCGATATCCGTGTCGATCGTCTCCTTCTCGTCGACGACCTCCTGCATTCCCCGGTTGAGGAAGGCGTTGAACGATCGGTAGTGGTGTTCGGCGAGCCGTTCCTTCGAGAAGTATTCGCGCGAGATATCCCGTCGTTTCGATCGATCAAGTTCTATTGACATTTATTCCACCACAAGTCGGTATACGACTGCCTGGTCGGTTGTGCGTGAGTTCCGAACGATCTTGATGACGTCGCCGACGTCCGCCTCGTCCGGGAGAGCGGAGTCGTTGCGCTTGATTTTCGGCAGGTCTGTGCGGTCGATGTCGTACTCCGTGAGGACCTCCTCGAGGACGTCCTCCTCGAGAACGGTGTGCTCCGGAACGAGTTCGTGTTGGCTTACGTCTACCATGTGTTGGTGCGGGCTATCGGGAGAGAAGCGGCTGTCACGAGATACTACAGGCACGTAACGGAGGGACGCATTTAACGGTTACTAACTCGATCCAAAAGCACGGCTATCCGGCCTGGCGAACTTGACCGGAACTATCTGTCACGTTCGTACGTAGCCCGTTCTCAGTTATATTCCTTGTGGGGAGCGAAAGTAGACAGCCTCGAGACGGACGTGTCCCGGTTCGTCCTACCACACGTTCCACGATTGGAAAGCCTTAATACTCTCACCGGGAAACTGAGAAATGCGTCGTAAGACGCCGCAAGCAAGCCCGGATGGTGTAGTGGCCCATCATACAACCCTGTCACGGTTGTGACGCGGGTTCAAATCCCGCTCCGGGCGCTTTCTTGCGACTTGTCTGCCCGGATGGTGTAGTGGCCCATCATACAACCCTGTCACGGTTGTGACGCGGGTTCAAATCCCGCTCCGGGCGCTTTCTTGCGACTTGTCTGCCCGGATGGTGTAGTGGCCCATCATACAACCCTGTCACGGTTGTGACGCGGGTTCAAATCCCGCTCCGGGCGCTTTCTCAATATCGTGAGTGACCCGTTTCTCCTCCACGAGCAAAGCTCCTGAAAGAAGCAGTCCAGAACCGAGGAGTGGAGCGAGCGTTCCCTTCTATCCGCAAGCGCACGCTACTCTACCGTACCGGCAGTCGTAGCGTTCTCGGATACCATTAGTAGTATCACCTGTTACTTGCAGATACGATGCGGAACTCAAAAGAAAGGGGTGACGAAACCGAGATCAAGGTCGCCTCACGGCTCATAGAAACCGGATACAGCGTTTCAATTCCGTTCGGTGACAACGACAAGTACGATCTCGTAGTCGATGATGGTACGACGTTGTATCGAGTTCAGTGCAAAACCGCATGGCAGAACAAGTCACAGACGATTCGATTTAATACGCATTCACAGACGACCAAAGACGGAAACTACCACGAACAGACCTATCGGGACGAAATCGATGCGTTCTGTGTTCGGTATCCGAAAACGGATCAGCTCTACTGGATACCCGTTGATGAGGCAACGGCGCAAAAAATGGAGCTACGATTCGACGCTGCTATCGACCATCCCTCGATTAACTGGGCGGTTGACTACGAGTTCAGCGAGAACTGTCCCTGATCGTCCCGTTAGCTGTTTCTATTACCTTCGTCTAACTCGATTCGCTCCTCCCAGACCAGTTTGAGTTGTGCTCAGTCCCAGCGTCTCCAACGTTCGCTTCAGTCCGTTTCCCGGGGCTTCTCTCGACGATGTCGGCGCTCAGCGCTGAGAATCGACGCGACAAAAACCCCAGTCAGCGGATCCGATCCTCCCACTCGATCCAGTCCTGCTCCCAGCCCGTTCGCGACTCCGCCCGCTGGCGAGCGTACTCCACGTCCTCGCGGTTCGTCCGATTCCGTTCGACCGCGCCGGACTGCTCGCCTTCGAGCAGGAGCGGATCGAACGAGACTGCCTCGAACCGTTCGCTCGAGCCGTCGGCGTCGACGGCCGTGAGCCGCTGGGGCTGGGTACCTCGAGGGAGGACGAGCCGGCCGCCGTCGGCGAGCTGGGCCAGCAGCGGTCGCGGCGGGTCGACCGCGGCCGCCTCGAGCAGGATCCGATCGAAAGGGGCGTACTCCGGGAGTCCGCTGGCGCCGTCGCGACGGTCGACGAGGACGCCCTCGTATCCCGCCCGCTCGAGGTTGGCTCGTGCCTCGACGACGAGCGGTCGCGAGATGTCGACGGCGTGGACGCCGTGCTCGCCGACGATCTCGGCCGCGACGGCCGCCGTGTAGCCGACGCCGGCGCCGACGATCAACACGTCGTCGCCGTCCTCGAGGGCGAGCGCCTCGAACAGCCGGGCGACCGTGCTCGGTGCGAGGACGCGGGTCTCGAGGATCTCGTGCTCGCGGTCGGCGTAGGCGGCTCGGTCGTCCTCGAGGAACTCGTGGCGGGGAACGTCCCGCATGGCGATGGCGACGGCCTCGTCCGTGAGGACCCCCTTTGAGGGGGATTCGAGGCCGTCGACCAGGTCCTCTCGGAGTACCGCAGGGTCCATACCCGGGGTAGCGGACGAAGCGTTATCAACTGCGCGCCCGCCCGCGCAACCACCGACTACTCCCCTCGCATTCGAACGAACCGAACGCCGCCGTGTTCGCTTCGCTCGAGGCTTCCGTCCTCGCGCTTCTCGACCATGACCAGCCTCTGAAACCCGGTCCCGATCGGGGCAAGTAGCCGACCACCGGACCGGACCTGTTCGACGACGGGGTCGGGCAGCTCTGGCGTCGCGCAGGTAAAGTACGCCGCGTCGTACGGTGCGTGCTCTGTCCACCCCTCGCGGCCGTCGCCGACGCGAATCGAGACGTCGCCGTACCCCGTTTCAGTGAGACGGTCCCGCGCCTGCTCGGCGAGATCCGCGCCGTACTCGACGCTGTAGACGCCCTCGGCACCGACGAGTTCCGCCGTGACGGCGGCGTGGTAGCCACAACCGGTGCCGATCTCGAGGACGTCCGCACCGGGCTCGAGTTCGAGCCGATCGGCCATGATCGCGACCATGTGCGGCGCGCTGATCGTCTGGCCGTCCCCGATCGGGAGCGGTCGGTCCTGGTAGGCGTCGCTGCGACGATCGGGCGGGACGAACTCGTGGCGGGGAACCGTCCGGAGAGCCTCGAGGACACGGTCGTCGTCGACGCGGTCGGCGACCGTTCGGACCATCCGCTCGCGAGCAGCTTCGTAGTCGTCGGTCCGGTCGTCCCCGTCGTCGGAGCTGAACCGATCGAACATGGTGGAGTCTACGGGCTCGCGAGCAATAGCCTGTGGGACGCAACTGCGTGCCGGTCGGTTCGTCCGGAGACGTGCTCCGGACGTCGGCCGCGTCTCGGAAGAGACTCGTCGAGTCGACTACCAGGCCGACCAGGCGCTGGTCTGTTCGTCGTAGGCGTAGACCCGTTTGAGGTCCTTCGCGACGCCCGTGTCGCCCTCCATGTCGTAGCGATCGCGGTCGTACTCCGAGGCGTCCTTCCGAACGACGAAGGCGTCGATCTCGAACTCGTCGTCGCCGAACTCCTCGATCGAGCCGACCTCGAACTCGTAGTCGCCGGGGACGTAGACGGTGATGCTCCGGCTGTCGTCCCGGGAGCCGTCCTGGGGATGCACGGTGACGTTGACCGCCACGTTGTCGACCTCCCGGGTCCAGACGGTCTCGACGTCGTCGGCGTCGGCCTCCTCGACGCGGCGGTGGCCGTCGAGCTCGATGCTGGTCACGCGAACCGTCGAGAGCACCTCGTCGGTCTCGAGGATGAACTCGTCGCCGACCTCGACGGTCTCGTCTTCGGGCGCGGTGACGTTCGCGGTGAACGATTCGCCCTCCTGGGAGACGACGACGTCGAGGGTGACCTCGCGTTCGGGATCGGGCTGTACCTTGTGGACGTGACTGCACTCGCTGCAGCGAACCGTAAGCGCCCCGCCGCCCGCCGTCAGTACCTCGTGGACCGTCTCGAGGTCCGGCGAGCACGACGGACAGGGCGTCGGGATCCGGTCTGGAACGTCGTTCATAGCACGCCGTAGACGCCACGACCGTAAAAGCCGATTGGACCGTACACGAGCCCGTCACTGGCTCGCACCGTCGTCGTTCGAGTCGGCTCGAACGCCCGCTCGAGGACCCGAGCCTACTCGGCGCTCGATAGCTCGATCTCGGAGCCTACTGTCGATTTCACCGCTCGCTCGTTGGGAGATCTACGACCTCCCCATCCGCCCACACCGTCGGCTCCCGGAGGATTCCGTCGAGGTGGATCGGCGCATCGACGTCGCCGCCGATGCCCGCGTCGTCGCCGATCGCGATGTGAACCGTCCCGCCGGCCTTCTCGTCGAGCAGGACGGAACCGACGAGATCGGTGACCGCGACATTGGTGCCGATGCCGAGTTCGGCGAGGTTGTAGGCGGCGTCGCCAACTTCTTCAGCGGCGTTCTCGACCGTCTCGCGGATCTCGTCGTCTGAAATCTCGGTGACGAGTCCGTCTTCGACCTCGAAGCGAAGCTCCTGGCCGTCCTCGAGCAGCCCGTGGGGACGCATCGTTCCGTCGACGACGAACGTTCCGTCGGCCGTTTCGGGGCTGACGAACACCTCGCCCGCGGGAAGGTTCGACATCTGGCCGGGCTCGTGAACGATTCCGGTATCGGAGAGGAATTCCCGATCCCCGATCCCGAACGTGATATCGGTCCCCGCGGGGGCGGTGACGCGGATCTCCTCGGCGTCTTCGACCTGCTCGAGGACGTCGGCGGAGTGGTCGGCGATCGCCTCGTAGTCGGCGTCCAGCCCGGTGGTAAAGACCTCCTCGGTGATTCCCGGTAGCGTCGCGACGCGGGCGCCGGCCTCGTTGGCCTCGCCGCGGGCGCGGGTGTGGCTCAGGCTCTTGCTCGTCGGCGCGAGGACGACGTCGGCGCCGGCCATCGCC
Organism: Natronococcus roseus; assembly: GCF_043677095.1. Classification (NCBI taxonomy): domain Archaea; kingdom Methanobacteriati; phylum Methanobacteriota; class Halobacteria; order Halobacteriales; family Natrialbaceae; genus Natronococcus; species Natronococcus roseus. The sequence goes on from NZ_JBHLJR010000003.1 coordinate 136,952, forward strand.
GCTGCGACCGGTTCCGGCGGTTCGCCGCCGTGGGTCTCGCCCGGCGGGTAGCGAACGATCACGGCGTCGTCGGAAATCTCGCTTGCGACCTCGTAGATCGCCTCGCCGATCGGTTCGCGCTCGTCGTCGGTGACGACGGCACAGCTCTCCGAGGACTCGAGGGCGAGACACTGCCGAACGGCCGTCTCGGCGGCCGCGCGAAGGTCTGACATACTCGATAGTGGACCTAGCGAGCCGAAAGGTCTTGCTATCGGCTATCGAGGACTTACTTGGCGGCGTCCTCGAGCACTTCGACCGCGACCAGGGGCTCGCCGGTAAGCGCGCGGACGTAGGCGCCACCGGCGATCGAGACGTGGCCGAACTCGTCCTCGTCGAGACCGTACATCTCGATGGCACGGGAGGTGTCGCCGCCGCCGACGACCGAGAAGCAGTCCGTTTCGGCGATCGCCTCGAGTACGGAAACGGTGCCGTCGGCGAAGCGCTCGTCCTCGAAGACCCCCAGCGCGCCCTTGACGAAGACGGCCTCGGACTCGCGGACGAGGTCGGCGTACGTCTCGGCGGTGTCGGGGCCGACGTCGAGGTAGGAGGTCTCTTTCTCGAGGCCCTCCACGTCGACCTCGGCGCGTTCGTCGTCCTCGCCCTCGTAGGCGAGGTCGTTCGCGAGGTGCAGCGAATCCTCGTACTCCGCGAGGATGCGCTCGATCGTCTCCCGTTGGGCATCCCACTGCTCGTCGAAGAAGTCGGTTCCCTCGACGTCGTAGCCGACGTCGTGGCCCGCGGCTCGTAGGAAGAGTTCGCCGACGATGCCGCCGAGACAGAACCGGTCGACGGTGTCGTCAACGCCCTCGATAACCGGGATCAGATCTTCGGCCTTGGTGCCGCCGAGGGCCATCGTGACGGTGCCGTCGAACTCCCGTTCCTGGATCGACGAGTTCGCCGTGTACTCCTGTTCCATCACGCGTCCCGCGTAGGCGTCCATCACGCGCGGGAAGCCGACCAGCGAGGCGTGAGAACGATGGGCTGCCGAGTAGGCGTCGTTGACGTAGGCGTCGAACTCCGGGGCGAGCGTTCGCACGAACTCGGTGTCGGCTTTGACCTCGGGCTCTTCCTCGGGAAGCTCCTCGTCGCACATCCGGGCGTTCTCGAGGACGAGCACCTCGCCAGCCTCGAGGCCGTCGATCGCTGCCAGCGCGTCCTCGCCAAAGGTATCCGCGACGAAGTCGACGTCCCGATCGAGGTGATCCGCGAGGATCTCGGCGTGTTGCTCGAGCGAGACGAACGTGTCGCGGCCGGGCCGACCCTGGTGGGCCAGCACGGCGACGGCGTGGCCGTCCTCGAGCAACTCCCGCAGGGTTTCGGCGTGACGGGTGAACCGACGGTTGTCCTGGACGGCGCCGTCTTCGACGGGGGCGTTGAGGTCGAAACGAACCAGCAGTCGCTGTTCGGGCTCGAGATCGTCGATCGTCTTGAACATACGGAGTGGGCGTGTCGAACGCGCTTAAAATTTAAAGTGGAAACTGCTTAGCGGGCGACGGCTTCGTCGGCCTCCTGGTCCTCGGCCTCGGCGGCGACGTACGTCGCGAGATCGAGCATCCGGTTCGAGAAGCCGTATTCGTTGTCGTACCAGGTAAGTACCTTGACGAGGCCGTCCTCGAGGGACATCGTCGACTCGAGGTCGACGTACGAGGAGAACGGGAGCCCGACGATATCCCGGGAGACGATCTCCTCGTCGGTGTAGCCGAGCACGCCGGCGAGTTCGTCGTCGGCCGCCGATCGGATCGCGTCGGCGAGCTCCTCCTCGGTAACGTCCTCCTCGAGGTCGACGGTGAGGTCGGTGATCGAGCCGTTCGGAACGGGGACGCGCATCGCCATCCCGTCGAGCTTGCCCTCGAGCTGGGGCAGCACCTCGGTGGTGGCGATGGCGGCGCCGGTGGAGGTCGGGATGATGTTCTCGGCGGCGGCGCGACCGCGGCGACGCTTGTCGAGCGGGCCGTCGACGAGGTTCTGGGTGCCGGTGTAGGCGTGAACCGTCGTCAGCAGTCCGGACTCGATGCCGAACTCGTCGTCGAGGACCTTTACGACCGGCGCGACCGAGTTCGTCGTACAGGAGGCGTTCGAGAGCACGTCCTCGCCGTCGTACTCGTCGTGGTTGACGCCGTAGACGATCGTCTGGACCTCCTTCTCGCCTTTCGGCGGAGCCGAGATCAGCACCTTCTCGGCGCCGGCTTCAAGATGCTGGGCGGCCTCGTCGTGTGTACGGAAGATCCCCGTCGCCTCGAAGGCGACGTCGACGTCGAGTTCGTCCCACGGCAGCTGGGTCGGATCGCGCTCGGAGGTCAGCCGGATCTCCTGGCCCTCGACGGTAAGGGTGCCGTCCTCGAGGGAGACGTCCTCGAGGCGGCCGTGAACCGAGTCGTACTGCAGGAGGTAACGCATGTCGTCGTCGTCCATGACGTCGTTGATCGCGACGATCTCGACGTCGTCGTACGCAAGCGACGCGCGAAGGACGTTGCGTCCGATCCGCCCGAACCCGTTGAGACCGATACGGAGCGTCCCCTCGAACTCGTTCTCCGTGTACGAATGTTCACTCATATCTGAGTACTACGCGGGCCACGATTAAATCACTTGCCCCTTCCAAAACGTTGATTGACGATAGGGAAGGATTCCGATCTAGCGTTCGACGAGGGAACTCGTTGTGGTACCACATATCATAGAAATATCTGTATTTTTTATATTTTGGTGTGTATACACGTTAGCACGTGTTCTTCGGCCGATCTACGTCGAACAACTCAATTTCGAGTTAACATCTATCAGATTCTTGCAAAACAGTTATGCCGGTTGACGGTGGATGTCGATGCGTATGCTCCGGGTCGGAATCAACGGTTATGGAACCATCGGAAAGCGCGTCGCAGACGCCGTGCGAGCTCAGCCAGATATGGAGGTCGCCGGCGTCGCCAAGGTCAGTCCCGACTACGTCGCACTCGGGGCGGCCGAGGCGGAGTACCCGCTCTACGCGGTCGACGAGGACCGCACCGATGGGTTCCACGAGGCCGGCATCGACCTCGCCGGCACCGTCGACGACCTCGTCGCCGACAGCGACATCGTCGTCGACGCGACACCGTCCGGAATCGGTGCGCAGAATCGCCCGCTGTACGAGCGCCACGACACCCCCGCACTCTTCCAGGGCGGCGAGGACGCGACCATCGCCGAGGTCAGTTTCAACGCCCGCGCGAACTACGACGAGGCGACCGACGCCGACTACGTTCGCGTCGTCTCCTGTAACACGACCGGCCTCTCGAGGCTCGTCTCGCCGATCCACGAGGACTACGGCATCGAGAAGGTACGGACGACGCTCGTTCGTCGCGGCGGCGACCCGGACCAGACCGGTCGCGGCCCGATCAACGACGCCCTGCCGGACCCCGTCTCCATCCCCTCCCACCACGGTCCGGACGTCCAGACCGTCTTCCCCGAACTCGACATCGACACGATCGGGCTCAAGGTCCCGACGACGATGATGCACGTCCACGCGGTCAACATCACCCTCGAGGAGGCACCCGACGACGTTGCGGAGATCCGCGACCGTCTCCGCGGGGAGGACCGACTGCTCATGATCCCCGACTACGCCGGCATCGACGGCGCCGGCACGCTCAAGGACCTCGCACTCGACGCCGGCCGCCCCCGCGGCGACATCTGGGAGAACTGCATCTGGGAGGAGTCGATCACCATCGAGGGACGCGACCTCTACTGCATGCAGGCGATCCACCAGGAGTCCGACGTCGTTCCCGAGAACGTCGACGCGATTCGCTCGGTAACGGGACTGCTCGACGGCCCCGAGAGCCGAGCACTGACGAACGAGACGCTGGGGATCGGTCTCAGCCGACTGGACAACGCCGAGGAACGCGCCCTCGATCGACAGACCGCCGACTGAGTCGTCGGGGAAAGCTTTTGGCCGTCCCTTCCTTACCACCAGCTATGCGACGAGACGACCGCGACGAACCCTTCGACGATCTCTTTCGGGAAATCGAGCGGATGATGAACGAGATGATGAGCGGTGCCGATGTCGATTTCGACACCTCGAGTGCCGTCGACAGCGGATTCGGCATGGACACCCACGTCGACATCCACGAGACCGACGACGAGATCCGCGTCGTCGCCGACCTTCCGGGCGTCGAAAAGGACAACATCGACCTCGAGTGCGACGGGAAGACGCTCACGATCTCGGCCCAGAGTGACCACCGCCAGTACGACGAGCGCGTCTCGCTCCCCCAGCGGGTCAACGAACACAGCGCCTCGGCGACGTACAACAACGGCGTCCTCGAGGTCGTCTTCGAGTCGGCCGAACACTCCTCGGGAATCAGCCTCGAGTAAGCATACGAGAGTCGACTCGCGGTCGACGCCGGTTTTGTTCTCGAGTTCCGTTCCGAAACAGGTCGTCAAACAGTCCTGGAAACGTCGGTACAGTCGGAGATAGCTCCCGCTAAACGGTCGTAAAACCCCGGTTCGTACTTCGTCGCCTCGTCGATCGTCGGCCGGGCGTTCGTCTCGTTGATCACGACCCGATCGTCAGTCTCGAGCAGGTCCACCCCGAGAAACGGGATCTCGAGGACCTCGGCGACCGACTCGGCCAGTCGGCGCCACTCCGCCGGGAGGTCGACCCCCCGTGCTTTCGCGCCGCGATGGACGTTATGTTTCCACTGGCCCTCACGGACCGCGTCGTCGGGGAGGCGGCGCTCGACGGCGCCGACGTACTCGCCCTCGAGGACCATCACCCGGTAATCGGTGGCATCCGGGAGGTACTCCTGGACCAGGAAGGATCGGTCCCCGGTCGCCCGGTAGTCGTGGACCAGCGAGAGGTAGTCACAGATCCCCAGGAAGGAATCGAGGTCGTGGGCCTTCGCGACCCCGACTCCGCGAGTCGTCGAGTTCGGTTTCACCACGACTGGCGGCTCGAACCGATCGAACGCCTCGATCAGTTCGCTCTCGCCGACGTCGTTAGAGACGTACACCGACCGCGGTACGGGCAGGTCGGCTCGCTCGAGCCGAGCGAGTACCTCGGCTTTGTTCCGCGAGGTGAGGATCGCCTCACGGTCGTTGAGCCACGGGATCTCGAGCAGGGCGTCGGCGACGCCACCCTCCATCGGTCGTCCGGGGTAGACGAAGCCGACGTCGTACTCGTCGGCTGTCCAGGGCGCATCCGCCCCCAGCGGGACGATCTGCTCGCTCACGGGGACGTGGTGGGCGCGAATGCCGCGCTCGCCGAAGGGGTCGCGCATCCGATCGAACGTCTCCTCAGCGTTCGCGACCGCGAGATCGATCATGCTCGAGAGTCGGGAGTAGACACCCAAAAGTTTGCGTACCCGCACTCGGGGACTCGCCGCCCTCAATTCGCGGTCGACGGGACGGGTTTCTCGAGCGCGAGCGGTCTCGGCTAGAACGGTCACGAACCGGAACCGCGACGAACGGCTTCAGTGTCGTCGGTGAGAGCGGCGTTTGCACTGTGCCGTGTGGCGACGGAACGGCGACGCCGTCCCAAAGTAAAAGGTGGGGTTACGAGACCAGCTGCTCTTCGCCCTTCTCGACGACGATACGGCACGGCGGCGAGATCTTGTTGTACGCGCGGCGGAACGCCTCCTTGGCGTGCTCGGCGTCGTCTAAGTCACACCAGACCGTGAAGATGCGCTCGCCGGCGTCGATGCGCGCGGCGGTGCCGACGATCTTCCCGAACGACTGGCGCATCCCGTCGGAGACACGGTCCGCACCCGCACCCGTCGCCTGCTTGTTCTCCCGGATGACGTGGTGGGGGAACTTCCGGAGGATCATCTTGTAGTTGTTCTCGCCGGCGTTTTTCAGCATGTGGCGGTTGGCCGACAGACGCGAGGCCTCGAGGCTTCCGTGGCGAATCTGGACCTCTTCCTCGGTGATGAGGCTGATCTGGACAGGGTAGTCCTCGGGACCGGCGCTGACGTTGCCCATCTTGTGCTGTGCGATCTTCGATCCGGGGATTCCAGTAATGTACTCGCGGCGCGTGTAGGCCGGCTTACTGATCTCCCGGTACATTGAGGCGGGTTTGTCCGACATGGTTGTAGTTACTTACGAAAACCGAAGCCTACCGTGGGGATAAAGCCTTCGAACCGCCACGTCCGCGCCAGCGGCGGCTTCAGACGGAACTGCTCGGCGAGTTAACCGACAACACGTCAAAAATCGTCGCTCAGTTGCAGGTAACGTACTCGACGCCGTTCTTCTCGACGAGCCCCTCCTCGGTGAGGCAGTTCAGGACCGAGAGGACGCCGATCTTCTTCATCGCGAGGACCTCGTTCAGATCCGACGCCGTCGCACCGCCGCTGGCCTCGAGGTACAGGTAGACGAGTTTCGCCTGTGGGGAGTCGATTTCGGTCGGGAGCGGCTCGAGTTGCGTGGTGGTGAGTTGCTGTTCCATCATCGTAGTACAATCCACACCGAGGTTCCATATAAGTCTATGGTGCATCCGAGCAATATAGTACAATGGATATAACCAACCTAATATCAATATGGCCTATTCATGCCAGTAGATAACGCCCATCTAGAAGAGTATATCGAGCATTTCGGACGCTCTCGGAGAGTTCTCTTTGGAACGGAGGAGATGGTGTCAAATTGGTTACTACCGGTAAATGATCGCCGGTAACTGCTTTCAGTCGTTGAATATACTCAGCTAGTAATCACTATTAAGTCATTAATGATCATTATCTATCCCGATCAGATCCTTGTATAAGGTATATTATCTCGAGCCGATGACGGCGGATGATCGAAGCTCCGGTTCCGCTCGAGCCGATCGGAACTCGTCGTCGCCTCACCACGACGGCGGCGTATTTAAGGGTCTGCCTCCGGAAATACCTCGTATGCTGAAGAGCTTTCGGATCGGCTCCCTGTTCGGAATCCCGATCAAGCTCGATCTGACGTTCTTGCTGGTGCTCCCGCTATTTGCGTACCTCATCGGCGTCCAGATCGAACCTGTCACCACCATCCTCAACGACGTGCTCGGCGCCGGTATCGACGTCGGCGCCGTAACCGGCGGCGCGCTGCCGTGGATACTCGGCTTCGCTGCGGCGGTCGGGCTGTTCGTCGGCGTCGTGCTCCACGAACTCGGCCACTCACTGACGGCCCAGCGGTACGGCTTTCCGATCGACTCGATCACGCTCTGGCTGTTCGGCGGCATCGCCGCGCTCTCGGAGATGCCCGAGGACTGGCGACAGGAGTTCACCATCGCCATCGCCGGCCCGATCGTCTCCGTGCTCGTCGGCGTCGCCTCCTACGTACTCTTTCTCGTTACTCCCGAGGCGTTCGGCGGCGCGCGGTTCGTGCTCGGCTACCTCGCCGTGCTCAACGTCGCGCTCGCGATATTCAACATGATCCCCGCGTTCCCGATGGACGGCGGCCGTATCCTTCGTGCGCTGCTCGCTCGCGGCCGCTCGTACGCTCAAGCGACCCAGCAGGCCGCGAGCATCGGCAAGATGTTCGCGGTCGCGATGGGGCTGTTCGGACTGTTCGCGGTCAACATTATCCTCATCGGCGTCGCCTTCTTCGTCTACATCGCCGCCTCGAGCGAGGCCCAGCAGGTGACGATGAAGGCCGCGTTCCAGGACGTCACGGTTCGAGACATCATGACGACCGCGAGCGACCTCCACACCGTCGAGCCGGACGCGTCCGTCGCGGAGCTGATCCAGCGGATGTTCACCGAGCGACACACCGGCTACCCGGTCGTCGAGACCGACGGCTTCGGCGGCGAGCGACTCGTCGGACTGGTGACGCTGTCGGACGCCCGCGACATCAAACCCGTCGAGCGCGACGCGTACACGGTCTCGGACGTCATGACGACCGACCTGAAGACGATCGATCCTAATTCGGACGCGATGACGGCTATCGAACGGATGCGCGAACACGGCATCGGGCGGCTCCTCGTCGTCGAAGGCCAAGACGAGTGGGGTTCAGAGGGCGCGTTCGGCGACCCGGTCCCGCGGACAGACGGCGACCTGGTCGGCCTGATCTCGCGGTCCGACGTGATGACGGCCTTCGATATCGTCCAGAAGAGCGGCAGCGTCAACCCCTCGAGCCGGCCTCGAGCGGGCGACTGAGGCCGGCCGGGTACCGGATTCAACATTCTTAACCGCGGGCGTGGCCGAGGTGTCAGCGATGCCACCGGCCATCGAGACGACGGACCTCGTGAAGGAGTACGGCGACTTGCGCGCGCTACAGGAGCTCTCGCTCACCGTCGAGGAGGGCGAGTTCTTCGGGCTGCTCGGTCCCAACGGGGCCGGGAAGACGACGTTCATCAACACGCTGGTCGGACTCGTCCGCAAGACGGGCGGCGAGGCTCGCGTCTTCGGCCACGACGTCGAGGACGACTACCGGCAGGCCCGAGACGCGATCGGACTCGCCCCCCAGGAGTTCAACGTCGACCGCTTCTTTCCCATCCGCGAGGTCCTGATGCACAAGGCCGGCTACCACGGGATCCCCGAGGAGGAAGCCGGGGAACGAGCCGACGAGGTGCTCAAGCGGGTCGGAATCTACGACAAGCGAAACGAGCGCTTCGACTGGCTCTCCGGAGGGATGAAGCGTCGGCTACTGCTCGCTCGAGCGCTCGTCACCGAGCCGGACCTCCTGATCCTCGACGAGCCGACCGCGGGCGTCGACGTCCAGCTGCGCCACGACCTCTGGGAGCTGGTGACCGAACTCAACGAGGAGGGCACCACGGTCCTGCTGACGACCCACTACATCGAGGAGGCCGAACGCCTCTGTGACCGCGTGGCGATCATGAACGAGGGCCGAAAGGTGACCGTCGCGACGCCGGACGACCTCAAGACGCGAGGGACGGACACGATCTCGGTTCGCCTCGAGGACGCGCCGTCGGTCACCCCGTCGGTCGGCGGCTACGCCCACGAGGCGACCCTCGAGGGCGACCGACTCGAGGTCCGGGTCGACGACGGCGGCTCGACCGCGCCGCAGCTGTTGAACGACCTCGAGGCGGCGGGCCACGAGATCGCCGATCTCGAGATCACCCGCACGTCGCTCGAGGAGATCTTCGTCGACCTGACGAGGCAGGACGACCGGACGACGACCCGATCCGACGCGCCGACGAACGAGGAGGCGTCGGGCAACGGGACGACGGACGACGAGGGGACGGAGACGCCAGCACGCGAACAGGAGGGGATCGCCTGATGCTCTCGGTCGGATTCCGGGCGCTCTTTCAGCGCGAGCTACTCCGGTTCGTCCGTCGCCCCAAGAACACGTTCATGCCGCCGGCGATCACGAACGTGCTGTACTTCGCCGTCTTCGGGATCATCCTCGGCGGCCGGATCGACGAACCCGTCGCGGGGATCGGCTACATCCTCTTTCTCGTTCCCGGGCTGGTCGTCCTCGGAACGATCTCGAACGCCTTCGAGAACGCCTCCTTTTCGATCTTCCACGGCCGGTGGAACGAGTACATCCACGAGACGCTGACCTCGCCGCTTTCCTACGTCGAGATGGTCGTCGCCTACGTCGGCGCCAGCGCCGTCCGGGGGCTGATCGTCGGCGTCATCATCGCCGCCATCGGTCGGCTGTTCGTTCCGATCTCGATCGAGAACGGCCTGTTCCTGGTGGCGACGATGGTCGTCATCGCCGCGCTCTTCGCCGGCTTCGGAATCATCGGCGGGCTCGTGGCGCGGGACTTCGACGACCTCACCGTGATGAACCAGTTCATCCTGCGGCCGCTGGTCTTCTTCGGGGCCGTCTTCTACTCGCTGACGATGCTGCCGTCGACCTGGCAGACCGTCTCCCTGCTGAACCCGATGGTCTACATGGTCGACAGCGTCCGGTACGGGCTGCTTGGCTACTCCGACATGCTCGAAATCGCGCCGGCGGCCTACGCCGAGTTCGCGCCGTACGCCTCGCTGGGCGTGCTCACGCTACTCACTGTCGGCGTCGTCGCGGTCGACGTCTACCTGTTCAAGATCGGCTACGGGCTGACCGACTGACCCCGAGGGTCAGCCGCTCCGATCGGCGACCTGCACCAACTGCTTGCCGATGTTCTCGCCCTCGAACAGCCCCATGAAGGCGTCGGGCGCGTTCTCGAACCCCTCGACGACGTCCTCGCGGTAGCGAAGCTCGTCGTCGGCGATGAACTTCGAGAGTCGCTCGAGCGCCTCGCCCCAGCGGTTCTCGTAGTCGTAAACGAGCAGCCCCTCCACGCGGGCGCGAGACTCGATAAGTTTGCCGAGCTTTCGGGGCCCGGTCGGGATCTCCGTCGCGTTGTACAGCGCGATCTGTCCGCAGACGGCGACCCGCGACCGAACGTTGAGCAGCGGCCAGACGGCGTCGGTGATCGGCCCGCCGACGTTGTCGAAGTAGACGTCGATGCCGTCGGGGCAGACCTCGGCTACCGCGCCGGGCAGGTCGTCGGTCGTCTCGTAGTTGATCGCGGCGTCGAACCCGAGCTCGTCGGTGAGCCACGCCGTTTTCTCGTCGCTGCCGGCCGTTCCGACCACTCGAGCGCCGCTCAGGCGGGCGAGCTGCCCGACGACCGAGCCGACCGCGCCGGCCGCGGCCGAGACGACGACCGTGTCGCCCGGTTTCGGCTCGGCGACGTCCGTCGTTCCGAAGTACGCCGTCACGCCGGGCATCCCGAGGACACCCAGCGCGGTCGAGATCGGCCCGTGGTCGGGGTCGACCTGACGGAGGGCGTTCCCGTCAGCGACCGCGTGTTCGGCCCACAGCAGTTCGCCCGCCACGATATCGCCCGACTCGAGCCCGTCGTAGTTGGACTCGATAACCTCGCCAACGACCCCCGCTTGCAGGGGGTCGCCGACGTCCCACGGCTCCGCGTAGGACTCGGCGTCGCGCATCCGCCCGCGCATGTACGGATCGACCGACTGGTAGAGGGTTCGAACGAGTACCTCGCCCGATTCGGGCGCGGGTCGAGCAACGGTGACGAGCTCGAAGTTCTCGCGGGTCGGTTCGCCGGACGGACGGCTCGCCAGCCGCCACTGTCTGGTTTCTGCCATACGTCGTCAAGGCCCCGGGGGGAAGTTAGTATTCGGCTCCCGGAACCCGACTCGAGCGCGGGGGTGCGAATTCGACCGGAAGAGCAACCGTTTTTATCCCGGTCCGTGCGTCTCACCGTATGAGCGCGGACGACGTACTGACGAAGCTGCTCGCCGGCAACGCGAGTCACGTCGAGGAACTGGCCGACGACTACTTCGAGAACGTGCAGGCGGGCCAGCATCCCGAGACCGTCACGGTGTGTTGTTCCGATTCGCGAGTCCCGCAGGAACGGATGTGGAGCATCGACCGACCGGGGGCCGTCTTCACCCCGAGCAACATCGGCAACCAGGTCTGGGATGTCGACGACGGCGAGCGGATCGTCGACGGCGGCGTTCTGTACCCGATCCACCACGCGGGTACCGAGGTCGCGACGGTCGTCGGCCACACCGGCTGTGGCGCCGTTACGGCCGCCTACCAGGTCGCCACCGGCGGCGACCGCCCCGGACCCCAGGGCGTCGGAAAGTGGGTCGACCTCCTCGTCCCGGTCGTCGAGGAGGGCCTCGAGAGCGACCTCGTCGACGACGAGGCGGACGACGAACGGGTGGTCAACCAGCTCGTCGAGTACAACGTCGATTACCAGGCGCAGTTCCTCCGGAAGTCGGGGGACGTCCCGGACGACGTCACCGTCTACGGCTTCGTCTACGACTTCCAGGGCGTCTACGGCGACGAGTACGGCCGCGCGTACCTGGTCAACTACGACGGCGAGACCCACCCCGAGGAGATCACGAAACGGATCCCCGAGGAGTACGAGGAAGCGACGCGGAGTCTGCTGTACTGATCGGTATCGTTTTCTCGCTCTCCCCGAAAGAAACGGTATGCGGACACTGCTCGAGTCGGATACCGGCTTCTACTACGCGATCGGCGCGTTCACGACCCTCGTGTTCGTCGTCGGCCTCGCCGTTCTCGCCGTGCTAAACCCGGGCGGCGTCGGTGCGCGGGAACTGATTGGGCTCGTCGTCGGCTTCTGCCTGTTCATGCTCGTCTACTTCGTCTCGATTACGGTCCACCGACTCGAGGGCGGCGACAGCCTGTGACCGAGTAGCACATTCTATCGGTAATACCGACGTCATATGTCCCGAGATACCGGGATTCGACGTCTAGTCGGAGTCAAAGGGTTTATGTCTTCCGCGCACCTTTGCTCAAAAGCAATGGCGAAAGGAACCGTTGATTTCTTCAACGACACTGGCGGCTACGGATTCATCGAGACTGAGGACGCGGACGACGACGTGTTCTTCCACATGGAAGACATCGGCGGCCCGGACCTGGAAGAAGGTCAGGAGCTCGAGTTCGACATCGAGCAGGCCCCCAAGGGCCCGCGCGCGACGAACGTCGAGCGCCTGTAAGGCAGAATTCGTAACGGTATCGGCTCTTGACTGCAGTATTTTCACACTTTTGAGCGACGGCGCCGATGGTCGGTGGGCCGACACGAGACAACGTTTAGTGAGTTCGTCGCTCACCGACGAGTATGACCGAGCCAGTGGTCCGCAGCGGTGACGACGTTGAGTACGAGCCAGTCGACGCGGCCGACGGTCTCGAGAAGGGCGTCCTGATCGACGAGAACCACGGTGCGCCGAATTTCGCGATCCGGCGATTCGTCCTCGAAGCCGGAGCCGAAGTGCCCGAACACACGAACGAGGTCGAACACGAGCAGTACGTTCTCGAGGGGACGTACGTCGTCGGCATCGGAGACGAAGAGTTCGAGGTCGAGGCCGGCGACTCGCTGTTGATCCCCGCCAGCACCGTCCACTGGTACCGCAACGAGGGCGACGAGCCCGGCGCGTTCCTCTGTGCAGTTCCCAACGGCGACGACGAGATCGAACTGCTCGAGTGAACGACCGCCCAGTTATATACTCCCGACGGCCGAATCGGCCGAACAGTCGTGAACGTGCTCCTCGTACTGGGTCACCCTCGGACGGATAGCTTCTGTGGCGCACTGGCCGACGCCTACTGCGAGGGTGCCCGCGAGGCTGACGTCGACGTGCGCGAACTCGCCGTCACCGATCTCGAGTTCGATCCCGACGTTCACGCCGAGTGTCCGAGCGACCAGCCCCTCGAGCCCGATCTTCGGGAAGCCGAGCGGGACCTCGAGTGGGCCGACCACCTCGTCTTCGTCTACCCGAACTGGTGGGGAACGATGCCCGCCCGGCTCAAGGGCTTCTTCGATCGGCTCTTTCGACCCGGTTTCGCCTTCTCCTTTTACGAGGAGGACGAGGGCGCGGGCAAGGAGGAGCTACTCGACGACAAGACCGCCGAGCTGATCGTGACGATGGACGTTCCTCCGCGAATCTACCGGTGGCTCCTCCGCCAGCCCGGCAACCACGCCCTCAAGCGCGCGACGCTCGGCTACGCGGGCGTTCGGACGACGCGGGTGACCAACCTGGGACCGATCGAAGACTCCGACCTCGAGGAGCGCGAGGCGTGGCTCGAGGACGTACGGGAACTGGGTCGAAGCCTCGAGACCGGGCCGGAATCAGGGCTGAGTCGAGCGAAGCGGACCGCGGCGAGCTGGCTGAAGGCGCTCCGGCTGCAGTTCTACCCGATGGCCTGGGTCGCCTACACGATCGGCGCGCTGGCGGCGGTCGGCTCGGACGCCCTCACGACGGGCGCGTACTGGCTCGGGCTCGGGTTTCTGTTCTTCCTCGAGGCCGCGACGGTGTTGAGCAACGAGTACGCCGACTACGAGACCGATCGACGGAACACCTTCGCCGGGCCGTTCACTGGCGGCTCCCGAGTGCTGGTCGACGGCGAACTGTCGTTCGGCCAGGTCCAAATCGGGATCGCCGTCTTTCTGGCGGCGACGGCTGCGTTCGGCGGGGCCACGCTCCTCGCGGGAGCGGGATCGACGGCGGCGACCGCGGGGACGATGGGTACCCTCGCGGCGCTCGCACTCGGGTACACGCTCTCGCCGCTGAAACTCGCCTACCGAACGCTCGGTGAACTGGACGTCGCCGTCACCCACAGCGTCGGCGTCCTGGTGCTCGGGTTCGTCGTCCTCGGCGGCGCGTGGCACGATCCGCTGCCGTGGCTGCTGGGACTGCCCTTCCTGCTGTCGGTGCTGCCCTCGATCACCCTCGCGGGCGTACCCGACGTCGACGCCGACCGGCTCGCGGGAAAGCGGACGGTTGCGGCCCGGTTCGGCGTCGACGGAGCCGCGGCAGTCGCCGCGACGACAGCCGTCCTCGCTGCCCTAACGGGCGCGCTCTGGCAGTTGCTGGATCTCGTTCCCGGTTACAGTCCCGCGATCTATCTGGGGCTCGTCCACACAGCCGCGATCGTCTGGCTGCTTCGGAACCGACTCGAGCCCGACGCGGGCGCCCAGCGCATCGACCTCCTGATGATGGCCTCGCTGAGCTACATCACCTGGTTCGGCGTCGTTCCGCTGGTCGGGCTGCTGTGACTCGGGTAAGGGTTCGATTACACCGAGACGAGAACGAGTCCGAACCGCTCAAGTACGCCAGCCGACTATACTATCGCGTGTCGCAGCAGGTCCAGGACGTCGAAACGATCTTTTGTCACGAGACGGGCGGCGACTACCTCGTCGTCGTCCAGCGGGACGGCAAGCGGCTGTTCCGGGCGAAGCTCGGACTCTCCGAGACCTCCGCGGGTCCCCGGCCCGCGAAGTTCCGGCTGAAGGACGGCTCGAGCGAGGAACCCCGCCAGCCCGACGAGTTCGTCGAGCTCGCCCGTCGAGCGAAGCGCATCCGCATCTCCGAGCAGACCCCCTCCGAGAAGCGTCGCGAGCTCACCGAGATGTTCGCCGGCTACCAGCTCGAGGACAAGGTCAAGGCCGTCCGGACCTGCCGCTACTGCGCCTCCGCGGGGCGGTACTCGCCGGTCACGACCGATACCGCGGTCAAAGACGACAACGACTGGATCTGTCGGGACTGCGCCCGCCAGGAGCTCGAGCGACAGCTCTCCTTTTCCGGCGGCGGTGCGGTCACCGGCGCCGCGAAGGAACGACTCGAGGAACTGATGCTCGAGGTCCAGGACCTCCAGCGGATCGTCAACCTGCTACAGGGACAGCTCGACCCTGACCTCACCCAGTTCGACACCATCTCGGCGACGACCGACGAGGTCGACCCCGTTCGGACCGACTCGTTGAGCCTCCATCCCGGGCTGCAGGGGCTGCTCGAGGATCGCTTCGAGACCCTGCTCCCGGTCCAGAGCCTCTCCGTCGAGAACGGCCTCTTCGATGGACGGGACCAGCTCGTTGTCTCCGCGACCGCGACCGGGAAGACCCTCGTCGGCGAGATGGCCGGGCTCAACCGCGTCCTGAACGGCAAGGGGAAGATGCTCTTTCTCGTCCCCCTCGTCGCGCTCGCCAACCAGAAACACGAGGACTTCGAGGACGAGTACGGCCACCTCGTCGACGTCTCCCTCCGGGTGGGTGCGAGTCGGGTCACGGACGACGGCAACCGGTTCGACCCCAACGCGGACGTCATCGTCGGCACCTACGAGGGGATCGACCACGCGCTGCGGACGGGCAAGGACCTCGGCGACATCGGCACCGTCGTCATCGACGAGGTCCACACCCTCAAGGAGGAAGAGCGGGGCCACCGACTCGACGGGCTGATCTCGCGGCTCAAACACACCACCGAGCAGCGCGCGGCCCGACGGGACGACTACGGCGGCGCCCAGTGGGTCTACCTCTCGGCGACCGTCGGCAACACCGAACAGCTCGCCGAGGTCCTCGAGTCGACGCTGATCGAGTTCGAGGAGCGACCCGTGCCGATCGAGCGCCACGTCACCTTCGCCGACGGCCAGGAGAAGGTCCGGATCGAGAACAAGCTCGTCAAGCGGGAGTTCGACACCGAGTCCTCGAAGGGGTATCGGGGCCAGACGATCATCTTCACGAACTCCCGCAGGCGCTGTCACGAGATCTCCCGCAAGCTCGAGTACTCCGCCGCGCCGTACCACGCCGGGCTCGACTACGGGCGCCGCAAGCAGGTCGAGCGCCAGTTCGGCGAGCAGGAGCTGTCGGCCGTGGTGACGACCGCCGCCCTCGCGGCTGGCGTCGACTTCCCCGCCTCACAGGTGATCTTCGACTCGCTGGCGATGGGGATCGAGTGGCTCTCCGTCCAGGAGTTTCACCAGATGCTCGGCCGCGCGGGTCGTCCCGACTACCACGACGAAGGGAAGGTGTACGTGCTGGTCGAACCCGACTGCTCGTACCACGGCTCGATGGAGATGACCGAAGACGAGGTCGCGTTCAAGCTCCTCAAGGGGGAGATGGAGTCCGTGATGACCCACTACGACGAGGACGCCGCCGTCGAGGAAACGCTGGCGAACATCGTCGTCGGCGGCAAGGCCGCCAAGAGCCTCAACAACCGGATGCTCGGGGAGGTGCCCACCAAGCACGCGATCGGAAAGCTGCTCGAGTACGGCTTCATCGACGGCTTCGAACCGACGCCGCTCGGACAGGTCGTCACCCAGCACTTCCTCTCGCCCGGCGAGGCGTTCTCGCTGGTCGACGGGATTCGGAAGGAGGCCCACCCCTACGACCTGATCGCCGATATCGAGCTTCGGGACGACGATCTGTAGGAGCTCAGTGAAGGGGTCGTGAGAACGGAGACGGTAGACGAAACGGACTGCTTCTCGAGTCAGGGGACGAAGGCGACGCCGAACAGCGAGAGCAGTAACACCAACATCGAACCGGGCAGCCCGCCGATGGCGACGATCAGGAGCGCGATCGGCGTGATCGCGACCGAGACGCCGAAGACGGCCTGCGCCAGAAACAGTACGAGCAGGCCGACGACCGCGTTGACGATGAACGGACGGACGGTCTGAATGATCGTCGTCGCGCCGAGGACGGCAACGAGAACGAGTACCAGTAGGAGAATCTCGAGTCCTGTGACCATACTCGAGCGTAGCGAGCGAAGCGGGGAAAGCCGTTCGATCCGGAACGAAACCCTTTAAACCATCCACCCGGAAAGAGTGATACGGGATCGTGGGTTAGCTTGGTATACTTCGGGCCTTGGGTGCCCGTGACCCCGGTTCAAATCCGGGCGATCCCATACTTCTGCTGCGAGCAACTCCGCGAGCATCGCGAGCCGTTCGCGTGGTTCAGAATTCGGGCGCCTCCGTTATCGCGGACAGAGTCGCGAGTAGCGAGTTCATCACAAGCGATCGGAGGTGTGGAAGACCGGGGTTCGTCGCGAACGCAGGTTCTCGAGCGTAGTTCATATTCGGACGATCCCGATACCGACACACACCAGGAACTCCTCGAGGCGGGTTCCCGTCGACGAACGCATCCTCGAGAAAGGCGCGATCGAAGCGATCGATCGCCGGCGACCGAATCGCATCACTCTTCCACGCCGAGCTCTTCGGCCTCCCACTCGGACGCGAGCCGGCTGGCCAGCTCGCGCGGTCTGTGTTCGTAGACCAGATGGTGCTCGAGGGAATCCCCGTGCGAGGTCGTTTCGTTGCACACCGGACAGAAGACCGACGACCTGGTTGGTATACGGGAGATACGTCGTGAGAGAGCAAAAAGGCGCGCTTCGGCCCGCAGAGTGTCGAGTAGAGTCGCGAGCGCGAGAGAGCGGTCGGTCTCCGATGGGGTCAATGCAGTACCGGTACCGTCGGGATCTCGGCGTCCGAAAGCGTGCCTTCGACGAGCGTTCCAACCAGAGCCGACGGATCGGGCACCGTCTCCCGCTAGAATCGGCGACCTTCGCACAAGCATCTCGATTGCCGTGTTTTCGGTTTACGCTCGTCCTCTATAATAGCTTTCAGAAGCACGAAAGCCAAGCCTTAACCGTGTGCCGGGATACTGAATAATCGTAATGGCAAACGGTACGGTTGACTTCTTCAACGACACAGGCGGTTACGGTTTCATCGAGACTGAGGATGCTGACGAGGACGTGTTCTTCCACATGGAAGACGTCGGCGGCGAGGACCTGACTGAGGGAACCGAGATCGAGTTCGACATCGAACAGGCCCCCAAGGGTCCGCGCGCGACGAACGTCGTTCGCGAGTAACTAACCCGGTATCCGGTCGCCGAACGGCGACCGAACCGATTTCTACACCGATCGAGCGGCGGTCGTTCGATCGACGAACTTCACCCGAGTAGTGGCGACGCACGACAATTCGCTGGCGGCCCCGAGGCCGTCGGTCACAGCGTGTGTCTGTACCCACACTCCGGGCAGTAGACGACGCCGGATTTCACGAGCGTGAAGCTTCGGCTACAGCGCGTGCACGGGCAGCCGACCGAGAGACCGGTCTCCCGGGCCAGCGCTGCGATCGTCCGCTCGAGCTGGCGCTGTCGGTTCTCGATCGTCTCGAGGCGTTTCGTGGTCGCCTCGAGGCGGTTGATTACCGCCCGTTGATGGGTAGCTTCCGAACGCGATGCCGATCGAGGGGTCATGCGGTTGGTACGCTCCCAGCGAACAAAAGCACATCTACGGACGAAATCGGATCGAACGCCAGGAGTCGTAGGCGACGCGTGCAACCCGAACAGTTTCCCTCGACCGTCAGAAACTGACCGTATGGTAGCGGTCTCCGAACGACCGAAGCGATGGCTCGTCAACGGCATCATCCTGACGATCCCGCTCGTCGTGACACTGCTCGTGTTGCTCGTCGTTATCGATTTCGTCCTCGGAATCCTCTCGCCGATCGTCGCCGGCGTACAGTACGTCTGGCCGAACGAACCACCTCGAATCGTGATCCAGCTAACGACGCTGGCGTCGCTGGTCGGATTCTTCCTGGTGATCGGGTTCGTTGCCGAACACACCCCGGGGAAACACCTCTCGAAGCGGGTTCACGCGACGGTAGAGACGATTCCCGGCGTGAGCACGCTCTACGAGAGCGTCCGACGAGCGAGCGACATCCTCGTCGACGACGAGACGGACCAGTTCAAGGAGGTCAAGCTCGTCGAGTTTCCCCACGACGACGCCTACATGTTCGGCTTTCTGACGGCGGATACTCCGCCGGAGATCGAAGAAACCGTCGGAGGCGAGGAGATGATGACGATCATGGTTCCGCTGGGACCGAATCCGACGACGAACGGGTACGTGATGCACGTCTCGGCCGAACACGTCTACGACGTCGACGTCACCGTCGAGGAAGCCGTCCGGTCGATCGCGACGCTCGGCGTCTCCGTCGACGAACTCGGCGCGGAGACGGCCGACGACGCGGACGAACGGGCGGCCAGCGACACGCCGTTCGGCTCGAGTCGAGGGTGAGACCACGGTCGCTCGAGACCCCGACCGCGATCAGTTTCGCCCCGCTTTGCAACCATTTATACACGATGGCGACCCTACGAGAGTGCAATGGCGCAAGCGGGAAATTCTGAACTCGTCGACTCCTTCGAGCAGTTCTTCCGCAACTACTACGACAACGAAATCAAGCAGCTTGCGCAGCGGTACCCCAACGAGCAGCGATCGCTCCACGTCGACTGGCAGGATCTCTACCGGTACGATCCGAACTTAGCTGACGACTTCCTCGCCCAGCCCGAGCAGCTCCAGCGCTACGCCGAGGAAGCACTGCGGCTGTACGATCTCCCGATCGACGTGAGCCTCGGCCAGGCCCACGTTCGGATCCGAAACCTCCCCGAAACCGAGTCGCCCGAGATTCGGGAGATCCGCGCCCGCGACATGAACTCCCTCGTGCAGGCCCGGGGGATCGTCCGAAAGGCGACCGACGTTCGCCCGAAGATCGAGGAGGCCGCCTTCGAGTGCCAGCTCTGTGGCACCCTCACTCGAGTCCCCCAGTCCAGCGGCGACTTCCAGGAACCCCACGAGTGCCAGGGCTGTGAACGCCAGGGCCCCTTCCGCGTGAACTTCGACCAGTCGGAGTTCGTCGACTCCCAGAAACTCCGCATTCAGGAGAGTCCCGAAGGCCTTAGGGGTGGTGAGACACCCCAGTCGCTCGACGTCCACGTCGAGGACGATATCACCGGCGAGGTTACCCCCGGCGACCACGTCTCCACGACCGGCGTCCTCCGCCTCGAGCAACAGGGCGACGGCCAGGACAAATCGCCCGTCTTCGACTTCTACATGGAGGGGATGTCCGTCGACATCGACGAGGAGCAGTTCGAGGACATGGACATCACCGAGGAGGACAAAGCCGAGATCGTTCGACTCTCCTCGAGCGACGACATCTACGAGCAGATGGTCGGCTCGATCGCGCCCTCGATCTACGGCTACGAGCAGGAGAAACTCGCGATGATCCTCCAGTTGTTCTCGGGCGTGACGAAGCAGTTGCCCGACGGCTCGAGAATCCGCGGCGACCTGCATATGCTGCTGATCGGGGACCCGGGTACCGGGAAGTCCCAGATGCTAGGGTATATCCAAAATATTGCACCCCGGTCAGTCTACACCTCCGGAAAGGGATCGTCCTCGGCGGGTCTCACCGCTGCGGCTGTGAGGGACGACTTCGGCGACGGCCAGCAGTGGACGCTCGAGGCCGGCGCACTCGTCCTCGCCGACCAGGGAATTGCCGCAGTTGACGAACTCGATAAAATGAGGTCGGAAGATCGGTCGGCCATGCACGAAGCGCTCGAGCAGCAGTCCTATCACCCGGACGAGGAGATCCTCCTCGCGGACGGTCGACGCGTCGAGATCGGTTCGCTCGTCGACGACGCGATGGCCGACCGTTCCGAGGATGTGATCGACGGCGTCAACTGTGATATCCTTCCCGTCGACGACCTCCGGGTACACTCGGTCGATCTCGAGACGAACGACGTCACGAAGCTTCCGGTCGATCGCGTCAGCCGTCACGAGGCCCCCGACGAATTCGTGACGATCACGTTCTCGAACGGCCGCGAATTGACAGTGACTCCCGAGCATCCGATATTCGTTGACGACGACGGCGGCGTCGGAACAGTCGAGGCCCGTGATCTCGAACCGGGTGCGTTCGTCCCCGGGCCCAGGAAACTTCCGAACTCCGACGCCGCAGTGTCGGTCTCGCCGGAGCCACATCGCGGTCGCGAACACGATATCGATCTCCCCGAGACGGTGACGCCGGACCTCGGTGAGATACTCGGATTGCTCGTCGCGGAGGGACACTCCTATGCGGGATCGTCCCACGAGATTGGCTTCTCGAACCAGGACGACCGCCTGCTCGACCGAATGCAGACGCTCATGCAGCGTGTCTTCGGATTCTCGAGCACCGATACGACGAATGCCGCTGGAACGGTCACGCAGCGATGGATCTCGACGAAGCTGTACCGGTGGTTCGAACGGAACTTCCCCGACTTCATGCATACCGCACGCGGAAAGCGAATCCCGGATCGCGTGCTCGGTGCGTCCGAGGACGTGATTCGACGATTCCTCGTCGGTGCGTTCGCGGGTGACGGGGGCGTCGAGAGCGAGTCGATGGCGTTCTCGACGGCCTCGGAGGGACTGGCGAAGGATTACGCCGACGCGTTGTTGAAGATCGGTGTCGCGTCCAGGATTCACCGCGACTGTGCGGAAGACGCCTGGAAGATCTACGTGATGGGAGACTCGACGGAGCGGTTCGTCGATCAGGTCGTCGAACCGGCAGACGATCGGTACGACGACGCAGTCGCCTTCGTCGAGCGAAGCAACGAGACGCCACGACACCACGACGTTCTCCCGACGAGCGCAGCCAGGGAGATCCGCGAACTCAAACGACTCCTCGGTGTCGAACTGACCGGCCGGTTCAAACCTCACCTCGACGAATCCTACGGCGTCCAGATCGCGACGGTGCGCGAACAGATCGAGACGCTTCGAGACCGACTCGAAACGATTCGAGCGGACCTCGAGGATGCGGCCACGCTCGCGGAGATACGGGACGTGATCGGCTGGTCCGGTCGCCAGCTCGCCGAGCGACTCGACGGCGAGACGACCAGCGCCGTCCACTACGCGGAAGACGGCGGCTACGACGCCGACCGTCGATCGTCGTTGGCGACCCAAGCGGCTACTGCCGTCGAAGACGCCCTCCGCGAAGCGACCCAGCGTCTGGACGTACTCGAGTCGCGGTGTGATCTCCGATACTATCGCGTCTCGGACGTCGAGATCGTTCCGAACGAGGGCACGGAGTGGGTGTACGACGTGACCGTCGAACCGACGAACACGTTCGTCAGCAAGGGACTCGTCCTCCACAACTCGATTTCCATCTCCAAGGCCGGCATCAACGCCACGCTCAAGTCCCGCTGTTCGCTGCTGGGCGCCGCAAACCCCAAGTACGGCCGGTTCGACCAGTACGAGCCGATCGGCGAGCAGATCGACCTCGAGCCGGCCCTCATTTCGCGGTTCGATCTGATCTTCACCGTTACGGACCAGCCCGACGAGGAGAAGGACAGGAACCTCGCCGAACACATCCTCACCACCAACTACGCGGGGGAGCTGACCACCCAGCGCGAGGAGATGACCAGCCTCGAGGTCAGCGAAGAGGAGATCGAGGAGATGACCGAGCAGGTCGATCCGGTCATCGACGCCGAGCTCCTCCGGAAGTACATCGCCTACGCGAAACAGAACTGCCACCCGCGGATGACCGAGGAGGCCCGCGAGACGATCCGCGATTTCTACGTCGATCTGCGCTCGAAGGGGACCGACGAGGACGCCCCCGTTCCCGTCACGGCTCGAAAGCTCGAGGCGCTCGTCCGCCTCTCGGAGGCAAGCGCCCGAGTGCGCCTCTCCGATACGGTCGAGCAACGAGACGCCGAGCAGGTCGTCGAGATCGTGCGCTCGTGTCTGCAAGACATCGGCGTCGATCCCGAAACGGGGGAGTTCGACGCCGACATCGTCGAGGCCGGCACCTCGAAGTCCCAGCGCGACCGGATCAAGAACATCAAGGGACTGATCAGCGACATCGAGGAGGAGTACGACGAGGGTGCGCCGGTCGACATCGTTCTCGAGCGCGCCGACGAGATCGGCCTGGACGAGTCGAAGGCCGAACACGAGATCGACAAACTCAAACAGAAGGGCGAGGTCTACGAACCGAGCACCGATACGCTTCGAACGACGTAACGGCGGCGGACGCTACCGCCCTTGTTCGTCGATGTCGAGCGCCGTCGATCGGATCGTCGCGGGCGCGACGTCGGCGACGTCGGCCGCGTCGACCTGAGTCACCGACGGCCACTCCTCGCGCTCGGCGGCGGCCTTGTACAGACAGGCTGCGGCGACGCCGCTGGGGTTTCGACCGCCGACGGTGCCGTTCTCGAGCAGCGTCGTCGCGTGTTCGCGGGCCCGGTTCTCGACGGTCGTCTCGAGGTCGAGTTTCGTGGCGAACCGCGGCAGGTACTGCGTCGGATCGATCGGTCCCGTTGGAAGCTCGAGGTCGCGGTTCAATGCGTCGTAGGCGGCCTTGAGTTCGGCGTCGTCGGCGCGGGCGACCGCAACGATCTCGTCGATCGTTCTGGCGAAGGAGTTGATCCGACAGGTGGCGTACACTGTGGCCGCAGCGAACCCCTCGATCGACCGACCCTGAAGCAGCCCCTCGGACTGAGCAGACTTGAAGAGCGAACAGGCTTGCTCTCTGACGGAGTCCGGAAGCGAGAGCAACGCGTTGACCCGTTTGATTTCGGTGAACCCGTACACCTGATTTCGGTCGGCTTTCGTGGAGATGCGAGCGCGGTTGTGCTCCCGACGGAGTCGAGCGATCTGGCGCCGTTTGCGGCCGGTTAGGCGGGAACGAGAACCGGTTCCGTAGCCGATCTCGGTCGAGAGTCCGCGGTCGTGTCGCGACCGCGTCAACGGTGCACCGGTTCGACGTCGGTCGGGACCGTCGTCGAACGTTCGCCACTCGGGTCCGCGGTCGATAGCGTCCTCTCCGGAGACGAGACCGCACTCCTCGCAGATACGTTCAGTTTCCGTCGTCCGCAGTCGTCCGCCGCACTCGGAACAGCACCCGTTCGAATCATCTACAGCCATTGGTAATATTCACCAGCTAGGAGAAACTATGACGCGTCCTGCTACTTAAAGTATAAGATATCCTCTAGAATGTCTTGGAATTAAATCCAGGTTCCGTTCGACCCGATCAGTTGCCGGTCGATCAAAAGTAGTGGAGCTACTGTCCTGACCGGCTCTCGCCCGCGAGGTGCTCGAGCACGCCCTCGGTCGTCGCTGGAACGGGTTCGGGATCGTCGCCGGCGGCAGCCGCCGCGTCGGGGTCTTTGAGCAGGTGGCCGGTCGTGAGACAGGCGACCCGTTCGTCGCTCTCGACGATCCCCTCCGCACGGAGTTTCCGCAGGCCGGCGACCGAGGCCGCGGAAGCGGGTTCGACGCCGACGCCTTCGCCGGCGAGGTCGCGCTGAGCCTCGGTGATCTCCTCGTCCGAGACGGCGATCGCCGTGCCCCCGGTCTCGCGAATTCCGGGCAGCGCCTTCGGCGCGTTAACCGGGTTCCCGATCCGAATCGCCGTCGCTCGGGTCTCGACGTCGTCCCAACGCCGCACCTCGTCTGCACCGTTCTCGACCGCCTCGACCATCGGTGCGGCGCCCGCGGCCTGGACGCCGGTAAGTTTCGGCACGTCCTCGCGGTCGATCGCGCCGGCCTGGAGGAGTTCGCGGAACGCCTTGTACAGCGCCGCGGTGTTGCCCGCGTTTCCAACCGGGAGGACGATTCGGTCGGGGAACGCGTCGTAGTCGTCGCGAAACGCCTCGAGGATCTCGAGGCCGATCGTCTTCTGGCCCTCGAGTCGGAAGGGGTTCAGCGAGTTCAGGAGGTAGGCCTCGCCCTCGGCCGCGAGTTCCTGGACGATGTCGAGACAGGCGTCGAAGTTGCCGTCAACCTCGAGAATACGGGCGCCGTGGAGGCTCGCCTGGGCAACCTTGCCCGCGGCGACCTTGCCCGCCGGGAGGAGCACGAGCGTCTGCATTCCGCCGCGGGAGCCGTAGGCCGCCAGCGCGGCGCTGGTGTTACCCGTCGAAGCGCAGGCAAGTCGGTCGACGCCGAGTTCCTTCGCGACGGCCACCCCGACGGTCATCCCGCGGTCCTTGAAGCTCCCAGTGGGGTTCATCCCCTCGTGTTTGATCCGGACGGCCTCGAGTCCGAGGTCGTCCTCGAGTCGCGGGACTTCGTACAGCGGCGTCGCTCCCTCCTGGATCGTGACTCCCGACTCGATCGGCAGGGCGTCGGCGTAGCGCCACACCCCTCGGCCCTCGAAGTCGTCGAACGTCGGGAGGTCGGCGTAGCGGACCTCGAGCAGGCCGTCGCAGGCGTCGCAGGTGTAGCGAACGTCGGCGAAGGGGGCGAACGTCTCGCCGCAGTCGATACACTCGAGCCAGGCGCCGTCGGCCGCGTCGTCGGGAACGACCGGCTTCTCCGCGGAGAGGCTGAGACTCATTACCGGAACGTGGGAGGCGACGGAGAAAAGTGGGCTGATTGCTGTGAACGCTGCCACCGATCGAGGTGATCGAACGAACGATCACTCGCCGTCGAACTCGTCGATCGCGTCGTGGACCGTCTCCGTCCAGAGGTCGGGGAAGTCGTGAAGCATCACCTTGACTTCCGGCAGCGCGACGGC
Organism: Natronococcus roseus; assembly: GCF_043677095.1. Classification (NCBI taxonomy): domain Archaea; kingdom Methanobacteriati; phylum Methanobacteriota; class Halobacteria; order Halobacteriales; family Natrialbaceae; genus Natronococcus; species Natronococcus roseus. The sequence continues at coordinate 162,434 of NZ_JBHLJR010000003.1, forward strand.
GGTGTACTGGTAGACGTAGCCGCCGGCGTCCAAGAGGCGCCGATCGCGCCGAACCAGTCCGCGTTCGTACAGCGTCGCCATCGCGCGGTTGATCGTGCTTCGGTCGCGCTCGAGCGGGCCCTCGAGTTCGTCGATCGTACTCCCGGGTCGATCGACGAGCGCGAGGTAGGTCCGCGTCTCGTGGGGCTCGATCCCGAAGACACAGCTCATCACCGTCTCGAACGACGGGTTCGACGATTCCATCAGTTCGCCGAGACGGTGCTCGGGATCGGGCGCCGTACGCTTCCTACGACCTCGTGCGTGAAAGAGTCACTCACTCTCCGGACGGCGACGCTCCGCACCCCATGTTTCAGATGCAGGTGCGCATCTCGCGCTCGCTCTCGTGGCGGTGTAATCGCGTTGGCATATCGCAGTAGTATACCGAGCCATCGTATCGAAGCGTGACCTCGTGTTCGTCGCCCAAGGTCGTTATGCTGACGACGACCCGACGACCACTCTGGATCGCCTCGAGAATCGCGTCGGCCTCGAGATCACCTGCGGCGATACGAAACGGATCGGTCATCAGTGTGAGCTGCACGAGCACGGTCAAAGGCCTTCGCGTCCCGCCCGCCCCCACAATCGGTTCGGCGTTCGTGCGTCGCCGGTGCCAGACCGGGATACCGCTACGCACCCTCGAGCCCACTGCTATCACATGGTATCCAAAGTACGAACTCGGACGGACGAACGAACCGACGGGGCTCCGGGATCGGTTGATGCAGAACCCGGCGCTGAGTGAGGCAGATCTCGCGGTGCTGGCGTGTGCAGACGCGACCGGCGCAACCGCCGTAATGGACGAGACCGCCGGGCGAACGGTCGCCGAGGTCGAAGGAATCGAGACGAGAGGAACGGCGTATCTCGTCCTCCTGTGTGCCAAGCGCGACTGCATTTCCGTCGCAACCGCGCGGAAGACGATCGACTCGATGATCGACGACGGCTGGCACTGCGCCCCGGCCCTGTACGCTCGGATCGTTCGAAAACTGGAGTCACTCGAAAAGGAGGACGAGAAGTAACGGGCTACCCGAGCAGCCAGATCAATAGCGCCTTCTGGGCGTGGAGCCGGTTCTACAGCCCACCTTTTTTCCGCTCGGGTCAGCGGAGCTGACCCCTCACGCAAAAAATCTGGACCAAAAAACGCGATCGCTCACTGACTCACGGGCGTTGCCCGTTCGTCTATTCGCGGCGCATAGCGCCGCGCCTCCGTTCGCGTCCGGCCACTCACTCGAGCAGCCAGCTCAACAGCGCCTTCTGGGCGTGGAGCCGATTTTCAGCCTGATCGAAAACGACCGATCGGTCGCTCTCGATGACGGCGTCGGTGATCTCCTCGCCGCGGTGAGCGGGCAGACAGTGCATCACCGAGGCGTCGTTCGCGCCCTCGAGCAGTTCCGAGTTGACCTGGAACCCCTCGAAGGCGTCCATCCGGACGTCATACTCGTCCTCCTGGCCCATGCTGGTCCAGACGTCGGTGTAGACGACGTCCGCATCGGTGACCGCGTCGACGGGGTCGGTCGTCGTCGTCGGGTCGCCGCCGAGTTCGCGAGCGCGCTCGAGGACGGCGTCGTCGATGCCGTAGCCGTCGGGTGTCGCAATCGTCAGGTCGATGTCGGCCAGCGCTGCGCCGATCACGAACGACTGGGCGACGTTGTTACCGTCGCCGACCCACGCCGCCGAGACGCCGTCGAACCCGTCCATCTCCTCGCGGATCGTCAGCAGATCGGCGAGCGTCTGACAGGGATGGGCATCGTCGGTCAGACCATTGACAATGGGGACCGAGGAGTACTCCGCGAGCACCTCGACGTTGTCGTGTTTGAACAGCCGAGCCATCACGACGTCGACGTACCGCGAGAGCGTTCTCGAGGTGTCTTTCAGGGGCTCACCACGGCCGAGCTGGATGTCGTCGGCGCCGAGGAAGACTGCGTGACCGCCGAGCTGAGTCATTCCCGTTTCGAAGGAGACCCGGGTTCGTGTACTCGGCTTCTGGAAGATCATGCCGAGGGTCTGGCCGGCGAGATCGGCGTGATCCTCGCCGTTTTCCTGGGCACGTTTGTACCGCTCCGCACGCTCGAGTACCACCTGTAGCTCCTCGCGAGAGAGGTCGTCGATCTCGAGGAAGTGCCGTGGCTCGCTCATTCGTCCTCGCCTCCGCGGAGGGTCGTTGCGACCCGAGTCAGCACGTCGACCGATCGGTCGAACTCGGCAAGCGAGAGGCGCTCGTTAGGCGCGTGATCGAGGTCGGAGTTGCCCGGACCGTACGTGACCATCGGACAGCCCCACGCGCCAGCGTAGAGGTTCATGTCGCTGGTTCCGGTCTTTCGAACCAGCCGCGGATCGCAGCCCTCCTTGCGGATCGCCGCGCGGAACGCGCGAGCGACCGCCGTTCGTGGACTCTCCATTACGGGCGGGATCGGTTCGGCCCAGGAGACGGTGCCGATCTCGAGTTCGGCCTCGGCCGTCTCGCGGACCGATTCGGCGTCCAATGACGGGGGGACCCGGAGCTGAGCCTGCAGGGTCGCCTCGACGGAGAGCCCGTCCTCGCTGATCCCGCCGTCGATGTCGACCGGTTTTGCCGTCACGCGCTCGAAGACGGGCGTGTACTCGTCCTGTTCGAAGGCGGCCTCGACGTTCGTCCACCACTCGGTGGCGTGCTGGATCGCGTTAGGCTCGGGTCGGGAAGTGTGACCCGACTCGCTGGTCGCGACGTAGGTGCCAGAGAGGAATCCCCGGTAGCCCAGCGTGATCCCGGTCGTGCCGCTCGGCTCGCCGTTGACGACGGCGTCGGGTTCCTCACGGTCGACGACCAGGTGGCGGGCGCCCCGGGAGCTGGTCTCCTCGCCGACGACGCCGACGAACGAAACTCCGGTGCGGACGGCAGCGGCGGCCATCGCGGCCAGCGGGCCGGTGGCGTCGACGCTGCCACGACCCCAGAGGACGTCCTCGCCTTCCTCCTCGGCGACCTCGTCCTCGAGATCATCGGCGTCCGCGGGGTGAACCTCGACCGGGATCTCCCCGGGAACCGTATCGACGTGGGAGGTCAGGAGAACCGCGTCATCCGCGGGTGCGCGAACGTTGCCGACCTCGTCGATCCAGGCCTCGCGGCCGTTCGCCGAAAAAAACTCGACGAGACGCTCGGCCGCCTTCCGTTCCTCGCCGGTCGGCGAGGGGATCGCGACGAGATCGACCAGCAGGTTCCGGGCGTCCTGCCGGGAGACGTCGGTCGCACCGGTCATACTCGCGTTCATGATTCGGGTGTAGCTTCGGGCGCGATGGTTTCCGCCAGCGCGTCGACGAGCCGATCCGCGTCGTCCTCGTCGATCACGAGCGGCGGCAGCAGACGCAGGACGGTCCGACCCGCCGGCAGCGCCAGGATCTGATGGTTCATCGCCAGATCACGGGCGACGCGGTTCGCCCCGCGTTTCAGCTCGATTCCGACGAGCAGCCCCTCGCCGCGGACTTCGCGGATCGCGTCACCGAGGGCGGTCTCGAGCTCGTCGACGAGGTAGTCGCCGATCTCGGCGGCGTGGGCGGGCCACTCCTCCTCGACCAGCGTCGAGATCGTCGCGTGGACCGCCGCGGAGACGACGGGGCCGCCGCTGAACGTGGCGTTGTGCGAGGCCGCGCCGTCGGCGATCCAGTCCTGGACTGCGACGGCGCCGACGGGCAGGCCGTTGCCGAGGCCCTTCGCCGCGGTGAGCACGTCGGGCGTGACGCCCGCGTTCTGGCAGGCCCACATCGAGCCTGTGCGGCCCATCCCAGTCTGAACCTCGTCGAAGACCAGCGCCGCGCCGGCCTCTTCGGTCAGCTCGCGGGCGGTCTCGAGGTAGCCCGCAGGTGGGACGTTGATCCCGCCCTCGCCCTGAATCGGCTCGAGGATGACGGCCGCGGTCTCGTCGTCGACCGCGTCAGCGAGCTCCTCCCCGTCACCGTATGGGACGAACTCGACGTCGCCGGCCAGGGGCTCGAACGGCTTCTTGTACTTGTCCTTCCAGGTGGCCGCGAGCGAGCCCATCGTCCGGCCGTGGAACGAGCGGGTCGCCGCGATGATCTTCGACTCGCCGGTCGCAGAGCGGGCGAACTTCAGCGCGGCCTCGTTGGCCTCGGTCCCGGAGTTACAGAACCAGGCCGACTCGAGTTCCTCCGGTGTAGCCGCGACGAACGCGGCGTAGGCGTCCTCGCGCGACTGGACCGGAAACGAGGAGTCGACGAACGTCAGCTTGCCGGCCTGCTCGCAGACCGCGTCGACGACAGCGGGATGGGAGTGACCGAGCGGCGTACAGGCGTAGCTCGCGCCGGCGTCTAAGTACTCCGTCCCGTCGGCAGTGTAAAGGGACGGTCCCTCGCCGCGCTCGATGCCGATCGGTTTGCTGCCGGAGATGAAGTCGTGATCGCTCATTGCGTGGCCTCCTGTGTGGCTTCCGCGTCCGTTTCGTCGTCGGCGAGCGCGCCGGGCTCGAGGGTCGTCCCCTCGCCTTCAAGCGCACTCGAGATCGGTGCGTCCGCGTTCGCCGTCGCGACGATGACGGACGAGGCGCCCCCCTCGAGGGCTTCCTCGGCGGCCATGACCTTCTTCGTCATGAACCCCTCGGCGGCGTCTTTGACGGCCTCGAACTCCTCCGGCGTCGCGGCCGACTCGATCTTCGTCGACTCGTCGTCGGGATCCTCGTAGATCCCCGAGACGTCGGTGAGGACGACCAGGTCGGCCCCGAGCGCGCCCGCGATCGCGGCGGCCGCGCGGTCGGCGTCAGCGTTGACGGCGGTGTACCCGCCGCCTTTTTCGGCTCCGAGCATCGGGACCGAGACGACGGGCGTGTACTCGCCCTCGAGCATCGTCTCGAGCAGATCGGCGTTGACCGACTCGATCTTCCCCGAGTGGTCGCCGCGCAGGATCTTCTTCTTGCCGTCGACCTTCGCGCGGACGGCCGATTTTCGCTTGCCCTCGAGCAGTTTGCCGTCCGTGCCCGAGAGCCCGACGGCGTTGACGCCCTCGTTTTGCAGACTCTCGACGAGATCCGTGTTGAGCTTGCCGGGCATCACCATCTTGAAGACGTCCATGGTGTCCTCGTCGGTGAAGCGACCGACGACGCCACCGGGTGTCTCGACGTAGGTAGGTTCCTGGCCGAGGTCCTCGAGCGTCTCGTCGACGGCCGTCGAGCCGCCGTGGGTGAGGACGACGTCCTCGCCGTCCTCGACGAGGGAGGCGACGTCCGCGAGCGCACCTTCGGGATCGACGGCGCGGGCGCCGCCGATCTTCACTACCACGGTCATCTCAGGGTGCCCCTACGGGGTGCAGCCCCGTAAACTCGAGTCCGGCCGTCTCCTCGAAGCCGAGCGCGATATTGGCGGCGTGGACCGCCTGTCCCGCAGAGCCCTTCATCATGTTGTCGATCGCCGAGAACACGACGATCCGTTTGTTCGAGGGGTCGAGTTCGAAGCCGACCTCGGCGAGGTTGGTCCCCGCGACCGACTTGGGCTCCGGATACCGGTAGACGCCGGAGCCGCCCGCGGCCATGCGGACGAACGGCTCGTCCTCGTAGCTCCCTCTGTACGCTTTCCAGAGGTCGCCCTTCGACACCGGCCCCGACGGGAAGACGTGGCCCGTCGCGCTGGCGCCGCGGATCATGTCCACGGCGTGGCAGGTGAAGGCGACCGAGGTGTCGAGGAACTGCTCGATCTCGGCCTCGTGGCGGTGACCCGTCGGTGCGTAGGGACGGACGACGCCCGAGCGTTCCGGATGCGAGGAGGCATCGCCGCCGCCGGCACCACCCTCCGAGGAGCCGACCTTCACGTCGACGACGACCTGCTCGCCGCCCTCGAGAATCCCGTGCTCGAACAGCGGGTACAGTCCGAGAATGGTGGCGGTGGCGTTACAGCCCCCGCCGGCGATCAGCTCCGCGCCCGCGAGGTTCTCGCGGTTGATCTCGGGGAGGGCGTACTCGGCCTTTTCGAGGTATTCGGGTGCGGTGTGGCCGTCGTACCACTCCTCGTACTGTTCTTCGGTGTCGAGGCGGAAGTCCGCCGAGAGGTCGACAACCGTATCTGCGACCTCGAAGAACTCGTCGACCTGCCCCATCGAGACGCCGTGTGGCGTTGCCGCAAAGAGGACGTTGACGCTCTCGAGGTCGTCGGGTTCGGTAAAGCGAAGGTCGGTTCCGCGAAGCGGCGGGTGAACAGAGCCAACGCTCTTGCCGGCCTTCGAGCGACTCGTCACTTCCGTGAGCTCGAAGTTGGGGTGGCCAGCGAGCAGTCGGAGGAGTTCCCCCCCAGTGAATCCGCTGCCGCCGATGACTGTCGCGGTAACGGTCTCGGCGGATTCGTCGGCGCTGGCGTCGGTACCGACGGCCATCAGAACGTCACCTCGACTTCCTGGGAGTCGTTCTCGGCGGCTTTCTCCTCGAGCCAGTCGACGACGGTGCTTGCGACGTCTGTCTCGACGGCGTCGTTGAGCGCCTTGAACTCGACGGTGTGGTTGACCTCGTGGACGGTATACCCGTCTTCGGTTTCCATGAGATCGATGCCCAGCAGGCCGCCGCCGACGGCGTCGCTGGCCTTCTCGACGAGTTCGGTGGCTTCGTCGTCGGGTTCGAAGACGTTCGTCTCCGCACCCTTTGCGGCGTTCGTGATCCAGTGGTCCGACGAGCGAACCATTCCCGCGACGGGTTCGCCGTCGATCGCGACGACGCGGATGTCGCGGCCGGGTTTCTCGACGAACTCCTGGACGTAGAACACCTTGTGCTCGTAGTGGCCGAGCGTTGCCTTGTGTTCCAGGATCGCCTCCGCGGCGTCGCGGGAGTCGATCTTGGCCATCAGGCGGCCCCAGGAGCCGACGACGGGTTTGAGCACGCAGGGGTAGCCGAACTCCTCGATCGCCTCGAGGGCGGTTTCCTTCGTGAACGCGACCTTCGTCGCGGGCGTGGGAACGCCGGCCTGCTCGAGCGCGAGGCTGTTCTTGACCTTGTCGGCGCAGATCTCGGCCGTCTCGTTGCTGTTGATCACGGGGATGCCGTAGGCCTCGAAGAACTGCGTGGCGTAGAGGCTGCGGCTCGTGGCGAGACAGCGGTCGACGACGACGTCGAGGTCGGCGAACGCCTCGGGAGCCTCGCCGATGTCGAACGTCTGCTTGCGGACGTCGATCTTCGTGACCTCGTGGTCGCGCTCGCGCAGCTCCGAGAGGAGGAGCTTCTCGTCCTTGCGGATCCGGGAGTAGAGTATTCCTATCTGCAAGGTCACTCACCCCAGTCCTCTTCGAGCTCCGGGGCTCGCTCGAGGACTGGCGGCTCGGTGTCGACGACTTCCAGCTCGGCTCCGCAGGTCGTACAGTCAACGATCTCTCCCACTTCCAGATCGTCGTGCAGGGACACTTCCGCCCCACACTCGACGCATTCTGTCATTGTACTCCACACTGGGACCGCGGTACCCTTAAAACCTTCGAACCTAACAGAAAAATTACAATAGCCGCACTACACACTAACGGTGTGTGACTGTCGTTTTCCGGCAGATTTTGTCCCTCGTATCATTCAGGTTGTGTATCGTCCCCGGGCGGGGACGGCGGCGAGGTCGCCACGCTCGGTCGAACCGGGTCTCGAGAGGCGAGCCGATCAGACATACCGGTTCACCTCCTCACGAAGCGTCGCGTGGGCGTCCTCGAGCACCTCGTCGGTCGTCGCCCGCGTCGCCTCGTCGGCCGCGAGCGCCTCGCGGGCCGACTCGAGCTGGTCGGCGACCGCCTCGGGGGCGGGTCCGCCCCGCGAGTCGCGACTCGCGACGCTCGCCTCGGGGTCGAGGGCGTCCTCGACGGCGGCGGGGTCGACGAACGACTCGAGCGGTTCGCCCAGTACGTCCCCTGCGGCGGCCTCGAGGGCGTCGTAGTCTCCCCCGTTCTCCGCAGCGTGGGCGACCATCTCGTGTGCCGTCCGGAACGGCAGCCCATTGGCCGCCAGCAGGTCGGCGACGCCGGTCGCCGTCGAGAACCCCACGCCGGCCTCCGCCGCGAGCGTCTCCTCGTTCCAGTCGGCCGTCGCGACCGCGCCCGCCGCGACCTCGCCGGCCTCCGTTACGGCGTCAACGGTCTCCCAGGCGTGGGTCGTCGCCCGCTGTAAGTCGCGGTTGTACGCGCGGGGCAGCCCCTTGAGCGTCGTCGTCAGCCCCTGAACGCCGCCCGCGGCGTCGCCCGCGACCGCACGGACGAGCTCGAGCGTGTCCGGGTTCTTCTTCTGAGGCATGATCGACGACGTCGAGGAGTAGTCGTCCGCGAGGTCGACGAACCCGCGGTTCGCGAAGATAATGAGGTCCTCCGCGAGTCCCGACAGCGTCGTCGCGTGGGTCGACAGCGCCTGGGTCGTCTCGAGCAGGAAGTCCCGACTCGAGGAAGCGTCCATCGAGTTCTCGACAACAACGGCGGAACGCCGCTCCGCCGAGCTCCCCCTCGCGTTGCTCGCGGGACCGCCCTCGAATCCGAGCAGCTCCGCCGTGCGCTCGCGATCGATATCGAACGTCGTCCCCGCGAACGCCGCACCGCCCAGCGGCGACTCGTCGATCCGTCCGTACGCCTCGAGCAGGCGTTCGGTGTCGCGACGGACCGCCCCCTCGTAGGACAGCGCCCAGTGGGCTACCGTCGTCGGCTGGGCCGGTTGGAGGTGCGTGTAGCCGGGCATAATCGTCTCCCGGCCCTCGTCGGCGACCTCGAGCAGCGCCTCGCGCAGCGCGAGCGTCGTCTCGACGGCGTCGAGGACGTCCTCGCGCAGGCGGTAGCGGATGCAGGTCGCGACCTCGTCGTTGCGCGAGCGAGCGGTGTGCATCTTCCCACCCTCCTCGCCGATCCGTTCGATGACGGCAGTCTCGATTGCCTCGTGAACGTCCTCGCCGTCGGGCAGCGAGTCGTGACCGTCGACCTCGATCGCGTCCAGCGCCGTCAAGATCTCTCCGGCGGTGTCGTCCGCGAGGATCCCCTGCTCGGCGAGCATGAGGGTGTGTGCGCGGTCGACCTCGAGGTCGGCTTCGAAGATCCGCTCGTCGGCCGCAAGCGAGGAGAGGAAGCTCCGGGCGGGGCCGCCGCTGAAGCGATCCCGTCGGACGACGCCTGTGTCGTCCAATCCGTCCGCGTCGGGAGCTTCCTCTCCGCTCATCTTACTCCTCGCCTCCGTCGGTCGCGAGCTCGACCTCCTCGTCCTGGTTCGCGGCGATCGACTCGTTTGCGAGGCGGCGCTGGAAGCCGTGGTACTTCGCGACGCCCGTGGCGTCCTCCTGGCTGATCTTGCCGACCGTCTCCGTGTTGAACGAGGCGTGCTCGGCGGAGTAGGCGGCGTACTTGCTGTCGCGGCCGACCGCGCGGGCCTGGCCGCCCTCGAAGCGGATCGTCACCGTCCCGGTGACGCGGTTCTGGGTCTCGGCGATGAAGCCCTCGAGCGCGCCGACCAGGGGTGCGTCGACGAGGCCCTCGTATCCCTTCTTCGACCACTTCTGGTCGATCAGCTGCTTGAACTCACGCTCCTCCTGGGTGAGGACGAGCCCCTCCAGGGCCTCGTGGGCGTTGAGCAGCGTCGTCGCCGCGGGGTGCTCGTAGTTCTCGCGGACCTTCAGCCCGAGCATGCGGTCCTCCATCGAGTCCGTGCGACCGACGCCGTAGGCGCCCGCGAGTTCGTTGAGGTGCTGGATGAGTTCGACGGGCTCGTACGCTTCGCCGTCGATGGCGACCGGGTAGCCCTCGTCGAACTCGATCTCGATCTCCTCGGTGTCGCCCGAGGGAGCCTGCGTCCAGTTGTAGATCTCCTCGCCGGGAACGTAGCTCGGGTCCTCGAGTTCCGATCCCTCGACCGAGCGGCTCCAGAGGTTGGTGTCGACCGACCACTTGCCGCCGCCGCCGCCCTCGACGGGCAGGTCCTTCTCCTCGGCGTACTCGTTCTCCCACTCGCGCGTGAGCCCGAGTTCGCGCACGGGGGCGATGACCTCGAGATCGGAGTCGCGCCAGATCGCCTCGAAGCGAAGCTGGTCGTTCCCCTTCCCCGTACAGCCGTGGGCGATACCCGTACAGCCCTGCTCCTCGGCGACCTCGAGGATGGCGCTGGCGATCACCGGGCGGGCGAGTGCGGTCCCCAGCGGGTAGCCCTGGTAGGTCGCGTTCGCGCGGACGCTCTCGAAACAGAGATCCGCGAACTCCTCTTTCGCGTCGACGACGTAGTGTTCGAGTCCGAGCGCCTCCGCGGTTTCCTCGGCCTCGTCGAACTCCGACTCCGGCTGGCCGACGTCGACGGTGACGCCGATAACGTCGTCGTATCCGTACTCCTCTTCGAGCAGCGGGACGCAGACGGTCGTGTCGAGTCCCCCCGAGAACGCGAGTGCAACGCGTGTCATGTTCTACTCGAGTGGAGCGGGAGGATAGACTTAAATTCGTCGTTCTTAGTTCAAGAAATTAAAGTCATAGGCTGCGCTACGTCGAAAAACTGGAGTTTTTGGATTTTCGCAGGTTCGGGACGAGGAGGTGGGGTATAGGGTGGGCTCAAAGGCCCGGTCGTCGGGGTCGTCGCGGCGTGACGGCTCCGGCAGTAGCGAAAAGGGGTACCGAGCTATCGGCGGAGCCGCTCATTAGGTCTCCCTATGAAAACGAGTCCTCTTAAATCCTACTCGGCAGGCAAGTATTGTGGCGGTCCGGCTACTCCTCGTCGATATTCTCGTCGGGGAGCGCGAGAACGTTCTCACGGCCGATGCGGAAGACCTCGATCTCGTCGTCCTCTCGAAGTCCGCCGACGACCTGGCTGGTCTTGGCCTCCGTCCAGTCGAGTTCGGCCACGACTTCCTGTTGTTTTATCCGTCCGCCACGGTCCTCGACCAGCTGTAACACTCGTTCCTCGTTGCTCAACAGCTCCGCGGGCGGACCGGCCGGTTGGGAAGCGGCGGTCGGTTCCGACTGCTCTACCGGATCGACGCTCTCGGAGTCCGACCCCTGTCCGTACCGGAACCACCAGCCGGCGACGCCGGCCAGCGCGAGCGCGCCGAGGGCACCGAAAACCACTAGCCAAGGCATCGCCAGCCCCTCCTCGGCCTCGGTCGGCTCACCGGTGGACTCGGTGTCCTCGATCAGAACGACTCGCGGTTGATCGTCGGCGAACTCGGTGTCACCGCCGTCCCAGAAGACCGATCCGTCCCCCCTGTCGTCCGAGTCCGGATCGATCTCGTACGCGGAGTAGGTATCCGGCCAGAAGAGCTGGAGCGTCGTATCGTCGACCAGCGTGAACCCGGACAGCGCGTCGCCGGCCTCGATGCGGTTGAGTTCGACGTGGGCGAACGACGACCACTCGAACTCGTACTTCACGTGGGCCAGATCCCGTGGCGCGGTGCTTTCATCGGTCGTCACGGTGAAGTTCGAGATCTCCATCTCCCGGTCCGTCGCGTTCTCACCGTCGGCGGCGACCTCGTTCCAGCCCTCGGCCTCCCGTTCGATGTACTCCTCGGGGTTCGACTCGATATCGTCCTGGAGGAGTTCCCACTCTTCGATCGACTCGTTCTCGGTATTTATCGGGAATCGGTAGTCGATGGTAAACGTCGCCGACCCGTTCTCGTAGATATCAGCGTCGATGTGGATCTCGTCAGCGTCGTCGAACTGCAATCCGTCGTCAGTCTGCTGGAGCACCTGCTGTTGGGGTCCGGCGTCACCGTCGGCCGCCACCACGGCCGAGGCGGGCATCGGAACGAGCAGGCATCCGATCACCACGAGCACCACTAGGGCTCGGAGCCCCCGCACATCCATTATGAGAAGATGGTAGAGCCGCCTAAATAGGTCTTTCCGACGACGGCGGCAACATCCGTCCCGCCGTCACTCCCGAGTACGGGGGGCGGAAACGGCCGCGGGACGACGGCTGAGCCGTCGAACGCCACACTCATAGGGCGATCGTCCGTACTCGCGAGAACGTGTACAGCGTCACCGTCCCGGTCCCCGGGCGCGTCCGCGAACTCGCGGACGCCCTCTACCCCGAGCTGATCGGGTTCGATATCGTTCGCGAGGATCACTCCTGTCTGCTCAAGCGTCTCGGCGAGGCCGACCACGTCACCCAGCTCCAACACCGCACCCACCGCGCCCTCGAGGGAGTTTCCCCGGTCGAGGCTCGCGTCACCGGAATCGACTTCTTCGCCGACCCGCCGCTGGGGTCGGCTCCGGTCGTCTACCTCGCCGTCGACAGCCCCGGGCTCGAGGCGATCCACGCCCGCCTCGTCGAGGAGTTCGGCACCGTCGCGGGGCTCGAGGGCGAGGACTACGTTCCCCACGTCACCCTGGCCCGCGGGGGCGACGAACCGACCGCGAGACGGCTGGCCGACCGCAAGATCGAGCCGGTCGAGTGGACCGTCGGCGAACTCGAGTTCCGGGACGGGACGGACGGGGTTCCGGTGAGCCGGGTCGTGCTGTCGGCGTAGGCCGCCGTCCGACGAGGTTTTTCCCTCCCAGAAAGCACATATAAGACTGTGCGAAGGTAGTAGAGCATGTACCGACGATCACTGCTCGGTGTCGCCGCCGCCGTCTCGGTCTCGGGCTGTTCGGCCGCGACCGACCTCGTGGGCGACGACGGGATCGACGAGACGCTCGAGGACGAACACACCGCGGAGTTCAGCGCAGACGAGGGCGACGAGTTCGCGGTCGAGATCGACGTCGAACGGGTCGAAAACGGGGACGCGGTCAGCGTCCAGGTCGCGAAGATCGGCGAGGGACCGCTCGAGGCCCGCTCGGTCTCCGACAGCGGGAGCTTCGACGTGGAGATCGAGGAGAGCGGCGACCACGTCGTCACCGTGACGAACGGCGCCGCCCACGTGACGCTCGACCGGAATTGACATCCTCTCCGCCCTGAAGGGCGAAGATTCCCACGGCACCGCACCGCTGAGTTGGGATGTTTAAGATTTGTAGCGGCCCTGATGACGGCTACTGGCTGTGCCAACCAGCCGTTACTCCTATCCCGGCATGAGAGTCGGAGGTACTTCTTGCTGCACCCCGAGTCCACAACAGAAAGAGGTTCTTTCTGCGTGAAATCGGGGAATCCCGATATTGTCCGATTAGTGGGGCGGGTAGACCGTCTCGGTCACATGATAATACGCAATCATATGAGTTAAAACATTCGTGTAGCACGTCAAACGTGGTTCACGAAGATTTTGTCGGATTCATCCCCGCCGTGAACGGCGGGGCTTTCTCCTCGAACTTCCGTAATCAGGGGGCGGGCGGGTCGCCGTCGTAGGCGGCGTGGTCCCCGTAGAAGTTCCGCATCGCGAACTTGAGCTTCGAGGGCTCGATGTCGATCAGTTCCTCGCGTTCCTCGTGTGGGAAGGTCCCGTTGACGCTGTACTTGCCCAGATCGGACTTCGCCTCCCTCGAGTAGCGCCGATCCAGCAGCGCGCGGACGGCGATATCCTCGGGCGAGCGGAGCACTCGACCGAGCGCCTGGCGGGTCTTGCGGACCGTCGGGATCTCGACGGCGTAGCGCCAGCCGGTGTCGGTTCCCTCGAAGGCGGCGTCGTAGGCCTCCTGGACCGCGTCGGCCCGGTCGTCGAGGTGCGGGTAGGGAACGCCGACGACCAGTACGGTCCGCGCGTCGTCGCCGTCGAAGCTCACGCCCTCGGCGAGGGTTCCCCACAGCGAGGTACAGAGGACGGCGTCGTCGTCGTCGACGAACTCCTGCCGAAGCTCCTCGACGGCGACGCCGGGCTCGTCGAGGTAGACCGTCGCCGACTCGCGGCGCTCGAGGCGGTCCGCGTACCGTTCGGCCTCACCGTAGTTCGGGAAGAAGGCAAGCGTGTTGCCGGCGGTCATCCGGACCGCGTCGTCGATCGTCCCCGCGACCTGTTCCTGGACCGCGGGATCGTCCCGGTCGGACGAAAACAGCGGCGGCGTCTCGACGGCGTACGTGCGGCGGTGTTCGCTTGGGAACTCGAGCCCGTAGGCCATCGAGATCGGCTCCTCGAGTCCCAGCACGTCTTTGGTGACGTCGAAGGGCTGTAGCGTCGCGCTCATCAGGATCGTCGCGGAAACCTCCTCGAACAGTTTCCCGGTGACCTGACGGGGGAGACAGGTGTACAGCTCCGCGCGGCCGTAGATCTCGTCGGTGCCGGCGTCCCGAGTGACCGAGACGACGGGGTATAGCCCCTCCTTTGTCCCCTCGTCCATCCACGCGCTGACGAAGCCGGCCGCCTGCAGGGTCTGACACTCGGTTCGCGTGGCCGTCTCTCCCTCCCGATACGCCTCCTCGTACTCCTCGTCGAGCTCCTGGCCGAGCGCCATCGCGGCCTCGAGATCGTCGTCGATCCCCTGTCCCGAATAGCGCTGGAGGAACTCGAGGGTGAGCTCGTCGCGCCGATCCTCGTTTGCGATCGGGACGTCCGACCAGTTCTCGCCGATCCGTTCGCGCTCGCCGAACTGAAAGGAGTCCTCGTAGGTTTCGACCAGCGCGCGGTGAAACGCCGAGAGGACGTTGGTCGCGCCCTCGGCTCGTGGATCGTCGCTGTCGGCGAGTTCGTCCAGCGCCGAGTCGAACGTGCGTTCCGAGCAGGTCCGGGTGGCGTGCTCGCGGGCCGCGTCCTCGACGTTATGGGCCTCGTCGAAGACCGCGATCACGTCCTCCGGGTCCCGGCCCAGCCACCGGAAGAACTGCTCTCGGATCGTCGAATCCAGCAGGTGGTGGTAGTTACAGACGACCAGATCGACACCCTCGATCCCCTCCTTCAGGAGTTCGTAGCCACAGAACTCGCGCTGCTCGGCGTACTCGTAGATCTCCTCGGGCGTGCGGACGTCGTCGAACAGCCAGGCGAAGAAGTCGTCCGTATCCTCCGTGAGATTGTTCCGGTAGTAGTCACAGACGTTCTGTTCCGCCAAGTCCTCGAGGCGGTCCTCGATGTTCTCGAGTTCGTCCATCACCGCGCTGCGGGCGTCCGCCGCGGAGCCGTCGCTTCCCTCCTGGCTCTCGGCGAGCAGCTCGCGCTGGCGCCGCGCTAACTGTTCGCGGTCGCGCTCGGCGTCGACCACGGCCCGGGTGTTGTCCCGCAGCGTCTGACACTCCTCGTAGCCGACGTCGATGTGACACATCGACCCCTTCCCCTTGAACACGACCGCGTGGATGTCCTCCTCGCGGGTGATCTCCCGGGCCTCGGCGACGAACTGACGCATCTGCTGGTGGACGTTGGTCGTGATAACGACGGTCTTGTCCTGCTCGCGGGCGACCTCGAGGGCCGGAACCAGCGAGGAGAGGGTCTTGCCGGTCCCGCAGGCACCCTCGAACAGCACGTCCTGGTCTCGAACCAGCGCGTTGTAGATGCGGTCCATCGCCTCGCGCTGGTTCTCGTAGGGTTGCTCGTATGGGAAGAATCGCATGTACCCGGCTGTCTCGGACACGGTAGTGAGTGGTTCCCGCTACGATAAAAGGATTCGTCTCCGACCCCGGTGGCCGCTTCGGAATCGGCGACACCGAACGCACCCGGCCGTGGGAGGCGCACCCACAGCCGGCGTGCGCGCGCTACAGCGCCATACCCCTCGAGGGCTTCGCCTCGAGTATGGCCATCCCCGGTTACGATTCCGGTGACGTCGTGGAGTTAACCCTCGAACGCACGGGCGCTCGCGCCGAGGTCGTCGCGGGCGTCGTCCCCGACGAGTTCGGGCTCGAGCGCAGCAGCCGCGATCCGACGGCGACCGCGCTCGCGGATGCCGTCGAGTTCGTCGGCCTCGAGGAGCTGCGGGCCGTCGATGCGTTCCGGATCGAACTCGTCTACGACCCGTCGGCGCTGCCGCCCGGCGTGAGCCCGACCGACGTCGGGATCGCCGTCGAGACCGACGACGGCTGGGAGCGCCTCGAGTCGACGGTCGATCTCGAGGCGACGACGGTGTCGGCGACGCTGGGCGATCGCCCGTCGGGATCGACGATCGTGGCGATCTACGACGGAACGGACGAGAGCTGAACGACGGAAGGCGAAAGGGACGTTACCCCCGCGGTCCGAACCCTGGCTATGATCGCGATCTTCTCGGACACTCACAGCAGCGACGGCCACGAACTCGAGGGCGAGGCCCTCGAGGCCGCCCGGAACGCCGAAACGGTGATCCACGCCGGCGACTTCACCAGCACGGCGGCCCTCGAGGCGTTCCGAAACGAGTGCGGTCGGCTGTTCGCCGTCCACGGTAACGCCGACAGCGCGGCGGTCCGGGACCGCCTGCCGACGGCACGCACGGTCGAGGCCGAGGGGGTTCGCTTCGCCGTCACGCACCGTCGCGAGGGCGGCGCGACCGGGCTAGCGATGTTCGGCCGCTCGCGGGACGCCGACGTCGTCGTCTCGGGACACAGCCACCGACCGACCGTCGTCGAAACTGACGACGTGGTCCTGCTCAACCCCGGCAGCCACGCCCAGCCCCGCGGAAATCGACCGGGATTCGCCGTGCTCGAGCGCGACGGCGACGAACTCTCGGGCGAGATTCGGGAGCCGGACGGGGCCGTCCTCGAGACCGTCAGCGTCGCGACTCGGCGGTGAGAACGAAAGAGGGGATCGCGGGCGGGGTGACCGGCGCCAGCGGGATCGCGTCGCGATCCCCGCGAATTGCCCGTTCGACGGTCCAGCGAGCCGGCGAACGGGCCTCCGGCACGACGGAGGGAAGCCGGCCGGAGCGGCCTCGAGCCGACGGGCAGACGATCGGACACCGAGGCCTACCGTCGCTACGGACCGCTGTCCAATATAGTCGATGCAAGCTGAAAGCGCGGTTTTAGCTATCTTTAGTTCTTCTCCGTCGTATAAGTAACAAAACGTCGAAACGGTTTTGCGGGCCGACGCTGTACCGCTCGGGTATGGTTAGCCTCGTCCCCGACGATCCGGTCATCATCGCGATCGTCCTGATCCTGCTCGCGCTGATCTTCTTCACCTACCTGCTGTTGCGCCGGACGATCCTCGAGTTCCGCGACGGGATGGAGGGGCGCTAGGCTACTCGAGGCGCTCGGCGACCAGCTCGACAGCGTTTTCGACGTCGTCCCGCGAGACGCAGCGGTGCGTACAGAACCGCAGCGTGGTCTCGCCGAACGCCGACGCCCGAACGTCCTCGCCCAGTCGCTCGAGAACCGTCTCGCTGGTCAGGCCGAGCCCCGAGACGTCGGCGAGGACGATGTTCGTCTCCGGCTGCTGTACCCCCAACCCTCCGATCTCGCCGAGCCCGTCGGCTAGCAGGCGAGCGTTCTCGTGGTCCGTCTCGAGGTCCGCGACGTTCTCGAGGGCCCGCAGGCCGGGCGCGGCGACGATTCCGGCCTGGCGCATCCCGCCGCCGAACAGCTTGCGGATCCGGCGGGCTCGTTCGATAAACTCCTCGGAGCCCGCGAGCATCGAACCGACGGGAGCGCCGAGCCCCTTCGAGAGACAGAACATGACCGAGTCGACGGGATCAGTGAGGTCGGTGACGGAGACGTCGAGCGCCGTCGCGGCGTTGAACAGGCGCGCGCCGTCGACGTGGACCGGAACGTCCCGGTCGTGGGCCGTGTCGGCTGCGGCTTCGATCTTCTCCGGTTCGATCGCGAGCCCGCCGCGAGCGTTGTGGGTGTTCTCGAGACAGAGCAGGCCCGTCCCTGGTCGATGCAGGTCTTCCGCGACGTAGCTCGCGTCGACCTGATCGGGCGTCGGCACGCCCCGCGGATCGGCGTCGAGCATTCGCACCTGCAGCCCCGCGAGCTGGGCGAACCCGCCGAGTTCGTACTTCACGACGTGACTTTTCCGGTCGGCGAGCACCTCCTGGCCGCGCTCGGCGTGAACCCGCGCGGCAATCTGGTTGCCCATCGTTCCCGTCGGCACGTAGAGGGCTGCCTCCTTCCCGACCCGTTCGGCGGCACGATCCTCGAGGTCGTTTACAGTCGGGTCCTCGCCGTAGACGTCGTCGCCGACCTCGGCCGCGGCGGCTGCGTCCCGCATCTCGTCGTCGGGTTTCGTCACGGTGTCCGAGCGCAGGTCGATCATGCGATTCGGTAACCGGCGGGCCGTCAAATAGCCGCCGTTCCCGAGTCGGTGACAAGATATGTACCGGCGGTCCGCTATCGTCCGGCATGGACGCACGGCAACTCCTCACCACCCTTCGGCTCGCCGCCGTCGTACTCGTCGTGACCGGGTTCGTCGGCTGGGCGACGGGCGAGGCGAACGCCTTCTCGCTCGAGTCGCCGTTTACCCTGGTTTTCTTGCTGGGGGTCGCCTGCGCGGTCATCTCGATCTACCTCGGGATCTTCCTGGTGAATCGCGGCGAGTGACCGACGGCGGGGATTTCGATTCGAAAACGGTATTCCGAAGCGACGAGAGTCGTGACACATGGACCCACGCATCCGCGAGCACGCCGAGATCATCGCGAACCACTCTGTCGATCTCCAGGAGGGGGACAACGTCGTCGTCGACGCCCACCCCGTCGCCGAGGACCTGGTCGTCGCCCTCCACGAGGTGATCGGCGACCGCGGGGCGAACCCGATCACGACCAGCCAGCGAACCGGTAAACGGCAACAGCGCGCCTACCTTCGCGCGGCCGAAGACGAGTTCGAGACGCCCGAACACGAGCTCGCGCTGATCGAGAACACCGACGTCTACATCGCGATTCGGGCCACCGACAACGTCACCCAGACCAGCGACGTCGACCCCGAAACCCAGGCAGCCCACCGACAGGCTCACCAGCCCATCCTCGAGGAACGGCTCTCGACCCGCTGGTGTCTCACGCAGTTCCCCGCGCCCGCGAACGCCCAGCTCGCCGAGATGAGCACCGAGGCATACGAGGGGTTCGTCTGGGACGCCGTCAACAAGGACTGGGAGGCCCAGCGCGAACACCAGGCGAACATGGTCGAACTGATGGACGCCGGCGAGGAGATCCGCATCAAAAGCGGCGAGACGACCGACGTCACGATGTCGATCGACGGCAACCCGACGATCAACGACCACGGCGAGCACAACCTCCCCGGCGGCGAGGTCTTCACCGCACCCCAGCCCGACTCCGTCGAGGGCGAGGTGCTGTTCGACATGCCGCTGTACCACCAGGGTCGGGAGATCACGGACGTCTACCTCGAGTTCGAGGGCGGCGAGGTCGTCTCGCACTCGGCGGCGAAGAACGAGGACGTGCTGACGAACGTCCTCGAGACCGACGACGGCGCCCGCCGGCTTGGCGAACTCGGCATCGGGATGAACCGCGACATCGATCGGTTCACGTACAACATGCTGTTCGACGAGAAGATGGGGGATACGGTCCACATGGCGGTCGGCCGAGCCTACGACGACACCGTCGGCGAGGGCAACGAAGCCAACGAGTCCGCCGTCCACGTGGACATGATCGTAGACATGAGCGAGGATTCGCTTATCGAAATCGACGGCGAGGTCGTCCAGCGAGATGGCACCTTCCGGTTTGAGGAGGGCGGCGTTTGAGCGGCAGCGAAAACGCCGAAATACCGAGCGGTGAGCACCGCGAACCGCGAGGAGGGCGAGGTCTGAGCGCCAGCGAAGACCTCGAGTCGGAACGGCGAGCATCGCGAGCCGTGGAGACGGCGGCGTTTGAACGGCAGCGAAGCCCTCGAACCGGAACCACGGGCTCTGCGAGCCGCGGAGAAAGGCGAGGACCGAACGACGGGGTACTCGAGTCGAAACCGTGCCCCTGTGACCTCCGCGGAGAAGGCAGCGGTCGAAGCAGCGGAGCGAGGACCGAGGGCAGGGTTCGTGCATCGCGTTTATGGTTCGGAACTGGGTAGAGTAGCGTATGGCAGTACTCGTCGCATACGATGGTTCGGCGTCGGCACAGAAGGCCGTAGAGTACGCGTTCGACTCCCACGCCGACGAGGAGATCGTCCTGCTGCGCGTCGTCGAGGCTGCGGACGGCTCGACAGAGGCCGGCGTCAATCTCCTGCAGGAAGCGCTCCGTGACCGAGAGCAAGAGGCTTCGGGCTCCCTCGAGGACGTTACGGAACCGCTCGATACGAGCGAGACCGAGTTTCGAACCGAGACGGCCGTCGGAAAACCCGAGCGCGAGGTCGTGGCCTTCGCTGAGGAACACGACGTCGACCACATCGTCATCGGCAGCCACGGCCGGGAGGGTGTCTCCCGAGTCTTGCTCGGCAGCGTCGCCGAGAAAATCGTCCGCCGCGCGCCGGTTCCGGTAACCGTGGTTCGCTAGCGGTCGCGGCGCCGACGATCACTGCGTGTTGCTCAGTTCCCGTCGACCGCCGACCGATCACGCGTCCGAGACCGCTCGAGCCACCCGCAACGATCGCCACCTCGGCCGTAAGTAGTCCACACATGGCGCCCCACCGACGACTCGCTACTAAGCGTTGATCCGATCAGTCACGAATCGAGAACCGCCCGTCAGACGGAAGACGCGGGACGCTACTCGTCGACGACAACCTCGAGATCGCCGAGCTGAATCCTGGGCTGGTGCTCGCAGATGTAGGTCGCCATCTCGTCAGTCGCGGTAAACGCAAGCGTCTCGGTCGCTCCCGTGTCGGCGACGATATCGGTGGCGTACGCCCCGATTCGTTCGTCGGCTCGATCCCAGATCGCCAGGTTGTGTTTGACGTTGTCCCGGTTCTCGACGGAGATCTTGTACGATCGATCCTCGAACAGCACCAGCGTCGGGTTCTCGACGCGGTCGATGTGAGACGGGTCGACCCCGACCCAACCGCCGACGTAGGCGTCGAGGTGGATCTCCGCGACGTCCCGCCACGTGTCGGGGTGGGTGTCGTTCTCGAGCGCTTCGGCCTCGTCGACGATCGGCTCGTCGCCGGCGTCTTCCGCGTCCTCGCCGGACCCGACGCAGCCGACCGCGAGGACCGCTCCGGCAGTACCGAGCGTCGAAAGCAGTCGTCGCCTGGTCGTCCCGACTGCGGCCATACCGGAGGGAGGGGCCGAGAGTGAATAAGCACCGACCCAACGTTCGGAAGCGGGCGACACTCGCCGAAGGCGACGAGTTGCACTCAAATACTACTCCGTGCCGTAACGCAAGTTCGGTCCGGAAGGATGTAGCTTCCCTTGATATGCAGGCTCAAGCGGTTCACCACAGACTGGCTTAGGCTGGCACCCGGAGAGAAAAAAAGGACGTCGTCCGACGGTTCGACGGACCACGCCCGACTGCAGCACCGACCCGACGACAGCCCGTCCGAGGGTCAAACGACCGCAGCTCAACGGAGAACCCCCTATGAAAACCAGCCTCGAGGTGGAGTACTGGGTCGTCGACGACGACGGCGATCTGGTACCACCCGGAACACTGCTCGACGTCGCGGAGGGGATCGACCCCGAATTCGTCGAGCCGATGCTCGAGATCAAGACCACCCCGTGTACGTCGATGACCGAACTCCGCGCGGAGTTCCTCGATCGGATCGAGCGCGTCGTCGACGCGGCACGCGCACAAAACAAGCGACTCGTTCCGCTGGCGACCCCGCTGTACGCCTCGCCGGCCGAGATACCGTACCGCGAGAAGCGAGGGACCGAGCTCCAGCGTCGGATCGTGGGACCGACGTTCGACGACGCTCGCGTCTGTGCCGGAACGCACGTACACTTCGAGCAGTCGAACGTCGCCGATCAGCTCAACGCCCTGACGGCGATCGACCCCGCGTTCGCCCTCGTCAACAGTTCGTCGCACTACCGCGGCGAGCGGATCGCCGCGTGTGCACGCCCCTACCTCTACCGGCGTTCGTGTTACGACGCCTGTCCGGAACAGGGCCAGCTCTGGCCCTACGTCGACAGCGTCGCCGAGTGGGAACAACACCTCGAGGACGCCTACGAGACGTTCCGCGAGCGCGCCCTCGAGCGCGGCGTCGAGCCGGACGAGTTCGACGCCGAGTTCGATCCGTACGAGGCGGTCTGGACCCCCGTTCGGTTGCGGAAGGCGATGCCGACCGTCGAGTGGCGATCGCCGGACGCGGCCCTGCCGAGTCAGGTGCTTCAACTGGCCGAGGCCGTTCGATCGATCGTCACCCACGCGGATGCCCGCGGGACCGTCGTCGCCGGCGCCGAGCCGTCGGCCGACGCCACCGGCGAGGAAATTCCCCTTCCCGAGTTCGAAACCGTCGAAACGGTCACCGACGCCGCGATCCACGACGGTCTCGAGAACTCGAGCGTGCGACGGTACCTGCGGAAGCTTGGGTTCTCTCCCGAGGAGTACGATCCGCTCGCGGACCGACTGCCCGACTCGCGGATAACGAAACGGCGAGCGAAGCGACTGCGACTCGAGGCTGCAAGGCAGCTCGAGATCGATCTCGACCAGTCGCGCGTTCGCGCTTAAGCTCTGTTTTTCGGCTCCAGGCCGACTACGGTCGATCGCTACTGTTGCTCGAGCCACCGCCGTCCGGTTCGAAGATCGGCCGGGATCTCGTCCCCGAACGACCATTGTGTCCGTTGCCCCATACAGGGGTTTCCCATCGCGACGTCGATCTCCGGCGAGCCGCCCTCGAAGACGGCCGCACTCGCCGTCGTCAGTTGGCCGAAGGCGTGCGGTTCGTCCGTTTCGGGTTCCGGATGCCGGCAGATCGAGTCGTCACCGGGACCGTTCTCGTGATCCCGTGCGACCGCCCAGAGCTCGTCTCGGCCGGGATACCCACTTCCGTCGAGCAGCGACAGTGTCCTGCGTCGCCGCCTGAGCGAACTCTCGGTCTCTGTCGACGACGACAGCACGAAGTGGTTCGTTCGCGCGACAACGGGCGCCTCGTCGGCAGCGATTTGCTCGGTAGCCGGATCGATCTCGAGTAAGACGGCATCGGTGTCGTCGGCGAGAAACAGCGTCTGTCCGCACAGCTGACGGGTCGGGACGGACTCGAGCAGCGCCCGGGCCTCCTCGACGGTGGCACACTCCTCTAGCACGACCCGGATGACGGTTCCGTTGCGGAGCTGGTTCTCGGGATCGACGTCGTCTCGCTCGCTGTCGATGTAGGTGTTCGCCGCGACCAGTCCTCGATCGTTGACTCCCTTGAAGATGGAGATGGTTCCACAGGTGTCGACCGTCAGAAACCCGTAGTAGTCGCCGATCGGCGGCTGTTCGACGATCGACTTCGGACGGGTTCCTCGGCCCGCGATATCCCGGTTCTTGAGGACGAGCGGTCCACCGGATGCCGAATCGGCACCGGCGTCGACGGGGGTCTCGGACTCCGACGGCGGGGCGACGAGCACGTTCGTACACCCCTTCGGATTCTTCTCGGAACGGCCCTCTCCGTCGGCCAGCTCCTCGCAGAGCTCCGAGTACGCGAGGACGTACGCCTCGTAGACAGCCGAATCGACGTCGAACGCCGCAGCCATCGCCTCGTACGCCCGGCGGTGGCGATCCGGCAGGCTCTCGCGGCTCCGTCGGGCGTACTCGAGCAGCGGCTCGAGTTCGATCCCCTGTTCGTCGATCTCGGATCCGAGTTCGTCGACGGCCCACTCCACGGCCCCCCGCTCGGTTTCCGCGCGCCGTCGGGCCTGTTCGGCGAACGTCTCCGCGCCGGCGACCGTCTCGGCGGTCGGTTCGTTCATACTCGTGACAGCGACTCGAGCGAGTTGTATCGGCTGCCTGCATAGGCGATCGACCCGCATCAGTTCGGGTAAGCGAGTCCCAGGAGTCGACTGGACTATCCGCAGCGATCACGACGGGAGCCGAGCCCGGACAGTCGCCCGGCGTTCGCGCAGGTAGCATACGGTTATTTCGGTCCGAGAAACGGAAAAGCCGGACCGTAGAGACCTCAGTACCGATCAGTGTCTCGAGAGGTCAGCGGTCGGATACCCTATACAGTTAGGCTTCGTGTCTGGTTTATCCGGTTATCAAATCGTTCGTGATGATACAACTGGTGCTACTGAGCGGTTACGGACACGCCGCAGGACGCTACGACCCCTGCACGATCCAGCGGGACGTTGCGATTGGCGGGCTTCGATCCTGTCGGTTCGTGATTCACTCCTCGCGTTCGCTCGTCGTAGAATCAGCGGGCACGATGGGATTTGAACCACGCCCGAGAACCTGCGCGAGCGCAGAACCTCGGTCTCATTCAAACTCCACGTGTCGGTTCGCTTACTTCGTTCGCTGTACGGGCACGATGGGATTTGAACCCACGACCGTCGGATTAGAAGTCCGACGCTCTTTCCGGACTGAGCTACGTGCCCTCGAGTAGGGGTCGTCCATCGAGCGATATAAGCGGTTGGGATTCGGCTGCCTGCGAAAAGCGTGCGGATAGCGACCACCACGTCGCCCCGCCGTCGTGACACACCATGGTTTCCCGGCGACCGAACCCGTGCCGGGTACTCGCGATATACGCGTGGCTATCGGTCCGAACGGCTCGAAGGTCGAAAAGGGAAAGACCCAAACTGACGTCAGCCCACTGCGTCAGCCTGTTCAGTCGTCCCCGAGAGCGTCGTCGTCCTCGTCGTCGTCGCCGAGGTCGTCGTCTTCGTCGTCATCCATGGCGTCGTCGTCCTCTTCGAGGCCGTCGTCCTCGTCGTCGTCCATGGCGTCGTCATCGTCTTCGAGGTCGTCGTCCTCGTCGTCCATGGCGTCATCGTCGTCTTCGAGGTCGTCGTCCTCGTCATCCATGGCGTCATCGTCGTCTTCGAGGTCGTCGTCCTCGTCGTCCATGGCGTCATCGTCGTCTTCGAGGTCGTCGTCCTCGTCGTCCATGGCGTCATCGTCGTCTTCGAGGTCGTCGTCCTCGTCGTCCATGGCGTCATCGTCGTCTTCGAGGTCGTCGTCCTCGTCGTCCATGGCGTCATCGTCGTCTTCGAGGTCGTCGTCCTCGTCATCCATGCCGTTCTCATCGTCCATGCCGTTCTCGTCGTCCATCCCGTTCTCTTCGGGATCGTCTTCGAGATCGTCGTCTTCCTCCTCGTCGTCGGCACAGCCAGCAATTGCCGCAACCATACCAGCACCGACTGCCATCGTGAATTTCCGTCTATCGAGTTTTGCCATAGTACGCGTCTGTCCCGAAGACCGGGCTAGTAAATAACGGGTACACTCCGTTTCGACGGTTGGTTTCGATTTAAATGAGTTCTGAGCTGACCAGTTCGACTCGATAAACGGTTGCGAACACGCCCGCTGTTTCGCAACTGAAAGCACGACCGGTCGTCGTTCCGACTCTACCGGCCATCCCGAGATCCGTATTTCCCCTCCGAGGGCCGCTGTGCTCCCAGGAGAAGGGAATATAACGGACGACCTACATCGGTTCATAATGAGGTTGTTTCACAGCAACCGGGGTCGACGCCCGCGGTCGACTCCGTGTTTCGATCGATGCTCGCGACGAACACAGCCCTTATGCACGTCTCGACGGTACGTTCGTCCGATGCACGTCATCGGAACGGTGGGACTGCCCGGAAGCGGTAAGGGCGAGGCCGCCACCGTCGCGCGCGAGGAAGGGATTCCCGTCGTGACGATGGGCGACGTCGTCCGCCAGGAGACGGCCGACCGCGGATTGGATCCCGCCAAAGACCACGGGGGTGTCGCCCAGGCGCTGCGCGAGGAGAACGGTCCGGCGGCGATCGCCGAACGCTCGCTGCCGATGATCGACGACCGCCTCGAGGACCACGAGGCCGTACTGGTCGACGGACTCCGATCGGGCGTCGAGGTCGACACCTTCGAGGATCGGTTCGGCGACGCGTTCACGCTCGTCAGCATCGAAGCGCCCTTCGACGTGCGAGCCGAACGCATCGACGCGCGCGGCCGGGACGCCGGCGCGAACGACGGCGGCGAGCCCCTCGAGAAACGCGACGAACGCGAGCGCGGGTTCGGGATGGACGACGCGATGGACCGAGCCGACGTCGTCATCGAGAACACCGACTCGCTCGAGGCGTTTCACGAGCGAATCCGGACGATCATCCGCGAGGAAGCGGGCGAGAGCGACGAGCAGGAAACCGAACCCCACCAGCCATGAGCCAGATCTACAGCGTCGACGTCGAGATCACCGCACCAGTGTACGACACCGAGGTAACGAGCCGCGTCGCCGACGCCGTTACGAACGTCTTCCCGAACGCCGACCTCGAGGAGGAGTTCGGCGAGATCAGAGGCGAGGTCCACTCGTTGGATCACTTCTCGGAGCTGCTCCACCGACAGGAAATCCTCGACACCGCCCGTGGAGAGTTCTTCGGGAACCGGGAGGGTGACGCCTTCTCGTTTGCCCTGAAAAAGCAGGCGGCGTTCGAGGACCGGGTCAACTTCTCGGTCGGCGAACCGGACGAGCTCGGCGAGATCGCCGTCCGCGTTCGCGTTCACGAACCCGACGTGGAGAGCTACGTCGACCACGTCGCTCCCCCGACCGAGGACGGCCGACCCGTCGACGCCTGACCGGAGACCGGATCGGTCTCGGACGGTCAGAGCCTCGTTCCTCGGCCAAGTGCGAGTTCGGTTCGGAGATACCGATAGTGGTCCAGTCGACACCCGTCAACACGGGAAGGAAACGATCGGTTTACTGGCCGCCTACGTCGGAGTTTGCTCTCGAGCGAGCGCTCCGGGAGTTATCCGAACGGTCCCATCCCGCCCATGCCGCCGCCACCGCCACCGCCACCGCCGCCGCCCTGTTGCATCTGTTGCATCATCCGCTGCATCTCCTTGTCCGAACCCATTCCCTGGAACTGCTTGATCGTGCGCTCCATCATCTTGTACTGCTGGAGCAGCTCCCGAACCTGTTCCTCGCTCGTCCCCGAGCCGCGAGCGATGCGCTCGATCTGGTCGGCGCCGATCGCCTTCGGGTACTCCTTTTCGGTCTCGGTCATCGAGTCCATGATGACGCTGAACGCGCGCATCCGCTCCTGGGTGACGTCCATCGCGTCGTCGGGGAGCTGGTCCTTGATCCCGCCGCCGAAGCCGGGGATCATGTCCATCACCTGGTCGAGGGGACCCATGTTGTTCATCGCCTCCATCTGCTTTTGCATGTCGTTGAGGGTAAACTGGCCCGTCAACATATCCTCGGGGTCCCACTCCTCGTCGTCCTCGATGTCGGTCTGTTGCATCGCCCGCTCGACGCGCTCGGCAAGCTGACCGAGGTCGCCCATCCCCAGCAGCCGGGAAATGAAGCCGTCGGGCTCGAACCGCTCGACGTCCTGGACCTCCTCGCCGGTCCCGAGGAAGGCGATCGAGGAGTCGGTCTGATCGACCGCCGTCAATGCCCCTCCGCCTTTGGCGGTCCCGTCGAGCTTGGTGATGACGACGCCGTCGATGCCGATCGACTCGTCGAACTGCTGGGCCTGCTCCTTCGCGCCCTGCCCAATCGCCGCGTCGAGCACGAGCAGCGATTTGTCGGGGTCGACCGTATCCTCGATGTCCTCGATCTCGTCGATCAGGTCGTCCTCGAGCGCGTGGCGACCCGCCGTGTCGACGATGTGGACGTCGGCCTCGCTGGTCTCCTCGAGCCCGTTGCGGGCGATCTCGACCGGATCGTCGTTGTCCGGGTTGCCGTAGAAGTCGACCTCGGCGCGTTCGCACATCTCCTTTGCCTGGTCGTAGGCGCCGGGCCGGAACGTGTCGGTCTGGATCACGGCCGGACGGAGACCCTTCGTCGAGAACCACCACGCCATCTTCGCCGCGGACGTGGTCTTCCCGGATCCCTGGAGGCCCGCCAGCAGGATCGTCTGCTCCTCGAGGGGCAGGTCCGTCGACTCGCCGATGAGGTCGACCAGTTCCTCGTAGACGATGCGGAGGACGAAGTCCCGCGCCGGGGTGCCGGCCGGGGGTTCCTCCTCGAGGGCCCGTTCTTTGATGTTGTCCGACAGCTCCATCACGAGCGAGACGTCGACGTCGGCCGAGAGCAAGGAGCGCTGGATCTCCTTGACGATCTCCTCGATGTCCTCCTCGCTGAGCCGTGACTTCCCGCGGAGTTTGTCGAGTGTGCCCCGCAGAGAACTCCCGAGATCGTCGAGTACCATTTGCTCGGTGTACGTGGCGACGGCGTTAAAGGCTTTTTCTCGACCGCCAGCGCCCCTGTTCGTTGCAGGCCGCCCCCAAACTCGTCGACGCAGATGGGACGAGTTACCCGTGTGTTGCCGACCGCGTGTCGCGAAATCGAACGATCCGGTCGCGGTGGCGCGTGCTGTCGTCAGGATCGAGCGACAGCGAGATTCTGGCGGAGAATACCGTGCGAGGGATGAACGAGGGATCGGAGTGACCGAGTGAATCGGCCGGGGAGGGTGTGGCCGTTCAGCGTGTTCGTGCGAGCAAAACGGACATTCCGTCGGTACCACTACGAAAGCCTCTGGCCCGCTCGACGGCTGCGGCTCGCCGAGCGACCCAGCCCCCTCATACGGTTTACTGTAGGTCGTTTCCGGCGCAACAGCGACCCGGGCGGCGGTTATTCAATGTGTTCGCGGCTGTTCAGTACGCCTGTCTGCGCAACGGTCCGACCGACGATCCGAACTCCGGCGTCGGAGAGTATTTCAGCCCTCCGGCGACAACGTTCGAGCATGCCAACCGAACCGGAGATCGATACCGGAGAGTACCCGGCCCTCGCGCACGCCGACGTCACCGTCCGCCTCGAGGACGGCCTCTACATCGCCGACGACGAGGTAACGGGCGTCTCGAGCCAGGGCCCCTCCGAGGAGGCGGCGATCGCGAACCTCGCGGAAACCGTCGCCACCTACACGGACGGCCAGAGCGACGACACCGGCGACGACTGGCTGTAGCGAACCGACGGCTCCGGATCCCGTCGCCGTCGAACCGCGGTTCGACGGTCCGTTTCACACGCACACCGGCGTTTTACGGTGAGAAACGTGGTCGGATACACGATATGGACGAGTTCGACGTCGTGGTCGTCGGCGGCGGGTCGGGAAGCCAGGTAGCCACCGCGGCGGCCGAGGAGGGCCTCGAGGCGGCCGTGATCGAGCCGGGACCCCTCGGGGGCGCCTGCATCACGCGAGGCTGTGTCCCCTCGAAAGCGCTCATCCACCGGGCCGACGTCGTCGACGAGATCTATCGCGCGGAGCGGTTCGGCGTCGATGCTACCCTCGAGGGCGTCTCATACGGGGAGATCACCTCGTCGATCCGCGAGGCCGTCTACGGGAAGGCCGAGCGCCAGGCGGAGTCGCTCGAGGAGGGCGAGAACGTCGCGCTCTACCGCGGCGAGGGGCGGTTCGTCGACGAGTGCGAACTCGAGGTCGATCCCGTCGACGGTGTGCCCGAGAACGGTTTCGACGACGCGAGCGGCGACGACCCCGAACGGATCCGGGGCGAAACGGTCGTCGTCGCCGTCGGGGGTCGCCCGACGGTTCCGCCCGTCGACGGCCTCGAGGACGTCGATTTTCTGACCAGCGACGACGCCCTCTACCTCGACGAGCGACCCGACGAACTCGTCGTCATCGGGGGCGGCTACATCGCGACCGAGCTGGGCTACTTCTTCGGCGCCCTCGGCACCGAGGTTTCGATCGTCGGCCGGAGCGAGCAGCTCGTCCCGCGGGAGGACGACGACGTCAGCGCCGCGGTGACCGACGGGCTCGAGCGCTACTGCGATCTCTACACCGGCTACGAGGCCGTCGAGACCCAGGAGGACGGCAGAGGGGTGACGGTCACCGCGGAACCCGCGGACGACAGCGGGGCCGATAGCGATGGAGGTGGCGGGGCGGTCGACCTCGAGGCCGACGACGTCCTGGTCGCGGCCGGGAGACGGCCCAACACCGACACGCTCGCGCTCGAGAACACCGACGTAGAGACGGACGACAAGGGTCACGTCGAGGTCGATGAGCGTCTCGAGACTACCGTCGACGACGTCTGGGCGCTCGGCGACGTTCTCGGCGACGAACCCTACAAACACGCGGCCGACTACGAGGCCCGAATCGTGGCGACGAACGTGCTCGAGACGGTCGAGCGGACGGTCGACTACGGGGCGATGCCCCACGCGGTCTTCACCTCGCCGCAGGTCGCGAGCGTCGGCCGAACGGAGGGGGAACTCGAGGCGGACGATCGGGAGTACGAGTCGGCCCGCGTGAGCTACGACGCCGCGCCGCTGGGGGTGATCCTCGATTCCGACGAGGCGTTCGTCAAGGTGCTCGCGGGGTTGGACGGCGAGATCCTGGGCTGTCACGTCGTCGGTCCGCAGGCGCCGACGCTGATCCAGGAGGTCGTCGCGACCATGAGCGGCGGCGGCACCGTCGACGACGTCGCGAACGCGGTCCACGTCCACCCGGCGCTCTCGGAAGTCGTCTACGCGGCGTTCGACGAACTCTCGACGAGTCCGTACTCGACGGCCCCGGACTGGCGGGACGTCGGTGACGAGTGATTTATTTATCATAGTCACGTTACGTATCCAAAATGGGTGAACAATCGGGGTCGACGACCCCGGGCGGCGACGGCGCGGCGCGGACGTACGAGCGGATCACCGACGCGGTGATCGCGCTCGACGGGGAGTTCCGGGTCACGTTCTGTAACGCGGGGAGCGAGCGAGTGCTCGGCGAGGGCGAATCGGAGCTCCGGGGAACGGCGGTTCAGGACGCGGTTCCGAACGGCGTCGGCTCGACGGTTCGCGAGGGGTGTGAACACGCGCTGAAAACCCAGGAGTCGATCAGGTTCGAGGAGTACTTCGACTCGCTCGACACCTGGTACGAACTCCGTGTCTACCCCGCCGAAACGGCGGTCACGGTACACTTCCGGGACGTCACGGACCGGGTTCGTCGGGAAGACCAGCTCCGACGGCGCGAGCGCGCGCTTCAGGACGCCTACGAGGCACTGGCGGACGCCAATCGGCCGCTCTCCGAGCAGGTCGGGGGACTGTTGCGTATTGTCCGCGAAACGCTCGAGACGGAGTGTGGGGCGCTCTCGTCGATCCAGGAGGGCACCAACGAGTACACCCTCGAGGCTGTTGACGCGGACGAGGGGATCGTCGTCGAGCCCGGAACGACGGTACCCCTCGACTCGACAAACTGCCAGCGGGTCGTCGCGGCGGGGCGAACGGTGGCGATCGAGGACCTCGATACCGACACGCCAGAACTCGGCGAGCGCGCCGCCAGCGGCGAGGGACAGGTCTCGTGCTATCTCGGAACGCCGATCTTTGTCGACGGCTCGGTGTACGGAACGTTCTGCTTCTACGATCGGGAGTCCTGTCCCGGAGGGTTCTCCGACTGGGAGCAGACGTTCGTCGGGCTGCTCGCGAACTGGATCGGCTACAAGCTCGAGCGACAGCGCTACAGGGAGCGCCTCGAGGCCTCGAACGAGCAGTTAGAGCAGTTCGCCTACGCCGCCAGCCACGATCTCCAGGAGCCGTTGCGGATGGTCTCGAGCTACCTCTCGTTGATCCAGCAGCGCTACGAGGAGGACTTAGACGAGGACGGCCAGGAGTTCCTCGCGTTCGCCGTCGACGGCGCAGACCGGATGCGTGAGATGATCGAGGGGTTGCTCGCCTACTCCCGGGTGGAGACCCAGGGCGACCCCTTCGAGCCCGTCGACCTCGAGACCGTCCTCGAGGACGTCGTCGACGACCTGCAGTTCAGGCTCGACGAGACCGACGCGACGCTCTCGATCGACTCGCTGCCCCGGGTGCAAGGTGACGACGACCAGCTCCGACAGGTGTTTCAGAACCTGCTCGAGAACGCGATCGAGTACAGCGGCGACGAACCGCCGTCGATCCACATTACGGCCGATCGGAAGACCGCGACCGACCTGGCCGGCGCTCGCGGCGAGGCCGTCTCGTCCGGGGACGGCAAGTGGGTGATCTCGATCAGCGACGCCGGCATCGGGATCGATCCGGACAACAGAACGCGGGTGTTCGAAGTCTTCGAACGGCTCCACAGCCACGACGCCCACGCCGGAACGGGGATCGGACTGGCGCTCTGTCAGCGGATCGTCGAGCGCCACGGCGGCGAGATCTGGATCCACCCGGATCCCGACGAGGGGACGACGTTCTGTCTCTCCCTTCCGGACGCGTCGATCGAGTGATCAGGCCGTCGAGCCGGTTTCGATCTCGCCGTCGGTCGCGAGCCACTCCGTGAGGCTCCCCTCGTAGACGGAGACGTCCTCGTAGCCCAGCGCCTCGAGCACCGCGTCGGTGTGGCTGATCCGTCTGGCGGTGTTGCAGTAGAGGACGATCTCCCGATCCCGATCGATCCCGTGCTCGGCGAACAGCGCCTCGAGCTCCGCGGCGGGTTTCACCCGTCGCGTCTCGTCGTCGACGGTCCCGCGCCAGTCGAATCGAACGGCCCCTGGGAGGTGAGCCTCCGCGAACTCCTCGGGGTCGCGGGTGTCGACGAGGACGGCGTCGCCCTCGAGTGCGGTTTCGACGCCCGAACGGTCGATCAGCGGGCTATCGGCGAACGAAAAGGGTAGAGCAGTGTAGGCGGTCGGCTCGACCGACGGCGATCCGGTCTCGGTTTCGTGCTCGCGGTTCCAGGCGCTGAAGTCGCCGTCGAGCAATCGAACGTCGTCGTGGCCGTACGCCAGCGCGGTGAGCCGAAAGCGGGCCGCGAAGACGCCGTGCGTGTCGTCGTAGGCGACGATCGTATCCTCGGGTTCGATCCCGACCTCGCCGAGCAGCTCCTCGAACGCCTCCCGCCCGGGGAGGGTACCGGGGTCGTCGGCGGTTGCGTCGCGGTAGCTGTCGAAGGGAACGCTCACGGCGCCGGGGACGTGACCGATCCCGTCGAACTCCCAGGCGTCCCGGACGTCGACGACCGCGACGCCGGGATCCTCGAGTCGGGCCGCGAGCCAGTCGGGCGAAACGATGACGGAGTCGTCCATCAGTTCCGACCTGTCGCGGCGGGCTGGAGTAGCCACCGGTCCCGGCACGTCTCCCCGTCGTACCGAGACCGTGGCAATACTTGCAGCCCCCGTTCGGCCGAGCGACGCCACTACCGCACACGTTCCCTCGTTCGGCGCTCGAACCTCGGCTCGAGTTCACGAGGACGTTACGGTCGACCGAGATATCGGAAAGCACTGCCGAAACGGTCTAGCATCGACCGAATTGACCGGTTAGCGCGGCCCTATGTGGCTGTCGTACCACGTGTCGGATATGGCAACGAACGACTACGCGACCGACGCACTCGTCACGGCCGACTGGGTCGAGGACCGACTCGAGGAGTTCCAGTCAGACGATCCCGGCCTCCGGCTCGTCGAGGTCGACGTCGACACGGAATCGTACGACGAGGAACACGCCCCGGGCGCGATCGGGTTCAACTGGGAGACTCAACTCCAGGACCAGACCCGACGCGACATCCTCGACAAGGACGAGTTCGAGGAACTGCTCGGCAGCCACGGTATCGGCGAGGACTCGACCGTCGTCCTCTACGGCGACAACGCCAACTGGTTTGCCGCCTACGCCTACTGGCAGTTCAAGTACTACGGTCACGACGACGTCTACCTGCTCGACGGCGGGCGCGAGTACTGGCTCGAGAACGACTACCCCACCACCGACGAGGTCCCGTCGTTCCCCGAGGTCGACTACGAGGCCGGCGGCCCGCGCGAGACGATCCGCGCCTACCGCGACGACGTCGAGAAGGCGATCGAACGCGACGTCCCGCTCGTCGACGTCCGCTCGCCTGAGGAGTTCTCCGGGGAGATCCTCGCCCCGCCGGGTCTGCAGGAGACCGCCCAGCGCGGCGGCCACGTTCCCGGCGCGGTGAACATCTCGTGGTCCGCCGTCACGAACGAGGACGGCACCTTCAAGAGCCGCGACGAGCTCGAGGAGCTCTACGCCGATGAGGGCATCACGGGCGAGGAGACGACCGTCGCCTACTGCCGGATCGGCGAGCGTTCGTCGGTCGCCTGGTTCGCCCTGCACGAGCTGCTGGGCTACGAGGACGCCGTCAACTACGACGGCTCCTGGACCGAGTGGGGCAACCTCGTGAACGCGCCGGTCGAGACCGGGGAGTAACGGTCGGTCTCCGATGACCGATACCGCGGAGTTCCTCGAGACAGTCCGTGCCGAAAACGAAACCGAACTGTCGCGGCTCGGGTCGTCGAAGTCGCTGTACGCCGACACGGGCGGCAAGATCGACACCGAACCCGTGTTGCGGGCGACCGTCGACGCCGAGTACGCCGCCTGGAAGACCTTCGAGGCCTGGGCCGACGACGAGGCCCACGACGCCGCCCGCGAGGCCTTCGAGGCGACGGCCGCCGAGGAGCGAGCCCACTACGAGACGGTCGCCGAGAAGCTCGACGGCTACGAGCCCGAGACGGTGCCGAACCTGCACGAGTACCTGCGCGGGCTCGAGGACACCGTCGAGCGCACCGGAGCGCTCCTCGGTCGGATCCTCGCGAGTCAGCGATCGAAAGACCAGGTCGTCGGCTACTTCGTCGGCGACGCCGACCCGCAGACCGCGGGGCTGTTCCGGGAGTTCGGCGACGACCTGGACGACCAGCTCGAGCGCGCGACCGCCCTGCTCGAGGATGTCTGTGCCGACGAAACCGACCGCGAGCGGGCCCTCGAGGCCGCGAGCGGCGCGATCGAGGCCGCCTACGAGGAGTACGTCGACTCGCTCGAGGAACTCGGCGCGAACCCGAAACCGGTCTGCTGAGAGGAGAGTCCTCGAAAGTAGACCCTACCCCGGGGCGGCTCGACGACGATCGTCGGTGACGGTTCTATGCACCTCGTCGTGGATTCGGCTCGTATGAGCACCGACGACGAGCACGGCGACAGCCCCCTGGATCGGGGAGACCAGGAGATCGGCGCCGAGATCGCGGCGGACCCCGAAACCCTCCTCTCGGCGCTCCCCCACTACTACCGGGGCGAAGTGACTCAGGCGAGCAGTTCGCAGGATCGGATCGATCAGACGACGAACTGGGCGATCACGGTGCTGGCCGCCCTGCTCTCGGTGGTGTTCTCGAGCCCCGAGATGCCCGCCTACCTGCTGCTGGTCGGCATCCTCGTCCTCTCGATCTTTCTGTGGTTCGAGGTGCGTCGCTACCGGTTCTACGACATGTATCGCGCGCGGGTGCGGTTCTTCCAGGAGAACGTCTTCGCGAACGCGCTGAAACCGGTCGGCGTCGAGCACCCGCGGTGGCGCGAGGAGCTAAGCGACGACCTCCGGTATCCGACGTTCAAGGTCACCAGCTGGGAGGCACTGTCCCGGCGAATTCGACGCATCTACGCGCTCCTGTTCGTCGTCATCGGCGTCGCGTGGGTCGCGAAGGTGACGCTGTTCACCCCGGAGACGCAGTGGACCGAAGCGGCCGAGCTTCCCGGTCTCCACGGCGCGTTCGTCGCGGCGCTGCTCGGGGCGTTCTACCTCGCCGTGTTCGCCCTCGCGAACTGGCCCCACGCTCGACGAGCGAAGGGCGAGATCTACGGCGAGGAGCCGGGCGACTGGAAGAACGACGAGTAGCGTCGTTCGGACGACCCGAGAGAGCCCGTCAGTCGAGGCGCTCGAGCCGGGACTCGAGGTCGTACTCCGCGACGACCTCGGGGGAGAGGCCGGCGACGGCGTCGTGGAAGTTCGTCCGGTAGCTCGCCGGCCCCTCGTGGGGGAGCTCCGCGGCCCGTTCTCCGGCGATTCCGAACGCGAGCGTCCCGTCTACCGCTGCTCGGTGGGCGTCCTCGAGGGCGCCACAGAACGTCGCGAGCGTCCCGCCGAGCATGCAACCCGTGCCGACGACCTCGCTCAACCGCTCGTGGCCCGCTGCGATCCGGGTCGCGCCGTCGCCGTCCGCGACGACGTCCTCGACGCCGGAGGCGACGACGACGGCCCCGGTCGACTCGGCGAGCGAGCGGGCCGTCTCCTCGATGGCGTCGTAGTCGCCGACCGACTCGACGCCCCTGACCTCGGCCTCGACGCCCGCGAGCGCGCTGATCTCCCCGTAGTTGCCCTTGATCGCGGCGAACTCGTACTCGGTGAGGAGTTCCTCGGCGACCGCCTCCCGCGTCGGCGTCGAGCCGACGCCCACGGGATCGAGGACGATCGGAATCCCGCGCTCGTTCGCCGTTGCCGCCGCCTCTCGCATGGCCTCGAGCTTCGACTCGGGAATCTGGCCGATATTCAACAGAACCGCGCTCGCGAGTTCGGCCATCTCGCCGGCGTCGCCGGGTGAATCCGCCATCACGGGCAGTCCGTCCCAGTGGAGCGTGAGGTTCGCGACGTCGTTGATCGTCACCTCGTTGGTCAGCGACTGTACCAGCGGCTCGGTCTCGGCGAGCGCCTCGAGGGAATCCGCGAGCGTCGGTCGGGTCGTGTCGGGTCTCGTCATGATGCTGTCACTCTCGGTGCTCGAGGTCCTTCGCGGTTTCGACCGTTTCGGCGAGGGTGGCCGTCGCGGCCGCCGGATCCTCGGCAGCGGTGATCTCGCTGATGACGGCGACCCCGACGGCTCCGGCTTCGGCGACGGGACCGGCGTTGTCGGCCGTGATACCCCCGATACCGACCACGGGAATCGAAACCGTCTCGGCGATTTCGGCGATCCGTTCGGGGCCGACACCGGTTTCGGCCTCGGGGACGTCCTTGGAGGTCGTCCCGTAGACGCTGCCGACCCCGAGGTAGTCCGCGCCGTCGGCTTCTGCCCGCTGGGCCTCCGCGACCGTCGAGGCCGAGCAGCCGACGACGGCCTCGGGGCCGAGTAGCTCGCGGGCCACCGGGACGGGAAGGTCCGACTGGCCGACGTGAACGCCGTCGGCGTCGATCGCCTCGGCGATATCGACGCGGTCGTTGACGAGCAGATCGACGCCGGCCTCGGCCGTCAGCTCGCGCAGCTCGAGGCCCAGCTCGTACCGCGAGTGCGCGCTCTCTCCCTTCTCTCGGAGCTGGACGGCGTCGACGCCGCCGTCGATCGCTGCGCGGACGATCTCGAGGGTCGACCGACCCTCGGAGATCGACGCCTGCGTGACGAGGTACGTTCCCCAGTTCGTCGGTGCCATAGGGAACAATGTAGGGGTACGGGTCAAAGAGCCGACGGTTCCCGCAGGCGCTGCTCGAGCGGGCACACCGACGCGTCGACCCGAGGGCGGGCTCGACGACGGAAACCTGGCACTGATTGTGATGGACGACAACACGGGTCTCATGACCCTCGAGCCCGACGCCGTCACGACCGTCACCTTCGACTCCTACAGCACGCTCGTCGACGTCGACGCCGTCGAGAGCGCCCTCGAGGCCCACGCGGCCGTCGACGACCCCGCGCCGATCTCGCGGACCTGGCGGGAGCGATCGATGCAGTATACCCTCGTCGCGAACCACGTCGACGCCTACGAGACGTTCTACGAACTCAACCGCGACGCCCTCGAGTACGCTCTCGCGGCCCACGCCGTCGACATCGGCGAGGACGAGCGCGAGGAAATCCTGTCGGTCTACCACGACCTCGAGGTGTTCGACGACGTCCGGGGAAGCGTCGAGCGGCTGCGCTCGGCGGGCTACGACTGCTACGTCCTCTCGAACGGCAACCCGGAGATGCTCGAGTCGATGGTCGAAGGTGCCGAGATCGGCGACCTGCTCGAGGGAACGATCAGCGCCCACGAGCTCGAGACGTTCAAGCCCGCACCCGAGCTCTACCGCCACGCGGCGGGACGGACCGGGACCCCGATCGGAGAGATCGCCCACGTCTCGGCGCTCTGGTTCGACGTCCAGGGCGCGGTCCACGCCGGAATGCAGGGTGTCTGGCTCGACCGAAAGGGCAACCCCGAGGAGCCGTTCGGGCCCGATCCCGACGCCGTCGTGACGGGACTCGAGGAGCTAGCTGACGTCCTGGAGGGTTGACTACCCCTCCCCCTCGAGTCGCCGCTCGCCGAGCGCGACCAGCTCCTCGAAGTCGTCGTCGTCCCGGATGGACGGGAACGGTCGGATCGGCTCCGGATCGGCGGGTTTCTCCCCGATCGATCGGCGCCACCAGGCGACATCGTGCCACTCGTCCTCGACGTACCCCATCGCGGGGAACTCGACGACACGCTCGAAGCCCAGCCGCTCGTGGAAACCGACGGTTCCCGGGTTCGGCAGCGTCGTCACGACGTAGGCGTCACAGACTCCCTGGCGCTCGAGGGCGGCGAACAGCGCCTCGTACAGCGCCTCGCCGACCCCCGTTCGGCGCGCGTCCTCGGCGACGTACACCGAGAGTTCGACGACCCACTGGTAGGCCCGACGCTTGCGGAGCGGGCCGGCGTAGGCGTAGCCGACCACCTCGCCCGCTCGCTCGCAGACGAGCCAGGGGTAGGTCTCGAGCGTCGACGCGATTCGGTCGGCCATCTCCCCCTCGGTGGGGGGCGTCTCCTCGAAGGTGACGGCGGACGATTCGCAGAAGGGCGCGTAGATCTCCCGGACCGACGCCGCGTCGGACGGGACCGCGACTCGGATGCTTGCGTTCATAGGAGTGGATTCCCCCGAACGCGAATAAGCTCACTGAAGGCGAGTCGCCGCCCGCTTCCGACGAGGAGGGAGTCAGCCGTCGGCCGCCAGAAACGATCGGAGCTGCTCCCGGAGCGCCGACCGCGCGTCCGGTGCCGGGAAGTGGGATTCGTTCTCGAGCAGGACGATCCGCTCGAGGGTTCGAACCGTCGCTCGAGCCCGCGGAATCACGACCTCGGGCGGAAAGAACACGTCGTTCTCGGCGACGGC
This sequence comes from Natronococcus roseus, assembly GCF_043677095.1. NCBI lineage: Archaea > Methanobacteriati > Methanobacteriota > Halobacteria > Halobacteriales > Natrialbaceae > Natronococcus > Natronococcus roseus. The sequence goes on from NZ_JBHLJR010000003.1 coordinate 200,858, forward strand.
GAGCAGCGTCGGCGCGTCGAACCCCGAGAGCTCGTCGGCCGTCGCCGTCTTCGGGAACGATCGCTCGAGTTTCACCTCCTCGAAGACGGTTCCGACGAGGTCGAGCAGCGTCTCGTCGACCCCCGCCGCGGGCTCGGTGAACATCGGCTGGACGGCGCGCTCGAGGCGCGCCCGGGACGGTCGGAGCCGGTAGGCGACCATCGGGAGCACGATCCCGAGGAGCAGCCGACGCAGGGAGCCGGTTCCGAGCCCCGACGGAACCACGAGACAGGCACGTTCGATCCGTTCGGGCGCGTGCGCGGCGGTTCGGAGGACGATCCCGCCGCCGTATGAGGGGCCGATCATCGGCGCGCGCTCGAGGCCGAGCCCGTCGAGGAGGTCGACCACCCACGCGCCGTAGCTCTCGTCGCGCGGCGAGAGTCGGGTCTGTGCGCTGAACCCCGGATGGCCGATCGTGTCGGGCGCATAGATCCGGAACCGGTCGGCGAGCGGCAGGAACCACTCGAGGCTGATCGGGTTTACGACGTTGCCGCCGTGGAAGACGACCAGCGGCGGGGCGTCGCTCGGTCCGGCGACGAGCACGTGGGTTTCCCCAAACCGGGTGTCGACCCACCGTCGCTCGAACGAGGTCTCGAGTTCTGCCAGAAGCACTCCGTACAGTCGCTTGATCGCGCGTTCACCGCTCGCTGACCGGTAGATGCCGTCTCGAGTCACTACCGGACTATCACGGCCGACCTACTAATCCGTACGCGAGCGAAAGCGAGGGGCGGACGCTGTCGGGAACGGCGGTTCGATGCCGTCAGTGACCCTCGTCGTGAGGGTTCGTCGACGTCCCGTAGTTCTCCGCGTGGTCCGTGTAGTCGATGAAGCGCGGCGCGTCGGGGTCGAAGGGACGCTCGAGGCTCTCGAAGGCCTTCTTCTTGTCCCAGCCCTGGAGCTTGCCGACCGCCGACTTGTCCTCTAAGTCGTGATAGTCGAGTTTCGGCTCGGTGTACTCCCAGGCTCGCACGCCCTGCTCGGTTCGGAGGATGACACTCGAGTACTCGTCTGCCGAGCCCACCGAGCCGACGGTGACGTCGGCACAGAACCCGGTGAAGTCCGCACACTCGTCACAGCCCTTGAGGGCGGCGTCGTGGAAGTTCTCGATGTCCTCCTCGAGGATCATCTCGCCGTCGCGGCCGTAGACCATCAGCTTCCCGTGGAGGACGTCCATCTTGCCGATCTCGTCGGGCGAGATTCCGCGCTGGTCCTCGAGCTGTTCGCCCATGAGGCTGTAGTAGTTGAAGTTCTTCGTACACATCAGCGCGATCGTGTACTCGACGGCGCCGATGCCCTCGTCGTGGCCCTGGTAGTCCCAGTCGAAGTCCTGCAGCGCGCGGATACCCTCGATCTCGCAGGGCGTGCCGACCAGGGCGAGGCTCAGCTCGTCCCAGTCCTTGTCGGGAAGCTTGTGCTCCCACTGTTTCAGATCGAGGTTGCCGAGCGCGAGCGTCTGGTTGTAGACGGTACCGGCGTTCTCGATGAGCTCCTCCTCGGTGGTCGCGAGGAAGCTCTCGGCCTTCCAGTCCTCCTCCTCGCTCTCGGTCGCGATCAGGGCGCCGTCGATCTCGCCGGCCTCGAGCAGGCTTGCCAGCATCCCGGTGACGACGCCGCCGTCCTGAGCTCCGTCGGTCCAGTCGTCGTCGACCTTCGCGGAGAACTCCGTGATCGGGTCGCCCGCACCCTTGACGTTGTCCTCGCCGCCCGTAATCTTCCACTGGCGTTCGTAGCGCAACCCGCCGCGGGGACAGAAGTCCCAGCACAGCGAACAGCCCGTACACATCTTGACGAGTTCGGGCAGGTCGTCGTCGCCGACGCCGATCGAGTCCGAGGGGCAGGCGGCGACGCAGGTGCCACACTGGATACACCGCCCCGCGTCGATGACGGCCTCGTCGAGCTCCATGAACCAGGTCTTCTCGTCGGGCGTCTCGATGTCGTTCATCTCGGAGCGAATCGAGTACGTCGGGGTGTCGAGGTCGACGCCCTCGGGGACGCCGACCCGGACGTCGGGCTCGCCGTTGTCGACGTCCTGGCTCACGTTCTCGGAAGGTTCGGTGAACTCGAGATTGCCGAGGCTCCCCGTCTCGTCGACGTTGGAGACCCCCGCTCCGTCGGTCGCGACCGATCGACCCTCGGCGTCGGGTGCGGTCTTCTCGCCACAGGTACAGGTGTCGGGCCCACAGCCCTCGTCCGTGGCAGTCTCGATCGCACCCTCCCGGGCGTGATCGAGCCCCTCGCGGGAGCGGGGCGCGGCGCCGCTCGTCTCCGGGACGATGACGGCGTCGTCCTCGTCCTCGGACTCCGGAACGCCGGGGAAGGCACGGTCGTCGCGGTTCGAGGACTCACTCCGTTCGTCCTCGCGGCTCGCGTGTCGCTTCTCGCTCGCGGTTTCACCGCTCGCATCATCGGGGCCCTCACTCCGTTCGGTCCCCGCCGCTCCCGCTCGCATTTCCGAGGCCTCGCTTCGCTCGGCCTCGCCGTCAATCCCCATGGGCGACACCTCCGGCGACCGGCGCCTCGGCACCCTGCATGATCGTCCGCAGGCGCTCGTTGTCGGCGCGACGGCACCACTCGTAGAACCGTTCGCCGTCCTCGCGGTCGGCCGCGTAGGCGTCGAACAGCTGCTCGAGCGCTGGAATTACGGCGTGGGCCGGAACCGCGCTCTCGACCCAGTCGAGGAACTCGTTGTCCGAACCGAGGGAACCGCCGAGACCGAAGTCCATCCCCTCGACCAGATCGACGGCTTCGCCGTCTGCTCGAGGCGTCTCCGACGCCTCGCTGTTATCCCCCTCCTCGTTGGGGCTCTCGATCCCCTCGGGCGCGTCGCCGTTCTCGAGCTTGACCGTCTCCCCGCGGAATCCGATATCGGCGATCTGTGGCTGGGCACAGGACGCGGAACAGCCCGACATGTGCATTCGGATTGCCTCGATGTCGTCGGGGACGTCGATGCGTTCGTCGAGCTGGCGGGCCCAGCGCTTGGTCCGCTTTTTCGTCTCGATGATCGCGTAGTTGCAGAACTCGTTTCCCGTACAGCCGACCGCACCCCGCGCGAACGGGCCGGGATCGGGCTGGTAATCCTGAGCGAACGGCTCGGCCAGCAGATCGTCGACGTTCTCTTCCGGAATGTGTGTGACGAGGAAGTTCTGGTCGGTCGCCAGGCGAACCGAGGCGTTTTCGGTGCCGTACTCCCGCGCCGCGCGGGCAGCCTCGGCGAACTCGTCGCCGCCCATTCGGCCGGCGACGACGTTGAAGCCGACGTACTGCAGGCCCTCCTGTTTCTGGTCGTGCACGCCGACGTGGTCGCCCTGGTAGCCGACGGTCAGGTTCTGGCCGCCCTCGGGAAGCTCGACGGTACAGCGGTCGCGAACCGCCTCCTCGAATTTCGCGGGACCCAGCTGTTCGACGAGGTAGCGCATCCGGCAGACGCCGCGGTTGTTGCGGTCGCCGAGCTCCTTGAACGTCTGGGCGATCGCGCGGCAGAACTCGACGGCGTCCTCGGGCCTGACAAAGACGTCGAGCTCCGAGGCCATCCGCGGGCCGTCCGAGAGGCCGCCGCCGACGCGGGCGTGGAAGCCGTAGAGCCGTTCGCCATCCACGTCCTTTTTTGCGGGAACGAGCCCGACGTCGTTGATCTGGGACTGCGCGCAGTCGTGAGCACAGCCCGTGATCGTGAGCTTGAACTTCCGCGGCAGGTTCGCGTACTCGCGGTTCTCCGTAAAGAAGTCGGAGACGGCGTCGACCACCGGCTGTGCGTCGAAACACTCGTGGTCGCCGACCCCGGCCGCGGGACAGCCGAGCACGTTCCGAGCGGAGTCGCCACAGCCCTGGATCGTCGTGAGTCCGACCTCGTCGTAGCGCTCCCACATTTCGGGCACGTCCTCGACGCGGATCCAGTGTTTCTGGATGTCCTGGCGAGTCGTGATGTCGACGTAGGCGTCACCCCAGAGTTCGTTCTGCTCCGTGCCGCCGTACTCCTCGGGTGCGACCGCGTAGTCCTCGGCGCACTCGCCGATCACTTCGGCCTGGTCGGGCGTGAGGTGGCCGCCCGGCACCTTGGTCCGGATCATGAAGTAGCCCTCCTGTTTCTGGGCGTACATTCCGGCCCACTTCAGGCGCTCCCACTCGCCGTCGCCGGCGCGGTCCTCGATCTCGTCGAAGGTCAGTCCGTCCGCGGCGTAGTCGTAGACGTCGTCGATGACCTCGAGTGGGTGTTTCTCCTGTTTGTACCGCTCGGTCGTGTTCATGGGCACCACCGACGATGGAGGCCGCGTCGGCTCGAGCGGGCGGACGAGTGATCGTGATAAGCCATCAATTACCACGTGGTGAACGCCCACACGTATACGGCCCCGCAAACGGGCGAACCATGTCGGGGCTAGCGCGACGAGGTAACACTTGCCAGCGTCGGTGTCGATCCGAAGCTGGATCAATCCCGCGACGGACGAAAACGGCCGACCGGCGCGCCGGACGATCGATCGACGTGCCCGACTGTCGGCAATAGTTGCCTGATGAAATGACGCGAGTGCGTCTCCCACACTGGACGAGCGACCGACACCTCGAGTCGCTCGGCCTTACCACGCTCGCTCGAGGAAGTCCTCGAGACGGTGGAAGTCGACGTCGTGGTCGGCCTGCAGTTCGTCGATCGGCGACTCGTACCCCGCCTCGTTGAACCACTCGAACATCGCGGCGAACTCCTCGCCTCGGCTCTCGCGGACGTCCTCGATCGAGAGGTGGCGTGCGCGGACGTCGGTCTCGAGCGCGTCGGCGAAGCGAACGGCCATCGCCCGCAGCGGGAGTTCGTCGCTCGCGAGCTCGAACGCCTCGTCGGCGTACCGACCCGGGTCGGCGAATACCTCGGCGACGAAGGCGCCCAGATCTTCGATATCAAGCACCTGAAGCGGGACGTGGGGCTCGAGGCCCATCGCCAGCGTCCCGTCCTCGATCGACTCGCGAAAGCCCTCGAAGTTCTGCGCGAAGAAGACGGGCCGAACGATCGTCGCGGGAACGCCGCTGTCGTCGATCGCCCGCTCGATCTCCCACTTGGAGTCGAAGTGTGGAATGCCGGTGTTGCGTTCGGCACCCCCCACGGAGGAGAAGACGAGGTGATCGACCCCCACGTCGGCGGCGAGTTCGACGACGTTTCGCCCCTGCTCGACCTCGGCGTCGTAGCCGTGCTCCCAGAAGTTCGTCATCAGGAAGACGCCGTCGACGTCCTCGACGAGCGGTTCGATCGAGTTCTTCTCGCCGATGTCGGCCTCGACGACCTCGGCACCGCGTTCGGCGAGGGCGTGTGCCCGCTCGCTGTTGTGATCTCGGGTCAGCGCCAGCACGTCGACGTCCCGCTCGAGCAGGTGTCGGGCGACGGCGCCGCCCTGCGTCCCGGTCGAACCCGCGACGAGTACGGAATCTACTCCCATAGCGGTCGTCGTACTATCGGCGAGCGCAAGAAGCTCACACGGCGTTTTCCGACAGGTCGAAACGAAGACAGGCCGGATGACGAGGGTTCGCTACTCCTCGTCGGCGAGCAGGCGATCGACCATCTCGTCGGGGTCGAACCGCTCTAAGTCGTCGTACTCCTGGCCGACCCCGAGGAACAGAATTGGCTTGCCGGTGACGTGGGCGATCGAGATCGCCGCACCACCGTTGGAGTCGGCGTCGGCCTTCGAGAGGATCGCGCCGTCGATCGCGGCGGCCTCGTTGAACTCGCGAGCCCGGTTGACGGCGTCCTGACCCGCGACGGCCTCGTCGACGAACAGCGTCAGATCCGGACCGACGACTCTGTCGATCTTCTCGAGCTGGTCCATCAGGCCCTCGTCGGTGTGGAGTCGGCCGGCCGTGTCGGCCAGCACGACGTCGACGTCGTGGGCCTCGGCGTACTCGACGGCGTCGTACAGCACGGCAGCGGGGTCGCCGCCCTGCTCGTGGCTGATACACTTCGTCTCCAGCGCGTCGGCGTGTTGCTGGATCTGCTGGTTCGCGCCGGCGCGGTAGGTGTCGCCGTTGGCGAGCACCGTCGAGTACCCACGCTCCTCGAGGTAGCGGCTCAGCTTGGCGATCGAGGTGGTCTTGCCGACGCCGTTGACACCGGTAAACAGGAGGACGGCGGGTTTGTCCTCGACGGCGATGCGCTCGTCGAAGTCGAACTGGCCGACGCTGATCACGTCGTAGATCGCGTCCCGCAGCGCCTCCTCGACGACCTCGCCGGTCGAGGTCGTAAACGTTCGGGTTTCGCCGACCAGTTCGTTACGGACGTTATCGCAGATCTCCTCGGCGACGCCCATCTCGACGTCGCTCGTGAGCAGGGCCATCTCGAGTTCGTGCAGCGGCTCCTCGAGGTCCTCCTCCTCGATGACGAACTTCCCCTTGACGAGCGAGCGAGCCTTGGCGCCGAAGCCGGTACTGCCGTCGTCCTCGGTCTCAGTCTCGGCTTCGGCTCCGTCCTCGACCTCGGCCTCGGTCTCGTCGGCGTTCGCATCGAGTTCGGCCTCGGGCTCGGCTTCGGGGGCAGGTGACGCCGCGTCGACGGCGTCCCCGTCGTCGGTCGGGACCGTGTCGCGCTCCTCGACCGTCGCCGGGGCGCCCGCCTCGACGCTCTCGACGTCCGTCTCCGGCTCGGCGTTCCGTTCCGTCTCGAGCGATTCGTCGGATTCCTCGAGTTCGGACTCTGGGTCGTCCGTCTCCGGCTCGAGTTCGGATCCGGGCGCCGAGTCCGTACGGCTCGTCGGTTCGGTCGACGGCGCAGCTCCGCGAGCCGCTTCGTCGGCACCCGCGTCCGCAGTCTCGGTTACCGTCTCGGCCTCGCGGTCGCGATCGGCAGCGACGTCGGTCTCGCCGATCGGTTCGTCGGTGGTATCGGGTGCGGCCGGTTCGGACGCCGACCCCGGCTCGTCGGGTTCGATCGGCGGCTCCTCGAGGTCGCTCGTCTCGGCGCCGGGTTCGTCGACCGGTTCCTCTGCGAGCGTGTCGGCCGACTCCTCGTCGATCTCCTCGACGTTCTCTTCGGCGGCCTCCTCGGCGTCCTCGCGGAAGCTCCCGAGTTTCTTCTTCAGGTTGTCGAACATGGGTGTGACCCCTTACGTTACTCGTCCGGGCCCTGTCCCTGTCCCATCTGTCCCATCTGCTGTTGCATCGCCTGCTGCTGGAGCTGCTGGGCCTGCTGCTCGAGCTCGCTGCTCTCGGCTTCGAGCTCCGTGATATCTTCGTTGACGTCCTCGATCTGGTCGTCGAGCCGGTCCTTGCGGTTCTCGAGGGCGTCGACGGCGTCGTCCTCCTCGAACTCCGCGGCGTAGTCGGCGCCGAGGTCGACGATCACTTCGTCGATATCCTCGATCGTCGCCCGCAGGTAGGCGCCGCCGCCGAGGGGCACCTGTACCGTCGAGTCGCTCTCGAGGGTGTCGAGCGCCTCGATGGCCTCGTCGACGTCGTGTTTCTCCTGCTGGAGCTGCTGGACGTTACCCTGGAGCCCCTCGATCTGTTCCTCGATCTCCTGAAGTTCCTGCGAGAGCTGCTGAAGTTGCTGTTGTCCCATACCCGCCTTTGGGGCAGGCAGTCGGAAGAATCTTCCCTTCCATCGGAGTCAGCCGGCGAGAACGAACTCGCCGCCGAACGGGGAGCTGAGGGCGGCTCGAGGGTAGCTTCGGGCGAAGCGTCAGCACTAGATCTGACCTGGCTCGCGACCGGTCGAGCCCGTCATCGACGAGGCCGATCGCTTGCGCGTGACGAGCTGATCCGGATCGATTCCGTCGAACTCCGGCGGCAGCTCGCCGTCGGTCGCGTACTCGTACAGCGCCGTCTTCGCGACCGCCGTCGCCGCGTTGTGGACGACCAACAACGCACCGAGTGCGAGCAGCGTCGGAACGAGCGTGTACTGGAGGACGGCCCACGGAGCCTCGAGTGCGACCAACGGGAGACCGATTCCGAGCCCGCCGACGAGCGCTGCGAGCGGGAGGATAACGAGCCCGATGCCGAGCGTCGTGCCGCCCGCCTCACCCCAGGTGTCCCGAAAGAGCCCCACGCTGTTTCGCATCGACTCCCGGACGCCGCCGTCCTGGAAGACGATCACGGGAACGATGAAGAACGTCATCGCGAACCAGGCGAAGCCGGCCACCGAGCGGGCGAGCCGGGCCGCGGTTCCCTCCCGGCTCTCGAGGGCCCGAAAGACCAGTCCGACCGCGGCGCCGACGGCACCCCAGGCGAGGATCGTCCGTTTGGCCTCCCACGCGCCCGCGAGTCCGTCCCTGAGGCTCGTCGACTCGCCGGCGAACAGCGAGCCGACCGAGTGGACGAGCGCCGCGCTGAAAAACGTCGCAACCGCGGTCGCGACGAACATGAACAGGACCGAGGCCGCTATCAAAAGCGCGGTGACGGTCGTCTCGGCCTGTCCCTCCGAGAGGGCCGCGACCTGGTCGACGGCTGCCAGCCCGTAGCCGGCGCCGACGAGGGCGACGAAGATGCCGGCGACGAGACCGACCGCTCCCGCCAGCCAGGCGATCCCGTACAGTACCGGAAAGACGAGCAGCCAGTACTCCCGGCGCAGGACGCCGAACGACGCCTTCGCGACCCGAAGACCGGTTCGGATCCGTTCAAACAGCGAACCGAACATCATGCTGAACGATCGTTCGGGACAGGATATAGTTCTTGAGGTGAACAGTTCGGACCGGTGACGGCTGTGTTGGGCCAAACGGTTTCCCTCGAGCCCGCGTACGACCGGCTATGACCGAGCACGATCCGGCCGAGTTGCTGCCGAGCGAACGAATGCAGGGGCAGGTTCTCGAGGGCGAGGTGACCCAGATCCACCGCGGCCACCGCTACGCCGACGAGGGCGACACGTTCACGATCGAGGGGACGACGCTCGAGATAGTGGACGTGACCGAGCGGACGCTCGGCGATCTCACCGACGAGGACGCCCGCGCGGAGGGGATGGACGACCTCGAGGCCTACGAGCGACTGCTCGAGCGCGCCCACGACGACTTCGAGTGGAACGACGACAGCGAGGTCGTTCGTCATCGATTCGAGCCAGTCGAATGAGCGACGCCACCCTCTGCGTGTGGCTGCCGGTCAACATAGCATGATCAACCCACTCGAGAAACTCGAAGAGGACGACCCGTCGCCGTTCGAGGCCGACTCGGACGACGACGGGAGCGAGGAGCTACAGGAAGCGTTCAGCGAGATGTCCCGAGAGACGCTGCTCGCGTTCGTGAGCGCGCTCCTTTTCGCCCACGTCGGGGTGATGGCGACCGGCGTCGGGCTGTTGCTCGTGGCCTTCAACGGCCAGTGGCTGCTCGGGGGCGCCATCGCGGTCGGCGGTATCGCGGCGCTCGCGCTGACGGGCTGGATATATCGGTGGTACGAGAACGCGAAATAGCGAACTCAGTCGAGGTAGCCCAGGGCGTCCTCGATCCGACCGAGCTCCGGTCCGGTGGTCTCCTCGCCGACGACGTAGCCGGCGTCGTTGGCGAGCAGTCCCGAGCCGACCAGCGGCGCGCCGTAGTTGACGGTGCCCACGTCGGCCCGGACGTCGAGGGCGTCCTCGAGGAAGTCGAGTTCCTCGTCGGTCGCCTTGGGATGACAGAGTACGCCCGAGTTGGTCGCGACCGCAGCGGTACCGACGGTGCGAACGCCCGCGAGGTCACCGCGCTCGACGGGGACGTCGAGGACGTCCTTGACGACCTGGATCGCCTCGCGGGTCAGGTCGGGATGAACGTACGCGCCGTAATCGTTCGCGAGCACGACGTTACCTGCGGCGTTGACGTTCCCCGGGAGTTCGGCGACCGGGAGGTCGACTGTCTCCTCGAGGCGCTCGCGCTCGTACTCGAGGACGCGGGAGCTGACCAGCAGTCCGTTCTCGTTGCCCGTTGCGAGGGCGCCGACCGTCGAGGAGCCGCCGACGGTCGTCTGGACGGCGGGCACCTCGAGTTCGTCGGTCAGGTCGGCGACGGTGTCATCGTCGACGTCCGGTCGGACGAGCACGCAGGAGTCGGTCGCGCGGGCGAAGACGCCGACGTAGGCCGACCCGGCGAAGGCGAGACGCTGCAAGTTTAGTCGGCGACCTCGGCCTCGACGACGGCCTCACCCTCCTCGTCGAAGCGAGCCGCGCGAACGCGGAGCTTCCGTGGCGGGTTCGATCGGCCCTGCGACCAGATCGTCTCGTTGATCGAGGGATCCAGTCGGATGGCGTCCTCGTCGACCGCGAAGTGTTTCGCGAGGTGTTCGCGGACCAGTCGCATCGCGAGGTCGGCGGCCTCGTGGTTGGCGCCCTTCTTGACGTCACGCAGCGGAACGGTGACGACCCGCTCCTCGAAATCGCTTGCACTCATTGTTACTCGTCAGTGTCGTTGCGCCGCCAGTTGCGTCGCTTCGGGTTCCGGGTGACTTCCATGTCGGTCTTCATCATGACCCAGACCGGCACGCGGCTGTTCTGCTTCTCGAGTTTGGCAAGTCGCTTCTTCTTGCCCTTCGATTTCTTACCCATAGTAGCCGGACGTAGCCCGCGGTGGCTTAAAATGTTGTCCATCTCGCGAGGCCTCGCGGGTCCGGTTCTCCCCGGCCTACTCGAGGGGGAACCGGTCGACGGTCGCGTACTCGGGGCCGTCTTCGGTCAGGGTGCTCTCGGTGAGGCGAATCTCGTCGACGCGCATCTCGCCGACAGTCGGCTCGCGCTCACGGACGAGCTCTTGGACCAGCTCCTTGCCGCCGGCGTGTTCCATCCGCGCGAGGGTGACGTGAGGCGTGAAGTCGTGGGACTCTTCGTCGAACCCCATCGCGGTCGTTCGCTCCTCGACGGCCTCGTGGAGCCGCGCGAGTTCGGCTCCGCCCGCCTCGGTGCCCAGCCAGACGACGCTGATGTACTCGAGGTCGGGGAAGACGCCGAGTCCGTCGAACCGAACGGTGAAGGGGGAGACGGCGGCCTCGTCGACCGCGGCCCGTAGCTCCCGCGAGAGCGTGGGGAGGCGGTCCTCCGCGACCTCACCGAGGAACTTCAGCGTGAGGTGGGCCCGCTCGGCGTCGGTGAAGTTCAGCCCGCTGGCCTCGGCGAACTCCTTCTGAAGGTCGGCGACCGGCTCGGCGAGGTCGTCCGGGAGATCGACGCTGACGAACAGTCGCATACGCGTCCCTTGGACGGGATCGTACTCAACGGTGACGGTGACCGGGGCCGAATCCGGCAGCCGAGTGGACCCCGCTTAAGCGGCTGGGCGAGAAACGAGGAGCCATGTCCGACACCTTCGTCGTCGTCGGCGGCGACGCCGCCGGGATGTCAGCCGCGAGCAAGGCTAAACGGGACGACCCCGGGCTCGAGGTCGTCGTCTTCGAGAAAGGCGAGTGGGTCTCTTACGGCGCCTGCGGACTTCCCTACTACGTCAAGGGGGAGATACAGTCGCTCGAGGACCTGGTCTCCGTGACGCCCGAAGAGTTCCGCGAGGAGCGGGACATCGACCTGCGGACTGGCCACGAGGTCGTCGGGATCGATCCCGACGAGAAGACGGTGACCGCCGAGAGCGAGGAGAGGGTCGTCGAGCAGTCGTACGACTCCCTACTGATCGCGACCGGCGCCGCCGCGACCGAACCGCCGGTCGACGGCACCGACCTCGAGGGCGTCTACACGCTGGGATCGATGAGCGACGGGAAGGAGCTCCGGGAGTACGTCGCCAGAGCGCGCGAGGAAGAGACGTTCCAGCAGCCTGACCGGGGGATAGCCTGCCAGTACCTCGAGGACTGTACGGGTCCCGTCGCGGTCGTCGGGGGCGGGTACGTCGGCATCGAGATGGCCGAGGCGCTGGCCGAAAACGGCTTCGAGGTCCACCTCTTCCAGCGCGGCGAGCGCCTGCTGCCGACGTTCGGCGAGGCGACCAGCGAGGCCGTCGCCGACCACCTCCGCGAGCAGGATGTCCGACTCTACCTCGGCAGCGAGGTTGAGGGACTCGAGGGCGACGACGCGGTCGAGGCGGTCGTCGCTGCGGACGAACGGATCGACGTCGAGATGGCGCTGCTCGGAACCGGCGTCCGGCCGCGAACCGACCTCGCCGAGGACGCGGGGATCGAACTCGGCGAGACGGGCGCGATCGCGACGGATCCCTATCGGGAGACCAGCGCCGACGACGTCTACGCCGCCGGCGACTGCGCGGAGGCGATCCACACCGTCACCGGCGAGCCGGCGTACGTCCCGCTGGCCCTGACCGCGAACCGCCACGGCCGCGCGGTCGGCCAGACCGTCGCCGGGCAGCCGACGACGGGCGGCGCTATCGCGGGAACGGCGGCGATCAAGGCCTTCGACGTCGAGGCCGCCCGGACGGGAATCCTCGACCACGAGGAGGCCCGCGAGGCCGGCTTCGACCCCGTCACGGAGACGATCGACGCGAACTCGAGGGCGGGCTATTACCCCGAAGACGGCACCGTCACCGTCACGCTGACCGCCGACCGCGACACCGGGCGAGTGCTCGGAGCGAGTCTCGTCAGCGAGTACGGCGAGGGCGCGGTCCACCGCAGCCACGCGATCGTCGCGGCCCTCCACGAGGCTGCCGCCGTCGAGGACCTCGAGAACTACGATCTGGCGTACGCGCCGCCCTTCAACACGACGTGGGACCCGATCCTCGTCGCGGCGAAGGTGCTCTCGGGACAGCTGCGATAACGCGATCTGAAGACCGCTACAGAGCCAGCCGACGCGGACACGGTGCCTGCCGAGAACACCACCAAAGTCCCATGCGTGTCGGCCGATCCGTCAAGCCACCGCGGGTGGGACTGAAAGGGGCTGCGTGCTCGACGAACCCGGACGAAGCGAGCACCGCCGGAGGCGGCGCGCAGCGAGTCCTGGGAGTCGAGCACGCAGGGGCTTTCGTGGTGTTTTCGATCCCGTGAGCGACATCAGTCCGGCCGACAGATACCGCTAGGTCGCAGCCCTTAACAGTCGTCGCGACCACTTTCCACCAATGACTGATCGAGAGGGCGACTCCGACCATCCCTTCTCCGAAGGGGAGGGGTTCGGGGACGACTACGACGAGTTCGATCTGGATCCGCCGGAGCTGGGCGTCGACCCCGCGAAGGTCGACCCCGTCGACTCCCGGGTCGTCACCGACACCCTCGACCGACACAGCATCGACAGCGACGAGGTCGAGGCGAGCGAGCTGCTCGACGTCGGGCTCAACTACATGCAGATCAACCGGTTCGAGCAGGCCACCGAGGCGTTCGAGCGAACCGCCAACTTCGCCGAGAACGACCTGCTCGCCCAGGAGGCCTGGACGAACAAGGGCGTCGCCCACGCCGAACTCGAGGAGTACGACGAGGCGATCGGCGCCTACCGGGAGGCACTACAGATCGACTCCGAGAGCGAGCACGCCGCCACCGCCGAAACGAACCTCGCCTACGCGCTCTGGGAGTTCGGCGAGACCGCCCAGGCGCTCGAGCACGCCGAGCGGGCCGTCGAGATCGACGAACGCTTCGCCGAGGGCTGGTTCAACCGCGCCTTCTTCCTCTCGGAGCGCGGGCTGGCCGAGGAGGCGCTTCACTGCGTCGACAACGCGATCCGACTGGGGATGCGCAACTCCCAGGTGTTAGAGGAAAAGGCCGAAATTCTCGAGGAGCTCGGCGAGTACGACGAGGCCGAGGAGATCGCCGAGGAGGCAAACGAGATGCGCGAGCGGGCCGAACAGCGCGTGATGGAAGAACGCGAGGAGATGGCGGGTCAGCAGGCGGGTGGCGGCCGCCCGCCGAACCGCGAGGACGTCGAGATCACGGATCCGGGACGCGTCCCCGAGCCCGAAGCCGACGACGACTGGCAACTCGAGTGAGGTATGATCGTCAACGAACGCGAGACGCCGGAGGGGCTGCTCGTCGCCGTCTGTGACGCCGACGTCCTCGGCGAGCGCTTCGAGGGCGACGACGTCACCCTCGAGGTCACCGAAAAGTTCTACGGGGGCGAGACCACCGACGAGGCGACGGTCGTCGACAGCCTCGCGCGGGCGACCGTCGCCAACATCGTCGGCACGCGGGCCGTCGATCTCGCGATCGAGGAGGGGTTCGTCGACGAGGCGAACGTCCTCGAGGTCGGCGACACCAAACACGCCCAGCTGTTGTGGATGTAGGGACGCTCGCCGGCGTCGAGATACGGACGAGCTTCGATTGATGCAAGGTCGGATCCTGGTGTTACCAAACTGTGTTGGGGTCAACGGTATTTACACGGCGGGGCTACGGTGTAGTACGACAGGGCCCTACCACCACCCATCACACCAGAGTCGTTCGACACCCCCTGTCGTGACACACCACCCACCCTTCCCTTTCCGAAAACTCCCCGATGAGCGGCCGCGCCGTTCGCTGGGACCGAAGGAGTGTTTTGTCTGGGAGCCCACTTACTATTCAATGAGTTCCCAGAACCTCGCGCTCGACGTCGAGGCCATCCGCGACGAGTTCCCCATCCTCCAGCGGGAGTTCGACGGCCAGCAGGTCGTCTACCTCGACAACGCGGCGACGACCCAGACCCCGGATCCGGTCGTCGACGCGATGAGCAACTACTACCGCGAGTCCAACGCGAACGTCCACCGCGGGATCCACCACCTGAGCCAGGAGGCCTCCGAGGCCTACGAAACGGCCCACGACCGCGTCGCCGAGTTCATCGGCGCCGACGGCCGCGAGGAGGTCATCTTCACGAAGAACACGACCGAGAGCGAGAACCTGCTGGGGTACTCGTGGGGGCTGAACGAGCTCGGTCCCGGCGACGAGGTCGTCCTCACCGAGATGGAACACCACGCCTCGCTGGTGACCTGGCAGCAGATCGCCAAGCGAACCGGCGCTAGCGTCGAGTACATCCGCGTCGACGAGGACGGCCGCCTCGACATGGACCACGCTCGCGAGCTGATCACCGACGACACCGAGATCGTTTCGGCGGTCCACATCTCGAACACGCTCGGGACGATCAACCCCGTCGGCGAACTGACCGACCTCGCTCACGAACACGACGCCCTCTCGTTTATCGACGGCGCCCAGGCGGTCCCGAACCACCCCGTCGACGTGAAGGAGATCGACGCCGACTTCTACGCCTTCTCGGGTCACAAGATGGCCGGCCCCACCGGGATCGGCGTCCTCTACGGCAAGCAAGAACTGCTCGAGGAGATGGAACCCTACCTCTACGGCGGCGGGATGATCCGCAAGGTCACCTTCGAGGAGTCGACCTGGGGTGACCTCCCCTGGAAGTTCGAGCCCGGAACGCCGCCGATCGCCGAGGCCGTCGGCCTCCACGCCGCCGTCGACTGGCTCGAGGGGATCGGTATGGAGCGGATCCAGGATCACGAGCAGGAACTCGCGCGCTACGCCTACGAGCAACTCGAGGACGAGGGCGACGTCGAGATCTACGGCCCCGAACCCGGCGAGGACCGCGGCGGCCTCGTGAGCTTCAACCTCGAGGGTGTCCACGCCCACGACCTCACCTCGATCATGAACGACCACACGATCGCGGTTCGTGCCGGCGACCACTGTACCCAGCCGCTCCACGACAAGCTGGGCGTCCCGGCGTCGACTCGAGCCTCGTTTTACGTCTACAACACCCGCGAGGAGGTCGACGAGCTGGTCGCCGCGCTCGACGACGCGCGGCAGCTGTTCGCATAGAAGTAGAATATGCGTGTGACGTCCAGCAGCCCCTTTTACAAGCGGTAGAGGAGAATGCCCCGGGGCTTGACCCCGGGGTTGAATCCGGTCGGCAGCCACACAAACCACTAAGTGAACATATTCCAAAATAGTAGACAGCGATGGAGTACAGTCACCGCTACCCCGCCTACCCGACACAAGAGGTAGCGGTTGAACTGGAACGTCACATCGACATTCATCGCCAAGCGTACAACTACACCCTCTACGAGTACGAGAACGTGGGCGCCGACGACATCGGCTCCGCGTACAAACACCACTACCGACTCCCCGGCTGGAAAGACGAGTTCCCCGTCTTCTCGGAAGTCAACTCAAAGGCACTGCAACGAACCGTCACACGGTTCTACCAGAACCTCGATGGCCTCTCCGAGCAGAAGCAGAACGGTCGGAAGGTCGGGAAACTCAAGTGGAAGTCTCCACGGGAGTTTCAGAGTATGACGTTTTCGCAGTCCGGCTTCGAACTCAAAAACACGAGTGGCCGACACGCGACACTCTGGCTCTCCAAAATCGGTGACATCAAAATCCGCTATCACCGCGAAATCCCCGATGAAGCAGACAGCAAAGAAGTCACCGTCAAGAAGGAAACGACCGGCGAGTGGTTCGTCTCCTTCGGCCTCGAAACCGACGACGCCGATTTGCCCGAAAACCCCGACGTGGACTCCCTCGACACGAGTAACAGTGTCGGAATAGACCTCGGCATTCTGAACTACATCCATACCTCGGACGGTAAGACGGTGGATTGGCTCAATCTCGAAGACGAGTACGACAGACTTCGGCGCGAGCAACGCAAGCTCTCACGGAAGCAGAAAGGGTCGAACAACTGGGAGAAACAACGTCAGGAAGTGGCGAAAGTTAAACGTCACATCAAGCAGAAGGTACTGGACTACCAGCACAAGATTACGACGTGGCTCGTCCGTGAGTATGACGCGGTGTTCGTTGAAGACTTGGACGTGAAGGGGATGCTGGAACAGTCGCATAACGCTCGCAACAAGCAGGATGCGGCGTGGCGGCAATTCATTACGCTCCTCGAATATAAGGCTGACCTGTACGGTTGTCACGTCGTTCAGGTCGAACCGCGAGGTACTACTAAAGAGTGCGCGTCGTGTGGTGTGGAGACGGCGAAACCAATCTGGGTACGGGAACACTCTTGCCCGTCGTGTGGATTTGAGTGTGACCGTGACGCGAACGCAGCGATGAACGTCCTGCAACGCGGCCTTTCTGAACTAGGGCTGGAATGGCCCGAAGACACGCCTGTGGAGACTGCGCTCCCTACGGACACCACCTCGGTGTCTGCAAAGCGCGTCATCGAAGCAGGAAGCCTCGGGGCTTGACCCCGAGGCGATTCACCGGGGATCGGCTGGTATTGCAGACGTCATCTTACTCGGGGCAGAGCCGGCCACCAATCCTCCCGTCAGAGGAGACGATTATACGGGGATCAGTCCTTCCCTTTCTTGATGCCGTCTTTCTTCCGTGCGGGCCTTCCGACGCGAAGAATACCCCACGCACCGGATTCGAGACGTCGCCGTTCTTTCATCTCCTTGAAGATGAAGTCGCCGGTATCACCGAGCGGCCCACCGGCGCCCCCGATGAGTTCAAGCGTTGAACTCCTCCCGGGGGAGTATTGGCCGTCAACGCTGATCAGGGGCGATTCTGGTGTGTCCTCGAACCGCTCCCATCGGTGATTTGCAAGATGGAAGGAGATTCCTCGAGATGCATCAGCAGTTTGGCTCAGGCGGAATCGAACGGGGTCACCAGGGTTAGCGGTAAACACTGGTGTTGCGGGATCGCCGTGAATCGTCGAGTCGTAGACTCGCTCCTGTCGTGAGTCGTTCGCCTCGAAGCGGCGATGGAACGGCTCCGATCGATTATTGAAGGCCATATAGCCCTGATCCTCGGCATCACCGAGCTGGTTACAGTCCGCGTCGGGATCCTGGTCATCGTCGTCCGGATTCCGTGGAACGACACAGCTTCCATCGTCGTTGACCACGTACCGAGCATCGCTCATCGAGAGTGCAAACTCACGGAAGTCCTCTCCATCCGGATCTCGGATGATTGCTTCTCGACTCGTGATTGTTGGTTCACCACTCGGATCGAGCCACTCTGCGCCCTCGGGCTCGACAATCAGCTGACCGAACGCTCCGTGATGGCGATTGCTCCGCATATCTGCCATATCCCAGAGGGTCGTCGTCCCGACTTCCTCGTCGGCAAACCATCGGTAGGTGATCGATTCGCCTGGACCGATCGTCTGATCGTAATTGAAGCCAACCGTTGCACCGTCCGAACCGTTCACGTCGTAACTGACCTGTTTTGGATGGAGCGAGATACGGTTCGAGGGCTCCCATTCGGGTGGAAGGTCACCAACAGGCGTCCGCATGCGTGGATGGTCGTCATGGATGTTTCTGTCCTCGGACAGTCCGTTTGTCAGCGTGAGCTCTATACAGTCGTCCTCGTTTGCACGCAACAGGAGCGGCTCCGTCGGACGATCGCCGCTTTCGATCGCGTCGACGTGGTCATCCAGCGCGTAGACGATCCCACAGGGGTCGTGGTCGCCGTACTCGTTGAAGTCGATTCGCGTTCGGAACGCCGTCACGTCGTAGGATCGCGTTTGTGTGTCGTCCGGACACGGATCTCCCGGAGTCGGCGCCTGGGGCGGGGGAGAGCCGTCGACGTTCTCGAGTCGGCGATCACAGTCCGGCGGCGCCGTCGGAGAGGTCGTCGGCTCATCAAAGGTGTGTTTCGCGACGTGACCCCGCTCGGAGCGTCGGTCGAGTGGCGCAGGATGCCCTATCTCGAGTAGCTCCTCTTCCGAGATCTCTCCCTCCGGGGGTTCGGTGTCCGGGACCGGGTAGAGGTGGTCGACAGCGGCGTCGAACACCCGGAACAGCCCCCACATCCCGTCCCAGAGGTCGTGGGAGATCATCGAGCCGTAGAGGTAGTCCCGGAACGGAAGCTCCGCAGCGTTCGGTTGCAGGTCGTACCCCATCGTGTCCGACTCGCGGAGTTCGAACGTGAACGCTTCGGATGGAGCGGTGATCTGCGCTTCATTCGGCCCTGGATCGACACCGAAGTCATCGAGGTGAATGCCGTGAATATCGAAGTTGTGTTGCTCCTCGTAGACGGCGTGGACGAGACGGATCCGGACCTTATCGTCGGGGTAGGCCTCCAGCGTCGGCGTCTCGGGATCACCGTGGACGAACGAACTGTGGACGTACGCCGGGTCAGGGTCGGCACCGCGGCGGTAGTACGGCGCGTTCCGGTAGTTGATCGCGCCGACGCCGGCGTTGACGCCATGTTGCTCGTGGGGGTTAACGAACGCGTCGTCCTCGGGATCGTCGGGCTGTTCGTCTAGTTCGAGGTCGGAGTCGATCAGCGGGGCGAAATCCTGGTATGCGAGACAGAACTCGCGGTAGGCCTCCTCTTCGGGCGGATCGATAATCGCCTGCGAGCCCGAGCGGATCGGTTCGCCAGTGTGTGGGTCGAGCCATTCAGATCCTTCGGGCTCAACAAGTAGCGCGCCGATCTCACCGTGTTGACTGTCCGAAATCCCAGTGACGTGGTCATGGAAGTAGATAGTCCCCTCCTCATCGGCGAACCACCGGTAGGTCATCGTATCGCCGGCGTCAGCTCCCTGATCGTAGTTGTAGCCGTTCGCGAACCCGTCCGAACCAAGCACATCGTACGAAACAAAGTGTGTATGTATTGAGGCCCCCGTATCGAGTTCGTTGCGGACGTTAAGTTCGATACAGTCGCCGACGTTCGCCCGGATGAACAGGGGTTCGGGCATCATCTCGCCCTCGAGGACCGCGTCGACGTTCTCTTCTAAGACGTACACCTTCCCCTCGGGATCGTAGTCGCCGTGATCGTTGTAGACCAGCCGCGTTGGGAGGACAACGACATCGTAGACGAGATCGGGTTCGGTCGTCGTCGGATTGTCGCTATTGGGATTGACACCGGCATTCGCTGGCTCCACGTCCTCCGGCACACACGGGTCGGTGTACGGCGCACCGGGGACGAGCGCGGGGAGCGCGGCCTCCTCCTCGGGCTCCGGTTGCCGCGGATCGTTCGGCTGGGACAGCGGCGGCTTCGGCGGCATCTCGCCCTCTGTTCCGGGGATGAAGTCGGGGAACCCGAGAATATCCGAGTCGATCGGAAGATCCGGTTCGTTGTTCGCCAGCGGCTGGAGGTGGAGCTGGCGCTGGTTGTGAACTCGCATGAAGCCGTTCATCCCCTCGCCGTAGTGGGGGAACATGTGGCAGTGAAAGAGGAAGTCACCGATACTGCCGTGAAGGCCACCGGCACCGGCCTCGAAGGCCTCCTCAGCAGTTAGATCCGGGCGGAGTGATCGAGAGCCGGCAGCAACGGTGAGGAACTGGCGGTACCCCTCACCCATCGCGAGGTTCTGGGCGTCGAGCGTGTCGCTGTCCTCCCGGAACGGGATCTGGTTCCAGCGGTGTTCGTGGAGGTGATGGACGTGGTTCTCCTCGGGGTTGGCCCCAACGATCACGAACTTGACTGGATCACCCTGATACGCTTCCCAGACGTTATCGCCGCCACCTGGATCACCGTGGACCCACGAGCTGTAGAACGATCCGTCCGGACCGTCCATTTCACCGATCCGTTCGCTCGTCCGTTCGGCACGGTAGTTGATCGCGTGCAGCGTTTGCTCGATATCGGTGCCGGGGACGGTCAACCCCTCAGGCCGAATCCGTCCGTGATCGTGGTAGATCGGGACAAACTCCCGGTGGTCCGGCATGTCCGGAACGTGGATGTCAGCACGGACACCGCTCCGCAGTGGTGCACCCGTACAGGGATCGGTCCAGGTTGCACCCGGTGGTTCGACGACGAACGCGCCGAACAACCCTCGAGCCATCGAGTTGATCTCTTCGTTGTTACCGTCGTCCGGGATACTATCCCAGGCCTGGTACGCACCATCCTGGAAGAAGTATGCTCCCTGCGAGTCGGCATGCCAGGTGTAAGTTGTCGACTCCCCGGGCTCGACGACGGTGTTCTCGTTGAATCCGACGGCCATTCCGTCAGCGTCGTCGACTTCGTAGGAGATTCCCGTGGGATGAATCGATGCCGGCCGTTCCTCGAAGTCGTCCCGTTCGGGGTGTTGACCGAGGCTGTTGACGAACTCGATCTCCACGGTGTCTCCCTCGTTCGCACGCAACACCAGCGGCTCGATCACCGACGTATCGACTCCGGACGTCCCCGGATTCACACCCTCCGCCTCGCGAACGGCCTCGAGGTTCTCCTCCAAGACGTACATTGCCCCCTCAGGGTTGTTCGTCCCGAACGAGTTGTAGGTGATCTCGACGTCGATAGCGTGAACCGTGAATCGCCGAGTCGTCGGTTCGCCGTTCGCTGGCCGCGGCTTTGCATCGAAATCGAGTTTGATACGCTTTCGATCGTCCGGAAGCGTACAGCTCTTGGGGATTTCCCACTCGAGTTCGAACCCGTGAGTCGTCTTCGGCTCGAAATCACCACGGCTCCCGTGACTTCGATTCCCGTCGAGATCAACACCATCTTCGAGCGTCTCTAAGACGTCACACAGGGAGCCGTCGGCGATGGTTTCCTCGCAGTCGTCCGGACACGGCGTGTACCGAAGCGTAGCGCGCACGTGGTTCATCCAGCTCTGTTTCTCGTAGCCGCGAGCTCGAAGCTTGAGAACGAGCGGATGCTCGAGAATGTGGGTCCTGAACTCGAGCGATCCGGTCTGTCCTGGTTTGAACTTCCGGAGGTCGAGTTCCGGCGACTGCGTTTGTTCGTCCTCCTTGCCGGAATACTGCTCGACGAACTCTCGATCTATTTTGCGCTGGTTCTCCTCCGAGAGTGCGAGGTATCCAGTCCGGTAGCGTTCGGAAGCGAGTTCTTCGCGCGTGTGAAATGATTCGACCGGATGGTTTGACTGGGCCTCTTTCTTGGCATCCCGCTCGTAGAGGCAGGTCCAATCAGTGTAGTACAAAGGACCTTCGTACTTGTTTCGACGGGTCGCACCCACTACTCCGGCTGCGGCTGCACCACCGGTGAGACCACCGATCGTACTCATCAACTGTCGTCGCGTAAGGTCGATCTTCGCTGCAAGGTCCTGGTCCGGGTTTTGGCTTTTTTCTGACATTTTTATCTGGGTATAGTATGATTTAGTTGTGACTTTTTGTAGTGTGATCCGCTTTGGAGGGCCGAAGTGTGGGATCCGCACCAATCACCAAACCAGCTAAACACTGCCCTGAGCGCCTCTTCCACTGGTTCTAGACGGGGATTACAGTCAGCGAGGTCGAGGCTAACGCCGCCTTTCGGAACCCGGGTGGGAAGACGCCAGTATGTTAGTCGTGTTAGCATTGGTCTTCGGGTAACGCGATTGGTATCGTTCAGATCCATCTGGCCTGTCCGGAGACGGGATATTATATATTCGGTGACTGTGATCAGGTAGGGAATGTCTAAGAGAAACAGCGAACCAACTGCTGCTGAATAGCAAGCGCCTACCAAGTCGTAGGGAGGAATTACCCGAAAGTCTGCTACGTTCACGCCACAGAATCGAGTAGATTTCTCTATTGAATATCTGAACTGATCAGGTTGCTACCATGTTTTTCTAAATTTCAGAGATTCTATCCCAAATTGGGGAGTTGATCCGCACAATAGCAGTACCGGAATCGACGCGAGGTACGACGTCTTCGCGAGTGAACAACGCGAACGGGCGGAGGCGAGCGAGACGCGAAGCGTCTCGACTGGTACAACAGCTGTTCGCGTGATGGAGACGTCGTTCGATCGTCAGGGCCGGGTTCGGCCGTCTGTTGTCCCCCTACCCGGAAACGGTTCGAGGACGCCGGGCCGAGGCAGCAGTCGCTCGCCCAACTTTTGCTCCTCAGTTTGCCGTTGTACCGAGTATGGATGCGAGTTCGGACGACCCCGAATCGATCGTTACGAACATCCCGCTGACCGACGTGTTTGGAGCCCACCCGAAAACCAAAATCATCGGGCCGCTGCTGACCGAGGAGGAAGATCTCGCCACCCGCTTTAGCGTGAACGAAATCGGTCGAATCGCGGGCGTCGATACCGAGTCGGTCGAGGACCACGTGGCGGATCTCGTCGCGTACGGCCTCCTTATCGAGACGGACGAGCTTGAGGATCGGGTGACGTACAAGCTCGACGAGGACGGCGAGATCGTCGACGACATTCGACGTCTCTCCGACGCGCTCTTCGAACGCGAATCGGAGTGAACGTAGTCGTCGTGCTCACCGGATCGACGCGAGCTACGGCGTCCTCGCCGCGGATAGCTCTATGGGCGGGAAAAGCGAGTAGGTTGGAGGGTCCAACCCACGACTCTGGTAGTACAACGACGGTGGTCGTTGGGTCGGCGTGATCGACTCACCGTCGGATCCGGTGTCACGGAAGGTGTGTGGATCGTCGCCGACCAGCCGGTAGTTCCGTCGGGACGGTTACGGCTCTTCGGCTGCACGTGTGGCTCGATTAAGTGTGGGTCGCTTCGATCACTATTGCCGGGCGGGTTCCAGAGGACACGAACACGCGGTCACCGACGGACGATACACCCACCCAACCCCCGTCAGAATCGATGACTAAGCGGGAGTAGCGTGGCTACGACGTCTTCGCGACGTCGCCGCGGCTCTCGTCGGGGCCGCCGTCGGCCAGCCGATCGGGGTCGATATCGAACTCGAAGATCTCCTGTGGAACCGACACCGTGACGCAGGTGTTCGGCAGGTCCACGATACCCGCGATCCGGCTCTCGACGGGCGCCGTGCTCAACAGCATGTAGGCCTGCTCGGCGGAGTAGCCGAAGTTCGTCATGTAGTCGATGGCGTCGAGGCAGGCCCGGCGCATCCCGATGTTCGCGTTCTTGTAGTGTTGGGTGCCGTCCTCGTCGACGGAGTAGCCCTCGAAGACGACGTAGTTCGAGAAGTCCGGGTCCATGTAGCCGGGTTTGAACATGGCGTAGTCCGTGCCCATCTTCTCCATCCCGTCCTTGATGACGTCGACCCGCAGGTCGATCCAGCCGGGGAACTCGATCGCGCCGCAGAACGTGATCTCGCCGTCGCCCTGCGAGAAGTGCAGGTCGCCGGTGATGAAGTTCGCCCCCTCGACGAAGACGGGTAGATACACTCGCGAACCGCGACCGAGGTTCTTGATGTCGCAGTTGCCCGCGTTCTCGCGGGGCGGAATCGTCCGCGCGGCCTCCTCGGCGGCCTCGTCGACCTGATCCTCGTCCATGTCGCCCAGCAGGACGTCGTTGGGCTCGGGCGGGAGGGCCAGCGGTGGCTCCGCTTCGCCGGTCTCGTGGTTGACCGCGGTGGGGTCGTCGGGTCCGCGCTCGATGAGCGCGCGCTCGCGCTCGTTCCACTCCTCGAGCAGTTCGTGGGACGGTGCCGTCCCGAGGATGCCGGGGTGGGCACAGCCGGGGAACCGGACGTCCTCGATGTGGCGCGTGCTGGCCATGACGCCGTCGAGCTCCCAGATGCTCTTGCGGGCCTCCGGGAAGTGGTCGGTGAGGAAGCCGCCGCCGTTCTCCTGGTCGAAGATCGCGTTGAACCCCCACTCGCGGTCGGGGAAGGCGCCGAGGTCGAGGATGTCGACGACGAGCATGTCGCCCGGCTCGGCCCCCTTCACCTCGAAGGGGCCGCTCAGGTGGTGGTTCGGATCCAGCTCCATGTCGCGGATGTCGTTCGCGCTGTCGTCGTTGTTCACCTGCCCCCCGGTCCAGTCGAGACACTCGATCCGTACCTTCTCGCCGGGTTCGATCGACGACACCGGCGGCACGTCGGGGTGCCAGCGGTTGACGATCGGATCGGGTTGTTCCTCGGGCGGGGACTCGGTATCGACCTCGAAGACGGTTTCCGGCATGGTTCACGTTCACTATTAGTTCGGCCACAGTTATAGCTGATTCAACATCGCTGATAGTTCCGGACCCACCGACGGAACCGAACTTTGGCGTCGCGATTGCGGCGATCCGGAACGGGTGCGGATCCCTTTATCACGGTCCGTTCGGTATCCTCGAGCGGATACGATATGTCGGGGAGTAACGCGGTACACGATCGACTCGAAACGGGCGACACCGACGACGTTCCGGGTCGAGCGAGGAACTTCGAGGCCGGGAAACGCCTCGCGGAGACGGTCCGAACGACGCTCGGGCCCAAGGGGCTGGACAAGATGCTCATCACCGACGACGGGAAGGTGGCGATCACGAACGACGGTGCGAGCATCCTCGAGCGGATGAAGCTCTCCCACCCGGTTGCAACCCTCGTCCTCGAGGTCGCCGAGGGACAGGACACCGCCGTCGGCGACGGAACGACGAGCGCAGTGTTGCTCGCGGGCGAGTTGCTCGGCGAGGCCGAGTCGCTGCTCGAGAAGGGGGTCCCGCCGGCGAAGATCACCGAGGGGTACCACCTCGCCGTCTCGCAGGCGGTCGAGCGCCTCGCGGAGCTGACCGTCCCGATCGACCTCGCGGACGACGAGCGACTACGGGAGATCGCGCGAACGGTCGTGACCGGAAAGTGGGACGAGTCGGGAACCGACTTTCTCGCCGACCGGGCCGTCGAGGCCGTGCGGGCGATCGAGCGCGACGACCGCGTCGCGTTCGAGCGCCTCACCAGGAAGACGATCCCAGGGGGTTCGTTCTATGACTCCGCGGTGATCGAGGGCCTCGTCATCGACATGCGGGAGTCCTCGACCGACGTCGTCTCGCCCGACGCGACGCTCCCGAACCGCTACCGGGACGCGACGGTCGCGCTCGTCGACGAGGAGCTGTCGATCGACACCGCCCGGGGCGTCGGGAGCGTCGACCTCGAGACGGTCGAGCAGTACGAGGCGCTCAGGGAGTACGAGCGGAACGTGTACGAGGACTACGCGGACGCGATCGCCGGGGTCGGCGCCGACGTCGTCTTCTGCCAGCAGTCGATCGACGACCCCGTTCGCTACCTGCTCGCCGAGCGGGGGATCCTCCCGATCGAACGGACACAGCGGGACGAACTCCATAGACTAGCCCGCGCGACCGGCGGCAAGCCGGTCCCGGTTGAGACCCTGACGCGAGCGACGACCGGGGCCGCCGCGACCGTCGAACGGCGGTCGGTCGGACCCACCGACGTGACGGTCGTCTCGGGGCTCGAGGAGCTCGAGCAGGTGTCGGTCGTGTTCCGGGGCGGAACCCAGCACGTCGCCGACGAGACCAAGCGGATGCTCGACACCTGCTTCTACGCGCTGAAGCTCGCGATCGAGGACGAAGCGGTCGTCCC
The DNA here is from genome assembly GCF_043677095.1 of Natronococcus roseus. Classification (NCBI taxonomy): domain Archaea; kingdom Methanobacteriati; phylum Methanobacteriota; class Halobacteria; order Halobacteriales; family Natrialbaceae; genus Natronococcus; species Natronococcus roseus. Next base: position 226,762 of record NZ_JBHLJR010000003.1, read on the forward strand.
CGGTGGGGGCGCGACCGAGGTAGCGCTCGCCCGCGAGCTCCGATCGATGGCGGCCGGCCGGTCGGGGTCCGAACAGCTCGCTGTCGAGGCGTTCGCCGACGCCCTCGAGACGATTCCGCGGACGCTGGCCGAAACCAGCGGGATCGGGTCGACCGACGCCCTGCTGGCGCTGCGGAACGCCCACCACGACGGCGACCACGCCGCCGGACTGGACCTCGAGACCGGATCGGTCGTCGACGCGGCCGAGGCCGGCGTGCTCGAGCCGCTGTACGTCAAGCGCCAGGCGATCGCCAGCGCGGGGGAGGCCGCGAGCATGATCGTTCGCATCGACGACACCGTCCCGATGGCCCCGCGAGGCGAGGCGTCGGATCACGATCACGACCACGATCACGGCCCTGACGGGCTGATCCGGAGCACCGAGGGATACCCCTGGGCCGTCGGTCACTCGATGGGGCACTGAGATGAGCGAAACCGAACTTCCCCGGCTCGAGGACTGCCTCGAACTGTACGCCGCGGCCGTCGAACGGTACGGGTCGGAGCCGTTTACGGCTGCCAGGGCGAAGCGAGAGCTTGCCGGCACACCGTCTCCAGGACTGCTCGAGCTGGCCGTCGCCTACGGACTGCTCGAGTTCGACGGCGACGCCTACGCGGTTCGAGTCGAACCCGACGAACCCGAGAGCGCGTGGCGGGCGAACGCGGTCGACCGTGCCGAACGGATCCGAACTGCCGCCGTGGAACGCGCGATCCGGGGGACGGGAGGTACCGACGGCGTGCGGGCGCTGACCCACGACTCGAGGCGGTTCGCGAGCGTCGCCGTCAGCGAGCGGGCGGAATTCGAGGGGATCCTCGATCGACTCGAGGGGGTCCCGCTCGAGGAGTACGACGGGATCGTCCTCCGGTCGCCGGGCGAGCGCGCCAACGCCGTCCAGCGGCTCGCGGATCGGCTCTGCGAGCCGTCCGTAACCGACGAAAGCGAACTCTCGAGGCCGTTCCAGAAGGAGTCCACCGACGTCGTCGGCGACGACAAGAACGACCTAGAGTTCCGGCTCTTCCTCGAGTGGGAGTAACTACTCCTCGAGCGACTCGACGTCGTAGACGGGCTCGTTGATCGTCCAGCCGCCGGATTGAAGGTTCTGAGAGATCGTCACCCGATGGCCGTTCGGATCCGCCGCGACGACGGAGTAGGCGTCCGTTTCGATCACCTCGTAGGGCAGCTCCCGATCGTTCACCGTCACGGTATCCCCGACGTCCAGCCCGTCAAGGCGGTCCGTGATCTCGGCCGGTGCGAGCGCGTCGTCGGTCGAACTGTCGGACCTCGAGGGAGTCATGGATAGACGAAACCGGCGCTATCGTCTTATCTTTTGTCGGTTGCGACGGGAGCCGTTGTCCGGGCCACTCATGGCAAAATATAACATTGCACGTGGTAAACGGCGAGCTATGTCACCGCGACCGAAGCCACGCGATCCCGAGGACGTAGACGATAAGCGGATCCGAGAGCGGCTCGAGGAGGCCGAAACCGGCTGGTACGGCGACAGTGCGTTCTTCGGTGCGATGGCCCACTGCCCGGAGCTGTTCGAGCACATCGTGGCGGCGTTCGAGTCGTTCGGGCGAGGAGCGAACGTCGACACGGCGCTGCTGGAGCTGATGCGGATCAAGGTCGCCGAAACCCACCAGTGTGCGTACTGCGCAACGGTTCGCACCCTCGAGGTTCGCGAGGCGGTCAAACCGAAGGAAGACGCCGTCTTCGGCGACGTCGACGAGGACGAACTCTCACGTCGGGAGTATCTCGCCGTCTCGCTGGCCGAGGCGCTCTCGACCGATCCGCACAGGCTCTCCGACGACTTCTTCGCGGAACTGGGCGAGGCGTTCACCGAACGGGAGGTCGTCGAGCTCCTGCTGTTCGCCAGTCTGGAGGTGGGCCTCGATCGGTTCTGTATCGCCCTCGAGCTCCAGCCGACCGACGAGAGCGCCTACCCCGACGACGTCGACTACCCCCTCGAGAATCCGCGCCCGAAGACGTCCTGAGTGTCGGTGGGTGTGACGGCAGTCGTCCGCCGAACGAGCGCCCGCACGACGCCGGTCTTATTACGAGGACCGCGAAACGCGACGACATGCTCGAAACCGTCCGCGACCGCGCCCGCCCGTACTTCGAGGACGCGCCGCCGGCCCACGACTGGCACCACGTCCGGCGGGTCGCGGCGCTGGCCGACACCCTCGTCGCGGAACAGACGGCGCCCGTCGACGAGCGGATCGTCCAGCTGGCGGTCGCGCTCCACGACATCGGCCGCGAGCGGGAGGACCGCGGCGAGATCGACGACCACGCGACGTGGGGCGCTCGAGAGGGCAGCCGGATCCTCGCGGACGTCGGTGCGAGCGAGGAGACGATCGACCGCGTCCGGCACTGTATTCGCGCCCACCGCTACTCGAACGACGTCGAGCCCGAGACCCTCGAGGCCGAGATCGTCTGCGACGCGGACAACCTCGACGCCCTGGGTGCGGTCGGGATCGCTCGCGCGTTCGCCCACGGCTCGGTCATCGGAAGCCCGCTGTACGATCCCGACGTTCCGCCAGCCGACGACGAGACGACGGCCGGCCGATCGCAGTACAACCACTTCTACAAGAAGATCCTCGAGTTACCCGAGCGGATGTACACCGATGCGGGCCGGGCGCTCGCCGGGGATCGCGCGGCGTTCGTCCGCGAGTACCTCGCGCGCTTCGAAGCCGAGGCGTCGGGTGATGCGTAGTCCGTCGACCCGTCGGAACAACGAGGAACTCGGGAAAAGTTCTTTAGATTCGATCACATACGGGTAGCCGCCGAGGTGAGAACGAATGCACGAGAACACGACTGGACGTCCCGAACGGGACCCGTTCGATGCCCTGGTCGACGTTCTCGCCGCGGCGAACCGGTACGATCTCGCGCTTGGACTCATCCCGATCGCGTTTACGGTTGCGCTGGTCGCCGCGGGCGCGTTGGGTATCCCGGCGGTGTACGCCCTCGCGGTCGCGGCAGTCGTCGGCGCTGGCGTCATCGCCGACGCCTGTTACCTGAACCCGCCGGTCGACCGGGGATCGACGGAGCACTGATCGACGACCGTTCGCAACCCGACGGAGCCGGAGGCGATCCGGTATCCGAACCGGTTTTTGTCGTCGCCGAGTTCCGTAGCGACGGCTCTCGAGCCCCGGAACCCTTTTACAACGCACAGCCGTACGCGTTTCCAACGATGGGACTCGGCTCCGATATGTACCGACAGCAGATCCTCGACCACTACAAGAACCCCCGTAACTACGGGGAGCTCGAGGATCCGACCTTCACCCACATCGGCGAGAACCCGATGTGTGGCGACGAGATTCGAATGGACGTCAGACTCGAGGACGACGACGAGACGATCGAGTTCGTCGCCTTCTCCGGGGACGGCTGTGCGATCAGTCAGGCCTCCGCGAGCATGCTCTCGGGGGAGCTCCAGGGAAAGTCCGTCGACGAACTACTGGAGATGGACCGCGACGACGTCATCGACATGCTCGGCGTCGACATCTCGCCGATGCGAGTCAAGTGTGCGGTGCTCGCCGAGAAGGTCGCCCAGGACGGCGCGGAGATCTACCGGGGCGAACTCGACAAGGAGAAGACCTCGACCGAGGAGTAGCTGAGCCCGATCCGTCTCCCCCTTTTTGCCGTCGCCGGAGCTGGAAATCGCTGTACCGTCGGTAGCGAGCGTCGAGAGCGACGCGTAACGCTCGAGCCGAGTACGGCTATCGCTGGACGAGCGAACGAGCGCGAAAACGAGACACGAGAACGGCGGTCGTCGAGGCGCGTTATTCGGGCTTCAGTCCGCCGTCCTCGACGCGCATGACGGCCTCGCCGTCGGCGAGGTTCGGTGCGTCGACCAGTCGGACGATCCGCTTGTTGCCCTTGGACTTGCGGAGGTAGATCCGGAACGTCGACTTGTGGCCGAGGATGTTCCCGCCGATCGGTTGGGTCGGGTCGCCGAAGAACGAGTCGGGGTTCGAGGCGACCTGATTGGTGACGATGATGGCGGTGTTGTAGAGGTTGCCGACCTTGTCGATGTCGTGGAGGTGCTTGTTGAGCTTCTGCTGGCGCTCGGCGAGCTCGCCACGGCCGACGTACTCGGCGCGGAAGTGAGCGGTCAGCGAGTCGACCGCGAGCAGTCGAACGGGGTACTCCGCTTCCTCGTGTTCGCCGGCGAGCTCCTTCGCCTTCTCCGCCAGCAGCATCTGGTGGTTGGAGTTGAACGCCTTCGCGACGTGGATCTTGTCGAGGATGTCGTTGACGAGCTCCTCCATCGTCGCCTCGTCGCCCGGCGTTCCTTCGATCTCGCGGTCCTCGAGGGTGGCCTCGATGACCTCGTCCGGAAGCCCCCGAACCATGTCGTCGATTCGTTCGGGTCGGAACGTGTCCTCGCTGTCGATGAACATCGCGCGGCCGTGGAGGCCGCCGACTTCCTTGGGGAGCTGAACGTTGACGGCCATCTGGTGGGTGACCTGCGATTTGCCGGAGCCGAACTCGCCGTACACCTCGGTGATCGACTGGGTCTCGATCCCGCCGCCGAGCAGGTCGTCGACCTCGTCGATGTGCCAGCTCATCTTGCCGATCTCGTTTCGCCGCTCGAGCACCGTGGAGCCGGTCTCGAAGCCGCCGACGTCGGCGGCGTCGCGGGCCGCGCGGACGATGTCCGCCGACGTCGACTCGCCGACGTCGGCCGTGTTCGAGAGTTCGGAGGGCGAGGCGACGGCCAGGCTCTGGAAGGAATCGAAGCCGGCCTCGTGGAGTTTGTCTGCGGTTGCCGGTCCGACACCAGGGAGGGACTCAAGGTCTGCGTCTGGCATTACTCACTCGTTGTGGCGGACGCCCCATAAAGCCTCGTTAACAGGAGAGTGAAAGTGAAAGTGCCGGAAGGCGCCGAGGTGATCGGAGACGAGGAACGAAGGTTTAGGAGTCAAGACGCGGCCGAGGCCGCGTAGACCGGAGGTCGTGTCGTCGTGGCTCGAGACGGATTACGGGGTCGGTTCGTCGGTCGCCCACTCGAGCGAGGAGAGTGCGTCGGCGGCGGCGACGTACAGCCGTCCGGGCGCGAGCGCGGGCGTCCTCGAGACGGGAGCGCCGAGGTCGACGTGCCAGCGCAGGTCGTAGTCGGTCGCGTCGACGCCGTAGAGCGAACCGGTCGAATCGCCGACGCAGACGACGTCGCCGGCGACGACGGGGCTCGCGTCGACCTCGCCGTCCAGCGCGATCCCCTTCTTCGAGAACAGCCATCCTCGGACCTTGCGCCGGCCGAAACGGGTGTCGGTGACGTGGAGGTAGCCGTCGTCGGCGCCGACGAAGGTGGTCCCCTCCTCGGGGAGCACCGTCGCCGACGACGTGAACGAACCGCGGATCTCGTAGCTGAACCAGGTCTGGCCGGTCTCGGTGTCGAGCGCGAGCAGCGTGCCGTCGTCGTCGGCGACGTAGACCCGGCCGTCGGCGATCGTGGGCGGCGCCGCGACGACTCCGTCGGTCGGCGCACTCCACTTCTCCTCGACCGCGTCGGTCCCGTCCTCGAGACAGCGAACCTGCTCGTCGGCGGTGCCGACGTACACTCGAGGGTGGTCTGTGGCGACCACCGGGGAGCCGGCGGCCGGGGCGTCGGTCTCGTGGGTCCAGGTGAGCTCGCCCGTTTCGGCCTCGATCGCCGACAGGCCCGCCGTGTGGCCGGCGTACAGTCGGCCGTCCGCGAACGCGAGGTCGGACTCGAGGGCGGCCGGAAGCTCGGTCCGCCACAGGTCGTCGCCGGTTCCCGGGTCGATCGCGTGGACGGTCCCGGTGTCGGTCGCGGCGTAGACGCCGTCGTACGTGGCGATCGGGGTCGCGTCGATCCCGTCGGTCGACTCGAACACCCACCTGCGCCGGCCCGTCTCGCGGTCGAGCGCGTACAGGTTCCCGCGCGTCGTCCCGACGTAGACGGTGTCGCGGTCGAGAACCGGCGATCCCGCCGTACCCGCGAGTTCGACCGTCCAGGCCGACTCGGGGCGGTCGGGTCCCTCGAGGTCGCGGCGAACGCCCGAGTGCTGCGGATCCCGTTTGAACTGATTCCAGTCGGTCACTGGTCGGGCGTACCGATGCCGACCGGATAACTGGTTCGACAGCGGTCGCTACGGAGGAGAAGCGAAAACGGAAGCGGAAGAGGGGTGGGGTAAGGGGATGCGACAGGACAGCCGGTGTATGGCGCAGCTGGGTTCGCGTCCTGTCGTACTCGGTTCTACGGGAGCGGACGCATTACCGCTGACCCCAAACTGATTTGGATTGCGTCGAGCGGGCCGGAGCCCCACCTACTCCCAGGGGTGGGTGCCACCCTCGCTCGGCCACAGCGGGTACCAGTACTCCTTGTCGCGCTCGATCTCGAGTTCGCCGTCCAGCGTCGCCTCGAGTTTGAATTCGGCGTTCGAATCCCGCTCCCGGCCGGGACGGGGTGCGAACGGGTAGTACCGCCCCCGGCGGAACGAGTAGATCCAGTAGGCCGGACCCGACTCGTTCCGGTAGGCGAAGACGGCCGCGAGCAGCCGCGAGCCGTAGCCGTGTTCGATGAACGTGTCCGCGGCGAAGTGGAGACTGGTGATCAGATCCTCCGGATCCGTGTCCTCGAGGACGACCCAGTGGTAGCCGTGGTCGTCTTCCGAGACCGAAAACTCGGTGCCGGTGTCCTCGCGGCCGGCCTCGAGGATCGCCTCGACCTCGTCGACGGCCTCGCGGAAGCTGCTCGAGTCGACGCCCGAAAAGCAGAGCGCGCCGACGTCCGCGGACTCGTAGCCCAGGTCGGCCTCCATCGTGAGGTAGGCGGTACTCATCCCGAAGAGGTCGTCGGGATCGGCGTCGCGTTTCGCGTCGGATTCGGCGCGCGTGCCGAGGATGGAGCGAAGCCCGTCCAGTAGTCCCATACCCGGAGTGAGGGGTGTGTCCTCTTAGAAGCCTTCCATCTCGCGCTCGAGGTCCCGAAGCTGTTCGACGCGTCGCTCGGTCGAGGGGTGGGTGCTGAACAGCTTTCCGACGATTCCCGACTTGATCGGGATGATGAAGAAGGCGTTCATCTCGGCCTCCTCGCGCAAGTCGCTGTCGGGGACCTTGTCGACCTCGCCGGAGATCTTCATCAACGCGGAGGCGAGCGCCGAGGGTCTGCCGGTGATCGCCGCGGCCCCGCGGTCGGCGGCGAACTCGCGGTACCGCGAGAGCGCGCGGATCAGCAGGTAGCTGATGATCCAGACGACAAGCGAGACGAGGATTGCGACCATGATCCCGCCCTGGTTGCGGTTCCGACCGCCGCCGAAGAACGCCCCCCAGCGGACGATCATGAAGGCGATCGTCGAGAGGAGGGAGGCGATCGTCATCACCATCATGTCGCGGTTCTTGACGTGGGCGAGTTCGTGGGCGATGACGCCGTCGAGCTCCTCCTGATTGAGCGTCCGCATCAGCCCTGTCGTTACCGCGACGGCGGCGTTCTTCTGGTTGCGGCCGGTCGCGAAGGCGTTCGGTACCTTCGAGTCGACGACCGCTACCTTCGGTTTCGGCAGATCGGCCTGCTGAGAGAGCCGTTCGACCGACGAGTGCAGTTGCGGGTACTCCTCGGCCGACACCGTCTTCGCACCCATGCTCCTGAGCGTGAGGGTGTCGCTGAAGTAGTACTGTCCGAGCGAGAACCCGCCGAAGATCATGCCGAAAACGAGGAGGTTCGCTCCTCCCGTGAGATACGCCGTGAGAACTCCGGCGAAAACGATGTACAGCGCGAACAGCAGAAACATCGTGACGAACATCCGCGCGCGAAGTCCCCAGTCCGGCTGCCAGTCCATACCCGGAACGAGGGACTCCGGCGAGATAAGTATGGTTAGTGGCAGACGAGGACATCCCACACGGGCCGCCGTCCCAACCCCCCTGTTTCGCGTGGAAACCCTTGGACTGGGACACCGTCGCTCGAGCGACGTCAGACGCGCGTCTGCCGGTCGTTCCTGGCAATCCGCTACGGTCCGGTTTCGGCGCGAGTGGAGGCTCGAGCGAGAGCGCCACGCGACAGCGATCGCCCCGGATCGACGGGAATCGTTTCGGTTTCGGAACGATCGGTCGGACCGTCGGAACGATACTACGAAGTCGATAGGGAAGAGTGATCAGTCCAAGAGTGTGATATGACGGGGTACGGCAGACGGCAGGTGCTGAAACGGACCGGGGTCGTCGCGATCGGTGGTACCCTCGCGGCGAACGCCGCGGTTGCCGACGACCGGGCGATCACCGACAGCGCGAGCGCCGGGTCGGCGGTCCAGTCCGACACGCAAGGCTGGACGTCCCGCCGCGGGAACCCGGGCAACACCGGGTACGCTCCCGAGGCGAGCGGGCCGGACGATCCGGCCGTCGTCGAGTGGAGACGCGACGCGACCGGTCCCGTCGCGGTCGTCGACGGCGTCGTCTATCAGACGGACGACGGCGCGGTCCACGCCTACGACGCCGACGACGGGGACCGAATCGAAGCGAGCTCCGACGTCGGCGCAGATGGCGCGCCGACGGTCGCCGACGGACGGATCTACGTCGGCGGCGACCGACTGGCGGCCCTCGACGCCGACCTCGAGGGGATCGAGTGGACGATCGGGTTCGAGGACGACGTCCCCGAACCGATCGTCGCCGAGGAGAGCGTGTTCGTCGTCGTCGACGGTATCCTCTACGCGATCGACGCCGCTGAGGGGACCGAGCGGTGGCGTTCCGACGGCGACGGCCGAAAGCTGCACGGACAGGCCGTCGCCGTCGCCGACGGCGCCGTCTTCGTGACCGACGGTCGAACCCTGTACGCACTGGAAGCCGACGACGGGAGCCGTCGGTGGGCGAACCACGACGGCGGATTCCGCAAGCAGGTCGTCGTCGCGACCGACGACACCGTCTCGGTGCAGGCCGGCGGTCTCGACGAGGTCGTCGTCTACGAGACCGGGAGCGGCGACCTCCGCTGGACCGGCGAGGGGTACGCCTCGGCGCTCGCGACCGGCGACCGCATCTACGCGCTGACCGAGACCGACATCGTCGGCTACGACCGCGAGAGCGGCGACGAACAGTGGCGTCCCGGACTCGAGGCGGCGACGTACGGCCCGCCGATCGCCGACGGCGAGAAGCTGTACGTCGGCATCGAGAGCTCGAACCAGGGTCCCGGGATCGTCGCCTTCGACCTCGAGGAAGGCACCGTCGAGTGGTCGATCGAAACCGACGCCCAGCCCGGGGATCTCGCGATCGCCGACAACACGCTCTACGCCGTCGCCGGCGAGTTGCTCGCGATCCGGGCCGAATCGGCGTTCGACGACGTCGACGCCAACGAGACCGACGGCGACAACGTCACCCAGCCGGAGAACGGAAACGACACGTTCGAGGCCGAGGATCCGGAGGACGTCGGGGAGGACGCCGACGACTCCGACAACGGGGATGACAACGAGACCGACGACGGCGACACCGAATCGGCCGACGAGGTCCTCGGAGACGATGACGGCGAAGACGAGGGGATACCCGGCTTTACCACGGGCGCTGGGCTGCTCGGTGGCGCCGTCGCGCTCGAGTGGCTCCGGCGGAACGCGGGCGTCGAGCCCGCGGAGACGGAGTGAGCGCGGTTGGTTCGGACTCGCGTCCGGGTGGCGCGCTCGAGTTCGGGCGTGCAAGCGACGAGCCGAGAGCGGGCCGTTTAACACCGCCACGGCCCAATCGGGGACAATGAGTGAGTCGCGTGCGTTCTGTCCCCGGTGTGGGGATCCGGTACCCGACCGATCGGCGAGCGACGCGGACGCGGCCGCGGATCCGCTCCGACCCGGGACGGAGGTCGAACTCTGTGACAGCTGTTACTTCGACGACTTCGACTTCATCGACGCGCCGGATCGAATCGACGTCCAGGTCTGTGCCCGCTGTGGCGCCGTCCACCGCGGCAACCGGTGGGTCGACGTCGGCGCACAGAACTACACCGACATCGCCATCGAGGAGGTAAGCGAGGCGCTGGCGGTCCACGTCGACGTCGAGGACGTCGCCTGGCAGGTCGAGCCCGAACAGGTCGGCGAGAATACGATCCGGATGCACGCCTACTTTACGGGCGTCGTTCGCGACACGCCCGTCGAGGAGCAGGTGATGGTACCGGTGAAGATCGCCCGTCAGACCTGTACCCGGTGCGGTCGGATCGCCGGCGACTACTACGCCAGTATCGTCCAGATCCGCGCGGAGGACCGAACGCCGACGAGCGAGGAGGTCGACCGCGCCAAGGAGATTGCGAATCAGGTCGTCGCCGACATGGAGGCGACGGGCGACCGCAACGCCTTCGTCACCGAGACGAGCGAAACCGACGACGGACTCGACATCAAGGTCTCGACCAACAAGATCGGGAAGAAGATCTCGAACAAGATGGTCGAGGAGTTCGGCGGAACCGTTAACGACGCCGAGACGCTCGTCACCGAGGACGAGGACGGCAACGAAGTGTATCGAGTAACGTTCGCCGTCCGGCTCCCGCCGTACACCCCCGGGGAAATCATCGACCTGGCGGACGACGACGGCGGCCCGGTAATCGTCCGCAGCGCCCGGGGCAACCTCAAGGGAACCCGCGTGACGACCGGCGAGCGCTACGAGGCGAGCTACGAGGAGGGGAACTCCCCGGAGGCCCGCAGGCTCGGCGACCTCGAGGACGCCGTCGAGACGACGGTCGTCACCGTCGAGGATGAGAACGCCGTCCAGGTGCTCGACCCCGAGACGTTCCAGGCAAAGACCGTCGCTCGGCCGGAGTACTTCGATCCCGACGCGCAGACGGTGCCCGTCCTGAAGAGCCGCGAGGGGGTCCACATCCTTCCCGATCCCGACTCCGACGCCGGCGACGAGGACGACGACGGCTACTACGACCCCTACGAGGACGATGCCTGAGGGGTCCGAACCCGATCCCGAACCGAACGCAACGACGGCGATGGACTCGCTCGAGCGCGCCGACGCCCCGCTGGCGGCCATAGTCGAGCGGACGCGAACGGAAACGGCCATCGAGTCGCTTCGCGCCGAGGGCGTCTACGACGACTCGCGGCGCGTCCAGGCGGTCAGCGACGTGGTTCGCGATCACGGCGGACGCGTCGACGGCACGCTCGAGGAGGATCTGGCTGTGAGTGAAATGACGTCCTCGGAGGACAGCGCCACTCATGAGAAGGACTCCGAACGGATCGCGCTCCCGATCACCGAGCCTCCGACGGAGACGCGCGTCCTCGAGGTCGTCCGCCAGCTCGAGCCCGAGCGCCGGAGTCGGGATCTCGAGGATCTGCTGGCCGGGCGGGGCTGGAGCGACGACGACCTCGAAAGGGCGCCCGGATCGTGGGCCGTCATCGGCTCCGTCGTGCTCGTGACGATTCCAGAGGACTGTCCGGACGAAACCGACGTCGCGGAGGCCTTGCTCGAGCTTCACGGCGAGACCGACAGCGTGCTGGCCGACGAGGGGATCGCCAACGAGGGGGCGGCGGGCACCTACCGCGAGCCCCAAACTCGACTGCTCGCGGGCGAGACGGACACCGAGACGGTACACACCGAACACGGTACTCGATACGGGCTCGACCCCGCGAAGGTGATGTTCTCGCCGGGCAACCAGGCCGAGCGGGCGCGGATGGGCGAAGTTGTCGAATCCGGCGAACGAGTGTTCGACATGTTCGCCGGCATCGGCTACTTTACGCTCCCGATGGCTCGGGCGGGCGCGACCGTCACCGCGACGGAACTGAACCCGACCGCCTTCCGCTACCTCCTCGAGAACGCCGTCCTCAACGACGTCGCAGCCCGGGTCGACGCCTACATGACCGACTGTCGGGACGTCGCGGGCGAGCTCGAGGTCGACAGGGTGGTGATGGGGTACTACGGGCGTGCCGACGACGCGGGAGGCGAGGGTAGGGCGGACGACGCCCGCAACGCCAGAACCGACGAGGCCCACACGTTTCTCCCCGACGCCCTCGAGGCCCTCACGCCCGGCGGGATCGTCCACTACCACGAGGCGGTCCCCGAGTCGCGGCTGTGGGACCGACCGCTCGAGCGACTCGAGGCGGCCGCCGCGGACGCGGGCAGAGCGCTCGAGGTGCTCGAAACGCGACGAGTCAAGAGCCACAGCGCGGGCGTCGCCCACGTCGTCGTCGACGCGCGGTTCGGCGACGAAGCGTGAGTCGACGCGACTCGAGGAGTGAGCCGGGCGTGACATTCTTACTGTCGGGCTGACTGCGCGTACGTATGGACCGAAACCAGATCATCGCGCTCCTGTTCGTCGTGCTCATGGTGACCTCGATGGTCGCCTGGGGCGCGACGGCAGCGTTCTGACGTCCACATACGACCGTCGGAGCGGATTCTTCCACCCCATCAGCGACCGAACCCCTCTCACGAGCGCCAGCGCTCGGGACTTTTGGTACTCAAACGCAACTGTACTCGAGAGTGACAGCCGCTACGTATAGATGAAGGAAGTAACGGCGCAGCAACCGATTGTTCCGATAGCTATCAAAAAAGTTGCCGAATATAGAAGACAGAAGATGAGTTCAGCACGACGGCTTCGTTCGTTTCACACCGTCCTCGGTATTCGGAGGCTGATGTCGGTCAGCACTCCTCGTCGTCGGTCACGGTTAGCGTCCCGGTTTCGGTTTCGCCGTTCGCAGTGACGGTCCAGTCGTGGTCGCCGGGGCCGAGATCCCGACTCATGACGCCGTAATGGGCGGTCTCAGTCTCGTCGGGTTCTAGATCGAGCGGGAGCGGTTCGTCGATGGGACCGATTTCGAACTGACCGTCGACCGAAACCGCTTCGTCGCCGTGGTTCGTCACCGTGATGCAGAAATCGGCGGCGTCCTCGCTCGGCTCTGCTGTTTCTTCGTACGGAATCGAGTCAGGTGCGGACACCGAGAGATCGAGATCGGCTTTGTCCGTGGGTTCGTCGTCGTCAGCTTCCTCTTCGTCTTCGGGCTCCTCGTCGGCCTCTTCCTCGTCCTCGTCGTCCTCGGGAGGTTCGTCTAGCTCCCCGATATGCGGAACCCATGCACGGACCTCAACCAAATCCGGATCAGCAGGACACTCCTCGATCCCTCTTAGACTCAGAGAGATGGATTCGCCAGGCTCGAGTTCTTCCGGCCTTTCATGGGTGTTGTTGTCATTCACGCGACCTTCGAAGTAAATCGTGATCGCCTCGTCATCGGTCACGTTTTCAGCTTCAAACTCGATGTAACAGTAGTTCGAACTATCTTCCTGCTCGTCGAGGTAGTACTCACCCGACGATAGCTCGAGTCGTTCTTCGACGTGTTCGTCGTCTCCGTAAGCGTTCTCTGCAATCTCATACACATACTCGACCTCGACGTCCTGCGGCTCTGCTTCCTCGTCTTCTTCGTCCTCAGGAGGTTCGTCTGATTCTCCGATGCTGGCCACCCATGTATGGACCGTTGCTTGATCCGGATCATCGGGACACTCATCCGCTACCCCCTGATTTATATCCATACTTATGGAGTCTGATTCACCGGGATCAAGTGAAGTTACACTTTCGTGCGTCGGGTTCCCATCTACGACAGCATGGCGGTAGAAGCTAATACTTTCATCATCGCTGAGGTTTTCAGCATCCGCTTCGACGGTGCAAGAGTCGAATTCACCCGACGACAGTTCTAGTCGCTCTTCGAGCTGTTCATCATCTCCTTGCTCAACTGTATACGTATATTCGAACTCAACGTCCCCGTCTTCGCCTTCGTCGTCTTCGGGAGGTTCGTGTGGGTCCCCGATGTACGGGGATCGCGCAGTGATCGTAACCTGATCCGGATCGGTGGGACAGTTATCGGGATTGAGTGACTCCAGCCTTTCACCACCGGATTCGCCCGGGTCGAGTAGTCTCTGAACGTCCCACGTACTATGGCCATCCACAGTAGCCCAAAAGTCAACCCTAATTTCATCGTCGCTCACGTTTTCCGCACTGAACGTAACGTAGCAGGTCTGCGGCTCATCCTCGTCCCCGACGTAATGGTACTCAACCGAGGACAGGTCGAGTCGTTCTTCGAGCTGTTCATCGTCTCCCTCCCCTTCGAGCCGATACTCGTACTCGACGTCAACATCCTGCGTCTCCGCTTCTTCGCCGTGTTCGTCCGCGGCCGTTGACAGCGACCCAAACAGTCCAGTTACTCCAAGAGCCGCCCCCGATGCGAGCAGTTTCCGCCGATTGAATCTCGTCACAGTTAGAAACTATCACATTTTAGTATAATTGCGGGGGCTTGCACAAGCCAACCGCATTTACATACTGACGTGCTATACTGCACGGCTGCTGTCCTGTGCCAATCGACTTCCGGAGGGGGCCACATCCCCGCTGTAGATTCAGCACGGCCCTCTCAACATCTCCAGTAGCTGATGGAAGAGACGGCGTTACGTGCGCACGCTCTACGTAACGCCTCGGCCACTCGTCTCTGCGAAGGGAATCCGATTGTTAACTATCCGTCCGTATCCCAGACGTCCGCGAGCGGACTCGAGCCCGACGAGCGCCGCGAGCGCGAGCCGGAGCTACCAGTGGTTCCCTTCGAGCGCCCGCTCGAGCTCCGCTTCGCCCCATCTCGCGAGCGACCGACCGAACTCGAGCCGTCGCCGACCGCCGCCTGCGGCTCGAACGCCGGCAGCTCCGGGCGCTCCATCCGCTCGACCTGAGCGGCGAACCAGTCGGGCGTATCCGAGCGGGCGCGGTCGAAGACGTCGAGGAGACTCGAGTCGGCGAGGTAGGTCGCGCCGTAGTCGTCGGGCGCGCGGACGACCCGGCCGCAGGCCTGGATGACCGTCCGCAGGGCGGTTCGGTAGTACCACGCCCACTGGCCCTCCTCGAGGCGGTGGGCGACCCTCGAGTCGCCCGTGTTGAGAAACGGGGCCTTGCAAAGCACCTGCCAGCGACAGAGCTCGCCCTTGAGATCCAGCGCCTCCTCCATCTTCACCGAGAGGAAGACGTCGGGGTCGTCGCTGGCCTTCCATTCATCTAAGGCGGCGTCGCGGCTGTCACGGTCGTGGACGCGGATCCGATCGCCGACGCCGAAGTCGCGGAGCAGGTCGGCCAGCCGCTCCTGGATGTCGTAGGAGTGGGCGTGAACCAGCCCCTTCTCGTCGGGGTGTTCCTGCATAACCCGGACGATCGTGCGGGCGAGTTTCGGCGTCGTCTCCGAGCGGTGCTCGTAGGTCATCTTCCCCTGCGTGACGTCGTACAGCGGGCGGTGCTCGACGGGGAACGTGTGCTCGACGTCGACCAGGGCGACGTCGGCGGGGTCGAGTCCAACCTGCCGACAGAAGGCGTCCTTGTTCAGGATCGTCGCCGACAGTAGCGCGAACTTGTTCCCGCGGTCCCAGACCGTGTGCCGGAGGTAGCGCTCGGGATCCATCGGCTTGATCGTCAGCGGGCCGCCGAGCTTCTCGCCCTCCTCCTCGGAATCCCCACCGTCTCCTTCGCTTCCGCCGGAGCGCGGATCGGACTGGTCGACTAACCACGTCGTCGCGCTCTGTGGATCCCGGTAGTCCGAGACGAACCAGTCGAGCTCGCCGATCAGTTCCTGGAGGCGGTCGCGCTGGCGGACCTCGCGGGGCGTGAGCGACTCCTGGGACAGTAGCTCGTCCTTCCGGCGGGTACAGATCTGGGCGACGTTCTCGGCGTACCGGACCGCCCGATCCAGACCGTCGACCTCCGGAACACGGAGCTCGTCCCAGAACGGCACCGTCCGCGGCCCGAGCTGGATCGTCGCGTACATTTCGGCCCACTCCGCCAGCCCGTGGGCCTCGTCGATCACGACGACGTCTCGCGTGCGAAAGACCTCGCTGCCCGCCGTCTGCATGAAGTACGCCAGCGTCATCGCCGCGATTTTCCGGTTCGAGGCGATCGCCCGGTCGGAGAAGTACGGACAGCGGTGTTTGACCGAGCAGTCGTACCCCCGCTCGCGGACGCAGGGGGCCTGGTTGACGGGCGTATCACGCTCGTCGGGGAGGATGCAGGTGTAGTTCGACTTCCCGCGGATCACGTTCAGGTCGGCCAACAGATCGTCGGCCGCGACGTCGTCGAGCTGGGAGACCTGCGGGGTCGTGTAGTAGGCGCCCGCGGCCTCGCTGGGCTCGGCCTCGTCGACGGTCCGCGCGCAGCCGGCGACGGCCCGCGCGAGCAGAGACTTCCCGCTGCCCGTCGGCGCGCGCACCAACACGACGTCGTTGCCGGCCGCGAACGCGTCGCGAACGTCGCGGAGGGCTTGCTCCTGGGCCCCGCGGTAGCTCGGCGCGGGGAAGCCGTCGAAGATCCGCTCGGGGTTCACCGTTCGATCCACGGGGCGGTCGCGTCCTAAAGGCTGCGAACCGTTACGCCACGTGCGACTACCGTCGTCCGTTTCGCTCCTCGCAACTCGAGAAAGCCCCGCCTATCGGGACGTAAGCGGTCGATACGGTCGGGGTAGCGAGTCGATTACGAATACGGACCCCGTCCTCGAGTTCGAGTGCGGAAGGGTCGCTCAGCGGTAGAGCACCGCGGTGCCGTCAGGCCCGCGGCGGCCATCGTGCCTCGTGGCGTTCAAATCCCACCCCTTCCGCTCGCGGCGCCGGCTCGAACTCGATCGCGACCGTGCTTTCGGTGGTGTGTCACACGCTCGCTCTCTCGTCCCTCCTTCCGGCGCCGCCTCAAACCGACTCGAGTCGCGACGTCTCCTCGTCGACCTGCTCCAGCCGAGCGACGTCCGCGTCGGTCGGGTCGTCCGGCAGCGCCGCGATACAGGGATAACACAGCAGGTGGTCCGAGCCGTTTTCGAACTCGAGGGTCATCGCCGAACCCTGGCTGCCGTCGTCCTCGCCGAACGTCCAGAGGTTGGCGATACCGCCGGCGACCGTCACCGTTCGGCCGCAGCCGTCGCAGGTGTCCCGCGCCATACGCGAGTATCCGTCTCGAGCCGTGAAAGTCGTTCCCCCACGGCACAGCCGTTATGGCCACACCCGCAGTACCGACGGCCATGGAGGTGAACTGCCAGGGATGTGCCGGCTGCTGTCTCGACTGGCGGCCGCTGCTCGAGGCCGACGAGGAACCGAAGGGACGCCACCACGCCCGATCGGCGCCAGATGACGGCGATGCCGAACGCGAGCAGGCGTTCTCCGAGCGCGTGCCGCTGGGCGGCAGTTACAACTTCGTCGCGCTGACCCGCGACGAGATCCGGAGCTTCCTCGAGCGAGGTTCGGCCGCGGTGCTGACCCCGCGGTTCTGGACGGTGGAGGACGAACGCGAGGGCGTCGAGGTCGGCGACCGCCGCGTGGCTGCCGTCGCCGGCCGTCCGGTCTTCTTCGTCGGCCTGCGAAAACCGCCGAAGCCCGTCGCGCCGTTCGGTCGCGAGGAGGCGACGTGGCTGCCGACCTGCGTCTTCCTCGACCCGACGACGCTGCAGTGTCGGATCCACGGGAGCGACCGCTTCCCCGACGAGTGCGGTACCTATCCCGAGCAGACCATCGCGCTGGACGCCGAAACCGAGTGCGAGCGCGTCGAGGCCCGGTTCGGCGGGGAACGTCTGCTCGAGCGCGACCACGACGACCCCGACGGGCTACTGTTCGGTCCGCAGGCGCTGGGTGCGAAGCTGTTCTGTCACCCTCGCCCCGACGAACTCGAGGGCATGTTCGACCGGCTCGAGCGGGGCGAGCCGTCGTCGGCCGATCGAGCCGAGTGCATCGCCGTCGCCGCGGCCTCGAGTCCCGGCACCGTCGCCGTCTCGGAGCCACACTACGAGCGGGCGCTCGAGCGTCTCGAGGGTGACGAACCGGACGCGGGCGACGCGTGGATCAGGCCCGCGATCGACGACTGGTGCCGACGTCGGGATCGAACTCGGGCCAACGAGGCGGTTCCGGATCCCGAACTCGCGGCGGTAATCGAGGATCGACGCGGTGCCCCCGAGACCCCGGGCTGGGAGTGACTCGAGGATAGAGCCGCTGCAACGCGACTCGTTAAGGACCGATCCTCCGTACCCACCGTATGAACGTACTCGTAACGGGTGCGACCGGCTTCGTCGGCAGTCGCCTCGTCGCCGCGCTGCGTGCGATGACGGATCACGACGTGACGGTGCTCGTTCGGGACGCCGACGACTACGAGCCGCCCGACGACGGGATTACCGTCGCGGAGGGCGACGTCCTCGAGGAAGGAAGCTTCGAGGACGCGCTCGAGGGGATCGACGTCGCCTACTACCTGATCCACACGATGGGGGGCGGCGACGAGGACCTGATCGCACAGGATCGACGCGCCGCGCGGAACTTCGAGCGGGCGGCGACCGACGCCGACGTCGGGCGGATCGTCTACCTCAGCGGACTCGGCAACGAGGACGAGCAGCTGTCGGAGCACCTGGCCTCGCGACGGCTTGCCGAGTCCGAGCTGCAGGCCGGCAGCGCCGAGGTGACGGTACTCCGGGCGGCGATCATCATCGGCGGCGAGAGCGCGAGCTTTCAGATCGTCCGCCAGCTCGCGAAGCGACTCCCGGTAATGGTGACCCCGCGGTGGGTCCGCGTCGACTGCCAGCCGATCGCCATCGACGACGTGATCGCGTACCTGCTCGCGGTCCTCGAACGCTCCGAGACAGCGGGCGAAACCTACGAGATCGGCGGACCGGACGTGCTCACCTACGGCGAAATGCTCCGGACGACCGCGAGGATCATGCGGGGGTGGGAGCCGGTTATCGTCCCGGTTCCGGTGCTGACGCCGACGCTGTCGGCGTACTGGGTTGACCTCGTCACCGACGTCGACTCGCAGGTCGCCCACCGGCTGATCGAGGGGATGGTCAACCCGGTAGTCGTCGAGGACGACCGCCTGCGGGAGCTCGTCGGCGTCGATCCGACGCCGTTCGAGGACGCCGTCCGCAGCGCGCTCGCCGAGGAGGTAACCCTCGACGGGGACACCCTCGAGAGCGGGCTGCCCGACCAGGGGCACCCGCTCGAGGAATGACCCGCACCCCGGAGTACGGCGAGACGTGGGTCTACGAGAGCATCGTCGGTGCGTTGCCGGGGTTCGAACTCTCCGATCGGCTCGCCATCGGGATCCAGTTCGCGGTCTTCGAGGCGGCGCTGCTCGTGGTCGCGGCCGCCTACGGGCTGTGGGGGGCAGTCGTTCCAGGGACCGTCGCCGTCCTCGTCGCGGCGGTCGGTAGCTGGCTCATGCTCCGGTACAGCCGCTCGGTTCGGGCACTTCGCTCGCCCGAGGGGTACCGACGCGTGCTGTTCGGCTCGAACATCGAGGTCGTCCTCGGGGTGATGGCGTTCGTCCTCCTGGTCACATACCTGTTCGTCACCGATCCCCGGACCAGCGACGTGCCGTTGCTGACGGAGATCCTCGGTCCCGAGCCGCCGGCGCTGGCGGTCGCTCTGCTCCTGTTGATCCTCTGGGACGTCGTCTACCGGATCGGCACCTGCTGGTGGGCGACCGTCGCCGGGCTCTGGCGGTCGATCGTCTACGAGTTCGAGCCGGAAACGACCCGGGAGTACGCTCGAACTGACGGACTCAACGTGGCGTTTGCGGGCGTTCAGCTACTGTTCGTGCCGTTCGTGCTGGGCCATCCGATCCTGGTCGGCGCGCTCGTCGGCCACGTGATCGCCGTCGTCGCGGTGGCGGCGCTGTCGGTACTGCTGCAGCGACGATCCCAGAAAGAGTCCGGCGGGACGACCCCCTAATCCGACTTCATCTCCTCGAACTGGCTCAGCAGCTCCTCGGCCGACTCGCCGGCGTCGTACTCGACCTTGCCGTGGTAGATCGTCCGCTCGTCGTCGAAATCCGCATCCACCCGCGAGGCCTGGGCCTCGCGCCGCTCGTGTTCGTCTTCGTCATAGGCACCCATTGACATGGTAAGTATACACATTGTAGGGAGCTGATGCTTATCAATGTAACGGTGACCCACACCCCCGTCGTTCCGTCAGCGAACAGTATATACCCACCCGGACACAATCTATCGGCGTGGCACGGCCGCTTCGCTTTCGTTACTCGCCCGCCAACTGGAGCGAGCAACGAGTCCGACAGGAGATACTGGGACCGCTCCGCTCGAGCATCGGCGCTCGAGCCGCGACCCCTCGATTCGATATCGGCGCAGACTGGGAGACACACCGCTTCGAGATGCAAAACGGCGACCTCGCGCTCTTCGCTCGCAACGGTGAGGAAGCCTACTGGATGGGCAACACCGAGACCCCCTCCTCGCTGTGGAAGACCGACAAGTTCGGCTGGGAGGAGGTTCCCTACCACGTCGCCCGCTGGAATCAGCGGGAGCTGCTCGCGACGCTGCACGAAACCGATCCCTGGCTCGCCGACTACCCCTACCTCTCGTGGTTCTTCCTTCCGGTCTTCATGTCCAAGGACGGCCGGGACTCCACGCGGGCCTTCTTCCGCGAGCACGCCGCGGGCTTTCCCGACGCCGGCCGCCGCGAGGCGACCCGCTACTTCGAGGACTTCCTCGAGACCGGCGTGCTCGACGACTACCGGTCGATCATGGCCGGCAAGCTCGGCACTAGTAACCACGTCGACCGCGTCCGGATGAGCGCCGCGATGGGCGAGTTCATCGCCGCGAAGATCCTCACCGACGCGGGCTACGAGGTCACCCCCGAGATTGAGGTGACGACCGGCCACTCGCTGGATTACCGGGCCGAGGACGAGGAGACGAACCGCCTCGTCGAGGTGACCCGACCACAGCCGCCGGCCAACCGGGCCGCCGCCGGCCCCGTCGCCGCCGTACGCGACACCGCCGAGACGAAGACGGACGGCCAGCTCGCCGAACACGGCGGCGGCGCCGTCCTGTTCGTCGACTGCTCGAGCTTCCGGGACGACGCCTGGGCGGCGGTTCGGGGCGAACAGCCCGACCTGCGACACCGCCCCGCGGTCGTCTACCGCGCCCGCCCCAACGGTCACGTCGAGGGCTACCGGAAGGGGTCGGTTCCCCTCGAGTTCGGCGACTCGATCGAGTTTTTCGATCCCTCGTGAAGCAGATCGTTGATCGTGGAGCTGTAGCTGAAGGTCGAAGAGGATAAGAGACCGCGCCAGCGGTGCCCGATCCGTTCTCGAGCCGCCGCTTCGTGTCGGAGCAGCTGCAGCGGACCTGGTGCAGCAGGAGTCGCTGGCCGTCTACGCCGACGGATTTCGGTCGTATGAACTACGAGATGATGGCGACAAGTTCGACCGACAATACGTCGTCCACAGCGACGGTGAAGGCGCTGCTGAAGACGTCATCTCGATATCTGCGAGAGCCACGATCCGCTGGTGTGACCGTGGCTCTCGCCCCATCGAGGTGTCTCAAAAGACAAACTCGCACTCTGTTTTAGACTGTTAACTGATCTGCCCCGGTTAGCCGACATCATTAACTCAGCTCGTCCGGTGGCTTTCCGTATGGAGAAAGTGACCATCGATAACGTGCGAAACGAGGTCAACCCGATGCAAGTTCACGACGTGCGCCGACCGGTCTCGGACGCGCTCGGAACCGACCACTTCGCGATGAACTACTTCGAACTTGCGCCGGGCGATTCCTTCTCCGGGGGGCTTCACACGCATCACGACCAGGAAGAAGTCTTCTACATCGAGGAGGGAACGACGGTGTTCGAGGTCGGCAAGGAGCGCGAACAGGTAACCGTCGAGGAAGGGGAAGTCATCAGATTCGAACCCGGAGAGTTCCAGATGGGCTACGCGAAAAAGGAGAACGGAAACGAGGTTATCGGCTGGGCGATGGGCGCACCCGGCTCGACCCACGACTGGGAGGAGCTCGAATCGGTGGTGTCATGCCGGGAGTGTGAGGAGGACGTTCCACACGCGACGAGGATTAATTCGGAGGGCCGATTCGAGTTCACCTGCACCGAGTGTGGCAACGAGTTTGCGATGTGAGCAGAGGTGTTCCGCGACGCGGTCGAGGCCGAAGTGTACTGTCGTAGAAGGTGAAAGTATTTGCAGTGCGAACCACTGGAGCCAGCCCCCCATCCGTCGATCTTCGTTATCACTCGGCACCTATGAGGTAGGATTTCCGTGAACTACTACAGTTGGGCTGGCAACGGAGACTTTCCACGCCCTCCCCGGCCGAGTCGTACGCTCACGGGTCGCCGACCGCTCACGTACTCGTCCCTTCCACGGTTCGACCGATCGCTTCTCACCGTCGTTCGAACTGACCGACAGCGCGCTCCATCGCACCGTGGATCGGCCAGTCCGTAGTGAAGCGTGGTGCAACGAAATCGGATCAATCGGTCACGGCTCGGCCAGCTCCGGGAACAGCGCCTCCGCGATCACGATCGTCAGGTAGGCCTCGACGAACGCCGCCAGGGCGAGCAACAGCCAGCCGAATACGACGAGAAGGGTGGTCCGATAGACGTAGGTCTTCGTGAACAACGAGTCGCGCGAGCCGACGAGCCGCTGGCCGGCCCGATGGAGGAACCGGAAGCCGACGCCCGCGGCGATGAACAGCGCCGGCAGCTCGAAGATCCCGTGGGGGCGAGCAGGGCAACGATCGGACCGAACCCGACCTCGAGCCCGGTGACGACCGCGATGTTGCCGACGATGATCCCGTTAAAGACCATGATGACCGTCGTCACCAGCCCGAGCGTGAGCGCGCCGAAGATCGCCGCCAGGAACGGCGGCGTGTTCTGGACGAGGAAAAAGGTCGCCGAGAGCTCGATCCCGCCGCCCCCGGCGGGGTCGCCGTCGGCGAGTTCCTCGTCCCCGAACTCCTCGCTCAGAAGCTCGAGGAACAGCTCCGTGAGGTCGATCCCCGCGGCGACGAGCGCGGCACCGAGGACGACGCCGCCGCCGAACAGCGCCGTCGCGAACCAGACGTAGAGGCGGTGTTCGGCCCATCCCGCCGCGAGCGACGCGGCCACGCCGGTGCCCTCGGTCAGCGCGACCGCGCCGAGCGCGGCGAACGCGATCGCGAGCATGGCAGCACCGGCCGCAGCCGTGGTGAGGTCGTGGACCGCGGCCGTCGCCCCTGCCGTCACGAGCGAGACCAGCGCCAGCGCGAACGCGAGGGTCGCCCAGCCGCGGTTCGGATCCGATCCCGATCCCGGCTCCGTCCCGCTTCGGTCGGGATCCGGCGGTTGACTCGAGGGGACCTCTCGACCCTCGGAATCACGCGGTTCGCGTCGCTCGCTCGCCGACTCGTCGGCCCGCGCCGACCGATCCGCCTCGGTCTGCTCGAGCGATCCCTCGTCGGCCCGTCGGTCGTTCATACCACCTCTTGGGTCAAACGGCGGATAAATCCGCCGGCAGGATTATCGCTCGAGCAGTCGCCGGCACTGGCGCCGTAGCTGTCGGCGACCGCGAGCGTCGCGGGCGATCCGTCCGTAGTTCGCCGCCGACTGGGCGAGCCAGAGCAGTTTGTACCCCCGGAGTCGGCGAGCGGTTCCGGGCTCGAGTCGCCCCTCCCGCGCGTACCCGGACCGAAACGTTGTCCGGAGCCGAGCGCGCTCTCGAGGCTCGAGTTCTCGCGCGTGGACGTCGACGAACCGGGCCTCGGCGCGGGCCAGCGCGTACTCGGCGCGGGTGACGTGGGCGTTTCCCCAGTCGAGGACGGCCGTGATCGACCCGGAGGCGTCGATCAGCAGGTTCGAGAGCTGGTAATCGCCGTGGGTAAGCACCGGGCGGGGGTTCGGATCGTCGACTGACGGAACCGGGAACGCCTCGAGCACGGCTCCGGAATCCACCGCGTGCCAGCCGTCGGGCTCGCACAGCCGAAGCGTCGACCCCTCGCGAGCGAGGCCGCCGACGCGGGTGAACTCGAGCGAGTCCGTCGCGTGGAGCCGACCGAGCAGCTCGCCGGCCTCCCGAACGAGCCGTCCGCGGACGTCGGGCTCGAGACCCGAATACTCGGGCCCGGGATTTCGGCCCGACAGGTGCTCGTAGAGAGCCCACTGGTCGGATCCGCCGTCGGACGGGTCGGCGAGCGAGCCCGAGGCGAGCACCTCGGGAACCGGGAGCTCGGTCGTCGCGCCGACGAGGTCGGCGACCAGGGGCTCGATCACGTCACCAGTCCAGACGCTGGCGCCGCCGCGCTTGCAGACCACCGTCTCCGGGTCGTCCGCCAGCTCGAGGACGACCGTGTCGGCGACCGAACCCGGATCGGGGCGGCGACTCGAGTGCAGTTCGGTCTCGAGTGCGGCCTCGACAATCCGTGCGACCGTCTCGGAGTCCATCCGTTCGCGGGCTACGTTCGGCGGGTTCGTAGCCCTTCCGTCCCGCCCGGCCGTCGGCGACTTCGGCGCCGAGAACGAAAGCGGGTTTACCCACGGTGCTGTGGCAACGAGTATGATCGTCAGCGGATCCAGCTCCCAGGCCGTCGCCGCGGCCCTCGCCCGCGAACTCGAGGAACCGCTCGCCGCCGTCGAGTACGACCGCTTTCCCGACGGCGAACTGCTCGCGGCCGCCCCCGACGTCGCCGACCGCGACGTCGATCGAGCGGTCGTCGTCGCCTCGACGACCTCGAGCGACGCCCACCTCGAGGTGCTCCAGCTTCAGGACGCCGTTCGGGAGGCCGGCGTAGACGAAGTGGTGACGGTGTTACCGTACATGGGCTACGGCCGCCAGGACAAGGCCTTCGAGGCGGGCCACCCCATCTCGGCGCGAGCCGTCGCACGGGCCGTCTCGACCGGAACGGATCGCGTGCTCACCGTCAACCCCCACGAGGAGTCGATCTGCGACTTTTTCGAGCCTTCGGCGACCGCCGTCGACGCCGCCGACCGGCTGGCCGACCCCCTCCCGGCCGACCTCGAGGATCCCGTCTTCCTCTCGCCCGACGCGGGTGCAGTGGAACTCGCCGAAACGGTTCGGGACGCCTACGGAATGGGTGCAACGGACTACTTCGAGAAGACCCGCCTCTCGGGGACCGAAGTCGAGATCTCGCCCAGCGACGTCGCCGTCGCCGACCGGGACGTGGTCGTCACCGACGACATCATCGCGACGGGATCGACGATGAGCGAGGCCGTCGACGTCCTCGGCGAGCGGGGGGTCGGCCGCGTGTTCGTCACCTGCGTCCACCCGCTGCTCGCCCGGGACGCGGTCACGAAGCTCTCGAGGGCCGGCGTCGAGGCGATCTACGGCACCGACACGATCGAGCGCCAGTACAGCGCGGTGTCGGTCGCGCCGTCGGTCGCCGACGAACTGTAACGGTAGAGCGGAGCACGGTTTCGGTATTCGGCCTCTCGAGTAGAAATTGCGTTCCATATAGGATATTAATGTGTCACAAGAGCCAATCTGTGAGGATTAATACTCTGTAAAATGAATAGATACAGCAAACAGGTTGTTTCAGCTATATTGTGATGATTTGTGGGCAGACGATACGGCAGATAGTGCGTAAGCCGCAGCACCGAACGTAAGTATAGGACCGATATACACAAATATCAAAAGCATAGCTAATTCTGCGATAAGACCTACTACTCCCAGTACTGTGAGTTGGAGGCCGATAATCATGAGTACAATGCACGTTCGATAGCGGTAGTTAAATCCACTCATATTAAGTAATTGATGTCTCTATTTAATAAAATTGTTTCTCCTGCATCCCTTTTCAACGTTAAGTCCGCACGCCCTACATAACGATCGACCGTTCCGGGTTCGACATCACGGCCGGGCAAAAAATCGGATTGCCAACTACCGGTAACGGAAATCCGGCTTTACGCTTAGTCCGACGCTTCCGCCGCCGCAATCGGCTCGAGCGCGATCTCGGCATCCACCTTTTTCTCGGCGGGTTCGCTTCGCTCACCCTTCTCGAAAAATCTGGACCAAAAAACCGCCTCGCTTCGCTCGGCAGCGATCAGTCCGACGCTTCCGCCGCCGCAACCGGCTCGAGCGCGATCTCCATCGCGACCCCGTCGACGTCCCACTCCTTGCGGTGGCCGTCCTCGACGGTCCGCAACTCGTCGGCTCGGACCTCCTCGCGGATCAGATCCTCGCGGTCCTCGACCAGCGAGGCCACGCGGTCGTCGTCGATCTCGACCTCGAGGACGATCCGCTCCTCGACGTCTAAGTCGAGCTCCTTGCGCATCTCCTGGACCCGGCGGATGACCTCGCGGGCGTACCCCTCGCTCTCGATGTCGTCGGTCAGCGAGGCGTCGACGTAGGCGACCCCGCGGTCGTCGCCGTCGAGCGAGAAGGCGGTGCCGGCGATGTCGTCGGGGGTCTCGGTGACGAAGGAGACCATCGATTCCTCGATCGACTCGCCGTCCTCGAGTACGTCCGAGATGGCCTCCTCGAGGGCCTCGAGATCCGGCTCGTCGATGCGGGCCTCGTTGAGCGCGTTCATCACCTGCCCGGCGCGGCCGCCGAAGGCCGGCCCGAGCTCGCTCATGTCCGCCTCGGCGCTGTACCGAAGCTCCTCCCAGCGGTTCTCGGCCGAGACGAGTTCGATCTCGCGGGCGTTGAGCCGATCCTCGAGCAGGTCGGTGTGGCGTTCGACCGCATCGGCGACGCGTTCGTCGTCGGCCGCGACGACGACCCGTGGGACGGGCCAGCGCAGCTTGCGACCGGCCTGCTGGCGGGCGTTGGCGCCGGCTTCCTCGATCGCTCGCAGGTAGGCGACGTCGTCCTCGAGCTGGTCGTCGACCCAGTACTCCTCGACGTCGGGCCAGTCGCACATGTGGACGGTGTCGTGCTCGGCCCCGCCGGTGAGGGTGCCGTAGATCTCGTCGCTGACGAACGGCGCGTAGGGAGCGAGCAGGGCGACCGTCTCGCGCAGGACGCGGTAGATCGTCGCGTAAGCGGCTTCTTTGGAGGCGCTGTCCTCTTCCTCCCACATGCGCTCGCGGACCGCCTGGACGTAGAATCGGGAGACGTCCTCGACGACGAACTCGAGCAGCGCATCGAGGGCCTTGTCCTGGCGGTAGTCCTCGAAGGCCTCGGTCATCTCGACTTTCGTCGACTGCAGCCGGGCGAGCACCCACTCGTCGATCAGCTCGAGGTCGTCGTCCACGTCCTCGAGGTCCGTCTCCCGGGGATCGAAGTCGTCTAACCGCATGTACGGCAGCGGGAACCGGAAGACGTTCCACAGCGTCCGGAGGGTGTCCTCCATCGTCTGCATGCCGTCCCAGGAGAAGCGCATGTCGTCGCCCTGCGGGTTGTTCGACAGCAGGAAGAGTCGCATGACGTCCCGGCCGTGGCGGTCGATCGCCTCGTGGGGGTCGATCAGGATGTCCTTAGACTTGCTCATCGCGCGGCCGTCGGGCATCAGCGCGTGGCCGTGCATCAACACTTCCTGGTAGGGGCTCTCGCCCAACGCCGCGGTGCCCATCCCCAGCTGGGACCAGAACCAGCCCCGGGTCTGGTCGTGGGCCTCGAGGATGAGGTCGGCGGGCCAGAGCTCGTCGAACCGGCTGTCGTCGGACGGGTAGTTCAGCGTCCCCCAGGAGGCCACAGAGGAATCCAGCCAGACGTCGAAGACGTCGGGGACGCGGGTGTACGTCCTCCCGTCCTCGGTGATCGTCAGCTCGTCGACGGTGTCCTTGTGGAGGTCGACGGAGTCGTACTCGATCTCCTGGTCGACGCGCTCGACGAGCTCCTCGCGGTCGCTGATCACGATCATCTCCTCGTCGTCGTCCCGGTCCTCGGGCGTCCAGACGGGAAGGGGGATCCCCCAGTAGCGCTGGCGGGAGACGTTCCAGTCGGGCGCGTCCTCGACGAAGTCGCGGAACCTGTTGTCCCGGGCCCACTGCGGGTGCCACTCGCTGTCCTCGATGTTGTCGAGCAGCTCCTCCTTGACGTCGGTGATCGTGATGAACCACTGGTCGGTGACGATCTGGACGATCCCCGTGTCACAGCGCCAGCAGTGGCCGTAGCTGTGGTGGACCGTTCCCGAGGACAGCATCGCCCCGTTGTCCTCGAGGTCGGCGATAATCTCCTCGTCGGCCTCCTTGACGAACTGGCCCTCGTACGCGCCGGCCTGGTCGGTGTAGACGCCGTCGCCGGCGACGGGACAGAAGATCGGCAGACCGAGTTCGCGACCCCGCCGGAAGTCCTCCTCACCGTGGCCGGGCGCGGAGTGGACGAGCCCGGTGCGGTCGGCCTCGACGTACTCGGCGTCGTAGATCTGGAGGGCGTCGTCGACCGCGACGTGGTCGGGCACCTCCTCGGCGAGGGGGTGTTCGTACTCCCAGCCGATCATCTCCTCGCCCGTAACGGTCTCGAGGACCTCGTAGTCGTCGTACCGGCCCTCCTTCAGCACGCCCTCGACGCACTCTTCGGCGACGTAGATGACTTCCTCCTCGCCGTCTTTCTCGGCTCGTACGCCCTGGTAGGTCAGGTCGGGATCGACCGCGACGAACGTGTTCGCCGGGATCGTCCACGGGGTGGTCGTCCAGATGACGACCGACCCCTCTCGATCGGCGAGGTCGAACTTGACGTAGATCGAGGGGTCCTCGACGTCCTCGTACTCGACCTCGTTGTTCGCGATGGCGGTCTCACAGCGGGGACACTGCGAGATCGAACGGTGGCCCTTCTCGACGAGACCGCGCTCGGCGGCCTTGGAGAACCCCCACCAGGCCGCCTCCATGTACTCGGGCTCGACGGTGCGGTAGGGGTCGTCCCAGTCCATCCAGACGCCGAAGTCCTGGAAGTCGGCCTGGAGCCCCTCGAGCTGTTCGTCGGCGTACTCCTTGCACTCCCGGATGAACTCGTCCTCGCCGAACTCCTCGATGTCCTTCTTGTTCTCGAAGCCGAGCCGTTCCTCGACCCGGGTCTCGATCGGCAGCCCGTGCATGTCGTAGCCGGGGCGATCGGTGACGTCGTACCCCTGCATCCGCAGGAAGCGGATGTAGACGTCCTTCAGGGACTTGTTCCAGGTCGTTCCCATGTGTGCCGATCCCGACGTGTACGGCGGGCCGTCGACGAAGAAGAAGGAGTCGCCGTCGGATCGGTGCTCGACCGTCTGTTCGTAGGCGTCGACGTCGTCCCAGTAGTCGAAAACCCGTTGCTCGAGCGCGTGGGGGTCGTACTGGTCGTCGACCTCGCCGAACCTGCTCATACCAGACGTAATTGCACGGGACGGTAAAGAGGAATCGATATTGCAGGTTCCGCTCGACGGGGATCGACGGCCCTCGCGGTCGCCATTGGCCTACGAAACGATGGAGAGCTTCCGGACACCCGTCGGCTTCGTGTCTACCATCCGAACGTAGATCAAACACTATATGTTTGATCCCTGTTGTACCCCGTATGGCGATCAGCAGTCTGGTCGGGCTCACGTTCGTCTTCGCGTTTCTGACGGCGGCGTCGTACGTCGGTACCCGGTTGGCGACGCGGGACATCGCACCGCGGGGACTGAACGGCGAGTACGCGCCCGAGGAGCGACCGGATGACGGGTGAGCGATCCGAAATCGGCGCCCGAGAGCCGAGCGAGGGGCGTTCCCTCGAGGCCCGCGACGCAGTCGGAGTCCTGCTCGACCGGGAGGTACTGAAACTCCTCGCGGTCGTCGTCGCCGGCTGGTGGATGCTCGAGGCGGGAGGGGCGGAGGCCGCGAATTCGCCGGGATTCCCGCACCTGCTGTACGAGGGGATCGGTGCGTTCACGACGCTCGTCGGCGCCGTTCTCCTCGTCGTCGGATCGCTCGCGTTGCTGGTCAAACTGGTCTACGAGGCGACGAAGCTGGCGGAACGGAGTTAGCTCGAGCGAACCGACGCGAGGACCTTCTGGTAGCCGATACCGTAGATGCCAGCGTAGAGCATGATCGCACCGAGGCCGGCGAGCCACAGCGCGACGACGGCCTCGCCCGAGCCGAAGTGCTGGAGGCTCGCGTACTCCGCGGCGAGTCCCCCGGCGGTCAGGACGGCCGCGGCGAGGACGTAGAACGACAGTGCAAGCGATTCGACGATGAGTTCGGAACCCATTGTCGTTCGGGAGTCCTCCGGCGAAGGTAAATCTATCCCTCGTTCGGTCTCGATCCGACCGGCCTATACGCCTCGAGGCCCGAACGAGCCCGTGCCAGCTTC
This sequence comes from Natronococcus roseus, assembly GCF_043677095.1. Classification (NCBI taxonomy): domain Archaea; kingdom Methanobacteriati; phylum Methanobacteriota; class Halobacteria; order Halobacteriales; family Natrialbaceae; genus Natronococcus; species Natronococcus roseus. The sequence continues at coordinate 256,671 of NZ_JBHLJR010000003.1, forward strand.
GAACGACGATACCGACTCCGGCACCGTCCCGGGCCCGCCGTTTCCCGACTCGAGGAACGTCCTCGAACCAGACTGCCGGCGCTGTCCCGACCTCGCCGAGAACCGCAACTACATCTCGTGGGGTACCGGGCCGCTCGACGCCGACGTGCTCGTCGTCGGCGAAGCGCCCGGCCCCGGGAACCCCGACGCCGACCGCTGGAAGGGGGGCAACTGGACGGGCAAGGCCTACACCTCCAGACACTCCGGCCGGCGGATCCGACGAATGCTCGAGCAAGTCGGCCACGACGAACGGTCGTACTACACGAACGCGGTGAAGTGCTTTCCGGCGAGCGAGGAGGATCCGACGAGCAACCGCGAACCCACCGACGAGGAGCGGGCGAACTGTCGAGCCCACCTGGTGACGGAGGTCGAGACCCTTGAGCCCGACGTCGTCCTCGCGACGGGGAAACACGCGACGAAATCGGTGCTGGCGGCCGAGGAGCGAGGCCTCGAGGGGTTCATCGATTCGGTCCTCGAGCCCGTCCGCTGTGAGACGCTCGACACCTGGCTCGTGCCGATTCTGCATCCCTCCTACCAGGACGTCTGGATCGTCCGCATGGGGTACGAACCCGAGGAGTACCTCGCCGAGATCGGCGCGACGCTCGACGAACTCGTCGATGGCACCGATGCCTGAGCCCTTCGCCAGCCCCGACGCCTAAGCCCTTCGCCACTCAACTCGAGGTATGGCGGTTCGACACCGACTGACGAGCGTCGAAACGGTTCTCGAGGAGGGATCCTGGCTGTTTACGGTTCGGGACGGGCGCGGCGACGAGAAGGAGGTGATCCTCGTTCCCTGCGACGACGACGAGCGCGCCCCCGTCGAGGCGTGGGTCAACCGGTGTACCCACGAGAGCCAGCGCCTCCACCGCGAGGGCGTCGGCGCCGTGATCCGCGACGGCGGGATCGTCTGTCCGAAACACGGCTCGGTGTTCGAGAGCTGCTCGGGCTACTGTGACAACGGCGAGGCCGCGAACACGACGCTTGTCGACGTCGGGATCGAGGTCGAGGACGGGGAGGTGTACCTGACCGACGACGACGTCAGCTTCCTTCGGGATGGTGGAGCGAACGAGGACCAGGGCGGACCGAGTTCGACCTCCCACATCCAGTTCTGAGCGCCGATCAGCGCGACGGCGGCGTCGATTCGCCGACTGCGGGCAGCGCGAGCGAGAACGTCGCCCCCTCGCCGGGCTCCGAGTCCACCCAGATCTCGCCGCCGTGACGTTCGGCGATCCGCTCACAGAGCGCGAGCCCGATCCCCGTTCCCTCGTACTGCTCGTGGCTGTGCAGGCGGTCGAAGACGGAGAACACGCGCTCGCTGTTCTCGGACTCGATCCCGATCCCCTCGTCGTGGACCGAGACGACCCACCGCTCTCCCCGTCGTCTCGCGTCGACGTGGATCCGCGGGGAATCGTCGCCGCTGTAGGTGATCGCGTTGTCCAGCAGGTTCTGAAAGACCTGGCGCAGCTGGTCCGGATCGCCATCGACGCGGGGCAGCTCCTCGACCGTGATCTCGGCGTCGCTCTCTTCGATCGCGAGCTGGAGGTCCTCGCGAACGTCGTCGAGCACCGCGTTCAGATCCGTCGACTCGAAGGGATCGCCCTGGGCTTCGACCCGAGAGTACGCGAGCAGCCCCTCGATCATGTCGCGCATTCGGTCGGCGCCGTCGACCGCGTACGCGAGGAACTCCTCGGCGTCCTCGTCGAGGTCGTCGCCGTAGCGGCGATCGAGTAGCTGCAGATAGCTCGTGATCATTCGCAGGGGTTCTTGCAGGTCGTGAGAGGCCGCGTAGGCGAACTGCTCGAGCCGCTCGTTCGACGCCTGAAGCGCCCGCTCGCGCTCCTCGTACTCGAGTTCGTAAGCGACCCACTGGGCCATCAGGTGGTGGAACGTTCGCTCCGCGTCCGAGAACGGACGGTCCCGCGACTCCGAGGAGACGAAAAAGAACGTCCGATCGGGTCCGTTCTCGAGCTCGATCCGCGTTCCAAGATAGCTCTCGAAGCCGAGTTCACGGTAGGCGAGGCTGTCCTCGAACCCCGCGCGCTCGGGGTCGGTAACCTCGGCCGTCCGCTCGCCGTTGGCTGCCAGTCGGCAGTACGTCTCCGACAGCGGGGTCTGCGTGCCGGGATCGAGGCGTTCGTGGTCGCCGCTTGCGGCCTCGACCTCGAACGTGTCGGTCGACAGATCGATTCGGGCTACCCCCCCAAGCTCGAGATCGAACCGCTCGCAGCCGAGGTCGAACACCCGCTGGAGCTTCTCGTCGAACGGCTCGTCCGGATCCGCCGCGATCTCGTACAGTGCGCGCTCGTACTCCTCGCGCTGGAGCTGCTCGAGCTGACCTTCCACCCACTGTCCCATCAGTCGGGTGAACGCCTCCTCCTCGTCGGTAAACCCGTCCGCCCGTCGGTCCGACGAGACGAAAAAGAACGTGCGGTCGGCGCCGGCGTCGGTTTCGACGTAGGTGCCGAGGTACGACTGCAGCCCGAACTCCTCGTAGACGACCGCGTCGCCGTACCCGTCCGACTCCGGATCGTCGACACACTCCGACGGCTCGACGCCGACGGTGCCGGCACAGAACGTCTCCGAGAGCGGGAGCTCGACGCCGGGCTCGAGATACTCGTGGTCCTCGCTGGCGTACTCGACCTCGAACCGGTCGCGCTCCGCATCGACGCGAGCCATCGCGCCGAGTTCGAGACCGAACCGCTCGCAGCCGAGGTCGAACAGCCGCTGGAGCTGCTCGCCGAACGACGCGTCGGGATCGGCCGTAATCTCGTTTTGGCGCTCGAGGAATCGGCGGCGCTTCCCGAGTTCGGCCCTGGCTTCGGTGCGGTCGACCAGCGTCCCCATCATTCGATCGAGCTCGCGCTCCGGCTCGTCGGGGCCGAAAACCTCCGCGGGCGGCGTGTAGTAGAAGTTCTGACAGACCGTCCCGTCGTAGATCAGGTGGGGGTGGGTCTCGATGACCTCGCGAAGGACCGACGGCGGAAACCGCTGGCGGTCGTACTGACAGAGCGCGATCCCGTTGTCGTCGAGCAGGAGACGGTTGAGTTTGCTCTCGTACTCGACGAGCGCCTCGACGGAGGCGTCGCGCAGTGCCCAGCTCATCTCGCTGACGATTCGGAACCCGTCGTACTCCTCGGTGGCGTTCGCGATGGCGTCCTCGAGGACGGCGATCGCGTCGTCGGGATCGAACGACCCGTTTCGGAGAAACGAGTCCGCTGCGGTGTGGATCGCGAGCGCACCCGAGTCCAGCGCGGCGTCGACGTCGACGCCCGCGTCCCGGAGTCCCTCGAGGATCGCCGTAGGCTCGGTTTCGTCCGCGACGTACACGCACCGCTCCCCGCGTTCGAGGCCGCGTTCGACGAACGGGATCACCGTCGAGAGCTGTTCGGTGCGGGACTCGTGGACGAGCGCGAGGTGGTCGTACGAGTCGTGCTCGTCTGCCGGGTCGATCGGGCCCGAGAACTCCGAACCCGCCCGGAGCGCCTCGAGGCCGTCCTCGAGTCCCAGATCGTCCGCGTGGTTAGGTGAGTGGATCATGATACGTACGCGACGGTGTCTGTCGGCGGTTCGACGGGTCTGCGCTGCGAGAGGGCGATCGAGATCCCGGAGGGCCACGTTTTCGGCGGTCGCGATCGGTGTCGGGAAGGAACAAACACAGGAGGATAAGATTCGGGGTTGAATACGCTCCGTGCCGAACGACGGGTCGTGACGCCGTCGGGACCTCGGCACGGAACGCGCAGACGATGATTCGGCGACGGAACTCGCGGCTGCGTCTCGACGGTGCCCGCGTCTCCACAGGTAACCTTCTTACGGCGAGCCGACACACACTGGCGTATGGGTACGATCTTTACGCAGATCGTCGAGGGAGAGATCCCGGCACGCATCGTGTACGAGGACGAGACGACGGTCGCCTTCCTCGACGCCAACCCGCTGGCGCCGGGGCACACGCTGGTGATCCCGAAAGACGAGTACGAGCGACTGAACGACGTCCCCGACGACGTCGCGACGGAGCTCTACGCGACGATCCACAGACTGGTTCCCGCCGTCGAGGAAGCCGTCGACGCCGACGCCTCGACGGTCGCCTTTAACAACGGCGAGGAAGCCGGCCAGGAGGTGCCCCACGTTCACTGCCACATCGTTCCCCGGTTCGAGGGCGACGGCGGCGGCCCGATCCACGGCATCGCGGGCGAGGCGCCCGATCTCGCCGACGACGAACTCGACGACATCGCCGGCGAGATCGAGTCCCGAAGCTGAGCCGGCCGTGACAGTTTTGATCCCCTCGCTCGAGGGTCGCGTATGGGAGTTCCCGACGTCGGCGCTCGGCTGCGAGCCAACCCCGTCGCAGCGACGATCGAACTCGCGAGCGTCTGCATCGCCGCGCTGTTGCTCGTCGGCACCGTCTCGCTGCTGCTGGGCGGGCTCCCGATCGTCGCCGAGTGGCCCTGGCTGCTGATTATCGGCGTCGGCGCCGCGTTCGTCCTCTTCTGGACGGTCCTGGTCCCGGCGTACGAGCGGACCCTACAGTAGGGTTCCCAGCAGTACGTCGCCGTAGGTGAGCGCGACGACGAGTCCGAGAAACAGCGGGACGAGGAAGGGCATCCCCGGCGAGATCCAGACCCGATCGCGGGTCGCCAGCGTCTCGAGCCCCGCTCGAAGCTCCGCCGGCGACGTTCCGTAGGCCGTGCCCTCGATATCCTCGAGGAACGCCTCGGCGCCCCAGGGGTCGTCGTACTCGCGCGATCGGTCGCCCCCGTCCCGAACCGGCTCCTCGAGAGTGAGGCCGGCGTCACCGACGGACTGGTCGACGACGGCGCCGTCGGTCGGCGGGTTCGGCTCGTCGGGAAGCGTCGCGGGATCCCGGAACCGATCGGGCTGCCCCCGAAGTCGTGCGAGCGTCAGGCCGCGCCACCGGAGGTACATCCGAAGGGCGTCGAGGTCGAGTCCGCCACCCCCGTCCTCGCCGGGCGCCGAGAGCAGTTTGCCGTGGGCCGTCGGCACCCGCTCCCAGGGAACGGGTCGGCCGACGAAGGCGAGCCGTGTGAGGCGACCGGCGGCGACGTTTCGGACCGCCAGGGCGAGCGGAATCGCGAGCGCGACGACGACGGCGTTGGTCAGGATGACGAACGAGAACGCTCCGACCGGCGACGCCGCGACGGGGATCGTCCAGATGCCGAGTACGTACTGCGGCGTCGTCGGGAACAGCAGGGCGAGTACCAGCAGCGCCTTCCCGTCCGCGCCGCCGAAGGCACCGAACCACCAGCACAGGTACGCGAAGGGGACGACGAAGCCGAGGCTGATCGCTGCGGGGACGAGAAACTCGGACTGCCAGACGGCGGGACCGGCCGCCCGGGCTACGAGGGCGTCCCACAGCAGGAGGACGCCACCGAGCATCGCGAGCGGGATCCAGAGCGAACTCGAAATCCGCCTGGTTCTGACGTCGCGAACGGCCGCCCAGCCGAAGACCGGAACGGCGAGGAGCCTGAGCAGATCCGGAACCGTCGCGACGTCGAGGGGTGTCACAACCGGGTACTCTCGAGCGCGTCGGCGTTATCTTTTCGGCCCCGGAGTCAGTTGCTTCCTCATAAGTTCAAGTAGATAAGAAGTGGATGAAACGGACCGCTCGTACCGAACGAAGCGATTCGCTACCGGACAGTGCTGCTCGGGGACTCAGCCCCTCGTTTCGTTTGCAGCGACGAGACGCCCCCGCTCGGACTCGTCGGCGTCGAACAGGGCAATCCGATCCCGCGGGAGTTCGACCACCACTCGATCGCCTGCCGTCGGCGGGTCGTCGGTGATCTCGGCGACGAGTTCGCCACCGGTTTCGGTTCGGACGGTCACGTCGTACCGGCGACCGACGTCCGTGACGGCCGCGACCTCACCCGGGATCGAAGGCATCGTCCCATCGGTTCCGGCGTCTGCAGAGGGGGTGAGCAACAGATCCTCCGGACGGACGTGACACGTGACCGACGCTCCCGCGGGCGGCGAACGGGCGCTGCTCCGCAGCGTGATCTCCTGTCCGCTTAGCGTGACGGTCGGCGGCTCTCGAGCGACGACGGTCGCCGGGAGCGCGTTCGATCGGCCGAGAAACGACGCCACGAACGGGGTCGGCGGCGATTCGTACAGCGTCCGGGGAGTCCCGTCGCCGGAGATCCGACCGTCGTCCATCACGATGAGTCGGTCGGCGAGCGCCATCGCCTCCGCCTGATCGTGGGTGACGAACAGGGTCGTGACCCCGGTTTCGTCCTGGATACGGGCGATCTCCGCCCGGAGCCGTTCGCGGAGCGCTCGATCGAGCGCCGACAGCGGCTCGTCGAGCAACAGCACGTCCGGCTGCGGGGCCAGCGCACGGGCCAGTTCGACCCGACGCTGTTGTCCCCCGCTCAGTTCGGCGGGGTACGCGTCCAATTGATCGCGGAGGGCGACCAGCTCGAGGTACTCTACGACCAGTTCCGCCCGTTCTCGAGCGTCGGTATCGCGGGACGCGAGGCCGTAGGCGACGTTCTCGCGGACGGTCATGTGGGGATACAGCGTCGACTCCTGGAAGACGACGCCGACGCGGCGCGCTTCGGGCGGCTGGTCGGTGACGTCCCGGTCGCGAAGGCGGACTCGCCCCGCCGTCGGGCGAACGTGGCCGGCGATCGCCTGTACGATCGTCGTCTTTCCGCAACCGGAGGGACCGAGCAGCGCGACGAGTTCGCCCTCCTCGAGCCCGAGCGAGACGTCGTCGACCGCCAGCTCGTCGCCGTACCGGTGGGTCAGCGCCTCGAGTTCGAGGATCATCGGTCGATCACCGTCGGCACGCGGCCGAACCGCTGGACCGCCGCGAGGACGACCAAGGTAATGGCGAGCAGCGCCAGCGCGAGCGGAACGATCGCGTCGATACCGCCGGCGATGAACTCCACCCAGATCCGCGTCGGCATCGTCCGCGGGTTGTACGCCACCATCATCGTCGCGCCGAACTCGCCGATCGCCCGCGCGAACGTCAGGACGATCCCCGCGACGATCGCGCCGCGAGCCAGCGGCAGCGAGACGTTCCAGAACGTCGAGAGCGGGCCGTAGCCAAGCGACCGGGAGGCCTGCTCGAGTCGTTCGTCGACCGCGCCGAACCCGGCTCGAGCGGTGATGATGACGAACGGCGCGGCGACGAACGTCTGTGCGAGGATCACGCCGAGCAGGCTGTCGGTGAGCGGGATGCCGACCGCCGCGGCGGCGCCGCCGATGGGAGTGAACCGACCGACGGCGGTGAGCAGCATCGCGCCGCCGACGACTGGCGGGACGATCAGCGGCAGGATTACCAGCGCCTCGACGAGTCGCTTGCCGACGAACGACCTGCGGGCAAGCACGTAGGCGAGCGGAACCCCGAGGACGGTCGAAATCGCCGTCGAGATCGGGGCCGTGAGCAGCGAGTTGCGGATCGCCACCCGGGCCTCCGGCGTCGACAGCTCCCCGACGACGTCGACCGCCCCGGTGCGGGCCAGGAACGCGACGAACGGGATCGCGAAGTAGACGAGGACGAGCGTACCGAGCAGTGCGGGAACGAGCAGCTCAGGCAGTCGGCTCGAGCGCCGGGTCGGGAAGCGCCTGGCGAGGCTCATACGTCGATCGCCTCCGGGAGGTCGCCCTCGGGGCGCGGGAGGCTGTCGCCGACGGTCAGCCCCGCCTCGACGAGCAGGTCGGATTCGTCGGCGAGAAACTGAACGAGGTCGTGACCCGCATCGGGGTCGTCGGCCTCGTCGTTCACCGTGGCGTTGTACAACACTGGCCGCCCCTCCGCAGTGTACCCCTCCTCGTCGGTCGTGAACTCGACCGTCGCGTAGTGGTCGGCCAGTTCGGGCTCCGCGAAGTTGTACGCGTCCGGAAACTCGAGGAAGGGGATGTCGTGATCGACAGCCATGTTGTGATAGACGACAGAGGCGGCTCGAGAGCCGCTCTCGACGCCGGCCATCATCTGGGGCTCCTCGGGTTCCTGGTAGACGAGTTCCAGCAGCTCGTCGCGGAGGCCCTCGATTTCGTACTCGTTTTCGGCCAGTTCGAACGCCTGGACGGCGCGATAGCCGAGCGGATCGAGATCGGGGTCGCCGATCGAGACGTCGCCCTCCTCGGTCGCGAGCATCAGCTCGTGCCAGGGCTCGCCGTTCTCGAGGCCCCGTCCGAACGTCGTCTCCTCGTCGTAGCCGATGCCGACGCTGTTGGTCGCGAACTCGACGTCCCAGTCGGTGAACTCGCCGTACAGCCGATCTCGAAGGAGGGTCGAGTCGGCGCTGACGATGACGTCGGGATGTTTGGTCCGGTCCTCAACCATCCGCATCACCGCGTTCGCCCCGTAGTACTCGCCGTGTATCTCGACCCCGGTTTCGTCCTCGAACGCCGGCCCGACGTGATCTTCGAAGGTGTGAGCGAGGCTGCCGGCCGCCAGGACGTTCACCGACGTCGCGTCGCTTCCGAGGCAGCCCGCCGCGGTCGTGCCGACGAGACCGCCCGTTGCGGCGAGAACCGAGCGGCGGCTCCGAAGACCGCTGCCGTTCCCCTCGTCTCGAATCATATTTCATACTCTGTGTACGTCCAGTATGAAACCTCGTACAGTTTCTTACTGGCTAAGAAGAAACTGAAAGTGGTTACCGCTCCGCCGATGCCAGGGCTCGAGCAAGGAGAATTGGTCACACCGATCCTCGAGCTATAGGATCGGTGTTAGGAAGTGTTACCGTTGATTCCCGCCCGACGGAATCGGACGGACTCGCGCTGCGAGCTTCGGAGCGGCTGCTGGGTCCTGGAGCGGCCAGTGGGAGGAACGACCGATCGGTACGCGGATGGATCCATCACAGAGCGTCGTCTGTCGGACCTGTAAATAAAAGCGAAATCCGGGGTCCTCGTGGGCGATTAAATGACGCGGTTCTGCAGGTAGTCGAGGTGTTTCGCGTTGTAGACGATCTGAACCTCGTCGGTCTCGGCGGAGCCGATACAGGTCAGACGGACGTTCTTGTCCTCGACTTCCTCGTCCGAGAGGATCTGCTGCATGTCCATGTCGATCTCGCCCTCGTAGACGATCGCTGCGCAGTTCGCGCAGGCGCCCGCACGGCAGGAGAAGGGCCAGTCGTAGCCCTGCGCCTCGGCGGCCTCGAGAATGTACTCGCCCTCGGCGACGTCGAGGGTTCCGTAGTCCTCCTCGTCGAGGCCGGCGTCGGCGGCCTGACCGAAGAGGTCGTCGTCGTCCATTTCCCAGCCCTGGTCGTCCAGCACTTCGTAGTTGAGGTATTCTACCGTGGGCATCACACGACGGTTCGAGGCCCGCCTTGGTATAGCTTGCTGTTCGATCCGAGCCGTTGCCGGCTACTGCAGGCGTCTACCACATAATTACGGAAGCGGGGGGAAGATCGGGTCGCTCGATGAGGGAAACTCGAGCGAGCGGCGCGCGCCCGAGCGCCGAGGCGCGATCAGAGGCCGAAGATCGGAACGAACCGGAACGTCAGAAACGCGCCGACGGTCGAGATGATGGGCACGACGTTCTGCATCAGGACGACGCGGGCCGTCGTCGAGGGGTCGAAGAGGTCGGAGGCCTGCGGGATGTCCGCGGGTTCCTCCTCGCCGATGCTCGGGGAGCGTTCACCTTCCTCCTCGGCGGTCAGGGCGCCGACGGAGACCCTGGTTTCCTCGCCGGCCCTGGCGTCCGAGAGTGTCGTCGTTCGGGTGGCTCGGCCCCAGCCCAGTCCGATGATGCTCATCGTCGCGATGACGACGAAACTCGCGGGAATGCCGATCCACGAGAGCCCGATAACGATCCCCGAGCTGATGACCGCGACGACGATCGCGGCGGTCAACGGGAGATTCGTGATGTCGTTGCCGAGCGTGTCGAGCGTCCGTCGGGCGATGGTGAAACAGCCGACGGCGACGGCCGCGGAGCCGATCAGAATCAGCGGTATCATATCGATGTCGCCGGTGCCGTAGATCGGCGCGATCGCGTTGGCGATGTTGCTCGTCCCCGAGGAGAAGGCCATCAGACAGCCGATTCCGACGACGACCAGCGCACCCGTGATCTCGCGGCGATCGGCGTCGTCCCCGAACTGGAGCCGCGGGGCGAACCCCGATCGGTCGACCGTTATCATCTCGCGTCCTTCCCGATTGCCCTGGATGGCGACCCAGGCGTTGATCTGCGGGTAAAAGTACCGGCCGACGACGCCGGCCACCCAGAACCCGATGATCGGAGCGACGACCCACCAGATCACGATCTCGCCGAGGACGGCAAAGTCGAGCTCCCCGGTCGCCAGACCGAGCGCGGCGATCGCCCCGACCGCGGTCATCGACGTCGAGGCGGGGACGCCGGCGTAGTTGCCGACGAATAGCGCGCCGCCGATGAAGAAGAGAACGGCGACGTTCGAACGCATCGTAAAGATCGCCGTGTCGGTGACCAGTTCCTCGCCGAGCGTGTCGACGACGTTCGGGCCGATAGTGATCGCTCCGACGAAAAAGAAGATCGACATCAGCGCAGCCGCCATGAGCTTCGTGATCACGTTCGCGCCGACGGCCGGTCCGAACGCGGGTCCCGTCGTCGCGCCGCCGATATTATAGCCGACGAACATCGCAACGAGAAGCCCCACGATAAGCAGTACTTCTGTCACAGTACTAGCCACAGGATCCGTCCGTAAAAGCACGCCTATTTGCGGCGTACCCGGCGACCATACCCGCCTCGAGTCGACACTGTCACCAGTCTGTCTCGAAACAGTACGGGTTCGTTGCGAAGACCGTCGGTGTTCCGCACGGAAGCAAAGCGACGCTTCGAAACGGCCGTGATACCGGACAGTTCGCTCGGCATCGGGGGAGTACCCAAACCACTCCTTCGGCGGTCCGTGAGAGGGTTCGATCCTAAAGAACTTCAACAGTCACTCCCTGGAATACAGTATCATGTACGCCGGTCAGAAACTCGTCTCGAGGAATCGTCAGGGAGGTCCCGGAACGGGTCCAGGGGGGGATGCCGGGGTCGTTACCAACGAGCGTTCGAAAACCGTCCGATCCACGCGTGTCGGTGGCGGTCGGCTATGCTAAACCCGGTCCGGGTCGACGCGGCCGTCGACCTCGCCTACGGAGCGCTGATCGCACTCTCGATCGTGCTGATTATGGTGCTCGGAACGAACGTCGGAATCGCGTTCGGAATCGGCGTGTTCGCCTCGTACGTTGTCCACGTCGTCTGGAAGATGGCGCGCTTCGATCCCGATTGGATGACCACAGCCGTTCAGGAATCGGTCGAAGAGAGTGTCGGCGAAACCGTCGAGGAGACCGTCGAGAAAAGCGTCGGCGAAACCGTCGAGGAACGGGTCGGCGAAACCGTCGAAGAGACCGTCGAGAAAAGCGTCGGTGAAACCGTCGAGGAACGGGTCGGCGAAACCGTCGAAGAGACCGTCGAGAAAAGCGTCGGTGAAACCGTCGAGGAACGGGTCGGCGAAACCGTCGAAGAGACCGTCGAGAAAAGCGTCGGTGAAACCGTCGAGGAACGGGTCGGCGAAACCGTCGAAGAGACCGTCGGAGAGACCGTCGAAGAACGGGTCGGCGAAACCGTCGAGCGGCGAGTCGGCGAGACCGTCGAAGAGGCCGTCGAGCGGACCGTCGGCGAACGACTCGAGGAGATCCAGGCGGAGGTCAAAGCCGTCGACGAACGGATCGATCGGCGACCTCGAGAGGACGAAATCGAGGAACTGCTCGAGGACGACGGCGAGGAGACGGAGCGTGACGACGACGGCGAGCAGGTAGAGCACACCGACGACAACTGATCGACGTTCGAACGGGCGCGCTGCGGTTTCCGCGGCCGTTCGGTCGGCTCGCTGCGTGAACGGTCACCGAACGACGACCACGGGGACCGGCGATTGGTGGACGACCTTCTTTGCGACGTTGCCGACGTAGAGGTTGTCGGCGAGCGTCCCGCCGTGACTGCCGATAACGACCGTCTCGTAGTCGCCGGCGCGGTTGATTATCGCGCGAACCGGGTGGCCCAGATCGTAGATCGTCTCGATTTTCGCGTCGCCGTCGGCGTCCGAAGCGATCTCCCGCGCTCGATCGAATATCGACTGCGCGGATTCCTCCGCCGCTTCCTCGAGATCGTCGGCGAGCGCGAGCCCAGTCGCCGCCCCCCACATCGACGACGGTTCGCCCACGACGGTCAGAACGGTTATTTCGGCGTTCGGATACACCTCGAGGGCGTACTCGAGTGCGTGTTCGCTCATCTCCGAGTCGTCCATCGGAACGAGAACGCGTGAGACCATGCGCGATCTACGTCGGGGTCGCGAATAAACCCGGAGGGAGTCAGACCAGCTCGAGGGTGGTAAAGAAGCCGTAGGCGAGCGCCGTCGACATCGACGGGCCGATGATCCACATCGAGAGGTACTTTACGACCGCTTGCGGGTTGAACAGGTCGCTCGCCTCGAGAGCCTGTTCGGACTCGGCCTCGCCGATCGACGTGACCGGCGCGTCCGGCTCCGCCCGCAGCGCCCCCATCGAGAGCTCGGCGTCGGAGTCGCCGCGAATCGCCTCCCGGGCCGTGATCGGACGGGTCGCTCGCCCCCAGCCGAGACCCACGATCGTCATCACCGACCCCATCACGAGACTGATCGGGATACCCGCCCACGAGAGGGCGGTCGTGATCGTCGAGGCAGTGATCATGACGATCAGCGCCGCGAGCAGCGGAATGTCGCTGAGCTCGCCGCCGACCGACTCCATCGTTCGTCTGGCGATCGTAAAGCCCCCGAACCCGATCGCGACCGTCGCGAGGACGATCGCGGGCTCCTCGGAAAGCGCGCCGCTGCTGACCAGCGGCGCGACGGCGTTGGGGACGTTGCTCGCACCGGCGCTGAACGCCATGTAGCAGCCGACGACGAAGACGACGACCGTCCCCGCGAGTTCCTGGAACGTCGTGTTCGGACCGAACGCGGGGAGCGGAACTGAACCGCTGCGATCGAGGACGAGCAACGGTCCCGCCGAGTTACGGATCTCGAATCGCCGGTTGAGCTCCGGGTACACGTACCGGCCGATGGTCGCGCCGACCCAGAAACCGATGACCGGCGTGACGACCCACCACGTGATGATCCAGCCGATAACTTCGAAATTGAGCGTGTCGGTCGCCAACCCGAGCCCCGCGATCGCGCCGACGGTCGTCATCGACGTCGGAACCGGGACGCCGAAGACGTTCGCGACGAGGATACCGAGCCCGATGAAAAAGAGGACGGCCACCCCCGCGGTGAGCGAGATCTCGATCGCGATGATGTCGCCGGCCAGCGTGTCCATAACGTTCCGGCCGACGGTCCACCCGCCCAGAAAGACGAAAAACGTCATCAGTGCCGCCGCAGTCGTCTTTCCGAGGATTCCGGCCCCGACCGCAGGCCCCCACGCGATCCCGGTCGACGAGCCGCCGATGTTGAAGCCGACGAACAGCGAGGCGACGATCCCGACCACCAACACGGTTTCGATCATCAGTGGATGGAACCGGCGTCCTCGAGAAACAAATATTGTATCGGACCGATCCCGTCTGTAACCGTCGGCACACCGCTGGCGACTCCCGGTCGGCTCAGACGCCCCAAAAGTACGCGATGCCGAACACGGTGACGATCGACAGCAGCAGCTGTAGCGGCGCGCCGACCCGGAAGTAGTCGGTGAACCGGTACCCCCCTGGACCGTAGACGAACAGGTTCGTCTGGTAGCCGATCGGGCCCAGGAAGGAGGTGCTGGCGGCGAAGGTCACCGCGAAGACGAACGCGAGCGGGTTGGAACCGATCCCCGCCGCCGCGGCCGCTCCGACCGGAACCATCAGGACGACGCTCGCATTGTTGCTAACGACCTCCGTGATCAGGCCCGTGACGATGTAGAACAGCCAGAGGACGGCGATCGTCGGCAGGAAGCCTGCCGTCGAGACGACCAGCCACGCGAGGTAGGCCGCGGCGCCCGATCCCTCGAGGGCGATCCCCAGCGGGATCACGCCCGCCAGCAGGAAGATGACGTCCCACTCGACGGCGTCGTACAGTTCGTTGGGCTCGAGGACGCCGGTGACGACCATCGCGACGACGCCCGCGAGCGACGACAGGAGGATGGGATACAGCTCGAGGGCGGCAACGGCGACGACGCCGATCATGATCGCGACGGCGATGGGCGCCTTGTCGGCGCGGTAGTCGGGACGAGGGGGTTCGCGGGCGACGATGACGTCCTCCCGGCGCGAGAGGCGATCGAGCGTCTCCGGCGGAGCCTGGACGAGCAGCGTGTCGCCGACGTCGAGTCGTCGGCCGACGATCCGTTCGTTGACGAGTTCGCCGCGGCGCCGAAGCCCGAGGACGGCCGCGCCGAACTCCTCGCGGAACGACTCCGGGTCGAGGCGCTCGCCGACGAGCCGGGAGTCGAGCGAGACGACCAGCTCCGTGACGATCCCCGTCTCGTCGTCCGTCGAGAGGTCGACCACCGAGTCGGGCTTGCCGACGTGTTCGACGCCGTCGAGGTCCTCGAAGGCCGTGATCGCCGCCCGTTCGGTGCGGACGACGAGGACGTCACCCTCCCGCAGCTGGGCGTCCTGTCTGGGAGCGACCGAGCGATCCCGATCCCGGACGACCTGAACGACGTCGACGTCCGAACCGATCGGTCGCGTCGCCGACGGTCTCGCCGGCCAGGGGAGAGCCGGGAACCACCGCGACCTCGGCGATGTAGTCGCCGACGGCGTATTCCTCTAAGTAGTCCGCCCGCGGGGGCACTCGCTCGGGGATGAGGTAGTGGCCGACGACGATCAGGTACAGCGCGCCGGTGACGACGACGATCGCACCGAACTGGGTGAACTCGAACATCGAGAAGGCGTGGAGCTCGGGGTACTCCTCGCCCAGTCGGCCGCTGATGTCGCTCGCGAGCAGGTTCGTCGACGTGCCGATCAGCGTGAGCATTCCCCGACCTGGGAGGCGTACGACAGCGGGATCAGCAGTTTGGAGGGCGAGGTTCCGCCCCGGTTCGCGACGTCGGTGACGACCGGGACGAGCAGGGCGATGATCGGCGTGTTGTTCAGAAAGCGCGAGGCGGGGCTCGTCGCGAGCACGGTCGCGAACAGCTGTTTGTGGATGCTGTCGCCCGCGTAGGCGGCCATCCGTCGGCCGAGTTCCTAGACGAGTCCCGTGCGGGCGACCCCGCCGCTCAGGATCAGCATCGCGAGCACGGTGATCGTCGCGTCGTTCGAAAAGCCCGAGACGCCGGTGCTCGGATCGACCCCGGTCCAGGGCTCGAGCACGACCAGCACGACGATGAGCAAGATTGCGGTGACGTCGATCGGCAGCCGTTCAGTGAGAAAGAGAACGAGCGCGAGGGCGACGACGCCGAGGACGACGAGGATGTCCGTCGTCAGCTCCGGCTGGGTCGTCACGCCCTGGGCGAGCACCAGGGGCTCCGACAGACTGCGTTCCCACTCACACCCGATAGGTAACAGTTCCGACGGACGCCGGACGGTCGGCGTTCGATGGCGGTCGCCGAAACCGTCGCCTTTACTCGCCTCGGCCGCCGACCCGAATAGCATGACAGCCGACGCGAGCGACGACGAGTTCGAGGTGATCCCCGCGGTAGACGTCCAAAACGGCGAGGTCGTCCAGCTGGTCCAGGGCGAGCGCGGCACCGAGAAGACGTACGGCGACCCCGTCGAGGCCGCCGAGCGCTGGATCGACGCCGGCGCCGAGACGCTCCACCTCGTCGACCTCGACGGCGCCTTCGAGGGCGAGCGGACCAACGCCGACGCGATCGACGCGGTGATCGACGCCGTCGACGTTCCCACGCAGCTGGGTGGCGGGATCCGAACGGCCGACGACGCCGTCGACCTGCTCGAGCGCGGCGTCGATCGGGTCATCCTCGGAACGGCGGCCGTCGAGAACCCGAATATCGTCGCCGAGATCAGCGAGGAGCATCCCGACAGCGTGGTCGTCAGCCTCGACGCGAAAGACGGCGAGGTCGTCGTCGAGGGCTGGACCCAGGGCGCCGGCGTGACACCCGTCGAGGCCGCCGAACGCTACGCGGAGCTCGGCGCGGCTGCGATTCTCTTTACGAACGTCGACGTCGAGGGCCAGCTCGAGGGCGTCGCTACCGATCCCGTCGAGGAGCTGGTCGCGGCGACCGAGATTCCGGTGATCGCCAGCGGCGGGGTCGCGACCCTCGAGGACGTGCGGGCGCTCGAGGAGGCCGGCGCGGCCGCCGTCGTGGTCGGCAGCGCGCTGTACGAGGGCAACTTCACGCTCGAGGAGGCGCAAGCGGTAGTCGCCGAGGACTAACCGTGCCCATCGGCTACGACTTCCAGAACGCCGGCGTGAGCAGAACGAGCACCGGGATGATCTCGATGCGGCCGATCCACATCATGATCACCATCACGGCTCGAGAGGTGACCGAGAAGCCGGCGTAGTTGTCGAGCGGGCCGGCCCGCTCGAAGGCGGGGCCGATGTTGAGGAAGATCGACGCCGAGGCGCCCATCGCCTCGAACTCGCCGACGGGGTCGCTGGTGCGAGCCGCGTCGACGACCACGAAGATCGTCAGCAGGAAGAAGATCACGAGCGTGAGCAGGATGTAGGCGTAGATGTCCCGCACCGTCTCCTCGTCGACGACCTCGTTGCCGAGCCGAAGCGGGCGGACCGCCTCCGGATGAACCGACGTGAAGAGGCTCCGCCGGAACGCCTTCAGCGTCACCAGCCAGCGTAACGACTTGATCGAGCAGGTCGTCGACCCGGCCATTCCCCCGATAAACATGCAGAGAAACAGCAGATGCTTCGCGCCGGGACCCCAGAGGTCGAAGTCCGTCGACGCGTAGCCGGTCGTCGTCACCAGCGAGGCGACGTTGAACACCCCGTGGCGGATCGTCGGCTCGAGACCCGTGTTGACGTCGGGATCCAGCAGGAGAATCGCCACGACCAGCGCGGCGAAAAACGCCAGCACGCCGACGTAGAAGCGAAACTCCTGGGACTCGAGCGGGCGGCGGTAGTCGCCCTGCGTGACGTAGTACAGCAGGACGAAGTTCGTCGATCCCAGCACCATGAAGGGGATGATCGCCCACTGGACGGCCGGCGAGAAGGCGCCGGCGCTGTCGGGTTCGGGCGAGAAACCCGCGGTGGCGACGCTGGTCATCGCGTGGGAGACGGCGTTGAAGGGATCCATATTGGGTCCGAGTCCCGCGAGGTGGAGTCCGTAGAACGTCGCGGCCGCGAGCAGCGTGAGGCCGACGTACAGCCCCCAGATGAGCCGGGCGGTGTCGCCGATGTGTGGACGGAGTTTGCGGACGTTTCGGGTTTGGGACTCGGTCTCCATCAGCTGGGCGCCACCGACCATCAGGTTCGAGAGCAGTCCGATCGCGACGATCAGGATACCGAGTCCCCCGAGCCACTGGATCAGCTGGCGCCAGAGCATGATCGCACGCGACTGGTTCTCGAAGTCCCAGCCGCTCATCACGGTCGCACCCGTCGTCGTGAGCCCGCTTGTGCTCTCGAACAGGGCGTTGACCGGGCCGCCAACCCCGCCGTAGAACGCCGATTGCGGACCGGCCGCGAGCCCGGCCAATAGGAAGGGGACGGCGCCGACCGCCGCAACCCCGAGCCAGGTGATCGCGACCATCAAAAACGCCTCCCGCTGGCCGAGCGAGCGCTCCTCGGAGAGGGACTCGAGTGCGAGTCCGATCGCCGCCGTGACGACGATCGCGACCAGAAACGGAATCGGGTCGTCGCCGTCGAACACGGCGAGCGCCAGCGGAGCCGCTAACGGAACGGCGAGCCACTTGAGCACCGTTCCGGTGAGGCTACAGCTCGAGCGCCAGTCGACGCGGATCGTCACGTGTACCCGACGGTGTGAGAGGAGGGAAGATAATCGGTTCGGAACGGAAGCAGAGCGATGAATCCCTCTCACGCGGACGCGTTCGAGCGGAGGGAGGATTCAGTCCTGGTTGTGTTCGTGCCCGACGTAGAGTGTGAGGACGTTGACCCCGAGCAACACGGAGAACGCGAGCAGGACGTTCGGATCTCCGAGGCCACGCGCGAGCAGCGGGAGGTGGACGAACGGGAGGGTGATCGCGGCCCAGAACGCGACGAACTGGGCGGGGCCTTTGACCGAGCGAACGAATCGACGACGGTATCGCTCGGGCGTGGACGCGTCCGGGTCGGCGGGCGTAATCGATTCGTTCGGAAGCGGGGAGTGGTTCGGCATGGCCAGGAACTACCTCTTTGTATCTCTTACATTCATCATAACCATCATATAAGCTATCGAATATTAGGTTAGGTTAGTTCTATTTTATCGCCGATCCGTGCTGGAAGGGACGTTTCGAAACCGTTCCACAACTAGTTAGAAATTTTATAACCTCTTCTGAGGGGCTCGGTCGTGTGAACTACACTCATCCGTTGGGAACGACCGCTGCCTCGACCCCGAGCCGAGCGGAACCACCTTGTACCGGCGGCGGCATCGATCCACCATGAGCGAGCGAACGGCGACGGTAACCCGCGAGACGAGCGAGACGACCATCGACTGCACCCTCGCGATCGACGGCAGCGGCGACGCCGACGTCGAGACGGGTGTCGGCTTCTTCGATCACATGCTGACCGCGCTCGCCAAACACGGGCTGTTCGACCTCGAGGTCGACTGCGACGGCGACCTCGAGATCGACGACCACCACACGGTCGAGGACGTCGCGATCGTCGTCGGAACGGCGCTCGACGAGGCACTCGGGGACCGAACGGGGATCGTCCGATACGCCGATCGTCGCGTCCCCCTGGACGAAGCCGTCGCGGGCGCCGTTGTCGACGTTAGCGGCCGACCCCGGTTTTACTTCGACGGGGCGTTCTCCCAGGACGCGATCGGCGACTTCACGAGCGACATGGCCCGCCACTTCGGGGAGTCGCTCGCGATGAACGCCGGCTTGACGCTCCACCTCGAGGTCGACGGCGAGAACGCTCACCACGAGGTCGAGGCGTTGTTCAAGGCCCTCGCCCGCACGCTCGACGACGCGACCCGAATCGACGACCGCCGGGAGGGAACCCCGAGTACGAAGGGCGCCCTGTAGCGCAGCCTCGGATATCCGCCGAGCCACCGGCGCGCACCGATCACCGATCCTTATACTCCGGCCCGCGTACGCCCGGTACGGACATGTTCGACGAGATTATGGAGAAGTTCGAGGGATCGCCCAGCCAGCAGGCGGTGATCCGTCTGCTGCTCGAGCGCGGGTTCTCCGTCAACGACGACGGCCGGGTCGTCTCCGGCGGCATCGAGATACCGAACACGGGCATCGCCCGCGAGATCGGCGTCGACCGACGGGTCGTCGACTCGACGACCGACGTCATCCTCGAGGATCCCGAGCTGCGCCGGATCTTCCAGAACATCTCGCAGGTCCCGAGTCTGATGGATCTCGCGCCGGTTCTCGATCTGACGGTACTGTCGATCGCGGTCGACGACGCCGACCAGGAGGGGATCGTCGCGACGATCACGGGGACGCTGGCCGAGCACGAGATCTCGATCCGGCAGACGATCAGCGAAGACCCCGAGTTCACCGACGAACCCCGGCTCTACCTCGTTACCGACCAGGACCTGCCGGGCGAAGTGATCACCGAGATCCGCGACCTCGAGTTCGTTCGCAAGATCGAGCTCCAGTGATCAGCCGTCGGCCGGCTCGTGGTCCTCGAGGACGGCGCTGAGCGCGCTCGTCAGCTCCTCGAAGCGCTCCATCGACATGTTGTCGGTCGTCACCCAGACGCCGTGTGAGCCACGGATCACGCGGCTCAGGTACCCGTTTTCGAACATTCGGATCGTCGCCTCGTACTCGCCGAGCTGCGTGTTTCGGTAGGCCGACTGGGAGTGAAAGCCGCGGCGCTCGTGTTCGGCGAACCCGATGAGGTCGGCGGTTCGGTCGAGATCAGACCGCAGGTACACCTGCTCGACGTCCTCCTCGGTGAGGTAGGTGATGCTGCGGAGTTCGTCGCCGACGGTGGTTCGACAGGCGCTGCGGAGCTCGTCGGCGAACGTCTCGTCGATGATGGTATCGTCCATGCGACGACAGACCGTACCGAGGACCAATAACGTAGCGGATCCGGCACCGACCGGCAGGGCGACCGACGGGCTCTTTTCGGTCGCGTGAGTATCACCCCCATGATCGATCCGGGGCAGGGTCGAGGACGGAGACGGGGTGATCCCACGTGAGCGAGACGTACCGAACCACCGCCGACGCCGCGACGGCGACGTTCGTCGTCCAGGGATCGGAGTTCCTCGGCCACGTTCGGCCCGTCGACTCCGTCGACGCCGCCGAGGCGTTCGTCGAGGACGTCGCCTCGGAGTACGACGACGCGACCCACAACGTTCCCGCCTACCGGGTGCGGGCCGGCTCCGGCGGGGAGTTCCTCCGGGAGTACTCGAGCGACGACGGCGAGCCGTCGGGGTCGGCCGGCAAGCCCGCACTGAACGTTCTCACCCAGCAAGAACTCGAGAACTGCGCGGTCGTCGTCACCCGGTACTACGGCGGGACGAACCTCGGCGTCGGCGGACTCGTCCGGGCGTACTCCCGGGCGGTCAAGGAGGCCGTCGAGACGGCGGGAATCGTCGAACAACGGCCACACGAGCAGGTAACCGTCACCGTCGAGTACGACGACTCCGGGACCGTCCGTAGCATCTTGGAGAGCGAGGGCGTCGAGTTCGACGCCGAGTACGAGGCCACCGTCACCTTCGAGGTGCGGGTTCCGAGCGCGGAGGCCGAGGCGCTCCGGGATCGGCTCCGGAGCGCGACGAGCGGACGGGCCGACCTGGCGTAGCCGAACGGCGGACTACGGCACGGATCGGGCGTCCGCGCCCGCGGTCTCGAGGGTTCGCTCGATCGTCTCCCGGACGGCCTCGAGTTCGGCGAGTTCGGATCGCTCGAGGCGGACGTCGAACAGTCCGCGATCGAGGACGAGTTCGTCCTCGTGGAGTCGAACGTGGGCGACCTCGTCCCAGGGGACGAACGCCTTCGTGAACGGGCGGCGTTTGACGAGTCCAGCCTCGTGGACCCGGATTTCGGGGTCGGCACCCCACGACGTTTGCCAGCGGCCCTCGATAGCGCCGCCGACGATCCAGCCGACCGCGATCAGGAGCCAGACGACGGCGGCCGACCAGTTGCCCCCGGCGGCGTTGGCGAACGCGGTGAACAGCCAGGCGAGGGCGACGAACGTATCGACCTTCCCACCGCCGGGCGGCGTCCACTCCCAGGTTGCCGTCGGCTCGTCCGCGGTGACCCCCTCCACGTACTCGGTTTGGGCGAGACCGCCGAGAACGAAGCCGAGGACGAGAAGGGCAAGCGACGACCCGGTCGCGACGAGCGTCGAGGCGATCGGGGACCAGGACACGGTAGCGGCCGCCGCGCCGAGCAAGCCCGGAATCCCGGGCAGGTACAGCAGTGCGCGACGGCGTCGGCTCCGTCCGAGACGGATCGCGAGATCGCCGTCGAGTCGCGCGGCGAGAACGCCGAGGATTCCCCCGGTTGCGAGACCGCCGACGAACGCGGCGGCGAGGACTGCGTCCGAGACCTGCTGCGTCGCCGCCACCGAGGCGGTGATTCCGGCGACGAGAACGCCGAGGTAGAGGCCGAAAGCGGTCCGAAACCAGCTACTCGGAGAGCTGGCGGACTGCTCGCTGGCATCAGACATATCGCCCACTACGTCGGACTGGTTAAAATAATGACGGGTCGGAGTCAGACGGATCGTCGTACGTCGGTGACGGCACAACCGCGAGCCGTTCTGCGGTTGTGCCGGGAACTCGGTACAGCAGACCGTCTCAGGCGTCGCCAGCCGCCGGCGCGGAGGTGGCCGCGTCGGCGTCGGCCTCCTCGAGGTCGGCCCGCGAGCGGTTGCGGTAGGTCAGTACCACGAGCATCGCCAGGCCGACGCCCCGCAGCGAGGCGGTGATCTCGAAGATCGTCAGCGCCGAGGGGATACCCGCAAGCGTGAGGATTCCCTCGACGATCAGCAGCGGAATCTCCGGCACCATCAGCAGGATCGACGAGATCGAGTACAGCGCGCGGTTCAGCTGGGAGACCGAGGCGTACTGGTAGCCGATGATCGTCACGCCGAGTGCGTAGACCCCGATGAACATCCCGAGCACGGGGATCACGACCTCGGGAACGACGAAGCCGACATCGGCGACGTCGTTCCAGCCCATGATCTCGCCGTCGCGCAGGAACAGGATCCCCGGCGAGAAGACGAACGCGAACGGGACGAGAACCTTGTTCAGCGAGAGCAGGAACGCGATCGTCGCCGTTTTCATCTCCTCGGCTTTCGCGACGCCGGCCCCGGCGAACGCGGCGACCGCCACCGGCGGGGTGACGTCGGCCATCAGTCCCCAGTAGAGGACGAACAGGTGTGCAGCCAGGACGATGACGCCGGCCTCGACCAGCGGCGCCTCGAGCATCGCGACGAGGATGATGTACATCGCGGTCGTCGGCATCCCCATCCCGAAGATGATCGCGGCGACGCCGGTCAGACCGAGCAGGATCAGCATCGAGTCGCCGCTGACCTGGCTGATGAGCGCGGCCAGGTTCGGCCCGAGCCCGGAGACGCTGATGACGCCGGGGACGACGCCGGCGGCGGCGACGGCGACGACGACCGTCGTCGCTGTTCGCGCACCGGAGTCCATCGACTTCAGGACGAACGTCCCGAAGCGGTAGGCGCGGTTGCCCGACAGCGACGGGCGGTTGAACGCCTTCGCGCTTCGATTGGCCGCCTCGTCGACCTCGGGGTCGAAGTCGAGCAGCGGCGCGTCGGCCCGCGGTCGTAGGAGAATGAAGACCGCACTGACGAGGATCGCGATCACCCCGAAGTCGCCGATCGCGGCCACCGCCGCGTCGCCGACCGCCAGCGGTTCGCCGGTGGTCTCGAGACCGGCTGCCGCCTGTGCGGCGTCGAAGAGGCCGACACCGGCGGTCGCGTACGCGGCCGCTTGGGCGACGTACGCCGCCGCGAGCGTCCCCATCAGCGGAATCCGCGTGCGTTCGTCGTAGGCGGCGACGATCGCCAACAGCGCGACGACGGCGACGATGGTCAGCCAGCCGGCGCGGTTGATCGAGTACCGGGCGATCACCAGGAAGTACAGCAGCAGGATCAGCGGAATGAGGTAGAACCAGCCGCTGCGCAGCGCCGAGCGGACGTCCGGCAGCTCCGAGCGGGGAAGTCCGCCGATGCCGCCGCGGACTGCCTCGAAGTGGACCATCACCCACATCCCGAAGAAGAAGGCGAGTGCGGGTAACGTTGCGGCGATGATGACGTCGGCGTACGGCGTGCCGGTGAACTCGACGATGAGGAACGCCGCGGCGCCCATCACCGGCGGAAGCATCTGTCCGCCCGACGAGGAGGAGGACTCGACCGCACCGGAGAACTCCGGCGAGTAGCCCGAGCGCTTCATCAGCGGGATCGTGAACGCACCAGTCGTCACCGTGTTGGCGATCGACGAGCCGCTGAGCATCCCCATGAACCCGCTCGAGACGACGCTGGCCTTCGCGGGACCACCCTCGCGGGTCCCCGTCGCGGAGTAGGCCATGTCGATGAACCAGCGGCCGGCCCCGCTCATCTCGAGGAAGGCGCCGAACAGGATGAAGATGTAGATAAAGCGGACGCTGACGGACACCGGCTGGCTGTGGACTCCGGCCTCGACCGTGTACCAGAGGTTGTACATGATGTTCCCCCAGTTGTCGGGCTGGATCGACAGCGCGCCGATCGCGGAGTCACTGGGGATGTGGTAGCCCCACCGAGCGTAGACGATAAAGAGGGCGACCAGCGACGTCAGCAAGAGCCCGAGCGCTCGCCGGGTCGCCTCGAGCACCAGCAGCATCCCGACGACGGCGAGAACGAAAGCGGCCGAGGTGTCGGCCATCGGAATTCCGATCGCGGTCAGGCCCATCTCCACGGGCGCCAGGAACGGGAAGACCTCGCCCAGCGACTGGGTGTCCTCAAAGCGGTGGACGGCGATCTGCTGAATTTCGTCGTAGTTGGTCCCGATGTAGTACGCCGGCATCATCGCGATACCGGCCAGGATCACGTCGGCCGGCGCGACCCGGTTCATGTCGGGGTCAAGGAACGCCCACCTGGTCGCGCCCGCAGTCTTCGCAGTCCCTCGAGTAATCGGGTGTTCGTCGCCGAACCGACTCCTGACGGCCGGCTCGATCCGGCCGAGTCGTCGGACGACGAACCCGTCGCCGCGGGTCGTCGGGAACAGCAAGAACGCGAGCACCAGTCCGAACGCGACGTGGATCGCGTTGACCTGAAGCTGCTGGAAGCCGATCAGTCGATACTCGCCGACGACCGGCAACGTCCCGCCGAAGACGTAGCCACGCGCGGCGATCCACATCTGGAACGCCGAGAACGCGATGGCGATCAGGGAGACGATCACGACCGCCAGTCCCCGGTGGGACCGGCGTCGCTGGACCTCCTCCATGAGTTCCTGTTGTTCCTCGTCGCTGAGTGCCTCTTCATCCCCCCTGTCTACGCTCATGAGTTCGTATCAGTCATTTTTGCCGCCGTCGGTAATGTGTTGGTTTCGGTTCGTTGCCCCGAGTTACCGTCGGTGACGACCTCACCGATCCCCCGGTCGGCCAGAAACAGGACGACGCGGCCGTCCGCAGCCTCGGCCAGCGCGTACCGTTCGTCACCCACGATCAGTTCGTGGCCGGCGATCTCGCCGGGGGCGACGAGCAGTTCGTCGTGGGTTTCCGATCCCCGGACTACGTACCCCTCCTCGGTTCGCTCGACGTCCGTCGTCGGCAGCCCGGCGCCGAACGAGTGAAAGACCGATCGATCGGCACGCAGGCTCGAGCCGTCGACGACGTAGACGTCCTCGATCGGCGTCCGCTCGACGCTATGCGTGTAGGCGATCGTCACCTCCTGACCCTGATCGACCGGGATCTCGAACAGCCGCTCGTCGGACTCCGCGTCCGCGACGACGAGCGTGCTGTCGGCCGTCGCCGAAGAAACCACGGCCGTCGCTCCGGAGACAGCAACCGCA
Organism: Natronococcus roseus; assembly: GCF_043677095.1. Classification (NCBI taxonomy): domain Archaea; kingdom Methanobacteriati; phylum Methanobacteriota; class Halobacteria; order Halobacteriales; family Natrialbaceae; genus Natronococcus; species Natronococcus roseus. The sequence goes on from NZ_JBHLJR010000003.1 coordinate 281,682, forward strand.
GAGACGAGGAACGCGCGTCGGGTCAGGTGGTCCACGGTGATGCTCCGGAAATCCCCCGATATCGCGGTCGAGCGGCGTTACTCGTCCTCTTCGTCGTCCTCGCCGTTTTCGTCCGCCTCGTCGTCCTCGGCGTCCTCCTCGTCGACGTCCTGCTCGTCGAAGTACGCCGCCGCGCCCTCGTGGAGATCGATCGGCATCGCCTCCTGGGCGGTCTCGAGGTCGATAAAGTCCGCCTGGGTCGTGAAGTCGTCGACGTTGTCGAACATCGCCGCCGTAACCTCCTCGACGATCTCCGCGTCGACCCCCTCGTGGGTCGCGAGCATCGCCTGCACCGAGACCGTCTCGACGTCGTCGTCGACGCCGTCGTAGGTGCCGCCAGGAATCTCGTCCTCGGCGAGCCACTCCGCGTCGTCGAGCAGGTTGTCGCGGGCCTCGTCGGTGATCTCGACGAACGAGATGTCCTGGGTCGCCGAGAGGTCCTCGATCGCACCCAGCGGGTAGCCGCCCACGGTGATCGCGGCGTCGACGTCGCCGTCGCCGATCTGGTCGGCCGCGGTCCCGAAGTCGGTGTTCTGCTCGTCGAACTCCTCGACGCCCGCCGACTCGAGGATCTGCAGGGCGTTGACCTGCGTCCCGCTGCCGGCGTCGCCGGTGTTGATCGACGCACCCTCGAGGTCCTCGACGGTCTCGATACCGGAGTCCTCCTGGGTGACGATGTGGATCGTCTCCGGGTACAGCGAGGCGATGCCGCGGATGTTCTCGAGCGGTTCGCCCTCGAACTCGTCGAGCTCGACGCCGTTGTACGCGAAGTACGTGATGTCGTTCTGGACCAGCGCGAGTTCGGCCTCCTCGCGGCCGAGGCTGGCCGCGTTCTCGACGCTGGCACCCGTCGACTGCACCTGAATGCCGTGTGGCGTCTGGTCCTCGACGATGGACTTCATGTCACCCGCGAGCGGGTAGTACGTTCCCTCGGTTCCGCCAGCGTGCAGCGAGAGCGTCTCGCCGCCCTCCTCGGGCTGAGCTTCCTCGAGGTCGTCCTCGCCGTTTTCGTCGTCGCCGTTGTCGTCTCCGTTCGCCTCGTCTTCAGCGTCTTCGCCGATACAGCCGGCGAAACCCACGATTCCAGCAGCCCCACCGAGCGCAATGAACTTGCGCCGCTTGATGTGTCGAACCATGCAGGATATATAATGCGGAATTCGTTAATAGCTGCTTCGGATTTTTTCCGTTCGGCGAGGGCGAGCCAGATCGGACGAAAGATCTCACATCTCGGGTCGAAGCCGTGTGGTTTCGTCTCGAACCGCAGCCTGAGCGCTCCTCGTACCGTTCCGTCGGCCGAACGGCCGAGACGATTACGAATCGAAATACTTTCACGGACTCCACGGTGCCTGTTGGCATGAACCGAATCGAGGCCGCCGACTATCACGACCTCGTACAGCCCGCGGACCCCCAGCTCTCGCCGGAGGGCGACCGCGTCGCGTTCGTTCGTCGGACGCCGGAGGACGACGAGACGACCGCGGCGACGATCCACGTTGTTCCCGTCGGTGGCGACGAGCCGCGACAGTTCACCGCGGCCGACGGCGTCGACGGCCAGCCCCGCTGGAGCCCCGACGGCGACCGACTCGCGTTCGCCAGCACGCGCGGCGACGGCGACCGACAGCAGGTGTGGGTTCTCCCGACCGACGGCGGGGAGGCCCGGCGAGCTACGGGCGTCGTCGGCGGGGTCGACGGCCTCGAGTGGAGCCCCGACGGCTCCCGACTGCTGTTCACTCAGCGGGTGAGCGAGGCCGACCGCGAGGAGAGACGCGACGTCGCGGTCGATCCCGACTACGAACCCGAGGCGCCCGATCCACGGGTGATCGACCGCATGATCTACCGCGCCGGAACGGAGTACATGGACGGCCGCCGGAGCCACGTGTACGTCCTCGACGTCGAGGCGGCCCTCGAGGGCGCGGTCGACGCCTCGGCGGACGGCGAGGACGACACCGACGCGGGAGCGGCGGTCACTCGACTCACCGACGGCGACGCCGACCACGTCGGTCCGACGTGGGGCGACTCGGAGACCGTCTACTACGCGACGAAAGCGGGCGAGGTGCCCGACGATTCCGTGACGTACGACCTCCTCGAGCACGACATCGGAACTGACGAGCGCGCCGAATTCGCGCAGACGACGGGCTGGATCAGCGGACTCGAGGCGACGGCCGACGGTCGGGTCGCCTTCGAGTACACCGACGAGGAGCGACTGACGCTCGGCCAGACCGAACTCCGCGTCCACGATCGCTCGAGCGGAACCGAGACGACGCCGACGGAGCCGCTCGATCGGACGATCGGTCACGATTCGGGCTTCGAGTGGGCTCCCGAGGGCGAGTCGCTGTACTTTACGACGCCCGATGAGGGGTCGCAGGTGCTCTGGTCGGTCCCCGGCGACGCGAGCGAGGAACCGACTCGAGTGTACGGCGAGGGCGTCACCGTCGAGTCGTTCTCGGTGGGGAGCGACGCCGTCGCCGTCGCACAGAGCGAGTGGGACCACCCCGGCGATCTGTTCCTCACGACCCGCGGCGGGGCCGAGACGGTCAGGCTGACCCGGGTCAACCACGAGTACCTCTCGGATCGGGCCGTCCGCCAGCCCGAGGAGGTGTGGTTCGAGAGCGACGGACACGAGATCCAGGGCTGGCTGCTCACGCCTCCGGAGTTCGGCGGCGAGGTGCAGTCCACCTCGGAAGCGCCGGGTGAGGGGGGCTCGCGAAACTCCGGCGAGACCTACCCGCTGGTCGTCGAGATCCACGGCGGCCCCCACTCCCAGTGGACGACGTCGGGAACGATGTGGCACGAGTTCCAGACCCTGGCCGCGCGGGGGTACGTCGTCTTCTGGTCGAACCCTCGAGGGTCGACGGGCTACGGTGAGGCCCACGCGAGCGCCATCGAGCGCGACTGGGGCGACGTGACGCTGACCGACGTCCTCGCGGGCGTCGACGCCGTCTGCGAGCGCGACTACATCGACGAGGACGAGCTGTACGTCACCGGCGGCAGCTTCGGCGGGTTCATGACGGCCTGGACGGTGACCCAGACCGACCGCTTTCGGGCTGCCGTCTCCCAACGCGGCGTCTACGATCTCTCCAGCTTCTACGGCTCGACGGACGCGTTCAAGCTCATCGAGGGTGACTTCGGCACCACTCCCTGGGCGGAACCCGAGTTCCTCTGGGAACAGTCGCCCGTCGCCCACGTTCCGAACGTCGAGACCCCGACGCTCGTGGTGCACTCCGATCGGGACTACCGAACCCCCGCGAACACCGCCGAGCTGTTCTACCTCGGCCTGCAGAAACACGGCGTCGACACGCGGCTCGTCCGCTACCCCCGCGAGGGTCACGAGCTCTCCCGCAGCGGCGAACCGGGCCACGTCGTCGACCGCATCGAACGGATCGTCCGCTGGTTCGACGGCTACTCGAGCTATCACGAGGCGGCGCCGGCCCTCGAGCGCGAGCCCAATGCGGGGCTCTCGAGCGCGACGAACGATAATGAGGACAACGAGGGCGCGACGGACGAAACGAGCGAAATCAACGAGTAGCGCTCGAGTCCGTGCTCCGACAAACCTGCCAACCCGCAAATAATATTATCGATCGAACATAAACGTCGGTACGTGCCGCTTTCGCCCGACCGACGACTCCAGCTCAGAATCGCTGGCGCGCTCGCACTGGTGATCGCCGTCAACGGCGCCCTCCTTGCGGTACTCGCCTGGATCGCGAGCCGCGCGCTTTCCGCGAGCGGACGGTCGGTGTCGATCGAACTCGGCCTCCCGCTTTCGATCGGCGCGGTGCTTCTCGGCGCGATCGGGCTCGTCGCCACGCAGGCGCGGTACGGCTCGCGAACGGCCGTCTCCGGACTCGAGCTCGAGGCCGTCGACGGCGACGGGCCGCGAAGCGTCGCGAGTCGGGTCCGACGGCTGGCGGCGCAGGCGGACGTCCCGGCTCCGTCGGTGGCCGTCGCCGACCGCTCCGAGCCGGGCTGTCTGACCGTCGGGCGCCAGCGCTCGCCGACGGTCGTCCTCACGACGGGGCTGCTCGAGAAACTCGACGACGACGAACTCGAGGCTGCCCTGGCCCACGAGGTCGCCCACGTCGCGAACCGCGACCTGCCGGTCGTCACCGCCGTCGCCGCGGCCGTCGCGATCGGCGATCGACTGCTCGAGCGCGAGGAGTTGCTACGGCGCGTCCTCGAGAACACGGTGCTGATCGCCTTCGTGACCGGGATCGGTGTGATCGTCTTCGCGATTCCGATTCTCGTACTCGGCATGTGCTACCTGCTCCTGAGCGCGGTCGCTCGTGCGGTCCTCGGCGCGAACGCGATCGTCCTCGGACTGTTCTCGCGAGCCCGCGAGTACGCCGCCGATCGCGGCGCGAGCCGACTCACCGGGAATCCGGCGGCGCTGGCGAGCGCGCTGGAGACGCTCGACGACGGGGCGCGCCCTCGACGAGACGCGCGGGTACACGCCAGCGCGACCCTCGGGATCGTGCCGCAGCCGCTCGGCCTCGAGGACGCCACTGAAGACGGAGAGGAGAGCTGGGTCGAGCGGTTCCTCTCGCCCGTCTCCCTCGAGCGAATCGGGGATCCGACCCTCTTCGATCGGGCGGTGACCGCGGTCGGCGGGTGGCTCCGCGAGCAACTCGTCGCGCCGACGGCAGCCGCCGTCCGTCGGCTGCTGGGCTGGCGGCCCTCGACACATCCGCCGACCGAGGCGCGGGTCGATCGGCTGCGGGCGCTCGAGCGACGGCGGCGTGAGTAACGGTCGTTCCTGCCGAATCGAACGACGAAGGAGCGGCGTGATGGGAACGGTCCGGGACCGTTTCCACTCGAGATCGAGGGAGTGAATCGCCCGACGTGGCGGGGGTTCGACCGGAAACAGAGGGGTCAGGGGACAGAGTGACGTGCGTGGCCCCCTTCCGGTGGCGCATGAATCCGAACGTCGGCGGACTCGACCGCCTGCTGCGTGTCGTCGGCGGAATCGCCCTGCTCGTCGTCGGCTACCGCAACCGCGGCCAAACGCTCGGGACGCTGGCGTTCGTCGCCGGTAGCGACGTTTTGGCGACCGCGATCATCCAGCGTTGTCCCGCCAACGAGCTGCTCGGAATCGACACCTGCAGCTAGCTCGCTCGAGAGTTGCCGTTCGAGCCGCTACGTCGTTCGGAACGCCCGATCACCGGCGTCGCCCAGCCCAGGGACGATGAAGCCGTCGTCGTCGAGGCGGTCGTCGATCGAGACCGTCAGCAGGTCGGCCTCGGGGTGGGTCTCGTCGACTCGAAGCAGCCCTTCAGGGGCCGACACGGCCGAGAGGACGATCAGATGCTCCGGCTCGGGCGAGTTCTCGATGACGTGTTCCAGAACTGTACACATCGTGCTCCCGGTCGCGAGCATCGGGTCGGCGATAATCACCGTATCCTCCTCGTGGATCTCGGGCAGTTTGACGTAGTCGACCGTGATCGGGAACGAGCCGTCCTCCTCGCGGCCGGCCTCCTCGTCGCGGCTCGCGCTGATGACGCCCTGGCGCGCGCGCGGGAACGCCTTCAGCAGTCCCTCGACGAACGGCGTCGCCGCGCGCAAAACGTTGATGATAACGACGTCGTCGAGCCCGCGGACCCGCTCGCCCATCGTCGGCTCGAGAGGCGTCTCGATCTCGACGTACTCGGTCTCCATCCGGCCGTCGATGATCTCGTAGCCACAGATCCGGCCGAGCTTGACCAGTCCCTTCCGGAAGCTGACCTGCTCGGTTTCGACGTCCCGAAGCTGCGAGAGCGTGTGCTTCGCGAGCGCGTGCGTGATCAGGTGTGCGTCGTCCCGGTCTTCGATCGTCATTACTCGAACAGGCACGCGCCGGCACTTTCACGGTGTCGGTCCGCCTCGACGGCCGAACTGGCGTGTGTCCACGCTACACCAGAGTAGCGATCTCACGCAGCGACGAGACTTATGTCGGTTCGACGCATAGCAGTCGCCCAGCCGAATGGAAGAGAGCATCTCGGGATTCAAGGTTCGCGGCGACTGGGGCGACGTCGTCGAGCACGGCGAGCGGATCACGCAGGCGCTCCGAAAGGCGGGTGTCCACGACCCCGACCACGACTACGGCGCCAGCTTCGCTCGCGCCTTCGAGGAGTGGGACGAGTGGCGTCCGAAGGCCCACGAAACGCTCGAGAGAGACGTCAGCGAGAAGACATCCGATCAGGCGAGCATCGAGGAGGGAAAGGGCGAACGCGCGGGAAAAGAACCCGACGAGGACATCAAGACCGCCGGCGAGAAACTCTCGGAATCGTACGAGCACCTGGAGAAGGACGACGCCGACGCGGCGGTCGACGACTGGAAGGAATCGATCGACTACGTGGCGCGCGCGGCCGACTCGGCGAGCCGAAAGGCGCTCCGACGGGTCGAGGACACGGTCTACCAGAACGTGATGACCCAGCTCGCGCCGTACTACTTCGACAACGAACTCGTCAGCGCGAACATCCAGCAGTCGACCCGCGGCGAGGGCGAACAGTTCATCTTCGAGGTCAACGTCAACGACGACGTTCTGAAGGAGGACGTCTCCGGACAGCTCAGCGAGTTCGAGGACGCGATCGACCGCTGGCACGTCGAGGTCGAGAAGGACACGGAGGCCGCGGAGGCGATCGAGGGTGCCGAGCCGCCGCCGGAGCCCGCCGACAACTCGAAGTCGACGCGGAACTGACCGAGCGGGACCGAGACGTGGCGCCCGTCTCTCGAAACCCGCAGCTGCAGGTCGGCACACACTTGTAGGGCCCTCGACTACTATTCGATAGATGGTCGATATCGCGACGATTGGACTGTTCTTGATCGCCGCGACCGCGAGTCTCTTTATGTCCTGGGCGATCGGCGCCGGCTCGAGCGGATCGACGCCGTTCGCGCCGGCCGTCGGGGCGAACGCGATTTCGGTGATGCGGGCCGGCTTCGTCGTCGGCCTCTGTTGTTTTCTGGGGGCCGTTTTGCAGGGAGCGAACGTCTCCGAGGCCGTCGGCGAGGATCTCATCATTGGCGTCACCCTCTCGGCGGAGGCGGCGACGATCGGACTGACGATCGCCGCGGGACTGGTCGTCATCGGAATCTTCACCGGCTACCCGATCGCCACCGCGTTCACCGTTACCGGGGCGGTGATCGGTGCGGGCTTCGCGATGGGCGGCGATCCCGCCTGGGCGAAGTATCAGGAGATCGCCGCCCTCTGGTTGCTCACACCGTTCGTCGGGGGCGGAATCGCGTACCTGACTGCGCGCGCCCTGCGCGAGGAGCCGATTCCCGAGCGCCAGGTCGTCCTCATCCTGGCGGCGATCGTCGGCGTGTTGCTCGCAAACATCGAGTTCGCAATGCTCGGGCCGCCAGACGGCGGTGCCTCGATCGCTGTTACCGCCGCCGGCTCCCTCCCCGGATCGACGGTGCTCGGCAGCGCGGCGACGACTGGTGCGATCGCGGCGGCCTGTGCGGGCGGACTTCGGTGGGACATGCGCCGCGGAACGAAAGTCGCCGAGCGACACTTCCTGCTCGCGATGGGGGCGCTCGTCGCCTTCTCCGCCGGCGGGAGTCAGGTCGGGCTCGCGGTCGGTCCCCTCGTTCCACTCATAGACGACATCGGACTGTCGATTACCGCCCTGTTGCTCGGCGGCGGCGTCGGCCTGCTCGTCGGCGCGTGGACCGGCGCAACGCGGATGATAAAGGCGATATCCCAGGACTACTCCTCGCTTGGTCCGCGACGGTCGATCGCCGCGCTCATCCCATCGTTCGCAATCGCGCAGGTCGCGATCCTGTTCGGTATTCCGGTGTCGTTCAACCAGATCGTCGTCAGCGCGATCATCGGCAGCGGGTACGCTGCTGCGAGCAGCGGCGGCGTCAGCGCCCGCAAGATGGGATTTACCGTTCTCGCTTGGGTGCTCTCGCTTGCCGGTTCGATCGTTATCACGTACGGCGGCTACCGCGTCGTCGACGTGCTCTTGCTCTGAGCGAGCGGCACACATCGAACAGCCTTTACACGGCGGGTGGCGAGAGTCGAGTATGGGCGCGACCGAACCGATCCAGTGGCGACGGGATCCCGACACCTCTCGTACCGTTCGGCTCCTCTGGTCGCTCGGCGTCGGGACCTTCTTCGCCGTGACCGTTATCATCGTCTTCTGGCGAGTGTTCGATATGGCCACCCAGGTCGGCGGTCAGTCGATCGTCGCCGCCGCGCTGGTCGCACTCCTCATTACCGCGCTCGCGTTCGCCGTCTCGGACGACGCCGAACGACAGCTCGAGCGAATCTTCGGTCGGCTGTCGGTATCGGTTCCCTCCGGTACCTCGCTCAGCCGGGCGAGAGACGCCACGCTGGGAACGGTAGCGATGGTCGTCCTTATCGGCTCGCTGATGATCGTCGGTCGCATCGTCTCACAGCAGGAGTTGCTGGGCGGCGTCGGTGCCGGCCCGTTCACCGGACTGGCCGCCCTCTCGCTGCCACTGGCGCTCGTCGCGATTCTGCTCGCGTCGTTCCTGCGCTCGGTCGGCGCTTACAACCCCGACGAACGCACGATCTACCTCTACGATCCCGACCAGTCGATCGATCTCGACGTAATAACGGACGCCTCCGTCCGTCAGGTCGGCGACGTCGCGATCGTCAACTTCGACTACGCACAGCCCGACGGCCGGTACGTCCAGGGTCCGCGGCGAATCGTCGTTCCGCCCCAGGTCGCTCGCGAGGTCGTCGCCGCCGTCGACGCCCGCTAGTTCGCGTCGGTCTCCTCGAGTTCGTCGGCCTCGTCTTCACCCTCCTCGTCTCGCTCGAGTTTGTGTAGCCGCGCCTTCATGATTCGGGTGTTCTCGACGGCCTCGACCGTGATGCGGACGCCGTCGAACTCGATCTCTTCACCCTCCTCGACGAGTCGGCCCGCGCGGTTGAAGATGAAGCCGGCGATCGTCTCGAACTCCTCGCCCTCCGGAAGCTCGATCTCGAGGGCCTCGTTGACGTCCTCGATGTTGACCTCGCCGCGGACGAGGACGGTGTCGGCGTCGATCTCCTCGATCGGCAGGTCCTCGCCGCCCTCTAAGATCTCGCCGATGATCTCCTCGACCATGTCCTCCATCGTCACGAGCCCCTCGGTGGTGCCGAACTCGTCGATGACGATCGCCATGTGCATCCGGTTTTCCCGCATTTCGGTCAGCAGTTCGTCGACGTTCTTCGACTCGGGAACGTGAAGCGTCGGCTGGATCAGATCGGCGAGCTCGAGGTTCTCCGCCTCGGCCTCGCCGTAGTTGAGATCCCGAACCAGGTCGCGGATGTGGACGACACCCTGAACGTTGTCGAGGCTGCCCTCGTACACCGGGACGCGAGCGTGGCCGCTCTGGATACAGGTCTCGATCGCCTCGTCGATCGTCGCGTCCTTGGGGACCGCCGTCATGTCGAGTCGCGGCGTCATCACCTCCTTGACGATCGTCTGGTTGAACCGGAAGATCCGGGTGAGCATCTCGTGTTCTTCCTCCTCTAAGACCCCCTCTCGCTCGCCGGACTCGATCATCTCCTGGATCTCGTCGCGGGTGACGTAGGGCGACTCGATCGCGCCCGTCGAGCCGGTGAGCTTGTTCACCTGCCGGGTCAGGTAGTCGAAGAGGACGATCAGGGGATACAGCACGTACTCGGTGGCCTTCAGTGGCTTCGAGATCCGGACCGCCCACGATTCGGTGTTCTCGACTGCGTAGGACTTGGGGACGCTCTCGCCGAACAGGAGGACGATCGCGGTGACTCCCAGCGTCGAGATCAGGACCGCCGCCAGTCCGCCGAAGTAGAGTCCGAGCAGCGCGGTCGTGATCGAGGTCATCGCGATGTTGACGATGTTGTTGCCGACGAGGATCGTCACCAGCAATCGGTGGGGATCGTCCTTGAGGGCTTTCACCAGTTCCGCACCCTCGATGCCCTCCTCGACCATCCCCTCGAGGCGGTGTTTCGACAGGTTGAACATCGCGATCTCCGACGAAGAGAAGAATCCCGATAACACGATAAGCACGCCGACAGCGAAAAGGCCGAGAATCGTCACGGTCGAGTCGTCGAACTCGAGGCCGACGAACGGGACCTCGTAGGCGGCGAGCACGACCTCGAGCAGCGGAGACAGCGCCATGATGTCCTGACTTAACACCCGATCGGTTAACCGTTTACCATTCTTTTCCCCCTTCCGACGACACGTTTACCCCGCCAGTCCCCCAACGAACGGCCATGTCCGAGGCCACCAGTCGCGACGACGGACCGGCGATCACCCTCTACCGGCTCCAGGCGTGTCCGTACTGCGAGCGCGTCGCTCGCGCGCTCGGAGAGCTGGGACTCGAGTACCGCTCGCGGTTCGTCGAGCCGCTACACTCCCGTCGCGATGTCGTCAAGCGCGTCGCCGGCGTCCGCACCGTGCCGGTCATCGTCGACCACGAGACCGGCGTGACGATGGCCGAGAGCGCCAACATCGTCGACTACCTCGAGTCGACCTACGGCGACGGCCCGCCGACCGGCTCGGCGGCTGCTGACGAGGCGACCGCCGAAACCGGAGGTGACGACTGATGCCCGAGTTCGACGTCGTCGAACTCGAGCCGGCCGACCACCTCGAGCCCGGCGAGACGGCGCCCGACTTCACCAGACCGCTCGTCGCCGACGAGTTCTGGGAGGACCGCTCGTTGGCGGAGCTGGTCGACGGCCGAACGATCCTCGTCTTCACGCCGATGATCGGCTCGTTCGTCGCCAAGTACGTCTGGAGCGAGCTGGCCGACCGGGGCTGGCTCGAGCGCGAGGAGCGGATCGTCGGGGTCACGGCCTCAACGCCCTACGGGATCTCGAGGTTCCTCGACGAGAACGACCTCCCAGTCGAGGTTTTCGCCGATCCGACCAACGAGATCGCCGCCGACTACGGGATCGCCCACGACCTCGACGGGATGGCCGGCGTCAGCGAACCCCGGCTCGCGTTCGTCGCCCTCGACGCTGACCGGTCGGTCGAGTCCGTCTGGGTCGCCGACGAGTGGCCCGAGTTTCCCGACTACGAGGCGCTCGAGGCCGAGTTCGGGTTCGACTGACGCGGTGCGTTTTTGACGTCGCCGAACCGATCGAGAGCTATGAGCGAACTCGAGTCGGCCGCCACCGCGATCCGAGAGGGCGAGCTGGTCGTCTACCCGACCGAGACCGTCTACGGGCTCGGTGCGAACGCCGTCGATTCCGACGCCGTCGAGCGCGTCTTCGAGGCGAAAGGGCGGGACCGATCCAAACCCGTCTCGATGGCGGTTCCGTCGGTCCCGTCGGCGCTCGACTACGTCCGCGCGACCGACCGCGAGCGCGAGTTCATGGCGGCGTTCCTCCCGGGCCCCGTGACCGTTCTCTGTCAGCGACGCGACGTTGTCCCCGACGAGCTAACCGCGGGCGAGGATCGAGTCGGGGTCAGGGTGCCGGACCACGACCTCGTGCTTCGGCTCTGCGAGCGGGCCGGAACGCCGATCACGTCGACGAGCGCGAACGTCAGCGGGAGCGGAAGCGTCCGCCGGATCGACGACCTCGAGCCGTCGATCCGCGAGGCCGTCGCGGTGACGATCGACGGCGGCGAGACGGCCGGGACCGAAAGCACTGTCGTCGACGTCTCGAGCGGAACGGTCCACCGCCGCGGTGCGCGAGCCGACGAGATCGAGGCGTGGCTCGAGGCTCGGTGACCGACCGCTGCCTACTCGAGACCCGCTACCCGAGTCCGAGCAGCGACCGCAGCGTCCGCGTTCGAACGCCACACTGTTCGGCGAACTCGCAGGCTCCGCACTTCGCCCGGTTGTCGATTCTGGCCGGCGGGCCGTCGAGTTCCCGCACCGCCCGTAACGTCCGACGGTACCCCGCCTTCCGTCGGGTCGTGAGATCGATCCGCCGGATCGTACCGTGAGCGGGGTACTCGAGCCAGGCGCGCTCGACCGACCGCTCGTGCTCCCAGGCCAGCGCCTTCGCGGCCGCGACAGCGTGGACAGACTGGGACTCCCAGACGCCGTTGTCGGGGGGTTTTCCAGCCGAGACGAGGACGGGCTCGAGGGGATCTTCGAGGACCTTGTGGACGATCCCGCGACAGTGGCGCCCCGTCGCGAGGACGGTTCGCGCGTCGGGCTCGCGGAGACGCCGCCAGTGGTCCGCTGTCGCGAGCCGCCGTCGGGTCTCGGCGAGTCGGTCGCGGTAGGCCGCCGGCGGAAGGGCGATCGGCTCGGATTCGAGGTCGTCGATCGACGCCTCGAGCAGGGACTCGTAGCGGGGCTCGAGCTCCCGAATTTCTGTAACCTCGGGTGGCGGTTCGCGGTCGTCGTCGTCGTGCCGGCGCTGGTAGTAACACTTCCGCGGGCAGTAGGCGGCGGTCCGGAGATCGCTGAAGGCGACGTGTGACACGGGTGGTCTGGCCCCGCCCTCGTACAAAAACCTCGCCTACGTCGCGACGAATTCGTCTCGCTAGAAGTCGACGTCGGTTTCCATCCCCTCGGTCGCGTCCTCGAGGCCGTCCTCGCGGACGTCGGTCGCCATGCGCTCGGAGAGGTCGGCGTCGGCGAGGACGCTGTCGAACTCGTCGCGGTAGCGGTCGTTGGCCGCGCGGGACTCGTCCTGGGCTGTGGCGACGCGACGGTAGCGCCCGATCCGTTCCTCGCTGACGTCGTACTCCTCGGCGAGCGCGGCGTCGTCCTCCTCGCGCTCGCGGATCGCGGCGAGGTCGACCTCGTCCGCGTCGCTCTCGTCGATCAGGTGCAGCGACATTCGGGCCTCGAAGACGTCGTCCTCGGCGACGCCGAGCTCTTCGGCCAGCTCCGCGTCGGAGCGATCGTCGTAGAACCCCTCCGCGATCTGGAGGTAGTCGTCGGTCGAGAACGGCCCCTCGAGTCCGTAGCGCTCGTTCATCTGCGTGACGACGCTCTCGAGGCGCTCCCGGTCCGTGCGTTCGTCCTTCTCGAGGGAGCCCCGGTCGTCCTCCTGGGCCTCCGTGACGGTCTCCTCGCCGTCGGTAACCTCGGTGAAGATGTCGCGAAGTTCTTCCGTTTTTTCGTTCATGGGTGGACACTCGCGGGGGGCGGCTATATAAGCCTGTTGGCAGAACGGGTAACGGCCGGCAGTTCGGAAAACTCACAATATCTGGTTAATTTACGCAAGACGACGGAGGGGTACGCGGGACAATCTCGTGACAAGAATTAAGTCACGGCTCCCCGCCTAATTGAACATGAACGTCCTCGCGCAGACGGAGGCGACGAGGGAGACGTACTGGGGACTCAGCAGCACGGAGTACGCGCTGTTCTATCTCCTGGCGACGGTCACGATCCTCGTCTTCCTCTACGGGGTGTACAGTCGATTTACGCGGTACACGGCCGGCGACGACGACCCGTTCGCTCGCCTCGACGATCTCGCAAGCCGGATCCTCTCGAGTACGAAGATCGTGCTCTCGAACGAGAAGCAGTTCGACAGGGATCTCTACGGCGGGCTGATGCACGCCTTCATCATGTGGGGGTTTCTGACCCTGCTGATCGCGACGACGATCCTGTTCGTCGACGGCTACTTCTGGGAGCCGTTCCAGGGCTCGTTCTGGGTCGGCGACTTCTACCTCGCCTACCAGTTCATGGTCGACGCGATGGGACTGCTGTTCGTCGTCGGGATCGGGATGGCGATGTATCGGCGCTACTGGGTGCGCAACGAACGCCTCTGGGATCGCCATACCTCCAGCGAGGACGACATCTTCATCTGGACGCTGTTTGCCCTCGGCGTCGGCGGCTTCCTGCTCGAGGGACTGCGCATCTACGCGACGGGGATGCCCGACCACGAGATCGTCAGCTTCGTCGGCTGGGGGCTCGCCCTGCTGTTCCAGACGATCGGCCTCCCCGTCGTCGAGGGGACCGCCACGGATCCGAACTACACCGCACTCAGCGTCCTCGGCTTCAACGCCGAGACCTTCCACTGGCTGGCCTGGTGGTCCCACTCGCTGATTGCCTTCTTTTTCATCGCGTGGATCCCCTACGCCAAGCCGTTCCACATGCTTTCGTCCTTTGCGAACGTCGTCACCCGCGACGAGAAGGCCGGCAAACGGCTGCCGAACGTCCCCGCCGATCTGGACGCCACGAACGCCGAGTCCATCGAGGACTTCACCTGGAAGGAGATGCTCGACCAGGACGCCTGCACCAAGTGCGGCCGGTGTTCGGCCGTCTGTCCCGCCAAGGCCTCGGGCCGACCGCTCGACCCGCGCAACGTCATCCTCGACCTCAAGAAGTACCGCGAACACCGCGCCGAGGGCGGCGAGGAGCAACCGATCATCGCCGACGGCGGCACCTCCGTGATCGACACCGAGACGATGGAGTCCTGCATGGCCTGTATGGCCTGCATGGACGCCTGTCCGGTCGAGATCGAACACCTCCAATCCTTTACCCGGCTCAACCGCCAGATGACCGATCAGGGCGACGTCGATCCCGGGATGCAGGACGTCTTCCAGAACGTCATGCAAAACGGCAACACCTTCGGCGACAGCCCGCGTTCTCGGGCCGACTGGGCCGACGACCTCGAGTTCGACGTTACCGATGCACGAGAGGAGGAGGTCGACTACCTCTGGTACGTCGGCGACTACCCCAGCTACGACGACCGCAACAAGCAGGTCGCCCGCTCGCTGGCGGCCATCCTTCAGGAGGCCGACGTCAGCTTCGGCATCCTCTTCGACGACGAGAAGTACGACGGCAACGACATCCGCCGCGTCGGCGAGGAGTTCCTCTACGTCGAACTCGCCGGTCACCACGTCGAAACCTGGGAGGACTGCGAGTTCGATAAAATCGTCTGTACGGACCCCCACTCCTACAACACCTTCAAAAACGAGTACCCCGAGGTCGACTTCGAGGAGTTCGCCGACGACCCGATGATGCCCTTCGACTACGAACAGCAGTGGAACGCCGACGGTGAGGTCGACGTCTACCACTGGACCCAGGCCGTCGAGGAACTCGTCGACGAGGGCCGACTCGAGCTATCGGGTACGGAACTCGACTACACGGTCACCTACCACGATCCGTGTCACCTCGGGCGGTACAACGACGAGTACGAGGCACCCCGCGAGATCATCGAAGCGACGGGCTGCGAACTCGAGGAGATGCCCCGCAACCGCGCCGATTCCTTTTGCTGTGGCGGCGGCGGTGGCGGCCTCTGGATGGAGTTCGACGAGGAGCCAAAGCCTAGCGAGGAGCGACTTCGGGAGGCCCTCGAGGACACCGACGCCGGCTCGGGCATCGAGAAGTTCGTCGTCGCCTGCCCGATGTGTATGACGATGTATGAGGACGGCCGCAAGACCGGTGGCTTCGAGGACGACATCGAGGTCGTCGACGTCGCCGAACTGCTCGTCGAGGCGATCGGCGCTCGGGAGAAGGCGGGGCTCGAGACCGCGGCGGCCGACTGAGCCCACTCGGAGTTCGAATCGGGTTCGTTTTGATAGCGCGTCGCTACGTGACGAGGGTCCGCTCTGTACCGAGCGAGGCCAAAACAAGTTCGCGCCAAGGACGGCGTCAGCCGATCACGAAGAGGTTCGTTCGTGGTCGATCACTGGCTCTGCCGTCGCCTCGGCCGACTGCAGTTCCGCGACGTACTCGAGGAAGTTCTCGAAGACGAGCTTCGCCTCGCACGCGCTCCGGTAGTTCTCGTCGGTGATCTCCGCGAGCACCGAGTCGCGACGTTCGTCGGACAGCTCCTTGCGGTGGACAAGCTCGCGGGCCGTCCGCTGGTCGTACTCTGGGTGGAACTGGACGCCGAAGACCCGGTCCTTGCGGAAGCCGTGGTTGGAGTAGTCGTTCTCGGCGAGGGGTTCGGCGCCGGCGGGCAGCGCCGAAACCTCGTCGGCGTGGCTCGTGAAGGCGGTGAACTCGCTCGAGATCCCCTCGAACAGCCGCGACTCCCCGGAGTGTTCGATCCCGCTGTAGCCGACCTCGTAGGCACCCATGTCCTCGACGGTCCCGCCCAGGACGTCCGCGAGCAGCTGGTGGCCCCAGCAGATACCGAGAAACGGCACGTCTCGAGCGATCGCCTCGTCGACCCACTCCTTTGTGGCGTCGATCCACTCCTCGTCCCAGTAGACGGACGTTCGCGACCCCGTGACGACGGCGCCGTCGAAAGCGTACGTCTCGGGTAGTTCCCCCTGCGTGATGTCGAACTCCGCCAGCGAGGCGTCGAGTTCGCGTCGAAAGTTTCTCGTGGTGTTCGCGTCCTCGTGAGCCGCGTTCAGGACGGCGATGCGTAGCTGACCCATCGTCCCTCTCTGACCGCTCGGAGGAAAAATGCCTTCTGCTACGGCCGGGCGTTGCCGGAAGATCGGACCCCCCGGAATCCGGTGGTCGTGAGCCGACGACTCACGCCCGGTGGAAACTTCCGTCGGCGCTCCGACGGAACCGCTCGCCGGTGTCGAACCAGCCGTCGACGAACCCCAGTGCCGACCTCGAGTCCGCCTCGCTGCCGTCGCCGTCGTCGGCAGGTGTTGCGTACCCGTCGGCGACCACCGGGCCGGAGAGCCGCAACTGACCCGTCGCCTCGCCCTCGAGCACGGTCCCCTCGTCGTCGACCAGCTGCGCCTCGCAGTCGAGCACCGGCCTCCCGATCGCGTCGCCGTCCGTCGGTCCCGCCACCGTCCGGGTCGCCGCCGTGGGGCACGCCGGCGCGCCGTAGGTCCGTGAAACCGTGACGCCGTACTCGAGCAGCGTCTCGACGGGCGCCTCGTCGACGGCGTGATCGCAGATCGCGCGCTCGAGACCCGCGAGCGCGTCGGCGTTCTCGTGGGTTGTGAGTTCGCGGATCGGCGCCTGCCGGCCGGAAACGACCGTCACCCCGCTCTCGTCGATCGCCCGCAGCGTATCGCCGGGGTCGAACGCCCGGTCGAGCAGGAGCCGGCCGCCGGCGTACAGCACGGGGAGCGCGGTTCGAAACAGTCCGTCGGCCGTCGAGAGCGGATCGAGGACGAACCCCGAGTCCTCTCGGGAGAGGTCCCACTCGAGGATGGCGTCGATGCAGTTCCACTCGACAGTCTCCGACGAGAGCGTCGCCACCGACTCGCCCGACTCGTCGTGGATCGCGAGCACCGGTGCATCGATGTCCCGCTCCGTACCGGTGTCGTCGACCGACGCGTCGGTCCCCGCGAGCTCCTCGAGCGTCACGGTTCGATCGTGGGGGATCGAGCGCACGAGGTCCCGCTGGGCCGCCTCGGCGACGACGATGGCGGGCTCGAGCACCTCGAACGGACGAGTCACCGTCGCGGGCGTCAGCCGGTACGAGATCGGGGCGAGCGTCGCTCCGAGTCGGCGACAGGCGAAGACGAGCGCCAGCGACGCCACTCGGTTCCGGGTGACGAGACAGACGGTGTCGCCGGAGGCGACGCCCCGTTGCTCGAGCGCACTGGCGAGCCGACCCGCGATACGGGACAGCTCCGCGTAGGTGACGCGGTCCTCGCGGACGGTCTCGGCCGGCGCGTGGAGACGGTCCTCGGAGACGTCGACGATCGCCGTCCGGTCCGGAAAACGCCCGGCGCGACGAGCCAGCGAGAGAGTCACGACGGTGTCTTCGACGGCCGACACCGTAGTAGCAGGGGGGACAGGCGCAAGCCACGAAAGCCCCCGCTCGGCTCACCGATCGGCGCCCGAGCGCTCCTCGAGAAAGCCAAGCAGCCGATCGTTGACCGTCCGCGAGCGCTCGATCCCGACGAGATGGCCCGCGCCCTCGAGCGGGACGAACTCACCGCGGGGCAGTCCGGACGCCAGCTCGCGGCTCGCCTCGGATGAGACGAGCGCGTCGACGGTTCCATGGATAACGCGTGCAGGTTGGGTCACCTCGACGAGCCAGTCGCGGGCGTCGAACCCCTCGAGGGCGGCGAGCTGTGCCTTCCACCCCGCCCTCGTGGCGTCGCCGTCGGCTCGCCAGTCGACGATTCCCTCGAGGACCTCGGGCTGGGACTCGCGGAAGCCAGCGGAGAGGCCCGCCTCGAGCGACTCCCGAAGGGCCGCGCGGTCGTCGGGCGAGGCCAGCAGGGGCTCGAGGTCGAACGCGTCACCCCGAGCCGCGGTGCAGAGCACGGACAGCGTCGCGACCCGCGTCGACTCCCGGGCCGCCGCGAGCGCGACGGCACCGCCCAGTCCCGCGCCGACGAGGTGGGCGTTCCGGGCGTCGACGGCGACGAGAATCGCCTCGAGATCGTTGACGAGGGTTTCCATCGAGTACGGCCCGGGGGGGACGTCGGACCGACCCGTCCCTCGGAGATCCCAGACGACGGTCTCGTGGGGACCGGTCAGCGCGGCGTGTTGCCACCCCCAAGACCAGCCGCCGAGGCCGGCCTCGGGGACGAAGACGACGGGCTTGCCCTCGTCCTCGCTCTCGCCCTCCTGGTGGTAGTACAGCGAGACGCCATCGTTCGAGACGGTGGACATACTCGAGGAGTGGCGTTCGCGGCCCAGGTCGGTTTCGGTTCCCGAAGGTCAGGCCGTGAGGTACGCCTCGGCCGCCGCGGCCAACGTCTCGCTCGCGACGAGCACGTCCTCCCACGCGATCGTCTCCTCGGGGAAGTGGGCCTGCTCGATGTTCCCCGGGCCGAACAACACCGTCGGGATTCCGGCCTCGACGTAGTGGCGGCTATCGGCGCCGTAGGTTCCGGCTCGGGGGGCGGTCCCCTCGAGCCCCTGGGCCGTCATCGCCGACTGCACCGCCCGGACCACCGGCTCGTCGGGCTCGATCTCGGCGGGTTCGAACTGGATCGAGAACCGCTCGAACTCGCAGTCGACGTCGGTCTCGGCGACGACCTCCGCTACCCGCCGGCCGAACTCCCGTTCGACCTCGTCGACGGTCTCGCCCGGCGCGACGCCGATGCGGATCTCGGCGACAAGCTCGTCGGCGACCGACGACGCCCAGCGCCCCGCCTCGAGACGGCCGACACAGACCGGCCACGGGATCGGAAACTCCTCGTACAGCGGGTGGGTGACGCGTTCGCCGCGTTCGGCCTCGAGCTCCTCGAGTGCCCAACGGATTCGCTCGAACGCGGGCAGCACCGACTCGCCGCGCCAGCGCATCGCCGCGTGAGCGGAACGGCCCTCGAGCCGGAGCCGTTTCATCAGGCTTCCCTCGGTCGCGATTACCGGGCTGCAGTCGGTCGGCTCGGCGACGATCGCCGCATCCCGCTCGAACGGGTAGGGGTTATCCAGGGCCGCGGCGGCCGCCCCGATCCCGCCCTCCTCCTCGCCGGCGACGCTCTCGACGACGAGCCGGCCGTCGATCTCCGGGCTCGAGGCCTCGAGGTGGCGCACCGCGAACACGCAGGCCGCCAGCCCGCACTTCATGTCCGCGGCGCCCCGAACGGTGAGATTCCCGTCTGTCCACCGGGGATCGAACGGGTCCCCCTCCCAGCCGCTGCCCGCCGGCACCACGTCGATATGGCCGTTCAAGACGAGCGTCCGTCCCGCATCGGGATCGCCGAACTCGAGCACGCCGCCGACGCTCGGCCTGTCGGTCGTCTCGATCTCCGCGGGATCGTCGGGAAACGAGGGGTGGTCGGCGAGCGTCTCCGCGTCGGCCTCCCATCGGTAGGTTTCGAAACCGGCCGACTCGAGGGTGTCGCGGACCCACCGCTGGGCGGGCGCCTCGTTTCCCGCGGTCGTATCGAACCGGCACAGCTCGTCGACGAACGACTTCAGATCAGCCTCCCACGTCGTCCCGAAGGTCATACTCGAGAGAGCGGCGGACGGACCAAAAGAGCAGCGACAGACCGTCGAGCGGTAGAAATCGAGTATGGTAGCTGGAGCGGGTCAGGCCGCTTGTCGCCGCTCCCACCACTGCTTGACGTACGGCCCGAAGATGAGCAGGACGATCAGGATGCTCAGGATCAGCGACAGCCACCGTCCGTACTCGAGCGGGTTCACGAAGATCATGAACGAGCCGTCCGAGAGCTGCAACGCGGTGTAGAGGTTCTCCTCGGCGATATCGCCCAGCACGACTCCGAGAACGAACGCGATCACGGAGTAGTTGTACCGGACCATGTAGAAGCCGATGATCCCGAAGACGATCACGGTGAGGATGTCGATCGGGTTGATCCGCAGGGCGTAGGTGCCCAGGAACGAGAGGACGATGACCATCGGGATGATGTAGTCCGTGTCGATCTTGGTCAGGTAGCCGAGCTGGGTCACCATCGACAGTCCGAACAGCAGGATGACGACGTTGCCGACGAGCAGCGCCAGCAACATCGTGTACGTCAGCGTCAGTTCGCCGCTGGGATCGAACATGCTCGGCCCCGGCCGGAGGTCGTGCATGAGCAGGCCGCCGATGAGGACGGCCGTCGACGAACTCCCCGGAATGCCAAAGGAGATGGCGGGGACGAGCGACCCCGCGACGGTCCCGTTGTTCGACGCCTCCGAGGCGATGACGCCGATCTCGTTGCCCGAACCGAACGAGTCAGGGTCGCTCGAGGAGCGGACCGCCTCGGAGTAGGCGACGAAGTTAGATACCGTCGCGCCTGCACCGGGGATCGCGCCGACGATCATCCCGATGTTCGCGGACTTAAACACCGTGATCGGATGGTTGAGCGTCGACCGGACCCCTTCGGTGATACCGGCTCTGTCGATCGTGACCTCGCCCTTGGCGATGCCGCCCTCCTGGCCGGCGAGTTTCATCATCTCCGCGATCGCGAACAGCCCGATCAGAACGGCGACGAAGTCGATGCCGTCGTAGAGGTACATCGTCTCGCTGTAGCGCTGGTCGAGCGACATCGGTGCGATGCCCACGGTCGTGACCAGCAACCCCGCGACACCCGCGAGGAGCCCCTTTGCGAACGATCCACGGGTGACGACCGTGATCATCGCCAGTCCAAGGATCGCCACGAGGAACCGTTCGGGCGTTCCGACCGCCAGGACCATCTCGATCAGCGCGGGCGAGAACAGGATCAACGCGGCGATCGTAAAGAGGCCGGCGAACGCCGAGGCGGTCGCGGAGATGGCGAGTGCCGTCGCCGCTCGTCCCTGTTGGGACATCGGATAGCCGTCGAACATCGTCGCTGCCGAGGAGGACACCCCCGGCGTGTTGATCAGGATCGCAGCGATCGAGCCGCCGTACATCGAACCGCTGTAGACCCCGACCAACAGAATAATCGCGTTTGCCGCGTCGAGGGGTAACGTCAACGGCAGAATAATCGCCATTCCCAGCGGTGGGCCGAGTCCGGGCAGTCCGCCAACGATAATGCCGATAATGACACCGGCCAGCAGCCAGATCATCGTCTCGACCGTCAGGAGTGCCTCGATCGCACCGACGAACGATTCGACCGTCATCCGATCACCACGCCCCACTGGAGCAGGTCACCGGCGTGGATCCAGAGACCGAGTAGGTCGTCCGGCGCTGGGAGCTCCCAGCCGGTGAGCCACCCTTCGGCGATGTCGTCCTGAATCAGGTCGTAGAAGAGGTAGGCGGTGACGAAGCTGAGAACGGTGAGCGCGACCGCTTTGGGGACGTCCATCCGAACCCAGAGCGTCCAGGCGATAACGAAGATCGGCGTCGCGTACAGCATTCCGATCGTGAACGTCAACAGCATGTACCCGACACAGAGCAACCCGGTAACCACCGGCCCCTTCGGATCGTCGATCTCGTAGACGTACATCGCCGCCGAATCGCTCTCCTCGCCGCTCGCCGCTCGGTCGGCGTCGGCCGTTTCCGAGTCGGCCTCGTCGGCCGGCGGTTCCTCGGGTTCGGTCTCGCTCTCCGCCAGGGCCTCGGTCGTATCCGTATCCCCCATCACCTGCATCGGCTCGGCGACGAACGACTCGACGCCCTCGCCGAACCGCTCACGGAAACCGACGACTGCGACCAGGAGTCCGACACCCGCGACGAGCGACACCAGCCCGCCGCCGTCGGCGAGGAACGTGGTAACGCCGTCGTACGTGAGGTACGCACCCAGGCCGGCCCCGACCAGCGGGGCGACGACGGTCAGGTAGTTACGAGCGAGCAGGAGGAACGCGAGAACGGCCGTCCCGCCGGCCATGAGTCGCGGGAACGTCTGAGCGTCCGGCGCGAACTCGGAGGCGCCCTGGTACATGTAGACCCCGACGACGAGAAACAACACCAGCAGGACGTGTTCCATCGTCGGTCGCTCGCCCAGCACCGTCTCGAGGGGGGCTCGAACGCGGTCCGCGATCGAGCCTACGGTGTCGTCCTGTTCCATGGCTGGATTCGTCTAACGGCGTGGAGTTCGACCGAATCTCGATCGATGCTGGTCTCGGTACGGCGTCGTTCGCGAGAGCTTCGAGTGGCGTCGGTAGCAGTAAACTTGTTCTGTGACATCTCTCTTTTTCGTGGCCTCGAAAGCAACGTAGTCGGCGTCTCGAGTCGGGAACGGCTTTGGCGTTCCGGTCTGTGGACGACTACTCCTCCTCTTCCTCTTCGGCCTCGTCGACCATCTGCTGGAACTCGTCGAAGCCGCCGATCGCGTCCTCGACTTGCTGTTCGATCTCCTCGACGCTGCCGACGTACTGGTCTGCGGCGTCGTCCATGTCGCCGAACTCGACGATGTTTCCGGTCTCTTCTTCCCACTCCTGTGTCTCCTCGTGCTCGGTCGCCTCCTGAACCGCCTCCATGAGGATCTCGCGTTCCTCCTCGGGCGTGTCCGGCGGCGCGACCTGCACCTGGTAGAACTCCGTGATCCAGGCGAGGCTGTCGCCGTAGTCCGTGATCGGGTCGATATCCGGGAACGTGTCAGTGAGGTCGATGTCCATCAGGTTGACGATGGTACGGGCCTCGCCGGATTCCTCGGCGGAGATCGCGGAGGTGTTCGTCGCGATGCCGGCCGGGACCTCGTCGCTCAGGACCGCCTCCTGCACCGGGCCACCGCCGTCGTAGGGGACGATGTTGTCGGCATTGAGGTCGTACTCGTCCTGAAGCAACAGCGTCGTCAGGTGACTGTCGCTGCCGGCCCCCTGGTACGCGAAGCCGCTGATCTCGTCGTCGGCGTAGGCGTCTCGAAGCTCGTCGTACGTCTCGATGTCGTAGCTGTCGTTGATGATGATCGTGTAGCCGAACACGCCCGAGTGGGCGATCGGCTCGAGATCGTCGGGGTGCCAGCCGTCGACCTCCTGTGCTCGCCAGGTGAAGCTCCATCCCGGCGGGTTGACGGTTCCGAACGTGTAGCCGTCCGGATCCTGTTCGACGAGCCACTCGCTGCCGAGCATGCTGCCGGCGCCCTCCCGGTTGTCGATCTCGATCGACTGATCGAGCGGGTCCTCCATCAGCGGCGCCATCTGGCGGGCGTACGTGTCCGTTCCGCCACCCTCTCCCCAGGGGATCATCCACGTCAGCGATTCGGAGGGGAAGTCGTCCCCGTTATCGCCATTGTCGTCTCCGAGGCACCCGGCAAGTCCGGTCAGTCCCACAGCCCCAACTGCACCCGTTGTCTGGACGAACGTTCGTCGGTCCATGATAACGGAGAACATGAATCAAGAGTACATAATAGTTTTGGATATCCGGTGCGCGTCTCGAGAAACCCTTGAATTCATTATATTATTCGAAGGGCCGTTACTGATTACATATCTCGGTGCTATTCCCGGATATATGTAAGTATCACTTCAGGTACTGGTGACCGAATCACTCGTACCTATATCGGTCCCCTCACTACCGTCCCGCATGGACGAACGAACGGCGAGGAATCGAGTCGAAGAGGCGATCATCGATCGAGAGGACGACCTGCTGGGACTGCTCGAGGATCTCGTCGCCGCGAAGTCGGTGACCGGTCACGAACCCCGCGGACAGGACGTGATGCTCGAGGCGTTCGACGACCTCGGACTCGAGGTCGACACCTGGGAGCCGAGCGTCGAGGCGCTCGAGGACCACCCCGGGTTCTTCCGGACGTCGTCGTACGACGAGTACGGGTACGACGGCCGGGAGAACGCGGTGGCGACCGTTCCGGGTTCCGGCGACGGGCCAACCCTCGCGCTCTCGGGGCACATCGACGTCGTCCCTGCCGACCCCGAATCCGCCTGGGAGTCCGATCCCTGGACGCTCCGACGCGAGGGTGACGAACTCTACGGCCGCGGCGTCTCCGATATGAAGGGCGGGCTCGCCGCGATGCTCGTCGCGGTCGAGGCCCTGCAGGACGAAGGGATCGACCTCGCGGGCGATCTCTACGTCCAGAGCACTATCGAGGAGGAAGCCGGCGGCGTCGGCGGCCTGCTCTCGGTCCTCGAGCGCGGCTACGTTCCCGATGCGGCCATTATTCCGGAGCCGTTCGGCCTGCCGAACGTCGGCATCGCCAGCGCGGGCGTGATGTTCTTCGACGTCACCGTTCCGGGGAAGAAGGCCCACGCCGCCTGGGGCCACCAGGGCGTCAGCGCCTTCGACAAGGCGTGTCGCGTGCGCGGCGCGCTCGAGGAGCTGAACGACGAACGGCAGGCCAGGATCGACTTCCCGCCCGCTTACGGCGCCGACCCCGACCTTGAGGGCCACGTGACGAACATCAACCTCGGCGTCGTCGAGGGCGGGGACTGGCCCGCCTCGGTGCCCGCCGAGGTGTTGCTGCAGGGACGGGTCGGCTGGCCGCCCGGCGAGAGCCGCGGCGAGGTCCGCGAGGCGATCGAGGGCGCGATCGCAGACGCGACCGAGGACGACGAGTGGCTGTCCGAACACCCGCCGACCGTCGAGTGGACCGGTTGGAACGCCGCGCCTCACGAGGTTCCCCGCGATGCCGAGATCGTCGAAATCGCGAAACGAAACGCCGAGTCGATCACCGGCGAGGGCGGCACGTTCGTCGGCGGCAACGCGGCGCTCGACGAGCGGTTCTACCAGCGGTACTACGACGTTCCCGTCGTTACGGCGGGGCCCTACGGGCCGAACCTCCACGGCGTCGACGAGTACACGACGCTCACGTCGCTGGTCGAGACGGCACAGACCATCGCGACGGCTGCGATCGACTACTGCGGGCTCGCGGAGTAGAGGTTCCTCACGTCGAGTCGAAACCGAAACTGCGCCGGAGAAAGTCAGGCGTCGAGGATCTGTCGAACGACGTCGGGTGCGTCCTCGAGCGCGTCGTCCAGTTCGTCGACGTTCGGACCGCCGCCCTGGGCGAAGTCCGGCGGACCGCCCCCGCCGCCGCCGACCTTCGCGGCGAGCTCGCCGACGACCTCGCCGGCGTTGACGCCGACGTCGTCGGGAACGGCGACGACGAACTGCGCGCCGCTCTCGCCGCTGCCGAGTATCGCGATCTTGCCCTCGTCGCGAATGGCGGTCGCCGTCGCGCGCAGTTCGTCCATGTCGGCGTCGATGCGGTCGACGACCGCCGCGGTGTCGCCGACCTCGATCTCGTCGCCGCCGCCACCGCCGCCCGCGCGGGCCGCGGCGAGCTGTTCTTTCAGGTCCTCGATCTCCTTGCCGCGGGCCTTCCACTCCTCGAAGAACCGCTCGGCGGTGTCGGGAACCTCGTCGGGGGAGACGTCGAGGACCTCGGCAGCCCCGTAGAGGGCGTCCTCGGTCTCCTGGGTCGCCGCGATGGCGGCCTCGCCCGCGGCGAAGGTGAGCCGTTCGACGCCGTCCTGGACGCGCTCGCTCGAGCGGATCTTGATCGTGCCGATCTCGCCGGTGCGGGCGACGTGGGTCCCTCCGCAGGCCTGGACGTCCTCGTCGACGTGGATCAGCCGGATCTGCTCGCCCGG
This sequence comes from Natronococcus roseus, assembly GCF_043677095.1. Lineage (NCBI taxonomy): Archaea > Methanobacteriati > Methanobacteriota > Halobacteria > Halobacteriales > Natrialbaceae > Natronococcus > Natronococcus roseus. Next base: position 307,338 of record NZ_JBHLJR010000003.1, read on the forward strand.
CGGGATCCCGCCCTGGTAGAGGTCGAACCCGTGCTCGCTCTCTGCGTCGTGGCGGTCGGGCCACTCCTGGGTCACCGGGGCGTTGTCCATCACGATCTCGTTTGCCTCCCGTTCGATTCGCTTGACGTCCTCGCGGGAGATCCGATCGTAGTGGCGAAGGTCGATCCGCGAGGAGTCGACGCCCTTCTGGGCGCCGGCCTGACGGACGTGCTCGCCGAGCACCTTGCGGGCGGCGTGGATGACGATGTGGGTCGCCGTGTGGTGGCGCATCAGCTGTCGGCGTCGGTCGACGTCGAGGTATCCTTTCACGAACTCGCCCTTGTCCGGACGGGCGTCGGTCCGGTGAAGGACGACGTCGTCCTCGATCTGGACGTCTTCGACCTCGACTGTCGTCTCGTCGGTCGAGAGCGTCCCCGTGTCGGCGGGCTGGCCCCCGCCCTCGGGGTAGAACATCGTCTGATCGAGCACGACGTCGTAGCCGTCCTCGAGCTCGAAGACGTCGAGGACGACGGCCTCGAACTCGGTACGCTGCTGATCGTCGTAGTACAGCTTCTCCGTCTCGGGGAGGTCGTCGAACCGGGAATCGGTCTCGCCGGTCGCCTCCTCGAGCGCCTCGACGGTGTCGTGGCGCTGTGCGACGAGACTGTAGAAGTCGTCGGGAACGTCGACGTCTGCGCCGGCCTCGGCGGCGATACCCTCGACCATGTCGGGCTGGATCCCGTGGGAGTCGTAGAGTTCGATCAGCTCCTCGGTCGGGATCGGCTCGCCCTTCTTTGCGTACTCCGTCGCGAGGGCTTCGACCCGGCGACCGCCGCGCTCGAGGGTCTCGCGGTACTTCTCGACCTCGGTGCGGACGATGTCGCGGATCGTGTCGCGGTTCTCGTACTCGAGGCGCTCGGCCTGCATGTCGACGAGTTCGTCCAGCGGCGCGTCGACGCCGACGTTGTCACAGAGTCGTTTCGTTCGGCGAAGCACCATCCGGGCGAGATACCCCGTCCCGACGTTCGAGGGGACGATGCCGTCGCCGAGCATGTACGCGAGGGTCCGGCAGTGGTCGGCGATCGCGTAGATATCCTCGAGGGGCTCCATCAGTTCCTCGAGCTCGCCGGCGTCGACGCCGAGTTCGTCCGCGATCTCGCCGCGGGCAGTCTCCATATCCTCGGCCTCGTCGATGTCCATGTGGCCCGCCAGCTTGGCGGCGCGGTGGACCAGCTCGCTCTCGTCGTCGGAGTGATCGAGCTCGGCGTTGTTCTTCAGGAACTCGATCATGTCGGGGTAGATCGCCTCGTAGACGGTCGGCGTCCCCTGGGACACCCAGGTCCAGCGCTCGAGCCCGTAGCCCGTGTCGACGATGTAGGTGTCCATGTAGGAGTAGGCGTTCCCGTCTTTCATCTCGAACTCCCCGTCGGGATCCTGCTCCATGCACATGAAGACGAGCGTCGCGAGCTCGACGCCCTTGAAGATAACCTCGATCGCGGGGCCGGCGTTGCCGCCGCCGACCCACGGATCCTCGATGTAGATGACCTCCTCGAGGTCGACGCCCATCGAGTCGAAGAACTCGTCGCAGAGTTCTACTGTTCGGTCCTTCCAGTAGACCTCGCCCTGGTAGGCGTACTGGTTGGGGTTCTCGAGGTCCTCGCGGGCGTTGAACGCGTGGTGGGCCATCATCTCGAACGCCATCGTGTGTCGGCCCGTCTTCCCGACGTTGTCGATGTCCTGCATCCGGATGCAGGGCTGGGAGATGGTCAGGGGATTCGCCGGCGGCGGCGTCTCTCCGCTGGTCACGAGCGGCTGGAAGTCGTAGATCGACGCCTGGGTCAACAGAACGTCGTCCCGCCAGCGGTTCGCCGCGACGGGGTAGGGCTCGATACGCTCGTGGTCGTGGCCCTCGAAAAAGGAGAGGAACGTCTCCCGCATCTCTTCCAGACTGTGCTCCTCGTCGAACCCGGGGTTGCCGATGAAGTCGTACTCCTCGCAGGGCGGCTCGCCGCAGGTCTCTCGCTCGTAGTCGCGCGTCCAGAAGTGTGCGCCACAGGAGGGACACTCCTTGCGCTCGAAGCCTTCCTCCTCGAAGTACTCGAGGCGGTACTCCTCCTCCAGTTCACTCATTACACGTGTGTTGGCCCCGCAGCGGGTAAAATAGTTCCGCAACCGTTATTCGGGATAGATCGCCCAACGACGGCGGTCTCGGGCTCGAGGCTGTCGGGCGACCTCCCTCGTAAGCGGGCGTCAGCGGTAGGCAAACGCCACCGCCAGCAACACGACGAACGTACTCGCCAGCGCACCGACGGCGACGACGGCGTCGTCGACCTCGAGCCAGACGAGTGGAACGAACCCGAGCAATAGGATGCCACAACCCATCGCGACGAACCCCAGCCGACGGCCAGTTTTCCGGTCGACGTCGGGTGTGGTCAGCAGTTCCCGGCGATCGCGAACCGCGACGAGCCAGCCGAGAACGAAACACAACAGCGCGCTCGCGAGGATCGTCGCCGTCCCGACGATCGCCGACGGAAGCTCGAAGACGATCGCCCCGGCCAGCGCGAACAGCCCAATCCCGACGAGCGCGAGGACGGCGGCGTTCGCTCGAGCGCTCGCGTCGTCGTCCGGCTCGAGGCCGTACAGCCGCCGCGTCCAGCTTCCGGCCCGAAGCGAGGCGAGCGCGAGCGCGAGACAGCCGGCGCCGACGGCGAGGAGGGCGGCGATTCCGCCGGTCGAGGGAGACATGGCTGGCGAGCGGTACGTTCCGAACTGCGAAAGCTACGTCGAACGGATCGATACCAGTAGCGTATGGACGGACCGTTCGGCGACGTGTCTGCAGTGCCGATTAGCCGCCACGGGGTGGGACTGAAAGGGCTGGCGTTCTCGAGCATTCCGACGACGCAAGCACGCGACTGCAAGGAGCGCGCAGCGAGTCAGAACGCTCGAGAACGGCAGGGGCTTTCGTGGTGATGGTTCCAGAAGCACGTCCTGCTCGCACGAACAAAGGGGATCGCCACGCCCTCCCCAGCCGATTCACTCACTCCCTACGGTCGTTCGTTCATCCACTGGAAGACGCGCTGCGTCTTCCAAGCCGTTCGCTCGCATGGCTCGCGAAGACCTCGCGCAGTATCGTCGACCTCCCTCACTGACGTTCGGTCCGTCGACAGCGCACGCCACCGCAGCGAGGGACGGTTGATACCCGGTGAGACGTAGTTCACCCGTACGGAACGCAAGGTTCACGACCCCGCCGAATAACGAACTCGCAGTTCCGACTACCGATCCCGAACGCCGCGCTCAGTCCTCGTTCTCGAGGGCCAGCGACGCCAGCATCGCCTCGAGCTGGAGCCGTTCGTTCGCCCCTTCCGTGATGCGATAGTCGACCTCGCCGAGGCGCTCGAGCAGGCGCACCGTCGCTTTCTCGGGGATGTCGAACTGCCACGCGGAGCGGTGAAGCTGGTCGATCACGTCCCCGCCAGCCAGCCCGCGCTCGGTGAGCAGGTCCTCGAGGGCCGCCCGCGCGGCCGTGAAGTCGCCGTCGATGGCCTGGTCGACCATCGCCTCGACCTCCTCGGGTCGAGCGGTGGAGGTGATCGCGAAGACGGTCTCCTCGTCGACGACCTCGCCCATCACGGCCGCGGCCTGGAGCCCGTTGATCGCCTTGCGCATGTCGCCGTCGGCGGCGTAGACGAGCGCGTCGACGCCGTCGTCGGTGACCTGAATCCCCTCGTTTTCGGCGATTTCGCGGATCTGGGCCTCGACGGCGTCCTCGGTGAGCTCGGTAAAGCGGAAGACGGCACACCGGGACTGGATCGGGTCGATGATCTGGCTCGAGTAGTTACACGAGAGGATAAAGCGGGTGTTGCTCGAGAACTGCTCCATCGTCCGACGGAGTGCTGACTGAGCGTCTGAGGTGAGGGCGTCGGCCTCGTCGAGGAAGATGATTCGGTGATCGTACCCGCCGAACGAAGAACGCGCGAAGTCCTTGATCCGATCGCGGACGACGTCGATCCCCCGCTGGTCGGAGGCGTTCAACTCGAGGAAGTTCTCGCGCCAGTCGTCGTCGTAGACCTCGCGGGCGATGGCCTGGGCTGCGGTAGTTTTTCCCGTACCTGCCGGGCCTGCAAACATGAGGTGGGGCAGGTCGTCCTGCTCGACGTAGCGCTGGAGGCGCGGCACGATGTTCTCGTGGCCCTTGATCTCGTCGAGCCGCTCCGGGCGATACTTCTCGATCCAGACCTCGGTCTTGCCGGGAGTCGGCTCCGCCGCCTCGGCGTCGGCCTCGCTCATACCCACCACGAGGGGGAGCCGCCAGATAAATCGCCCGAAGGTCGTCCTCGAGGCGTCAGTGCGGTTCCGCCGGAGAGCTCGAGGACGTTCCGCGCCGAACCCTCTCGAGTTCGTGGACGCGGGTGTCATGTTTTTCAGTTCACACGACGAGAGGTGATCTATGGCGTCCGAAACGTCCGTTCGAAAGCGACTCGCGGTCGTCCTCCTCGTCGTCGTCCTGCTGGGGACGCTACCGACGGGGGTTGCCGCGCAGTCCGAGTCGACCGTCGGCGGGACGGTCGTCGTCGGGGAAGGGGAAACGATCGACGAACTCGAGGCCGTCGCCGGCACCGTCGTCGTCGAGGGGACGGTGACGGGCGACGTCTCGGCCGCGGCCGGCGACGTCCGGATCGAGAGCGGGGGTGAGGTCGGAGGCGACCTCGAGGCCGCGTCGGGAAGCGTGACGATCGACGGTGCCGTCGGCGGCGACGTCGACGCCGGTGCGGGCAACGTCGCGGTCGGCGAGGACGGAACCGTCGGCGGCGAGTTTACGGCCGGCGCGGGGAACGTCGTCGTCGACGGGACCCTCGAGGGTGACGCGGCGATCGGCGCCGAGACGATCACCCTGGGCGAGGGCGCCTCGATCGCGGGCGACCTGCGGTACAACGGCGACCTGCAGGGTAACACCGACGCGGTCGCGGGCTCGATCACCGAGGACTCCACGCTCGGATTCGATATCGCGCCGACGCTGCAGCCGCTGGCGTCGTGGCTGGTCTCGCTGTACACGCTCGCGCTGAACCTGCTGCTCGGCGCCGCCTTGCTCGCGCTGTTCCCGCGCTTTTCCGACGGCGTCGCCGAACGGGTCGCGACCGACCCCCTTCGGACCGGCGCGGTCGGTTTCGGCGTACTGATCGGCGTGCCGATCCTGCTGGTCGCCGCGGCGATCACGATCATCGGCATCCCGTTCTCGATCGTCGGCGGGTTCGCGTTCGCCCTCGTCGTCTGGATCGGGATCGTCTACGGGCGGTTCGCCGTCGCCGCCTGGCTGCTTGGCTACGCCGACCTCGAGAACCGGTGGCTCGCGCTGGTCGTCGGCATGATCGCCGGAGCGATCCTCGCCCAACTCCCGTTCGTGGGCGGGCTGTTGAACTTCCTGATCCTCCTGCTCGGGCTGGGTGCGCTGGCCTGGGGGCTGTACGCGCACCGACGAACGCCGGGGACTCGAGAGCCCGAGCACCGTGATCGGATCGGGCCCGACGAGCCGGCGAGCGACTGAACCTCGGACACACTCGCAGTCGACGCGCTCAAGTCCACTCTCGAGCAAGCACCACCATGCGCGTCACCGTCGACGTCAAGGGCGAGGGGAGCCACGAACTCGACCTCGAGGAGGTGGCGACCGACGCTCCCGAGCCGACCTACGCGGACCTGCTCCGGGAGATCGGTCTCAGCCCTCACGAGGTGAGCGTGCTTGTCGACGGCCGTCCCGTCCCCGAGGACCAGCCCGTCGAGAGCGAGCGCGTGACCGTCCTCCGACTGATCAAGGGCGGCTGACTCCGCGTCGCTACTCCTCGGCCTCTGGCGTCACTACTCCTGAGATCGGACGTCCCTACTCCTCGGTCTCTGGCGTCACTACTCCTGAGATCGGACGTCCCTACTCCTCGGTCTCTGGCGTCACTACTCCTGAGATCGGACGTCCCTACTCCTCGGTCTCTGGCGTCACTACTCCTGAGATCGGACGTCCCTACTCCTCGGTCTCTGGCGTCACTACTCCTGAGATCGGACGTCCCTACTCCTCGGTCTCGATCGACTCGAGCGCCGTCGCCCGCGCCGCGGTCGCCTTGAACGAGGCGACGACCTCGCGACCCGGCTCGAGTCCCAGTCGCTCGCGACTCGAGTGGGTCACGAGTGCCTCGAGGTCGACCCCGTCGGCCAGCGAGAGTGTAACGCTGGCGATCGCCTCACCGTCGTCGATCGCCGCGACCGTCCCGGAAAATCGATTCCGCAGGCTCGTTCCGTCGGGCTCGGGCGTCTCCGTCGGATCCGTCAGGACGACGGCGTCCGACCGAACCGCGACCTGCACCTCGCCCGCGTCCGGAGGGACGAGCGCCGTAACCGGGCCGACGGCGGTCTCGACGGTCGCGAGCTCGCCGGTCCGTTCGACGACGGTACCCCGAAAGACGGACTCCGTCGCAGTGGCCACGCCGTCGAGTTCGCTCTCGTGGCGGTCGAACTGTCGGCGAAGCTCGTAGGCGGTCTCCGTCAACTGGGTGCCACCGCCGTCGCGGCCGCCCCGCGTTCGCTCGGTGAGTTCGCCGAGTTCGGCCTCCAGTTCGACGATCCGGTTCTGGAGGCGCGCGTAGGAGCGGCCGAGCTCCTCGGCGGCACCGTGTATCGATCCCTGTCGGTCGACCGCCTCGAGCATCTCGATGTCGCGGCGATCGATCGTGAGGTCGCCCGCCGAGAGCTTGGTGCTGAAGTCCTTCTGGATCCCCATCGTTCCTCCTCGCGTGATCCGACAGACCAGCCCGCGATCGATAAACGTCCGGGTTCGTCGTGGATGTGACCGACGGACTGTTGGCGAACAGCGACGTACGACCGGCCGATGCACGTTCGAATCGCAGGCCCCGACGACGCCCTCGAGGTCCGGCGGATACTGGACGCCGCGATGCTCGAGCCGGGAGACGTCGAGACGCGCCTCGACGTTCGGGACGTCCTCGTCGCCGGCGACCGGCGAGGCGCGGACTCGACCGAGCGGATCCTCGGCGCGCTCGTCCTCGAGCCCCGCGAGCGAGGCGCCCACGTCGCCGCCGTCGGCGTTCGTCGCCGTCACCGCGGACGGGGGATCGGTCGACGGTTGGTCGAGCGAGCGCTCGAGCGCGAACGCCGGCTCACCGCGCGGTTCGACGACGGCGTCCGGCCGTTCTACGAGGCGCTCGGGTTCGCGATCGAACCGATCGGCGAGGGTCGACACCGCGGCGTCGCCGTGGCGAACCGAGGTGAGTGAGTGACGACCCCGTCTCGTGCCGGCGGAAGTTTAACACCGAGAGCGTGGTACGATTCGTCGCATGGCGCTCCAACGGATGCTCAGCGGAGACCCGTCGAAGAGTTCGAAGCTGTACATCGCGATCGGGCTGCTCTCGCTCGCGAAGGCGATCGTCGTCTACAAGGACCGAAACCGGTTCCGACGGGAGCTGATCGACGCCGCCCTCTTCCTCGGCGTCGGCATCACGCTCCGGAAGTACAGCCAGCTCAAGGCCGAAAAGCGCGAGGAGATCGAGTCGCAGGTGCCGGACTGGCTGGCCAGCGCCGCCCAGTCCGAGGCCGCCAGGCAGGGCGTCCGTTCGGTCGCGAAACGAAAGCTCGGCGGGGAGCCCGAGCCGGAGCCGACCTTCCGCGACCGCGCTCGAGACGCCGTCTCGCGGTAATCGCGGATTCTGTCCTCGGCTTTTTCTCGCGGTGCTGTCGCAGTTCGCTCGGCTCAGGGGGAGTCCGTCGGCTCGAGCGTCGCCGTGAAGTGTCTGATTTCGGCCATCTCCGGCTCCTCGACGATCTCGAGTCCCGAAACCTCGTCGCGTCGCTCGAGTACTGCGGCAGCGGTCTCGGCGACGTGCTCCAAGTGCTCGCGGTGGTAGGTCCTGCGGGGCAGCGCCAGCCGGACGAGCTCTGGCCGATCGGTGTTGGGAAACGCGAAACTACCCAGTTCGACCCCGCGGACGCCGCCCTCACGGTAGAGCTCACAGACCAGCGCCTGCCCGGGGAACTCGTCGGGTTCGAGGTGGGGAAGGAAGGCGCCGGCGTCGAGGTAGACCGCGTGTCCGCCCGCGGGCGTGTAGATCGGCACGCCGACGGACTCGAGGGCGTCGGCGAGTTCCTGGACCTGTCCGACGCGGTCGGCAACGTAGGCCTCGTCGACGGCCTCACGGAGGCCGACGGCCATCGCGGCGATGTCCCGACCTGCCATTCCACCGTAGGTGGGAAACCCCTCGTAGAGGATCGCCCGCTGCTTGCAGGACTCGTACAGCGCCTCGTTGTCGGTGGCGACGAACCCGCCCGCGTTGGCGAGGCCGTCTTTCTTGCCGCTCATCACGACGGCGTCGGCGAGGGCGAGCTGTTCGCGAGCGACGTCGGCGACCGAGGCGTCGGCGAACTCCGCCTCGCGTTCGGTGACGAAGTAGGCGTTCTCGGCGAACCGGCAGGCGTCGATCACGAACGTCGCACCGATCTCGTCGGCGAACTCGCGAACCGCTCGGGTGTTCTCGACGCTGACCGGCTGGCCCGCCGCGGAGTTGTTCGTGATCGTCTGGACGACGACGGGCACCCGCTCGGGACCGTGCTCCTCGACGACCGCGCGAGCCCGCTCGAGCGAGGTGTTTCCCTTGAACGGACCGTCGGCCGCGGGGTCGCGGGCGTCGTCGACCGGGCAGTCGACGGGGTCGGCGCCCTGATTTGCGATGTGGGCCCGCGTGGTGTCGAAGTGGGTGTTGTTCGGAACGACGTCGCCCTCCTCGACGAGGCTGCCGTAGAGGACGTTCTCGGCGCCCCGGCCCTGGTGGGCCGGGACGACGTGCGAAAAGCCCATCACGTCGGCGACGGCGTCCTCGAGTTCGCCGAAGCTGCGCGAGCCCGCGTACGCCTCGTCGCCCCGGAACAGCGCCGCCCACTGCTCGTCGCTCATCGCGCCCGTCCCGCTGTCGGTGAGCAGATCGACGAAGACGTCCGCCGAGTCGAGGTTAAAGACGTTGTACCCGGCCTCCTCGAGGGCGCGCTCGCGTTTCGTCCTCGAGGGGAGGGGGATCTGCTCGACGACCTTCGACTTGTATCCGACCATACGCCCCCTTCGGGAGCCGCGCAGTTCAATTCGAGTGACGGAACGTGCTCACGGACGGGTCGGATCGACCCTCGGCGGATCGATTCGGCGTTCGACGGCCGAAGACCGACACCAGCGAACGGGTTCGCGGACACGGACGCTGTCTGAAACAATGTAAATGGATTGTACGATAGACACACCATTAGTGAACTACCCCACCCTACTCGCTCACGGCTAACGACGTTCGCTCCTTGAGGGTGGGGCTTCCTGTGTCAACGACGGCACTTGCAGGGACCACGTCTCTAGATGAGATAGAGCGCGACCCCGCAGCGGTTCCAGTCTCAGCAGGCGTTGATTCGGCCAGTTCCTGACCTAATCCAGAAGAATCCTCAACCACTCCCAGTTCGAGCAACCCAAGACGCTGTACCTCAAGAGCAGCGTTCTGGTCACGGTCTGTCTCGAACCCGCACGACGGGCAAGAATGCTCGCGCACCCACAACGGTTTCTCCGACTCGACACCACACTTCACACACCGCTTCGTCGTCCCCTCAGGCGGGACGAGTACAATGTAACAACCGTTCTTCTCCCCGAAGCGTTGGAACGTTTGCAGCGTCTCATACCACGACATCGACGCGATATTCCGACTGTTTCCGTTCTGCTGCATCATACTACCCACGTTCAAGTCTTCGAGGAACACTGCGTCGTATCGCTGGGTATAAGCGTTGGCGAGGGTTTCACGATATGCTCGACGCTTGTTTGATAACCGTTCGTACGCTCTCGCTAGTCGCTGACGAGCCTTGTTCCAGTTGTTCGACTCGTGTTCTTTGCGAGAAACGGAGTGGTGGCGTTTGTCGATGCATTCGCGTTCTTCCTCTTCGTCTACCGGTCGGAACGCTCGTCCGTCTGAGTCGTGAATGAACTTCGTGATACCGAGATCGATGCCAACGGTGTCTTCAGCATCGATGTCTGCGACAGTAGGTTTCTCTGGATAGTCAGCATCGTATTCAATCATAATGCTGACCGTCCAGTCACCCATCTTCTGCTTTTTCAGGATGACCTCTTTGATGTCTGCGTCGTCTGGGAGTGGTCGGTGAAAGTTCAAGTGGAACGTACCGATTTTAGAGAGTTCGACCGTAGCGTGGTCAGTCCGACCCGTGTTACTATCCACGTCGAAGCCAGACTGATTGTACGTGATGCTACGGTAGTCTCGCGGTCCTTTCCACTTGAGTTCACCTACGTCGAAGCCACGTTCTTTCAGCTTGCTGAGGATAGTCTCAGAGTGCTTGATTCGGCGTACGGCCATTTGCAGGCATTTCGAGTACACGTTGCTCCATACAGGCCACTCGCGCTTCCACTCGGGAAGCTTGTTCTGCATCGCCGTATACGATGGTTTGTCGTAGTCTGGAACAGGTTTGTACTCTTGAGTGAGCGCGTGGTTGTATACTTCACGGCAGGTTTGAATCGCTTGCCACGCACTCTCAGCAGTGGTCGCGTCCTCGGGCTCGGCAGCGTACTTGAACGCTTCCTCGACCACTATTCGCTGGTTAGTAGTGTCGAGAACTTGAACGTTTTGATTGGAACGAAGCTTACGGTTGTATCCCCGCCCTACTGCGTCCTCAGAACGCGAAGCGTTCTGATGTGCGAACGAGAGCGAAGCTCTCGTTAACGCTACTCGTTCGCTCCGCTCACTGCGTTGCTCTTTGAGGATAGAAACTTAACCTGCAAAATTTAAACCCCGATAATAATTATCGAGTATGGCAGGCTACGACCAGACGCTACGACCGTTCCTCTGGCGCGCCGAACGACTGCATCCCGACCAGGAGGTCGTCTCGCGGACCCACGACGGGATCGTCCGTAACACCTACGCGGAGTACGGCGACCGAACTCGGCAGTTGGCGAACGCCCTCGAGGACGCCGGAATCGAGGACGGCGACCGTGTCGGCACGTTCTGCTGGAACCACCACCGCCACGCGGAGGTGTACTTCGCGGCGCCGAACGTCGGCGGGCAGCTCCACACGATCAACCCGCTGCTTCCGGCCGAACACATCCAGTACATCGTCGAGAACGCCGAAGACCGACTGCTGTTCGTCGATCAGTCGTTGCTCGAGCCCCTCGAGGCGGCCTACGATCCCGAAGCGTTCGACAGCGTTGAGCAGTTCGTCGTGATGGGTGAGTCGGTTCCGGAAACCGAGCTCGAGCCCGTCACTGACTACGAGTCCTTTATCGGGGCCCAGACGGCCGAGTACGAGTGGCCCGAACTCGACGAGGAGAGCCCGGCGGGGATGTGTTACACGTCGGGGACGACGGGCAAGCCGAAAGGCGTCGAGTACACCCAGCAGATGCTCTGGAGCCACACGATGATGACGCTCACCCCACAGGGACTTGGCATCGCCGAGGACGACGTCATCATGCCGGTCGTCCCGATGTTCCACGTCAACGCGTGGGGGCTCCCGTTCTCGACGACCGCAGCGGGCGCGAAACACGTCTACCCCGGCCCCTCGCCCGACCCCGCGGACCTGGTAGAACTCATCGAGGAGGAAGGCGTCACGATCACCGCAGGCGTGCCGACGGTGTGGTTCGGCGTTCTGGAGTACGTCGAGGAACACGGAGCCGACCTCTCCTCGCTCGACCAGATCGTCATCGGCGGCAGCGCGGCCCCCGAGAGCCTGATCCGCGAGTTCGACGACCGCGGCGTCGAGGTCGTCCACGCCTGGGGGATGACCGAGATGTCCCCGCTTGGCACCGTCGCCCACCTCAAGGCCGACCTCGAGGACCTGCCCGCCGAGGAGCGCTACGAGAAGCAGGCCAAACAGGGACTGGTCGTCCCCGGGCTCGAGTTCAAGGTCGTCGACGACGACGGCGAGGAAGTCGAGTGGGACGGCGAGGAGTTCGGCGAGCTCTACGTCCGCGGGCCGTGGGTCACCGACTCGTACTTTGAACGTCCGGAGGCGAACGAGGCCGACTTCGAGGGGTCGTGGCTCAAAACGGGCGACATCGTCACCGTCGACGAGGACGGTTACATCAAGATCGTCGACCGCGCGAAGGACGTGATCAAAAGCGGCGGCGAGTGGATCTCCTCGGTCGAACTCGAGAACGCCATCATGGCCCACGACGACGTCAGCGAGGCGACCGTCATCGGCGCGCCACACGAGAAGTGGCAGGAACGACCCGTCGCGTTCGTCGTGCCCACCGCCGACGCCGGGATGGGCGAGGACGAACTCTACGACGAGATCCAGGCGTTCGTCGCCGAGGACTACCCCGACTGGTGGACCCCCGACGCGGTCGTCCGCATCGACGAGGTGCCCAAAACGGCGACCGGCAAGTTCGACAAGAAGACGCTCCGCGAGGAGTACGAAACCGAGAGCCTGCTCGAGGACGAATAGGACGTCGTCGCCTCTCTTTCGGCTCGAGGCGAGCGAATCCCTCGAGCACGAGCGGGTTGATCACGACCCGGAGGGGCTCAGAACGGTCCCTCGACTGTCGGATGTTGCGACCGCAAGAATCGGATTGGTTGCCGCGACGATACGCCTGTCAGTGCCGCCCTGCCGTCACAGCAGCAGCGACAGTACGGCCAGGACCAGGAACGCGAGGACGAGCCACTTCGCGATGGCCATGGACATACCTGCGACGCCGCCCGCACCGAGCGCCGCGGCGATCAGCGCGATGACGAAGAACACGATTGCCAGTTCTAGCATACTCCCATCTTCGAGAGGTTACTAAAAGTGCGTTGAGCATGAATCTGCCATACGGTAACTTTTCGAGAACGGGTTCGCGGCGGGAAAATCCCGAGAGCGGAGCGAACGCCGTCCAACGGAGTACTATCGCTCTCGAGTGGCGTTTAGAAGAGCCCCTGCGTTAGCTCGAGGGTTTCCTCGCGGTCGTCCCAATCGACGAAGATGGCGACGCTGGTCGCGCTCGTGATGATGTCGTGGACGTTGATCCGGGCCTCCGCCAGCGGGTTGACGATCTCGCCGATGATCCCCGGCTGGTTGGGAAGTTCCCCGCCGGTGACGCGGACGACGGCGAGGGACTCGTCGACGGTGACGCTCGAGAGTTCGTCGCGGGCGATGACCTCGCGGTGGAGGATGTTCTCGGCGCGCTCGGCGTCCTCCTCGTCGACGTAGAAGGTGACGCTGTCGAGTCCGCTGGCGACCGCGTCGACGTTGATATCGCTCTCGCTGAGCGGTTTCGAGAGGTGGTTGAAGACGCCGGGCTGGTTGCGGATCGCCCGTCCGGCGATCGTCAGACAGGCCAGCGGGCGCTCGCGCAGGTCGACCAGGTTCTCGAACTCCCCCTCGATGCTCGTCCCACCCGAGAGGAGGTCGCCGTGCTGGTAGTGGACGACCCGAACCGAGAGCGTGTCCTCCTTGTAGGAGAGCGCGGAGGGCGCGACGACCTCGGCACCGCGAAAGGAGAGGTTTCGAAGCTCGTCGACCGAAATCTCGCCGACGTTGCGGGCGCCTTCGACGACGTTCGGGTCGCCGGTCATGACCCCCTCGACGTCGGTGATGATGACGACTTCGTCGGCGTCCATGTACTTGCCCATCATCACGGCGCTCGTGTCGCTGCCTCCACGACCGAGCGTCGTCACCGACCCGTCCGGCCCTTCGGCCAGGAAGCCGGTGATCACTGGCACCGTTCCGTCGAGATCGGCGGCGACCTCGCGGGCGCGACGCTGGGTCTCCGGAACGTCGACCTCACCGTACTCGTCGGTGACGATCGGCCAGTTCTCGCTGCCGGGCTCTAAGAAGACCGCGTCGACGCCCCGAGCGGTCAGTGCGGCCTTGAGCATCCGGACCGAGGTCCGCTCGCCCATGCTGACGATCTGGGCTCGATCAGCCTCGTCGGTTTCGAACGTGATCTCGTCGAGCAGTTCGTCCGTAGTCGACCCCATCGCGCTGGCGACGACCGCGATCTCGTGGCCGTCCTCGACGGCCGCAGCGATCGAGTTCGCGGCGCGGTTGATCCGGTCCCCGCTACCGAGACTCGTCCCGCCGAACTTCGCTACGACCCGCATGCTGACACCTCACGGTCCGCCGGCAACCTGGTGGATTGACTCATGCGAGGTGGTTGCAAGGGCGGGCAGATAACTGTGTCTCATCGCCCGCATTTTTACCCACACCGATCCGCTTCCCGCAGACTCGGGCCGCTTCCCGCGTCGATGTCGAAGACGACGCACGTTCGAACGCCTCGATTCCAACTGGATTTATATTTGTGGGTGTCATTACCACACCCTAATGAACGTACGGGACGCACTCGAGGCGGACGCCGACGCGCTCGCGGCTATCGCCGACTCCCCGACCGACGTGATGCGGAACCTGGTTCACGATCGGACGGTTCGAGTCGCCGAGGACGGCACCCACGACCCGAACGCTGACGTCTCGGAGTCCCAGTACGGTGGCTCAGATCCGGAGGATCTTCTGGGGTTCGTCAGCTTCGACGCCCGCGAGGACACCGTCCACGTCACCCAGCTCGACGGGACGCCCGAGGCGTGCAAGCGACTGCTCGCCGAGCCGGTCCGGTTCGCCGAGCGCGAGGGGATGGCCGTCGAGGTGCTGATCGCGACCGACGCCGACCTCATCGAGGACGCCGCTCAGGAGTTGGGGTTCGATCGCTACGGGCCTGGTCCACAGTTCAACGGCGCCTCGACGGTCCGGTTTCGCCTCGAGTCCTAACTGAACTTCTGGACGGTCACGTTGAGCGTATCGAGGTCGACGATCGGCGCGAACCCGGCGTCGGGCTGGATGTTGACGCTCTTCTGAAAGTCAGTCTGGGACTGCCAGCAGCCGGAGTTGATCGCGAGCACGTTGTGGTACTTGCCAAAGCCCAGCTTGTGGACGTGGCCCGTATGGAAGATGTCCGGCACCTCCTCCATGATCAGGTAGTCCTTCTCCTCGGGTGCGAGTCGGGTGTGGCCCCCGAACTGCGGCGCGACGTGGCGTTTCTTCAGGAGCTGGTACATCGCCCGGTGGGGATCGTCGTAGCTCGCCTTCTCCTCGGGGAGCTCCGCGATAACCTCGTCGAGACTGACGCCGTGGTACATCAGCACCGAGACGCCCTCGAGGGTCACCGTCGAAGGGTTGCTGACGATCCGGGCGTCGTGGGCAGACATGATCCCTCGCAGCTCCTCGTCGAAGCCAGGTTGGGGTTCTGCAAGTCGCACCGCGTCGTGGTTACCCGGGATCATGACGATCTCGATGTCGCCGGGAACCTGTTTCAGCCGCTCGTTGAACGCCTCGTACTGCTCGTAGATGTCGACGACGTCGAGTTCCTCGTCCTGGTTCGGGTAGACGCCGACGCCCTCGACCATATCGCCTGCGATGAGCAAGTATTCGACGTGCTGGGCCTCGGACGTGTGGAGCCAGTCGGCGAATCGGTTCCAGGCCTCGCTCATAAACTCCTGGCTGCCGACGTGGACGTCGCTGATCAGCGCCGCCTGGACGTGGCGATCCGCCGTCGTGGGCTCGTGCGTGCGCGGAACGTCCGGGAAGTACATCGAATCGACGAACGCGATCCCCGAGTCGTCGGCCAGGGTGCCCTCCATCGCCAGCACCTCGTCGTACAGTAGTTCGTCGACCAGATCGGCGTACTCCCGATCCTTCATCACGAGCCACGGGAACGTTCCGGTGGCGTCCTCGAGTTCGATCAGCCAGTGGCCGCTCGCGGTGGAGCGCACGTCGTTGACCAGGCCGACCATTCCGGCCTCGCTGCCGCCCGGCATCGACTGGATCGCCGTCGCCGGTCGGTGGTTGACCCGCCCGCGGAGCTTCGATCCCAGCCGCTCGAGACGGTCCCGGAACACCGAGACGAAGTCCCCGTACTCGCCGGTTCCCGTGCTCTCGCCGGTCATATCGCCGGCGATCTCGAGCGAGCGCTCGAGCGGATCGGCCGACCGACCGCTCCCCTCCAGATCCCCCTTCGTTTCGACTGGACCTCCGGTAGCCGTCGGTCGGGAAGTGGATTGTTCGTCTCCAGTCGAAGCGGAGGTATTGCGGATCGACGGCTCGCCCGAATCGGGGCCGTCACCGGTCGACGATTCGCTCGAGCTGGAGCCATCGCCGGTTGGCGACTTCCGCGAGTCGGAGCCGTCATCGATCGACGATTCGCTCGGATCGGTGGTTCGAGCGCCATCGGAAACGGGCGCTCGTTCGAGGAACGAGTCGACGTGTTCCGAGCGGACAACCAGCGCGTCGTCGGGGAGGTCCTCGAGAACCGCCTCGAGGGTCGTCGCCGGGTTCTCGGTCGCGGCGATCCGCGTCACCGCCTCGCGCTCGGCGTTGTAGCCGCGACTCGTGAGTTCGCTGACGATCCGGGCGGGTCCCTCGAGTGGCACACGCCTCGCATTCGCGAGCGGAATCAAAAACGTAGCGGAGTCGGCGTTCGGAGCGGGATCGGCGTGACGGGCAGAACCTTGATCGTCGGTGTGACGAACAGAACCTTGATCGTCGGTGTGACGAACAGAACCTTGATGGCCGGGCCCGGTATAACACGGGACGATGAGCGGTCCCGATTCCGGCGACGAGAGGAGCGACGACAGCGGTGAGCCACGCCGCCACGACCCGAGCGAGGCCCCGCTGGACGGGACCGACGAGCCGGCACGTGGCTCGAGGTCGGCGAACGACGGCCGACCCCGAAACGGAGTCGGAACGGAGAACGAGGAGTCGGTCGTCCAGCGCAGCGGATCGGGGTCCGAAAGTGATGACGTCTCGATCGAGGACGACGGGATCGTCCGGTGGTTCTTCGGAACGAACGACGAGTCGGTCGTCCTCGTCCGGGATATCCTGAGCAGCGTCGCCATCGTCGCGGTGATCGGGCTCTTGCTGTTCGGGATCAGCGGCGTCTGGCCGCCGCTGGTCGCCGTCGAGAGCGGCAGTATGGAACCCAACATGGAGGTTGGCGATCTTATCTTCGTCGTCGCGGACGACCGTTTCGTCGGCGATGACTCGACCGGAGACACCGGCGTCGTCACACACGAGGACGGCGAGGACCACGAGAAGTTCGGCAAGGCCGGTGACGTCGTCGTCTTCGAACCCAACGGGCAGGCCCACCAGACACCCGTGATACATCGTGCACACTTCTGGGTCGAAGAGGGCGAGAACTGGGTCGACAACAGGGCCGAACCCGAGTACGTCGACGGCGCGAGCTGCGATCAGCTCCAGACCTGTCCGGCCGCCCACGACGGGTTCATCACGAAGGGTGACGCGAACCCCTACTACGACCAGTATCAGCGCGGCGGCGCGAACACCGATGTCGTCCAGCCCGGCTGGATTACCGGGAAGGCGTCGTTCCGGGTTCCGTGGCTCGGGTACGTCCGACTCACGTTCGATTCGATCCTCGGTGGGATGCTCGCGCCGCAGCCGGGTCTCGAGACCGTTGCGGGCACAGTCGGGACGGAAACGCCGGTCTCGAGCGCCGGTGCGGTCGGAGCGAGCGTCGGTGCGGCGGGCGTCGCCGCGGCCGGAACGGGTGCCGCGATGGCTGCGGGCCGGCGGCGTCGACGGTAGCCGGCCGCGTCGCTCGAGTCGAAACGGAGGGGTCAGCGAGAGAGGAGATAGTGGGATCAGCGGAAGGAGGTTCGGGGTCGGGGACGAATTCGGCCCTCAGTTTTCGAATCGGGCCTGGACGAACGGCTGGATGTCGTCGATGTTGCTCAGTCGGGAGTCCGAGAGCAGGACGGCCTCGGTCTCGTCGATCGGAACCGAGAGGCTGATCTCCTTGGTGCGACCGTAGCGGCCCTTCGAGACGACGACGGCGTTGACGATGCCGAGCATGTCGAGTTCGCTGATGAGGTCGGTCACTCGGCGCTGGGTGAGAACGTCGGCGTCGATCTCCTCGCAGAGGCGCTTGTAGATGTTGAACACCTCGCCCGTGTTGATGCTGTGAACGCCGTTTTTCTCGAGCAGGATGGTCGAGAAGAGGACGAGCTTCGACTGCGTGGGAAGGGTGCGGACGACCTCGACGACCCGATCGAGTTCGATCTTGTCCTGGGCCTGCCGGACGTGTTTCTCGACGATCGTCTCCGCCTGGGAGCGCTCGGCGAGCTCGCCCGCCGTCCGGAGCAGATCCAGTGCGCGACGCGCGTCTCCGTGTTCTTGGGCGGCGAAGGCTGCACACAGCGGGATCACGTCGTCCGACAGCGCATCACCCTTGAAGGCGACGTTGGCTCGGTGCTGAAGGATATCCCGGAGCTGATTCGCGTCGTACGGTGGAAAGACGATCTCCTCCTCGCCGAGACTGGACTTGACTCGAGGGTCCAGAAAGTCGGTGAATTTCAGATCGTTCGAGATTCCGATGATCGACACGCGAGAGTTTTCGAGTTCGGAGTTCATCCGCGAGAGGTTGTACAGCGTGTCGTCCCCGCTCTTCTCGACGAGCTTGTCGATCTCGTCAAGCATGATGACAACGACCCGCTCGTCGTAGTCGACGGCGTCGAAGAAGACGCTGTACACCCGATCGGTCGGCCAGCCGGTCATCGGTACCTCCTGGAACGACTCCTTGTCCTCCTCGAGGGAGTCGATTCGGTCCTCGATCTCGTTGTGGCTGGAAAAGGGCGTGGACGCGAGCGGGTGTTCCGCATCGGCTCCGTCGATATTCGTCGGATCTGTCGACCCCTCCGTTTCGACTGGAGAATCGGACGACTGCGACTCGGTGTCGGTTGCAAACGAAACGTCGTCGTTCGGATCGGAGCCGGCCGTCTCCTCGGCGGATTCACCGGCTGAATTGTCGCGACCGTCGCTCGCTTCGTACTCCTCGAGCGCCTCGAGGCGCTCCTCGAGCGACTCGATCTTTCGGTCGATCCGTGCCTCGTTTTTCTCGATAAACTTGTTCGCGAGCTGTGCGAGTACTCGGTACTGGGTATCGGTCACCTCGCAGTTGATGTACTCGACGTCACAGGGGACGCTGTACTTCTGGGAGGTGCTCTCGAGTTCCTTGCTGACGAACTTCGCGCTCGCGGTCTTGCCGGTTCCCGTCTTCCCGTAGATGAGGATATTCGAGGGCGTCTCGCCCCGGAGTGCAGCGACCAGGATCGTCGCCATCTTGTTGATCTGGTCGGTCCGGTGGGGGAGTTCGTGGGGCGTGTAGGACGGACGCAGCACCTCCTTGTTCTCGAAGATCGGCTCGCCGCTGAGCAGGTCGTCGAACAGTCCCTGGCTCGGTTCCTCGTCGCCGATCGCCGTCTCCTCGAGCGTCGTCGAGAACCCGTCGGTCTCGCCCTCGACGTCGTCGGTTCGTGGCGGCTCTGAGTTGTCGTCTGACATCCGTCGTTGGGATACCCCCTCGTTTCGTGTGGAGAGACGGACCCGAAAGCAGTGATACAGCGTTTGAACGGCCAGTGCGGCCGATCAAGCGGAATAGCGATCGGTTTCGGATCCAGTTGATGCAAACGAAACAGAGGAACACCGCGATATTAAATTCTTCCCTTTCACTCACGTAGGATATGATTCTTTTTGGACGGGTCCGGCCGCGAATCGAGTTGGAGCCAGCGGCCGACCCTGGCGGCGTTTCGGATCGACTCCGGTTCCAGCGGTGAGCGAAACCACACCCGTATCAGTTCGAGTCCCCGTTTGACAGTACTCGATCTCTTTGGAATGATACCGATACTCGTGGGCTCTTGGGATGAAGTTCTCGTTCGGTCAGTCGTCGAGGCGCTCGACGATTGTTGTCGGCTCCGTGATTACTCCCTGCTGGATCCGTTCGTCCCGAGCGTTCGATCCGAAGCCGAGGTGGTGGAAACATGGTGAGGAGCGACCGGCTTCCTTCGACGTCGGAGCCGGTCGCTCTCGAGTCGAAGAGTGGGGGGTTGGTGTCGGCGTTCCCCTCCCCCACCCCTTCGTTTCAACTGGAGAGCGGCGAGAGTGTGGGGTGGGGATCCGAGAAGACGGCCACCGAGGAAAGATATCGAGGCCTTGATCGGGTGATTTCGGGGGAGCTCGAACGATACACGGGAGTTCCGTGACGAGCGCTGTGGACTAGTTGTTTAGACGGAAAGTTCGGAAAGGATCTAGCAACTAGGTAGATAAGCCTAGTAAACCCTTCCCTTCTGAATCTAGTACGGATTCTGTTTTTCTCGTAGGATCATAAAACCTTCTCTTCACAAAGCACCCTCCCCCCTCCCCTCCCTTTGGAGCGTTCCAGTTGAAACGAAGGGGTGGGGGGTTCCGGCGTCTCATCCGATCGTTCCGCTCACCGCGAGTACCTCTGCGACCAATCCGATTGAATGACTTTCCTGTTTGTTGGCTACTATTCGGCCCGTCCTTCCGTCTCCCGGCGTTCCAGGTGGTGTGTGCTATCTTCTTCCATGGAATTCTTTCACAGCAGTCGAATTCTCTACACGTCTGACGTAGGCTTAAGTGAATTCAGTTTGTAGTACGCGCAGACGCACTTCGCGGTGCCAGAGGGCCAAGGATGGGACTGTTAACAGGACTCAAAGATAGTATCTCCCGGGTTACGGATCGGTTGTTTACCGACGATCAACCCAAACGAATCGGAATCTACGGACCGCCCAACGCTGGAAAGACGACGCTTGCGAATCGCATCGCACGGGACTGGACCGGCGATGCGGTCGGAACCGAAAGTCACGTTCCACACGAAACACGCCGCGCACGGCGAAAGGAAGACGTCGAGATAGAACGCGACGGACGGTCGGTCTCGATCGATATCGTCGATACGCCCGGCGTAACCACCAAGGTGGACTACGAGGAGTTCACCGACGAGATGGAGGAAGACGACGCGATCCGTCGGTCCCGCGAGGCCACGGAGGGCGTCGCCGAGGCGATGCACTGGCTTCGCGAGGACGTTGACGGCGTTATCTACGTTCTCGACAGCGCGGAGGACCCGATCACGCAGGTCAATACGATGCTGATCGGCATCATCGAATCCCGCGATCTGCCGGTTCTCATCTTCGCGAACAAAATCGACCTCGACGAGGCGAGCGTCAAACGGATCGAGGACGCGTTCCCCCAACATAAGACGGTCCCGCTCTCCGCGAAGGAGGGCCAGAACATGGACGAGGTCTACGACAACATCGCGGAGTACTTCGGGTGATCAGTCGTGCCCAAGGCAACTAACCCGGACGATCCCAACGGTAACGACGGCGTACAGATCGATCTCATCAGCGGCGAGCGGATGGACACCCTCGCCTCCACGGAGAAGATCCGGATGATCCTCGACGGCGTTCACGACGGCAACATCGTTATCTTAGAGGAGGGGCTCACCCCCGACGAGGAGAGCAAGCTCATCGAGATGACGATGGCCGAGATCAGCCCCGACGCCGGATTCAACGGCATCGAAATCGAGACCTACCCCAAATCGGAGACGAAGGATTCGTCGCTGCTGGGTCGGCTCATGGGATCGAACGAGTCGACGGCGAAGCTGACGGTAATCGGGCCCGCGAACCAGATCGAGACGCTCCACAAGGACGAAACGCTGATCAGCGCGCTCGTATCCCGTAACTAATGCCACACCAGTGTACGAACTGTGGCCACACGTTTCCGGACGGCTCGAAGGAGATGCTCTCGGGCTGTCCCGACTGTGGCGGGAACAAGTTCCAGTTTACGCCGAACTCGGACCGGAGCGCCGAGGACGGCGCCGACGGAGATGCCGACGATGAAACGCCGGCGGCCGATTCCACCGAAGCGAAAGCCGACGGCGTCGCCTCCCGAGCGGCCGAGACCGTCCGCGGCTGGGTTTCTTCGGAGCCGACCGACGAGTCGACTCCCGACGCCCCGGAGCCACCGGCAGCCGACCGATCGACGGCGAGCGCCGACACGGCCGATCCCCAGCCGACCGGTGACTCTCGAGGGTCCGAACCGACTCGCAACGAGCGGTCGACGTCCCCCGGAGATCGGAGCCGAGCGAGCGACGACGAGGACGACTCGTTTACCGAGTGGCCCGACTCGGCTCGTCGCCCCGAGGACCGCTCGTCGCCGTCTACGGAGTCCACGGCCAGCGATGCCACCGACGACCGCACCAGCTCCGAACTGAACTCGAGTGACCACCGGACCGATCCGATCGCGGACGCCTCGAGCGAGCGTTCCGGACCCGACCACGAGACGGCGGCAGTGGCGGACTCGGAGGACTCCGCGCAGGCGAGCGCCCGCAGCGAGGTCGTCCCGGCCGACGATCTCCCGACCGGTTCGGACGTAGCTGGCGAAGGTGATCCGATCACCGAGGTCGATCCCATCGACGACGGCGGGAGCGAGGAGACGCCCGATCACGGGCGAGTCGTCAGCGAGCCATCGGGTGAGCAGCCGTCGATCGAGGAACTCCGCGCGGAACTCAACGAGCAGTTCGAGAGCATCAAGATCCTCCGACCGGGCCAGTACGAACTCAACCTCATGGAGCTGTACAACCGCGACGAGTATATCATCTCGCTCCAGGAGGACGGCCGGTACGTCATCGACGTTCCGGAGTCCTGGCACGACGACGTCGACGAGTAGCGTCGACCCCTTCGGTTCGACTGTAGACGGCCACCACCAGCCCTCGGGTCGCCCCTTCTTCGACTCGAGTTGCAGTCGAACTCGGGGTGTGGCTAGCGAACGACGATCGGTCGAGAAACCCTGGCGTCTCGCGGTTTCGGCCGAGACAGATGGATTTAAGCGATGCGACCGATAGCGTCCGAACATGAGCACTGCAACCAAGGCCGTTCTCGCGACGATCACCGTGTCGGCGCTACTGTCGGCGCTGATCATCTTCCAGACCGTTCTCGTCTGATGTTCACCGCTCGAGAGCTCTCGTCCCCGGTTGCGGCGATCCGGGAGGAGCACGCTCCCGACGCAGTCGTCGTCGACTGCGATCGGGACTTCGAGACGCTCGCGCCCGCCCAGTCGGAGGACCTGGGCCTGCTCGTGGACTCACTCGAGCCGGCGACGTACCCGGCCGCGTGGCTCCCCGAGGATGCCCCGGAGCTCCTCGTCCGATACGCGAGCAACGATTTCACGATCGGAATGCCCGGCGACGGGAGCATCACCTGGACCCACCAGACCGACCCACCGACAGTCATCGTCAAACCCCGCGTCGAAGGGTCGCCCGAACCGTTTCTGGACTTCCTCCTGGCGGAGGCACTCGTCGAGGTCGGACTCGAGGTTCCCGAACACTTTCTCGGCTTCTTCGAAGAGGAGTACCCAAACCTCGAGCAGGCGACGGCGCTCGATCCGGCCGGCACCTACCAGATTGCCGCGGCGCTGTACGACGGCTGGACGGGGCTCCACACGCGCGACGTGTTCGCGGCGTGGGACGAGGACGAGGACGAGGGCGGGACGCATCCGGAGCTGGCCGACGCCTGGCGGGACGCGGGCACCCGGCTCGAGGACCGCGTCTCGGGGCTTCCGGGTGCGGTCGCCCGCGGCGAGACCGACTTTGCGGACGCGACCGAACTGGCCTGCGCCGCGATCAAACACGGCCTCGAGCTACCGGCGCCGTTCGACGCGCTCGACACCGACGCCTACCGGGATCACGGATCGGACTACGCGGTGACGTGGGCCGAAAAGACGTTCGACGCGCTCGAGGACTAAAACGTCGCGTCGATACTGCCGTCCTCGTCGAGATCGATCGTGCCGTCGAACAGCGCGCGGAACTCCTCGACGAGTTCCTCGTCGTGGGGATCCTCCGAGAGGTGGAACAGCCCGACGGCGTCGTGTTCGTCGAGCAACTCGAGAATACGGCTTGCGGCCTCGAGGGCCTGTTCCTCGCCGGCGTAGTAGGCGAGTTCGGTCACCGAGTCGAAGCTGAGCCGGAGTTTGCCGTCGTGGTTCTCGAGGAAGCCGTCGATGTGATCGACGATGCCGTCGACGTCGTCGGGCGCGGCGACGTAGTGGACGGTGTCGCTGGTCCGTCGCGAGTAGCCGCGCTCGATGGAGAGCGTGTCGAGGATCTCGGCGCGGTTCTCGTCGACGTCGTAGTACTCGAGTTTTTGCTTGGCCTCCCGTGCCGTCGTCCGGGTGGAGATGACGAGGAAGTTGTCGGTATCGGTCTTGAGAAAGTCGGTATCGATGCGGTCGGTCTCACCGGTACTCGGGTGCAACAGAAGGATGCCGGTTCCCCCGGGGACCGTCTCCGGTGTCCCCTCGATCGCCAGTTCGTACTCCATACTGCGTGACCAATTGCCGGAACCGACTTAATACTGAGGATATGTCGTCCCACAGCACGCGACGGCCGTTCCCGAACCACACCGCCGGTCCACTCTTCGAGTCGAAACGAGGGGGAGACCGGAATTGCCGTGCTGACGATCGGGAGCTTTCGGCCGTCGATTACACCTCCTCCTGACGGAGGAGCACGAGCATCGAGAGCCCGGAGATCACCACCAACAGGAGGGCGGGGACGGCCGCGTACCGATAGGCCAGCGCGTCCTGTGCGCCCCAGATGATCGAGACGAGCGTGTCCATTCCGACGGGCTGGAGCATCAGGGTCACCGGTAGCTCCTTCATCGTCGTCAGGAAGACGAGGACGCCGCCGGCGATTAGCCCGGGCATGATCAACGGCAGCGTGATCCGACGGAACGTCTCGAGACGCCCGGCGTTGAGCGTGCGGGCGGCCTCGATCGTCTTGTCGTCGATCTGCAGGACCGACGACCGGACGGTGCCGACCGCCTGCGGAAGGAATCGGACGACGTACGCGAACACGAGCAGGGCGACGCCCTCCCGATAGAACGAGGGGAGGGTCCTGGTACCGAGGAAGACGAGCGCGAGTCCGATGACGACGCCGGGGACGGCGAAGCCGACGTAGGTCGCTCGCTCGAGGATCCGCGAGACGAGCGAGCTCGATCGGCCGGAGTAGTACGCGACCGGCAGCGCGAAGAGGCACGCGACCAGCGCGGCCAGCAGGGCGAGGTATACCGAGTTGAACGCGAACTCGGGCTGGAACTCGAGTGACGGAATGGGATCGCCCTCGCTGCGGAACAGCCAGTTCGTGAAGATCGCGACCGGGACGGCGAGCGTAAGAAAGCCGATAAACGAGACGAACCCCATCGCCGGCCACTTCCAGCGGCCGAGACGAACGACGCTGCCTTTCGCCGTCCCGCCGGCGACGTCCTCGTCGCGGCCGATACCCGCTTCGATGACGAGAACGATCGCAACGATCGCGATTAGCTGTAGCGCGAGCAACGCCGCGTACTCGACGGCGAAGTTGCTGAACTCCCAGTAGATCGTGCTCGTGAAGACGTCGGCCTGCATGAACGCCGGCGTTCCGAAATCCGAGATCGCATAGAGGGCCGCGAGCAACGCGCCGGCCGCGATTCCCGGCCGAATCTGCGGGAACGTGACGCGACGGAAGGCCTCGAGGGGGCCAGCGTTGAGCGTCCGAGCCGCGTCGACGAGCGAGTTGTCCATCGACAGCAACGCGGCGCGGGTCGTCAGGAACACGTAGGGGTAGGTGTACAGCGTGATGATCAACACCGCTCCCGACAGGCCGTCGACGCGCGGGATCGTCACACCGAACAGCGTATCGATCTCGCCGCCCGGACCGAACATTCCCGCGAACGCGATCGCGCCGATGTAGCTCGGGATCACGAGCGGCAGCGCGGCGACGATCGTCCAGAGTCGAGGGTACGGGAGGTCCGTTCTCGTCGTCAACATGGCGAGTGGAACGCCGAGCAGGATCGAAAACACGGTGACGAGCACCATCAGCGTGATACTGTTGATCGTGATCCAGGCCGTCCGCGAGGAGACGACGAGGTCGTACGCGCGCGTAGCCTCGACCGTCGTCGCCTGCCAGAACAGCCAGAACATCGGGGAGACGACGAGAAACGCGACGAGACCGCTCAGAAGTGCCAGGATCGTCATCGAACGGTCGGTGTTCCCGAGTCGATCCTGTACCGACTCGAGTCTCCGCGAGGAACCGAGATAGTCCGTAGGTGGTTTCATTGTAGATCGTCTGCCCGGATCGGCGGAGCCGTGGACGTGGTCGGCCCTTGGAGCTAGGCGCTCCTAAATCCCCCGAAGCGTTCCCGAGGTGTGAGAAGCCGAAAAGCGACAGCCACGGCGTCTCTGACTGGGTATATGCTTACAGCCGCGTCAGACCGTCATCCCTTCCTCGCTGAGGAGGTCCTGGGTCTCCTCGAGATCCATGTCGAAGTCGCTCAAGTCGAACTCCGGCGGCTCGAGCTCCTCGAGGTCGGGGAGGTCGCCGACGTAGTCGACGTTCTCGACGACGGGGTACTCTCCATTTGCGTCCATCATGAACTCCTGGCCCTCCTCAGCCAGCAGGTGACGGACGAACTCCGCGACGAGCTCGGGATCCTCCACGTCGTTCGTGACGCCGACGCCCGCGACGCTGAACAGACAGCCGGGATCGTTCTCGGTGAACGCCACGTCGATCGTCGCGTCGGGGTCTTCGTTGAGGATACGGGCGGCGTAGTAGCTGTTTCCGAGTGCGACGACCGGGTCGTCATCGCCACCCCTCTCGATGGCCTCCGCCTGATCCGACCCGCCTGAGAACAGCTGGATGTCCTGGTCCTCGACCATCGCCCGGACCCACTCGCGAGTTTCCTCCTCGCCCTCGAGTTCGACCATCGCTTGGATGAACCCTCGGAAGGTTCCGGAGTTGGGCCGCGTCGAGATGATCCCCTCGAATCGGTCGTCGGTCGCAAACTCCATGATGTCGGTCGGAAAGTCGTCGCCGTCGCCGTCCCAGCGCTCGGTGTTGTACAGAATCGAGCGAACCCGACCGGAGACGCCGGTCCAGTAACCGTCCGGTTCGTGGTAGCTCTCCGGAACGGCGTCGACGACGTCCTCGGGCAGTTGCTGGACGGCACCCTCGCGCTCGAGCTCGGCCAGCGCGCCCGGATCCTGTGAGTACATCAGATCCGCCGCGACGGCGTCGCCCTCCTGGAGGATCTGGTTGACCTGCACGTCGTTGTCGTCGTAGTCGACGTTGAGCGTCAGCCCGTCGTACTCCTCCTCGAGCGCGACGAAGACGGGATCGATCTGGTCTCGGGTGCGCCCGGAGTAGATCGTCAGCTCGCCCTCGAGGTCGCCCAGGTCGTCCCAGGAGACGGCCTCGGAGTCGACCGACGCCTCGCGGGGACCGACGTCGGCGACCGCCCCGGCGCTTTCGCCGTCGTCGCCGAGACAGCCTGCGAGTCCCGCGAGCCCTGCGACCGACACCCCCGTCGCCGCGAGAAATCGTCGCCGTCCGGTCGCCGTTCGCTGCGTTCGATCGTCGTCTCGCTGGTGCATATCTAGTTTTAGGTTAGCCTAAAACACTAATACCTTCCGATTGTTCCCGTCAGAAGGGCCGAGAGGTCGGGGTAGCTACCGCTTCCCGTTCGGCCCGAATCCGATGCCCACGGATTTCGGCCGACCTAAACCTCCACCCCATCTTTTTAGGCCAACCTAAAGAGCCTGTCGGTGATCCCCGTCTTCCGGGGCGAGAGCCGAACCGGTTTTGGCCCTCTGGCGGAAACGAGTCGGTATGAGCGTACGCGAGGAGTTCGACGAGTGGGCTACGAGCGGTCGCGACAGGGGAATGGAGGAACGCCACTGGCACACCGCCAAACACGCGCTCGCGCGAATGCCCGTCGAACCGGGCGACACGGTTCTCGACCTGGGCTGTGGCAGCGGCTACGCGGGTCGTGCGCTGCGAGACACCAAGGACGCCGGTCGAATCTACGGACTCGACGGCTCGCCCGAGATGGCACACAACGCTGCGGGCTACACCGACGATCCGCAGGTCGGCTACGTCGTCGGCGACTTCGGCGCCCTGCCCTTTGCCGACGACTCCATCGATCACGTCTGGTCGATGGAGGCCTTCTACTACGCCGCCGACCCCCACGAGACCCTCGAGGAGATCGCACGCATCCTCCGGCCGGGTGGGACGTTCTACTGTGCGGTCAACTACTACGAGGAGAACGTCCACTCCCACGAGTGGCAGGACAACATCGCCGTCGAGATGACCCGCTGGGACCGCGACCAGTACCGCGAGGCGTTCCGCTCGGCGGGCCTCTCGGTCGCCGAACAGGACAACGTCCCCGACCGGGAGATCACGATCCCCAGCGAAGCGGAGTTCCCGCTCGAGGACTGGGACACCCGCGAGGCGATGGTCGAGCGCTACCGGGAGTACGGCACCCTGCTCACGGTCGGGGTCGCCCCCTGATTTGGGTCGACGCTCCGGTCGAACCCCTTGATTTCCACTCGACCGTTCGAACGTCCCGTCGGTTTTCTACTCGGGACGGTAGCTCTTCTTCCGGGACGGCGGCCAGCGACAACGAGGCGACTGCCGAAACGCCGATCGAACGTGACGGTACGGACGAGGACGAGATCGACCAGTCTGCAGCGGAACGCGACGAGAGCCACGGCCCCTCGCCCGAACAACGCGAACGACGCTGTCGGCGTCCGTGCTGTACGGCGGTCTCACTGCCCCCGGCGAGTAGCGCTACTCGAATCGCTCGCCGGCCGGAATCGTCACTTCGAGCCAGTTCTCTTCGGGGGGAAGGGGACAGTCGAACGTCTCGCTGTAGGCACAGAACGGCGTGTACGCGAGGTTGAAATCGACGACCAGCTCGTCGCCGGTCTCGAGGTCCCGGTCCGCGGCAAGCTCCATGTACCGCCCGCCCTCGTAGGTCTGCTGGCCCGTCGTCTTGTCTCGGAACGGGACGAAGTAGGGCTCCTCGTTCGGGCTCTCGAGCTGGTAGGCCGCCAGCTCGAACGCGCCGTCCTCGAGGTCCTCGTCCTCGCGATCCAACTCGAACTCGAGCGTCGCCGCCCGAAGGTAGCGCATCTCTCGACCCGCCGTGGTGTCCATCAGGACGACCTCCGGATCGTCGTGGGCGGTTACGGTTGCAGTCACTCGATAGGTCGGATCCGGCTCGAAGTAATCCAGCCCCTCGAACTCCTCGCGGTCCTCGGGCGGCACCGGCGACTGGGGGTGTTCGGCGAAGAAGTCGTTCTTCTCGGCGCGCTTTGCCTCGAGTTCCGCGCGCCACTCCTCGACGTCGATCGAATCGGTCATACGGCCAGTTGGAAACCGAACGGGGAAGGCGTTGTGCTCCGCCGTCGCGCCCGACACGTATACGACGATTGTTACTAACTACCCAGGAAGGGTTATTATCCCCGAGACCCGAGGGCGAGGTATGTGGCCGTGGGAACATGCGATCATGGGGTACGTCGCGTACTCACTGTTCTGCCACGCCTACTACCGCGACTCGCCGGGGGGACTCGAGGCGTTCGCGGTCGTCTTCGCCTCCGTGCTCCCCGACCTGATCGACAAACCCCTAGCCTGGGAGTTCGGCGTCTTCGAGGTCGGCTACGCGATCGGCCACTCGATCTTCTTCGCCGTTCCCCTGTCGATCGCCGTCGGCGCACTCGCCCGGACGTACGGCCGTCCTCGAGCCGGGCTCGCGTTCGCCGTCGGCTACCTGCTACATCTGCCCGCCGACATCGTCGACGGCTACGTCCGGGACGATCACCTCAGCTTCTGGATCGTGCTGTGGCCGTTCCGCCAGGACGAGGTCCACCTCCACGCCCACGAACACACCGGCTTTGCCGACCAGTTCTTCGTCCTCCTGGGGACCTACCACCAGGAGCTGTTCTCCGACGACCCGTCGACGTACGCCCTGGTCATGCTCGGTGCGACCGGCTTCGCCGCCCTCCTGTGGCTCTACGACGGCGCACCGGTCCTCCGTGAGTCGGTCCTCGCGGTCAAGCGCGGGCTCGAGCGATCGGTCGAGCTGGTAACCGACTCCCGAAGCCGCTGACGCGAGCTGGCGTCGGTCCTCCGTCCCGAGGTTTATATCCCAAAGCGCGGCTACGGTCCGTCAACGCTATGAGCGACCGACGATGAGTACGGCAGGAATGACCGACTGGCGCTCGATCTTCGGCCACCCCCAACCCTACGACGAGCAGGTCGACGGTATCGAGACTGCGGTCGAGACGGCTCGAGGCGGCGGCTACACCGTCGTCGAGGGGGCCTGTGGGACCGGGAAGACGATGATCGCGCTCACCGCCGGGATCGACCTCGTTCGCGACCCCGATACCGACTACGAGCGCGTCCTCGTCCTCACGAGCGTCAAACAGCAGCTTCGCCAGTTCGAGGCCGACCTCGAGACGATCAACGCGAACCTGCCCGACGACTGGAACCCCGTCTCGGGGCTAACCCTCGTCGGGAAGGCCGACGTCTGTCCGTACAACCGCGCCGGTGCAGGAGGAATCGACGACGGCAACGTCTACGATCGCTGCGAGAGCCTGCGCGAGCGCACCCGCGACCTCACGGGCGAGGGCGGCGAGACGACCGCGGGCACGCTGACCGCCCGCGCTCGCCAGCAACAGACCGGCCTCGCCGACAGCGGATCGACGGGATCGACGGGACGGTTCCTCGAGACCGCCGGAGAAACGGCGGCCTACCCGCCGGAGATGCCGACCTACGGCGACGGCGGCGCGGTCGGCGCCGAGACGGAGTACTGCCCGTTCTACGCCCAGTACCTCGAGGACCTGCCCGACGAGGAGGACGGCGATCCCGCCGAGGCGGTTCCCTTCGATTTCACCGACGCCGGGATGTTGACTCCCGACGATCTCGTCTCGCGCTCGGTCCGCAACGGCACCTGCCCACACTCCGTGATGGGCGCGGCGCTAGGCCACGTCGAGGTCGTCCTCGGCAACTACTACCACGCGTTCGACCCGACCACGACGACCGCCTTTACGGGGGCCCTGCTCGACGACTCGACGTTCGTCGTCTGCGACGAGGCCCACATGCTCGAGCCCCGCGTGCGCGATCTGGTCAGCGACGGCGTCGCGGATCAGCGCCTCCGGGACGCCGAGACGGAGCTCTCTCGAGTGCTCCAGCCGATCAGGTTCGAGCGCGAGGGCCGAGAGGCCCAGGGCGGATCGAAGACCGCCGACGCCGACCTGGTTCGGGGCGAACTCGAGGACAGCGACGTCTCTTTCGAGGAGCTGTCCCGCACCCTCGAGTTCGTTCGGGACCTCCGGGAGGAACTCGACCGCCGCGTCACCGCCTACCTCGACCGGAACCACAGGGGATGGCAGTCGAATCCGACCGAGCTCTCGGACGCCGAGATTCCCCTGCGCGACCCGCAGGAACCGGCCGTCGACGAGCTCACCGAGTGGGCCGCCGACGCGGGCTACAGCGATGCCGTCTGGGTCCGGGCCGAGAACGTCGGTGCCGTCGTCGAGCGCGTGTTGAACGAGGCCGAGGACGAGGACCGAACCCGGGCGGCGCCCGCCGTCGGTCGCGTTCTCGGCGAGTGGTACCGCCGGGACCACACCGATTACTTCCGGGAGATCGAACTCGAGCGCACCTGGGACGAGACCGAGCCGGCCGACTCTTGGCGGCGAGCCTACACCGCTCGCCTCGCCCTGCACAACTGTGTCCCCAGCGACGCCATCGGCGACCGGCTGGCGGCGTTTGGCGGTGGAATCCTGATGAGCGCGACCCTCGAGCCAGTCGACGCGTTCACCGAGGTGACGGGACTCGACTACCTCGCCGATGAGGAGGACCGTCCGGTCGTCGAACGCCAGTACGGCCTGCACTTCCCCGAGGAGAACCGCGAGAGCTTCGCGGTGGCCGCGCCGAAGTTCACCTACGACAACCGGGGTCGACCCGGCGAGACCAACCCGACGCGCACCCACTACGCCGACGCCGTCGCGAGGGTCGCCCGGCTCCCCGGCAACGTCCTCGTCGGGATGCCAAGCTACGCGGAAGCCGAGTGGATCGCGGGTGCCCTCGAGGACCGGATCGACAAACCCGTCCTGCTCGACGCCGCGAGCGACGACGAAACGACCCAGTCGCTCAAGAACGACTTCTTCGCGGGTGAGGGAAAGGTGCTCGTCACGAGTCTGCGGGGGACGCTCACCGAGGGGGTCGACTACAGCGGCGACCGACTCTCGGCCGCCGTGGTCTGTGGCGTCCCGATCGTCAACACCTCGAGCCCGCGAACGACGGCCGTCCGTCGGGCCTACGACGACGCCTTCGGCGACGGGTTCGAGTACGCGCTGACGATCCCGGCGGTCCGGAAGACCCGCCAGGCCGTCGGGCGGGTCATCCGCTCGGCCGAGGACGTCGGCGTTCGGGTGTTGCTCGACGAGCGCTACGCGCGGGACAGCTGGGACTCGGTGCGGGAGTACCTCCCCGACGACGGCGAGTTCCAGCCTGTCAGCCCCGATATGCTCGAGCTGGGCCTCGATCGGTTCCGGTCGCGGCTCTAGAGAAAAACAGCGAGCGCTCCACGGGCCACTCGACCCGTGGTCGGTTACTCGCTTTCGACCGGGCAGACCCGATGTGGGCGGTCGACGCTCGACTCACGGCGATTTCCGCACCGTGACGGTTCTGGTCGTCGTCTCCGCGTACAGCGAGTACAGCAGGACCGTACAGCCGCCGGCGGTGAACGAACTCTGGACGGCGACCCCGAGTGCGATCCGGCCGGCGACGAGGTGGACGACTCCACCGAGAACCGACCCGGCGACGAGCAGTCCGAATCCGATGGCGACCGCCCGGAGGGGTCCGGCGCCGGTCCGTCGGAACGCACGGTAAGCGAGGACGGCGACCGCGCCGCCGGTGAGCAACGTTGCCGTGTTCGCGGCTGCGATAAGGACGCTGTATTCGTTCATGGGTCCCCGCTTCCCGAGCGGGAGTACCGCTCGAGAACGCGTTCGTTCGCCGCTGGGTCACGGTGGTACTTCAGTCGGGTGGCCGGTTCCCACTCGAGTGGAACCGTTCGGGTCCGTTACTCCGCGACGGTCTCCGCCCACTCGTCGACCCACTGCTCGAGGTCGGAGCGGAGCCGATCGTACCCGACTGAGACGGGGTCGGCCGGAACCGCCGCGGTCTCCTCGAACGGCTCGTCCAGCTCGAGGAACGCTCGACTGAGCGCCGGCATCGCGGAGTGACGCTCGGCGAACGCGGCCTGAACGTCGCTCGAGAGCAGGAAGTTCAGGAAGTCGTAGGCGAGATCCACCTCCTCGGCGTCCTCGAAGACGGCCGCGCCGATCGGCGTCTCGTACCCCTGTTCGTCCGGGAAGGCGAGCTCCCAGTCGTCGACCTCCCACCCCTCGCGCTCGGCGAAGGCGGCGTCGGTCGAGTAGCCGACCGTGAGCGGGTGATCGCCGTCGGCGAACGCGGCCGTCGACGCTATCCAGTCGTCGACGAGTTCGAGTCCGTTCTCCTCGAGATCGCCCCAGTAGCGGCGATAGCCGTCGTCGCCGACCACCTCGACCGTCCAGAGCAGGAAGGCGAGGCCGGCGTCGGAGCGATCGGGACGCGGGGCGAGCAGGCGCTCCTCATACTCGTCGTCGAGCAGGTCGGTGAGTTCGTCGGGTCCGTCGAGTTCGCTCTCGTCGTACCACAGACAGCTGTACCGGACGCCGACCGGAACGGCGCGTCCCGAGGGATCGCCGAACTCGAGGCCGTCTCGGATGCGCTCGGTTGTCGGAAGCCGATCGGTGCCGAGTTCCCGAAACAGGGAGTGCGACGCGAGGTCGGCGTCGAGTCCGGCGAGATCCGGCGGCGTGAGTCCGAGGTAGACGTCGGCGTCGATCTCCGCGTCCTGCTCGGCCCGTCTGCGGTAGTGGTCGAGACCGGCCTCCGGAATCGTCCACTGGAGTTCGGCGTCGGGGAACTCCTCCTCGAAGGCCTCCTTGATCCACTCGCCGACGGCCCGCTCGCCGACGACCATCGACTCGGTCGTCGCCACCCGGAACGTCCCCTCGAGGTCGGGCTCGTCCGGCTCGGTGTCGTCGCGCTCGGTCGCGTCGGTCGCCTCCTCGCCCTCGTTCTCGCCGTCTTCGTCGTCATCGTCCTCATCGTCGTCCCCGACGGGGGAGGAACAGCCGGCCATCCCGGCGAGCGCTCCGACGCCGACGGTCCGCACGACCGAACGCCGATTCATGCTGGGAGCCACACACCGTGTCGTCTTAAGCGCCGGGATCGGCCGCCGGATACCGAGGGGCCCCATCACAGAAAGGCTTTGACGGTCGACGGCGATCGGCCCCTGTGACAGCCACCACGAACTCGCCGCGGCGGCGCCACGTGCTCGGCGGCGTCGTCGCGGTCCTCGGCCTGCTGACCGGCGCGATCCTGCTCGAGGTGCTCGGAACGATCCTCTTTGCGCTGACGGTCGCGTACGTGCTGGTGCCGGTTCAGGGGTGGCTGGTCAGGCGCGGCCTCGGCGAGTGGACCGCCGCCGTCGGCGCGACGCTCGTCGGGTTCGTGAGCGCGACCGCAGTGTTCGCGCCGATCGTCCTCACGCTGTACTTCCGGGTCGACGAGGTGATCGCCCTCGTCGAGGGGGTACCGGCCGAGATCCCGGTGACGGTTCTCGAGATGACGTACACGATCGAGACGCGGGAGGTCCAGGCGCTGGCGGTCTCGTTCCTCCGCGACGTGGCCGTTTCGCTGGCCTCGTCGTTGCCCGTCCTCGCGATCAAGTTCGCGCTGTTCGTCATCCTGCTGTTCGCGCTGCTTTACAGGGGCGACGCCGCCGCACGCGCCGCGATCGCACCCGTCCCCCACGAGTACAGAGGAATCGTCCGAGCGCTCGCCGTCCGGGCTCGAGAGACGTTGTACGCGATCTACGTGCTGCAGCTCGCGACGTCGGTGACCTCGCTCCTGATCGGCTACCCGCTGTTTCACCTGCTCGGTTACGAAATGGCGTTCACCCTCGCGCTGTTCGCCGCAATCTTACAGTTCGTGCCGATCATCGGTCCGAGCCTGTTGATCGCGCCGATCGCGCTCTACCACGTCGTCGCGGGCGACGTCGTCGCGGCCGCGCTGGTCGGCGTCCTCGGCATCGGGCTCGTCGCCTGGCTGCCCGACATCGCCGTCAGACCCCGCCTCGCCCGCCGCTCGGCCGGACTGCCGGGAAGCCTCTACTTCGTCGGGTTTACCGGCGGACTCTTCACCCTCGGTGCGATCGGGATCGTCGTCGGCCCGCTGATCGTCGCGATCTTCGTCGAGGCGGTCGAGCTGCTCGCCGACGAGGTCAACGGGGACGTAAGCCTCGCGGAGCTCGCACCGCCGGACCTCGAGGACGGCACGCGAGCGCCGAGTGCCGACGTGGAGTCCGAGGCTTCGACCAACGACTGATCGGGTCGAACCAGCCAACACGCCTTTCTCCCTGCTCGTCGTCGATCGCCCATGGTCAGTGGCCGAACGATCATCAACGCGATCATCGGCGCCGTCGTCGGAATCGTCCTCTCCTTTATCCCGTTCTCGACGGTCGTCGGCGGCGCTGTCGCCGGGTTTCTCGAGGGGCCGGACGACCGGGACGGGGCGATCGTCGGTGCCCTCGCGGGCGCGATCACGTTCGTCCCGATCGCCGCCGTCGCCGTGCTGGGAATCGGCTTCGTCGGATTCGGGTTCGGCGTCGCCGCCGCACCCGCGGAGGGCTTTGCGTTCGTCGTCCTGTTGATCCTCGTCGGGGTCCTGTTCGCGTTCGTCTACACGGTCGGCCTGTCGCTACTCGGCGGGTACCTCGGGGCCTACCTCGCGCGAGAGTACCCCGGAAAACACGCGCGAACGCGGGAGACGTTCGGCGGGAGGCGACGGGAGCCGTCCCCCCGTTCCGGGACGCGACCGCGCGAGCGGGACGCGGAGGGAGCCGATCGACTCGACTCGGATCGGCCGACGCGAAACGAACCGGCCGACGACCCCGAGGACGACGACCTCGATCCCTCGCGGTGGCGCGAAACCCGAGATCACGAGCGAGACGAGTAGCGCCCGCTCCTAGACGAATTCGAAGAGCGCCGACGTCTGGCCGTCCTCGCGGCCCGTGAGATACAGCGCGCCGGCTTCCACGGCGGGACCGCTCGTCGGCCTCGCCTCGCCGTCGTACTGCCACTCGAGCTCGCCGCTTTCGGCGTCGAACGCGCCGATCGTCTCGCCACTCCCCGATCCGGAACCCCGGTCGCGACGCACTCGAGCGAAGATCAGCCCGGAACCGATCACGGGTCCGGTCGCGTACGAGGAGACGGCTCGCTCCGATCGCCAGACGCGGTCGCCCGAGTCGGGCTCGACGACGGTGAGCGCGCCCCCGTCGTCCGACGCGCAGACGATCCCGTTCCCGACGGCGACGGCGTCGACGTCGCGATCGGCGACCTCGGTCCGCCACCGGACGGCGCCGTCGAAATCGACCGCGATCACCGTTCCAGACCCCGTTCCGACGTACACGCCGTCGCCCGTGACGGCCGGTCCGGCCGTGAGCTCGTCGTCGGCGTTGGCCCGCCAGCGGACGTCGCCGGTCTCGCCCTCGAGCGCGTGGAGTGTCGCGTCGCCGCCGCCGAGGTAGATCGTCCCGTCCCGGCTCGCGGGGGTCGCCGTCGGTCGCACGCCGATCGGTTGCTCCCAGCGTCGGTCGCCGTCCTCGAGGTCGTGGGCGGCGACGCCGAGGCGTGTACTCGCCAGCAAAACGTCGTCGTCGACGGTTGGATCTGGCCGAGACCAGCTGAACCGAACCGACTCCTCGGTCCGCCAGCGCTCCTCGCCGTCCCGGTCGAACGCCCGGACCGACGATCGGGAGCCGATCAGGACGCCGTTCTCGAATACCGCGGGTGCGGTCCGCGGCTCGAAGTCGGCCAGTGTGACCGTCCACTCCCGCTCCCCGGTTTCGGCGTCGACCGCGAACAGCCCCTCGTCCAAGTCCGAGGCGACGACGGTTCCGTCCCGAACGACCGGGTGAACGTGACCGACGTGGGTCTCGTACGATTCGGTCCACGAGACCGACAGCGGCGGCTCCGGCACCGCATCCGGGGGAACGGTCCGCGTGTTCGCCGGATCGCCGTGAACGACGGCCCACGACCCTCGCTCCGGGGCCAGCGACGGGTCGACGCTGACCTCGCCGTCGAACGTCTCGAGGTCGCTCGAGTCCCGGCCGAAACAGCCCGCGCCCGTCGCCGTTATCGCGCAGGCGCCCGCCGCGAGGACGGCTCTACGACGCATCGTCACCACCGAATTTCGCGAGCCGTCCCCATCGGGTGGTCGCGTAGAGCGCGCCGTTCGCGACCGCTTGCCCGTCGGTCGGAAGCTCGCGGCCGAACGACCCGCCTTCGAAGTAGTCGCTCTCCTCGTCGTCGCCGACCGCCCCCCACCGGTGCTCGCCGTCCTCGCGATCGAGCGCGCCGAACCCGACGAGGACGCGGTCGCCGACGACGACCGGGGCGCCCGTGATCGGCGTCCGATCGGTTCCGCTCGAGGACTCGTCGTCGTCCGGAGCGAGATTCACGTGGCGCCACCGCTCCTCGCCGGTGTCCCGATCGACCGCGTAGACGTTCTTCGCGCCGAGGTACACCGCGTCCTCGCCGACGGTCGGCGAACTCGTCGCGTCGACGCCGGTCGCGAACGTCCACTCGCGGCTCCCGTCCTCGACCGACCGCGCCTGTAGCTCGCCGGGAACGGCGACGTAGACGGTTCCGTCGGCGACTGCGGGAGAGGGAAGCATGCTGGAACGGGCGGGATCCTCGAGTTCGATCGCCCACCGCTCCGATCCGGACTCCTTGTCGAGTCCGCGAACGAGCACCGTCCAGGGGGGCGGGTCGTCGTTCGATCCCGTCAGTACGACGACCGTCTCGTCGCCCACTGCGGGTCGCCCCGTCGCACGATGCTCGTCTCCCAATCCAAGTCGATCACGGATCCCTTTCTGTCGGTCGTCCCAGCACCGCTCTCCGGTGTCGACGTCGACGGCGAAGACGCGCCCGTCGTCGGTCTGGACGTAACACCAGCCGTCGGCGACCGCGGGCGTGCGAACCGCCGCGCCGAGGTCCGTCTCCCAGACGACGTCGCCGCCGCGGCGCTCGAGTCGGGTCAACGTCCCGTCGCCGTCGCCGACGACGAGGCCGTCGCCGACGAGCGCGGGCGCCCCGCTCGGATCCGAGAGCGAGTGTTCCCACTCGAGTTCGCCGGTGGCCTCCTCGAGTGCGAACACCGCGCCCTCGTCGTCCTGTTCCGGGGGGAATCGGTCGTCGGGAGCGGACAGGCCGTAGACGACGTAAACTCGCTCGTCGTCGACGACGGGGGCGCTGGCGACGCCCCCGTGATCGTCGTGCTCCCAGGCGTCGAACCGCCAGCGTTCGGGCGGATCGTCCGGCGGCGAATCGCCGTCGGGGTCGAGGCCGGTGTTCGCGGCGTCGAACCCGGGCATCGGCCAGCTCTCCGGCGGCGGATCGGCGTCCGTCCGGGACGGACACTCCTCGCCGAGACAGCCGGCGGTGCCGGCTCCGCAGACCGCCGCGAGGACGCGTCGGCGTTGCATACCGTCCGCATTCCAAACCCGAGCTATATGCTTTGTCGGTCGGCCAGTCACTCGTACCGGAGCGCGTCGATCGGATCCGTCCGGGCCGCCCGCCAGGCGGGGTACAGCCCGGAGAGGATCCCCACGAGGACACCGACGGCGATCGCGAGCGCGACGTACTCGAGGGGGTAGACCAGCGGCAGGTCGATGTACCACGCGCCGAGGTAGCCCGCGGCCAGCCCGAGGGCGGTTCCCAGGATCGCGCCGACGACGCCAAGGATCACCGCCTCGGCGAGGAACAGCCCCAGCACGTCGCGGTTCTGGGCGCCGACGGCTTTCATGATCCCGATCTCGCGAGTGCGTTCGGTGACGCTGACGAGCATGATGTTCGCGATCCCGATCGAGCCCACGAGCAGGGAGATCGCCGCGATCCCGACGATGAAGTTCTGTAACAGCTCGAGGACGTCCTCGAGCTGCTGGAGCAACTCGGCGCTGGTCTGGAACGTCATCGCGAGCTCCTCGTCGAGGAACTCGCTCGCGTCCGAGTCGTCGCTCTCGAGGTAGTCGACCGCGGCCTCGCGGGCGGCGTCGACGTCGTCCTCGTCGGCGGAGTGGGCCTCGAC
Source organism: Natronococcus roseus (assembly GCF_043677095.1). Classification (NCBI taxonomy): domain Archaea; kingdom Methanobacteriati; phylum Methanobacteriota; class Halobacteria; order Halobacteriales; family Natrialbaceae; genus Natronococcus; species Natronococcus roseus. The sequence goes on from NZ_JBHLJR010000003.1 coordinate 346,180, forward strand.
GATGACCGCGATGAAGCGCGCGTCGCCGTCGTCGGCTTCGGCGGCGTCCTCGCCGCCTCCGTCATCGACGTCCTCGCTCCCGCCCGTTCCGGCCGGTCCCTCGTCGCCGAGCCCCGCGGCTCCGGCCTGTTCGACGTAGTAGGGATCGGTCGGCACGTAGATCCGCGGGGAGGCCTCGAACCCCTCGAACGGGCTCAGCCCCTCGTTGCTGTCGGTGATACCGACGACCTCCGCGGTCGCCTGTTCGCCGCCGAGGACCGTGATCGTGATCTCGTCGCCGACGCTGACGTTCTCCTCGAACTGGCCCGCCGCGGCGGGGTTGAGCACCGCCTCGCGCTCGCCGGGCTCGAACTGTCGGCCCTCGCGGAGCGTGTCCTCGCGGACGTAAGACGGGCCGGTTGCGATCACCCCGTCGCCCTGAGCGACCTGTTCGTCGCCGCTCGAGACCGCCTGGCTCTGGATCGGCGCGTAGCCGTAGGCCGCGTCGACGGCCTCGAGCCCCTCGATCGACTCGAGGTCGTCCCCGCTGACGACGGGCTGGGCGCCCGCAAGCGGTCCGCCCTCGGTGTCGGGGTCGGCCGCCCAGCCGTAGACGTTGCGCTGGTCGTCCGGGCTGATGTCGCCGACGATCCCCGCCTGCAGGCTCGCGCCCAGGGTGACGAACGCGATCACCGCGGCGATCCCGATCACGATGCCGAGTGTCGTCAGCGCCGACCGGAGCTTGTGGCCCCGGATCGAGCGCCAGGAGAGTCGCAGGCTCTCGAGCGGGTTCATCGATCCTCCGTCGCCCTACCGTCGTCGGCCGGCTCGCCGGGGTCGCTCGTGGATTCGAGCTCCTCGATCCGTTCGATCTTCCCGTCGAGCAGGTGGACGATCCGCTCGGCGCGCTCGGCGACGTGGCGCTCGTGGGTGACGACGACCAGCGTCGTCCCCGCGTCGTGGAACTCGCCGAAGAGGTCGAGCACCTCGGCTTCGGTTTCGGTGTCGAGGTTCCCGGAGGGTTCGTCGGCCAACACGAGGGCCGGATCGTTCACCAGCGCACGCGCGAGCGCGACCCGCTGGCGCTGGCCGCCCGAGAGCTCGTTCGGAACGTGATCGATGCGGTCGCCGAGACCGACCCGCTCGAGCAGCTCCCGGGCTCGCTCGCGGCGCTCGTCTCGGCCGACCCCCTGGAACAGCTGCGGCAGCGCGACGTTCTCGACGGCGTTCAGCCGTGGCATGAGGTTGAACGTCTGGAAGACGAAGCCGACCGTCGTCCCGCGGAGGGTAGTTCGTTCCCGCTCGCTCAGGGTCGCCACGTTCGAACCGTCGACGACGACGGCCCCGTCGGTCGGCGTGTCGAGACAGCCGACGAGGTTCATCAGCGTCGACTTCCCGGAGCCGCTCGGTCCCATGATTGCGGTGTAGGACCCTCTCGGAACCTCGAGGCTGACGCCGTCGAGGGCGTGGACGGGCTCCCCGAGCTGGTAGGTCTTCCGGACGTCCTCGAGGCTGACGGCCGTCGCCCCGTTCACTTCGGTCTCGGCGCCCGGTCGTGTCATAGTGTTCCAAAGGCTTCCCTGGCGAAAAAGGTTCCAATCCGGGTGATGGTCGCCGCAATCGGTGTTCTCGAGTCGGATCGTGCTCCGGACAGTCCTGTTAGTAGGCGACGCAAAACATATGTAGTTGCTAAGTAAATAGTCAGCAAATAAAACCGTGACTGCAATCGACATCTCGAACGTGACCAAACGGTACGGCGACGAACTCGCCCTCGAGGGACTGGACCTTACGGTCCGGGAGGGCGAGGTGTACGGCTTTCTCGGGCCGAACGGGGCGGGGAAGTCGACGACGATCAACCTCGTGCTCGATTTCATCAGACCGACCGCGGGCGAGGTATCGGTGTTCGGGCGGGACGCCCAGGACGCGAGCCTCGAGATCCGCGAGCGAACCGGAATCCTGCCCGAGGGGATCGAACTCTACGATCGGCTGACGGGGCGCCAGCACGTCGAGTTCGCCATCGAATCCAAGGCGGCCGACGACGACGCCGACGAGCTGCTCGAGCGGGTCGGGATCGCCGACGCCGCCGACAAGAAGGCCGGCGGCTACTCGAAGGGGATGGCCCAGCGGCTCACCCTCGCAACCGCGCTGGTCGGCGAGCCCGACCTGCTGATTCTCGACGAGCCCTCCACAGGATTGGACCCCAACGGCGCCCGCGAGATGCGCGAGATCATCCGCGAGGAGAACCGCCGCGGTGCGACCGTCTTCTTCTCCTCGCACGTCCTCGGCCAGGTGGAAGCGATCTGCGACCGCGTTGGGATCCTCCGTGACGGCGAACTGATCGCCGAGGACACCATCGCCGGCCTCGAGGACGCGGTGCCCGACCGAACCCGGCTTCGGGTGCGGCTCGATCGCATCCCCGAGGACTCGGGGGCCGCGCTTTCGGCCGTCGAGTCGATCGACGGCGTCTCCGAGGTCGAGGCGGAGGGGACGACGCTGGTCGTAAGCGTCGCCGACGAGGCGAAGACGACCGTCCTGCGGACCATCGAGGACCACGGCGTCACCGTCGAGGACTTCGAGACCGACGAGTCCTCGCTCGAGGACCTGTTCGTCGCCTACACCGCCGAGGAACGGGAGGTGGCGCCGTGAGCGCGATCGCCGTCGCCAAGAAGGACTTCCGCGACGCCGTGCGCTCGCGGACGCTGCTCGCCCTGACGGCGCTGTTCGGACTCTTTACCGTCGGCGGAGCGTACCTGGCCTCCTGGGCCGCCGAGGTGCTCGACGGTGGCGCCGAGACGACGCTCGATCTCATCATCGCGCTCCAGACGCCCGCGAGCTATCTCGTCCCGATCATCGCGCTCGTCGTCAGCTACGCCGCGATCGCGGGCGAGCGCGAGAGCGGGAGCCTGAAGTTCCTGCTCGGCCTGCCCCACTCGCGGCGCGACGTCGTGGTCGGGAAGATCCTCGGCCGAACCGGGGTCGTCGGGGTCTCGATCCTCGTCGGGTTCGCCGTCGGCCTGATCGGGCTGTTCGCGTTCGTCGGCTCGGTCTCGCTGGTCGACTACCTCGGCTTCACGCTCGTGACGCTGCTGTTCGGACTGGTCTACGTCTGTATTGGCGTCGGGCTCTCCTCGATGACCCGCTCGACGACGAAGGCGGCGATCGGCGCGTTCGGCCTGATCGTCTTCTTCTGGTTCGCCTGGTCGATCCTCGTCCAGCTCCTGTTGTACGCCGTCGAGGGACAGTTCCTCCTCGAGGAGTTCCCCGACTGGTACGTCACGCTGCTCTCGCTGTCGCCCGACGCGGCCTACGGCTCGGCGCTGGGCGCCGTCCTCGGAGAGTCCGGACTGACGATGAGCGGAATGTACGGAAGCACCGACGAGCTCCCGCTGGCCGCCCGTCCCTGGTTTGGGTTCGTCGTGCTCGGCGTGTGGGCGCTCGTCCCGCTCGTGATCGGGATCCTGCGGTTCGAGTCGATCGACCTCTGATACGGACCGTTGCAGCGTTTTGCCGGTGATCGCTCGAGCGGAGGCGACGACCACCGGTAATGAACAACAACTGCCCGTACGAGGGAGGAAGTACAACGTTTTTCCCGCCGCCTCTCGCCCTATGAGCCATGAAGACGACGGGCGGCTCCGACGCGGCGAAGCGACGCGCCGGCGAGCGCGCGGCCGAGGAGGTCGCGGACGGCGACGTCGTCGGGCTCGGAACCGGCTCGACGACCGCCTACGCGATCGAGGCGATCGGTCGGGCCGTCGACGACGGGCTCGAGGTCCGGGGAATACCGACCTCCTTCCAGTCCCGGCAGCTGGCCCTCGAGGACGGGATTTCGCTAACCGAACTCGACGCCGTCGAGGGAGTCGATCTCGCGATCGACGGCGCCGACCGGGTGGTCGACGATCCCGGATCCGCGGCGCACGGCACGCTGATCAAAGGCGGGGGGGCTGCCCACACGCGCGAGAAGCTCGTCGACGCGAGCGCCGACCGGTTCGTCGTCGTCGCCGACCCCTCGAAGCTGACCGACCGACTCGAGGCGTCGGTTCCGGTCGCCGTCCTCCCCGAGGCCCACACGGTCGTCGCCGAGCGGATCGCCGAACTGGGTGGCGAGGCGACGCTGCGAGACGCACAGCAGAAGGACGGCCCCGTCGTCACCGACGCCGGAAATCTGGTACTCGACTGTGAGTTCGGCCCGATCGCCGAGCCGGGGGAACTGGCGGGACGGCTCTCGAGCCTGCCCGGCGTCGTCGAGCACGGGCTGTTCGTCGACGTCGCCGACGCGACCTACGTCGGGACGGACGATGGCGTCGAGGTTCGACGCTACTGAGGACGGCGGTCAGTTCCGCGCGGGCTCCCCCTCGCTTTCGTTGCTCCCGATCGTCGACAGCGCCGCGACGGTCAGATAGAGCACGCCCAGCAGCCGCGCGGCCGGGTTCACCCACGGCTTCGGCTCGAGCTCGTCGACGTTCTCGTAGACCAGCCGCTGACTCAGTTCGACGAGGGGCTCGGGGACGAGCACGAGCGCGATCCCCGCGAGCGCGAGCAGCCGGTTGGCGATCGTCGCCCCCGACTCCCGGCGGGCGAGCACCCAGACGAACAGCGCACCCTCGAGTCGGGCGCCCCACAGCGCCTGCGGCCGAAGTTGGGCTTCCTCGGCGTTCTCGAGCCCGATTCGCTCACACGCATCGATCACCGGCTGGGGCTTTGCGATCTCGAAGATTCCGAACGCGATCAGCAGTTTGCGGAGCATCGTCGTCTTTCGGATGGACGCCAACCCTCAAAAAATCGGCCCCGGACCCGCACGCGGCGAACGGATCGCTTTTCACGATCCTCGTGTCCCTACTAGGCAATGACCGAGACGGCCGATCGCAAGGACGATCATATCCGTATTATCGAGGAAGAGGACGTCGAAACGAAGGGTACCGGCTTCGAGGACGTCGAGCTGATCCACGAGGCCCTCCCCGAGATCCACCGCGACGAGATCGACACGTCGACGACCCTCTTCGGCGCCGAGGTCGACGCGCCGATCGTCATCGAGAGCATGACCGGAGGCCACCCGAACACGACGAAAATCAACCGGGCACTGGCCGAGGCCGCCCAGCGGACGAACGTCGCGATGGGTGTCGGCAGCCAGCGAGCGGGTCTGGAACTCGACGACGAGGAGCTGCTCGAGTCCTACACCGTCGTCCGCGAGGCCGCGCCTGACGCCGTCCTCTACGGCAACGTCGGCGCCGCACAGCTGCTCGAGTACGACCTTGCGGACGTCGAGCGGGCCGTCGAGATGATCGACGCCGACGCGATGGCCGTCCACCTCAACTTCCTCCAGGAGGCGGTCCAGCCCGAAGGCGACGTCGACGCTCGAGGCTGTCTCGCCGAGATCGAACGCGTCGCCGACGGGCTCTCGGTGCCAGTCGTCGTCAAGGAGACGGGCAACGGCATCTCTCGGGAAACGGCTCGACGGCTCGCCGACGCCGGCGTCGACGCCATCGACGTTGCGGGCAAGGGCGGGACGACGTGGTCGGGGATCGAATCCTACCGGGCCGCTGCGGTCGGCGCCGACCGACAGGAGCAGATCGGGAGGCTGTTCCGCGCGTGGGGCGTTCCGACCGCCGTGAGCACCCTCGAGGTCGCCGACGAACACGACACCGTCGTCGCGAGCGGCGGCGTTCGGTCGGGACTCGACATCGCGAAGGCGATCGCGATGGGCGCCAGCGCCGGCGGGCTCGCGAAGCCGTTTCTTGGTCCTGCGGGACAGGGCGCCGACGCGGTCGTCGACCTGCTCGAGACCCTCGAACTCGAGTTGCGAACAGCGATGTTCGTCACCGGCGCGGCGTCGATCGAGGCGCTCGGCGAACGCGAGTACGTCCTCACCGGGCGGACGAAGGAGTACCTCGAGCAGCGCCGGTAACTATAGTCGCCACTGAACGTCAGTGCGCACCCGATCGCACAGCCGTCGTGCGATCGGTGTGCAAACAGTTTCAGTTGTTACTATACCCGCTCTCGCCCCTCGCGCTGACGGCGCAGTCGGGACTACGTGTCGTTGCTTCGATAAAAGAACGCTCGAGCGAGTCGCCTTACAGGTCGCGCGGCTGGACCGTCTTCCGGTCGTTCTCCTCGGCGCGGCGGGCGGCGTCCTCGAGAAGCTGGTCGACTTCCTCGTCGAGTGCGTCGTAGAAGTCCGAAGCGACGTTCTTGTCATCGAGCGCTTCCTTCACAGCGGCTTTGACGATAAGGTCTGCCATACGATGTGTCCGTTCCCGTTTTCCCATTATAAGTATTGTGGTTATGCGGGGGGAGACCGGGGCTGCAGCGGTTCGTTCGCCTGTTTGGGGCGCACATGCCACCGGAAAATATATGGTTGATGAACTCCGCCGCCCAACCTCGGGGTGTTCCGACCGGAGAATCGGTCTCGCGCGCGGTCTGGGTCCGCTCGCGCGCGTTTCCGAACTCGCGATTCGGGTCGACGGATTCGAGTAGATCGATCCCCCAGTTCGGGTATGCGCGAACTCCTCGAGGCCGTCGCCGACGGCTCGCTGTCGCCGGCGGAGGCCGAGGCCGAACTCAACGGCTACGTCACCGGCGAGGCGGGACGGTTCGACGCGGCTCGCCAGCAACGTCGCGGCATCCCGGAGGGAATCTTCGCGGCGGGCAAGACCGCCCCGCAGGTCGTCGCCCTCGCCGAGACCGCACTCGAGACGACCGGTCGGGCGCTGATCACCCGCGCCGACGACGCCCAGATCGAGGCCCTGGAGTCGAGCCTGCTCGAGTCCTTTCCCGACGCGACCCTCGAGCGCTGGAGCACCACCGTTCTCGTTCGGACGGCCGAGGCCGAGCAGCCGTCGCTCGACGCGACGGTCGGCATCGTCACCGCGGGCACCGTCGACGGCCCGGTCGCCGACGAGGCCGCGGCGGTCTGTCGGGACGCCGGCGTCGCGGTCGACCGGGTCGACGACGTCGGCGTCGCCGCGCTCGATCGCCTGCTCGACCAGCTCGATCGGCTCCGCGAGGCCGACGTGTTGCTCGTCGCCGCGGGGCGAGAGGGAGCGTTGCCGACCGTCGTCGCCGGCCTCGTCGACTCGCCGGTGATCGGGATTCCCGTCTCGAGCGGGTACGGCCACGCCGGCGACGGCGAGGCGGCGCTCGCGGGAATGCTCCAGTCGTGTACGATCCTCTCGGTCGTCAACGTCGACGCGGGGTTCGTCGCGGGCGCGCAGGCGACCCTGATCGCACGGGCGCTCGATGACGCTCGGCGCTGAGCCGGTAACGGGTTTCTGGAAAATATTCTTCCGAAGTCAGAAAGCCAAACTACGTTTGGGAAAGCGTTTTTATTGGTATGCGGACTACGGTTGAACGCCGGCCGAAGCCGGCACCACAATGCCCACCTGTGACCACTGCGACGCGCACGTCTCCGAACGGTTCGCCCGCGTGTTCGCCGACGAGCACGGCGAGATTCACGCCTGCGTCAGCTGTTCGGCGAACGCAGGGATCGCGGAAGCCGCCAAGGAGCGCGTCCGCGGCGCCTGAGTCGCTCGAGTACCGCCATCGACAGACCACGGCTGGACCCCGCCACCTAGCTGCGGACGAGACGATTTTTGCCCGTCGGCTCCATACCCTCGAGCGATGGCAGACGCCGACCACGTGGTCTACGTCCTCGAGTGTGCCGACGGCTCGCTGTACACGGGGTATACGACCGACCTCGAGCGTCGCGTCGCGGAACACGACGCGGGCGAGGGTGCGAAGTATACCCGGGGACGGACGCCGGTGGAGCTGTGCTACGAGGAGGAGTACGACTCGAAGTCCGCGGCGATGTCCCGCGAGTACGAGATCAAACAGCTGACGCGAACGCAGAAGGAGCGGTTGGTCGGGCTCGAGTGAGCACAGAAGTGACGCGTCACTCTCGGAACTGCACTCGTGTCGATTGGGTCGCTACGTGTAGAGTATCTATGCAGCATTCGGTAGCTACTGACTTCATACAATCACTACTGAACGAAGATGGGCCGTCGGTGTACTGTTTCTTATCGGAATGGCACAGTCACGCGTGGTCGACGAGACTATCGTACTCATACGTCGAGTTCTATTTCTTCGACCGGGACTCGCATTCTGTACTTCCCAACCTCGAAGCCGAGTTTCTCGTAATACGCCAGCGCACGCTCGTTGTCGATGTCCACCTCCAGTGCAAGTTGCTCACAACCGTCTTCGCGAGCGGACTGCACGGCACGTGCGACCAGTTGATCGGCCAGCCCCGCTCCACGATACAACTCCCTGACATAGAACTCACCAACGACGAGCCTGTCGGGCCAGTCAAACGCAGACGGTCCAGTCTCTAGATCTACACTGATAAAGCCTGCAAAGGTCGCACCGATTTCCTCGAGCGGCGCTGTCGAGTTGTCGACATCGTCAAGTGCAACCCAGAGACGGCTGTCGGCCGTCTCGAAGCGGTCGATGTGCCACTCAATTTCTGCCTCGATATCGAACTCCGAAGAGAGTCCCTGTGCCTCGACCACCTCGCCCAATTCTCGCCTGTACGGCAGCCAGAGTTCTTCCATGTACCGACGAATCGGGCCGTCCGCAGCTCTGACGCGACGAATGTGCATACACATTCAGCACGCGTACAGTGATTAACAGTTACGACTGTTACCGAACTGCCACAAGACGTCAATCCTTCCCGTTCGTCGTGCGAGATTCGCGCGCTGTATTCAGCACGACTCTCTCAGCATCCCTATTAGCTGATGGAAGAGACGGCATTAGGTGCGCATCTGGACGTAACGCATCACGCTGGCAGCAAGGAATTTCCACGTCCTCCCAGCCGATTCGTTCGTTCACTCATCCTCTGTCAGAGCATGCTCTGACGAGCCTTCGCTGATGCAGTATGAGCAAAGAACTCCACGTGGGTGAACCACAGTTCGCTGGCGACTCACTGTGATCCAGCGCGCACCACTACTCGTCGGCCGCAGCCGTCCGCGGGCTACTCACGTCGGGTTCGATGTGGGCGTACTCGACGAGCATCCGGCCGAGCTTTCTGGTACGATCCTCGAGTTTCTCGTCGACGAACGCGCGGCCGTCGATGGCCTCGGGGTCGGCGGCGAACTCGCTCGAGGCGCCGCGGATCCCGACCTGGTGGGGGAGGACCCAGCCGTGAACGCCCCGGACCGTGATCCGGAGGTGGTCGAGCGTCGAGCCGTAGCTCCCGCCGCCAGCGGTCGCGAGCAGACCGACGGTCGTATCTTCGAACTCCTCGAACCCGCAGTAGTCGTGGAGGTTCTTCAGCGCCCCCGAGTACGAGCCGTGGTAGACCGGGGAGCCGAGCGCGACGGCGTCGGCCTCCCGAACGAGCCGTTTCACCGCCTCGCCGTCGCCCTGATCGTCGACGTCGGGGTCGTAGACGGGGAGGTCGTACTCCCGCAGATCGAGCAGCCGCGTCTCGGCGCCGGCCTCCCGGGCCGAGTCGAGAACGTACTCGAGGGCGGTTCGCGTGTAGCTTTCGTCGCGGAGACTGCCGGAGACGGCGAGAACGGAGGTCATACCGCCTCTAGCGGGGTCGACGTCAAAACCTCGTTGCCTTCGGCGCCGACAGCGTCGCCTTTTTCGCACCGGGCGGTGAGGGGCGGGGTATGGAGACGATCTCGTTCGGAACCGACGGCTGGCGGGCGCCCCTCGAGGAGTTCACGGCGCCGAGAGTGCGGATGGTCGGACAGGCGGTCGCGACGTACCTCGCCGACGAGGGACTCGAGGGCCCGGTCGCGGTCGGCTACGACGCCCGCGAGACCTCGCGGGGGTTCGCCGAGGAGCTGACTCGCGTGCTGTGTGCCAACGGGTTCGACGTCCTGCTGTCCGAGCGGGACCGACCGACGCCGCTGTTCGCCCACGCGATCGTCGAACGGGACCTGGCGGGAGCGATGGTCGTCACGGCCTCGCACAACCCGCCGGAGTACAACGGCGTGAAGTTCATTCCCGAAGACGGGGCCCCGGCACTGCCGGAGGTAATGGACGCGGTCGCGGAACGCCTCGCCGAACCCGATCCGCTGCCCGAGGACGAGCACGGAAGCGCCGAGGAGGTCGACTTCGTCGCATCCCACGCCGACGCCGCGTTCGAGCTCCTCGAGGAGACGATCGGCGACGTCGACCTCGAGGGGACGACCGTCGCCTACGACGCGATGTACGGTAGCGGCCGCGGGACGACCGACGCCATCCTCGAGCGGGCCGGCGCCGACGTCGATCGGCTGCGCTGCGAGCAGGATTCGGAGTTCGGCGGCGGCGCACCCGAACCCGCCCCGGAGAACCTCGAGGCGCTCGTCGAGCGCGTGACCGACGGTGACGGCGACCTCGGCGTCGCCAACGACGGCGACGCCGATCGAATCGCGATCGTGACGCCCGAACGGGGCTACCTCGACGAGAACCTCTTTTTTGCCGCACTGTACGACTACCTGCTCGAGCGCGATTCGGGGGCCGTCGTCAGGACGGTGTCGACGACGTTTCTCATCGACCGGGTCGCCGACGCCCACGACGAGGCCGTCCACGAGGTCCCGGTCGGCTTCAAGTGGATCGCTCAGGGGATGGCCGACCACGACGCGCTGGTCGGCGGCGAGGAGTCGGGCGGGTTCACCATCCGCGGGCACGTCCGCGAGAAGGACGGCGTCCTCATGGCGTTGCTCGCCGCCGCGATGCACGACGCCGAACCGATCGACGAGCGCGTCGACCGACTGCTCGAGGATCACGGCACCGTCGTCCAGGACAAGCGAAGCGTCGCCTGCCCCGACCACGAGAAGGCGCGCGTGATCGACGATCTCGGCGACGAGATCCCCGACGACGTCGCCGGAACGCCCGTCGAGAACGTCAACACCGCCGACGGCTTCAAGCTCCAGCTCGAGGACGGCTCCTGGCTGCTGGTCCGTCCGAGCGGGACCGAGCCAAAGCTGCGGGTCTACGCCGAGGCGACCGATGAGGACCGGGTCGCCGAACTGCTCGAGGCCGGCGAGGCACTGCTCGAACCGTTGATCTGAGCTTCAAACGGTTTCGAGGTACGCTCGAACCGCGTCGCGCTGGGCCTCGAGTTCGTCCCGCGCTCGCCGGAGTTCGGCGTCGGTCAGCGGCGCTTCGTACTCGGTTTCGGCGGTCGACTCGTCGATCCCCTCGCGGCTCTCGAACTCGCGGACGAACCGCTCGAAGCCCCTCGTCAGGTGGTCGAGGGCCCGCTCGAGCGCTTCGTCGGGAGGAAGCGGGTCGGCGATCGGTTCCACGTCGACCCCGCCGTGCTCCCGGTGGACCTTCGCGTGAAGCCCGTCCTCGGCGACGTCCCGACTCGTCGCGCCGGGACGGTGGCAGTACTCGACGACGTCGCGCCACTCGCTTCCGTTCCAGTACTCGAGGGCGACGAGGAAGCGAGTCACGGCCCCACCCTCGGTTCCGACCCCGATACGGGAGCGCATCCCACCTGGTCCGGCGAGCGCGCGGTCGAACTCTCGGTCGTACTCGCTGCGGTACTCCACGACGACGGCTCCGATACCGAGGCTGCTCGCGACGAACCCGATCGCGGTTCCGACCGCCGGAAGGGTGAACGCGACCGCTGCGACGGCGGCTCCGGCGACCGGTGCCCGCATCCAATCGTCCGCGACGAGTCGACCGACCGCGAGGTATCCGAAGACGGTCGCGACGAACGAGAGCGGAACGAACGCGATCAGTACCGGCAACGCGAGCACGCCCGCGCCGAGGACGGCCAGCACGAGCGCGCCGCCGATCGCGCCGAGACTGACGACGACGCCCCAGGCGAACGTGCCGATCGGGTCGTGTAGGACGCGATCGGTCACCGTCCGGGTGTACTCGCGCCCGAAGTAGACGAACGCGCCGCCGAGGACGAGAACGGCGAGCGCGCCGAAGGTGCCGGTGATAATCCAGTCGCCGACCGATCGTCCGAGGAACGGCTCGTATCCGCCTACGACCGCTACGGCGTCGACCGGCTGTATCGATCGCCCCATCTCTCGGGTGGTCGTCTCCTTTCGGTCGGTAAGTACTTTTCAGCCGACGTTCCCCGATCTGGGGGTTGCGCACTCCGGGACCACGTTTACCGGATCGGCGCTCCTAGCTCGGGGTATGAGACACAAGAGCGAAGACGCTGCGTACACGGAACTCGAGCCCGACGCGTGGCACCAGAACGATCAGGGGAACTACTCGGTCGACTGTCCGGAGTGTGGTTCCGAGGCGACGCTGATGAACGTCGTCAAACACGGCCGCTGCAACGGCTATCTCAGCAAACACGACGAGGACGTCGAACTCGACACTCAGCCGATGGACTGTACGGCCAAGCTCTGGTTCGAACTCGGCTACGTCTCCGATCCCGACGAGTCGATGACCGACGACGCCGTCGGCGCGGAGGATGGTGAGGACGAGACCGACCAGGACGTCGAGTCCGGCGAGGGCGTTCCGGCTTCGGACTCGGACTCGGACCCGGGCGGGACCGTCGACGAGGACCAGACGTAGCGCCTGCGTTCAATCGATTCGCTCCGCGGGGACGCCGGCGACGGTCGTCCCGGAGTCGACATCGTCGGTGACGACCGACCCCGCGCCGACGGCCGCGCTTTCGCCGATCGTGATATCTCCCAGTAGCGTCGCGTTTGCGCCGACGGTGACGCCGTCCTCGAGGGTCGGATGGCGCTTGACGGGTTCGTTCGCCGTTCCCCCGAGGGTGACCCCGTGGTACATGTGGACGTCGTCGCCGACCTCGGCCGTCTCCCCGATGACGACGCCCATCCCGTGGTCGATCGTAACGCGGCGTCCGACCGTCGCCGCGGGATGGATCTCGACACCAGTCAGCATGCGGACGAAATAGGCGAGCAGGCGGGCGACGAGTTCGAACCCTCCGTTCCAGAGCCGGTGGGCGAGTCGGTGGCCCCAGACGGCGTGGACGCCGGGATACGTGAGCCAGACCACGCGACAGCCCGTCGCCGCGGGATCGCGGTCGCACATCGCACGAACGTCCTCGCGGAGTTTTCCGATCATGCGTCCTCGAGGCGGATTTCGTTGTTATCCGACGCCGTTCGAACGAGTTCGGGCCGCGACGGTCGTCGTCGGCCGGAGGCCGCGGCGAGCGCGACGCTCCGTGTAACGGACCCGGTGCGGCCGGTCGAGAGCATGCCTCTCACTACTCCGATCGACGGGCTAAAATGGATCGCTTCGCTGACCATCCTGTAAACCAACTATGACGATATCTTTTTCGCTACTTGCCGCGCTCGAGCCGACTCCCGATCCCCTCGGGAAGCCCCGCCGCAGCGACGGCGTCCCTGACGGCGCCGATGTCGTACTCGACGCGGTGAGTCTCGATGGTCATCGCCTCGAGGTCGACGACGGCGTAGGCCGCCCGCGGATCGCCGTCGCGGGGCTGGCCGACGCTGCCGGGGTTGACGACGATCCCCTCGCCGTAGCGCTCGACGTGTTGAATGTGCGTGTGGCCCAAAACGAGGACGTCCTCGTCGTCGAGCAGTCGCGGCGAGAACTCGGCTGGACGGGTGTAGTGGGTGTAGCGTTCGGGATCGTCCGGGTGACCGTGAACGAGCTTTACCCGATCGTCACACGCCAGTCGCTCCTCGGGCAGGTCGGCGAGCCACTCGAGCTGATCGGCCGAAAGCTGCTCGAGGGCGTGTTCGACGCCCGCTTTGGCCATGCTGTTGAAGCGAAACGGCGTCTCCTCGACGACCGCGGCGTCGTGGTTGCCCATCACGGTCGGCACCGCACGCTCGCGGAGTTCGTCGACGCAGGCCGCGGGCCAGGGGTTGTAGCCGACGACGTCGCCGGCACACAGGAGTTCGTCGACTGCAGGCATGTCCGCGAGGACTGCCTCGAGGGCGACGCGATTGCCGTGAACGTCGGAGATGAGCCCGACTTGCATACCCGGAACTACGGCACGGGGACTTGTAGGTCGTCCGCCGGCGACGTGGCCGGTAGGGAACCAGGATGGTGGCACTCGCCCGTTCGATCGAACGACGGCTCCTCGCTTAGTCGCCGTTCTCGATCGCCGTCTCGAACCCGTCGTCGGTCCGGGCGATTCCGGCCGCACAGACGGCGTGTTCGAACTCGTGATCGTAGACCTCGCTCGCCGCCTCCGAAGCGGTATCGGCCTCGAGGTCGAACGCCGTGGGCGAGTCCTCCTCGTAGGTCGCGACCAGCGTCGGCTCCTCGACGGTCTCGATGAGCAAGGCATCCTTCCGAACGGTACCGATCAGCGCCTCGCCGTCCTCGCCCAGAGTGGCCGCGATCCGAGGCGTGTCGTAATCGTCCTTCTCGTAATCCAGCGCGAGCAGACTCTCCGCGAGGGCGTCCCGGGCAGGGTAACCCAGCTCGAGCTTCTCGGCGATCGGATCGACGTGGGAGCCGTTGCCGAAGGCCGCCGTCTCGCCCGTCGGCGTCTCGACGACCCGCAGGCAGTTGTAGGAGACGTAGGGGTTGTCCGTCTCGGGGGCGTCTGCGGTCGGGCCAACGGTGAGTGCGTCGTCTCGAGCGGTGAGCTTGCGGTTCGGGAACGACCTCGAGGAGACGCGGTAGGCGCCGACCTCGGGACCGACGACGACGAATCGTCCGACGTACATACACGTGGCTGTACAGGGAGAGGTGAAGTGTGTGTCGATCTGTGCACTATCATTGACTCCGCATAGTCGCGCGGCGTGAATCTTTATGTTCAACTAAACGATAACTCTAAACATGGCGACGGAGGAGGCCTGCCTCGAGGCGTTGCGACGCGCCGCGGACGAACTCGGCGAATCACCGACGAAGGCGCAGTACGAGGATCTCGGACTGACGCCAGCTTCGGCGACGATCATTCGAACCGTCGGCGGATGGAACGCGGCGAAAGAGCGAGCCGGACTGGCGACCGAACCGTCTACCGGTTCCCGCACACTGCCGAAACCGGACGATGTGGACTTGCCACCGGATACAGTCTGGAAGGAGCTTTCGGTCGATCAACGGTGACACTATCGGAACGTCGAGCGGAATACCGAACGGACGCTGTTCCGTCGTTCCGGCCTCCGTTCGTGGCTCAATACCAAAAAGCGTGACTGGGGCTGTTCGCGTTGCGACGTTGACACGCCGACCTGTCTCGACTTCCATCACCGAGACGGAGAAACGAAACGGATGGCGGTCGGACGAATGATCACGTTCGGATACGGGAAGGACGCGCTCCGGGAAGAGATCCGAAAGTGTACGCTGCTCTGTGCGAACTGCCATCGAAAGCTCCATCATACGCCGCCGGAACGGGAGCGCAGACGGTGGGTTCACGACCGAAAACGCGCCGAGGGGTGCGAACGCTGCGGTGAATCGGTTCCGGCGTCTCTGGACTTCCACCATACGACTGATCGAAAGGAAGCGACCGTCGCGAGATTGATCTCGGACGATCGATCGAGAGAACGCATTCGAACCGAAATCGACCGCTGTACCGTTCTCTGCGCGAACTGTCATCGAAAGGAACACCAGGACGTCTCCGCTGCTGATCGCTGATCGCCGTCGGCCGATTAGGGAGACGGACGACAGTTCGTCGGAGTTCGTAACACTCTAATACGGACCCGCCGTTACGAGTAGATAGGTCGTCTCCGACAGACGACGCGATGCAGTCCATTGGGGTAGCGGCCAATCCTGAAGCCTTCTGGGGGCTTCGACCCTGGTTCGAATCCAGGATGGACTACTTCCTCTCGAGTTCGTTTCGACCCGTTTCGTAGCGTCCGTTGTCGATCTCCAGTCGAAACGAAGGGGTTCTCGGATCGGCGTTCCGACCAGAACCCATATTCGGTCGGCCTCCCTACGAGTCGGCGATGAGACGACGGGAACTTCTCGCCACGGGAACGGCGGTGACGGCGGCGGCTATCGCGGGGTGTCTCGGCGACGACGATAGCGCCGACGGCTACGGACCCGAACAGGACTCGGTACCCGAGGAACGATCGATCGACACCGACGCCTACGAGCTGCTTGAGGTCGGCGACGTCGACGTTCCGCTGGCGCCGCTCGAGGACGTCGCCTACTGGTACGAGCGGCGGGAGGCCCGCTTCGCCGACACGCGAGGGAGCGACCAGCACGAGGACCTCCGGATCACGGGTTCGGCGCTCAGCAGCGCTCCGGACGGCGTCTCGAACGATCCGGTCGAGGACTGGTCGACGGACGACCGCATCGTCACCTACTGCGTCTGCCCCCACGCCCTGGCGGGACAGCGAGCCGCGTCGCTGATCGACGCCGGCTACGAGAACGTCTACGCGTTCGACGAGGGACTCGAGGCGTGGGTCGCCCAGGGGTATCCCGTCGAGGGCGAGCGGGCGACCCAGAGCCTGACGTCGTACCAGATCCGCGGCCGATCGGATCCCGCCTATGCCGGCGAGTACGTTCACGCCCGAACCGTCGACGCCGATCAGAGCGAGGTGAGCACCGTCGAGGACGACGGTAGCTACGAACTGACGGTTCACTTCACCGGCCTCGAGGCCGACTCGCTGCTCGAGATCGAGGCGCCGGACTACACTCGAGAGCTAACCCTCGAGGAGGCGACCGACGGCGTCGTTACCGCCTGAGCGGCTGTCCGCCGGTTTCTCGTTCGTAGGCGCCCTCCCGCTCGAGTTCGCCGCGTCTTCGAAGCACTGACGGCGTCCGACAGATCCCCGGGGCACCCGTCACCTGCGGCACCGTACAGTTGTTGCAGCTCTCACAGAGAACGCGCACGTCCTCGCCGCCGCTCGCGGACTCCGTCTCGAGCAACCGAGCACCCAGCCGCGGCTCGGCGTAGAACGGACGGGCCATCCCGACCATCTCGCAGGCCGCCGACCCGGTTTCGCTACCGAGCAGACGATCCATCTCCCGACGCTTGCGGATCCCACCTTCCGCGAGAACGGGAATCGAGACCTGCTCGCGCACCCGTCGACAGAACGCCTCGTTCCAGGCCGGCTCGGTGTCGTACTGCAGCGACTGGAGCCGGTTTCCAAGGGCGACGAGACGTTTTCGGACTGTGCCGCCGAACGCGGCGTCGTACCCCTCCTGGAGCGCCTCGTTCTCCCACGCTCGGTCGGGGTACTTTCCGCGAACGATGCTCATATCCCAGACGACCGACGTCCGTACCGGAACGACGGCGTCGTAGCCGATCTTCTCGAGTCGACGAGCGATCTCGATCCCGTCCTCGAGCGAGAGCTTTCGCCGAACGATCGGTGCGGGCGGGGCGGGAGTCTCGACCGGCACCTTCGCCATCACCGGAAGCTCGCCCGCGTGCTCGCGGATCTCCTCGTAGACCACAACTAAAAAGCGAAGCCGGGCCTCCGGCGAGCCGCCGAACTCGTCGTCGCGTTGGTTGTAGAACGGCGAGAGGAACTGCTGGACGATCCCCATGTTCGCGCCGGCCAGGTGGATCCCGTCGTAGCCCGCCTCGGCCGCATATCCCGCGGCCCGACCGAAGTCGGCCGCGAGCTCGTACACCTCCTCGGTCTCGAGCACGTGGGGCTCGTACGAGAGGAACCCGGCCCGATCGAGCGCCCGGAGCTGCCAGGGTGGCTCCGAGACCGCGAGCTGTTCGAGCCCCGGATGCTCCCGGCGGTACTCGGCGTGCCAGGTCTCCATGCTCCGGAGCCCGCCGTGCTCGAGCTGGAGGAAGAGCTTGCTGCCGTGGTCGTGGATCCGGTCGGTCAGCCGTGAGAGTTCGGCGACGAAGTCGGGGTCGTGAACGCGGGTCATCCCCGGCGCCGCACAGCCTCCTTCGCCGCGGACGATCGTCGCGCCCTGACAGAGCAGCCCGACTCCCGACGCCGCGGCGGGTTCGAGATCCTCGATCAGCGTCTCGACGGCGTCGGGGCCGTTGCCCGCACACTCGAGCAGCGGCGCGCGGTAGAGTCGGTTCGGAACGCGACAGCCGCCGATATCGATCGGATCCTCGAGGGTTGCCATGCGAGAGACGTATCACGCGTTCGCACAAGAGGGTAGCGTCGCCTTCGACCCGATAGCACTGTGTGACACACCGTCCCCGATTTCAAGTACATCGCAATCGATCGGCGAGTATGGCGGGAACGACGTTCCTTCGGGGCGAACGTGTCGAACTGCAGCCGATCGAGCGCGACGATGCCGCTTTCCTGGCGGGACTGGTCAACGACCCGCGGGTTCGCCGTCACCTCGGCGCCGCCGACCCGCTGAACCGGATCCAGGAGCGCGAGTGGATCGAGTCGCTCGACGACACGGAAGGGTACCACTTCCTGATCGCCGCCGACGGGAGCCCGGTCGGATCGATCGGGTTGCACGAACCGAACGAGATCTGGGGGACGATCGAGATCGGATACATGATCGACCCCGACTGCTGGGGCCAGGGCTACGCGACGGACGCCGTTTCGCAGGCGTGTCGCTACGCGTTCGCCGAACGGCGCTTCGAGAAGGTGTTCGCCTGCGTCTACGAGACCAACCCCGCCTCGCACCGCGTCCTCAAGAAGGCCGGGTTCGTCGAGGAGGGACGGCTTCGCGACGAGGCGTTCGTCGAGGGCGAGCGCGTCGACCTCTTTCGGTACGGGCTGCTGGCCGACGACTGGTTCGAGCAGTGAGCGACGGCTCTCTCAGGGCGGCGTGATCACCGCCCGCCCCTCGATCTCGCGGTGCTCGAGCCGTTCGGCGACGGTGTTGATCTCTTCGAGGTCGTAAATTTCGGTACGGAGCTCGACGTCCCCGCGATCGACCAGTGCGACGAGCTCCTGGAGTTCGGCGTACTTCCCCACCAGGGTTCCCTTGAACGAGAACTCGCCGTTGACGAGCGCTTGGCAGGGTTCGTGGATGTGGCCGCCGTAGCCGATCACGTGGTGATCGCCGCCGGCAGCGACCATGTCGGGCGCCGCACCGGTCGTCTGATCGGCCCCGACGAAATCGAGCACCTGCTGGGCGCCCTCGTCGTCGGTCAGGTCCATCACGCTCTCCGCGAGGTCGTCCTCCCCGGAGTTGATCGTGTAGCGAGCGCCCAGATCCTCGGCCAGTTCGAGGGCCTCGTCCTTCAGATCGGCGGCGACGATATCGGCCGCGCTCATCGCGTCGAGACACTGCAGCCCGATGTGGCCGAGTCCGCCAACGCCGATGACGACGCAGGTGTCGCCGGGATTCAGTTCGCGAACGGCCTTTTTCGTGGCGTGATAGGCCGTGATCCCCGCGTCGGCGTGGGGGGCGATCTCGGTCGGGTCGACGCCGTCGGGGAGCGGAATTACCGCGCGCTCGTTGGTCTGAAGGTACTCCGCGAACCCGCCGTTCGTGGTGAGGCCGTTGAACGCGCTGTTCTCGCAGTACATGTCCTCGCCGAGCCGACACGGCCGACAGATTCCACAGGTCTGGACGGGATGACAGATTACCGGGTCGCCCTCCTCGACGAGGGTTACCTCCTCGCCGACTTCCGCGACGATGCCCGCGTTCTCGTGGCCCAGCGTCATCGGAAGGTCCTGCGGGGCGTACTCCTCCCACATTCCCTCGATGATGTGGTTGTCGGTCTGACACCAGCCGGCGCCTGAGACCTCGACCAGGATCTCGTCGGATTTCTCGAGCTCCGGCCGGTCTATCTCCTCTACCTCGAGGGCCTCGCTCATGTCGTCGGTGTACTCGTGGAGACGGGCTGCTTGCATGATACCACGTCACGCTTTGTCGTACTGGGTGAAAACGTTCGCCCAACGTATCGACGCTCGGACACGACTGCCGCCGGCACGTCCTCCGGTCGGGAATCCATCACGAAGAATAATGGTTGTTGATACCTAGCACCATACTGCGATGTACGATCACAACGGCGAGGAGATCTTCGTTATCGACGGTCACGTCCACCTGTGGGACGCGACGGAGGGGAACATCACCCACGAGGGCGGCGAGGAGTTCATCCAGTGTTTCTACGACTACCACACGACGTTCACGCCCGAGGAACGGCAGTGGAGCATCGAGGAGTACCGCAAGTACGGCGCCGAGCGGATGGTCGAGGACCTGTTCGAGAACGCCGCCGCGGACATGGCGATCTTCCAGCCGACCTACCTCACGGACTTCTACGGGGAAGGGTTCAACACCACCGAGCAAAACGCCGAGCTCGCGACCGAGTACCCCGAACGGTTCGTCCTCAACGGGAGCTTCGATCCCCGCGACGGGGAGGAGGGGCTGGAGTACCTCGAGAAGCTGAACGAGACCTACGACATCCAGGGTGTAAAGGTCTACACCGCGGAGTGGCGCGACGAGTCGAAAGGGTGGCGGCTCGACGACGAGGCCGCCTTCGAATACCTGGAGAAGTGCGAGGAGCTCGGTATCGAGAACATTCACGCCCACAAGGGACCGACGATCCGGCCGCTGAACCGCGACGCGTTCGACGTCGCCGATATCGACGACGCGGCGTCGTCGTTCCCGGATCTCAACTTCGTCGTCGAACACGTCGGGCTGCCGCGACTGGACGACTTCTGTTGGATCGCCGCTCAGGAGCCGAACGTCTACGGCGGGCTCGCGGTCGCCGCACCGTTCGCCCAGAACCGTCCCGCGAAGTTCTCCGAGATCCTCTCCGAACTACTCTGGTGGCTCGGCGAGGACCGGGTCCTGTTCGGCTCGGATTACGCCATCTGGAACCCTGACTGGCTTGTCGAGGCGGTTCTCGAGGCCGAACTCACTCAAGACGATCGGATGGAGTACGGCGTCGAGTGGGATCTCGAGACCAAACGGAAGGTAATGGGCGAGAACGCCGCCGAACTGTACGACATCGACATCGACGAGAAGAAACGCCAGTTCCGCGAGGACGAGATCAGCGAGCGGTTCGGCCTCGAGGACCACTACGCCAGCGACGCCCCCGCGGCGGCAGACGACTGATGACCGACCACGATTTCGACGCCCTCACTCGCGAGGCCGTCCGCGACCGACTGGACCGAGTCACCGATCCCGAACTCGACCGTTCGATCGTCGAACTCGAGTACATCGACGCCATCGAGATCGACGCCGGAACCGTCACCGTCCACCTGACGCTGCCGACGGCGTGGTGTTCGCCTGCGTTCGCCTGGATGATGGCCGTCGACTCCCGCACGGAGGTCGAGGAACTCCTCGCGGTCGACCGGGCCCGGATCTACCTCCACGAGCACATGCACGAACTCGAGATCAACCGCGGCGTGAACGCGGGCCGGTCGTTCGCCGAGGCGTTTCCCGACGCCGAGGACACCGTCGATGCGGTTCGACTGGAGCTCGACCGCAAAGCCAGAACCGCCCGCCAGTACGACGCCGTCGAGGCGCTGCTCGAGGCGGGCCTCGATTCCGAGACGATCGTCTCGCTCCGACCGACGGATCTCGAGCGCACCGACGGCGACGACCAGCTCTCGATCTACCTCTCGGATCGGGCCGTCGGGGTCTCGGTTCCCGCGGAACCGATCGAGCGCTACCTCGAGAAGGCCCGCGAGACGGGACTCGTCGATGCGCCGACCGATCCGCTGTTCCTGACTCCCGAGGGCGAACCGATCGACCCCGAGGAGTTCGAGCTGGTCCACCGACGGGGACGGCTGGCACAGGTCAACATGTCGAGCCAGGGTGGGATCTGCGACGGGCTCCGGGAGTCCCGGGAACGACGGCTCGAGGGCGCGTCGGACTGACTACTTCTCGACCTCGAGCAGCGCCACTCGCTCGCGAACCAGGGCGCCCAGCGAGGCGTCGGTCGCCGCGCGCTCGCGGTCGGGAATCTCGAAGAACGCCTGGAGGGTCTCCTCGTCCGGGTTCTCGAGGGTCGACGCCGTCCCGGCGAACGCCGCGAGCTCCCGGACGCCCTCGAGCGCCGCGGCCTCGTCGCCCCCGTCCGCGAGGACGACGGCTCGGTTCTCGCCCTCGCCGACGCCCATCTCCAGCGCGCGGTCGATCTGGCGACGCCCCGCGGCGTACAGCAGGATCTCGACGGCCCGATCGCGGGCGACGTTCTCGCCGCGCGCGATCGAGCGGTCGGCCAGTTCGACGGCCCGCTCGAGGTGGCGAGGCCCGGCGACGTAGCGGGCGTCGAACGCCTGCAGGGTGGTTCCGTGGGTCTCGCCGATCTCGCCGAGGTCGGCGACGAACGAATCGAGGTCGTCGATCGCGAGGGGACACTCGAGCAGCTCCATCAGAAATCACCCAGGCTCGACTGGCTCTCCTCGTCGTCGGTCGTCGCGGTCGTCTCCGTCTCGGCAGTATCGTCGCCGTCGTTCGAGCCCGTCGCCGCGGCAGACGCGTCGGCCTTGACGCCGTCCATCGAGGGGTCCTCGCGGCCGACGTTCTCGAGGATGTTCTCGGCCGTCTTCTCGCCCCTGAGCGCCCCGAGGACCACGGACTTGTCGGCCTCGCGGAGGTCAGCCGGCTCCTCGATGCCGACCTCGTACAGCTCCCGGGCGCGTTTCCGGCCGACGCCGCGGACCGAGACCAGCTCGAGCAGCTCCTCGTCGACGCCGTGTTCGACGCGGGCGCGGGCCTCGCGGACCGCGACGGTCCACTCGCTGTCGATCTCGCTCGCGAGCGACTCGGCCGCGCCGAGCAGCCACTCGGCGGTATCGACCTTTCCGCGCAGGTCGCCGGGACCGATCTTGTACCGCTCGGTGATGCGTTCCTCGTCGTCCTCCTCGGCCCAGTCCTCGAGCAGCTTCCCCGTCTTCAGCGCGGCGAGCCAGTCCTCGAAGCGGTCCTCCTCGAACTCGCTCGGCGCGTCGCCGAGCAGCTCGGTCTCGCGCTCGTAGTAGAGTTCGCCGAACTTCTCGTCCTCGCCCGAACGGAGGTAGAGTTCGTACATGTCCGGCGTTCGGGAGACGAGCTGGTAGAGTCCCAGCGCGGTGGGGCGCTCGTCGGCGTCCTCGAGCCCGTGGACGATCGTCGCGGCGCTCATCGGGTCCAGGTAGAGCCGCGAGACGGTGTGGCCGAGACTGGTGGCCTCGAGATCCTCGCTACGCCCGCTGCCGTCAGCGAGATCGGCTGCGGTCGTGAACGCGCCGGCGTCGCCGTCTCCACCCCTATCGCGCTCCACGAAGTCGTTGCGCTCGAGGTAGTCGAGCACGCTGTCGGTCACCGTTTCGAGCCGACCCGGCTCGGTCGACTGGCTCGCGTACAGCGTCGCCTCGAGGAACTCGAGCAATCCCTCTCGCGTGCGGGCGAATCCGGAGGCGATCGTAGCGAGCACGTGGGTCCGCAGGGCGGGCTCGGCCGCGAGCTTCGAGCGGACGGGCTCGGGGTCGGCCCAGATGTAGCGGTCGAACAGCTCCTCGCTCTCGTCGTGGCTCTTTGCCAGAAGGACGGCCTCGCCGTAGGGGTCGAGCCCCGGTCGTCCAGCGCGGCCCATCATCTGGTGGACCTCGAGGACGTCGAGCGGGGCCATTCCCCCCGCAGTCGGATCGAACCGGCGCCAGTCACGGACGATGACTCGCCGAGCCGGAGTGTTCACGCCTGCAGCGAGCGTCGGCGTCGCCGAGATCACCTTTAGCAGGCGCTCGCGGAAGGCGTCCTCGACGAGCGAGCGCTGGGTGCTCGAGAGCCCCGCGTGGTGGAACGCCGAGCCGCGTTCGACGCAGTCGGCGAGGTCCGTGCTGGTCTCGGTGTCGCTGTCGTCGCGGATCTCCTCGGCCAGCTCCGCCAGCTCGTCGTGCTCGCCGCTGGTCAGCTCTCGGCTCGTTACTTGCCCGAGCCTGCGGGCTGCGGCCTCGGCGTTGCGCCGCGAGTTGACGAACACGAGCGACGACCCCCCTTCCTGAACGATGTCGCGGACGAGTGCGGCCTCCTGCTTTTCGCTCCCCTCGACGGGCACCTCGCGAGTCGAGCCGTCGTCGAAGTTCAGGGCGTTGCCGTAGTGGACGCCCATCTGCAAATCGATCGGGCGCCAGTCGGTGTCGACGAGTTCGGCGTCGAGCCACGCCGCGATTTCGTCGGCGTTTCCCACGGTCGCGGAGAGGGCGACCGTCTGGAGGTCGGGGTTGAGCCGGCGCAGTTTCGCGAGGGTGACCTCGAGCGTCGGTCCCCGATTCCGGTCGTCGATGAGGTGGACCTCGTCGCTGACGACGCAGGTGAGCTCGGAGAGCCAGCTCGCACCGTTGCGCACGAGCGAGTCGACCTTCTCGCTGGTGGCGACGACGATGTCCTTCGTCGCGAGCCAGTCGCTGGTCGACTCGTAGTTGCCCGTCGTCACGCCGACGTCGACGCCGAACGATTCGTAGGCCGCGAACTCCTCGCGTTTCTCGCTGGCCAGCGCCCGCAGGGGTACGATGTACAGCGCCTTCCCGCCGCGCTCGATCGCCGACAGCATCGACAGCGCGGCGATCATGGTCTTGCCGCTCGCCGTGGGGACCGCCGCGACGAGGTTCTCGCCCTCGGTCGCGCCGGCCTCGACGGCCTCGGCCTGGGGCGGGTAGAGCTCCTCGATCCCCTCGCCGCGAAAGTGCTCGACGGCGCCGGGCGGGAGCCCCGACAGCTCCTCGATGTTCATTACCCGCAGTTGGCGCGTGCTCCGGTTTAAACTGTCGTATCGCTGCCCTCGACTCGATCCTCGAGCCCGTTCGGTCGACCGTGTCACGGGCGCCCGCTACGCCCTTGAGACGCCGTAGCTGCGCTCGAGGTGCTCGACCAGCTCGCCGACGAACGCGGGATCGTACGTCCAGACGCCGTAGTACTCCCCGGGCTGGCGCTCCTCGGCGACCAGCGCGCAGCTCTGGCGGTCGGTGTCGGCGGCCTCGAATGCGACGAACCAGAACCGACCGATCTCGCCGGATGCGGAGACCACCGACGGCCCTTCGAGCGGTGCGTCCCACGTATCGTCGAGAAACGCCGTCACCGAGAGCGTTCCCCGACTGGCCAGCCGCTCGTACACCTCGAACTGATCGGCGAACGCCGCCTCGCGCTGGAAGCCGGCGTACAGGGTGCCGTCGGCGACCCGCCACGCTCGCTCCTCGATCTCCCGCGAGACCGCGAGCAGCTGTCGCCGGTCGGCGGCGGCGAACGGCGTCCCCTCCAGAAAGTCAAGTAGCTCCCGGAGGTCGACGTCGGCCTCCTCGAGCGTCCAGGGCGGGTGGATCTCCGGCGAGAGGAGGGCGTCGAACCCCTCGAGACCCAGCGCGCCTCGGAACTCGCCGTCGGAATCGCGGATCACGACGAACCCGTCCTCGAACGCCGCGGCTCGGCGGTACTCGACCGCGACGTTCCGGCTCGTAAACTGGCGCTGTAGGTCGACCGCGACGTCGCTATCGCTCGCGTGTACCTCGAGTCGCTTCCGTTCGGCTTCGGCGCGCTCGAGCGCCTCGCCGAGCGTCTCGAGGCTCATTCGCCGACTCCGAGCACGTCGTAGACGGCCGGCGGTACGTCGACGTCCTCGACCGTTCCGTCGGCCGGATCGAACTCGATTAGCCCGTGGTCCTGGAGCCGAGGGAGGACCGAGTGGTGGAGGGAGACGTGCGCTCGCTCGTACTCCGACTCGCCGCCGATCCGTCCGCTCTTGGCTGCAGCGGCACCGGTGATAGCCGCGGCGAGTTCGTCCACCGTCGCGTTGGGGTGATCGTACAGGTACGCGAGCGTGATGCGGACCTCCCGCGTCGAGAGGAGTCCGAGGAGTTCGTCGACGTCGTGCTCGGACACGGCGTCCGCGAGCGCGGAGAGATCCTCGAGACTATCTTTCATGATCGTTAATTTACTTAGCTCCTCGACGGCATAAGCCGTGTCCCGTTCGATCGGGACAGTCATCGATCGAAATATATCGGGCGCCCACAAAGCTCGCCGATCACATCTCGTCGCTGAGCGACGGAAACGGTCGGGTGTCCGACGTTCGGTCGCCACGACCGCTAACGATTTACGACGATCGATCCAACCCTCGCGTATGAAAGTCGAGTTCGACGAGGAGACCTGTATCGGGATGTACCAGTGTGTCGCCGAATGGGACGCCTTCGAGAAGGACAAGTCGGCGGGGAAGGCGATCCTCGAGGACAGCGAGGAGGTCGAGGACGGACTCTTCGTCCGCGAGGTGCCCGAGGAGGCCGAACTCGACGCGAAGTTCGCAGCCCGGACCTGTCCCGTCGACGCGATCACGATCTACGACGATGACGGCGAGCAGCTGATTCCCTAACCGACCGCTTCTCTACCGCCGTAACGCCGCATCGACCAGCTCCCCCTCCGCCGACCGCAGCAGCGTCGACGCCGCGCTCTCGGAACACTCGAGCTCCTCGGCTACCGTCGCCAGTTCGCCGCTCCGGGGGATTTCGTAGTAGCCCGCGTCGCGGGCGACCTCGAGCGCTTCGAACTGTCTGGCCGTGAGTCGGCCGGCCAGCGTCTCCGAGCGGCGCTGGTGCTCGCTCACGCGCGTGACCTCGACGTCGTCGGGGGCGCGCTCGAGCAGCCCCGACATGGCTTCGGGCTCTCCGAGGACGGTAACGTGGACGTTCTCCCGACCGGTGTAGACCATCGGCGGCACGACTACCAGTCCGGGGACGTCGAACGTTCCCAGGAGGGTGGCGTCGGCGGCCCGCAGGTCCATCTCGACGTAACCGTAGAACGTTTCCGCATCGATCGGCGTGACGTCGTACCGGTGGACCGACTCGAGAGCCTCGGCCAGGTCCCCGAGCGCACCGGGGTCGCCGACGACCAGCGAGAGAAAGCGCACGGTTTCGGACTCTTCGTCGACTTCCCAGGAGAGCACTTCCTCGCGCCGGAACGACTCGAGTGGCTCCTCGGGCGCCGGCAGTTGCATCGACGGCGGAAGCCGGAGCGTGAGGTCTGCCGACTGCATACCGGTCGTTCGACGGGACGATATAAAGAAGTTCAGCGCTTCGGGAGAGCACCGACAGCCGTTCGCTTCGAAGGAAGGGTATGAGCGAGACGCGGCCGACGGCGGACGACCGCGAACAGCCGACAAGCGACGCGGACGTCGACACCGGACCGACGCGAACGGTCGTCGGAACGCCGCCGCCCGGTCCGCGCGGCCTTCCGCTGGTCGACAGCACCCTCGCGTTCGCTCGCGACCCGCTCGAGTTCCTCTCCTCGATGCGCGAGTACGGCGACGTCGCCCGATACGAGGCCTTCGGCCGCGAGTTCGTGGTCGTCTCGGACCCCGGACTGGTCGAGGGGGTTGTCGTCGCCCGCGACGACGAGTTCTGGCGCGGCGAGTTCGAGCACGAGTTCGGCGACCTGCTCGACGTCGAAGGGTTGTTCTTCGCGGAGGGCGAACGCTGGCGCCGCCAGCGTCTGCTCCTCCAGAACGCCTTCACGCCGGCTCGAATCCGGAGCTACGCGGACGATATGGTCACGGAAGCCATCCGTCTGGTCGAGAACTGGTCGGACGGCGAGGTCATCGACGTTCGGGAGGCGATGTCGACCCTGACGCTGCGAGCGCTGACGCGGTCACTGTTTGATCTCGAGTTCGGAGACGGGCGCGCCGAGCGCGTTCGGCGCTGGGTGCACGCGATGGGCGCGTACAGCGATAGCGAGTTCTTCGGCGCTCGCGCCGTACTGCCGACGTGGATCCCGAGCCGGGCCGAACGCGAGTACCGCCGCGCGACGGCCGACGTCGAGGCGCTCGTCGAGGAACTGGTGGCCGAACGTCGCCGGTCCGACGCGGACGGCGACGACCTGCTCTCCTTGCTCGCGACGAACGAATATCCCGACGGCTCGAGGCCGTCGATCGAGGAGATCACCGACCAGTTACAGCTGTTCCTGTTGGCCGGCCACGAGACGACGGCGACCGCGCTGACCTACGCCTGCTGGTTGCTCGCCGACGCCGACGACGCCCGATCGCGACTCGAGCGCGAGGTCGACGCGATCCCCGGCGACCGGAAGCCGACGTTCGGGGATCTGCCGGACCTGGCGATCACCGAGGCCGTCGGCCGGGAGGCAATGCGTCTCTACCCGCCGCTACCGTTCCTCCAGCGCGAGCCCTACGAGGAGACCGCGCTCGCCGGCTACCGCATCGGTCCGGGGACGACGGTCCAGTTGAACATGTACAGCGTCCACCGCGACGAACGCTGGTGGTCCGAACCCGGCGCGTTCCGGCCGGATCGGTGGCTCGCGGACGCCGAGGACGCGGACGGAGACGAGCGATCCGTGCTCGGCGACCCCGACGGCCGACCCGAGTACGCCTACTTCCCCTTCGGCGGTGGCTCGCGCCACTGCATCGGGATGCGGTTCGCGATGACGGAGCTCCAGCTCTCGCTGGCGACGATGGTTCGACGCGTCGACCTCGAGCGAGTGACTGAGTCGATCGACCCCACGCCGAAAGTGTCGCTCGATCCCGGTCCGGTCGAGATGCGAGTCCGGAAGCGGTGATGGCTCCCCGATCCATCATGCCGTTATGAGAGCGTCGACGTGTCGTCGGTCCGGCTCGCCGGCGCCGACCGCTCGAAACGCGTCGCGCGTGGCTCCGGACTGGGTTTCGACCGGCAGCGCCTCGATGCGTGTCCCGTCACCGTCGAAGAGCACGGCGTCGCCCTGTCGCACGCAGTGAGGCGAGTCGAACGCGAACAGCCGGCTGATCGCGCCCGTCGGGGGTTCGTGGCGAGAAAACGGAGTCCGACTTGCGGTTCGAGGGGGCCGATTACGCGATCTCGTCGTACTGCTCGGAGAGCTTCTCGGCGGCCTCGCCGAGCTGGTTGCGCTCGAACTCGGTCAGATCCCACTCGACGATCTCCTCGACGCCGTCGGCGCCGAGCTTGGCCGGAACGCCGAAGGCGGTGTCCTCGTGGCCGTACTCGCCCTCGAGGACGACGCTGCAGGGAAGCACCTCGCCCGTATCGCGGAGGATGGCCTCGACGGTGTGGCCGACGCCCGTCGCGGGACCCCACTGGGTGGCGCCTTTCTTTTCGATGACGTTCATCGCCGAGGTCTGGAGTTCCTCGAGCAGCTCCGCTTTCTCGTCGTCGGTGAACTCGAGGTCCCTCCCGTCGATGCGGACCTTCGAGAAGGCAGGAACCTGGGCGTCGCCGTGCTCACCGAGGATCGTCGCCTCGACGTTTTGGACGGGGACGTCGTAGCGCTGGGCGATCACGTAGCGAAAGCGAGCGGAGTCGAGCCGACCGCCGAAGCCGATCACCTGCTCGCGGCTCCGATCGCCGGCCTCGTAGAGGTGGCGGTTGAGCAGGTCGACGGGGTTCGAGGTGGTGACGGTGACGAAGTCGTCGTTGTGCTCGGCCAGCGAGGAGCCGATGTCCTCCATGATCGGCGCGTTGTCGCCGGCCAGATCGATCCGGGTCTGCCCGGGCTGGCGCGGGATCCCGGCCGTGATGACGACGACGTCCGAACCGGCGGTGTCCTCGTACCCGCCCTGTCGGATCGTCGTGTTCGAATCGTAGGCGACGCCGTGGTTCGTGTCGGCGGCCTGGCCGATCGTCGTCTCCTCCTGATCCGGGATGTCGACGAAGACGAGTTCGTCCGCGACGTCTCGGAGCGCGATGTTGTAGCCTGCGGCGGCCCCGACCGTGCCGGCCGCGCCGACTACGCTAACTTTCGTCATACCACGTGAAACTGCACCATCCCAGGCGTTAAATCCGTCGGATCGTCCACGCTCACCCGAGACTGACGATGAATTGTACGTCGATCGTCGAAATGCGCCGTCGGGCTCGACCGTCGAACGGGGAGATGCAATCCGAGTACTTTCACAATTGCTATCATCCCTCGCCCGAGCTATCGATCTCATGGATCGGAACGATCGCCGGATCGCCCGTTTCACCATGCTCGGGCACGCGACGTTCCACCTCTACGAGCTGACGATCCCGCTGTTCGTCGTCGTCTGGCTCGAGGCGTTCGACGTCTCCGCGGCCGTCCTCGGGACGGTGGTCGCCGTCGGCTACGCGCTCATCGGGATCGGAGCACTCCCCAGCGGCGCGCTCGCGGACTCCTACGGCTCGAAGCGACTCGTTGTCCTCTCGATGGCCGGGATGGGCGGGGGGTTCGTGCTGATCGCGCTCGCGCCGTCGCTCCCGCTGCTCGCGCTCGCGCTCGTGCTCTGGGGGGCCGCAGCCAGTCTGTACCACCCTGCGGGGCTGTCGCTGATCACCCGCGGCTCGGAGCGCCAGGGGACCGTCCTCGCGTACCACGGCGTCGCCGGTAACGTCGGCACCGCCGTCGGCCCCCTCGTCGCCGCGCTCCTGCTCACGTTTCTGGACTGGCGGCTCGTCGCCGGGCTGTTCGCCGTCCCCGCGATCCTCGCGATCCTCGTCGCGGGCCGTCTCGAGTTCGTCGAGCGGACGGCGACCGATTCCGACGAGTCGACGGCGACCGACGCCGACGGCCTCTCGGGGATCGTCGTGCAGTCGCGGGTGTTGTTCGTCGGCAGCTTCCTGCTCGTCTTCGCCATCGCCGTCCTCGCGGGAACGTACTACCGCGGACTGTTCACGTTCCTCCCCGACGTGCTGGCTGGGCTGCCGGTGTTCGAGCCCGTCGAGATCGCGGGCGAGACGTTCGAGCCGAGCCAGTACGCCTACGCCGGCCTGCTGCTCGTCGGCGCCGCGGGCCAGTACGCCGGCGGCCGCCTGAGCGACAGCCGCTCGCCCGAGCGGACGATCGTCGCCGTCTTCCTCGCGCTGATCGTCGTCTCGCTTTCGTTCCCGGTCGTCACGTCGTTCGGTCTGCTCCCGACGGTCGCGATCTGTGCGCTGCTGGGCTTCTTCGTCTTTATGGAGGCGCCGATCCACCAGGCGCTGATCGGCGAGTACGTCGCCGCTGACGTCCAGGGGCTGTCGTTCGGCTACACCTACCTCGGCGTGTTCGGGATCGGCGCCGCGGGCGCGTCGATCGCCGGGATCGCGCTCACCTACGGCGGTACGGCCCTCCTGTTCGTCGCGCTCGCGGCGCTCCCGACCGGCGGGCTCGTCCTCGCCGCGATCCTCGTCGCTCGCTCTCGGCGCCCGTCGCCGTAGCTCGGGACCGAACCGGTCTTCCCGCTCGCCGTCGCTCCCTCGAGCATGCGCGTCAGCGTCATCGGCGGCGGACGGATCGAGGGTGAAGCGACTGCCCGGGCCGAGGCCGTCGGCCGGGAGCTCGGGCGACGGGGACACACGGTCGTCTGTGGCGGACTCGGCGGCACGATGGCGGCGATCTGTCGGGGCGTCAAAGCGGAGGGCGGGCGGACGATCGGCATCCTCCCGACGGAGCGACCGGAGGACGCGAACGATTATATCGATATTCCGATCGCGACCGGGCTCGGCCACGCCAGGAACGCGCTCGTCCCGCTGAACGGGGAGGCGGTGATCGCGCTCGCGGGGAGCCACGGCACCCTCTCGGAGATCGGGTTCGCCGGCGTCTACGGTCGCCCCGTCGTCGGCCTCGAGACCCACGACGTGCCCGGCGTCGAAACCGTCGAGACGCCCGAGGGAGCCGTTGACGCCGTCGAAGCCGCGGTTTCGAACTGACCCTCGCCTCGAGTCGCGTCCTCCGGACTGTCTCCGTGATGCACGATAACAAATAACACTCGGAACGTCGACGCTACAACCGACGTTCCGGGAGCGACGTGAGCGACCGACCGCCCGGAGCGATCACGAGGTGAGCACATGGCAACCCAAATCGAATCCAACACGGAACTCGTTCGGCAGTATCTGGCCGCGTTCAACGACCGGGATCGGGAGACCCTCTCGGAGCTCCTCGCGGAGGACGTGGTCGAGCACGGCATCCACGACGAACGCCACGGCGTCGACGAACTCCTCGAGAAGCTCGAGGCGCACTTCGAGCCGTTCCCGGACTACTCGGGGACGACCGAGGCGATGGTCACCGAGGGCGATCTGGTCGCGGTCCGGTACACGGTCGGCGGGACTCACACCGGCGAGTACCGCGACGTGGAGCCGACGGGCCACGTCGCGGAGTGGACCGGCATGGCCATGTATCGGATCGAAGACGGCGAGATCGCCGAGGTCTGGCTCGAGGAGGATCGGCTCGAACTGCTCGAGCAACTCGAGGTCGTCGACCCCCCGGCCCACCTCCGGATCTGACCGGTACCGCTTTTTGCCCGCCGGATCTGGACGCCGACATGAGCGACGCTTCCGATCCGTACGAGATTCGCGACCGACTCCCCGAGCCCGAGACGTTCGCCGCCCTGCGCGAGGCGACCGGGATGACCGCCCGCTCGCTCGAGGGGATCGAAGCGGGCCTTCCGAACTCGCTGTTCGGCGCCATCGCCGTCCACGAACCCACGGACGAGACCGTCGGGATGGGGCGGATCGTCGGCGACGGTGGCACGGTGTACCTGCTCTCGGACATCGCGGTTCACCCCGATCACCAGGGACGCGGACTCGGCACGCGAATCGTCCGGCGACTCGAGGCCTACCTCGAGCGCGAGGCGCCCCGGAGTGCGTACGTCACCCTGATCGCGGACGTCGACGGCTTCTACGAGCGGTTCGGGTACGAGGACGTTCGCCCCGCGTCGAAGGGGATGTACCGCCGCACGAAGTAGGGTCCGCAGGTTTTTCGCCGCTGGGCCGCCTTCGAACGGGTATGAGCGACTTCGACAAAGAAGCAGAGCGCGAGAAGCTTCGGGAGAAGTACGAGCGCGACAAGGCCGAGCGGGAGGCCACCCAGCGGATGAGCGACCTCCTGCTCAAGGGAGCCACGATGACCAACAGCCACTGTGGCACCTGCGGCGATCCCCTCTTCCAGCAGGACGGGACGACGTTCTGTCCCAGCTGTCACGGCAACCCCGACGCCGTCCAGGGGACGGATCTCGAGGCCCAGCCGGCCAAAGAGTCGACACCAGCGGACGGCGACGAGAACGACGGGGAGAGCCGACCGCAGCCCGAGATCGACGGCACGCGATCGGCGACCGACGAGGACGGACCCGAGACAGAGCCCGAACGAGCGGGCCAGACCGCCGACACCGATCCCGCAGGCGACTCGAGCGATCGCCCCGCATCGCCGCCGCCCGAATCGACGGCGGACCGGGAGGTTCGAACCCAGTCGGAGGCCGATCCGTCTCGAGGCGCGGAGACGGAACGAGCCCAGTCGGACCGTCACCACGCCGAGTCGAGCCGTCGACCGCCCGCGGACCGCTCGCAGCGGGCGAGCGGCTCACGGACCGACGACCTCGAGAGCGCGCGAGCCTCGCTGGTCGCCGCCCTCGAGAAGTTCTCGCGGGAGGCGAGCGAGACGGACGATCCGCGCTACGCCCGGGAGTGTCTCGAGGCCGCCCGCGAGGCCGGAGAAACCCTCGAGACGCTGCGCTAATCGAGAAACCGCTCCTGGACGTTTCCGGTCGGCATCATACACTGGTCTTTCTTGCCGAACACGCGATAGCGGTTGGCGGCGACGACGTCGTACCCCCAGTCCCGGAGCCGTCGCGGGAGATATCGTAGCGGTCGGCCGAGCGCGTAGACGCCGCCGAGGTGCTCGCCGATTCGCAGAACGGCCGCGGACTTGACGTAGGCGTCCTCGCCCTCGATCAGGACGATCGAATCGAGGTGATCCTCGGCGAGACCGTGGTCGGCCAGCAGCCGCTGGCCGACGTCGGACTGCAGCGACGCGAAGTGAAAGATCTCCTCGTCGTCCCGCGGCACGATAAACTGGACGAACCCGGCACAGAGGTTACAGACGCCGTCGAAGAGGACGATCGGCGCGTCCTCGGGGAGCTCCTCGCTCATCGAGCGTCAGTTCGGAGCGCTCGCAGTTCAGAATTCCGATCGGAGACCCCGATCGCAAGGATCCGAGGTTCGGACCCTAGAAGTCGGGCGGTTGGATCTCCGTCGGCTCGTTGTCGCCACAGCCGTGTGCGGAGACTGGTCTGACGTCCCGATCGCGGTCCTCGGGATCGCTCACGGTGTCCATGTCGACGCTCTCGACTACCTGGTACATGTTGACGTGGGTGAGCTCCGTCCCGTGTTCTTCCTCCCAGCTCGCACAGATGTAGTCGGCGAGATACTCGTCGGCGTCGTTTGTTCCCTGGATTCCGCCGCGGCGGACGCTGTTCATGTAGAACCGCTCCCGGTAGGAGCCGTACTGCTCCTGGAGCTGGCTCCCCTCGTAGGGTCGGTCGTAGGAGACCGACGCCTGGCCGTTGTAGACGTCGACCACCTCGCCGTCGGCGGTCTGTGCCGGGAAGACGTAGTAGCTGTCGGTCGTCCGCG
Source organism: Natronococcus roseus (assembly GCF_043677095.1). Lineage (NCBI taxonomy): Archaea > Methanobacteriati > Methanobacteriota > Halobacteria > Halobacteriales > Natrialbaceae > Natronococcus > Natronococcus roseus. Next base: position 380,148 of record NZ_JBHLJR010000003.1, read on the forward strand.
GGGTCGGCGCGAAGACGCTCCAGTCGGGCTGGTCGATGCTCAACTGCTGGGCGCGGTCCTCGATCTGCTCCTCGACGACGGTCTCCTCGTCGGCGAGGCCGCCGAACGGAACCGTAGAGAGGGCCACGAACAGCACGATCGACAGCACGACGATCCCGAGCGCCGCGTTGTAGCCCAACTCCCTCGCGCGTCGCTGGCGTTCGCCGCCGATTCGGACGTCCGGAACGCGTCTCGCGAAACGCACGAGTCGCTCCCGGCGGGCCTCGAGCCCGGCGAGATCGAGCTCGAGGAAGCGAGCGATCGCCTTCAGATCGTCCCAGAACTGCGCCTGAAGGAACAGCATGACGCCGGCGATCGCGACGTAGGGGAACGCGCCGATCCGCACCGTAACGATGAACGAGGCGTGCGAGGCCACGAACATCCCGACGAGGGCCATCCGCAGCCGGCCGCGTAGCACGAACAGCAGCCAGGAGAAAATCAGCATGTAGAACCACGTCAGTCCGCCGATCTGGAGCAACGTCTGAAACTCCCGGAGATAGGGCGCGAGGAAGAACGTCGTGTCGTGAAGTCCCATGATCAACGGCGTCGCCTCGCCGCTCGTCCAGAGCTCGTCCTGGGCCTTGTGATAGCCGTTGACGATGTACATAACGACCATCTGGGCGAGAATGAGCGCCGACGCGACGCTGGCGATCCCCGCCCGGGGCTCCCGGTCGGCGTGGATGGCGTCGATCGACCACCGTTCGCCGAGGGGCAGGAAGATTGCCCAGAACAACAGGAGCCGGAATAGCGTGTCGGCGTAGCTCAACACCAGCGGGTTGTGGTGGTCGAGCGAGACCACGAGCAGAAACGAGAGGATCGTGGCGATCCGGGTCTTGTAGCCGACGATGAGCTGGACGGCGATCAACCCCTGGAGCACGAACAGGCCGGCGATAACGGTCGGATCGGTCGTGTAGTGGTAGATCGAGATCGCCCCCTCGGAGCTCATCGCCTGGGCCAGCGACTGGGGGACGGCGCCGTCGTTCGTGTAGTAAAACGAAAAGTTTCGGCTCCGGAGCAGCAGGTCGGCGACGATCAACAGTCCGACGACCACTCGAAAGACCGCGAGCGTTCGCGTGTCGATCCGGACCCGGTCGGCGACGCCTCGCCGGACTCGAGCCGAAAGCGAGCGGGGGTCGAGCGCGCCGTTACTCATCGCTCGCCCGCGCCGCGGTCGGCCGGTCTCTCCCCGTGTTGCGTTCGGGGGATCGTCTAGTCTCGTGACTGTACTCGCCGTGCGAGTCGTCGCCCATCATTGGCACCCTTGGCTGGCCGCCCGGCTTCGGATCGAGAGCGCGGGGTTCCCGCGACCCCACCGTGGAGGGAGCGAGGCGGCCATTCTACACGATAATCGATACGCAACCAGTATATATGTTCCGTTCGTGAGGATCGATGGTTGCGTTCGATCGGTTTAGTGGCGTTCGCCTCCGTCACCCCGTATACTCGCTGCCGATCACGTCACGGATCCGCTCGGCGGTCACCCGGCCGACGCCGTCGGCTTCCATCAGTTCGTCCTCGGTCGCGATCATCACCGCCTCGACGGTGCCGAACTCCTCGAGCAGCGCTCGAGCGGTGACGGGGCCGATTTCGGCGATCGAGGAGACGACGTACTCCTGCTGTTCGGCCATCGTCTTCGCCTGCTTTTCGCCGTGGACCGACACCTCTCGGTTGGAAGTCCCCTGTTCGCGGCCGGCGATTACCGCAAGCAGCTCGGTCGTGTCGGCCTCGCTTTCGGTCCGGAGGACGCTCGCGCCGAAGTCGACGGCCAGACTCGAGAGCGCGCCACGAACGGCGTTCGGGTGGATGTCCCGCTGTTCGTACAGCCCCTCACCCTCGACGATCACGATCGGTCGGGCGTAGTGACGGCCCATCGCGCCGACCTGCTCGAACACCGAGCGGTCGCCGCCGACCAGCGAGTCGACGAAGTCGGCGACGGACTTGCGCTCGACGGCGACCCGATCCGAAAGCACGTAGTCGCCGACCTCCAGCGTCTCGAGGCGGATTTCGTACTCCTCGCGCCTCGAGAGCTCCCGTGCGATGTTGGCGTCCATCTCGCGCTGGTCGGCGACGACCTCGACCGCATCGCCCTCGGCGTGGGGTTCGTGGGTCTCGACGCTTCCTTCCGTAACTGAATTGGTGCTGTCCGAGCCGTCGCCACCACTACTCGAGTCCGAGCTCTCCTCGGCGAACTCCCGTAACCCCGGTCGCTCGTCGACCCCCTCGTTTCCGCTGGAGACCCTGCCGTCCGATTGCGGTTTTCCGCCTTCGGGGTTTACTTTCGCTCCGCTCTCGAACGCGGCCAGGGACTGCTGGGCGTCGTCCAGTTCCTCCTCGAGATCGTCGGCCATCCCCTTCAGCTCCCGGAGTTCGGACTCCATCTCCTTCTCGCGGCGTTTCGAGATCCAGAAGTAGGCCTCGTCGCGGGTGTCCTCGGCGAGCAGGACGACGACCCGCCCCTCGGACTGACGGCCCGTCCGCCCCTTGCGCTGGATCGAGCGGATGGCCGTCGGGACGGGCTCGTAAAAGAGGACGAGATCGACCTCGGGGACGTCCAGCCCCTCCTCGGCGACCGACGTCGAGACCAGCACCTCGAACTCCCCGCCCCGGAAGGCGTCGAGCACCTCCTGCTGTTCCGTCTGTGTCATCCCGTCCGAGCCCTCGCGGTCGCCCTGGCCGACGAACCGCTTGGCGTCGAAGCTCTCGTTCAGAAAGTCGGTCAGCGCCTCCGCGGTGTCGCGCGATTCGGTGAAGACGATCACCCGGTCGCCGCCCTCGAGACCCAGGGTCTCGGCGAGCAGCATCCGCGTCTTCCGATACTTGGGGTGAAGCTGGTCGAAGCGCTCGGCCTTCCGCATCGACTCTCGAACCCGTGGGTCGGAAACCATCCGCTGGCTGGCCTTCGAGGCTCCCGAGGAGCGAGCCTGGTTGCGCTGTCGGTCGAAGTACCGTCGCAGGGCCTCCACACTCTGGGTTTCGACGAGGGTGACGGCCTGCCGGAGCTTCATCACCTCCGCGTGGACGGACATCCCCTCGAACCCCTCCGACTGGTCGTTGTTGATGAGCTTCTGGAGCTCCGCACGCATCCGGTTGAGATCCTTCTGGGACTGGTCGGGCTGGGTCGAGGAGGCCACTCCGAGTTCCTTTAATTTCTCGAGGCGGTCTTTGATCACCTCGTTCAGCGCGTCGCGGATCTCGAGCACTTCTTCGGGAAGCTCGATCCGCTCCCACTCGACGTCGGTGTCGTGGGTGAACTCCGCGACGTCGGCGTCCTCCTCGGTCATCACCTCCACCTCCTGGAGGCCGAGGTTCTCACAGACCTCGAGGATGGCCTCCTCGTCGCCGCCCGGCGAGGCGCTCATTCCGGTCACGAGCGGATTGTCGGCGTCGGCGTGGTAGCGCTCGGCGATGTAGTTGTACGCGTAGTCGCCGGTGGCGCGGTGGCACTCGTCGAACGTGCAGTGGGTGACGTCGGCGAGCGAGATTCGGCTCCCGACGAGGTCGTTCTCGATCACTTGGGGGGTGGCCATCACGACCGTCGCCTCTTCCCAGAGCGCGGCCCGGTCGTCCGGGCTGACGTCGCCGGTGAAGACGACGATCTCGTCGTCCGGTATCTGGAGGGCTTCGCGGTAGAACTCGGCGTGTTGCTGGACGAGGGGCTTGGTGGGGGCGAGCATCAGCGACGTGCCGCCGACCTCCTCGAGCCTGCGGGCGGTCACCAGCAGGCTCACCGTCGTCTTCCCCAGGCCCGTCGGGAGGCAGACGAGCGTGTGGTGGTTCGCGGCCGTCCCCGCGAGCTTGAGCTGGTAGAGCCGGCGCTCGAGGAAGTTCGGCTCGAGCAGGGGGTGGTCGATCGTCGGCTGTCCGCCGTCCTCGTCCGTCGCTGCCATTGCCGGGCGTTCATCCTCGCCGCGAATAAGGGTTCGCGTATCGGGGTGAAAGTGAAGCGGGAGTCGGAGCTGCTCTCGACAGTCGGACGGACGACTCGTTTCCCGCGCGATGCAACGCCAGCTTCCAAGCGTCCCCGCGTCGTCGAGGACGTATGGAAACCTCGAGGGATACTCTCGGTCTGCCGGAGCCGCGATCGATCCTCACGGCGATCGGCTTCGTCGTCCTGGTCAACGCCGTCGGCAGCGCACCCGCCCTCATTTCGTCGTCGGACACGGCCTGGTTTCAGGCGCTCGACAAACCCTGGTTCTACCCGCCCGGCATCGCCTTCTCGATCGTCTGGACGCTGCTTTTCACGTTACTGGGTGTCGCGCTCTGGCTCGTCTGGCGCAGCGACAGCGACGGACGACGACTCGCGCTGGGCCTGTTCGTCGTCCAGATGGCGGTCAACGTCTCCTGGACGCCCGCGTTCTTCTCGCTCGAGCAACTGCTCGTCGCGTTCGGCATCATCGTCGCTCTCTGGGTGCTCGTCGTCGCAACTATTGTCGCCTTCCGACGAGTCGATCGCCGCGCCGCCGCCTTGCTCGTGCCCTACCTCGCCTGGATCACGTTCGCCGCCGTGCTCAACTTCGAAATCTGGCGACTGAACGCGTAAGGCAGAACTCGGGCCCCATCTCTCCATCGTGGCGCGCGCTGAGTCGCGGTGAGCGGAGCGAGGCGCGACTCGACGCCGTGCGAGGTCTTCGCGAGCTCTGCGAGCGAACGGCTCGGAAGACGCCCCGCGTCTTCCGGTGGATGAGTGAGTGACCCGAGGGAGCGAACGAGTCGGCCGGGGAGGGTGTGGTCACCAGTGTGTCTCGTGCGAGCAGGACACTCTTCTGGAAGACTCACCCATAGAGATGGGTACTGATCGCCGAGTCGTCTGCCAGTATCACCGCCGTTCGCGCTGTCGCGCAAGGTACGAACCTTGCCCGGCAGCGGGAACTCGAGGCACGGTTCATTGCGGCAGGGTACGTTCATCGATCAACGACGTCAGTTGCCACAGAACGACCAGTAGCGTAACTGCGATCCAGAGCACCATCATCACTAGGATCGTACTGATATCACTGGTGAAATGCCACGCGAAATATCCGGCACCGATAGACAGGATCGGACTAATAAGAATAGTATTTTTGATCTCCTGAACCCGGTCGGAGGACATGTAAGCGGATGTAGACGCGACTGAGATATTCTTTTATAATGGCTTCTTAGGTAGGAGTGGTACCGCTTTCCGTTGTACTAAATGCGGACTTTCCGATCAACTCCGCGCACGACGACCCCTCTTACCGGTTACTGTAGCCGAATCACACTCAACACTTCTCGGGCCGGCGCGGTCGGTCCGGAGCGACCGCGTGCGCGAGCACCTCGAGCCCAGTCCCCAGCGGATACTCGAGGATCTGCGCCGGCTCCTCGAGCACGCGCCCGAACACCAACTCCGACAGTCGAGCGACGGGGTTCCAGGTGTCGTAGTAGGCGTCGTACACACCGCCCATCGCCTCGGTTTCCATGTATCCACAGAGGACGTAGCCGTCGGGTCGGCGCTCGAGGACGATCGACTCGGTGTACATGTTCTCGGCCTCGAGCATCGCCCCGCTCCAGCGCTCGACGGGGCCAAGCTCGAGTTCGCCCGCCGTAACGCGCCGCGAGAGTCCGGCGAACCGGTCCGCGAGCCGCTCGGCCAGCCCCGGTTTCAGGTGCAACTGGACGAGGTCGACGTCGACGCCGTCCTCGAGTTCCGCACCGCTGACGACGAGAGGGCCGTCGTCCGCTCCCGTCGCAGTGCGGGGTCGGTTCGGGTTAACTGCGTGGACCAGCAGCTCCCGATCGACGCGAGCCTCCGCGGCGGCGAGCGCGTCGTGCTCGAGGGGAAACGCCGCCTCGATCCGCGATTCCGGATCCTCCCAGTCGGCCGTCGCGGAGCGGGGCATCTCGACGTACCAGAGCAGCTCGGGATCGTCGCCCGTGTCGAGAATCAGCGAGGCCGTGGTCGCGCCCTCGAGGCCGAGTAGCGGTTGCGGATCGTCGGGGTCGACACAGCACTCTGCAACGGCTTCGCGAACCGACTCGAGCCGACCCCCGTCGACGCGCCGGCGGACGAGAAACGCGCTCGCGTGGCGCTCGGTGATGTACCTCGAGTCGCTCGCTGCCGATCCGCGGCGTCTGCGGTACTGTGCGTAGCCCAGGCCGGCGACGACGACGGTTCCCAGAACGAGACTTCGGCGTCCCCACGATTCGAATGCCATATCGGATCGTCGGCGCGAGCGACGTTCGCAGTGTTCCCGAAACCTATCGCCCATTCAAGTAGGTTCCGCCCGTACGACCGACCGTGAAGTCCGTCGGCATCGAACTGCGCTACGAGCGAGACGCGCTCTCGCCGATCCACGAGGGGATCTGTTCGTCGCCCGCCCTCGAGCGAGAACTGATCCTCGGCGGGCAGGCCGTCGACGGCGTCGAAACCATTACGTCGTTCGTCGACGGCGATCCGAGGGCCTACGAGCCGCTGATAGCCGACAGCGAGCGGGTTCGCGAGTACGAGATCACGCCCGCCGAGGACGGCTTCTTCCTCTACCTGCGCCAGGAGCTCGGCCCCGAGGGAGTCTCGCTGCTGGACGCGCTGGCTCAGGAGACCGTCGTGGTCGTCCCGCCGATCGAGGTTCGCTCCGACCGAACGATGCGACTGACGCTCGTGGGCCACCCCGACGACCTCGGGACGATCCTCGAGACGGTTCCGGAGGGCGTCTCGCTCGACGTGTTGTGGGCCCGCGACGAGCTGACCGTCTCCGGGAGCGTCTCGGATCGCCAGCGCGAGGCCCTCGAGGTCGCTCGAGCGCTGGGCTACTACGAGGTACCGCGCCGGAACGGGATCGAGGCCGTCGCGGCCGAACTCGAGTGTGCCGTCTCGACGGCCTCCGAACTGCTGCGGCGGGGCGAGGCGGAGGCCGTAAACGGGGTTCTCGACGGCGAACCGTGAGCAACCCGAAGAACGGCCGAGCGGGATTCGCACCCGCTCCCAAAACTTCGCGCGTTGGTGTACGAACGAGATGCGGCGCATCTCGGCAACGTCCCCGGAACTCGAAGCGTTCTGGCGTGCGCGCAAGATCCTAGGTCTTGCGCGCACGCCAGAACGCTGTAACCGACGGGATTCGCTCCGCGAAAGGGCGATAACCGATAATCGTTCGAAGCGCCTCGAATAATTGGCTGATACTCCAAAAAACACTTGCGTATGTGTTGTGTGTTTTAAGTATGTACGGCGATTCGAACCCTACCGGCGCTTTCGGGAGCGTTCACGCGGTGCTTATAGCCGTTCTCGCGCTGGCGATCGGTGGGACGTTCGGATTGTCCCTTCTCGGACTGTCGGGCGGGTCGATCGGAGCCGCCTTTATTATTATTTTCGCCAGTTTGCTGGCTCTTGCGTGGCCCCTGTTTCGGAGGGCCCAGCCGCGCCACGACCGGAATCGGGAGTAACGCCTCGAGGGCGATCGCCGTCCTCGAGCGGTCGTGATCGACGACGACCGACCCCGACGACCGACCCCGAATACCGACCCCTGCTCCCATTTGCTGCTACAGAAACTCGAGGGCGAGGTACGCCAGCCCGCTCGCGTAGATCGGGATCGTGAGGTTGTCGTCGACGATGAAGTCGCCGATCCGTACCTTGACGCCGTCGGCGATCGTCGCCCCCAGCGCGGCCGCGAGCACGGCCAGGGGTGCCTCGTAGAGGAAGGGGGCGGCGAGGACGGCGCTGACGACGAACATCGTAATCAGGACTCTCGGCCCCTTGACGGTCTTGAGGGTGTCGTCCGAGACCGCGCCGCTGATCGGGTCCCCGATCGCCAGCATCAGCATGGCGGGAAGGGCGATCGCGGGCTGGAAGAGGAGTACTGCGATCGTCATACTGACCATGTAGTAGCCGTAGCCGGCGAACTGATCCTGTTCGTACTCGCGGGTGAGCTTGTCGTAGATCGTCCAGTCGAGTCCGACGCGCAGCCGGAGGAACTCGAGGCCGATGACCCCGAGCGCGAGGAACACCATCAGTGCGCGAAACCGATCCCAGGTGAGTCCGAGCTCGAGGGAGGTAGCGAGGAGGTACAGCGCGACCAGCCCCGCCCCGCTCGAGTGGACGAGACGGCGCTTCAGTTCGTCGGCCATCACCGCAATCCTCGAAAGACGGTACCTTCAGTCCGTCGGTTACGTCCCCGTCCGAGCTATCGGGACCCGAATCCGGATTCCCGAGCGCCGCTCGGGCTCACTCGTCCGGGGATTCGACGGCGACGGTACCGCGACTCGAGACGGTCACCTGGCAGCCCTCGTACGAAAAGGTTACCTCGACGGGCGTGTCCCGGTTCGACGCCACGAGGTCGACGAGCGCCTCGGGATCGACGGTCGCAAACAGCGGCGACAGGTCCTCGGTCTTGCGGTTCGTAACGGCCGCGACGGTCTCGACGATCGCCACGACGGCGGTGGTGTAATCGGTGCCGAAACGGGCGTACGACGCGTCGGCGGTTGGGTCGTATCCCACGACGTCCTCGCCGAGCCCTGCGGCGGACATCGCATCGGATTCGGTCGTATTATCGTTCACGGCTCCTCCCTATGACTGACGTCGTGGTAAGGGGGGACGCTGACCAGTCAGCGTGCTTCCGCACCCGACTTTTCGAAGAGGTGACGGAACACCGTCCGCTGTGCTTTGCGAAGGTGCTGGTTGAACGTCTGTCGCGTCACGCCGAACCGATCCGCCAGTTCGTCGCCGGTACTCGTTCTCGGCGTGTCGAAGTAGCCGCCGAAGTACGCGGCGTCGAGCACGGCGAGCTGGCGCTCGGTGAGCGCGTCGGCGACGACGTCGTACAGCAGGTGCGGCGAGTAGACGAGATCTTCCGACACCAGTTCGACGTCCGGGTGAAACTCCCGAATCCCGTCGGCTGCCAGCCGGGGATCGACGTCGCCCGGCAGCTCTCCGAGGAACCGCACCTCGTCCGGAGTGATGACGATCGTTCGCGCGCGACCGCCGAGGGAGGGAAAGACCTGTGCGACCGTCGTCGACTCGGCCTGGGCTTCGACGCGGTTGTGGCCACCGATCGAACTGAGCAGCCGAACGTCGATGTAGTGGGGTACTTCTCCGACAGCGGTGACGAAGTCGCTCGCGGGGAGATCCGACGTTCCCATGTACTGGACGGTCGTCCCGTCGGGCAGCGGGACGACCGAATCGATCTCGATCCGCGTCTCGCCGCCCTCGACCCGAAGCGACGGCGGGACCGCCGACTCGCTGGCACGAAACTCGAGGCGGCGGACGTGGTCGCTGGTTAGTCGCTTCTCGCGTCGCTTCAGCTGCGTCACGTCCTCGAACGCGACGACGACGTACTCGACGTCCCCCTCTTCGTTCGGAACGGGCGCCGTGTTGCTCGAGAGCCACCGCTCGGAGCCGTCGGACAGCTCGATCCAGTGTTCGAACCCGAACTCCGGTTCGCCGGTCTCGAAGACGCGGGCCACGGGATTTTCCTCGTCCGGAACGGGCCGCCCGTCGTCGTAGTAGATGTTCCACTCGCCCGAGTCGTACGTCCGGTCGGTAATCTCCTCCCGCGAGAGATCGAGCGTCGCCGCCGCCCGCTCGTTCGCGAAAACCATCGTGCCCGTCGAATCGACGACGATGGTGCCGACCGGATTCATGTCGAACACCCGACGGGCGAGATCCTCCGGTGGCGTACACGCCCGTTCGTCTCCCCACTCCTCGGTCGATTCCTCCTCGGAACGGCCGTCCGTCGATCGGTCGCTCACGGACCCACCCCCGGTCGGCGACGTCGACGCTCCACGGTAGGGGAATCGAACGGCGACGGGATGACTCGAGACGGAACCATGCCACCGGTACGGTCCCAGCGAATATGTGTGTTCCACAGGTTCCCGCCGTGACGGAACCGCCGACCGATCCTCCTCTGCTCCGTCGCGGTGCTACCGCTCGAGCCCGTTCGACCGACGGAGCTCGTCGGGGAAGATGCTCTCCGGCAGGTACGCCGAGACGACCCAGTTCGGGGCGTTGACCGCCTCGTTCACCTTCAGGTCGACGGCGGCCGAACACAGCATGTAGGCCTCCGCTCGATCGAGTCCGCGTTCGGCCTCCATGTGGTCGATCAGCTGCCGGATCGCGACTCCGGACGCCTCGCGCAGATCGTCGGCGACGCCCGTCGTCCCGTACATCGGCTCGTCCCGACCGGTCGGCGTGAACGGCCCCGTCGTCTCGAACTGGGGCTGTTCGATCGACGGCTCCGAACGGAGGCCGAACCGACACGTCACGGTCATCGGCGCCTCGATCCCGGTGCCACAGACCTCGCCGTCGCCCTGTGCGGCGTGGCAGTCGCCGATCGAGAACAGCGCGTCCTCGACGGCGACCGGGAGGCACAGCCTCGAGCCCGCCGTGAGGTGTTTGATATCGAGGTTCCCGCCGACCGACCGCGGCGGGAACGTGCTGTGTGCCCCGTCCTCGGCGGGTGCGACGCCGATCACGCCGGGGAACGGCTCGATCGGGACCTCGATCCCGTCGACGAACCGGGCGACGCCGTCCTCGAGCTCCCAGACGTACAGATCCGGCTCCGGAAACTCGTCGGCGAGGAGTCCGAGCTCCATCGTTCCGGGCAGGATCAGCGTCTGTCCCCACCCCTTGTGCTCGAGGGCGAGCAGCTCGACCTCGAGGACGTCGCCCGGCCGAGCCCCCTCGATCGCGACCGGTCCCGTCAGCGGGTGGATGTGCTCGACGTCGATCGCCACGATGTCCTCGGCCGTCGAGCCCGGCCCGAGCTGTCCGTTCGTCGCATCCCGACAGTCGAACCGGACGACGTCGCCCGGCTCGATCGTCAGCGCCGGCTCGAGGGCGTTATCCCAGCTGCTGTGAACGGCGTCGTCCGCGCTCACCCGATGATCCACCGAGTACGTCTCGCCTGACATTCGAATACTGTACGAGCGGGAGCAGAATAAGAATACTGCGACAATCGCTGTACCGGTGGCCACCCCTCCGGTCGCTCCTAGAGAGAGGGCGACGCTACAGCGACTCGAACTCGCGGTCGCCGTTCCGGATCGCCGCCAGCGTCTCGGCGAGGTCGTCGACGGCCAGTCGCTTCTGTTCGGTTGTATCTCGCTCGCGAACCGTCACGGTCGTCTCTTCGGCTTCGACGGTTTCGTAGTCCACGGTCACACAGAACGGCGTACCGACCTCGTCTTGGCGCCGATAGCGCCGGCCGATGTTCCCGGAGTCGTCGTAGGTGACCGACAGCCCCGCCTCGCGGAGGTCGGCGACGACGTCGTCGGCGACGGCCTCGAGGTCGTCGTCGCTCTGTAAGGGGAAGACGCCGACGAAAGTGGGCGCGACCTCGGGGTCGAGCTCGAGGTAGGTGCGCTCCTCGCCGTCGACCTCGTCCTCGCTGTAGGCGTGGTGAAGGACGGTGTAGACGACCCGATCGACGCCGAAGGAGGGCTCGATGACGTGGGGCGTGACGTGCTCGCCGGCGATCGTCTCCTCGTCGACCGAGAACCCGGTCTTCTCGACGGGAATATCGTGCGTTTCGCCCTCGAGGTCGATTTCGACGGTTTCACCGTCGAAAGCGGCTCGGTCGCGCTCCGCGAGAGCCTCGAGCTCGGCGACGACGTCCCCCGCCGCGCCGCCGAACTCCGGCCCCAGGTAGCTCATGTCGGGATCGACGGTCGCCCGCTCGACGGTCTTGGGCTCGTCGTACTGCTTGAAGACGGTAAAGCGGTCCTCGGAGTACTCCTCGTGTTTCGAGAGGTCGTAGTCGGTCCGGTTGGCGAAGCCGGCCATCTCGATCCAGTTACCGTCAATTTCGCTCTCGGCGTCCCAACAATCGGCGGCGTAGTGGGCCCGCTCGCCCGAGAGGTGCTGGCGGAACCGGAACCGGTCGGTGTCGACGCCGACGGCCTCGTACCACGGCTTGGCGACGCCGAGGAAGTACGCGACCCACTCGTCGGCGATGATACCCTCCTCGACCGCGTCGCCGATCGTCGTCTCGAGCTCTTCGCCGTCCTCGTCGTTCTGTTCGTCGACGGGGTAGAGGCGCACCTCGACGTCCGCGACGCGCTCGAGGGGCGGTTCGTCCTCCTCTGGGTCGACGAAGTACTCGAGTTCGGCCTGGGTGAACTCCCGTGTCCGAATAATGGATCGACGCGGGCTGATCTCGTTGCGGTAGGCGCGTCCGATCTGGGTGACGCCGAAGGGAAGCTGGTTGCGTGCGTACTCCTTCAGGCGCGGGAACTCGACGAAGATCCCCTGTGCGGTCTCGGGGCGCAGGTAGCCCGGCTGGGAGTCGCCGGGACCGATGTTCGTCGCGAACATCAGGTTGAACGTCTCGACGGCCTGGCCCGCCAGTCCCGCGCCACAGGAGGGACAGACGAGCTCGTACTCGGCGATGACCTCCTCGACCTCCGGAATGGGGAGGCTCTCGGCGTCCTCGTACTTGGTGTTGTCCTCGACGACGTGGTCCGCGCGGTGACTCTCGCCGCAGTCCGGACACTCGATCAGCATGTCGTCGAACCCCTCGAGGTGACCTGAGGCCTCGAAGACCGGCTCGGGCATGATCGTCGGAGCGTCGATCTCCATGTTGCCCTCCGCGACGGCGAAGCGGTCGCGCCAGGCGTCCTCGACGTTGCCCTTCAGGGATGCACCCTGCGGACCGAACGTGTAGAAGCCGCCGACGCCGCCGTAGGCGCCCGAGGACTGGAAGAAGTACCCCCGCCGTTTGGCGAGTTCGACCAGCTTCTCGCTCGTGGGCTGGTCCGTCGAGCTGGAGCCGTTCGCCTCACTCATACAGAGCCTCCAGGAGGTCAACGTCTCGCACGACGCCGACGAGCTGTTCGCCCGTGACCATCGGGAGCTGTTCGATATCGTTGCTGATCATCCGCTGGGCGGCCTCCTGGATCGACGTCTGTGCCGAGACCGTCACCACGTCTTCGCTCATGAACTTCCGAACGGCGCCGTTCGGGATCTCGATGTCCCGCGTCGGCAGGTAGCGACTCCCGATGCCCTTGATTCCCTCCCAGGACCACTGGGCGTCCTGATCCGGGAAGTTGTCACCGGTCTCCTCCTCGCCCTCGACGATGCGGGCGACGTCGATGATGTCGACCTCGGTGAGGACGCCGCTCATTTCGCCGTCGTCGTCCAGCGCGACGGTGTAGGGAACGTTCGCGTAGTACAGCTCGCGCTCGGCGACCGGCAGCGGCGCGCCCTCGTAGGTCGTGTTGACGTTCCCGCTCGAGTGGCCCTCGACGGTGTCGTCGGTCTCCTGGTCGCCCGTCGCGATCGCGTGGACGACGTCCGTCACCGTGACGATCCCCTCGAACGCCCCGTCGACCACCGGAATCCGTCGCTCGCCCTCGTCGAACATTAGTCGGGCGGCCTCCTCGAGGGAGGTGTCGGCCGTCGTCGACGGGACGTCGTCCATCAGCATGACGAGCTGGTCCTCGTCGGGCTGTTCGATCAGGACGTCCCGCGAGACCAGCCCGCGGTACTCCACCTCGCCCCCTTCCTCCGCGACGACCGGAACTGACGAGAACGACTGTTCCTGCAGGTACTCGAGGACGTCCTCGCGAGTGCCTGGTAACTCGACGGTCACCACGTCTTCTCGAGGCGTCATCGCGTCGGCTACGTTCATTATGATACCCGGTACGGCGAAAATGAGTATAAACCCAGTGTTTCACCTGCGGACGGGTGCGCCCGCCCTCCTGTTGACGGCGAACGGACCGTTCCGACGCGTTTATATGTGGGAGGCATTCACATTCATGTATGATGTCATCCGATCTCACCCTCGCCGGTGACGAGACGGTCGTCGGCGCGGTCGATCCGACGGAGTCCGGCGACCGCTACGTTGTCGCGGATATCTCGGTGGACGACGCGTGGCTCTCGATGCGGGCCGACGACGCGCCGACGCTGCCGTCGATGCGGTGAACCGGCCGCCCGAATCCGGTGAGTAGCGGCTCCGTCTCCCCACAGTACTTGCACCTCAGGCGCTTCCCTTTCGATAGATGGTTGGACCGACCCCTCGGACCGGCCGGAGCGAGCGATCCGGCGCCGACGACGACTCCAGGTACACGACCGCGACCTTCCTCGCCGCGCTGGTTCCGACGGCGCTGGCGCGACGGCTGCTTCGGGTCTCCGTCGAGACCGATCGACAGGTCTACGACCGCGACGACCCCGTCGAGATCACCGTCGAGTTCAAGAACCCCCTGCCGGTGCCGATCGATATCCCGACCCCCGAACAGCGCCGCTGGGGGTGGACGATCGACGGACTCCTCGAGGCCAGCGACGAGAGTCGCTACACCCGCAGTCGACCGAGTTCGTTCTCGTTCGGCGGCGGCGAGCGAAAGCGAACGTCGTTCGTCTGGAACGGCCGGTTCGAACGCCACCGCGGGGACTACCGCGAGTCGGTCGTTCCCAATCCCGACGAGTACGAGATCAGGGTCTTCGTGGCGACCCACGAGGGGAGCTTCCGACCGAGCGACAGTACGACCGTCACGATCCGTTGAGAAAACCCGTTGCGCCGACTGAACGCCGATTCGGTTCGAGTACGACCGCCGACTATCCGGTGAGAATCCCGCCGGCCGGAGCCTGCGTCTCGGGCCGACCGTCGTCGCTCGTCTGAACGCCGGTGAACTCCGGCGAGTTGTCGATCGCTCGTCGCACCTTCGCACCGAACGTGGCGGTCGTCGTCAGGATGGACATAATCTTACTCATTCACGAGTTAATAGTGGCGCCGGCCGCTTAAGACTTTATACCACCAAAGATAGTGCTGTATGATAGTTCCCACGGGATACGTCTCACCCTATCAAACGGCGTCGAGCGGAGCGATCGAACCCAACGAGCCCACGGCTCACGGATCGGAGCACGCCTCGGAGAAGGTCGTCGGAGATCAGCGGTGGAGGTGACAGGCCGCGAAGTGAGTATCGGAACCGTACTCCGGCTGGATCTCGTAGGCCGGTCGTTCGGTCGCACAGATGCTCTCGCGGGCGAACGACTCGAGCAGGAGCTCGCGGGCCTCCTCCCAGTCGTCGTGGTCGTCGTCGCTCTCCTCGCTCCCGTCGCCGGGATCGGTCGCGACGAGATCGATCGCCTCCGCGACGATCTCGCCGGCCTCGCCGTGGGGGAGGTCCCCGCCGAAGAACTCCTGGCGGAACTCGCCTGCGGGCATCGGCTCGAACGTCCGGCGCTTGACCGCACGCATGAACGTTCGCGTGTGGGCCCACTCCTCGTCGGTCCACTCGTACCCCTCGGGGGCGATCAGGCGCGGACACCGGGTTCGGAACCGACAGCCCGACGGCGGATCGATCGGACTCGGCACCTCGCCCTCGAGAACGCCCCGGGCGTCTCGCTCCCGCGGATCGGGGACGGGAATCGAGTCGAGCAGCGCTCGCGTGTAGGGGTGCTGGGGGTTCTCGAACAGCTCCTCCTTGTCCGCGAGCTCGACGATGTTACCGAGGTACATCACGGCGACGCGATCGGAGATGTGGCGGATCACCGAGAGGTCGTGAGCGATGAAGAGGTAGGTCAGGCCGAACTCCTCCTGGAGCTCCTCCATCGTGTTCAACACCTGGGCCTGGATCGAGACGTCCAGCGCCGAGACGGGCTCGTCGCAGACGATGAACTCCGGATCGACCGACAGCGCCCGCGCGAGGTTGACCCGCTGGCGCTGGCCGCCGGAGAAGGCGTGGGGGTGGCGGTTGTAGTGATGGGGGTCGAGTCCGACCTTCTCGAGCAGCATCTTCGCGCGCTGCTCGCGGCCCTCGTCGTCCAACATGCCGTGGGCACGCATCGGCTCCTCGACGATCTGGCCGATCTTCATCCGGGGGTCGAGCGACGCCTGAGGGTCCTGGAAGATCATCTGGATCTCGGACCGTTTCTGCCGGAGCTCCTCGCCGCTCATCTCCGCCAGATCCTGCCCCTTGAAGTCGATCGTCCCCTCGGTCGGCTCGAGCAGGCGCAGCAGGGTTCGTCCGAGCGTACTCTTCCCGCAGCCCGACTCGCCGACGAGCCCGAGGGTCTCACCGCGGCGGATCTCGAAGTCCACGTCGTCGACCGCCTTGACCCGCTGCTGGCCGACGTCGATCGGTGGGAACTGGCTCGAGTCGAACGAGAGCCCGCTCAGGAGCCCCGACTCCTGGTTGAAGTACTTCTTCAGGTTCCGGACCCGGACCAGCGGCTCGCCGCGGCCGACGTCGTCGGTCGTCCCGGAGTCAGCCGGGCTACTCACCGTCCTCACCTCCCGGCGTGCCCGCGGTCAGCCGTGGCTCCGCCTCGAGCGGCGGGCTCTCGTCGTAGCCGACGTCGAAGGCGTCGTGTTTGACACAGGCCGCGTTGTGCGGGTAGCCGTCGGCCCGCGCGACCTCCTTCGGATCGGGGTGGACGCGCTGACAGACCTCCCTGGCGTCGGGACAGCGCGGGTGGAACCGACAGCCAGACGGCGGCGAGATCGCTTCGGGCATCACGCCCTCGATTGGCTCGAGCTCGCCGACGGTTCGGTCGGGCCGGGGCATCGAGTTCAGCAGCGCCTGCGTGTAGGGGTGTTTGGTGTCGTGGAACAGCTCGTCGACGGGCGCCTGTTCGATGATCTCGCCGAGGTACATGACGTTGACCCGGTCGCAGATCTCGGCGACGACGCCCATGTCGTGGGTGACCCAGATGAAGCTCGTGCCGTACTTCTCCTGGAGGTCGTCGACCAGATCGATGATCTGGCCCTCGACGGTGACGTCGAGCGCCGTCGTCGGCTCGTCGGCGATGATCAGGCTCGGCTCGCAGGCCAGCGCCATGGCGATCAGCACCCGCTGGCGCATCCCGCCCGAGAACTGGTGGGGGTACTCCTCGTAGCGCTCCTCGGGGTCGGGGATGCCGACCTCACGGAGCATCCGAATCGCCTCCTCTCTGGCCTCCGTCCCGGAGAGGTCGCGGTTGAGCTCGATGAACTCCCGGAGCTGTCCCCCGACGGTGAAGACGGGGTTGAGCGACTCCATCGGATCCTGGAAGATGACCGCGATCTCGTTGCCCCGGATCCGGTCCCGGACCGCCTCGTTCGAGAGCATGTCCTCGCGCTCCCGGAGTTCGCCGTCGGGCCCCTCCTCGAGGCCGAAGATCGTCTCCCCTCTGTAGGTGATCTCGCCGCCGACGATCTCGCCGGGGTGTTCGACGAGCCGCAGCAGGCTCATCGAGGCGACGCTCTTGCCGGCCCCCGACTCGCCGACGAGGCCGACGATTTCGCCCTCGTGGACCTCGAACGAGATCCCGTCGACTGCGCGTACTGTACCGGCGTCCGTGAAGAACTGCGTCTTGAGATTCTCGACGCGAAGTAGTGGTTCGGAGCTCATGTTAGTTCTTGAGTCGTGGGTCCAGCGCGTCCTGCAGGCCGTCGCCGAAGAGGTTGAACCCCATGATAGTGATCAGAATGGCGATACCGGGCCAGACCGAGAGCCAGACGTTCGAGTGCATGTAGCCGTGCGAGACGTTCAGCATCTCGCCCCAGTCCGGCGTCGGCGGCTGTGCACCGTAGCCGAGGAACGAGAGCCCGGCGACGATGAGGATCGTGACGCCAATCTGTAGCGTCGCGTAGACGAGCACGGGTGCGAAGCTGTTCGGGATCACGTGCCGGAGGATGATGTTTCGGTTCTTGACACCCGAGGCTCTGGCGGCCTCGATGTAGTCCATTTCGCGGATCGAGAGCACCTCGCTGCGGATGATCCGAGCGAACACCGGGATGAAGGTGATTCCGACTCCCAGAATCGCGTAGGTGATGTCCGGACTGCCGCCGCTGACGAACACGGTGAAGACGATGATGAGGATCAGCGGCGGGATGGCGTACACCGTCTCGACGGCCCGCATAAGGATGTCGTCGACCTTGCCGCCGTAGAACCCCGCGACGGACCCGATGACCGTTCCGCCGACGAAGCCGATGAGCGTCGAGACGATGCCGACGCTCACCGAGACCTGGGCGCCGTAGACGATCCGCGTGAAGTAGTCGCGGCCGTCGGCGTCGGTGCCGAGCGGGTGGGCCATCGAGCCGTCCGCGTGGAACGCCGGCGGCACGTGGGTTTCACCCTCTCCCGGCGGTGGGATGCGCTCGGGGTGATCAAATATCGGTATCGCCTCGGCGAACGTAAAGTCCGAAATCATCCCGAACGTCAGTCGCGAAAGATTGCTGTCGATCAACGTGTACAGCGAAACGAACAGGACGAACGCAACGACGTACAGCCCCCAGCGAGCGGTCGTGTCGTTCGTAACTTTCGCAAGCGTGTACCGCCAGCCGAACTTCGCTTCGACTTCCTTCGATGGTTCCGATTCCCCGCCGCCTTGAGATTCGCCTATCGCCATGTTATTCCTCCTCCCCGTAGGTGACGCGGGGATCGATGTAGGCGTAGGAAATGTCCGTGATGATGACGCCGATAACGAACATTGTCCCGATCACGATCGTAATCCCCATGATTAGCTGGTAGTCGAGCGTCTGGATCGCCTCGATGAACAGCCGCCCCATCCCGTTGATATTAAAGACGTACTCGATGAGGACCGCTCCGCCGAGGGCCGTCGAGAGGTTCAGTCCGATGATCGTGATGATCGGCAACTGGGCGTTCTGGAACGCGTGCTTCCGGAGGATCGTCCGCTCCGGAACGCCGTAGGCTCGCGCGAGTTTGACGTACTCGCCTTGCAATGATTCGATCATCTGGGTACGCTCGACGCGCATCAGCGTCGCCATCTGGAGCGTTCCGAGCGCGATCATCGGGAGCAACAGGTGCAACGCCGTCTGGTAGAGCAACTCGGGCCACGTGTCGATCCAGTCGTACCCCTCGGGGCCCCACCACGGGTAGACGAGTCCGGTCGAGGGGAACCAACCGAGCTGGACGGCAAAGAGCAGGATCAGCATGATTCCGATCCAGAACGACGGGGTGCTCACTCCCAGCAGCGCAACGATCCGGGAGACGTGGTCGGTCGGCTCGTTTCGTTTCGTCGCCGCGAGGATCCCCATCGGAATCGCGGTGACGATCGCGAACGCGTACGCCGAGAGGACGAGCAGCAACGTCGGTCCGAGCCGGCTCAGCATGAGGTCCGTCACCGGTTCGTTGTAATGAATACTGTGTCCGAAATCGCCCTGTACGAGACCGCTCATGTACGTCAGATACCGCTCGTGAAGCGGCTGATCGAGCCCATATCGCTGTTCGATAGTTTGGATGAGTTCCTCGTCGACCTCCTGGCCCTGCAGCATCATCCGAACCGGGTCACCCGGCGCCAGATTCGCGAGGAGAAACGTAATGATCGTGATACCGATCAGTACGGGAACCGCTTGAACGAGCCGGTACAGCGTGTAACGAAGTAGTCCCATCTGGGTATCGTGTTATCAGTAGTTGTCGGAAAGGGGTATGTAGATGTTTTCGTTTCCGTCCCTGTTCGGTAGGCTAATTGATCAGTCGTCGATCCATACGTTACCTCCCTCGGAGACAAGATTAGGATTATACTGCATCTGTGGGTGAACGTGCATGTCTCTCACCTGCTCGCCGGTCGCCATCGAGTTGTGCTCCGTGTAGGCCGGAAGCGCCGGCAATTCCTCGAGAATCTCCTCGATGATCTCGATGTAGAGCTCCTCTCGCTCGTCGTGATCGGCCGACTGACGCGCGGCGATGATGTTGTCGTGGAAGTCGTCGCTGCCGTCGTAGTGGTGGCCCTGGTTGAGCGTCTCCTGGCTCTCGTGGAAGTTGGAGTAGAGGTACTGGTCGGGGTCGGGGCCGCCGGTCCAGCCGGAGATGTACAGCTCGTAGTCGTCTGGGTCGCCGTCGCTGTAGACGGTCTGATCGAGCATCGTCCCGAACTCCATCGTCTGGACGCTCATGTCGTAGCCGATATCGTCCAGTCTGGTGGCCACGCGCTCGGCGAGGTTCGCCCGCTCGTCGTCGGGGGCGACGAACGTCGGGTTCCAGTCGTCGGGAGCGTACTCGTCGAGCAGCGCCTCCGCCTCCTCGGGATCGTACTGCGGGTAGAGCTCCTCCTCCCACTCGTCGATCGGGAAGTCCCACTGTTCGTTGGTGATGCGTGACGTCGGCGTCACCAGCGGAATCGCGGCGTTGTTCATGTACGTCTCGACGTAGTCTTGCATCGAGAACGAGTGGGCGATCGCGCGACGGACGTTCGGGTCGGCCGTACCCGCCCCCTCGTTGGTGTTGAAGAAGATGTACGCGACCGAGGGGCTCTCGGCGACGTGGAGGTTGATATCGTCCTCTTCGTCGAGGTCGTCCCAGTCGTCGTTCGGGATGTCTCCGATCGCGTCGGTGTCGTGGGAGAGCATCTCGCTAACCCGACTCGCGTCGTCGACGTTGTCCTCGAACCGGATCGACCCGATGTACGGCTCCGGTTCGTCCCAGTAGTCGTCGAACCGCTCGAGTTCGACAAACTCGCCGAACTCGAACTCGCTCCACTGGAACGGTCCGGAGCCGATCGGATTCTGGTTGAACTCCTCGCGGTCGTCGGTCCGTGCACCCTCCGGAACGATGTCTACTGCGTGATTAAACATCTCCCAGGGGCCGTACGGTTCCTCGAGGTCGACCTGTAGCTGGTACTCGTCGACGACCTCGATCTCCTCGACCATGTCGAACTCCGACATGTTCGGGGTTTCCTCCTCGACCGGTGCCTCCATGGAGTGAGCGACGTCCTCGGCGGTGAGCTCTTCGCCGTTGTGGAACTCGATCCCGTCGTGGATCTCGTAGAGGTACCGCGTGTCGTCCCGTTCGACCTCGGGAAAGTCGACGGCGACCTTCGGCTCGAGTTCGTAGTCGTAGTTGAACTCGTAGAGCCCGTCAAACACCTGCGTGATGATCTGGTAGCTGTAGGCGTCGTTCGAGACGACGGGGTCGAAGTCCTCGTCGCGCTCGAGTTCCTGCGTGTAGACCATCGTGCTATCCCGAACGTCGTCGGGATCGTCTGGCTCGTCGCGCTCGTAGTCGTACTCTTCTGGATCCAGGATCTCCTCCTCTTCCTCTTCGTCACCGTTCCCACCAATGCACCCTGCAATGGCCGCGGCGGAAACCGCGGTACCCGAGGCGAGGACGTGCCGTCGGGTCCATACCTTCTGGTTGTTTGCCATTCTCACAGTAATGGCCGTGGCAGCAAACTATATATGTTTTGGTTTATCGTGGAGAACCGGCGTCACGATAGCCATTTTCATCCAATAGCCGCCGTTTGTGGACGTTCGATACGTTATTTCAGGGCATGCACCTTATAATTTCACCATAGATGTGTCAGTAGCACACGGGTCTGGCCCCGAGAGGGACGGCTCCGCGCGGCCCGCGCCGGGGACCGGTGCGCTTTTTCTTCCGGCCGTCACAGTAGTGTCGTATGAACTATCGAGCCGTCGAGCACGGAACGGAGTACGTCGCCGCCCTCGGGTGCGAGTACGACGAGACGACCGATCTCGACCGCTGGCTCTGAGATGCGCGAGGAAGACGAACGCTACTTCCGCCGGCTCGAGGCCCAGCTCGATACCGCGTTCGACGTCGCCGAACGGGCCAAAGAGCGAGGCGGGGATCCCGAACCCGAAGTCGAGATCCCCGTCGCCAAGGACATGGCCGACCGCGTCGAGAACATCCTCGGGATCGACGACGTCGCCGAGCGCGTCCGCGAACTCGAGGGCGAGATGAGCCGCGAGGAGGCCGCCCTGGCGCTCGCCGAGGACTTCGCGGAGGGGCGAGTCGGCGATTACGAGACGAAAGCGGGCAAGGTCGAGGGGGCGGTCCGAACGGCGGTCGCCCTGCTCACCGAGGGCGTCGTCGCCGCCCCTATCGAGGGGATCGACAGGGTCGAACTGCTCGAGAACGACGACGGCACCGAGTTCGTCAACGTCTACTACGCGGGGCCGATCCGCTCGGCGGGCGGAACCGCACAGGCCCTCTCGGTGCTCGTGGCGGACTACACGCGCGCGCTCGTCGGGATCGAACAGTACAACGCGAGATCGGAAGAGGTCGAACGCTACGCCGAGGAGATCGGCCTCTACGACAAGGAGACGGGACTACAGTACACCCCGAAGGACAAGGAGACGAAGTTCATCGCCAAACACCTCCCGATCATGCTCGACGGGGAGGCCACGGGCGACGAGGAGGTCTCCGGATTCCGGGATCTGGAGCGCGTCGACACCAACAACGCCCGCGGCGGGATGTGTCTCGTCCTGGCCGAGGGGATCGCGCTGAAGGCCCCGAAGATCCAGCGCTACACCTCCGCGCTCGACGAGATCGACTGGCCCTGGCTACAGGACCTCATCGACGGCAACTACGCCGACGAGGCGGCCGACGCGTCGGAGGACGAAGATGGTGAGGCAGCCGAGGCGTCCGACGACGGCGGCGGTGGCGAGAACGAGACGGAGCCCGCCGAACCCGAGGGCCCCGTCCGGGCGAAGCCCTCCCAGAAGTTCCTCCGGGATCTGATCGCCGGCCGCCCCGTCTTCTCGCATCCAAGCGCCGCGGGCGGTTTCCGGCTCCGGTACGGCCGCGCGCGCAACCACGGCTTCGCGACCGGCGGGGTCCACCCCGCGACGATGCACCTCCTCGACGATTTCCTCGCGACCGGGACCCAGATCAAGACCGAGCGGCCGGGCAAGGCCCACGGGATCGTCCCCGTCGACACGATCGACGGTCCGACGGTCAAACTGGCCAACGGCGACGTCCGTCGGATCGACGACCCCCAGGAGGCCCTCGAGATCAGAAACGGCGTCGAGCGGATCCTCGACGCCGGCGAGTACCTGGTCAACTACGGCGAGTTCGTCGAGAACAACCACCCCCTCTCGCCTGCCTCGTACGTCTTCGAGTGGTGGGTCCAGGACCTCGAGGCCGCGGGTGCGGACGTCCAGGCCCTCGAGGACGACCCTCGAATCGACCTCGAGAACCCCGACGCCGATCGGGCCCTCGAGTGGGCCACGACCTACGACGCCCCGCTTCACCCGCAGTACACCTACCTCTGGCACGACGTCTCCGTCGAGGAATTCTGTACCCTCGCCGACGCAGTCGCGAACGGTCGGGTCGAGCGCGCCGACGGCGGCGACGGAACGCTCGTCCTCGCGTACGACGAAACAGTTCGCGAGGCCCTCGAGGCGATCATCGTCGAGCACCGCCAGCGTCCCGACGACGGCCGGATCGAGATCGACGACTGGAAACCGTTCGCTCACACTGTGGGCTGTGAGCCCAGGGAAACGGTCGCCGACGGCGCGGCGGCCGACCCCGACGCTCGAGACCGACGGCCGACCGTCGAACTCGAGCGCACCTGGAGCGACGGCGACCTCTCCGAGCGCGCCCGAACGTGGGGCCACGAGACGGAAGGCGACAACGCCGTCGAGGCGGTCAACGAGGTTGCGCCCTTCGAGGTGCGAGAGCGCGCCCCGACCCGGGTCGGCAACCGGATGGGGCGCCCGGAAAAGTCGGAGCGCCGGGACCTGAGTCCGCCGGTCCACACGCTGTTCCCGATCGGCGAGGCGGGGGGCCCACAGCGCAACGTCGCGGACGCGGCCAAACACGCCGAGACGATGTCGGATACCCCCGGCGTCGTCGAACTCGAGATCGGCCGCCACCGCTGTGAGAACTGCGGGACGGAGACGTTCAAGAACCGGTGTCCGGACTGCAACGAACGGACGACGCCCGACTACCGCTGTCCCGACTGCGACACGCAGATCGAACCCGACGAAGCCGGCCGCGTCGAGTGTGGCCACTGCGAGGTCGAAGCCACCTGCGTCGAGCGCCGGGAGGTCGACCTCAACGAGGAGTACCGGAGCGCGCTCGAGTCGGTCGGCGAGCGCGAGAACGCCTTCGAGATCCTCAAGGGCGTGAAGGGACTGACCTCGACGACGAAAATTCCCGAACCGATCGAAAAAGGTGTGCTCCGGGCGAAACACGACGTCTCGTCGTTCAAGGACGGCACCGTCCGCTACGACATGACCGACCTCCCCGTTACGTCGGTTCGGGCCAGCGAACTCGATATCGACGTCGGTCAGCTGCAGGCGCTCGGCTACGAGGAAGACATCCACGGCGACCCGCTCGTCCACGAGGACCAGCTCGTCGAACTCAAAGTCCAGGACGTCGTCCTCTCGGACGGCGCCGCCGAGCACATGATCCAGACCGCGGACTTCATCGACGACCTGCTCGAGCAGTACTACGGGCTCGAGCGGTTCTACGAGCTCGAGGATCGCCAGGACCTCGTCGGCGAGCTGGTGTTCGGGATGGCTCCGCACACGAGCGCCGCAACTGTCGGAAGAGTGATAGGATTCACGAGCGCGGCGGTCGGATACGCGCATCCGTACTTTCACGCCGCCAAGCGCCGCAACTGCGACGGAGACGAGGATTGCGTAATGCTCCTCATGGACGGGTTATTGAACTTTAGTGAAAGATTCTTGCCAAATCAGCGCGGGGGAAAGATGGACGCACCTCTGGTCATGTCCTCGAGGATCGATCCCTCCGAGATCGACGACGAGGCCCATAACATGGACATCGCCTCGCAGTACCCCCGCGAGTTCTACGAGGCGACCCTCGAGCAGGCCGACCCCGGCGAGGTCGACATTCGGATCGGCGAGGACACCCTCGGTACCGACCTCGAGTACACCGGGTTCGAACACACTCACGACGTCACCGACATCGCGATGGGACCGGACCTGTCGGCGTACAAGACGCTCGGGTCGATGATGGAGAAGATGGACGCCCAGCTCGAGCTCTCCCGGAAGCTCCGGGCCGTCGACGAGACCGACGTCGCCGAGCGGGTGATCGAGTACCACTTCCTGCCGGATCTGATCGGGAACCTGCGGGCCTTCTCACGCCAGGAGACCCGCTGTCTCGACTGCGGCGAGAAGTTCCGTCGGATGCCCCTGACCGGGGACTGCCGGGAGTGTGGCGGCCGCGTCAACCTCACCGTCCACCAGGGCTCGGTCAACAAGTACATGCAGACCGCGATCCAGGTCGCCGACGAGTACGACTGCCGGGACTACACGAAACAGCGCCTCGAGGTGCTCGAGAAGTCCCTCGAGAGTATCTTCGAGAACGACAAGAACAAGCAATCGGGAATAGAGGACTTCATGTGATCTCGCGTCATCGTTCGCCCGCCGATCTCCGTCCGGACGCACCTTATATTTACCATTGGTCAGAAGGCAGAAATAAAATAACGAGGTGTGTTGACGCCTTGCTATGAGTCACGATAACTGTTGTGGCGGTAGCATCGCACCCGATCCGGAGGCGCTTCCGTCGGTCGCGACCGAGCGGCGATCGTTCATCAAGGGGGTCGGTGCGCTCACCGGGGGCGCCGCCCTCTCCGGTCGAGCGGCCGCCGACGACGCCGACGAGGAGAGCGACGCGGACCGAACCGAAGAGTGTCGAAACGCGATCACCTTCATCCACGACGGAATGGGCCCGACTCAGGTCACGGGCGCTCGCTACCTCAAAGCCTACCAGGAGGACCCGGAGCAGTTCCCGCTGAACGCCGATCCGTCCGAGACGCCGCTGCACATGGACCGCCACGAGGCCCACGGGACGATGACCGTCTTCCCCGACGATCCCAACGAGGTCGTCATCGACTCGGCGGCTGGAGCGACGAGCCCGGGCGCGATCGACTGCGCCGCTTCGGCCACCGGGATCGGCGCCGGCGTCAAGACGTACAACGGTGCGATCGGCGGCATCAGAAACGAGGACGGCGAGTTCGTCCCCGTCGAGACGATCCTCGAGGCGGCCAGCGACGCGGGGCTCGCGACGGGACTGGTGACGACCACGCGAATCACCCACGCGACGCCGGCGGCGTTCGCCGCCCACGTCCCCCACCGGTCGATGGAGGACGAGATCGCCGAGCAGTACATCGACGAGGCCGACGTCGACGTCCTGTTGGGCGGCGGGAAGGCCCACTTCGACCCCGACCAGCGCGACGACGGCCGGGACCTGCTCGGCGCCGCGGAAGAGCAGGGGTACCGAATCGTCGAGACCGACGAGGAACTCGCCGACGTGGAGGAGTCGCCCGTCCTCGGGCTGTTCACCGAGGACGACAGCCACCTCGACTACTACCTCGATCGCCAGTCCGACACGACCCAGCCGGGACTGGTCGAGATGACCGAGAAGGCCCTCGAATTGCTCTCGGCGAACGACGAGGGCTTTTTCGTCATGATCGAGGCGGGACGGGTCGACCACTGCGGCCACAAGAACGACCCGGCGATCTTCGACGAACAGCTCGAGGGCGACCGGGCGGTCGGCGCTTGTCTCGACTTCGCGCGGGACGACGGGACGGCACCGACGACCGTCGTGACGACAGCAGACCACGAGTGCGGCGGCTTCTCGCTCGGTCGCGACGGGATTTACAACGTCGACTACGAGATGATCGACGCGCTCCAGGCCAGCGTCACCGAGGGGATCGTGCCCGCGATCGACGAGGACGTCGAGGACGTCGCGGACCTCCAGACCGTCATGTCCGAGGTCGCCGGGATCGAACTCGAGGACGTGGATCGAAACCACTCCGACGCCGACATCTACCGGGCGATCGATCTGGGCCCGCTGTACGCCGAGGTTCCGGCGCTCCGCGACATGCTTAACAGGCAGATGTTGATCGACTTTACCTCCCACGGTCACACGGGCGTCGACGTCCCGCTGTACGCCGACGGGCCGAACGCCGAGTTCTTCGACCGAGCGCGAGACAACACCGATATCGCCGACGTGATGGCCGACGCGCTGGGCGTCAAGTGACGAGTCGCGCCTGACTCGAGCGTCTCGCCGGGAAATCTCGATTTTCGGAGCGCCGAAGCCGGAGTTCCGCCGTTGTCGTTCGGTAGTCGCTTCGCTCCCGTCCGACCGTGGTCGGCTCCCGGCCGGAATTAGTATCGCGGTTAGTGATTTATGACTGGGCTAGCAGTCGTTCTGTGACGTACGGAACGTTCTCGAGGACGGCACGTTCAGGCCGTCCGAGGACCGTATTCCCTTTATCACGCTCGAGCGCGTCGGAGATCGCATGGCCGAAAACGGCGACACAACTCGTCTCGGGTTCGGAACGAGGATCTACACCGAGGACGGAACGCAGGTCGGTCGCATCCGCGGGTTCGACGAGGACGGGTTCTACGTGACGATCCGGGAGGGACTCGAGGGAATGAGCGTCGAGCACGTCCGTTCGGGCAAGGAGTTCGGCGAGGCGGAGCTGATGTGGCGCTGCTGGGAGTGTGGCGAGATGGGGCGGCTCGACTCCGAACTTCCCGAGAGCTGTCCGTCCTGTGGCGCCGACCGGGAGGATCTGTACTACTGGACCGAGGACTAACGACAACCGTTTTTACCGCTCCGACGCCACCGTCGGGCGATGCAGATCGTCATCTTCGGCGCCGGCAGCCTCGGGACTCTCGTCGGCGCCGTTCTCGCGCGCGCACATCAAGTAACTCTCGTCGGTCGCGAGGACCACGTTACGGCCGTCCGGGAGCGCGGGCTCGTCCTCGAGGGCGAGCTCGAGGCGACGGTCGAGCCGCGGGCGACGACCGACGGGACGGAACTCGCGGGCGACCTCGCGGTCGTGACGGTGAAATCCTACGACACGAGTGGGGCCGCCGAAACGCTCGCGACGGGGGCGTTCGACGCCGTCCTCTCCCTGCAAAACGGGATGGGAAACGAGGAGATACTCGCCGAGACGCTGGGCGAGCCCGTACTCGCCGGGACGGCCTCCTACGGCGCGGTCCTGCGGGAGCCGGGGATCGTCGAGTGTACCGGGGTCGGTGAGATTGTCCTCGGCGACCGCCGCGGGGGCGAATCCGCGGTCGCCGACCGTACCGCCGACGCCTTCAGTTCGGCGGGGCTCGAGACCACGGTCTCGGAGTCGATGCCCCGTCGACTGTGGGAGAAGCTCGCGGTCAACGCCGCGATCAACCCGGTGACGGCGCTGACCGCGACCGAGAACGCGGCGGTGCTCGAGGAGCCGGCCTCGGACCTCGCTCGCGGGGCGGCTCGCGAGACAGCTCGCGTCGCCCGCGCCGAGGGCGTCGGGCTCTCGAACCGCGAGGCGCTCGCGGCGACGGAGCGAGTCGTCGCGGAGACGGCGGCCAACACCTCCTCGATGCGCCAGGACGTCCTCGCGGAACGCCGAACGGAGATCGACGCGATCAACGGCTACGTCCTCGAGCGGGCGTCCGAACGCGGGCTCGAGGTCCCGACGAACCGCACGCTCGCGACGCTCGTGCGGGCGTGGGAACGGGGACGTGGTCTGCGGTAGAGTCCGGCAGCTCTCGACTCGAGCGAAAACACAAGAACGGAACGGACGCCTTAGAACGGAGCCTCGGGTCCTTCGTCGGCCTCGCCGTCGTCGACGGTCTCGCCGGGGAACGACGGCTCCATGCCGCCGCCCATGTCGTCGCCGCCGTCCATACCGGTGTGGGCGTTGACCTTCTCGATCTCGGGAATCTCCTTGACCATTCGGCTCTTGATCGCCTGGATCGTCATCGGCGAAATTCCACAGCCACTGCAGGCGCCACCGAGCGCGATGGTGACCTCGCCGGACTCGCGGTCGAGGTCCTGAATCGCCGCCGAGCCGCCGTGCATCTGGATCTGCGGGAAGTTCCGTCGCAGGAAGTTCGAGACGCGGTCCTCGAGATCGTCTCCGCCCTGAGTTTCGGTGCTCATGTTTCGCCGTTGGGGGCGAACCTCCCTAAACCTTCCGTCGCTTCCCGTTCAGCCGAACTCGAAGACCCGCTCGAGTTCGCGCTCGATCTCCTCGACGTGGATTTCGAGGACCTCCTCGAAGCGCTCCTCCTCGACCAGCACGCCTGTCACCCGGTCGTAGGGATCGTCGGGGAGTTCGACGCGGAACTCGCCGTCTCCCTCGTAGAACGGCTCGCTCTCGTTCAAGACCTGCTGGTCGATCGCGTGGACCAGTTCGGAGTCGTAGCGGTCGTTCATCCGGTTGAACGCGTTCTTGTAGGCCTGCTGGAGTTCGGGAAAGTAGTTGGCGTACTTGTCCTCGAACTTCTCGGGGTCGAACTCTGCCATACCGTCTACGAACGCGAGCGAGGACAAAAGTCGGACGATCGGTCGCTTGCTGCAGATTAACACGGATATTAGTAACGGCACTGACACGGTACGGGGTTCCTACATACGACGCACGCGTACGCAAGCGGCACCACCATCCCTCTCACCGGGATAGCCGGCAACGATGTCATCCGATCAACACCCCGTCCCTCCGGAAGCGCTTCCGCCGGGGTGGGGGCCGGTCGAGTGCTGCCGTGGCTACCTCGCGTACCGTCACGCTCGGCCGCCGATCGAACTCATCGCGGACCGGACGACCGCCGACGGGTTCCACCCCGGACTCGGACTAAGCCACTGTTGGGAACTGCAGTACCAGTACGCGCTCGACGACCGGGCGATCACCGAGTGCATCGGTCGCGTGCCGACCCGGCGGGCGGCCGTCGAGGGGCTGCTCGAGTGTATGTCCCGACTACACGACCGCCTCGAGAACCGGACCGACCCGCTCGAGATCAGAAGCGTTCTGAACGGCGTCTCGCTCGGCGATGCGATTCCGGACGGTTCCCGGTGACGGGCCGGGCTCGGATTCGTAACCCGTAATAACCGCTTATTCGTCTGTCCAGCTGCGGTCGCTACAGCTTCTACGAGCGGTTGTCGCCAGAAGCGGGCTCTCGCCGCCAGTCTGCCGTATCGAGGTAGTCGGCCGTCCAGGCGAAGCCAGTAAACCCCATATTACGATATCGAATCCGTCCGCGAGACGTGGCGGAGCGCTTATGCGACCGTCCGAACTACCGTGTACAACGGACGCTATTCGAGAGGTCTTATGACAGCTCAGATTCCTTTCGCCATCGACTTTCACGTTCACTCGGACGACTCATACGACGGCCACGAGCCGATCGAGCTCGTTCTCGAGCACGCGGCGGATATCGGGCTCGACGGGGTCGTCATCACCGACCACGACGAGATCGGCGAGTCGCTCCGGGCCGCCGAGATCGCGCCGGAGTACGGCCTCGTCGGAATCCCGGGCGTCGAGGTATCGACCCGACACGGCCACCTGCTGGCGATCGGCGTCGAGGAACGACCCGATCCGGGCCAACCGTTCGTGGAGACGGTCGAGACGGTTCGGGATCTCGGCGGCGTCGCGATCGTTCCCCACCCGTTTCAGCGCAGCCGTCACGGCGTTCGCAAGCGCCACATCGAGGATGCGGACGCGATCGAGGTCTACAACTCGATGCTGTTTACCGGCTACCGCAACCGTCGCGCCCGAACGTTCGCCAGGCGACGGGGGTACCCCGAGATCGGCGCCAGCGACGCTCACTACCTGCCGAACGTCGGCCGCGCTTACACCGAGATCCTCGTCACGCCCGACGCCGCGAACCCGACCAAAGCCGAGATCGACGGCGACGACCTCATCGACGCCATCCTCGAGGGACGGACCCAGATCCGAGGCAAGCGCACGCCGGTGTATAAAAGTTCGATTCAGTACGCCAAGGGGGCGGTCCGGAAGTCGACGTACCTGCTGACCTCGCGTGCGCCGCTGGTGCCGACGGTGCCGGCCTCTATGGACCGTTCCTAACCGAGCTGGTCGCCGACGATCTCGTCGGCCCGTTCGACGAACTCCGCCTCCGCTCCCTTCGGAACCGTCGCACCGGCGGCGACGTCGTGGCCGCCGCCGTCGCCGCCGACCGCCCGCGAGGCCTCCCCCATCACGACCGAGAGGTCGAGTCCCTTCCGAACGAGACCGTGGGTGCCGCGGCCCGAGACCTTGATTTCCTCGGCGTCGGTCTCGGTTCCGCCGTTACCGTCTCCACCCTTTTCGGCGAACGCGAGGATCGGCTTCGATCGACTGACCCCGTCGTTGCCCATCGCCATCCCGGCGACGATGCCGACGATCGTCTCGCGGATGCGGTCCTCGGCATGGAACCACTGAACGTGTGCCTCGTGAGTGACGCCCTCCTCGGTGACGAGGTCGATCCCCTCCGAGAGGTTCCGTCGGTGGTTTCGCAGGAGCTTGCGGGCGCGCTCGAGCGCCCCCTCCCGGTCGCCCAAGCAGACGCCGAGCCCGACGTCGGCGCGCTCGTAGCGGGCGGTCGCGTTCAGCAGCGTCGAGAACTCGCTCGCGTCCCGCAGCTCCGTGCCGACCGGCTCCTCGCTGAGGACGTAGCTGGTGCCAACCAGCTGGTCGATCTTCGGCGCGGGAACGCCTCGCTTGACTGCCCGCTTGACCAGGGCGCTGGCGACGGTCTGTTGTTCCTCCCTGGTCAGTTCGGCCCAGCAGCGCCACTCGCCCCCCGATTTCAGCTCGAGGTCGAGCCCGTCGAGAAACGAGAGCGCACCGCGCTGGTCGTTCGAGATCCCGGGGATGCGAACGTCGGTCGCGTACTCGAGGAGCTTCGGCAAGGGGCGGGTCTGTTTGCCGTACAGGGCGAGATCGGTTCCGGTCTCGACGACCCCGGCCTCGACGCCCTCGGCGACGATCCCCTCGTTGGCGCCGTGGAGTTCGCCCCCGGACGCCTGCATGTCGCCGACGGCGCCGACCACCGCGAGGGCGGCGAGGTCGCGGTTGTCGGCGTGCGCGGTCGCGGTCCCCCCATCGGCCGCCGCGATCGGGTCGCTGTCGTCGGTTTCGGCCGCGAGCTCGGCGAGCGCCCGTGCGAGAACGTAGCTCGCACCCGCACCCGACAGCTCCGAGGCGCCGTCGATCCCGAACAGCAGCGGGTTGAGGTGGTACTCGGTGTCGCGGTCGGCCGGCTGGTGGTGGTCGGCGATGACTGGCGTGAACGCGCCCGCGTCCTCGTGTTCGCCGATGATATCGAGCTGGCCGCTGCCGAAGTCGGTGAACAACACGGTGTCGTAGTCGGTCGCGGCGATGTCGGCGATCGCCGCCTCGTCGAGCTGTTTCTCGAAAACGGCCTCGAAGGGGATCCCCGCGCGCTCGAGTGCTTGCGCGGCGATCGCGGCGCTGGTCAGTCCGTCGGCGTCGATGTGGGAGGCGAGCAACACGCGGTCGCAGTCGCGGAGGTGTCGTGCACAGGCGAGCGCTCGCTCGTCGAGTTCGGGAACCGGTCCGGTCATCGGCTCATCGGTCGATCGTGGGTCGGCATGCGGGATAAAGCTCCGGTCCCGACCGAACCGTTAAGCGGCGATCGGCGAGCTCCCGGAGACCAGCAGGACGACGTTGTTCGTCACGAGGACGAGGTAGACCGCAACCATCCCGCCGACGAACCGGCGGTCGAGCGGGTCCGAGAGGACGTGGCCGATCGCGACGACGACCGCGGCGTAACACGTCGCCGCGAGCGCGACGCCCGGCAGACCGAACACGTCGTAGAACAGCACGGTGACGGGATTGAGTTCGGTTGCGTAGGGGACGAGAAAGAAGAGGGTGGCGGCGACCATGTCGATTCCCCAGAGGACGAAAAACGCGACTCTGAGACCGACCGTTCCGGGCGGGTCGAACTCGAGCGTGTGCGATCGTTCGACTGTCATTCGACCCCGCCTAGCCACCGGGAGAAATTACGGTGCGTCCTTGCGAGAGCCGACTGAGACCCACTCACACGGAACTTCGCCGGAAGCGAGCCTGCACTCTCGAGGGCTCGCCATCGTCCTCGCTCGAGCCGATAGTCGGGAGTCGGTCAGTCGCGGTACGTCGGCGCTGCGGCCTCGACCGTCTCGCAGGCCAGCGCGTCGAACGTCGCCTCGCTCGCGACCACGTCGACGTCGATTCCGAGTCCAGCGGCCGTCTCCCGGGTCGGGTCCCCGATGACGCCGACGGTGGCGCCCTCGAGTCCCGCGAGCGCTTCCTCGCGCAGCCCCCGAGCCGCGGCGGCCTCGAGGAAGTGCTCGACGGTCAGCGACGAGGTGAAGCAGGCGGCGTCGAGTTCGCCAGCGGCTGCCCGCTCGGCCGATTCGCCGCTGCCTTTGGGTCGGACAAGCCGGTAGAGAATCGTTTCGTGGACGTACGCGCCGGCGGCCTCGAACCCGTCGAGCAGGACGGGGCTGCCGTGGTCGCTGCGGGCGACCTCGATCCGGGCGCCGTCGATCCGATCGGAGAGGGTTTCGACCAGCCCGCTCGAGGTGTACTCGTCGGGGACGACGTTGACCTCGTAGCCCGCCTCGCGGATGGCCTCGGCAGTTTTCGGACCGATCGCACAGACGGTCGCGTCGCCGGGCTCCCAGTCCGAGTCGGCGACGAGTTCGGCGCCGGTCTTGCTCGTCAGAACGACGTAGTCGGCGTCCTCTCGGGGGGTGGCGTCGGTCGATTCGACCGATAGCATCGGGTCCGGTATCGGCGTTGCGCCCAGCGAGTCGATCAGCTCGACCGCGGTGGCGAGGCGTTCGTCGTCTGGGCGGAACACCGCGACGGAGAGGTCTCGCATTCGATCACACCTCGTCGTCCGCCGCTGTCGCCTCGTTCGCCGTCTCGTTAGCGAGGAACTCGAGGACGGTCGCCCTGGTCGCGGCGACCTCGCCGACGACGGTCACCGCGGGGGGCTCGATTCCGACCTCGTCGCGGGCGTCGACGATCGTCTCGAGGGTTCCCGTCGCAACCTGCTGGTTCGGCCAGGTGGCGCGCTCGACGAGCGCGACCGGCGTCTCGGGGGCCATACCGGCCTCGAGCAGCGCGCCGGTGTAGTCGGGGAGCCGCCTGACGCCCATCAGGACGACGATGGTGCCGCCGACGGCGGCCAGGGCCTCCCAGTCGACGGCGGACTCGGGCTTCGTCGGATCCTCGTGGCCCGTGACGATCGAGATCGAAGACGTGTGTTCACGGTGGGTGACGGGGATCCCGGCGACGGCGGGGGCGGCGGTGGCCGAGGTGACGCCGGGGACGATCTCGAACGGAACGCCGTGGTCAGCGAGGAACTCTGCTTCCTCGCCGCCGCGGCCGAAGACGAACGAGTCGCCGCCTTTCAGCCGGACGACCGAGTTCCCCTCGCGGGCGAGTTCGACCAGTCGCTCGTTGATCTCGGACTGGGGTGTGCGCTCGCCACCGCCCCGTTTGCCGACGTCCTCGCAGCGGTCGGCCGACAGCCCCTCGAGAATCTTGGGGCCGGGCAGCCTGTCGTGGAGGACGACGTCCGCGCGCTCGAGCAGCCGTTTCGCCTTCACGGTCAGCAGTTCGGGATCGCCGGGCCCGCTGCCGACGAGGTAGACGGTGCCGGGCTCCGGCGCTGTGGCAGCGTCGGTCATCAGTTCTCCGTAGGCTCCTCCGAGGTGGGATCGGCGTCCTCACGGGCGGCGTCGATCAGTTCCGCGGCGCCGCGGTCTGCGAGGTCGGCGGCGAACTCGCGAGCCGCCTCGGCGTGGTGCTCGACGGGCAGATCTCGGCTCGCCGTAACGGACTCCTCGCCGTCGCGGTCGAACACTGTGACCGTGGCGCGGACGTACTCTCCCTGGAGGACCGCGTAGACCCCGATCGGCGCGATACAGCCCCCGCCCAGCTCCGCGAGCACGGTGCGCTCGACGGTCGTCTCGGCGCGACTCCGGGGATGGTCGAGTAGCGTCTGGAGGTCGTCCGCGGTCTCGCCGTCGACCGCGGTGACGGCCAGGGCCCCCTGTCCCGGCGCGGGGACGAACGTCGTCGGCGACAGCTGCCGGTAGTCGACGGAGTGCTCGAGGCCGCTGCGCTCGAGGCCGGCCTCGGCGAGCACGATCGCGTCGTACTCCGTCTCGACCTCCCGACCCAGCGCCTGCTTCTCGAGTTCGGAGAGGTCGTCGAACCACTCGTCGACGGTGCGGTCGTACTCGGGTTCGAAGTCCTCGTCCCCGACGTTTCCCTTCCGCTCCTTGTCGGCCTCGCTGCGCTCCTGATGTTCGGCCTGCAGCGACGGGGCGAGCAGTTTCTCGAGGCGCGTGTCGACGTTCCCCCGCAGCGGCTCGACCTCGAGGTCGGGACGTTCCGACAGCAGCTGTGCGCGACGGCGCAGGCTCGAGGTGCCCACGGTCGCCCCGTCAGGCAATTCTCCGAGAGTGGCGCCGTCGGGCGTGACGAGGACGTCCCCCGGTCGTCCCCGTTCGGGAACCGCCGCCGTCACCAGTTCGTCGGGCTGGTCGGTCGGCATGTCCTTCATCGAGTGGATCGCGCCGTCGACCTCCCCCTCGAGGACTCGCTCGTCGAGTTCGCGAACGAACGCCCCCGTCTTCCCCAGCCGGTGGATCAGTTCGTCGCGTATCTGATCGCCTTTCGTCTCGACGGTGACGAGTTCGACCTCGTACCGTCGCTCCTCGAGGGCCTCCTGTACGAGGCCGGCCTGTCGCCGGGCCAGATCCGACCCCCGCGTCGCCAGTCGCAGCGTCCCGCGCGTTCTCATGGAGGGTACTCGTCGCCTGGGGTATGAAAAGCGCACGCTTGTCGGCCGCGCTTTCGAACCGTGCTCCGATCGATCCGTTTCCCGCCGCGGAGCCGACGACATGTTCGGGGCCGGTTTTATTAGTGAGTGCTAGCTATCCCTCTCCGTGACAGAGACCCTCTACGACCGTCTCGGAGGCCAAGACGCGATCGGCGCCGTCGTCGACGAGTTCTACGACCGGGTGCTCGAGGACGAGCGGGTCGCGTACTACTTCGAGGACGTCGACATGCAGAAACAGCGCGCACACCAGACGCAGTTCATCAGCTCCGTGACGGGCGGACCGGTCGAGTATACGGGTGCGGAGATGGAGGCTGCCCACGAGGGGATGGGGATCACGCCGTCCGAGTTCGACGCGATCGCGACCCACCTCGACGAGACGCTGGCGTCGTTCGACGTCGACGACGAGGACCGACGGGCCGTCATGGAGACGATCGCGAGCTACCGACCGGAGATCGTCACCGCGTCGGACTGAGCGCGATCACGGGGTTCCGAGGGTTCGGTGGCGCCGAAAGAGGTAGTAGCCGGCGAGGATCGGCTGTAGCGGCGCCACGAACAGGGTCAGGAAGGCGAAGCCGAGGTAGAGCCCGGGATTCGGCCGCCAGGTGTTGCTTCGAGTACAGACGTAGGCCGCATCCTGGTGGATCGCGATCGGAAACGCCCCGAAGGCGATCGCCCCGGAAAGCCCGATTACGGTCAGCAACGGCCCTGGAAACGCGAGGACGACGGCGACGACCGCCGCGACGAGCCCGACCACTGTCATCGCGAACGAGACCGCGACGACGAGCCACCACTCCGACCAGCCCGGCGGCGTCCCGAACCGACGGTGGCGCCGAAAGAGGTAGACGACGCCCGCGATCGGCGCCCACAGCAACGCGAAGGCCGCATTAAGCCACGGGTTCGGTCGCCACTCGCCGCTCGCTCGTGGCTGTCGACGCACTCGACGCGCGTCCAGAAGGAGTGCCCCCGCCAACCCGACCGTCAGAACGGTGTAGCCGAACGTGCCGAACAGGACCAGCCCCCGCTGGAGCAGCGGGACCCCGAGATCGGCCTCCCGGAGCACCCCGACGATGCCGACGCCGATCACCGGCGGGAACAGGTAGAGCAACCGCTCCGCGACGCGGGCCCAGTCGAGTTCGGCGACGCTCGAGGGCGAGGGCAACTCGAGGTCCATCAGCCGTCCGCGGCGCTCGAGTCGGCCGTCGTTCGTCCGACCGTCCGATTCCGGGGATCCGCCATCACCGTCGCGACTACAGCGCCTCCTTGTACGCCTCGAGGGTCTCCTCGACGTCTTCCTCGGTGTGGCCGTAGCTGACGAACTGGCACTCGAACTGGTTCTGCGAGAGGAACACGCCCTGTTCTTTCATCTGGCCCCAGAAGATCCGCCGCCAGCGGTCGGTCTCGGCGTTTTTGACGTCGGTCGCGTTCTTCGGGCAGGTATCGTAGCGCGGGCAGGACGGCCGCTGTCGGCAGCCGCTCGAGCACTGCTCCTCGAGAGAGTTCGCGCCCGGTCCGTCGCGGGTGAAGATCACCTTGAACATGCTGTCGGTGCCGGTGACGGTGTAACTCGGCGCCTGGTCGGCGAGGATCTCCGTCAGCCCGCTGCGAAGCTGCTCACCGAGCCCGTTGACGTGTCCGTAGACGTCGTTCTCGGCGGCGAACTGCAGGGTCTCGAGACCCGCGGCCATCGTGACGGGGTGGCCAGAGAACGTGCCGGCCTGGAACACCGGGCCCGAGGGCGCCAGGTGTTCGACGATCTCGGCCCGGCCGCCGAGCGCGCCGACGGGGAACCCGCCGCCGACGATCTTGCCGAACGTCGTCAGGTCGGGGGTGACGCCGAACTCGCTCTGGGCACAGCCCAGTCCGCCAACGCGGAATCCCGTGATAACTTCGTCGAAGATCAGCAGCGAGCCGTGCTCGTCGGTGATCTCGCGGAGGAACTCGTGGTACCCCTCCTCAGGGTAGACAATACCGTGGTTGCCCAGGATCGGCTCGGTCATGACGGCCGCGATGTCGTCACCGTGTTCCTCGAAGACCTCGCGAACGGTGTCCTCGTCGTTGAACGGCACCGGAAGGGTGTGTTCGGCGAAGGACTGCGGAACGCCCGCGGAGGAGGGGGCCGGATTCTCGGTGTCGCCCTCGACCAGCGTCGACTCCTGGGCGCCGTGGTAGCCGCCCTGCATGACGACGATCTTGTTCCGACCCGTGTACCCCCGTGCGAGTCGCACCGCGGAGGTGGTCGCCTCGGTGCCGGAGTTGACGAACCGGATCTTCTCGACGCTGGGGACGTGACGAACGACGAACTCCGCCAGGTCGACCTCGATCTCGGTCGGGGTGCCGTAGATCGGCCCCTCGCTCGCGTTTCGCTGGATGCCCGCGCGAACGGGCTCGGGCAGATCGTGGCCCAGCAGCAGCGGACCCAGCCCCATCACCCAGTCGATGTAGCGGTTGCCGTCCGCGTCGATGACGTGGCCGCCGTCGCCCTTCTGCACGAAGAAGGGGTAGGGTTCGATCGCCGCCCGAACCGCCGAGTTGACGCCGCCGGGCATCACCGACAGCGCCCGGTCGTACAGCTCGCGAGAGTGATCGTCGGTCATGGGCGAGCCTTACGAGCGGGACGGCAAAGTAGTACCGAGGTTCGCTCGTCGGGCCGCGATCGAGCGGGCGACGCGCTCGCGACCTCGAGCCGACCGAAAAAAGCCTCGGTACCCGTTTCGATCCGATCAGACCGCGTCGGTGCCGGTCTTGCCGGTCCGGATCTGGACGGCCCGCTCGACGGGGGTGACGAAGACCTTCCCGTCACCGGGCTCGCCGGTGTTCGCGCCCTCGCAGATCGCGTCGACGACCGTTTCGGCCGGGATGTCGGCGACGACGCACTCGATCTTGACCTTCTGGTGGAGATCGACCGTGTACTCCTCGCCGCGCCACTGGCCCTTCTTGGCGGGCTGTGAACCACGACCCGAGACGTTCGTGACCGTCAGCGACGGTGCGCCGGCCTCGGCGAGCGACTGCTTGACCGCGCCGAGACGATCCGGACGGACGATCGCGGTGACCATCTTGATCTCGCCGCCGTTCGGGCTTCCCCCGTCGGTCCGAATGCGCTTATCGTCGACGCTTCCGCCGTCCGTCGCGACGTCTGGACCGCCGAACTCGGGGTAGGTGTCGACGCCGTGTTCGGTGACGTCGAGCCCGTCGCGCTCGTGTTCGGGGGTCACGCGGGCCTGTCCGATCGCCTTGAACGCGCCCCAGACGGCGGCGGTCGCGGCGACCGTCCAGACCGTGATCGTGGCGACGCCGATGGCCTGGGGGGCGAACGCGCTCGCCTCGATCGAGAGGATCCCGCCGGCGACGACGCCGCCGCCGATCGCGGTGCCCTCGATCGACCACAGCGGGTAGATGAGCAATCCGAGCATCCCCGCGGTCCCGTGAACCGGGAACACCGCACAGACGTCGTCGATCTTGAGCCGCTCGTCGACGAACTTGAAGACGATCGGGAGCTGCGCGCCGGCCAGAAATCCGATCGCGATCGCACCCATCGGGGTGATGAGGTCCGTCGGACCCGTGACGCCGACGAGCCCGGCGAGCATCCCGTTGGCGACGTACAGCGTGTCGACCTTGCCGTTTATCGCGAGCGAGACGCTCGAGGCACCGATCGCGCCCAGGCCCATCCCGAGAGCGGTGACCATCGCGACGCTACCGACGTACTCGAAGTCGGCCAGCCCGACGACCTCGCCGGCCGCCGCCCCGGTATCGACGTCGACGACCGTCGCGGCCGTCCCGACGTTGAAACCGAACCAGCCGAAACAGAGGATCAGCGTCCCCAGGACGGCGAACGTCATCGAGTGACCGGGAATGATGTTGACGCTGCCGTCGTCGTTGTACTTGTCCATTCGGGCGCCGAGCATCCAGGCGGCGGTGAGCCCGGCGACCCCGCCGACGCCGTGGACGACCATCCCGCCCGCGAAGTCGGAGAAGCCGAAGCTCGCGAGGATCGGCTCCCCGCCGGGCGCGTACCAGACCATCGCCGCGACCACCGGGTAGATGACCGCCGCGAGCAGGAACGTGTACGTGACGTACGCCCGGAGCTTCGCGCGGCCGGCGACGGCCCCGGAGACGATCGTGGCCGCGGTCATCGCGAACACCGCGCTGAACAGCCACATCGCCCAGTCGAACGATCCCTCGCCGAACATCGTCAGCGGGCCGGCGTCGCCGCCGCCCAGCGCCGCGCCGACGTTGTTCGAGAGCCCCATCCCGATCACGAAGAAGACGAAGATGCCGACCGCCCAGGTCAGCATGTTCTTCGTCAGCTGGTTCGCGACGTTCTTCGAGCGGACCTGCCCCGCCTCGAGCATCGCGAAGCCGGCGTGCATGAAGAAGATCAGGAACGTCACGGTCAGCGCCCACATCAGGTTCATCCCCGTCGCGAGCTGCTCGATATCGGCCGTCGAGACCTCGAGGGCGATCGGCTCGATCACGAAGCGCTCACCTCATTCGTGAGATTTTTGCTCGAGTTCTGTGAGTGACCGTCCACTCTAATCCGTCTGCCTTCCGCGTATGTATTCTGATTCACGGATAACGGTGATGGAAGTGAATAGTATAAGGTTTAGCCTTGACGATTGGTCATATACCGTTGAATATTTGTGGCAGGTGTGTATATCTATAGGCAATTTAATCCGTATAAGGGGATCCGAATCGGATTCAGACCGGTGTTTCGATCGCCGATACGACGGTTGCGAACGATGTCCTCCTGAGATAATCGGTCTTCGACGTAAATTTCTCCGTCGCCGGAGCCGGTCGTAGCCCGCGCGGAAAATGTTGCCGACAGTTACCCGCCGTGGACTCGCCGTTGGACGTTCGTCCGAAACTGCTTCACCGTGCTTTGCCGACCGTTTGGCGGTTCAATCGGCCGATTTTCCCGCGCTTTCCCATCAAAAGCGGCTCACGTCGGACGCCGCTCAAACCGCGTCGGTGCCGGTCTTGCCGGTCCGGATCTGGACGGCCCGCTCGACGGGGGTGACGAAGACCTTCCCGTCGCCGGGCTCGCCGGTGTTCGCGCCCTCGCAGATCGCGTCGACGACCGTTTCGGCCGGAATGTCGGCGACGACGCACTCGATCTTGACCTTCTGGTGGAGGTCGACCGTGTACTCCTCGCCGCGCCACTGGCCCTTCTTGGCGGGTTGGGAGCCCCGTCCCGAGACGTTGGTGACCGTCAGCGACGGTGCGCCGGCCTCGGCGAGCGACTGCTTGACCGCGCCGAGGCGGTCGGGGCGAACGATGGCCGTAACCATCTTGATCTCTCCGTCGTTCGGCTTTCCTCCGTCCGTCCGTGCGTTCTCGCCGCTCGTGTTTGAGCTCACGTCTTCGGATGAGAAAGAGAAAAATATAACAATTGGCGTTGACACTCGTGTCGCTCTAGAGAAAATATCTTCTCCATTGTCCAGCATACTAGGGAACGCAACTCGTATAAGGTCAGCTGTTTCAGAAGCGCCTCCGGTCCTCGACGGGAATCCGACGTTCGTCGAACCGATCCCTCGCTTCCGAACGGCCGCCGAGCTAGCTCCGACCGGACAAGTGTTCGGCGACGTCCTCGGCGAAGTACGTGAGGATCAGATCCGCACCCGCGCGCTTGATCGACAGCAGCGATTCGTGTGCAACGGCCTCGAGATCCAGCCACCCCTTCTCGCTCGCGGCGTGGAGCATCGCGTACTCGCCGGAAACGTTGTACGCGGCGATGGGGTGGTCGAACTCCCGTCGGAGGTCGCCGACGATATCGAGGTAGGGTAGGGCGGGTTTGACCATCAGGACGTCCGCGCCCTGTTCGGCGTCCAGCCGAACCTCCCGCATCGCCTCGCGTGCGTTCGCGGGATCCATCTGATAGTGTCGTCGGTTGCCGAAGGCGGGCGCGCCGTCGGCCGCGTCGCGGAACGGCCCGTAGAAGGCGCTCTCGTACTTCGCCGCGTAGCTCATGATCGGGACGCGCTCGTAGCCCTCGTGGTCGAGCCCCTCGCGGATGGCGGTGACCATCCCGTCCATCATTCCGCTCGGCGCGATCATGTCCGTGCCGGCCTCGGCGTGGGAGACGGCGATCCGATCCAGCGCCTCGAGCGTCGCGTCGTTGTCGACGGTCAGCGCCGGGTCGCAGTCGGCGGCGTGGTCGTACGCCCCGGCCTCCTCGCCGCGCAGTTCCGCCTCGAGGGGGCCGCAGTGGCCATGGTCGGTGTACTCGCAGAGACAGACGTCCGTGATCACGTAGGCGTCGGTCTCGCTCGTGATCCGCCGAGTGGCCTCCTGGACGACGCCGTCGTCGGCCCAGGCGCGGGTTCCTTCGGGATCCTTCGATTCGGGAATCCCGAACAGCATGACGGCCTCGACGCCGGTCTCGAGCACCTCCTCGACGCGGGCGACGCTCTCGTCGATCGGCACCCGTTCGTGGCCGGGCATCGTCTCGATCGGTCGGCGCTCGTCGGTCGTCGCGTCGACGAACACCGGGGCGATGAAGTCGGCGGGCTCGAGGCTCGTCTCGCTGACGAGCCCGCGAACCCGGTCCTGGCGGAGCCGTCGCGGACGGTGGGTGAGATCCATACCTGCCCTATCGAGGGCACGTGCAAAAGCGGTGCGCTCGCGCGCGGCCAACTGGCCGCTCGTTTCAATCGTCCGAGGCGACCTCGTCGGCCCGCAGGCGATCCATGTCCTCGCTCGCGAGTTCGCGGATCTTCTCGTTGGTGAACGTCTCGCCGTTGTACAGGACGCTGACGAGCCAGATCGTTACCAGCGCCGACAGCGTCGCCGGCACGGCGGGTTCGACCTGCCCCTGTCCGGCGATGATCTCGGGCGAGCCGAGGCCGAACTCCCAGATGACGAAGACGATCCCGCCGACGATGAAGCCGGGCAATCCGGCCTCGCGGACGGTGCCGTCCCAGAGCATCATCAGCAGGCCGGCGAACAGCACGGACATGATTCCCATTCCGAGAGTGTTGATCACGATGATCTCGATCCCGCTGAACGCGATCAGCGCGGCACCGACGCC
Source organism: Natronococcus roseus (assembly GCF_043677095.1). NCBI lineage: Archaea > Methanobacteriati > Methanobacteriota > Halobacteria > Halobacteriales > Natrialbaceae > Natronococcus > Natronococcus roseus. The sequence goes on from NZ_JBHLJR010000003.1 coordinate 422,430, forward strand.
GAAGACGACGATTGCGATCCGCGTGACGAAGACGAGGCGATCCTCGTTGACCGCCTCGTGCCCGCCCCGAAGCGGGATGTAGATGTCGTTGATGAAACTCGTCGCGCCGGCGAGCAGGAACGAGTCCGCACCCGTGATGACCGAGGAGACCGCCGCGGCCAGCAGCAGGCCGGCGAGTGCGTCGGGGAGCGTGTTCGTGATCGTCCAGGCGAACGCCATCTCGGAGGCGATGTCGGCCCCCTGGGCGTTCGCGATCATGCCCGCGGCCGCCGAGAGGATCCCGAAGCCCGTGATGATCGTCCCCGCGAGGAAGGTCCCGAACATCGCAACCCGACGGTTCTTCGCCGACCACGTCCGCTGGAGCATCTGCTGTTGGGCGCCGGCGACGGTGAGGTACATCAGGTACCAGGTCCCGATCTGGACGATCCCCACGCCGAACCAGTTCATGTGTTCGCTCGGCACGTCCGCGGAGATCGCTCCGACGCCGCCGACGTTCGAGACGGCGAGCGGGATCGCGACGATCATCCCGACGATGATGACGACGCCGTGGAGCGTGTCGGTGTAGGCGACCGTACTCATCCCGCCGTAGGCGGTGAGCCCCACGAAGATGGCGACGCTGATCCAGAACGCCGTCGTGAGGTTCATCCCGGTGGTGACCGCGAGCACCGATGCCATCCCGATCGTCTGGCCGGCAGTGAGCGCGACCTGTCCGGCGACGGTGAACAGTCCGGCGAAGTACTGCGTGTACTCCCCGTACACCCGGCCGAGCAGTTCGGGAACGCTCACGACGTCGAACGAGTAAATAAAGCCGATGAACAGCGTCATCGTCATCCAGGCCAGCCCCTGGGTCATCGCGTACCACTGGGCGCTGATGCCCTCGATGAACGCGTGCTGAGCGAGCCCCATCGTGAGTCCGCTTCCCGCGAACGTCGCGAAGTACGTCATCAGGTAGACCGGCAGGCTCAGATTCCGACCGGCCAGCGTGAACTCGACGTACCCCTCGCCGGCGCCCCGTCCGTACCAGAGTCCGACCGCAAGCGTCACCGCGAAGTATCCGATCATCGTCGCAACGATCGGATCAGTAAGTGTATCAATCATGCAAATACCGCGCGAAAAATTCTACTCGCGTCATGTGATAGTTGGATCAATTAGAAATTTGCAAAGACGGCCTGCACATGTAAGCCGCTTATCGGGTCGTCGTCGAGCGGCCCGAGTCCTCGCTAGCACTCTCGTCAGTGGCGGCGCACCGACGCGCGGTCGTGGCGCGTCTTCCGTAGCATGGTGGTCGATCCGTTGTTACTGACGGAGTAACGACCTGCCTGTTACTCTCGAGATCACGAACGAGCTATACGGCGTCGAACGAACTCCCGGCCGTGACTGGAACGGATCGTCGGAAGGGAGCGGCACGCTGTGTCGACTGTGGGCGCGCGCTGGCGGTCTGGCTGTCGTCGTCGGGCGAGATCAACCCGATCGGCAGCACCACGGGCTGTCCGTGCGGTGGAACCGAGTTCGATCCGTTGGGATGATCGCCAGCGAGAGAACGTCCGACTTTTGGCTACCGATACCCGTGTCCACGTATGCCCAAAACTGAGGAAGCGGTCTCCGCGCTGTCGGAACTCGGGCTCACCGAGTACGAAGCGCGGTGTTTCGTCGCGCTGACGAAGCTCACGACCGGGACGGCAAAGGAGATCAGTCAGGTCTCCGACGTTCCCCGGTCTCGCGTGTACGACACGATCGAGCGACTCGACCGGAAGGGGCTCGTCGACGTCCAGCAGTCAGACCCCCGAGAGTACCGGGCGGTCGAGGTCGAGACGGCCTGTCGCCGAATCCGCGAGAACTACGACTCCCGGATCAACACCGCCGAGAACGCCCTCGAGCAGATCGAACAGCCCGAATCGACCGAGGACGCGGGCGTCTGGTCGATCTCGGAGACCGAACACGTCACCGATCGGATCGCCTCCTTTATCGAGAACGCGGAAGAGTCGGTCCACCACGTCGTCGCGAGCGACGAGGTGGTCGACGACGCGATCCTCGCAGAACTACGTGGAGCGACCGACCGCGGCGTCGAGGTCGTCGTCGAGGTTCCGACGGAAGACGACCAGGAAGCCTTCGAAGAGGCCGTCCCGGACGCGATCGTCGTCGTCGCTCCGGACCTCGAGACGACCAACGCCGTCTACTCGGAGTGGCCCGCTCAGCTCCTGCTCGTCGACCACGAGTCGGTCGTCGCGGCGGCGATCAAGGAGGGCGGACTCCCCGACGTTATCCAGCAGACGGCGATCTGGACGTACGGCCACGACCACGGCGTAGCGGTCTGGATTCGCGAGCTCCTCGACGACCGTCGCGCGTTCCGAGAGCGGGAGGACTGAGCCGTTTCACCGGACGATCGCGTCGCGGCGTTCCGCCGCCGTCGGCCGGAATACGGCACATACTTTTAAGTCCCGGCGGCGATTTTTACCTGTTAGCAATGACCATAGATCCGCAGTTCCACGAGAACCGAGAAAAGGTCGACGAACACAACGGCCACGCCGTCTGGGGACCCGTCGACGAACCCGAGGAGCTCGGCATTCACGGCACCCATGTCGCGGTCGACTTCGACCTCTGTATCGCCGACGGCGCCTGCCTGGAGGACTGCCCCGTCGACGTCTTCGAGTGGGTCGACACGCCGGGCCATCCCGAGAGCGAGGAGAAAGCGGATCCGGCGAAGGAGGCCCAGTGTATCGATTGTATGCTCTGCGTCGACGTCTGCCCCGTCGACGCTATCGACGTCGACGCCGGCCGGACGGCGTGATTACTCGGCGCGGTCGACGTCGACCTGCTCCTTGAGCGTCTCGAGACCGTCGGCTTCGGCGAGTTCCTGCAACCGCTCGCGGAAGTGCTCCTCGCAGAGTCCGACCTTGAGCTCGTCGGATTCGGCTGCGAAGGCCGCCTCGCGGTCGCAGTAGTGGCAGTTCATACGCGTTCGTACGAGCCAGGGGACATTGAAGGCTCCGCTCTCGGCGGCGTTCACCACCTCAGCTCTCGAGCCCGAGCTTCCGGTACTCGGCCTTCGAGAGGCCGTTAACGCCCAGATCGCGCTCGTGAGCGTCGGTCCCGCCCGTCGCGAGCAACCCGTACCGTTCGATGGCTCGATCGACCCGATTCGAGTCGACCGCCCGCCCGTAGGGGTAGTAGCGCTCGACGGCGTCGAGCTCGCTCGTCAGCTCGAGTGCGGCCTCGGGATCGGGGTACCTGAACGGGTGTGCGAGCGAGACCAGTCGGCCCGCCTCCCCGAGTACCTGCCGACCGTGCTCGAACGAGGGGAGCTCCCTGGAAACGAAACAGGGGCCGTCGTTGCCGATGAGGTGATCGAACGCTCCCTCGTAGTCGTACTCGGTCTCGGGGTGGGCGTCGATCGCCCGCGCGACGTGGGGCCGCCCGAACCCGTCGTCGACGGTGACGCCGAGATCGACGTCGAGTCGGTCCTCGACGCGGTCGACGATCGCCCGCCCGCGTTCGATCCGGTTTCGCTGGATCCGTTCGGTCGTCGCCTCGAGGTCAGCGGTCGGCTCGATTCCGTACCCGAGCAGGTCGACACGCTGGCCGGCGTCGGTCTCGACCCGAAGTTCGATTCCGTGAACGATTCGGATCCCGTCCCGTTCGATAGCGGGTTCGTCGAACGGCTGCAGGCGGTCGTGATCGGTCAGCGCGACGACGGCTACACCCGCTCGTCGCGCGGCGTCGGGAACCTCGGCCAGCTCGAGGGCGCCGTCGGAACGGGTCGTGTGGACGTGGAGATCCGCGTAGGGCATGCCCTACTCGAGCCGTCCCGCAGCCGTAAGCTCACTGTTGTGCCGGCGAAAACGCGCTCTCGCCTCTAGGTGTTTAAGGTGTACGGTAGGCCTAGAAATCGATTATGGAAAATGTTTATAATCATCGTTCACACAGATAGGGGTGTAATGCTGCTCAACGGCACCGGCGAAGTCATCGACGACTACGAGTACCCCGCGACCACCGAGGAACTGATCGCAGAACACGGCGACCGAACCCTCGAACTCCCCAACGGAACCGAGACGGTCAGCGAGGTACTCGCCCGCCTCGAGTCCGAGACCTTCGAGAATCCGGAGGAGGCCCGGTTCGCCGTCTACTCCGCGGTGAGCGACAAGGCGGTCGGTCGGGTCGGCTACAGCGACCGCGACCCGACGCCGGTCGGGAGCCCGTACGCTCCGGACGCCGTGTCGTTCTAGAACCGCACCAGTAACGCTCGCTCTCGCTCCGAACGCGTTTTTTAACACCTACTCACATCAGCGACGGCTCGCCCTCGTCGTCAGTTCCCGCGAAGCCACAAAAGCGGCTTCGTGACGGCGAGCCGGTAGTCCTCGTGTGGGTCGTACCTCGCGAACGCGAGGCTGTTGGTCATGACGCTGACGCTCGAGGCGGCCATCGCCAGCCCCGCCAGTGCGGGGTTCAGCAGACCGAGCGAGGCGATCGGGATCAGCGTCGCGTTGTAGACGAACGCCCAGAACAGGTTCTGGCGCACCTTCGAGATCGTCGCCTCGGAGATCCGAACGGCCTTCAGCACGTCTGCGGGATCGTCGCGCATCAGCGTGACGTCCGCCGACTCGATGGCGACGTCGGTCCCGGAGCCGATGGCGATACCGACCTGTGCCGTAGTGAGGGCGGGCGCGTCGTTGACGCCGTCCCCGACCATCATCACTCGCGAGCCGTCGTTCTGCAGCGCTTCGACGTGATCCGCCTTGTCTTCGGGCAACACCTCCGCGCGGACGTTGTCGGGGTCGATCCCGACCGCTCGAGCGACCGCCGCCGCGGTGCGCTCGTTGTCGCCGGTGAGCATCACGACCTCGGTCCCGCGCGCTCGCAGCGCCGCGACGGTCTCCGTCGCGCTCTCGCGAACCTCGTCGGCGACGGCGAGAACGCCCACTAGTCGGCCGTCTACCGCAACCGGCATCGCCGTTTTCCCCTCGCGCTCGAGCCGGATGAGCGTCTCCTCGGCGGGTTCGGTATCGATCCCCGCGTCCTCGAGCAGCTTCCGACGACCGATCAGAACGCTCCCGCGGTCGGTTTCCGCTCGTACGCCGTGGCCGGGGACGTTCTCGAACTCGCTGACCTCGCCGATCTCGACGCCTCGTTCCTCGGCGCCGTCGACGATCGCCCGCGCGATCGGGTGTTCCGAGCCGGACTCGGCGGTGGCGGCCGCGCCGAGGACGAACGATTCGAGATCCTCCTTGCGCTCGAGTCCCGTCAGCGTCCCGCCGTCCGTCGCCGTCCGCTCGCCGACGAGTTCGAGGTCGGTCAGGGTCATCTCGCCGTGGGTTAGCGTTCCCGTCTTGTCGAAGACGACGGTGTCGATCCCGCGAACCTGCTCGAGGACGTCACCGCCTTTGAACAGGACACCGTTGGTCGCCGACAGCGTCGAGCCGACCATCGTCGCCGCGGGCGTCGCGAGCCCGAGGGCACAGGGACAGGCGATCAACAGCGCCGAGGCGAGCACGACCACCGAGAACTCGAAGACGGGCACGCCGCCGACGACGGGACCCCCGCCGACGGGCTCGAGGACGGGGATCCACGACCCGAGCGCCGCGGAGGCGCCGTACAGCGTCTCCGGAAACAGGAACCAGAGGACCGACCAGACGACGGCGTTGACGATCACGGCGGGGACGAAGTAGGCGCTGACCCTGTCGACCAGCCGCTGGATCTCGGGCTGGCGGGACTGGGCTTCCTTGACCCGCTCGACGATCTGCTGGATCGCCGTCTCCGAGCCGACCTTCGTCGCCTCGACCAGCAGGACGCCGTTCTCGTTGATCGTCGAGCCGACGACCTCGTCGCCCTCCTCTTTCTCGACCGGGACGGACTCTCCGGTCAGCATCGACTCGTCGACCGCGCTCTGGCCCTCGCGGACGACCCCGTCGGTGGGAATTTTTTCCCCGGGTCGGACCTTCAGCACGTCGCCTGGTTCGACGTCCTCGAGGGGGACCTGGCGCTCCTCGCCGTCCCGAACAACGGTGGCCTCGTCGGCCTCCATCTCGAGCAGTTCCCGCAGGGCGCTGCCCGCGCGGGCCTTCGAGCGGACCTCGAGCCAGTTACCGAGCGTGATAAACCAGAGGATGAACGCCACGGCCTCGAAGTAGAACCCGCCGGTGATCGCGCCGACGAGCACCCCCGTACTGTAGACGTAGCCCGCCGACGTGCCGACGGCGACGAGCGTGTCCATGTTCGCCCGCCGGTTGTTCGAGAACGCCCGCCAGGCGCCGACGATAAACTCCTTGCCGAGCGTCGCCATCAGGGCCGTCGCGAGGACGAACTCGAGCCAGCCCGGCGGGTGGGCGATCGCCATCGGAACCGGCGAGGCGACGTCGACGAATCCGAACAGCATGTCGACCATCATCGGCACGAACGGCAGCGTCAGCAGGCCGCCACCGATCACCAGCTTTCGCTGGCGCCGGAGCTCTTTCTCGACGGCGCGCTCGCGCTGGCTGGCGCCCTGGCTTTCCTCGAGCTCGTCGCGGACCGGCTCGTAGCCCGATTCCTCGATGGCGTCGACGATCTCCGAAAGGGACATGTCGTTCGGGTTGTACTCGATCCGGGCCTCGTCCGAGGCGAAGTTTACGTCGGCTCGAACCACGCCCGGCAGGTCGGTGACCGCGTCCTCGACGGTTCCCGAACAGGTCGAACACGACATTCCCATGACGGTCAGTGTCTCCGTCTCCGAAGCGGCCTCGTAGCCCGCCGACTCGATCGCGTCGTAGATCTCGGCCAGCGACGTCTCCACGGGGTCGTACTCGACGGTCCCCTCGTCGGTCGCGTAGTTCGCGCTCGCCGACGCGACCCCCTCGAGATCGCCTACCGCATCCTCGACGCTCCCCGAACACGTCGAACACGACATGCCGGTGATCTCGAGGTGCGCTCGTCTCCTACTCATAATACTCGACACTATGGGCTACACGTTCAAGCGGGTTGTGACTTTGCTACCGCGAATATCCAATCGCATATCTTTTGAAACTAAACTATCTCGGGAGATAAATCCGATTCTATAAGACCCATCTCGTTAGTCCACGCACGTACCGATCCCTCAAATTTGATTACAGTCGCGGGTAAGAGATCCTTCCCTCACTCGTCGGACAACAGTAGCTTCCGCTCGGTCTCGCCGCGTCGGACGAAGACGAGCCGGACCGGTTAACAGCTACCGGCACCGGTGTGGTGGTCGCCTGGCCCGTGGTCAGCGTGGTGTTCGGCGTGGTTCGCATCGTCGTGGTGCGCACCGTGATCGTGGTCAGCGTGACCGTCGTGATGCGCATCGTGGTCTCCCATCCGTTCGTTCATCCACTCGACCGCGGCGGCGTCCGCGTCGGCGTCGTCAGCGCTTACTATCGCCGCGCCGCCGAGCAGTGCGATCACGGCGAGCAGGCCGATCGTCAGTCGTAGCGTCGGTGTTGGCATTGGTCGTCACCTCAGTTGGGACGAGGGCGGCTCGACGGTTAGCCGCTCGGTCGTGAACCCACTTCGCAGATCGTTCGAGAACGTTTCTAAATCGTCCTAACCGTTTCATAGATTCGAAACCGTTCGTGCGGGGCCCACGCGACGGTCTGAGCCGAACGGCTCGCTTCGCCCGAAGACGTCGGTCAGCGCTCCTCGAGGTCGTCGCTCGGGTAGACGCGGTACGTTCGCCCCTGTGGTTCGCGGTAGAGCAGCCCCCGCTTCTCGAGATCGGTGACCGTCTGGCTGACCTTGCTCTTCGAGAAGTCGGCCCGGTCCCGGAGTTCGATCTGGGTCAGCCCCGGCGAGTCGACGACGGGTTCCAGGATACGGCGCTCGTCCTCCGGCAGGACGTCCAGCACCCGAGGATTCGGCCGAGAGCTCTCGGTCGCCGACTCGGCTCGGAACGGCGATTCCGACCCGACGTCGGTTCGAGATCCGGAGTCGGATTCCGGATCGGGTTCGGCCGCTCGAGGCGACGGCCGATGCTCCGTCTCCGCGTCCACCTGCTCGCGAACGACCCAGTACGCGCCGGCGACGACGCCCGCGACGAGGATCGACCCGAACAGGTACACCAGTGGGTGCGGACCGTGAACGGCGGTGTGGCCCATCATCTCGCCGTGAACCTGGGACTGGCGAGAGGTCTGCCAGGCGGCGCCGACGCCGAGGACGACGATCCCGGCGACGAAGACGGCGACCACGGCGTCGAGTGTCGTTCGGTCCACTGTCGTCTAGAGGGTCTCAGGTGAGGGTCCTACGTGTTACGCTTCCGATGGGCAGGATCGGCCGACGGGATCCTCGAGGAGGGCGAGGCGGACGCCACCGAGGTGATGAGCAAGGGGGAATCGAGGCCGGTAGAAAAGGCCCGCGACGAGATCATCGCCGGGACGACCAACCGTGACGGGAGCTTGTGCGTCCGAATCGCCGTCCGTTCTTTACGTGATTCTGATCACAAGCTGTAGCTACGACGAGAGTCGCCGTTCTCGCGTTCGCCACGCCTCGCAGCCACGTCGCTCCGCAGGGGCCGCATTCGTCCGTCGTCGGGATGGAAAGACAGTTCCCTCCCGATCTCGAACCGCCGGTAAATGCGAATCGCCGTTCCCAACAAGGGCCGCCTGCACGAGCCGACGATCGACCTCTTAGAGCGGGCGGGGCTGCACCTCGAGAACGGTGCCGACCGCAAACTGTACGCGGACACCGTCGATCCCGACGTTTCGGTGCTGTTCGCCCGCGCGGCCGACATCCCCGAGTACGTCGCCGACGGCGCGGCCGAGATGGGAGTGACGGGTTACGACCAGGTCCGTGAGGCCGGCGTCGACACCGTCGCCGAACTGCTCGACCTCGAGTTCGGCCGCTGCCGGCTCGTCCTGGCCGCCCCTGAGGACGGCGACATCGAGACTGTCGCAGATCTGGCGGGCAAGACCGTCGCCACCGAGTTCCCCAACATTACCCGCGACTTTTTCGCCGACGCCGGCGTCGAGCCCGACATCGTCGAGGTCTCGGGTGCGACCGAACTTACGCCCCACGTCGAGATGGCCGACGCTATCGTCGACATCACGAGCACTGGGACGACCCTGAAGATGAACCGGCTGGCGATCGTCGAGGAGGTGCTCTCGAGTTCGGTGCGGCTGTTCGCCCGGGAGGACGTCGTCGACGATCCGAAAGTGCAGGAGGTCCGAACGGCGCTGTCGTCGGTCAAACACGCCGAGGGGAAACGCTACCTGATGATGAACGTCCCCGAGAACCGACTCGAGGACGTCCGCGAGGTGATCCCCGGCCTGGGCGGGCCGACGATCATGGACATCGCCGACGACGACGGCGACGGGATGCTCGCGGTCCACGCCGTCGTCGACGAGCGGGACGTCTTCGAGACGATCACCGACGTCAAAGCGGCCGGCGCCAGCGACATTCTCGTCACGGAGATCGAACGGCTCGTGGAGTAGCTCCCGGTTTCTTCCGTACCGTGAGAACGCTCCCGTACGATTATGCTCGTCTCGATCGTCTCGGACGAGTATGATTCGCCTCGTCACCGGCGTCTTCGGGGCTCTCACGGCACTGTTTCCGGATCGAATACTCGACGGCTTCGAAGCCGTTGCTCTCGACAATCCCGGCAACCAGGAGATCAGACCATGGGTCAGGTCGGGAATACGGACAGAAGGACCGTCGTGACCCTCGCCAGCCTAACTGGCGGCCGAGCGTACGCCCGGCTGATGGACCTTACGGGGCTGTTCGGCGCCGTCGTCGTCCTCTTCCCACAGCTGTACCGCAGATTTGTGCTCGGATTCCTCTACGAGCACCCGGAGGAGGTCGAGTGGAACCCACGATTCACAGACGGGTGCGAGTAATCGGCATCCTGTACGTTCTGATTGCAGTGAGGGCGTTCGCCGGACGCCGCGCCGAGACGTGACGGCGTCCGCGTGCCCGACAGGAGCCGTGAAACTGTGGGGCCGAGCGGAACGCGTCGGCTCGACGACGCGTAGCCGGGCGGCAGGCGATTGTCTCCGAACGGTGACCAACGGTCGATCACCAGGGCCGCTCGAGCTCGACGTCCTCGAGCAGCGACTCGAACTCGGAGAGGTTCGCCGCGGGGGAGACCAGCCCGCGCTCGCGGTCGTACTCGACGATCCCGTAGCGCTCGAGCAGCGGGAGGTGGGTGCGACACAGCGCGACGTGGACCCGCTGGCGCAGTTCGTGGATCGTCGTCAGGGCGGTCGTCTCGTCCTCGGTGTCGGCCAGCCAGCCGACGAGGCGCTGGACCGTGATCGGTTCGTCGGAGGCGAGCAGGTACCTGAGCACCTCGCGCCGACGATCGTTCGCCAGCACGCGACCGAACTCTCCCCGGGAGATGGCGCGGAGGCGGACGCTTTCGCCACTGAACCCCTCGGAGACGGTCGTTCGGTCCGGATGGATCGTCATCGTCGGTAGAGACTCAGGGATCCCGAATAAACGCGGTCGGTCGTTTCGAACCGTCAGCGCCGGTTCAGATCAGTCTCTGCGATCCAAAGCGGAATGAACGGTCTTCAACTCGCGCGAACGATCGGATCGAACCCGTCGCTCGTGGATATGGAGGAGTTAAACCGGGATTACCGGTCCGCTCGCGGCGATCGACGGGTGGGTCGTGTTGGCCGGTGGTTCGAACGGACAGCCTTCGGCAACGTCGGAGTGAACGGTCAGTACGAACGATTCTCAGTCGGGACTGTCGTTCGCGAGAATCGGTTTCGGAACGCGCTACTCGAGCAGGCCGAGGTCCTCGAGGCGCGAGACGATCTTGTCGACGGCGTGTTCGGCGTCCTTGGGCTTCTTCCCGCCGGTGATGACGAGTTTGCCGGAGCCGAACAGCAGGGCGACGACCTCGGGTTCGTCGAGCCGGTAGACGAGACCGGGGAACTGCTCGGGCTCGTACTCGATGTTCTCGAGACCCAGCCCGATCGCGATCGCGTTCAGGTTGAGGTTGCGTCCGAGGTCCGCGCTCGTCACGATGTTCTGGACGACGATCTCGGGGTCCTCGTTGACCTGGATCTGGAGCTCCCGGAGCTTGTCGAAGACGATACGGAGACTCTCGTGGACGTCGTCGGTGCTTTTCGCACCGGTACAGACGATCTTCCCGGAACGGAAGATCAGCGCAGCGGACTTGGGATTTTGCGTGCGGTAGACGAGACCGGGAAACTGCTCGGGGTCGTAGTCGGCCCCCTCGAGGTCCATCGCGACGCTCTGCAGATCGAGCTCCTGTCCGATGCCGGTCGACGCCACCACGTTTTCGATGTTGATGGTGTCCTTCGGATCCGTCATAAGTCGCTTAAAAGGACGTATTTAAGGTTTATAAAGGTTGGTACCGGCACCTGATATGTCCGGTTTATATCGATCGGTTGGAAACCGGGATCAGTGTCGCTCGGCCGTCTTCTACCGGTTCGACGGCGATCGTGTGATCGTCACTCGAGGTTGGCTGAGGAAAGCGGTACCCTGATACTCGAGCCCGAGCGATGATCCGACGTGTACTTCCTCGAGCTCGGTGGCGAGGACGACGCGTTCGCAACCCGCGAGGCCGAAAGCGCCGCGGCCGACGTCCGCCCGGTTGCGCCGGGCCTCGCCGTTGCGAACGCCGCCGTTCCCGAGCGCATCCGCGGACTGGCCTACACGCACCGCGCGAGCGCGCTGCTGGGCCGGACCGACGCCGACCTCGCCAGTGCGACGGCGCTGCTCGAGGCCGCCCCGATCGACCGGTCGGGAACGGTCGCGGTGCGCGCGACCGACGTCCATGGCTCGGCGGGCGTCGCGACCGATCGCGCGGAGCGCGAACTCGGTCAGGTCCTGGTCGACCGCGGCTTCGAGGTCGACCTCGAGGATCCGGATCACGTCCTGCGGGCGGCGTTCTCCGAGGGGCGACTCGAGCGCGACGAAAACGGGCGAGACGACCTTCTCTCGGCCCCCGACGACGAGGGCGACGAATCGCGAGGCGAGCGGGTTTCGGTCTGTGCGCTCGGCTGGCTCGCGGCCGAGAGCGTCCGCGACTTCGGTACGCGTGCGCCCACCGACAAACCCTTCTTCCAGCCCGGAAGCATGGATCCCCTGCTGGCCCGCGCGGTCGCGAACGTCGTCGGCGCCCGACCCGGCGCGACGATTCTGGACCCAATGTGTGGCACGGGCGGCGTGCTGGTCGAGGCGGGGCTGGTCGGCGCCGACGTCGTCGGCACCGATGCCCAGGCGAAGATGGCCCGCGGTGCGCGGACGAACCTCGAGCACTTCCTCGAGCCCGACGAGCCGTCGCCGACGGGCGCCGAACGCGGTTCGTGGCACGTCGGTCGCGGCGACGCCACTCGGTTGCCGATCGCCGACGACGCGGTCGACGGCGTCGTCTTCGACGCCCCCTACGGCCGCCAGTCGAAGATCGACACCCACCGGCTCGAGGACCTCGTTTCGGGCGCGCTCGCCGAAACTCGGCGGGTCGCCTCTCGGGCCGTCGTCGTCGCGGACCGCTCGTGGGCCGCCGAGGCCCGTGAGGCCGGCTGGGAGCTCGAAGCCGCCTTCGAACGCCGCGTCCACCGGTCGCTGACGCGGTACGTGCTGGTGCTCGAGTGACGTTCCGGCACCTCGCTCGGTCTGATCCAGTCGCTCCCCACTGTTTATCGTGATCGTATCCGTACCCACGAACGCGGGTGATCCCTGTGAACGAATCCGACGATTCGGTCGACGAGGAGTACGGGACCGCTCGGCTCAACCATCGTGGTCGATTGACGATTCCGAAGACGCTCCGAGACGATCTCAATCTCGAGGACGGAACGGAGTTCCGCGTCGTTCGGGAGGGCGGGGATATCCGACTCGTGCGAGAACTTCCCGGTCTCGAAACGGTAACTCGCGGCGAAGAGTGGGGTTCGGAGACGTTCCGAGACGCGGGTGAGGCGACGTTCGGCGGTCGATAGGATGTGTAGGACTCGCGTTCTTCCCGACCTCGATGCACTGTCGATACAGCTGGTCGACGTTGACCTCCTCCCGCGCCTAAAGACGTCCCCAGAACGCTTCGCGTTCTGGTGTGCGAACGAGACGCGTCGCGTCTCGTTACCGCGGGAATCCCACCACGGGATTTCAGGCCGGTCGCCCCGACCCTATAGTTTCAAGACGCATACGTCCCAAGCGTCTCTTGCTGGGTAGCATCGGCTTGGGTGTCTTGTGGGGCAGTCAAACGCCCCCCATCCTCAGCCGAGTCATCGCCATCCGTGTGTTCTCTTGAATGGCTCTCTCCGCTGAGGTAGCGGTCCGCTATGTTAATCGCGCCGTTCACGTCCGCTTGGTACTCACCCATCCAGCAAGCGTCGTTCGTACATTTGAACGTCGCCTGTCGCGGGCGGTATCCTACCTCACCGCAAGCGTAGCACTCCTTCGACGTGTTGCGCGGGTTCACCGTCTCGACGGGGATGCCCTTCTCGACGGCCTTGTAGCGTATCTGCGCGTGGAGTTTGGCAAACCCCCATCCGTGGAGACGCCGGTTCATGAAGTCGCCGTAGTCCATCGACTCCCGTATGTACGTCAGGTCTTCCAGAACAAGAACGGGATTCTCGACGGACTCGGCGTACTCCACGACTTCGCGGGTGACGCGGTGGAACACGTCGTCTATCTGTCCCCACACGTCATCCCCGAAGGACTCCACGATACGCTCGCTTCCGCGCGTCTGGAGTCGGCGCTTGGCGGTGAAGTAGGTCTTGCGGAGCCGACGAACGGTCTTGCCCTCGTCGGCCCACAGTTCTGGCGCGGTCGGAGAACCGTGGTCGTCTCGGTGACACACCGTGACGAGTGACGCTTCCCCGATGTCCACTCCGATGGGCGTCCGTTCTTCGGTGGACACCTCGGAGCGTTCCTCCACGTCGCGGGTGGCGGTGACGTGGAGATACCACGTTCCGTCCCGCTCGAACAACCGACTCTCACCCATCGTGGCGTCTCCCGCGTTCAACGCTTCCAACCAGTCCCGTTGCTCGGGATTCGGTTGTGCTGGTATCCAGAGGTGGTAGTCCTCGTGGTGCGGAATTTTGACGTACCACTCGATAGCGTTCTCGGGCTTGTGGTCGAGCCGTAGCCCCTCGTTGGTGAAGCGGACAGGGTGATCGTCGTGAAGTTCGCCCGCGTTGTACGTCGTCGTGAGTTGCGGGACGTACTTCTTGAGCGCGTTCTTCGCGTACCCGCTCAGGTCGTAGTTGACCACCACGTCGTTCGCTTCGGTCTGCGTGGTACATCGGGCGTCGAAGGCGTCTTGGAGGGCGTGCTGGTACGCTTCTCGTGTCTCTCGGAGTTTCCCCCGCTTGTGGGCGTTCGGGTCCACAAGTTTGAGTTCAAGCGTCTTCGTGAGTTCGGTCACGAATCTCCCCCTTTGTGTTCTTGGATGTAGTTCTCGACTGTCTCGCTCGAAACGTGCCCGGCGGTCCCTGCGTAGTACCCTCTCGCCCATCCGATTTTCTCGCCGTCGTGGTCGGCGTATCGGTGGTTGTACTTGCGCGAGGAGATGCCTTTGAACCAGTTGGCGAGTAGTGCCGGTTCGTTCTTGGGTGGGCTACTAACGAACAGGTGAACGTGGTCGGGCTGTACGGTGAGGTCGAGAATTTCGACGCCTTTGTCGTCGGCTATTTCGTGGAGGATGGTTTTCACACGGCTGGCGACCTCGTTGACGAGTACCGATTGACGGTACTGAGCGGAACCCTGTTCCGCGATGTCCGCAGAACTGTCGGTTCTGCGAGACTTCGGCAACCACACTATGTGGTAGTTGAGGTTGTAGGTCGCGTGACGTGTGGTCTTCATCCGTGTTGCACACTATGGTCCGTCGGTGTCTTAATACTATCGATAGAATGGTGGGAAATCCAGCCGTAGCGTCGTCAGTGGGCGTGTAGGCTATTGTCCGCTTGACCCCCGCCTAAAGACGGGGGTATGCGCTCGTATCTTTATCACGACGTCTTCGATTGTTTCTACCTCGCCCTCGCGCGACAGGCCGACGTCGACGTCCTCGTTACGACCGATCGTGACTTCGAACGACTGTGCGAGAACGAGGCCTTCGAGTACGTCAACCCAGTCCCCGAGGACGTACTGGAACGGTTCCACGCCGTCGGCGAGTCGTGATCGACGGCGACGGATCCGCCCTTCGACGACCGAAGCGCCGGATTCGGTGCTCGAGTGACAGTCGTTCGAGACAGTTCGACTCGTTTCGATCCCGACGAGTCACGATAAGGGACTGTTAAGACCCGATGTCGCCACGATCCCGCATGGACATATTCTTCAGCGGCTCCATCCGCGGCGGTCGGGACGACGTCGATCTGTACGCCGACCTCATCGCACTCCTCGAGCAGCACGGAACGGTCCTCACCGAACACGTCGGGACCGAGGACGTCGAAACGAAAGAGCGCGAGGCGGGACTGACCGACGTCGACATCCACGACCAGGACGTCGCCTGGCTCCGGCGAGCCGACGCCGTCGTCGCCGAGGTGACGACGCCGAGTCTCGGCGTGGGGTACGAGGTCGGGCGGGCCGTGGCGTGGGAGACGCCCGTACTCGCGCTCTACCGTCCGGAGGGCGAACACGAGCTGTCGGCGATGGTACGGGGCAACGAAGCCATTGAGGTCCTCGAGTACGAGACGCTCGCGGACGTCGAGCCGGCGCTCGAGACGTTCTTCGAACGCGTTCGCTGAGGGCCTTGATCTGTCGATCCGCCGGCTACACGTTGACGTCGTGGAGACCGATCGTCTCGATCTCCCACTCGTCGTCCGGAATCTCCGCGATCAGCTCGATCTCGACCAGCGCATCGTCGAGCAGCGATGCCACCCCGATCATCGTACTCGCGGGGTAGTGCGGTCGCTCGAAGAACTCGGATCTGACCTCGTGGAGCGCCACCTGTCCCTCGCGGGAGAGTACATCCTCACGGACGTACCAGCGGGACTCGACCACGTCGTTGATGCCGCCGCCAAACGCTGCCAGACCCTCTTCGAAGTACTCGAGAATCGTCCGCGCCTGCTCGCGACGAGTTCCTTCCTGGTGGGTGTTGCCCGAACAGACGACGCGCCGATACCCGTCGTGTTCGGTTGCGACAGCGTAGCTCATCTGCGGTTCGTCCGCACTGTCCGAGTCGAGCTCACCCAGCAAGCCGGGGAGGAGCGCGATCTTTTTCACGCCGACGAAACCGTCGTTGAACTCATGTAACTATGATGACTATACGAGTAACTCACCACTGGACCGATTCAGTCGGCTTTCAGCGCCCGTTCTTGCAACTGCTTGCCCTCCTCGCTCTCGACGGAGAGTTTAGGGACCGGCACCGACTTCCCCTCGCTATCGATCGCGACGAACGTAAAGGAGGACTCGGTCGTCTTCTCGACCTCGCCTGTGCGCGGTTCCTCGCGCCAGGCCCGCAGCGCGACGTGGACGCTCGAGCGACCCGCATCGTAGACGTAGGCCTCGACCAGCGCGATGTCGCCGATCCTGATCGGACGTTCGAAGTCGAGTTCGTTCACGCGGGCGGTGACGCAGGTCTCGCCGGCGAAACGCATCGCCGACATCGCGCCGATCTCGTCGAGCCACTTCATCAGGTTTCCGCCGTGAAGGGTGTTGTTGTTGTTCGCGTGGTTGGGCTGGACGCGGAATCGGTTCTCGATGCGAGTGTCGAGCAGTGTCGGCATGCTCGAGGGGTACGCGACGGGGTGAATAAACCCGTCCGAAACGGACCGCTTCCGACATGTTCTTGACAGTACCCTCGAGTCCATCCGTATGGATCGCGGAACGTCGGTTCCGCCGTCGCCCCGCTGGTTTCGGCTCCTGTGTTACGGGCTGGTCATGGTGATCGTCCTCGGGATGACCTACCGAACCCTCGAGGACGCGACGTCGACTCCAGCGGCGCTGCAGGGAGTCGTCGGGATCGCCGTCCTGTGTCTCTTGCTCGGCTACCTCTCCGTCTCGAAGACGCGTTGGCGCGATCGAAACGCGCTGTCCGGGATGGCATTACTCGCCTGTCTCGCCATTACCGTCGGGATCCTGGCGGCGTTCGCGCCAGACAGCCAGTGGCTGGATCGCGAGTTCGTTATCGTGCTCGGTGTCGGGCTTCTGCTCGCGCTCGCACTGATCCTCTCGCGCTTTATCTCCCTCTCGGGGCGGGTTTTCGGTGTCGTCGTTTCGGCCGTCGGTATCGGAATCATCGGACTGTATACTTCTGGATACTGGGAGGCGACGGGACGACGGAATCCGTTCGTCGTGGGAGCGATCTGTCTGCTCATCGGACTCCTGTACGTCATCAAACCGGACGCGATGACCGAACTCGAACGCCAGGCACGAGAGCGGGAAGCCGACTGATCAGGCGTCCCGTCCCAGTTCCGCGAGCAGGTGCGAGACGTGGATCCGGTCGCTCGTTCCCTCGTGCATCTCGAACTCGACATCGGCGGCGAGTCGGTGGGTGCGGGCGAGCTTCTCGCCCTGGTAGCGCTTGCGCGCGACGCGGAGCACGAGATCCAGCACCTCCTCGCCGTCTAACCCCTCGTCGACGAGCAGGTCGTCCAACGTCTTCCGCGCATCCGTAAACTCGCCGCGTTCGGCGTCGTCGAGCATCCCTTCGACCTCGTCCTCGAGGCCGACCTCGCCGATCGTCTCGTAGGCCGCGCTCATCGTTACCTCGCCCGCGTCCTCGACGGTGGTCTGGGCGGCGAGGATCGCCTGTCGGAGGTTGCCGTTCGCGTAGCCGGCGACGAACTCGAGGCCCTCGGACTCGTAGTCGACGTCCTCCGCGGTGACGATCCGTTCCAGCACTGCGACGGTCTCCTCGCTGGTCGGCGCCCGGACCGAGACGGGGAAACACCGCGAGCGGATCGGCGGGATGAGCTTGGTCGGCTGGCGGGTCGCGATGATAAACTGGGTCGTCCGGTGATGTTGCTCCATAATCCGGCGCAGCGCCTGCTGGAAGTCCTCGCGGACGTCCTCGGCGTTGTCGAGCAGGATCGTCTTGTACTCGCCGGTGACTGGCGCGTAGCTGGCCGACTCCTTGAGCACGCGGTTGATCATGTCGCGTTTGGACATCGACGACCGACCGGTCAGAAACGAGGCGAACCGGGGATCGTTCTTGATCTCGGTCTTCGTCCGGCCGAAGAAGTCGGCGACGTTGATCTCGACCAGGTCGTTGTCGGGGTCCTCGTGCGCTTCTCGAGCGAGCGCGCGCGCCGCCGCGGTCTTGCCGCTGCCGGGCGGTCCCTGCAGGACGAGGTTCAGCGGCTCCTCGACGGCTCGCTCCAAGTACTCGCGAGCGTCGTCCTGTGGCAACTCGGCCAGCTCCGGGGCGTGGGTGTCGGTCCACAGCGGCGCGTCCATCGCTCGTCGGTAGGGGAGAGGGCGGTAAGAATCGGTCGGTTGGACGCCGCGTTACTCGTCGTCCGCGTCGTCGTCGCCGTTCTCGTCGTCCGTCTCGTCCCCGTTCCCGTCGTTCTCATCCTCGTCGTCCGCCTCGGCCTCGGCCTGGGCGTCCGCGATGGTGAACGTCTCCTCGACGGGTTCGTCCTCGTGCTCGAGCGGCTCCGCCGAGTCGACGTCCTCGGGGTCGCCCTCGTAGACGACCGCCGTGAGCTCGTCGTCCTCGTCGACGGTGACGTCGTCGTCGAACGGGACGCTGACGTTCTCGTGTTCGCCGGCCTCGAGTTCGTCGCTGGTTCCGAGCACCTCGTCGTCGTCCTCGATCGCGACGAACCCGTCCTCGGGCGTGGCGACGTCGACGGTCACCTCGTCGGTGTCGGCGTCGACGACCGAAACCGACGGATCGGTGTGGAACTCGAGGTCGATCTCGCCGACCTCACCGTCGTCGTCGGTGTAGACGCCGATCGACTGGGTTCCGGGCGGCGCCCCGCTCAGGTCGACTTCGAAACTGATCTCGCGGTCCTCGCCGCCGTCGAGCTCGAGGATCTGACGCTCGAGGACGGTTCCGTTCAGCCGGAACTCGACGACCTGTTGCTGGTCGAACTCCGTCGGGTTCCGCACCTCCGCGACGACTCCGATCGTCTCGTTGGTCGTCGCCGACTCTGGCGCGGTCATCGACTCGACGACGAACGAGTCCGAGACCGCCTCCTCGTCGTCCGGGGTTACCGATGCGGTGTCGCTAACCGGGTACCCGTCATCGAGGTAGGGCTGATCCTCTTCGCCCTCGGTCTCGTAGTACGTGAACGTCTCGTCGCCGGTGGTATCCTGATGGACCGTTGCGGTCAACTGACCGACGAGATCGGTCTCGTTCTCTTCGCTCTCGACGGTGACGTTTTCGTGCGTTCCGTCCTCGAGGTATGTCGAGACGGCGAGGGATTCGTCGCCCGCGCCGGTGATGACGACGAAGCCGCCGTCCGAGAGCGTAACCTCGTCGATAGTGACGCTCACGCCGTCGCTCTCCTGATCCTCGAAGGCGATCGAGGCCGATGGATCGTCGTCGACGCCGAAGATGACGGGGGCCTGCCCAACGACGATACCGGCCGCGAGGACCACTGTGATCGCAATCAGGATGGCGGCAACTCGTTTAATAGTTCCGAACGTCGGTCTCGAACTCATTTGGGGATGGTGTTGCTCGACACGTTAGAGCTACAGGAACGTAAAACGCACAGTCCGTTCGCCGCGCCGGAACGATCCGATCGCCGTTCGCGTGCGAATCGGTTTGGCGTCGGATCCGAAGGCGGTTTAGTCTCAGCGCGTCGAACACGCAGTGATGCCACTGCGCGTGACGTTTCTGGGGACCGGCGGGGCCGTTCCAACGACCGAGCGGAATCCGAGCGGGATCTTCGTCGCCCGCGAGGGCGAGGGGCTGCTGTTCGACGCCGCCGAGGGGACCCAGCGCCAGATGATGCGATTCGGGACGGGGTTTTCGATCGCGCATATTTTCGTCACGCACCTCCACGGCGATCACGTCCTGGGGATTCCCGGCCTGCTCCAGACGATGGACTTCAACGACCGCGAGGACGCCCTGGCGATCCACGGCCCTCGAGGTACCCGACGCGACCTCGAGTCGCTGGTCCACGCGCTCGGCAATCGACCCTCGTTTCCGGTGCGGATCAACGAGGTCGGCGGCGGCGATGTCGCCTACCGCGCCGACGAGTTCGCGGTTCGAGCGTTCGCGACCGACCACGACACTCGGTCAGTCGGCTACGCGCTCGTCGAGGACGACCGCAAGGGCCGGTTCGACCGCGAGCGCGCCGAGGAGCTCGGCGTCCCCGTCGGGCCGAAGTTCTCGAGGCTCCACGAGGGGGAATCCGTCGAACTCGAGGACGGCACCGTCGTCGACCCCGAACAGGTCGTCGGCGACCCCCGACCCGGTCGTGCGATCGTCTACACCGGTGACACCCGGCCGACGGCTGCGACGATCGAGGCCGCCGACGAACCCGACCTGTTGATCCACGACGCGACGTTCGCCGACGACCGCGCCGACCGCGCCGCCGACACCGCCCACTCGACGGCGCGCCAGGCCGCCGAGATCGCTAATAGGGCCGGCGCAAAGCGCCTGGCGCTGATGCACCTCTCGTCGCGGTACGCCGGCGACGTTTCGGCTCACCTCGAGGAGGCCCGCGAGGTATTCGCGGGTGAAGTCTTCGTCCCTGACGACGGCGAGACGCTCGAACTCGAGTACCCGGACGTCTGAGCAGAGCTGGCCGTCGGAAACCGTCCCATCCTGCGATCAGCCGACAAAGCTTTGTGGCACTGTTACACAGTGACAGAGGTATCGATATGCAACCGTGTCAGAACTGTCAGGCGATCATCGACGAGTACACCCTGGACAAACAACTCGAGACCCTGCGCGGACTCACGGTCGACGATTTCAACGTCTGTGCGGACTGCACAACGGTCGCACCCGAGGCCTGCGTGGAGTGCAGCGGCGCGGTTTACGTTCCCCGAAGCGAAGCCTCGACGCCGGACTACTGTCCGGCCTGCCGATCCGATCGGATCAAGCGCACGGGACGGGATCCCGGCTGGACAGTCGAGCCGACCTCCTCCTGAACGGGTTCTGGTGCCGCGGCCCGTTCTGTGTGGCCTCTGACTATTGTAAGTAGTAGAGTAACGTAGCCGGAAAGATGTTAAAGTGTCCACTCCAGCTGTAGAATCTGACCATTCGACCAATGTATAAGGAATATCTATACTGTGTGTACACAACGGTTATTACGCAGGATCAGTTCTCGAGCATGTGAGAAGTACGCACAGACGTCCTGACCGGGGTGCCGGCCTGCCGATTTGCCGCTGGCTAAGAGACGGAGCGAACGGTTCGATCGGTCTGAGCTCGGCTACCTGGATGCAGCACCGACCGACGCGATGCGGCGATCGAACGAGACGCCTCTTCCGGGGTTGAGAGATGGCTGTCCCACTCGATACCGAAACCGAATCCACGAACGAGGGCGGACTGATCCGACGAAGCGTCGAGGTCGAGTACTGGGTGATCGACGAGCGCGGCCAACTGACCGAACCCGGAGACCTCCTCGAGGCCTCCCCGGGCGTCGAAGGGGAGTTCGTCGCGCCGCTGCTCGAGATCAAGACGACGCCGTGTGAGTCGACGGACGAACTGCGTGACGAGCTGTTCGGTCGGCTGGGTCGCGTTCTCCGTCGAGCCGAGGAGCAAGGGAAGCGACTCGTCCCGCTTGGCACTCCGATACACTGCGGTCCGATCGAGGACCGTCCGAACGAGCGCACGAGGATTCAGGACCGCGTCCTCGGCGAGAACTTCGAGTACGTCCGACACTGCGCCGGAACGCACGTTCATATCGAACAGCAGCCCGGCCGCGAGATCGACCAGCTGAACACGCTCGTCGCACTCGATCCCGCGCTGGCGCTGGTCAACTCCACGCCGTTCTTTCGCGGAACGAAGCTGGCCACCGGTGCGAGATCGCAGCTGTACCGTCGGCTGGCCTACGCTGCCCTCCCCAACCAGGGGGAGCTGTGGCCGTACGTTCCCGACAGGAAGGCGTGGGCGAGACGCGTCGATCGCTGCTACGAGGCGTTCCTGACCGAGGCCGTGATCGCCGGTTTCGACCGGGAGTACGTCCAGTCCCACTTCGAGCCGGAGGGAACGGCCTGGACGCCGGTCAAGCTTCGCGATCGGTTCTCGACGGTCGAGTGGCGCTCACCCGACACCGCCCTTCCGAGTCAGGTCGTTCGACTCGCCGACGAAATCGCCGGTATCGTCGAGCACGCTACCGACGTCGGTGTTCGTATCGAGGGAGAGACCGGCCACGTGAGGAACGACTCGGTCGTTCTTCCGGAGTTCGAGGCGCTGAGATCGTACGTCGACGCCGCCATCCGGGACGGGCTGTCGTCTGGTTCGGTTCGATCGTACCTGGGACGAATGGGATTCGACGTGTCGGCGTACGATCCGCTCTCGCCAGAACTCGCCGCGATGGGGGAGCCGACACGTTCCGAGGCGCGGGCGCTCCGCCTCCGGTATGCGGACCGCCTCGAGCAGGATTTGTCTCGGGGCGCTCCTTCGACGGCGAGCGACGGGCAAGCGCATCCGAGCAGCGACGAGAGTTCGTTTCGGCCCAACTCCCGGTGAGAACGGATGGGAGAGATACAACTCGCGCTGTTGAACGCGGCTCACGAGGCGACCGATACACGACGAAACTTCCGCCGGGAGCTCGACGCCGAGTTGACGGAGTTTCACTGCCCGTCCGGCGAGTTTCCCGACGACTTCCGCTACGACGGGTTCGTCGTCACCGGTTCGCGAGCGTCGGTCTACTGGGACCGGGAGTGGATCGGCCGGCTGAAGACCTGGACTGGCGACGCGATCCGGGCCGGGTTACCGGCGCTCGGCGTCTGTTACGGACACCAGCTCCTTGCGGACGTGATGGGCGGCCGCGTCAAAGCCATGGGCGAGTACGAGATCGGGTACCGGACGGTCGAACAGGACGGTGCGAATCGCCTTCTCGAGGGCGTCGACCGAACGATGACCGTCTTTACCACTCACTCCGACCACGTCTGCGAGGAACCGCCCGGTGCGACGGTGTTCGCGAAAAACGAGTACGGGATCCACGGCTTCCGGAAGGACCGCGTCTTCGCCGTGCAGTTTCATCCGGAGTACGACATGGAGATGGCCGAATCGGTCACCGCGGGAAAGTCCGATCAGCTCCCCGAGGAGCGTATCGACGCGGTTCTCGAGGGGATCGACGCCGGAAACTACGACGCGGCCTGCGAGGCAAAACGGCTGTTCGATAACTTCCTCGCGTACGTAGAAGAGATCCAGGCGAAACGACTCGCAGCGGACGGCGGACCGAACGAGCCGTCCCGCTGACTGCGACCGGCGGGGTGTCACCGGGGATGTCGATTCAGTCGTGCCCGTAGACCGGCACCGGCTCGTACGGCTCCTCGAGGTACTCGACGTCCGAGTCGGAGAGCGAAATCTCGAGCGCCTCCACGGCCTCCTCCAGGTGTTCGACGCTCGAGGTACCGACGATCGGCGCGGTCGTGTTCTCGTTCTCGAACTGCCAGGCCAGCGCGATCTGGGCCATCGTGACGCCGCGGTCGTCGGCGAGCTCTCCCACCCGTTCGTTGATCGCCTCGCTTGCCGGGAACTCGTGGTAGGGGACGCCGGCGTTCTCGACCTCGTGGTCGGCCCGCGTCGTCGACCGGAACTCCTCGTGGGGCCGAGCGAGATATCCCGCGCCGAGGGGGCTCCAGGGCATCGTGGCGACGTCGTAGTCGTCGCAGACGGGGAACATCTCGCGTTCCTCCTCGCGGTAGGCCAGGTGGTAGAGGTTCTGCATGGTCTCGAACGGCGCGAGCCCCTCGCGCTCGCTCACCCGTCTGGCCTCGAGAAACTGGTGGGCCCACATCGAGGATGCCCCGAGGTGACGGACCTTCCCGCGACGGACGGCGTCGTCGAGGGCGCGCATCGTCGTTTCGATCGGCGTGTCGTAATCCCAGCGGTGGATCTGGTAGAGGTCGAGCGTGTCCATCCCGAGCCGATCGAGGGAAGCCTCGAGCTCCTGCTCGATCGTCTTCCGTGAGAGCCCCTCGGCGTTTCGGTGGTCGTTCGCGCCCGGAAAGCGGACCTTCGAGGCGACGACGAACTCGTCGCGGTCGTAGTCGGCCAGCACGTCGCCGAGGATCGCCTCGCTCTCACCCGCCGAGTAGACGTTGGCGGTGTCGAAGAAGTTGATCCCCAGGTCGATCGCGCGCTCGAGGAGTTCCCGTCCCTCCTCCTCGTCTAACATCCAGTCCTGACCGCTGCCGAAGCTCATACAGCCGAGACAGATCTTGCTCACGGTCGTCCCGGTCGAACCGAGCGTCGTGTACTCCATCGAACCGATCGATGGCCGTCGCGTCCAAATACCTACCGCTGTTGCACTCTCGTTATCTTTTCGACGTCTAAAATTTACGCATCAAACGCTCAGCCCCCAGAAAACCTATATATTCGGTTTTAGTAAGACGGGACAGTGATCCGTATTGTTGGATAGTTTATCTGACCTCACGGCCGTCCTCTTCCCCGCCGTGTACGTGCTGTTCTTTCTGGGAACGCTCGGTATTCTCGCGTTCGCCCGCCGTCGATACGCTCGCGAGGTTTGGCTCGCGGGGTTCTTTACGACGCTGCTGGTCGTCACGCTGGTCGGCATGCCGCTGCTTCCGGTCGTCGACATGCACAAGTTCGCCCAACCGTCCGAGGAGGAAGAGACCTACTACGAGATTCGGATGGTCGACGCGTCGGGTGAGGAACTCTGGTTCGACGACCGCTCGACGCCGCCGACGACGGGTACCCGAACGTCGACGGTCGCCGGTCAGATGGCCGACGAGTACACCGACGAACAGCGCCTCGAGATGGGCGAGTTCTACCTCGAAAACGCCAAGGAACACCGGCACGCGGTCGAGTCCGGCGACAGGTCGGTCACCGATCGGCTGCAGCCGCCGCGGTACGTCGACGACCGGGCCTGGACCGCCGCGGAGCTCGAGGGCCACGAGGCGTTCGAGGCGATCCGGATCTACGAGCGCACGGTGATCTACAGCGACGACAACACGGCGGTCGAATCGAACGAGGAGCGACCCCGGGTGACGATCGATCCGACCGACGGAACCGTCACCGAACACGAGGAGAGCCGATGAGCGCGTTCGTCAACTACGTCGCCGACGACGGCCGCGCCTCACCGCTCAACCTCGCCGTCGTCCGCGTGTTGCTTGGGATGTACGTCATCTGGCGCGTGCTCTCGCTCGAGTGGGCGGCCTACGGGGAGTGGCCGGAGTTCCACGTCGACGAGACGATCGGCTTCCTCCACCAGGATCTCTTCTTTGCGCTGTTGCCCTACCAGCAGTGGGTCGTCGCCGCCCTGTTGGTGCTGTTCGTCGTCGGCTACCGGACCCGCTGGACCGGCGGCCTCGCGAGTCTCCTGTTGATGCACATGCTCTCGGTCAAGGCGACGATCTACCTGGCCGGAACCGTCGAGTCGCTGTTCGTCTGCTCGTACCTGATCCTCATGTTTGCGCTGTTCGCCGAGGACGACCGACTGTCGGTCGACGCGCTCCGCAGAACCGGCGACCGCTCGCTCGAGGAACTGAACGCCGTCCTGACCGACGAGACTAACCGGGTCTACAGGATGCGCGCACTCAAGTGGGGACTGCTCGCGGTCGCGATCATCTACGTCGGTTCGGCCTGGGGGAAGGCGCTGAACGGCCCGCTCGAGATCTGGTTCTCGGGGGCCGAACTCCAGCGGGACATCCTCTTTAACCGCGAGATGACCGGTATCGAACGCGCCGCCGGCGCCCCGATCGTCGAGAACGAGCTTCTGGCGTGGGTCGGCTTCGTCGGCACCGCGGCGGTTCAGGTGTCGCTGTTCGTCGCTGCGGTCCTCGGGCTCTCGGTGACGCTTCCGATCCTCGGAATAATCGGCTTCCACGTCTCGGTGATTCTCACCCTGGGGCTGTACTTCATCGACATGATCCTCGTCCTCTCGCTGTTCGCCGCCTGGGACGGGGCCTACCGACGGCTCGCGGCCGACGCGGACGACGAGGCGACGGTGGTGTACGACGATCGTTGCCGCGTCTGCACCCGGGCGCTCGTCCCCTTCGTCCACCTCGACAGCACCGACTCGGTTCGGTTCGTTCCGCGATCCGACGCCCCTGCCGAGCTGGCCGACCGCGAGGCGGCGCTGTCCCTGTCTCACGACGGCGAGGTCTCCGAGGGATACGAGGCGTTCCGTCGGCTTCTCGGGCGGTTTCGGCTGTTGGCGCCGATCGCGTGGGGGCTGGGAGTATCGCCCGTCCGGGCGGTCGGAACCCGCGTCTACGAGCGCGCCGTCCCCGACCGTCGTCGACGTCCCTCGGACGCGCCGGAACCCGGCCGCTCCTGACCCGTTCCCCGCGTCGGATTTATACCCGGGTCGACCCTATGGCCCGCCGTGAGCACGCGAACGAGTGCGCTCGACGCGGTCGTCTTCGGCGTCGACGTCCAAAGCGGCGACGTGCGCGGGGACGCGCCGTCGTACGCCCTGGTCGTCTACGACGGCGAGGACGTCACCCGGGACGTCGTCACGCACCGGAAACTCAGACGGTTGATCGACGACGAGGAGCCGGCCATCGTCGCCACCGACAACATGTACGAGCTCGCGGCGGACAAGGATCAGCTGATCCACTTCCTGGGTTCGCTGCCCGCCGGGACGAAGCTCGTCCAGGTGACGGGCGCCGAACAGCCCGAGCCGCTCTCTCGCGTCGCGAAACGTCACGGGATCCCCTACGGTAAGCAGCCGATGAAGGAGGCCGAGGCCGCGGCTCGGCTGGCGGCCCACAACGTCGGCCACGAGGTTTCGGCGTTTACCGACACGACGACGGTCAAGGTCTCGAGGGGCCGCTCGACCGGCAGCGGCGGCTGGAGCGAGGACCGCTACACCCGCCGCATCCACGGCTCGGTCAGGAAACGGGCCCGCGAGGTCGAGTCCGAACTCGAGGACGCGACCCTCGAGTTCGAGCGCGAGGTGCGGGAAGCCTACGGCGGCTTTGCAAACGCTGTTTTCACCGTCGAGGCCCGCCCGCAGGACATTCCGGTCTCGCGGAACCGCTCGGGCGACGTTCGGGTCGAGATCGAACGCGAGCGCCGCGACGGGATCGAGTTCCGCCCGCTGGCCAAGCGCCGGGACCACGTCGTCGTCGGCATCGATCCGGGGACGACGACCGCGGCCGCGATCGTCTCACTCGAGGGAGAGGTACTGGACGTCTGGAGCTCCCGCACGAGCGACACCGCGGACGTGATCGAGTGGATCGTCGAACGGGGTCGACCGATCATCGTGGCCGCGGACGTGACGCCGATACCCGAGACGGTCGAGAAGTTCCGCCGGAGCTTCGACGCCGCGGGCTGGGTTCCCGACAGCGATCTGCCGATCGACGAGAAACAACACCGGACCCGCGAGCACTCATACGACGACGACCATCAGCGGGACGCGATGGCTGCCGCGCTGTTCGCCGTCGACGCCCACGAGAGTCAGTTCGAGCGCATCGCCGAGCGGATCCCGCCGGGGATCGACCGCGGCGAGGTCACGGCGCGGGTCGTCGCGGGCGAGGAGAGCGTCGAGGCCGTCCTGACCGACCTGACCGAGGACGACGGCGCCGAGGAGGAGTCGACCGAGCACGAGCCCCGCGAGTTGACCGAGGAGGAACGGAAGATCAAGGACCTGAAGACACAGGTCGAACGGCTTCAGTCCCACGTCGGAACCCTCGAGGACCGACTCGAGGAGAAAGACGAGCGCATCCACGAACTCGAGAACAGCCTCAGCGGCGCCCGCCGCCAGGAGCGAAAGGAGGTCCGGCGGGACCGGGAAGTCTCCCGACTCGACCGCAAGGCCGACCGCCTCGAGCGCGAGCGCGACGAGGCCCGCGAGGAGGCCGAGGCGCTCGAGGAGAAAGTCGAGCGGATGAAGGCGCTCTGGAAGCTCGATCACTCGAACTTCAGCGACGTCTCCGCGAAGAAGGAGGGGCTCGTTCCCGTCAAGGTCGTCGAGAAGTTCACCAAGGGAGCGATCCGCGAGGCCGACGAGCAGTACGGCATCGCTGCCGGCGACGTTGTCCATCTCCGGGACGCCAGCGGCGCGGGTCGGTCGACCGCAAAGCTGCTCGCGGGGTTCGAACCGCGAGTCGTGTTGAAGGAGGGGGGGCTCTCTGACGTAGCCGACGAGATCCTCTTCGAGGCCGAAATTCCCGTCGGTCCGGCCGACGACGTCGCGATGCAGGAGGTCGACGAGCTTGCGGTCGCCCGCGAGGAGGACGTCGAGGCCGTGATCGACGACTGGCACGGCCACGCCGAGGAGCGTACTCGCGATCGGAAGGCGGAGATGGTCGATCAGCTCATCAGCGAACATCGCGCGGGCGACAACGAGGTGTAGGTGTAACCCCACTCCGGGCTCGAGGCGAGGTCGACGAACCGGCCGTTCACATCATGCCGAACTGCCGGAACACGCTCGAGACGAGCGCTTTCACGGCCAGACCGATTCCGACCAGAACGAGCGCCAGCCCGGCGGCGACCAGGAGACTCTCGTAGGCGATAACGGCGAGACCGACCAGCAAGAGCGCGATACCGGCGATTCCGAGCGGACCGAGATGCCTCAGCATACGCTGGACTGGTCAGGGCAGAGAGATAAACGACGTGGTTCGTCACGGGTACAGACCAGCAATCGGGGCGATTCGGCCGGAAAATCGATAAAGGATTAAACCGATCGAACGCGAAGCCCGCGATATGAGCGACGACGGTGACGGCGGTCGGAACGACCTTCGGATGCCCGACGACGACGAGGTGTTCGCGACCGTGACCGACATGCTCGGAGCGAACCGCGTCAAGGTACGGTGTGCCGACGGAACCGAACGGACCGCACGCATCCCCGGAAAGATGCAAAAGCGCATCTGGATCCGCGAGGACGACGTCGTCCTCGTCGATCCCTGGGACTGGCAGGACGAGAAAGCCGACATCACCTGGCGCTACGAGAAGAGCGAGGCCGATCAGCTCCGGCGCGAAGGTCACATCCAGTAACTTCGGTTTTTGCGCTTCGTTCGCGTGCTCCTCGAGCGTCGCAGCGACGGCGTCGCTTCGCTCACGTTCTTCGGGACCGACAGTCGGCAAAATAGCGGCGTTATCGGGCGTCGACACGGATTTCGACGGTGCCGATACCGGGCACCTCGAGCTCGGTCATCCGGCCGTGGAGTTCACGGGCCAGCGCCGGCGCTCCGAGTCGGAAGACCAGCGCCGCGGCCACAACGGCGCCGACGGCGGCGGCGACGGTTAGCGGGTAGCTGATCGCGACGAGCAACCCCATCGCCGCGAGGACGAAGAGGAGCGCGCCGCCGATCGAACCCGACCTCGCGGTTCGGTCTCGAGTCGACTCGGCCGACTGGGGGTGGAAGTATCGCGTCATGAGTGGTTTCGGTTCGAAGTACACACTCGACGCTTATAACCTTTCACCCTTCTGGTACTTTTAGATACGTGCTATCATGTAACATTCGATGATTTCGTATCATGATGGCCTATAGAACCACGTAACGAGTACCATGGTATCCTCTCCCTGTATTTCGAAATAGTTACAAATAGTGCCGGAACGATCATGTGGAACCGCCGATTCGGACGAACGGCGCGATCGCTCGAGGGGCTCGAGTCTCCAAACTCGAGTCGAAACGAGGGCGGAAAACGAGGTCGTAGATCCGAACGGTCGGTCGTGGCGTGGCCGACGAGCGACCGGCGATTCGGACGGGCTGCTGTGACTGCGTACCGGAGCCCCCGCGGGACGGCTCGCGATCTCGGACCCGACGTGCGGAGATCCGTCTCAGAGATCGGCGACGTCCTCGATGGCGTCGGTCAGCGCCTCGATGCTCTCGACGTCGTGTTCGCCCATGTGGCCGATGCGGAACGTCTTCTCCCCGAGCTGTGAGCCGTAGCCGTTCGAGAAGGCGAAATCGTACTTCTCGCTGACGGTTTCGATGGTCCCGGCGACGTCGATCCCCTGCGTGTTCTCGATACAGCTCACCGTCTGGGACTCGTAGCCCTCCTCGGGGAACATCCCGAAGTGGTCGCGGGCCCACTCGCGGGTGTACTCGGCCATTTCGTGGTGTCGCTCGTCGCGGGCCTCGTGACCCTCATCGAGCATGTGTTTCATCTGTTTGCGGTAGGCGAGCATGATCGGGATCGCCGGCGTGGAGTGGGTCTGGCCCTTGCGGTCGTAGTAGTCGATCGTTCGCTGGAAGCCGCCGTACCACGACGCGGAGTCCGTCTCGAGTTCGCGCTCGTAGGCCTCGTCGCTGACGGCACAGATCGCCAGTCCGGGCGGCATCGCGAACGCCTTCTGGGAGGACGCGAAGATGACGTCGACGTTGTGCTCGTCGATATCGACGTAGTCACCGCCCAGCGACGAGACGGCGTCGACGACGAAGTAGGTGTCGGGGTACTCGGCGACGACGTCGCCGATCTCCTCGATCGGGTTCCGAACCCCGGTCGAGGACTCGTTCATCACGCAGGCGACGACGTCGTAGTCGGTGTCGCTCGTCTCCAAGGTCTCGCGGATATCCTCGGGTTTGACCGCCCGCCCCCAGTCGTACTCGAGTCGGTCGACGTTCTTTCCGAGGCGCTCGGCAACGTTGGCGTGGCGTTCGCTGAAGCTCCCGCAGGTTGCGACGAGGATGTTCTCGTCGACGAGGTTGAGCGTCGAGGCCTCCCAGAACTCGGTTCCTGAAGCGGTGAGAACGACGACGTCGTTGTCGGTGCCGAGGAACTCCTTCGTGTCCTCGACGACGGTCGTATAGAGGTCGGTCATCCGGTCCATCCGGTGGCCGAACATCGGCTCGGACATCGCCTCGATGACGTCCTCACGCACCTCGGTCGGACCGGGAATGTACAGCGTCTTGTCGGGATAGTCGTCTCCGTATTCGCGTTTTTCGGTCACGTAACCACCTGAGTACGGTCCACTGGGTCGCGAGGCGGTATGGTAGTTGTGGATGGCACAGGACCGGAACCGTCGTCGTCGGTCCGGACCGAACGGGGCGGCCGTCGCCTCGACGACGGTCCGTCCGACGCGTCGTCTCACTCGTCGACCCAGCCGTAATCCGGCGTCTCGTCGTCCGCAAGATCGTCGGCTCGGTTCCGATCGGCGTCGGCAGCGGCAGCGCCGTCCGTCGGCGAGCGGTCGCAGTACTCACAGCGGTCGGCGTCGACCGCCATGCGAGCGCCACAGTTCGGGCAGTTCGTCTTCGGCTCCGCCGCGGTTTCGTCACCGCCGACCGTCTCGAGGACGCGGTCGAACTCCGCGTAGAAGAGCACCAGTTCGATCAGTCCGAACGCCGTGACGAACACGGCCGTTCCGAGGTCGTCGACGTCCGAACCGACGAGCGTACCGGTGGGAACAGCGGTCGTCGTGCGACCCGATCGCTCGACCTGCAGTGCACGTCTTGTCGTCCGCCGAACGGACGATCGCCGCCGATCAGTCCGCCGACCGCGCCTGGCCGGCGTAGCTGTCGGTACCCGCGACGTAGACGTTGCCGTCGACGACGATGTCGCCGGCCCTGGCCGCCGCGGCCGCGGGTCGGGTCGGGCCGTAGCCGACCACGGGGGCGCCGAGCCTCCAGAGCGCGCCGATCTTACAGAGCGCGAAGCCGGCGATGATCAGCGCGAAGCCGGCGATCGTCGCGAGCGTGATCGTCTCGCCGAGCAGCGCCCAGCCGACGAGCGCCGCGATGACGGGCGAGGCGTAGTTGACGAGGCTGAGCTCGCTCGCGCCGACGCGCTCGAGCAGGACGAAGTACGCAAGGAAGCCGCCCGCGGTGGAGACGACCGCGAGGTACGCGAGCGCCGCGGTCGTCTCGGCCGTCAGCGCCGCACGGAGTCCGGCCGCGCTCTCGCCGGGGTGGGCGAAACTCAGCGTGTGAAGCATGGCGGCGCCGACGGCCATCGCCCATGTCTGGAGCGGGAGCAGCGGGAGCGTCCCTCGAGTGCGTTCGGTCAGCACTGAGCCGATCGCGAACACGAGCGCTGAGCCGAACAGGAGGGCGACGCCGACGACCTGTCCGTCGATGGAGCCACCCGAAAGCGCAATCATGATGACGCCGGCTAGTCCGAGCCCGAGCCCGACGACCGCCGGCGCTCGGATCCGCTCGCGGGGTAACAACGCCAGCGCGAGCGGGGGCGTCACGATCGGTGTCAGGCTGAGCACGATCGCCGCGACCGCGCTCGAGACGTACGACTGACCGAGGAACATGAGCCCGTAGTGGCCGCCGACGATGAGTCCGCCGGAGATGATGATCGTAACCCAGTCCGCCCTGGTTCGCGGTCGCCACTCGTAGCCGAGCGCGGCGATGGCCGCGACGAACAGGAGGACCGCGCCGTCGAGTCGGAGCGCGGCGAAGAGGATCGGCGGCAGCGTCTCCAGGCCGACCTCGACCGCGCCGAAGGCGGTCCCCCAGGCGACCGCGAGCGCAACGAAGAGGAAGATATCTCGCTGTGAAGTCATTTTAACACGAAACGGCCTGGGGGGATTTGTATTTTGATATCTGGCAGTAGAGTGGTGCTACGTACCGAATTCGGGGAGAGTTGCTAGCTATGAACACGGGAAGAACAGTGTATGTTAGTAACTGAGACGGAACGAATTTCCGGCACGAACGCTGGCGTCCTCGAGTCGCGGTACGCGATCGATCCGGCGGGTGAGCCGACGGCCGTCCCGCCGATCAGTCCGATACGTTTCAGTGTGAAAGGAACGCACGTGGCTGGCTCGCTCTTCGAGAGCCGTGAGAAACTCCTGGTCCCGTCACACTCGTCGCGCGGTCGCTCGAGGGAGCTGCCGCTTTAGGTCGTGGGCGCCGCAAAAATGGGTGAATCGTCGTGCGGGGCGAGCGAGTTACTCGTCGTCTTCGTCGTCGATGAGGTCGTCGTCGTCCTCACCGTTGTCTTCGTCGTCGGCGCCGTTCTCGTCGTCGACACCGTTTTCTTCGTCGTCGGCGCCGTTCTCCTCATCGTCGGCACCGTTCTCGTCGTCAGCGCCGTTCTCTTCGTCGTCGGCGCCGTTCTCCTCGTCGTCGGCGCCGTTCTCCTCGTCGTCAGCGCCGTTCTCGCCTTCCTCGATCTCGAAGGCGCCGCGCATCGCGTTCTCGTGGGGACGGCAGACGTACTCGGCCATATCATCGCTGGCCTCGAACTCGAGGAACTGGTCGTCGCCGCCTTCCTCGTCCTGGTCGGTCTCGTAGTCGTCGACGACGTCGTCGTCCTCGTCGACGATCTCGATGTTGTGGGCCGTACCGTCGCCCTCTTCCCAGCCGATCTCGTACTCCTCGCCTTCTTCGAGGATCAGCGTGGGGTTCTCCTCGCCGTCGATGTCCTCGGGCTCCTCGCCTTCCCAGCCGGCGGAGTCGCCGTAGAGGACGATGCGCTCGCCGGGCTCGATCTCGACGCCGTCGCCGTCGGCGCCGTTCTCGCCGTTCTCGCCGTTCTCGTCGTCGCCGTTCTCGTCGTCGTCGCCGTTGTCACCACAGCCTGCAACGAGCGTCGTCGCAGCCGCAGCACCCGTGACCTTCATCGCGGTCCGTCGCGAAATGCCGTTATCTCGTGTCATCACCGATGGGTTGGAACCGAGTACATAAAAATGGCAACCCTCCATCCGAGCGTCGCCATGGGGTCTCATACCACGGTTTACGGTAATATCGGCTGGACTGATTTATGCTCGAAATCAAAGATGTCCGTCAGTCGTCGCTACCGTCGCTCGCACGAAACGGCTCGCTGCGATCGACCGACAGTCGCAAGAAGAGGGGAACGGCGACGAGCGCGATCAGGATCTCGAGGCCGCCGACGGCGAGAAACGCCGAGCCGTAGCCGTAGCTGCCGGCAACGGTCCCGCCGATCAGGAATCCGCCGAGAAAGCCGAGACTCCCGGCGAGGTTGAAGCCGGCCATCGCGATTCCGCGCTCGCGCTCGTGTGCGATATCGGTAACCAGCGCCATCGTCGCCGGCGAGACCAGCGCGCCGAGGACGCCGACAGCGACCATCGCGGCGGCGGCGGTCGCGACCGTCGGCGCGGCGCCGACCGCGAGGATTCCGACGCCGTAACACAGCGAACCGACGACGATCGGGATCGTTCGACCGATCCGATCCGAGAGCACACCCATCGGGTACTGCAGCAGGGCGAAGGGAGCGAAGAAACACGCGAGCATGAGCCCGGTCGTCCCGGGGCCCAGCCCGAACGCGTCCTGGAAGTACAGCGTCCCGACGAGCGCGAAGAAGCCGGCCGTCAGCCGATCGACGAACCCGAACGCGTAGGGGATCGTCAGGGTCGGTCGCCGGCGAACGCCCTCGACGAGGGCTCGAGCGGATCGTCGACCTCCGCCGGTTCTGTCGGGGGCGAACGAGACCAGCGCGCCGACACAGACCAGCAGGGCGGACGCGACGACCAGCGGCGCCAGCGGGTTGAGTTCCGTCAGCTGTCCGCCGACTGGAGCGCCGAGGGCGGCTCCGAGCCCGATCGCGATCCCGGCCGCGCCCATGTTCCGTCCGTGACCCCCCTCGAGGTCCATCAGCATCGTCATCGTCAGCGAGAACGCGCCGATCGTCATCGCTCCCTGGAAGAGTCGCAGGACGAGCACGCCCTCGAACGGAACGTCTCCGAGGAGGGGGGCGGCGGCGAGGGCGGCGTAGCCGACCGCGCCGGCCAGCGCGCCGGCGACGATGAAGGGACGGCGACGGCCCGCCGCGTCGCTCGCGAGCCCCCAGACCCCGACGAAGGCGACGTAGGCCGCGAACTCGCTCACCAGAAACCACATGCTCGCGTCCAGCGCGGTCTCGGCGAACGGCGAGGCCGTCGCCTCGGCGCCGAGCGTCTCGACGAGCGTCGCGACGCCGGGGTAGAGCAACAGCTGTGAGAACAGCACCGCGAAGACGACCGCCGCGAGGAGGATTCGATCGCGGTCACTCGAGTGCACGACCGCCGGTTCGCGCTCGTCGCCTAAGAAGCCGTTCGTCCGGACCGCTTCGGCCCTGCGGTTTTTGCCGTTACTGGGACGCATATGAACGTGGAGAAGTATGCGTACTAAACATGAGTGACGACGCGAGCGACGGGCGCAGCGATCGGGAGGGCTGTCGATTCGGGACGCGGAGCGTCCACGCCGGCCAGTCGGCGGATCCCGCGACGGGCGCGATGGCACCGCCGCTCTACCAGACGACCTCTTACGTTTTCGACGACGCCGACGCCGCCGCGGAGCTGTACGCCCTCGAGGGGGAGGGGTACATCTACTCGCGGATCGCCAACCCCACGGTACGAGTACTCGAGGACCGTCTGACCTCGCTGGAGGGCGGGGCGGGCGCGGTCGCGACCGGCAGCGGGATGGCCGCGCTCGACTCGGCGGTGTTGATCCTCGCCGAGGCGGGCGACAACGTGGTCTGCTCGACGGACACCTACGGCGGGACGACGGCGTACTTCTCGAAGACCGCCACTCGCCGGGACATCGAGACCAGGTTCGTCTCGACGCTCGAGTACGAGGCCTACGAGGCGGCGATCGACGAGGATACCGCGTTCGTCCACGTCGAGACGGTCGGCAACCCCTCGCTGGTGACGCCCGACTTCGAGCGCGTCGCCGAGATCGCCCACGACCACGGCGTCCCGCTCGTGGTCGACAACACGTTCGCGACGCCCGCGCTGTGTCGACCGCTCGAGCACGGCGCCGACGTCGTCTGGGAGTCGACGACGAAGTGGCTCCACGGCTCCGGAACGACGGTCGGCGGGATCCTCGTCGACGGTGGCTCCTTCCCCTGGGGGGAACACGGCTACGACGAGATCGCCGGTCAGAACCACGCCTACCACGACGTCGACTTCTCGCGGGACTTTCCGGAGGCCCCCTTCGCCGCGGCCGCGCGCTATCGCTCGCTGCGCAGCCTCGGCAACCAGCAGTCGCCGTTCGACGCCTGGCAGACCCTGCAGGGCCTCGAGAGCCTCCCCCTCCGGGTCGAGAAACACTGTGAGAACGCGGCGATCGTCGCCGACTACCTGAACGAACACGAGGACGTCGCCTGGGTCACCTACCCCGGACTGGAGTCCCATCCGACTCACGACAACGCATCCCAGTATCTCTCCGATTACGGCGGGATGATCGCGTTCGGGCTCGAGGGCGCGGGCGAGCGCGGCGGGTACGAGGCGGGCAAGACGTTCTGCGAGAACGTCGAGGTTGCCCAGTTCCTCGCGAACATCGGCGACGCGAAGACGCTGGTCATTCATCCCGCGAGTACGACCCACGGTCAGCTCACCCCCGAGGAACAGGAGGAGGCCGGCGTCACGCCGGATCTCGTCCGGATGTCCGTCGGGATCGAGGACCCCGCGGACATCCTCGCGGATCTCGAGGGAGCGATCGACGAAGCTACACGCGCGGCTCGCGAGGGGTAACCCGTGACGACGAAGGAGACGATCGACCTCGGCGAGTTCCAGTTCCAGTCGGGGGAGTCGATCCCGAGCCTCGAGGTCGCCTACGAGACGTACGGCGAGTTCGAGGGGGACAACGCAGTGTTGATCTGCCACGCCCTGACCGGCAGCGCACACGTTGCCCGTCGCCCCGACGCCGGCGACGGGACCGCGGGCCAGGCCCGTGCCTGGTGGGGCGACGTCGTCGGTCCCGGGAAGGCGATCGACACCACCGAGTACTACGTCGTCTGTGCGAACGCGCCGGGCTCGTGTTACGGGACGACGGGTCCCTCGAGCACGAACCCCGAGACGGGGGAGCCGTACGGGACCGACTTTCCGCCCGTGACGATCGGGGACTGGACCCGCGCCCAGCGACGGCTGCTCGACGAACTCGGCGTCGGCCGGCTCCACGCCGTCGTCGGCGGCAGCGTCGGCGGGATGAACGTGCTCGACTGGCTGCGCCGCTACCCCGACGACGTCGAGCGGGCCGCGGGGGTCGCCACGGCCGCCAGGCTCGACGCCCAGTGTCTCGCGCTCGACACCGTCGCCCGCCGGGCGATCACGAGCGATCCGAACTGGAACGGCGGTCACTACTACGGCGGGGCGGAGCCCGAGGAGGGACTGGCCCGCGCCCGGCAGATCGGCCACATCATGTACCTCTCGAAGACCTCGATGGCCCGGAAGTTCGGCCGCCGATCGGCCGGCCGCGAGACGGTCCAGGAGACCCCGCCCGACCCCGCGGCCGCCTTCTTCCCCTACCGCGAGGTCGAGTCCTACCTCGACTATCAGGCCGAGAAGTTCACCGATCGCTTCGACGCCAACAGCTACCTCTACCTGACGCGGGCGATGGACGACTTCGATCTCTCGGCCGGCTACGAGTCCGACGCCGACGCGCTGGCGGCGTTCGAGGGCGAGTTGCTCCTCCTCTCGTTTACCGGCGACTGGCACTTTACCGTCGAGCAGGCGGAGGTCGTCGCCGAGGCCGCCCGCGATGCCGACGTCAACGTCGCCCACCACGTTGTCGACTCCGACCACGGCCACGACGCCTTCCTCGTCGAACCCGAGAAGGTCGGGCCGCCGCTGTCGGAACTGCTCGAGACGGGCCTGTCCGGACGGACGATCACGGACACGAATCCCGAAATCGAGGACGAGAACGACTCGTTCGCGCCCGTGCACACGAGCCTCTTTTCGAAGTAACGGCGTCCTCGCAGTAATCGGTCGTTTCGCGCGTCGGACCGGGACTCAGCCTCGTTAATCGGCGTGGACGGCCGACGGCTGCTCGGCCGAAACGTACTGCTCGCCGAGCCGGCGGTCGTCGCGCCGTCGGTCCACCCACCGTCGCAGGTCCCGCGCGAAAAGCGAGAGACCGGTCAACCGAAGCAGTTGCTGGATCGGTCTCTGGGGCGAGCGAAACGCTGCGATCAGTGACCACATCGATCCCGCCGCGTAGGCGCCGAGCGCCGAGAAGGTCATGCCGAGGGTCAGAAACGTCGTGCCGTACACCATCCCGATCCCCATCGACGGGATGCTCGTCCCGAGGGGAACGCGGGCGCTCGCGTCCCGCAGCGTCGGGGCGAGAAAGAGAATCGAGAGCGTGCTGCCTATCATGAACACCAGGTCTTGCCACATCATCGAGACAACTTACTCGTCCCTGAGTAAATAACTCTCTTGGTATCGAAATGGCCCGTTACCGTAGAATTTCAGCGCTGGCGACGGCTCTCGCGCTACTCGCGGTCCAGCACGCCCTCGGCGAGTAACGTGTCACGGACCTCGGCCATCGAGTCGACGACGACCTCGCAGTGGGGCTCGACGGCGGGTTTCGGGTCGAACCCGATCGAGAGTCCGGCGACCCGCAGCATCGGCAGGTCGTTCGCCCCGTCGCCGACTGCGACGGTCTCCTCGAGTTCGGCGCCGACGTGGGTCGCGAGGTCCTCGAGGGCGGTGTCCTTGGTCCCCTCGATCAGCGAGCCCTCAACGTCGCCGGTAAGCTTACGGTCGGCCATCGGTAGCCGGTTCGAAACGATGTGGTCGACCGTCACCCCCTCGCGCCCGAGGGCGGCCTCGACGCCGCGCTCGAACCCGCCCGTGAGGATCGCGGTCGTGACGCCCGCGTCGTTCAGCGACTCGATCAGCGCCCCCGCCCCCTCGCGGAGTTCGACCTCGGCGAAGGCCGCGGCGACGGCTTCCTCCTCGAGTCCCTCGAGCAGCGCCGCTCGCTTGCGGAGGCTCTCGGCGTACTCGATCTCGTCGTTCATCGACCGTTCGGTGATCTCGGCCATCTCGTCGGCGACGCCACACTGTCTGCCAAGCAGGACGGTCATCTCGGAGTCCGAGAGCGTCCCGTCGAAATCGAACGCAACGACTGTCATCGCTCGCCCGTTGTGGGGCCCGGGATAAACCAGTTCAGGTTCCGCTCCGAGAGCGGTCAGACTCGTTCGGAGCCGCCTCGAGACGAACCGCACCCGAAAGCTGTTAGCGACGCGCTTCGACTGTCGCGCCATGTCAACGGAGAGACGACTCGAGTACGACAAGGGGCCGTCGCTCGAGGACGAACCCCGGGACGATGATCCGAACGACGGAGACGACCCGGAGTGCGCAGTCGAGCGCAGCGGCCGGCCGACGGTCGAGGCTCCAGCCTGGGCGGTCGGGGTGGCTTCGGGCGTGATCGCGTTCGCGGCAGTCTTTTTGATGAGCTACCAGCTCGCCGGGTCGATGTTCGGGACGGGGCTGTTCGCGCAGGTCGAGAACGAACCGAGCCGGTGGGTGATGTCGAGCTTTACGATGCTCGGCAGCCACGGTGCGGTGATCGTGGAGGGCGAGGAAGCGGCCCGCGGGCTGTACGCCCCGATGGGGATGTTCGCCTCTCACGTCTCGGCGCTGGTTCCGCCTCTCGTTCTCGGAGTCGTCGGCTACCTGCTCGCTCGATACGTTCGTCTCGAGACCCTCAGAGATGCCGGGATCCTCGTCGGAACGCTGACTGCGACCTACGTCGTTCCGCTGGTCGCCCTCGGGACGGTCACCCAGTGGGTGCCCGAGGAGAGCGACCCCGACGCCGGCGAGGTCGGCGCCGAACAGGAGGTCCTCTCGGTCGCCGTCGACGTGTCGATGGTGATCTCGACGACGCTCTCGGTCGCCCTGTTCGTTTCTCTCGGTGCTGCCGTCGCCGTCCTGCCGCGGCTGCTCGAGCGCGCGCCGATCGAAACGACGATCGACGACGGCTCCGCGTGAGCTGACCCGAGAACGTGTTCCATCGTGTCCCGCCCAACAGTCAGAAAGCGCCCCTTACTCGTCGGGACCCGGACCGCTCGGCGGCGACTCCGCGGGCTGGTCGGCTCCGTCCCCGCGTTCGTCGCGTCCGCCCGCCGGCTCGTCCGGTTCGCGGAAGTCGAGGCGCTGATCGGCATCGGCCGACTCCTCGAGGAAGGAGAGTTCGCGCTGGGGGAACGGGATCGTGATCCCCGCCTCGTCGAACCGATCGTAGATGCGGCGGTTGAGCTGATCGACGGCCCGGACCTCGGCCAGCGGGTGAGCGATGTAGGCCTGCAGTTCGAAGACGAGCGCGGAGTCGCCGAACTCACGAAACAGCACGCGCGGCCGCGGCGACTCGCGGATCATCGGTGAGTCCTCGCAGACGTCCATGGCGATCCGCTCGACGGTCTCGTAGTCGGTCCCGTACGCCGCCGTGATCGGGACGTCGATCCTGATGTGTCGTCGCGGTGCCGTCTGGTTGACGACCTGCGTCGAGTTCAACACGGCGTTGGGGACGGTGACCATCGTGTTCTCCGGGGTGAGGACCGTCGTCGACCGGATGCCGATATCGACGACCGTACCGCGCATCCCCTCCTCGAGCAGGATGACGTCGCCCGGCTTGTACGTGTTGTCGAAGTACAGCGCGATGCCGCCGATCAGGTTGCTGATCGCGTCCTGGGCGGCGAAGCCGATGATGATACCCAGCACACCCGCCGACGCCAGAAACGGCGTCACCTGCAGGTCCCAGATCGAGACGATCACCAGCGCGGCGACCGCGACCATCCCGATCGTCCAGAAGTTCTGGAAGATCGGGGCGAACTCGTAGTTGTTCTCGGAGCCGTTCGCGACCTCGAGCCAGCGGCTCCCGATTCGGATCGCCGCGCGCGCCCACAGCACCGTCAGCGCCGTCGCGACGGCGTTGCTGAGCAGCGACTCGGCTTCGACGACGCCGAACGCCTGGAGCGAGACGGAGATCCCGATCAGGAGGATCGAGATCGCAAGCGGCGTGTAGATCTCCTCGACGGCCGCCCGTCCGAACGTCGTCGGCGCGTCCTCGTCCAGCGGCCGAAGATACCGTCGGCCGGCCCAGTGGACGAGGCGAGCCAGCAGGTACGAGCCGACGATGATCAGCGAGAGCAACAGCCACTCCCACTCGAGCAGCGACGCCGATAGCGCCGGCTGGCTGGCGCCGTCGGGCTGTAGCCACCGCCACTGGTACGTCGGGAGGGACATCGAAGACGTGTAAGCCGTGGTTAGGGCGAGTAATATACTGTTGGATGTTGCACTCGAGGCTTTTTAATACGGGCGTCGAACCCCGCCGGTATCACAACGATGATCAGGACTCTGTCCCAACTGTTGTCAATGCCCAGTGAGGGGCGGACGGGTGGCGACGACGGATGACCGCCACGTCGCTCGAGGTCGTGGCACTTGCGCTGGTACCGGCGATCCTGTGGGGGCTCGCGCCGATCTTCGACAAGCGCGGGATGGCCAGCGGCGGCGGCTCGATCCAGGCCGCGCTGGTCGTCGTGGTCGTCCAGTTGCTGTGGTACTGGCTCGCGATCGCCGTTCTCTACGGGGAGTCGGCCTTCGCCGGACTGACCCTCGAGATCCTGGCGGTCTTCGCCTTCGCGGGCGTGATCGGCACGGCGCTCGGCCGGATCGCGATCTTCGTCGGCGTCGACAGGGTCGGTGCGAGTCTCAACAGCACGATTCTGAGCACG
The DNA here is from genome assembly GCF_043677095.1 of Natronococcus roseus. Lineage (NCBI taxonomy): Archaea > Methanobacteriati > Methanobacteriota > Halobacteria > Halobacteriales > Natrialbaceae > Natronococcus > Natronococcus roseus. The sequence continues at coordinate 463,708 of NZ_JBHLJR010000003.1, forward strand.
CGGCCGCTGTTCGCGACGCTGATCGCCCTCGTCGCCCTGGGCGAACCGCTCGGCCCGGTGACGGGGGCCGGGATCGTGATCCTCGTCGCCGGGCTCTCGACCCTGACGGTCTCGAGAGGCGGCGACCTCGGCGGCTGGACGCCGCGGGATCTGCTGTGGCCGATCCTGGCCGCCGCGACGTTTGCCGTCGCCAACGTTGCTCGCCGGTACGGGATGCTCGAGACGCCGATCTCGGCGCTCGAGGCCGTCGCGATCAACGAGACGGCCGGACTCGTCGCGCTGGTCGCCTACGCGCTCGCCGTCGGCGGGCGCGACGTCCTCGAGCGTCCTCGCGCCTCCTACCGCTACTTCGCCGTCAGCGGACTGCTGACGACGGTCGCGATGCTCTCGTTGATGGCTGCGCTCGGCCTCGAGGCGGGACGGATCGCCGTCGTCGACCCGCTGGTCGCGACCGCGCCCTTTTTTACGCTCGTGTTCGCCGCCGTGTTGCTTCGGGACCTCGAGCGGGTGACGAAGGGCGTCGTCGCGGGAGCGGTGCTGGTGGTCGTCGGCGCCGTCCTGATCACGATCTGAGGCAGTTTTTGCGGCCGGTAACGGTTTTTGCCACCCGTGCCGACAACGGAAGGGTTTACCCGTTCCAAGGCGGTGTCTCGCGCATGAAGGTGCTCGTTACGGACCCGATCGCGGACGCGGGTCTGGACGTTCTCAGAGACGCCGGCCACGAGGTCGAAACGGGGTACGAACTCGAGGGCGACGACCTGCTCGAAGCGGTGTCGGACGCCCACGGACTGATCGTTCGCTCCGGGACCGAGGTCGACGAGACGCTGTTCGAGGCCGCCGAGGAGCTCGTCATCGTCGGTCGGGCCGGAATCGGCGTCGACAACATCGACATCGAGGCCGCGACCGATCACGGCGTTATCGTCGCCAACGCGCCCGAGGGCAACGTCCGCGCGGCCGCCGAACACACCGTCGCGATGGCGTTCGCGACCGCCCGCTCGGTCCCGCAGGCCCACATCCGCCTGAAGAACGGCGAGTGGGCCAAAAGCGACTACCTCGGCGCCGAACTCGACGGCAAGACCCTGGGCGTCGTCGGCCTGGGTCGGGTCGGTCAGGAGGTCGCGAAGAAGCTCGACTCGCTGGGAATGGACGTCGTCGCCTTCGATCCCTACATCTCCGAGGAGCGCGCCGATCGGCTGGGCGCCGAACTCGTCGACTTCGAGCCGTGTCTCGAGCGCGCGGACTTCCTGACGATCCACACCCCCCTCACGCCGGAGACCGAGGGGATGATCGGCCCCGAGGAGCTCGACCTGCTCGAGGACGGCTACCTCGTCAACGTCGGCCGCGGCGGGATCGTCCAGGAGGATGCCCTCGCCGCGAAGGTCGAGGACGGGACCCTCTCGGGTGCCGCGCTCGACGTCTTCGCGGAGGAGCCCCTGGCCGAGGACTCGCCGCTACTGGAACACGACGACGTCATCGTCACGCCCCACCTCGGCGCCTCGACGGAGGCCGCCCAGGAGAACGTCGCCGTCTCGACGGCCGAGCAGGTCGCCGCCGCGTTCCTCGACGAACCGGTGGCAAACGCCCTGAACGCCCCCTCGATCGACGAGAGTGCGTTCCCCCGCGTCAAACCCTACATCGACATCGCCGAGACCGCGGGCAAGGTCGCCGCCCAGCTGCTCGAGGGTCGCACCGAGCGCGTCGAGGTCTCCTACGAGGGCGAGATCGCCGACGAGGACCTGGAGTTCGTCACCGCCTCGGCGCTCAAGGGCGTCTTCGAACCGCTCGAGTGGCAGGTCAACGCGGTCAACGCCCCCCAGATCGCCGAGGATCGGGGCGTCGAGGTCACCGAGTCGAAGACCCGCCAGGCCGCCGACTTCCAGAGCCTGATCTCGGTGACCGTCGGCAACGGTGACGACGAGATCTCGGTCGACGGGACGCTGTTCGCCGGCGAGGACCCCCGGATCGTCCGGATCGACGGCTACCGCGTCGACGCGATCCCCCACGGGAAGATGGTCGTCACCCGAAACACCGACGAGCCGGGCGTCATCGGCCTCATCGGCAGCGTGATGGGCAAGTACGGCGTCAACATCGCGGGGATGTTCAACGCCCGCGAGACGATCGGCGGGGAGGCCCTGACGGTGTACAACGTCGACGGACTGGTTCCCGAGGAGGCGAAGCGGGAACTCAACGAGGACGAGCGGATCCTCGGCGTCGACTACATCGTGCTGAACGGCCAGTCGTAGCGACGCGAGTTCGGATCGCTTTTCGTCGAACCAGTTCGGGACTCCGCGGCTCGAGTCGATCGATCGCCCCCTGGACCGACCGACTGCAAAAGATCTATCGCCGGCACGGCCCTCGAGTCGCCTATGGACGAGATCGCGGTCGACTTCGGCGAGGACGGACTCGTGCCGGCCGTCGCACAGGACGCCGAGACCGGCGAGGTGTTGATGCTCGCCTACGTCTCCCCGGAGGCTCTCGAGCGAACCCGCGAGACGGGGCGGGCCCACTACTACTCGCGCAGCCGGGACGAACTCTGGGAGAAGGGCGCGACGAGCGGCCACACCCAGGACGTCGCGGAAGTCCGGGTCGACTGCGACGCCGACACCCTGCTGTACCTGGTCGACCAGGCGGGCGGGGCCTGTCACACCGGCCACCGCTCCTGTTTCTACCGCACGATCGAGGGGGAGAACGTCGGCGAACGCGTCTTCGATCCGGAGGCCGTCTACGAGTAAGATGAGCGAGCGCGTCTCCCGCTCGAGCGACGCCGAGACCGATCGAACGCCCCTCGAGCGACTCGAGGCTGCCCGGGAACGCTACGCACAGGCCCGGACGGCGATCGACGATCGCGGCGGCGAGGCGGTCGTCGAGGCCGCCGAGGCCTACCGGGACGCGACGGACCTGCTCGAGCGCTACGTCGACCGGGCGACGGGAACGGGCAGGGAGAACTTCAAGGCCTACGTCGAACTCGAGGGGAAGTTCGACTCGCTGGTCGAGGGACTTCCCGACGACCTGAAGGGCCGCGAGGCGTTCGAGAGCGCGCTCGACGCCATCGACAAGCGCCGACTGAGCGAGTCCGACTTCGAGCGGGCCCACGACGAACTCGAGCCCGCCGAGCGGTACGCCGAGTTGCTCGAGGAGCGAGACGCGGCCCGCGAGGCACTCGACGAGGCGCGCAAAGCCGCGAGCCGTCGTCTCCGGGAGATCGACGGCGAGATCGACGAGCGCGAGCGCCTGCTCGAGCTGGCCAACGCCGACCTGAGCGCCCCCGTCGAACGCCTGCGGGAGCCGATCGAGCGCTACGACGAGCTGATCCGGGAGCGGTTCCGGGAGTACCGCCTCGAGGCCTCGGCCCGCGAGGTGTTCGCGCTGCTCGAGCGCAGCCGGTGGTACCCCTTCGTCCCGTTCGAGCTGCCGCCCGACGATCTGGAGCGGTTCGTCCTCGAGCGACCTGCGGGCGAGTACACGATCCCCGAGCTGCTCGAGTACGCCGACTACTCCCGCTCGAAGCTCTCTCACTACGTCGAAGACCCAGACGAACTCAAGCGGGCGGTCGCGACCCAGCAGACCTACCTCGAGGGGATCGGCGGCGAACCGCTGACCGTCGGCTGGCCGCCCGGTCCCGCGGGTCTCCTCGAGCGGCGAACCCGGGAGCTCCGGCCGTTCGTCGCCCGCGTCGCCGACGAGGAGGCCGTCGCCGCGCTCCGGGAGGTTCGGGCGTTCGCCCGCGACGGGGAGTACGATCGGCTCCAGACGGCGGCCCAGGCCGTCGAGCAGCTGACCCCCGACGAGCGGGAGCGACTGCGGGAGGGTCGGGTCACGGAGGAACTCGAATCCCTCCGAACCGAGCGGGAGCGACTCGAGGCCGCACTCGAGGTCGACGACCGGGTGTAGGACCCGCTCGACCGTTTTCGCCTCGGGCCACGACTGAAGGGGCCGGCGGTCGTACCCCGCTTTATGACCAGACAGCTGCTCGTCCCGATCGACGACTCGGCGCCCGCGCGGGCGGCCCTCGAGTACGCCCTCGAACGGTTCCCCGACGACGAGCTCGTCGTCGTCCACGCGGTCGACGACCTCGAGGCGGGGTACGCCGGCGAGCCGTCGGCCGACGCCGGCGAGGCGACCGACCTCGACGTCTTCCAGGACGCCACGCGACTCGCCGAGGAGCACGGACGGCGAGTCGAGACGCGAGTTCTCGAGGGCCAGGCCGCCGCCGCGATCCTCGAGCACGTCGTCGAGGCCGGCGTCGACGAGATCGTCATGGGAAGCGAGGGGAGATCGGGCGTCTCGCGGATGCTGCTCGGTAGCGTCGCCGAGAAGGTCGCCCGTCGGTCGCCAGTACCGGTCACGATCGTCCCGAAGGCTCGTGAGTAACCCGGAAACACCGACGTTTTCACCTCGAGCCGTCGAACGAGGAGTATGGACGATCGGACGGGGACAACGCTTCACACCGGCCTGCTCATCCTCACGACGGCCGGCGTCGCCTGGCTCTCGGGGCTGCCGATGGTGTTTCCGAGCCTCGGTCCGTCCGCGTTCGTACTGGCGCTGTTTCAGGACAGCGACGCGACCTCGCCGCGACGGGTGATCGGGGGCCACGCGATCGGCGTCGTCGCCGGACTGATCGCTTACCACACCTTCGCCGGCGGCGTCAGCATGACCTCGGCGACGGCACCGGGCTCGCTCGCAGGGCTCCAGCTCGCGGCCAGCGCCGTCGTTGCGACGACCCTGACCGCCGGTGGGATGCTCGCGACCGACACCCGCCACCCTCCTGCCTGTGCGACGACGCTGATCGTCTCACTGGGACTGCTCTCGACGCTGTGGGAGGGGACGCTGATGGTGCTCGCGGTCGTCTTGCTCGTCGTCGCCCACCGAATCCTGCTGGCGACCGAGCGGGTGGGTGCCCGGTACGGCGAGGAACTGCGCCACTGAGTTCAGTCGCCGACGTCGCTCGTTTCGAGGTCCTCACGGGGGAGCTGTTGCTGGAGCACGAACGGGCCGAAATCTGCGGCCGTCCGCCGCGCGATCGTCGCGATCCGGAGCACGTACGCCAGCAACACGGCGAACGGACTGAACAGCGCCGTGATCGTCGCGGCGACGACGACGACGTAGACGTAGGAGTGCAACTCGAGGGCGAGCAGGTTGCCGTACGAGAGGACGATGAAGGCGCCGGCCAGCAGCGTCGGGAAGCCGACGTACAGCAGGATTTTCGAGAGATCCGCCAGCTCCTGTTGCATGTACACCGTCTTGAAGTACTGGCGGGCGACGTGGATGTCGCCCAGCAGCTCCTCGAGGCGCTCAAGCTGGTCGTCGGCGGCTGCCGAGAGGTCGACTCGGTGGTACTCGCGGATCTTTCTGACCTCCTGGAGCTGCCAGGGATCGTTGTAGTGGAGGATAACCGAAATCACCTCGAAGGTGCCGAACGTGGTTTCCCCGAGCGACTCGATCGAGTCGTCGTCCCGCGGTACCGTCGTCGAGACGAACTCCTCGACGTCCTCGCGCAGTTCCGCCTCCGCGTCCGAACAGACGTTTCGGAGGCCGAGGGTCGTTCGGCGCTTGGCCTCGATCAGCGTCCGTAACAGCGCGGACGGCTCGGCGGGGCTCGGTCGAACGCCGGTGTGGGATTCGATCGACTTTCGGAAGTCGGCGGTCTCCTCGAGGCGTTCGAAGAAGGCGCCGGTCGTCCCGAACTCCTCGGAGAGGATCAGCTGGTTGATCGCCAGCACGACGGTAATAAAGGGGAGCATCCCGCCGATCAGCGTCGAGGAGATCGCGACGACGTCGTCGGCCGCAGCCGGGGTGATCAGTGAACTCCGGATCAACGCTAGGGAGGCGACGAACGTGGCGACGAGCATCAGTCCCGAGACGGCCCGGCGGTCGCCGTGGAGGTAGAGCCAGTGGAGCCAGGCGTCGGTCCGCGACTCCGCCCCGACGAGCGGGTCGGGCTGGGATTGGGGCGTGTCGTCTTCGTCGGCGACCTCGTGGCGGTGTTGTGTCGACTCTTTCCCCATCTGTTCGAGCGATGGGTTCTCGAGGCCGAAAGAACTGCTGCCGGCGGCGCTCCGGTTCAGGCGTCGTTTTTCGCCGTCGAGAGGGCCTCGTACATCTCGTCGGCGAGTCCGTTCGCCCGGTCGCCGTCGCGGGCCTCGGCGTAGATGCGGACGAGGGGCTCGGTGCCGGACGGTCGGGCCAGCACCCACGCGTCGCCGTGATCGAGTCGGTAGCCGTCGCGCGTGTTGAGTTCGGCGTCGGCCTCCTGGGCGTGGTTTGCCGCGGCGTCGAGCATCGCGTCGCGTTCGGCCGTCGACTCGTACTCGATGTTGCGGCGGACGTTGGCGTAGCCGCTGTAGGGAGCGACGATCTCGCTGACCCGCCGCTCGGCGACGAGCTCGAGGAACCGCGCGGCGGTGTAGGCGCCGTCCCGGGTCAGCCGGTAGTTCGGGAAGAAGATTCCGCCGTTGCCCTCGCCGGCGACGGGGACGTGTTTGTCCTTGGCCTCGAGCTCTCGGATACGAGTGATGATGTTCGTCGAGCCGATCGGGGTCAGCTCGAGTTCGGCACCGATCTCGTTCGCGACGTCGACCAGGCGCTGGGAGACGTTGACCGCCGAGACGGTCGTATCCTCGGGCCCGAGTTCGGCCGCCGCGAGCGCGGCCAGCGTGGCGTCGCCCTCGACGTACTCGCCGTCCTCGTCGAAGAAGATCGCGCGGTCGCCGTCGCCGTCGTGGGCGATTCCGATGTCGGCGTCGGTCGACCGGACGAGCCGGCCCAGATCGCCGAGGTTCGACAGCACTGGCTCCGGATCGCGACCGGGGAAGTGGCCGTCGGGCTGGCCGTTGACGGTGACGACCCGACAGCCTAGCCGACGGAAGAACTCCGGGCTGGTCAGCGAGCCCGCGCCGTGGCCGGGGTCGAGGGCGATCGTCAGGTTGGCGTCGGCGATCCGCTCGCGGTCGACCGCCTCGAGCAGCTCGTCGACGTACTCGCGTCTGGCGCCCTCGACCTCGCGGACGCGCCCGGTCTCGTCCCAGGAGGCGACGGTAAACGCCTCCGCGAGCAGCGTCTCCTCGATCGACTCGAGGTCGGAGACGGCGAGCTCGACGCCGTCGCGGTCGACGAGCTTGACGCCGTTGTACTGCGGTGGGTTGTGCGAGGCCGTGATAACCATGACCGGAACGCCTTCCCGTTCGGCGTACGCCTGCGCGCCCGGCGTCGGCATGATCCCGAGCCGATCGACGTCGGTCCCCGTACTTGCCAGCCCGCTCGCGGCGGCGTCGGCGAGCATCTGGCCGGTGTATCGCGTGTCGCGCGCGATCGCGATGCGGCCGACCCCCCAGGCCGTCCCCGCTGCCTTCGCGACGCGCAGGACGAACGCGGGCGTCAGCTCCTCGTTGGCGACGCCCCGCGTCCCGCTCGATCCGAATACTTGCATCACGTAGTAGTCGGGTTGGCCCCCCCAAATGGGTTCCGAAGCCGACGGACAGACGGAACGCTTTCGGTTCGCCGTCCCGATCCCCGAAACATGGATTCGATCGAGGAGAAACGCGTCTACGGCGATCGAAAGGGCGACACTCAGGTCTATGTCGCGAGTTCATTCGGCGTCGTCCGCGTGCGGGTCGCCGGCGATACGGTCGGCGAGTTCGGGCTCTGTGAGCGCTGTGACGCCGTCGATGTCGCTGCGACCGCAGACGGGATCGCCGTCGCGACCGACGACGACGTCGAACTGCTCGAGCCCGCGGCCGACGCGAGCGACGCCGAGCTCGTCGGAACCGGGTTCGGTTCCGCGGTTGCGGTCGGCGCCGACGAGTCCGGGCTGCTCGCTGCGGGTCCGGACGGACGGGTCGCCTCCCGAGAGGACGACGAGTGGCAGACGCTTTCCGGCGACTTCGAACCGACGGTTCGGGCGATCGACGGCGACCTCCTCGCGACCGATCGGGGTGTCTACCGTGTCCACGACGGCGAACTCGATCATGCCGGGCTCACCGACGTCCGCGACGTCTCCGCAGCGGGCGTTCCGCTCGCGGCTACCGCTGACGGCCTCTACAAGCTCGGCAACGGCTGGATGGAGGTTCTCGAGGGCTCGTTCGAGGTCGTCGCCGCGGATCCTCGATCGGAGCCGGGGAGCCTCCGTCGTGCACACGCGGTTTCGAATGGAGCCGCCTACGACTACGCCGCGGACGTCGGGGAGTGGCGCGAGCTCGATGTACCCGGGGAGATCGTCGACGTCGGCTACGCCGACGCGGTCTACGCCGTCACCGCCGACGGTCGGTTCCTCGCGGCGACCGACGGCGAGTGGCGCTCCCAGGTCCTCGGGATCGACGGCGTCGCGGGGCTGGCCGTCGTACCCGCGTGAGCGCCGCTCTCGAGCGTCTCGAGCGCTCCGATCTCGGGACGCGGGCGTTTCGGACCCTCCGCGGGCTGGGCTACGGCGCCTACTATCGGCTGGCGGCGCTGAACTACGATCGGGAGCTGTTCTCGCGCCGGAACCGGACGCCCGCGGGGACGTTCCGGTGTTACGAACCGCTCAACCGCCACGGCGACGACCGGATGCTCGCGGAGCTCGAGGCCTGCTGTGGCCCGTCGGCCGTCGTCTACGACGTCGGCGCGAACGTCGGAATCTACGCGCTCGCGCTGGCGACCGACGAACCGGATCGACGGGTCGTCGCCTTCGAACCCGCACCGCGAACCGCCGACCGACTGCGCGCGAACGTTCGGCTGAACGGGCTCGAGGATCGGATCGACGTCCGGGCCTGTGGGATCGGCGACGAGCGCGGCGACCGTCCGTTCTACGTCTCGACGTACCCCGAGCTCTCGGCGTTCGACCGGGCCGGCGCCACCCGCTGGGGGGCCTCGGTCGCCGACGTCCGACCGGTCCCGGTTCGTCGGCTGGACGATCTCGTCTCGGGGTTGCCGGCGCCCGACGCGATCAAGATCGACGTCGAGGGGGCCGCACCCGCGGTCGTTCGCGGCGCTCGAGCGCTCCTCGAGCGACACGAACCGACGGTGTTCGTCGAGATCCATCAGGAGGGTCTCGAGGACGACGCCCCGGCCGAAACGAGAGCGGCGCTCGAGGCCGCCGGCTACCGGATTCGGGACCGAGAGGGGTACTGGCGCTGTGACCTCCGCGGGGGTTGACCACGCGGTATCGATAGGCACGCAAACGGAGTTTACGGGCCTCTCGTGCCGGACTCTCCGCCGATCGCGTCGCTTATTTACCGTATAATAATCCCCCGCGCGTCGGTACGACCGAGCGATGGGTCTGCTCCGTCGATCGTCGTTCTCCCCGTTCCGTCGGCCGCGCGCACGACAGCGCTCGTCGATACGAGACCGGAAACACGACTTCGCCGTCGCCCTCGGCGGCGATTCGACCGCCGCGCCCCCGAGGGGCGCTTCCGCCGGACGAAACGGGCCGAACTCGATCGGGACCGGAACACGATGCACTCTTCGGGCAGCGTTCGAAACACCTCCTAACGAATGAAGCGGAGCATTACCAGCGGCTTTCTCTCGATCCTCGGCGTGAAGTTTCTCCTCATCAGTCTCGACTTCCTCTCCTCGCCGCTGTTGACCCGGTTCCTCGGTGAAGGGTACGGTGACTACGCGGTCCTGATGTCCATCTTCGCGATCTACATGATCTTCGTCAGCACGGGCGTCGGCGACGGCGTAAGGAAGTACGTCGCGGAACAACGCGACACGCCACACTGGGACGAACACGTCGTCGGGTTCTACCTCCGACTGGCGCTGTTGCTCGCCGCCGTCGGCTGTTTCTTCCTCGCGCTGGCGGCCCGATCCGGCTTCATCCAGAATCACCTCGGCGCGTCCTACCAGACGTACTTCTATCTCCTCTCGCTGCTCGTCTTCACCTCCCAGTTCCGCGAGTACACGCGCCGAACGCTCATGGGATTCGGCCTCGAGCGCTACTCCGAACCGCTGCTCTTTCTCGACAAGATCCTCTTTATCACCGTCGGCGTCGGGCTCGCGTATCTCGGCTACGGCGTCCCCGGGGTGCTGATCGGCCACATGACAGGCGCGGTAGTGACGTCGGTGATCGGCCTGGCGGCGATCCACCGACAGGTGCCGCTGACGACGGCGCTGTTCAAGATTCCCTCGCGGGAGTTTCCGCGCCGCGAACTCTTTGCGTACAACGGGCTCAGCATCGTACTGATTCTCTTCCTGACGTCGCTGTACGAGGTCGACGTCGTGATGCTCGGCTTCTTTACCACGGCCCAGGAAACCGCCTACTACCGGATCGCGCTCACCCTCGCGGAGTTCCTCTGGATCGTGCCGCTGGCGCTCCAGAACGTCCTCCTGCACTCGACGTCGAACATCTGGGCGAACAACGACCGCGAGCGGATCAACTCGCTGGCCGCCCGGATCACGCGGTACACGCTGTTGTTCACCCTGCTGCTCGCGATCGGACTCGCGGCGCTCGCACCGGTTGCCCTGCCGATCATCTACCCCGACGACTACATCGCCAGCTACGTGCCGATCCTCCTGTTGCTCCCCGGCTGCGTCGGGTTCGCCCTGGCACGACCGGTCCTCGCGATCGGCCAGGGAAAAGGCGACCTCCGGACGCTGATCGTCGCGACCGGCGCGGCGGCGGTACTCAACGTCACGCTCAACGGACTGCTGATCCCCCCCTACGGGATGTACGGCGCCGCCGCCGCGACCAGTATCAGCTACGGACTCATGTTCGTGTTCCACCTCTGGAGCGCCAGATCGATCGGTTTCTATCCGGCCGCGGACGCTCGAATCCCGCGGGCGATACTCGTAGGCGTCTCCGCGGCAGTTCCGATCTTCCTCCTGACGGAGTTTCTCCGCGGCTCGGCCATCCCGCTGGTCGTCATCGACTTCCCCGTGTCGTTGATCGTCGTCCCGCCGGTCGGCGCGATCGTCTTCTTCGCGCTCTCGATCCTTTTCGGTGCGGTCGACATCGACGAAATCGTCGACTTCCTCGAGTCGGCGCCGGATCCGATCGGGCAGTTCGGCTCGAGCCTCCGGTAACGTCACCGCCGCGGAACGGTACGAGCACTCAGCCGCTGTCGACCTCGCAGAACGCGAGCCGCCAGTTCGAGGCGTCCGTGAGCCGACGGCCCGAGAGGGTCCACGCCGTCGGCTCCGTTCCCGACGGTCTGACGACGTGGGTCGACGACGAGGTAGCCCACGCCAGGGGCGGTCGCTGATCGCTGTGGAACCCGCGGGCCCGGAGCGCTCCCTCGGGAATCACCGCCCCGGGGGCGACGAGGACGTCAGCGTCCGCGTTCTCCCGAACAACGTCCTCGAGCAGTCCCGAGAGGATCGCCGTTCGGTACGTGTCGGTTCCCGCCGCGAGCGGGAGCACGTCGACGATCCGAACGGTGGTGGGTCCGTCGGCTCGCTCCCGCCGACCGTAGACCAGCGCTCCGACGGCGTCTCCGTCCCGGGTCGCGAGGACGGTCCGGTAGCTCCACAACGGGTTCTCGAAGCGCCACTCGTAGAACGACTCGTCGCGGACAACGTGAAACTCCGACACCGTCTCGGCGTCGGCCAGCGCCGCGAGCGTCGCCGTCGGTACGCCGTCGTACCGCGACCGGTCGACCGCGTCGCTCGAGTCGGCGCGGCGGTCCCTGAGCGCGCCGTAACTGCTCGCGGCGGTCCGGGCGAGCGCCTCGACGGGCTCGAGAGCCGGCAGCCAGGCGGTCGGGTTCTGAATCCGGTAGTAGGTCTCCCGCTCGCCGACGACCCGCCAGCCGAGCTTGCGGTTGCCCGGGAGCGAGCGGTGGTTCGGGAAGTTGAAGAAGAGATCGACGTCGTCCTCGTAGCGCTCGATCGCCCGCTCGGTCATCCGCGTGAAGAGCCCGCGTCGCTGGTGGTCGGGGTGGACCATCGAGTCACAGGGCTCGAACGCGTCGTACCGGTCGTCTCCCGTGGCGACTTGGAGCGGGAAGAACGACCGCGCGCCGACGAGTTCGCCGTCGTGCTCGGCGACGATGATCGGAACGTGGTCGACGTAGGGGTTCGCCTCGTACTTCCAGGCGAACCAGTCCGTTCCCATTCGTCCGCCGAGCACGTCCTCGAACAGCTCGAGGAACGCGTCTCTGTCGGCCGGCTCGTACTGTCGGATATCGTACGGATCGGACATCGTCTGGGGTTACAACGACTTCGCGCGTGCGGGCCGAGAGCGTTCCGCCCGCTGCACGTCGTCGGCGATACCGCTCATCGTGTCGACGCGGAGATCGCTGGACTCGCGTCGGCGATCGATATGCCGAACGATCGACCGAAGCCGTCGGTGGTGAGCGGGGGTGCGAAGGTTGTGGGGATGCAGCCAGAGGTGTAACACGCCGTCGGTCTCGGCGACTTCGTCGATCCCGGCTTTGACCTGTCTGAGGACCGGATCCTTCCCGAGCGCGGCGAACGGTTTCTCGTACTCCTGACCGAAGTTGAACAGGTAGATCGACGCCGGAACGTTGACGAGTCCGTACTTGTCGACGTGCGGTTCGACGATCGGCGGCGTCGGCTTCCCGACGACCGCACTCGAGACCTTTGTGAGCTGTCGACCGATCGTTCCCCGCTCCTCGAGCAGTCGGTTCACGCCACGGTAACACTCGAACCCGTGCTCGGCGAGCAGATCCCGGCGACGAACCCTGTTGACCGGGAAGACGAACGACGAGAGGTCGTACCCCTGTCGAGCCGCGGCTCGGGTACAGTTCTCGATTTCGCGGGCCGCGAACTCGTCGGTCATCCGCTCGTGCTCGAGGTGGACGTGGGTAAAGCCGTGGCCGCCGATCTCGTGGTCGACGGCGGCGTTCGCGATCTCATCGACGAGTTCGTTCGCACACCAGACGTCGTTGGCTTCGAGGTTGCCGACCGCGTGCTGACAGCAGCGCTCGCCGGCCGGATGGTCCCGGTGACAGCGCGGACAGGAGTCCAGAAACAGGTGGCCGGTAACCGCCCAGGTCGCCGGAACCTCGTAGGCGTCGAACAGGTCTCGGAGGTGGAGCCAGTTCTCGCGTGTGTTCCGGAGCAGTGACTCCGGAACCTCCCTGTCGTGAAACCCCCAGCCGAGTTCCGCGTCGAGAGAGATAACTACCTTCCCCATCGTATCACCCGACCGTATCCGCGACGGTGGTTGCTCGCGAGCATCCCTCGCTCGCCCGCCGTTGCGCAGAGAGACGGCCGATCTGCAGTCCCTTCGCCGCGTACTGTTGACGATTCATCTCTGTCGGAGCGTGGGTTTTACCGGGTATAGTGTTTAATCTGTTAAGGATAGGTCCGAATATTACTACGGTTTCCCGCCGTTCGAACCCCGCTGTAGTGGCCGAAAGCCGAGTAAAGAGTTCGCTCGAGTTACAGGAGTCGGGCCCCGAATCGGGGCCGGCAGCTGCCGGGCGCTCGATCGATCCACCTCGCGGAGGCCCTCGATTTCGCTCCGCGAACGATTCGACGTCGCTCCCGGATGCGATTTCCGGGGCGATCGTTGCCCGTTCGGTCGTGACGGAAGCGTTCGCTACCACCGTCATAAGCGGTGGCGAGTAGGTTGTCGCTGCGAAACGGTTGGCGGTCCAAGGTTTGTGTCCCTCGAGTCCGCTCGTTGAATCGACACGCTAAGGCGGACCGACGAGAAACCCGAACCGATGGCGACGCTTTCGATCACCGGCGGCCAGGTGCTGTTGCCCGACGGGACCGTGACGCGCGCGGACGTACTGATCGACCAGGAGGGCGGCGAGATCCTTGAGGTCGGCCCCAACCTCGCGGGCGAGGAGACGCTCGACGCCTCGGGGGGACTCGTGACACCCGGGTTCGTCAACGGTCACAGCCACGTTGCGATGACGCTGTTGCGGGGGTATGCCGACGACAAACCGCTCGAGAGCTGGCTCCAGGAGGACATCTGGCCGGCCGAAGGGGAGCTCACGGCCGAGGACGTTCGGGTCGGTGCGGAGCTGGGACTGCTCGAGATGATCAAGGGCGGGACGACCGCCTTCGCCGACATGTACTTCGAGATGCCCGAGATCGTCGACGCCGTCGACCGGGCGGGGCTTCGCGCGCGCCTCGGCCACGGCGTCGTTACCGTCGTCAAGGACGACGCGGGCGCCCGCGAGGACCTGGAGACGAGCCTCGAGTTTGCCCGCGAGTACGACAGCGCCGCGGACGGCCGGATCTCGACGGCCTTTATGCCCCACTCGCTGACGACCGTTGGACGAGAATACCTCGAGGAGTTCGTCCCGAAGGCCCGCGAAGCGGGCGTCCCGATCCACTACCACGCAAACGAGACGGTCGACGAGGTAACGCCGATCGTCGAGGACCGGGGCGTTCGCCCCCTCGCGTACGCGGCCGAGCTGGGGATGCTCGAGCCCGAGGACTTCGTCGCCCACGGCGTCCACGTCGACGAGAGCGAGATCGGGCTGCTCGCGGAAGCGGGAACCGGCGTGGTCCACTGTCCGGCCTCGAACATGAAACTGGCGAGCGGGATGGCCCCGGTCCAGCGCATGCTCGAGGCGGGCGTCGCCGTCGGACTCGGGACCGACGGCGCGGCCTCGAACAACGACCTCTCGATGCTCGACGAGGCCCGCGACGCCGCGATGATCGGCAAGCTCGCCGCCGAGGACGCCAGCGCGGTGCCCGCCGAGCGGATCGCCGAGCTGCTCACGCACAGCACCGCGGACGCGATCGGCCTCGAGTCGGGTCGCCTCGAGGAAGGCGCGCCCGCCGACCTCGCCGTGATCGACCTCGAGGAACCCCACCTGACGCCGGCTCACGACCTGGTGAGCCAGCTCGCCTACGCCGCGGCCGCGTCCGACGTCCGCCACACGATCTGTGACGGGCAGGTGCTCATGCGGGATCGGGAGGTGCTGACCCTCGAGGAGGACGCGGTGCTCGAGCGAGCGAGCGAGGCGGCCGAGTCGCTGGTGGCTCGCGCCGAGGAGTAGCGCGACGGGTTGGATCGATCGTTTCTACCCTGACTTCTGTGGCCGCCGTTCGGGTTGACGGCCAGTGGCTCACCTGGACGCAACCAAACAGTTATGCTGGAATATAATCAAATAAAATTTATGTATATCGCGTACGTGCTCGAACAACCCAACGTCTGTGCCCTCGAGTCTGCTACTCCGAGAACTGGCTCTCGGACTGCTTCTGCTGACTGGCACGCATTTCTTCGTCGTCGATGTTCGGGTGTTCGCGTCGGTCGGTGCGGCGATTCCGCTCGTCGCTGGCGTCGCGACCGGGCCACTGCTGCTGGTAATCCTGCGCCGAACGGACCGCACGACCGTCGGCTTCGCAGGAATCGTCGCGTTGGCGGCGGTCGTTGCGGCCGCGAGTTGGACCCTTGCGGCTGCCGTCGCCGGCACTGAGACGGAGGCCGCACGACTCCCCGCGTTCGGCATCGGCCTTCTGGTAGGCAGTATCGCGCTTCGGCTCGCCGACGAGCGGTATCGGTAGCAGGAGCGGTCGCTTCCCCGGCACTTCGGTAGCGTTTTCCCCGCCCTGGCCCTCCACCGACACATGACCGAGTATCCGCCGATCAGCGATCAGCTGGACGACCTCGAGTCCGCACGGGAGGAGGGTCGTCGCAAGATGGACTGGGCCGCCCAGCATATGCCCATCCTCGAGCACGTCCGTGAGGAGTTCGTTGCCGAGCAGCCCTTCGAGGGCGAGCGCATCGCGATGGCGATGCACGTCGAGGCCAAGACCGCGATGCTCGTCGAGACGCTCGCCGAGGGCGGGGCCGACGTTGCGGTGACGGGCTGTAATCCGCTCTCGACCCACGACGACGTCTCGGCGGCGCTCGACGCCCACGAGTCGATTACGAGCTACGCGAAACGCGGCGTCGACGACGAGGAGTACTACGACGCCATCGAGGCCGTCATCGCCCACGAGCCGACCGTCACCGTCGACGACGGGATGGACCTCGTCGCCGCGATCCACGAGGACTACCCCGAGCTGATCGACGGTATCGTCGGCGGTGCGGAGGAGACCACCACGGGCGTCCACCGCCTGCGCGCGATGGACGAAGACGGCGCGCTCGACTACCCCGTCTTCGCCGTCAACGACACGCCGATGAAGCGGCTGTTCGACAACGTCCACGGCACCGGCGAGTCCTCGCTGGCCTCGATCGCCATGACCACGAACCTCTCGTGGGCCGGCAAGAACGTCGTCGTCGCCGGCTTCGGCTACTGCGGGAAGGGAGTCGCTCGGAAGGCGTCGGGCCAGAACGCGAACGTAATCGTCACCGAGGTCGAACCCCGCCGCGCGCTCGAGGCCCACATGGAGGGCTACGAAGTCATGCCGATGGCCGACGCGGCCGAGAAGGGCGACGTCTTCCTCACGACGACCGGAAACCGGGACGTCGTCGTCGAGGAGCACTTCGAGGCCATGCAGGACGGCGTCCTGCTCGCGAACGCGGGCCACTTCGACATCGAGATCGACCTCGAGGCGCTCGACGACCTCGCCGTCGACCGCTACGAGGCCCGAGACGGCGTCGAGGCCTACGAACTCGAGGATGGCCGCCGGCTGAACGTCGTCGCCGAGGGCCGACTGGTCAACCTCGCCGCGCCGATCTCGCTCGGCCACCCCGTCGAAGTGATGGACCAGTCGTTCGGCATTCAGGCGGTCTGTGTCCGGGAGATGCTCGAGAACAGCGACGCCTACGACGCGGGCGTCCACGACGTTCCCGACGACCTCGATCGAGAGATCGCCGAGATCAAACTCGAGGCCGAAGGCGTCGAGTTCGACGCGCTGACCGACACCCAGCGCGAATACATGGATAGCTGGGACCACGGGACGTAAGTTTCTCACCCTCTACTCTCGAGCTCTCTCGAGACGGTTTTTCTGCCACACGAAGAAAGAAATCTTTCAATAGTTGTAGTTAGTTTCCCTCACGATGGGAACCAGCTGCGGTATATAGGTGGTTGTCCGTCCTACGTATAGCTGTACGAGGAGAACGATCATGCAAACACCCACCATCAACCGACTCGAGAGCCGCCTCGGAGGCGTAACGATAGACGGACGACCCCACCAGCTGGGCGTCTGGGCGATCTTCGGACTGCGCCTGCTCATGGGCTGGGTCATGCTCGCGGCGGGCTGGAGCAAACTCGTCGGTGACTTCAGCGCCTACGGCTATCTGGCGAACGTCGACCCGGCGAGCCCGGCCAGCGCGATCTTCGGCGCGATGGCTGCCAACGGCACGCTGATGGCGGCCGTCGACGTGATCGTCCCGGTCACCCAGGTGCTGATCGGCGTCGCGTTGCTCGCTGGCGCGTTCGTCCGTCTGGCCGCGCTGGGCGCCTCGATCCAGATGGTGATGTTCTACTTCGGTAGCTGGGACGTCGCCGGCGGACTGGTCAACGACCAGCTCGTCTACGCCGCGGTGTTCCTCGCGCTGGGGGCCCTCGCCGCGGGACGGATCCTCGGCGTCGACCGCTACCTCGAGAGTCACCCGATCGTCGAGCGGTACCCGAAACTCCGGTACCTCCTCGGCTGATCGATGACCGACTCTCGTTCCCGCTCTTTTCATATCGTCTTCAGCTGAAAGAGGAACGCCCAAAAGTGGGCTTCCCCTAGGTCGGCGTATGGCAACAGTAGACCGGGCGGACGGTCAGGTGAGATCGCTCCTCGTCGCCGTCTTCCTCTCGGTCGCCGCGATCGTCGCGTCGCAGTTTACGACGCTCCCGGCGTTCCTGCTCGATCCGGCGCTGCTCGAGTCGCCGGCGGAGGCATCGAACACGGCGACGTTCGTCCTGCTGACGCTGAACTTCCTGGGCTTCTTCCTCGTCGGCGGATTCTACCTCTGGTGGACCGAACGCGGCTGGGACTGGCTCGACCTGCGGATGCCGACGCGGCGCGGCTGGGGATACGTACTGGCCGGTATCGTGGGTAGCATCGCGTTCGTGATGCTCGTCAACGTCGTCGCGACGGTGCTTCAGCTTCCCTCCTCGGAGAATCAGGTCGTCGAACTGGTCGGCGACGATCCGAACATGGTGTTGCTCATGATCGTCGTCGTCTTCCTCTTTAACGCGCCAGCGGAGGAGTTCCTCTTCCGCAACGTGATCCAGAAGCGCCTCTACGCCGCCTTCTCGCGAATGGGCGCCGTCGTCGGCACGAGCGTCATCTTCGCGCTGGTCCACATCCCCGCCTACGCGCTAGCGGCCGACGGGGGGCTCGCCCCACTCGGCGCGATCGGCGTCTCGCTGACGGTCGTGTTCTTCGGGTCGATCATCTTCGGCTACCTGTATGCGAAAACGGACAACCTCATCGTGCCGACGGCGGCCCACGCTGCGTTCAACGCCTTCCAGTTCGCGATCCTCTACCTCGTCTTGCGCTTTGCACCCGAGGAGGCCGAGGAGATGACGGCGATGGCCGTCGACGTCGCGCTGGCACTGGTCCCGCTCTGATCTCGGTAACTGCGGTTCGTCTCGCTTATTATCCCGCAGTGGAGACCTATCAGGTATGTCCCACGCGAAGGGCGGCCGCCGCGAACGAGAGCTCGTCAACGCGCTCGACGAGGCCGGGTTCGCGGTGATGCGCGCGCCCGCCAGCGGTGCGGCGACGGACCGCGAACTCCCCGACGTGCTCGCCGGCGACGGCGACACCTTCTACGCGATCGAGGCGAAATCGAGCGCGGGCGACCCGATCTACCTCACCGGCGAGGAGGTCGAGGCGCTGACCTACTTCGCCCAGAACTTCGGCGCGAAACCCCGCATCGGCGTCCGCTTCGACCGCGAGGACTGGTACTTTTTCCACCCCGCGGATCTCCACGTCACCGACGGCGGGAACTACCGCGTCAAGAAGAAGACCGCGCTCGCCGACGGCACCGACTTTCCCGAGTTCGTCGGCGACTCGGCGAAGGTCACCCTCGAGGAGGTCGACCAGCCCGACGCCGGCCCCGACGAGGACGTCGTCCGCGTGCTCAACGCCGTCAAGCAGGGTGTGATGGAGGTCGAGGAGGCCGCGGAGCTGCTCGAGTAGTCGCTACCGACTCGAGGCGTCGGCGGCCGGGAGCCGAACCGTGACGACGCTGCCGCGGGGTTCGTTCTCCGCGAAGGAGAGTTCGCCCGACGACAGCGAGACCGTCCACTTCACCAGCCAGAGCCCGAAGCCGCTGCCGTGCTCGAGGGGGGTTTCCGCGTTGGCCTCGAGCGCGGTGAGCTCCTGCTCCGGAATCCCGGGCCCGTCGTCGGCGACCTCGATCCGGACGGTGTCGTCCTCGGCAACGACGTGAACGGCAACCGATGGCTGCGCTGCGTCGTTGTGGAGCACCGCGTTCTCGATCAGATTCGCGATCGCGGTCCGAAAACTTTCCTCGTCGATGACGGTGACAGGGCCGACCCCACCGTCGAGATCGACGGTGAACTGCGCCTGCGGATACTCGCCTCGAGCGTCCTCGACTACCCGTTCGACGACCGCTGTGGCTGACGCGGTCGTCCGGCCGTCCTGGGAGTCGATCGCCCGCTCGAACTGCCGGGCCTTCTCGCTCAGTTCGACGACACGGGTCGCGCTCGCTCGAGCCCGGTCGACGTACTCGCGGTCCGCCGGCTGGACCCGTTCCTCGAGGAGGTCGAGATAGCCGACGGTCACGTTCAGGTCGTTGCGGATGTTGTGACGAAACACGCGCTGGAGCACGCTGCGTCGCTCGCGCTCGATGAGCTGCGTGACGTCGTCCAGGTAGATGACCCGCCCGGTGTTCCGTCCGAGACCGTCGGTCAGTTCGATCGTTCGGGGCCGAAACACCCGTCGGCCGGCATCCGTCTCGACGACGTGCTCGCCGCCGTCGATGTCGAACTCGGACGGGAGCGCCACCTCGATGTCGGTTCCGACCGTCTCGTCGCTGAGCAACTCCCGCGCGGTGGCGTTGGCGTCCAGCAGCCGGCCGTCGGCGTCGACGACGACGACGCCGTCGTCCAGCGCGTCGAGCAGTCGTGACCGGGCTACGGGGACGACGTCGATGAGGCGGGTGGTGAAGATACCGACGCCGAAGAGAACGGCCGTGATAGCGAATCCGATCGGCGTCGGATCGACCGCCGGATGGGGCCAGCCGCGGAAGACGTACGCGATTCCGACGACCCAGGGGATGACGACGCCGAGGGCGATAACGAACGACTGTTTCTGGTAGATTGCGGGCTGTCCGATCGCCGTCAGCAAGAGGAGCACCGTCCCCAGCGCGAGGAGCCCCCATCCGAACGCGGCGAACAGCCAGAACCCCGGTCCTCGCCCACGTTCCAGAACTGCCGTCTCCTCGACGGTGACGACGGCGAACTCCGCGTAAAACAACCCGTGGCTCTGGGTGGTGAGCACGACCAGGACGGTTAACACGGGTCCGACGAACAGGAGCGTGACGAGTCGACGGGTCACCCAGCGGTCCCGTCCGGAGTACCGCAGTACGAACAGCAGGAACCAGATCGGTGCCGTCGTGACGCCGAGGTACTTCACGGCGGTGAGGACGACGTACGCCGCCGGATCGAGCGTGAACAGTCGGGCCATCGACCCGATGACCCAGACGGCGACGGCCAGGACCATACAGACGAACAACCGGCCGAGCGGCTTCTCCGAGTGGTTGCGCCCGACGTAGACTGCCAGAGCGATCATCAACCCCGCAGCGACGAAGTGGCTCACCCAGATGACGTCCGAACCGGTCACCCCGTGCACAGTTACCTCCTTCGTCGCCGAGCGAAGCGGCGTACTTCCTCCGTCGACGCTTTCCTGGCCCCGCCGACGGCATCCGAACGCTGTTCTCCCATCGTTCTATTTCGAACTCACACTCCAATGAATTTATTGTACGATAGTATAGTATAGCACTCGAACAGGTTAGAACAGCGTGTCTTCGGGACGCCGTCTCGAGCAGCGTCTTCCGAAGGATCGATCGATCAGTTCCCGTCAGTTCGGTCGTATCGGGGATTGACCTTCTCGAATCGGGTCCAGCACAGCCCCATCAGCGCCGCGAAGATGAGGACGAACGCGAGCCCGGTCAGCCCGACCGGAAGCCCGAGGAGAGACAGACCGAACGTGCCGATCGCCGACAGGATCGCGACACTCACGACGATAACCTGGACGGCGCTGAACGCACTTGTTCCGTCTGCACCGATCATGGCAGCCGCTACCCTCGGTCGTCGTAAATACGTTCTGACGGGTTTTCGATACCGTCGACGTCCGAGAGCCGATCGGGTTCGACCGACGCGTACCGGACGATCGGATCGAACGCCTCGAGCGCGAACCGCTCCCCATCCGTGATCCCGCGGGCCTCAGGGTACTCGAGTTCGTTCGCGACGAACCGCTTCGCGACGAGCGCCGTTCGGGCGTCCCCGTCCTCGATCTCCGACTGGGCACGCTCGAGCAACAGCGCGGCGGTGAAGACGTCGAACACGTAGTGGGCCAGGCGCTTGGCCGATAGCTGGGCGTACTCGCCGTCCTCGCCGGCGAGCGTCGCGAGCGCGGTCAGCAGCTCGTGGTACTCCGCCTCGACGGTCTCGAGGCAATCGGCGAGCGCCGGATGAGAAACGCGCTCGAGTCGGTCCTCGATCGCCTCTTGCAGCGGTTCGTGGGCATCCTCGTGCTCGAGGGCCCGCAGCACGTCCAGCGAGAGGACGTTCTCGGTGCCCTCCCAGATTGGAAGCACCTGCGCGTCCCGGAGCATGCGGTTCGTGACGAACTCGTTCACGTAGCCGTTGCCGCCGTGGACCTCCATCCCGTAGGAGGCTGTATCGACGGCCATTCGAGCGGTGCGCAGTTTCGCGATCGGGATCAGCAGTCGCATCAACCGGTAGGCGTCGTCCGCTTCGTCGTCGTCCTGGCCGGTCCGTTCCGCCCGCTCTCGCTCCGAGAGCAACCGCGCAGCCTCGAGGACGTACGCCGTCGCGGCCTCGTGGTCGACCGCCATGTCGACCAGATCCGCTCGCATCAGCGGGTGCTGGTCGATCGGCTTCCCGAACGCCTCCCGGCTTGCGGCGTAGATCTTGCTCTCGAGCAGCACCCGGCCCATAATCCCGCAAGACGCGGCGGCGTTCGACAGCCGCTCGAGGTTGAGCATCTCGGCCATCTGCCGGAACCCGGCTTTCTCCTCGCCGACGAGAATCGCCGTCGCGCCGGTGAACTCGACTTCGCCAGTCGGCACCGAGATCGTCCCCAGTTTGTCCTTCAGGCGGCGGTAGAGCTGGTCGTTGACTTCGTCGGGTGCAAGCGGGCCGTCCTCGAGCAGGTCGCCCTTCGTCACCGGATCGTCGAAGCGGTCGGGGTCGGCGTGGGGAACGAGAAACATCGAAAGCCCCGCGGTCCCCTCGGGCGCGTCGGCGGTCCGGGCGAGCACGAGCGTCCCCTCGGCGTCGACGTTCGAGCAGAACCACTTCTCGCCGGACAGGCGCCAGCACTCGCTCTCCTCGTCGTACTCGGCGCGAGTCTCGTTCGCGCCGACGTCGCTGCCGCCCTGTTTCTCGGTGAGGAACATCGCTCCCTCGATCAGGTCGTCGTAGTCGCGACTCGTCAGCGCCTCGTAGTAGGGGTCGAGCGACTCGTCGCCGAACTTCTCGAGGACGAGTGCCGCGCCGGCGGTCATCGCCACCGGGCAGTCGAAGCCGGGGTCCGCGTAGCAAAGCAGGTACTGCATCGCGAGGTTGTGCGACAGCGCCATTGGCTCGTCGCGGCCGGGTGGGGCCTCGAAAACGTCGGCGACGATCCCGGCCTCGTAGGCGAGGCGTTCGTTCTCGAACTGTTCGGCCGGATACCGCACCCGGTTTTGAACCTCGCCGTGTCTGTCGTAGGGCTCGAGTTCGGGTCCGTGGTGGTCAATGTAATCGGCGTTGTCGGCGATCACGTGGCCGACGGTCTCGCCGAACGCCTCGAGGCGGGGCTCGGCCCACGCGAACGCCTCGTCGGCGTACGTTCGGCGGAGTTCGCGCTGCAGGGTCCGATCGAGTTCCCAGTAGTTGACGTTCCGGCCCTCGTCGTAGCGGCCGTAGTCGATCCCGTCGTCCATACCCTGACACTTGATCCCAACCGCTAAAAAACGAAAGCTATCCAACTAACTTCCCGTTGTCGAGCGTTGCTACGCCGTCGCGGGTCGGCCCCGTCCCGCCGGCCGCCTCTCGAGTCGCGTGCGAGGGAACACGTACACCCGCAGCGACTCGGGGACGACGCCGTTGGGCGCGACCGTCGCGTGGGGGTAGACGGCGCCGACGACGGGAACGTCGGGCGCGTAGTTCTCGTTCGTCGCGTAGTCGGCGACGGACTCGCCCGTGGCCTGGATCCGGACCGCGTCGGCCCGCAGGTCCGAGACGTCGACGACCGTGAGTCGGTCGCCGGTTTCGCGGTCGACGACCGGATCGCCCGGTCGGAGCGCGTGGCGGTCGCAGTAGATCGGACCGGCCGCGTTCTCGTCGACGAACACCGTCTCGCCGCAGTCGTGGCAGCCGACGGCTCGCTCGCCGGGCGGGGGCGTTCGACCCTCGTTGATCTCGATGGCGACGCGACGGACGTGCTTGCACCGGACCCCGCGGAAGACGTGATCGGGGCAGGTACAGCGCCCGCCCTCGAGATCGACGAGGTAGGTGTGGTCGCTCGCGGACTCGACCTCGTAGAGCCCCTCGCCCAGCGCTAGCACCGACATCGGTTCGGTGCGGGCGCGGCGCGAGCGCTCCTCGAGGGCGTCGTCGGACGGTACTGGAAGCGGTGTCTTCGGTGACGCTGTTGTTTTCATGGGTGCGTCGGTAGTGATTCGCCGGCTGACGGCCGGCTCCGTGGTCGACTGACTGTTCGACGATTGTAGGCGAGCGACGGAAATAACCGGACCGCTTGCAATCTCCTGCTCGAGATTTATATATAACGTCCCGATTTCGTCGGATCCGACGCCTCTGGGGCCCGTTCAGAGACGGGAGATCTGGTCCGGCTGGCGCCGCTCGAGCGCGCTTCGAAGCGTTTTTGCACGGGCCGGGGGAATCGTCGGGTAATGCTCGAGCGCGAGCGGATCATCGAAATCGTCGTGGCCGTGACGTCCGTCTTCCTGATGCTCGGCGCCATGGTCGCCATCGGCGGCGAGTACGGCGGTGCGGACAGCGCCCTCTCTCCCGAGGGCGGCGAGATGCTCGTCGGCGTTATCATCGGCTTCATCTTCCTGCTAACCGCAGTCGGGATCGGACTGGCGTACCTGCTGAACGACCCGGCCGACGACCTCGACGACGACGCGGACGCACAGAACGCAGCGTAGGCGGCGACGGTTCCTGCCTCGAACCACCCTACCCCTGTAGCCGCCGGCGAGCCGAGGACTTGGCTTCGTGATTACTCCTTCTCGAGTTCGTCGACCCGCCGCTCGAGGGCCGCGATCCGTCGCTCGTAGCCGCGCTTTCTGTCGAGATACTCGTAGACACCGATGATAAGCAACAGCGGAATTCCAAGGAAAACACCGTCAGTAACAGGACCACGAGCAACTCCGGACCACCGGGGACCTGGAGTATCATCGTCCCATCACTACCGGCCGATCTCACATAAAACTGCGTTCGGACCGACGTGTTCGACCACAGATTCGGCGCTTTCCTTCCGTCTCGGCACCCGAACCAGGGGTGGGTGTCGGGTGCCGAAACGGACGGTTCGGTCGGTCAGTCTCCGGCGGCCGACTCCTCCGATCCCTCGCGCCAGTCCTCGAGTTCGTCCTCGTCGGTCTGGTCGATGCGTTTCTCGTAGTAGGCCATCGGGTGCGGAATACGCTCACAGAGGTCGTCCTTGTTCACGCAGTCGCCGTAGGACTGCATCGTCGCACAGGAGGGCGGGGAGTACTCCGTCGGCGACGTCTCGCCGCCGATGTGGTCGGTCTGGTAGCGGGTCATCTCCTCGCCGAACGAGGAGTTCACCCGGTAGAGTTCGACGATCTCGTCGGTCGACATCCCGATGCTCGTCAGGAAGGCGGTGATCGCAAAGCGGGAGTGGTGGGGCAGGTGTTCGCCCTTCTGGATGTCGTCCAGCAGCGCCTTCATACACGGCGGGAACAGGTCGGGGACGACGGTGTCGATCTCGCGGGTGAGATCGAGTTCCGCCAGCACCTCCCGGATCTCGGCGGCCTCGGGCTCGAGGGTCGTCGCGATCGCGTCGGGCACCTGGAAGGGGAGCCCCTCCTCGATCCGCTCGCGGATCGCCTCGCGGAGCAGCGTGTGCAGTTCGTCCTCCTCGATCGGTACCTCGCCGTCCGAGAGCGCCCGGTTGACGAGCCGCCATCGGTCGTCTCGAAGCCCCGCCGAAAGCGGGAGGTAGCGGCCGACGCCGATCCGGTACCCGTCGCCCGTCGAGCGAACGGCGTTTGCGAGGTCGAACTCCTCGAGCAGGTCGTCGAGATCGAGCCCGGTCGAACTGACGCTCTTGAGTTCGACGGTCTCCTCGAAGTCGGCGGTGAACCGCTCGAAGGCCGCCGTCGACTCGGCGCGGGCGTACTTGCGGATCAGGATCCCCTCGTCGACCAGCGAGACGAGCACGCGGGCGACGGGATAGGAGAGCAGTTCGGTGCGGGGATCGCGGTGCGGGTCGCCGATCTCGCCGTCCTCGAGCGCGGTGCTCACGCGCTGGGTTGCCCGCTCGACGACCGCCCCGTTCTGTTCGACGATCGTCGCCAGGTCGACGGCCTCGGTCGCCACGGCCTCGCGGGCGGCCTCGAGAAACGGGTACCGGGCGTGCAGTCGCTCCATCGGTAACGTAGTGTTACTCGGGGAGGTTAAGCGCCCTGATTGTCCGGCCGCCTCGGCGCTCGGAGCCAAAACGATGTTACTGTCGGTAACACGCTGTTACCGATTTCGCGGGTCGGCCCTGCCTCGAGGGTCGATTTCAAGGGCGTCCGACGCGTCGGCACGCGTATGCCACGGGTCACTCGAGACGGCGTGTCGATCTACTACGAACGCGACGAGGGGGAGGGGACGCCGGTCGTCTTCCTGCAGGGACTGGGATTCGGGCGGTGGATGTGGCGCTGGCAACGGGAGGCCGTCGCCGACGACTACGGCGTCATCGCGCCCGACAACCGGGGGACGGGTCGCTCCAAGGCGGGCCTCCCGCCGCTCGTGGGCCGACTGCCGCGAAAGCTTCGCGCCCCCCTGATCTTCAAGTTCGCCGGCTACTCGATCGGCGGGCTGGCCGCCGACCTCGAGGCGGTCCTCGACGACGTCGGCATCTACGACGCCCACATCGTCGGCGCGAGCATGGGCGGGATGATCGCTCAGCGCTACGCGCTCGAGTACTCCCGGGCGAAGACGCTGACGCTTTGCTGTACGACCCACGGCGGGGTCGACGCGGTCCCGATCCCCGACGAGACCCAGGAACAGATATTCGACACCCCAGACGGCGCGAGCGAACGGGAGGTTATCCGTCACCGAATGCGGCCCGCGTTCAACGAACGCTTCACCAACCGGAACCCGCACCTGATGGATCGCATCATCGAGTGGCGCTTAGAGCAGGACGCCGACGCGCCGGCCCGAGAGGCCCAGGCCGCGGCCGTCCTCGAGTTCGACGTGAGCGATCG
This sequence comes from Natronococcus roseus, assembly GCF_043677095.1. Taxonomy (NCBI): domain Archaea; kingdom Methanobacteriati; phylum Methanobacteriota; class Halobacteria; order Halobacteriales; family Natrialbaceae; genus Natronococcus; species Natronococcus roseus. The sequence continues at coordinate 490,151 of NZ_JBHLJR010000003.1, forward strand.
GCTCGAGCGGATTCGGGTGCCGACGCTGGTCATGCACGGGACGAACGACCGAGTCCTCCCGGTCGCGAACGGGAAGCTGCTCGACGAGAAGATTCCGGACACGCGCCTCGAGCTCGTCGAGGGCGGCTCGCATTGCTTCTTTATCGAGGACTCGGAGCTGGTCAACCGGACGCTTCGCTCGTTCCTCGAGGATCACGAGTGAGTCGTCCCGCCGGCTAACAACCCGTGCGTGCTCGGTTGCCGGTCGTAATCGCTCCTTTGATCGGTCCGCTCGCCAGTATCAGTCGCCGCCGGCGAACGCGCCGGTACTCGAGGGATCGGAGACGCAAATCCGGCCGTCGGTGCGAACGTCGACGTCGAAGCCGGCGTAGGAGAACCGAAGGCTATGGGTTCGGTTTCCGGCCGTTCGACGGGCGTGGGCACACAGCGAATCGATCGCGTCCGGATCGATAACGGCGTACAGCGGCTCGAGCTCGAGCGGATCGACGTCGGCAGCGGTTCCGACCGCGTCGAGGACGGCTTCGCTGGCGCTGTCACCGGCGGGATCGAACGTTGCCTCGTACCGTCTATCGCTGGGGTCGCTGGTGGAGGGCATGCGCGCTCTTCCTACACGGAGGAAACTGGTAGGGACGGTGCTTACCATATCGAGCTTTTAAGTCACGACTCGAGTGAGATACAGTCACACGCGAAGGAAAAGCGATCGAACGTGATCGAACGAAAACGGTGGCGTCAGTCGCTCTGGATCCGCGGCGCCAGCATGTAGGTGACCTGTCCCTGTCCCTCGGCGAACCCGAAGTAGATCTTGACCGGGAACTCCTCGCCCAGGTCGAGCGTGACCTCGGCGTCGCCGGGGATCGCCTTGTCCATATCCTTGAGGTAATCCAGCGAGAACAGCGAGTGAGCCGGGCCGACCTGCAGGTCGATCAGGTCTCCCTGTGTGAGCTCGAGATGAACGTCGTCGGTGTCGCCCTCCGCGTCGACGTAGAAGTACTCCTCGCCCTCGTCGACGCCGAGCGCGATGTGATCGGAGACCATATCCGCGGCCTTCACCGAGCGGTTGACGTCCTTCCCCTCGAGGACGACTCGTGCGGGGAGGTCGAGCTCCGGAATGTCCGGCTCCTGGCGGATCGAGTCGGGGTCGATCAGCGCCAGCGTGTACTCGAGTCCGTCGATCTGGATGTGGAGTTTGCGGGTCTCCTCGTCGAGTTCGAGCTGGATCAGCTGCCCGGAGTCGGCCATCCCGGCGATATCCTCGAGACGGGAGAGATCGACGCCGATCAGCCCGCCGTCGGCCTCGTAGGACTCGAACGCCGTCGCCTCGAGCGAGAGGTCGACCATCCCGACGTTCGCGGGATCGACGGCCCGGATTTCGAGCCCCTCCTCCTCGAGATGGATCTTGCACTCGTCGACCAGCACGCTCACCGAATCGAGCGCGCTGGTGAGCGTTTCCGCGCTCACGATGGCCTTGAACATATGAATCGAGGTACGGACGGTCGCCATAAAAATGCACTCTTTACGCGCGAGCGTGACGCGGGCGCGAAGAAGATATTCGCGGGACGGACCTGGCATCCGTCCCCGGGCGAACCGAAAACTCCGCCCAGCGGAAACGACGACTCACCGGGGGTTCAGACGGCGTCGACCCCGGTGATCTCGTGTCGCCGTCCGTCGTCGATGGACGAAAGACGCCAGCCGTGAGCGTCCGCGACGGCAGCGGCGATCCTGTGTCCGGGATCGTGCCAGGTTTCGTGTCCGTCCTTGTCGTCTCTACCCGCTAGACTGAACGACGCTGACGAATCCTCGATTTCGACGAAGAACCCGCCGTCGAGAGCGCCGACCGCACGCCCACGGGTCGATCCTCCTCCTCGTGTCGACCTCCCTCGTTCTCGAGAAGAACTCCGATCGCATGTGCGAAACGCCACCGACCGTCTTACCGTTGCGCGCCCGACCCCCGCTCGAGGCATCGACGATACGCAGACGCCCGCGACGGGGTCAATGTTCGGATTCGAGGCGGATCCGAACGGTCGTTCCCGGCGGTCGCTCCGGGTCGCTCTCGATGGTTAGACTCCCGCCGTAGCGGTCGACGAACGTTCGCACGAGGTACAGGCCCACGCCGATCCCCTCCTCGTCCGTGGTGTAGCCGCGTTCGGTGGCCCGCCGGCGATCGGTCGCCGAGAGGCCCGGCCCGCCGTCGGAGACCGTCAACTCCGCGCTCCCGTCGGTTCCGCGAGAGACGTTCACGGTTATCGTTTCCTCCGCATCGCCGTGGACGACCGCGTTCGTCAACACGTTTCGGACGACGACGTTGAGAAACCGGTCTGCCCGAACCGAAACCGTCCCCTCGGGGCGGTCGAACGCCACCGTACAGTCCCCGTGTCGTGCCTCGAGCCGATCGATCTCCTCTTCGACCACGGCGACGAGATCGATCGGGACGAGTTCGGTCTGTGGTTCCTCGAGTGACTCCACCATCACTCCGACCGACTCGGTGAGTTCGACGATGTGCTCGCCGGCTTCCTCGATCCGGGAGACGATCCGTTCCGACTCGGGGTCCGTGGCGTCGAGCGCTGCGGCCCAGCCCAGGACGACCGTAGCGTCGTTTCTGATCTCGTGGCGGACGAGCCAGTGCAGTACCGCCAGTTCGTTTCGCTGGCGTTCGATCTCGGTGACCCGGCGTCGCCGCTCGATGGCGTAGGTAACGGTCCGATCGAGCAGCCGTGGCGTCACGCGATCCTTCACGAGGTAGTCCTCCGCCCCCCGCTCGACCGCCTCCCGTCCGATCGCGTCGTCGTCGATCCCGGTCAGGACGACGACGGCCGTCCCGTCGACGGTTTCGAGAACGGAATCCAACGTTTCGAGCCCCAGGGAATCGGGAAGGTTCAGGTCGAGCAACACCAGATCGAACGACTCGTCGTCTTCGAGCGCCGTTCGGGCTTCCTCGAGCGTTCGGACGGTTTCGACGGTCGTGCCCGTCTCGCCTCCCCCCTCATCGGTCGCCACCGGCTCCGTCCCCCGCTCGCGGTACAGCATCGTCCGGTACAGCCGCGCCTGCAGGTCGTCGTCCTCGACGAGCAGTAGTGTGTGAGAAGAAGACTGTTCAGCGAGCATTACGTTCACCAGGAAGCGGGCTCTCAAAGGTTCTCTGGCCGAACCCGAATCAGGAAGCGTCCTCGTCGGAGGGTGACACCTCCGTCTCGGGGTCGGCTCCCTCCTCGAGCAGTCGGCGCCACGGTTCGCGAGCCTCGACCGCGGCCGCCCGGTCGGCCTCGATCCGCTCCAGTTCCGCCCTCGCGCGGCGGTACGGCGCCGTCGATCGAACGGCCGAGCCGAGGTGGGTCTCGACGAACTCGAGTCTGTGGCGTCGCGCCCGGACCTCGCGGGCGATCGGTGCCTCGTCGGGGAGTCGGTTTAGCTCCTCGATCGCCGTCCGTAGCTCGCGCTCGGTGATCGGCTTTCGCAGCAGTCGATCCGCCGGTAGCGAGACGTCCGCCGGTGTCACCTGCATCGACGTGAGGACGGCGATCGGCGTTTCCTGCCCGACTCGAGCGATCGACGACGCGATCTCGTCGCCGCTCTTTCCCGGCATCGACCGATCGAGGACTGCGATATCGACCGACTCCTCGAGGCGCCGAAACGCCTCTCGGCCGTCGGTCGCCGTCACGACGTCGTAGTCGGTCGCGAGCCACAGCGCGTAGAGTTCGAGCAGTCGGCTGTCGTCGTCGGCCAGCAGCACGGTCGGCGCGCCGGCACCCGTTACGTGGGTCGCGTCCCACTCCGCCATCGACTCGAGGATCGCGTACAGCTCCCGACCCGCACCGGTGAGCTCGTACTCGACGCGACGGGGCTGTTCCTGGATGACGTCGCGCGAGACGACGCCGTATTCGCGGAGGTCCTCGAGGTTGTCCGAGAGCACCTTGCTCGAGATCCCCTCGAGTTCGCGCTTGCAGTCGCCGAAGCCGAGCCGCCCCTTGGCCGCCAGAGCGACGATTAGCCGTGGCTTCCACTTGGTGCCGAGTAGCGAGCCCGCGACCGACTGTGCCGGATTCGGCGTCTGCGTCATGTGGTCGTCTCCAGTTGCGGACACGTTCCCTAACGTCTCCGAAACGATAAATCGGACGCCCGGGGCGATGACAAGGGGATGGTAACCTCGAGGTAACCCGGGGGCGATACCTTCGGCTCGTCGTCGATAGTCGTTCGGAAATCCCCTCCGTACGGTAATGACTACGTATCCGACCCGTTGTTCTCGGTGTGACGCACAGTCGGTCACGGACGAGCGAATCGTCGAACACGTTTGCGGGCACGTCGCCTCGGCCGGGGCGTTCGACGACGGCTGTGAGAAGTGCCGCCATCGGGCCGACGCCGACACGCTGGCCGACCTGCAGACGGTCGAGCGCTGCCTGGAGTGTGGCCACCGCTCGCCGCTGGAGCCCGACCAGGGGATGATCGGTCCCGTGCCTGCAGTCTCCTTTCCGACGCTTCCGACCCCGGAACAGAATCTCAGTTGGATTCCGGCCCGGTTCGTCCCGGAGTCGCAACTCAGGCGGGGCGTTCTCAGCACTGCGCTTATCGCGATGGTGCTCGTCGCCGGAATCGCCGGTGCCGTCTCCGTGACGCCCATGCTCGAGGGAGAGCCGGCCGATGAGGCGTCGGTCGATGCCGACTGGGCGGAGTACGACTCGATCGTGATCTTCAGAAATGACGACATCCAGCCGTGGTACAACCAGGAGGAGCTGCGTGCGGTCGACGACGTCTTCATCGAACGCGACGTGCCCGTCACGCTCGGGATCATCCCCGACACGAACGGGAGCGCCGCCCTGACCGAGGACCCGGAGCTCTGTGAGTACCTGCAGTCGCTCGAGACCGATCACCCCGGACAGTTCGAGATGGCGATCCACGGGACCACCCACGAGCCGGTGACCGATTTCTACGGCGCCAGCGAGTTCGGCGGCCTCCCCGAGGCCGAACAACGCGAGCGACTGGCCGAGGGCGAGGCGTTGCTCGCCGACTGCGTCGACTCACCGTCGTCGACGTTCATCCCGCCGATGAACACGTACGATACGACGACCGTCGAGGTGCTCGCCGAGTCGAACTACACCGCCGTCTCCGGCGGCCAGTGGTTTACCGACGAGTACTACGACACCGACAACGAGACCTACTTCGAGGCGGGCGGACTCACTCACGTCCCCGAGACCCAGGCGTTCGAGAACTGGACCGCGTACGAGGAGGAGGGCGGGGACGATAGCGACGTGCCGTTTCACGACCTCGAGACGCTGACGGACTCGTTCGACGCGAGCCACGAGGAGAACGGTGTCCACGTCGTGATGCTTCATTACCAGTACTTCACCACCGACGACCGACTCGAGAAGCTCGAGTCGCTGATCGAACACATGCAAAGCGGGGACGACGTCGGCTTCCTGACAGTCGAACAGTTTGCCGAGGGACTCGAGGACGGTACGGTCGAGGAAACCGACGAGGGCTGGCGCATCCTCGAGCCCATCTCGGCGGTGAGCCGATGAGCGTCGAGCGACCGTTCGGGAACGCCCTTCGCTTCGGGCGGACGATGGGCCGCGGCCTCCGGGCCGTGAAGTGGCGCTCGGTCGCGCTGTTCCTCTCGGCGCTGGTGCCGTTCGGGCTGCTGATAAACGTGATGAACGCGGGAACGCTGTACGCGATCGCACTGTTAAGCGGGCTCTTCGTGTGCTACTTGCTCTGGAGCTACTACGTCGTCGAGCGCAACCCTCGGTACGAGTCCCTGTTCGGGATACGGGCGCTGGTCGTCGGCGGGGTCGGCTACCTCGCGACGATCGTCTGGCTGGGCTGGCTCACCCCCTCGCCGATCGCCGTCGTCCACCTGGGCGCGGTCGTGTTGATCTTCGCGTACTACTGGTTTATCGCGTTCATCGCGTTCTTCCACGACCAGATCGGCCGCTCGAAGTACGTGCCCAGGCCACCGTACCCGAACGTGACCGTCCTGATTCCCGCGTACAACGAGGAGGGGTACGTCGGTCGGACGATTCAGGCGCTGCTCGACGCCGACTACCCCGCCGAACGGCTCGAGATCGTCGCGGTCGACGACGGGTCGACCGACGGAACCCTCGCCGAGGCGAGCGCGTTCGCCGCCGCCTCGGATCGGGTCTCGGTCGTCAGCAAGGCAAACGGCGGCAAGTACTCCGCACTGAACTACGGATTGCTGTTCGCAGACGGCGACGTCATCGTCACCGTCGACGCCGACAGCATCGTCGACCGCGACGCCCTGAAACGGATCGTCGCCCCCTTCGAGGCCAACCCGAAGATCGGCGCCGTCGCGAGCAACGTCACAATCTGGAATCGCGACTCGCTCATCACCCGCTGTCAACAGCTCGAGTACACGATCGGCGTCAACATCTACCGGCGGGCGTTGGACTACTTCGGCATCGTGATGGTCGTTCCCGGCTGTCTGGGCGCCTACCGCCGCGAGGTGCTCGAGGAGGTGTTCGCCTACGACCCCGACACCCTCACCGAGGACTTCGACGTCACGATGAAGGTGCTCCGGGCCGGCCACCGCGTCTCGGTCAGCGACGCCCGCGTCTACACGGAGGCGCCGGCGACCTGGCGAGACCTCTACCGCCAGCGTCTACGCTGGTACCGCGGCAACTACATGACCGTCTTCAAACACTGGCCGGTCGTCACGGATTCGTCCTACGGCTACCTCAGTCGGATCGCGCTGCCGTTCCGACTGGTCGAGATGTTCTTCCTCCCGCTGGCGAGTTTCGTCATCCTCGCGTACATCGCCTGGCTCGTCCTCGCGGGGTACGTGACGACCGTCCTCGCAGTGTTCGTCTTCTTTACGAGTATCGTCTTCCTGATCGCCGCCCTCGGTATTCAGATCGAGGGCGAGGACTGGCGGCTGCTCGTCTACGCCCCGTTGCTCGTCGTGGGTTACAAGCAGTTCCACGACGCGCTCAACATCCGCTGTCTACTGGACGTCCTGATCGACCGCGACCTCGCCTGGACGCGGGCGAACCGGATCGAACAGGACTCGAGTGCCGACGCCGAGCCCACCCGATCGGCCGACTGACGCCGCCTGAGACGGGACGTCGGGCCGGCTCAGTTTCAGCAGGTCTTTGCGCGTCTGGTCCGTAGCTGTGGGACGAACCGGCTGATCCCTCGAGTCGTGACTGGATCAGCGTGATCGACAGATGGCACGGAAAGACCACTACTACAACTACCCCTCTTGATCTGTTTCATCTACTATAGTAACAACTGAAACTGTTTGCCACCGATCACACAGCCGTCGTGCGATCGGGTGCGCACTGACTTTCAGTGGCTACTATAGTTCTGACAGCGACACTCGTGTGCGATTTGTGAAAAATTCTTGATATAATCATGGACGGCAACTGCGAGGTCGAACATCGCATCGGCCTGTTGAGCGGCAGCGACAGTCTCGCGGTAGTACGCTGCTGCGCGGTTGTCACGGTAGAGTTGCTTCATCCGCCGCGCAGTTTCATCGGTGACGAGATGGAGATCGGCACCGCGGTCGTATGCCCGGTCGTGTCCCTCGCGGAAGTCATCTATCGTATCGTTCGACGCGGTGAGTGCGTAGAACTCGAGGGTGCGCTCGATGGCAGCGAAAGACATCTCGATGACGCTCGTATGGTAGCCGTCGTGCTTGCGGAGCAGACGGCACGCATCGAGGAGGCGGCACGCCTTCCGAAGTTGAATCACGTTGGGATCGTGAGCATTCGGGTCGAGTCCTTCCTCGTAGTCGGGACGACCCAGTTGGCCGGTGAAGGCATCCTCGGCGTGTGCGACTGCATCGACGAGGGCATCGGGTTCGTCAGGCATCACTCATCACCTCGCACTTGAGGTCGCTGAGAGTGTTGCTGTCCACGAGCGTTATCGCGTCGGCGAAGATCTCTCGAAGCCGGTCACCGTGGCCGCGTGCCGACTTCGGCGTCTCGACGAGAATCTGGAACTCGTAGCGGTCGCCGTCGAACCGCTTTTCTCCGAGTTCTTTCGCGACCTCGTTGGCGCGATGCTGCTCGACGCGGTCGCCGGCCAGTATCCAGAGGTCGATGTCGCTCTGGCGGTCAGCACGGCCTCGGGCGACGCTCCCGAACACGAGAACACCCTCCACGTCTCCGAGCTCGTCACAGATCCGGTCGAGTGCAGCACGGACTGGTGGATGGTACTCCGGCTGGGGAATGCGAAGGACTGGATCGTCGGGCTTCGTCACGCGAGTTCGATTGATGGAGACGAGTCGACGGTTACCCTCGCTCTCGACCACAATGACGTCATTGGCTTCGAGGACGTCAACGGCCCGCTTGACTGACTGGGCCGCGTTGTCGGTAAGCCGCCCCAGCTCGCGGATCGTGAACTGCTCGTACGGATTATCGAGTAACAGTCGGAGCAGGTCGTCAGTTGCCGTGTGGCGGAACAAATTGGGATCCGTGGCTGGTATCGGAAGCTCGATCGTGGCTTGCTTCGCCTCGTCGGCCACCGTTGTCTGTCTCGTCATACGTTACGTATAACGCGTAACGAGACAATAGATTTCCGGTGGGACAGAGGAGCCAGCAAACCCGTCGTAGCAAATTCCACGGCTGGAAGGGGCGACGCGCTGCCAGCACCATCCGATGTACCTTTCCGGGTTGGCGACGTCTCCTTTCGTATGAACGCGGATTCGCCAGCCCTCGTGAACGCGCCACGAACCTCGATGAGGTATTCATGACACGAAAAGACCACTACTACAACAAGGCGAAACAGGAGGGGTACCGCAGCCGAGCGGCCTACAAACTCAAGCAGCTCGACGATCTCGAGAACGTCATCTCCGGCGGCGACACCGTCGTCGACCTGGGGGCGGCTCCGGGCGGCTGGCTCGAGGTTGCCGCCGAACGGGTCGGCCCGCAGGGACGGGTCATCGGCGTCGACCTCCAGCGGATCAAAGACCTCGAAATGCCCGGCGGCACCGATCGAATCGAGACGATCCGCGGCGACATGACCGAGGACCGAACCCGGGATCGAGTCACCGACGCTGCCGGCGGCAGCGTCGACGTCGTCGTCTCCGACATGGCGCCCAATATGTCCGGCGAGTACTCCCTCGACCAGGCTCGGTCGCTACACCTCGCCCGTCAGGCGTTCGAGACGGCGCTCGACCTGCTCGACAGCGGCGGAAACTTCCTCGTCAAGGTGTTCGACGGTCCCGACGTCGACGCCCTTCGGGCCGACCTCGAAGAGGAGTTCCAGTACGTTCGGGCGACGGCGCCCGACGCCTCCCGCGAGTCCTCCTCGGAGCTGTACTTCATCGCCAAGGGGCGGCTGACGGGGCCGGTCCGGGAGGGCGACGAACTCGAGGTCGAGATCGTCGACGTCGGCAGCGAAGGCGACGGGATCGCGTCGATCGAGGGATACCGGCTGTTCGTTCCGGAGTCGGAGAAGGGCGACGTCGTCGAGGTTCGCGTCGACGACGTCAAACCGAACTTCGGGTTCGCCGAACGGATCGACCGGGACTGAGACTGTCGGATAGAAGTCAACACGGAGCCGATCTAAACTCCGGGGTCGTCGTGTTCGATGACTCTAGCAGAACGATCGGCTTCACGTAAGTCTGTCAGCAGTGTGATTACTCTTGCTCGTAACTGATCCGAACCGTCGTCACCGACTCCTCGGCCGTGGCGACGTACAGTTCCTCGAGGTCGTCGAAGACCTCGGGCGGCAGCTCCGCCGCTCCGTCGGCGCGTTCGGCTTTCGCGACGGCGAGTTCGTCGTAGAGGTGGGCCGTCGCCTCGTGGAGCGCGCGCTGGACCGCCTCCGTCGCCGGAAGTTCGACGGCTCCGTCGGGCGTATTGGATTCCTGTTCAGTCGTGGAGGGCGTCATGGCACAGGGTACACCGCCGAGCCCCCATAAGCAATCTGGTTCTGGGGATCGGTAATTACGACCGCTGACGCTCGTCGGGCTCGAGTCGGCCCTGTCGGTCGTCGATCTCGTCTAAGATATCGAGGGTCTTGCGGACGGAGGCGCGGATCGCGTCGCTGCGGTTGACGAACTTGCCGTCGTCGCCGACGTGGTCGTCGAGGTCGTCGAGCAACTCCTGTGGGATTTCGACGCTGATCTTGGGCATGGACGATCGTTCGCAGGGAACTCCCTTAAGCCGTCTGCGACCGGTCCGGCTACTCGGGCGTCGGCGCGGCCTCGGGTTCGGGGTCGGGACTGCCGCCGCCGCCGCCGAAGAAGCGGCCGCCGCCGGTGAGCACGTACAGCACGGCGAGTCCGAGCATGTAGGTCAGCGCGATCGGGATCGCGACCAGCAACATCGTGAGGATTCCCTTCGGGCTGAAGAACGCGGCGGCCGTGAAGATCCCGACGACGATGGGCCGCCAGCGCTTGAGCATCGTCCGGTAGTTGACGATGCCGCCGATGTGGAACAGCGCCATCGTGACGATGATATTAAAGAGGAAGCCGACGCCGAGCGTCGTGTAGATCACGAGCCACGAGAAGCTGTTGATCCGGTAGGAGACCTGCATCCCGTTCGTGACGGCGTCCGTGATCAGATACGAGATCACCGCGGGGGCGATCCAGTAGAAGCCGATGAACAGCCCCATCGCGAACCCGCCGATCATCGCGCCGCCCCAGAGGAGCATCACGCGCGGGTCGCCGCGGACGAGGCCGCGCTCTCTGGCGGCCGGCCAGCTCCAGTACAGAATCAGTGGAGCGACGGCGATGATCGCGAGGATCGTACTGACCTTCACCATGAAGATCAATACCTCGACGGGGTGGAGTGCGATGACCAGCCCCGCCTCGTTCAGGATCTCCGTGATCTCCGCCGTCGAGTCCGCGGCGGCGATCTCTTCCTCGCTCATGTCCGTGACCTGGGCGAGGGCCGCGTCCGGTACGCGATCGACGAACTGGGTGAGGACGACGCCGAACCCACCCTGGTAGAGCGCGACGAACGTCCCGCCGAGCACGACCATGAACACGCCGACGATGTAGAACATCTTCGAGGTGAGGCTGTTGAAAATAAAGGCGAGGTCGTAGGCGTAGCCGCCGACGTCGTCCTCGGTTGTCTCCTCCTCGGTGAAGGCGTCGAGCATTCCGGCGGCGGTACTCGAGAACAGCCCGCCCTCCTCTTCCTCGTCCGCTGTTGCGGCGCTGCCGCCGGCAGCACTCCCGGCACCCGCACCGACGTTCGAGTCGGCGCCCGGCCCGTCGTCGGATCGCTGTTGTTGTTGCTGTTGTTTCTGCAGTCCGTCGTACCGGTCGAGGATCGCCTGTGCCTTCTCCCGGTTGTCGTCGTACATCGCCTTCCGGGATTGATCGAGGGCCTCCTCCTCCTCCATCTCGAGGAAGACCGTCGCCGGAACGTCCCCGATGTCGTCGGCCGCGAGGGTCTCGAAGTCGACGTCCTCGGCGGTTTCGGCGGTCCGGATGTCGTCTTCTCGCGGATAGACGGGCGACTGCAGGACCTTCACCGTGTAGCCGAGCAGGATGAGCCCGCCCACGGTGGTGGCGGCGATCACGGCGATCGCTAGCAGACCGAGTACGCCGTAGTCGACGTACAGTTCCCAGAATCCGACCGTTCCGCCCTCGGGCTGGAGCCACGCCGGCAGGTTCGGATACACTTCCTGATTGACGAACGCGAACCCACCCTGCACGATGAACACTACTGCAGCGACGGCAACGAGGGCGATAACGCCGAGGAACTGGAGGAGCCGCCGCTTCATCAGTCCGGTTCCGGTGTCGAGCTCGGCCGCACCCCGACGGCGGATGTTCGTGACGACCTTCGCCAGTCCGAGGCTGAAGACGTATAGCGCGAACAGCGGCATCGCCCACATGATCAGCGTGAACGGGTCCGGCGGGGAGAACATCGCCCCGAAGACCGTGATGGCGACCGCGGCGTGGCGCCACTTGTTTCGGAACGTCTCGTAGGAGACGATCTCCGTGTAGGAGAGTACGCCCATGAACAGCGGCATCTGAGCCGCGAGACCGAACGAAAGCGTCAGAAGCGCGATAAACTCTGTGAACTCGGTGATCCCCCAGCTGGGGTTGACGCCGGCGTCGAACGCGACCGCACCGAGGAAGTCGAACGCGAACGGGAAGAAGATCGCGTAGGCGTAGAAGACGCCGACCCAGAACAGCACGAACGACGCCATCGCGAAGCTGGCCATGTGAAGCCGCGAGATCGGAACCTTCGAGCGGAAGCCGCGCTCGCGGAGTTTCTGACGGGAGAAGTACAGGAGGGCGGGGATCGCGACGATGATCCCGACCAGCATTCCGATCTTCGCCTGGAGGAGGATGACCTCGAACGGCGTCCGGGTAATGATCTCGGTCGCGTCGGCGACGATCTGGTTCATCTCCGAAGTCGCCGTCCGCTCGAGGAAGTCCCAGATCCAGACCCGCAGGGCGTAGAAGGATCCGAGGAAGCCGAGGACGAAGACGATAAACACCTTCTGGAGGTGCGTCTGGAGGCTCGAGAGCATCGCGCCGATCGTCTCCCGGCCAGTGTTGATAGCGCGGGCCGTGTCCTCGTCGACGGCAGAGCTCATTTACTGATGAGTTGTAGCTGACATCCGGTTATCAACCTTTCGTGTACGAAACGGCCGTCTTGTGAAACGACGGCGGCCTGTCTGCGGTTTCGGGTGACCGTAAGAAAAGGCCTATAACTGGCGGGGTATCTATATCTCGATAGATGTCGGACGAGTCGGCGACCGATGGGGACGTCGAACACCCCGAAGAGCCGCGGGACGATTCCGAGGACGGTGTCTCGAGCGACGCCGATGCGGAACCCGACACCGACAACGAGATCGAACCTGACGCAGACCCGGATCCGGAGCCCGACGCCGACGACGAGACGACCGACGTTGATTCGGAGCCCGACGCCGACAACGACGGTGCGCTCGAGCGGGCCGACGACGACGAGCCCGAACTCGAGACCGACGGCGAGGGGGTCGTCGGCGACCGTCCCGAGGAGTCGGAGCCGACCTACCCCGACCCCGACGAGGACGTCGGCGGGATCTCGACCCCGCCGGACGACGAGGAGATGCCGCTGGCCGACCACATCGAGGAGATGGTGCTCCGACTGGCGGTCGTCTTGCTCATCGGTGCGGCCGGGACCGCGATCGGGCTGCTGTGGGCATCCCAGGCGATCGAGTACGTCTGGAACAACGTTTTCCCCTCCCAGTTCGAGCAGGTCCCCCCGCCGCATATCTACCACCCGCTCGAACTGTGGTTGACCCGAATCAAGCTCTCGGCGCTGTTGGGGATCATGGTCGCGCTGCCGATGTTCGTCTACCAGTGTTACCTGTTCATGAAGCCGGGGCTGTACCCCAACGAGCGCAAGTACTACCTCGCGGCCGTCCCGACCAGCGTCATCCTCGCGGGGCTGGGGATGATCTTTTCGTACCTGCTGGTGTTGCCGATCCTCTTCCAGTACTTCACGTTCTACGCCGAGGGGAGTGCGGGGATCGCCTACGCGCTCGGGGACACGTTCAACCTGATCATCACGCTGACGGGCTTTCTCGCTATCGTCTTCCAGATCCCGCTGTTCATGATGCTCGCGATCATGATGGGCGTGACGACCCGGAAGTGGCTCGCGGACAAGCGGCTGTACTTCTGGGCCGGTTTCGCGGGGCTGGCCTTCCTGTTTACCGTGGACCCGACGATGATGGCCCCCATCCTCGTCGCGATCACGATGATCCTGCTGTTCGAGGGAACCCTGTTACTCCTGAAGTGGACGGGAAGATAGCCCTTCCCGGCCAAATCCTCGCCGAAACCCTCGAGCCCCTGGCGCGACCGTTCCCGGCTCCCACCTGCTCTCCGGTCTCCTCGAGTCCGTCTGATTCCGCTATAGTATCAACTGAAACTGTTTGCACACCGATCGCACAGCCGTCGTGCGATCGGGTGCGCACTGACTTTCAGTTGCTACTATAGTTGCCGTTGAGAATCGTCGCTCGAGTGCGAACTCCGTTCGCATATATCTCCTTATACAGATTGTAGTCGATTGGAGATCCGACGTTCGCCGCCGAATGCAGAGGGGAAATGGACGATCGTTAACAGTTACAGTTATACGGGTTAGGAACATGGGGATGAAACATGAATACGTCCCCATCCGGAGGAAAAGAGCACGAATTGGAGTACGATCGTCATATCGGGGTGGTCGGCGGTGGCGCATAAGAAAGAGGACCAGAAGGCGGACTGTTACGGCGACGAGGTTCGCGAACACATCCTCGAGTTCGCCGAGAACGGCGGCTACGAGGCGATTCCGGAGGACGAACGCGAGGAGTGGTTCACCCGGTTCAAGTTCTGGGGGCTGTTCCACCAGCGCGACGGCCAGGAGTCCTACTTCATGATGCGCCTGACCAACGCCAGCGGCGTCCTCGAGCCCGGTCAGTTACGGGCGATCGGCGAGGTCGCTCGCGACTACGCCGCGGGTCCCGTCGAGAACCCCGAGTTCGGTAACGGCTGGATCGATCTCACGACTCGGCAGTCGGTCCAGCTCCACTGGCTGAAACTCGAGGACGTCCCCGAGATCTGGGAGACACTCGAATCGGTCGGTGTCTCCTCCAGATCCGCAGGCGGGGATACGATGCGTAACATCTCCGGGTCGGCGCTCCACGGCAAGGTCGAGGAGTACGTCGATTCGGGCCCACTGCTCGAGCGGTTCCAGGAGGAACTCCGCGGGGACGACGCCCTCGCGAACATGCCCCGGAAGTTCAACATCAGCGTGACGGGTTCGAAATCGGGCTGTGCACAGGACTCGCTCAACGACATCGGCTTCGAGCCGGCGCGCAAGGAAATCGATGGAGAGACGGTCAAAGGGTTTAACGTCCGCGTCGGCGGCGGCCTCGGCGGTCGCCAGCCCCGCGCCGCGAGCCCGCTCGATATCTTCGTCCGCCCCGAGAACGCCTACGAGGTCGGCCGCGGGTTCGTCGAGCTCTACCACGACCACGGCAATCGCCAGAACCGATCGAAGAACCGCACGCGCTTTTTCGTCGAGGACTGGGGCGAGGAGCGGATCCGCGAGACGCTCCAGGCGGAGTACGTCGACGTCGAACTCGAGACCGCGGGCGAGAGCTTCCGCGAGGAGTACACCTACAACGCCGGCAAACCCGCCGACGCCGGCAAGCGCGATCACGTCGGCGTTCACGAGCAGCAGGGCGAGGGGATGCACTACGTTGGCCTGACGGTTCCGGTCGGGCGCATGCCCGCCGAGGACGCCCTCGAGCTCGCCGACCTCGCCGACGAGTACGGCTCCGGCGAGCTTCGGCTCACGCGCCGCCAGAACCCCGTAATCGTCGACGTTCACGGAGACGTCCTCGAGGAGCTGCTCGCCGAGCCACTGCTCGAGGAGTATCGACCCGAGCCGAGTCCCTTCGAACGCGGTGCAATGGCCTGTACCGGCACCGAGTTCTGTTCGATCGCGCTGACCGAGACGAAAGCCCGGATGGCCCGGACGCTGCGCTGGCTCAATCGCAACGTCGACCTGCCCGACGACGTGGACACGATCAAGATGCACTACTCGGGCTGTACGGCCGACTGCGGGCAGGCCATGACCGCCGACATCGGGCTCCAGGGGATGCGCGCCCGCAAGAACGACGAGATGGTCGAGGCGTTCGACATCGGCGTCGGCGGCGGCGTCGGCGAGGAGCCGTCGTTCATCGAGTGGGTTCAGCAACGGGTGCCCGCCGACGAGGCCCCCGGCGCGATCAAGAACCTGCTCGAGGCGTTCGCTGCCCACCGCGAGGCGGGGCAGACGTTCCGCCAGTGGGTCGAGGCGACCGGAACCGAGACGCTTATCGAGTGCTGCGAGCCCGAGGAAACCGACTTCGAGGCACCGTACATGGCCGACGCCAAGCAGTCCTGGTACCCGTTCTCCGACTCTGACTCGCTGGCGGAGGCGACCGCGAAGAGTTCGATGGTTCCGTCGGACGACTGATCGACACTGCCTTTCAGTGCCCTTCCGCGAGACGTCGGCTACCGGTGATCGGCCGTTCGCCGGCGTGCGTACTCGAGCGCGTCCTCGAGGGTCCCCGGTCCGTCGTAGCGCGCGGAAAACAGCTGCATGAACTCCAGCGCGATCCGGTTACAGCGATCGAAGGTGAGCACGGTTCTGACCGGTTTCGTTTCGGAGAGCTCCAGTCCCGGGTAACTCGTCGCCGTGAGCGCGTAGCCGGGGTGGGAGTCGCCCTCGAGGGAGGCGGGGGCGACCTTCACCCGCAGGTCGTCGGACTCGTGGCGGTAGGTCAGGTACCGCAGTTCCCGATCGCTGTCGGTCGTGTTATAGTTTCGCTCGGTTTCGATCCTCCACTGAGACGGCACGTCCTCGTCGTCCATCGGCAGTTGCTATCCGCCGAAAGGCTACGTCCGTATCGACTTGTGCAAAATTTCCGTACGCTTGAATAGAATCACTTCGTCTTTCGAGTTTCACGCCCTAAAACCGATTATACACTGGACGGATGGCTAACAGATATCGAACTCAGTGGACGATCAGCTACCGGCCTCGCTCGCGAGTAGGGTGAGATAATCCTCGAGCAACCGCGGGAGGAGGAACCGTTCGCGGACGGTTTCTCGGCCCCGTTCTCCCAACCGATCCCGTAGTCCGTCGTCCTCGAGGAGCCGAACGAGTCGATCCGTCGTTGCCTCGGTGTCCTCGGGCTCGACGAGGTAGCCGTTCTCGCCGTCCTCGACCTGAAGCGGAATGCCGCCGACGTTCGCGCCGACGACCGGCGTCTCCTTCCACAGCGTCTCCGAGACGGTCAGCGCGAACCCCTCCCGAAGGGATTTCTGGACGCCGACGTCGGCGCTTCGCTGGAGGAGGTTGATGCCGACGTCCGGCAGGTTCGTCAGAAGGTGGATATCCTCGTCGGTCTCGGTTTCGGCTTCGACCTCGCGGTAGACCTCGATCCCCTCGGGATCGTCGTCGGGCATCCCGCCGGCCAGCACGAGCTGAGCGTCGGGTACCGTCTCGCGGACGTCCCGGTAGGCCTCGACCACCCCGAGCGGGTCCTTCCAAGGGTCGAACCGCGACACCTGTACCAGCAGCGGCCGATCGGTATCGAAGGGGTACTCGCCCGGATCGCTCCCCTCGAGATCGGCCGGGAGCTCCTCGATCGCCCGATTCTTCTCGGTGAACGGGTCGATCGCAGGATGAACGATCGCGGTCTCCTCGTCGGAAAGCGCCTCGGCGTACCCCGGGTGGCTGACGAGGGTGCGGTCGATCGGCTCGAGCCAGGAGCGAACGAACTCGAGGTAGGTATCGGCCGCCGTCGTCAAGTCGATGTGACACCGCCAGAGCAGGCTCGCGTCGGGGTACCGATCGGCGAGCGTCGGGGCCATTCCCAGGGACTGCGGATCGTGGAGGACGATCGCGTCGTAGCGTTCCTCGAGCGCCCTCGCGTTCTCGCGGGTGACGCGCCGGTAGGTGTCGCGCATCTCGTCGGTGAGCGGGGTGTGGTCGCCCTGCAGTCCGTTGTGGATGGTCTTGGTGACGTCGTAGAACTCGTCGGGGGCGTCCATTACGTACCAGTCGACGTCGACGCCGACGTCCCTCGAGAGGGGGACCAGCGCGTGCAGGATCTCGGCGACGCCGCCGCCGTCGGCGGTCGTGTTGACGTGGGCGATTCGCTCGCCGCCGAGTCGATCAGCCCGGTCACGGATACCGTCACGGCGGCTCCGGTCGAGGTAGTCGTCGTACGCTGACAGTCGTCGATCGGCCGTTTCTACGGAAAACATTCGTCGTGCGGATAGTTCGCACGCCCTGTCGGATCACTGTTTCTCACGTTTTCAGACGGATTCACTCGAGGGGTTCGATCAGTTGCAGGCTCGGGGCGTTACGACGACTCCGATGCGAACACGTCGTCCTCGACGTTCCCCTCGTCGACGTCAGCCTCCGAGGCGGGACTGACGCTTCCGGTGCGGTAGCCGTGCAGATCGAGGGTGACGTGGTCGAACCCGATCTCCGAGAGCTCCTCGCGGACGGTCTCGACGAACGCGGTCTCGAGCGCGCGCTCGAGTTCGTCCGGCGCGACCTCGATCCGGGCCAGCCCGTCGTGGTCGCGCACGCGGAACTGGTCGAACCCCCACTGGCGAAGCAGGGCCTCGGCGCGCTCGACGCGGCTGAGTCGCTCCTCGGTGACCTCCAGTCCCGTCGGGATGCGCGAGGAGAGACAGGCCATCGACGGTTTATCGGCGACCGAGAGTCCGTAGCGGTCGGCGATCTCCCGGACCTCCGTCTTGTCGATGTCGTGGGCCAGGAGCGGCGAGTGGACCTCGAGCTCCTCGACGGCCTGCAGGCCGGGTCGGTGACCAGCACCCGGATCGTCGGCATTGGTCCCGTCACAGACCGTTTCGATTTCGAACTCGCGGGCGGTCTCTATCATTTCCCCCAGCCGCATCGTCCGGCAGTGATAACACCGGTCGTCGTCGTTCTCGACGAAGGCGTCGCTCTCGAGTTCGGAGAACTCGACGAGTTCGTGGCGGATGCCGATCTCGCTTGCGACCCGCTTTGCGTCCTCGAGTTCGGCCTCGGGGAGGGTCTCGCTTCTGGCGGTGCAGGCGACCGCGTCCTCGCCGAGGGCGTCGTGGGCGAGCGCGGCCACGACGCTCGAGTCGACTCCCCCGGAGAACGCGATCAGGACGCCGTCGCGCTCGGCGAGGTCAGCGCGTGCGGCCTCGAGTTTCGCCTCGAGCGTTGTCATGGCCCCTCGTTCGAACCGGACGTGCAAAAGCGCGTTGTCGTTCGGACGGCACGGTGGTCGCGGACCGAGTCAGCGCCGTCGCTCGCTGCTCGCGTCCCGGACGGAAGCCGCGAGCTCCGCGCGAGCGCTCGCGGGGACCTCGTCGCCGGCCATTCGCTCGTCGAGCCACCACTGGCGCTCGAGAACGACGGCGTCCTCGGTCTCGCGGAGCCCGTCGAAGCGGTCCCAGGGGAGAAACCGTGTTGTGACGGTCCCCGACTCCTGGTATCGGAGCCCACGCTCGCAGGCCTCGTACACCCGGGACCGTCGTACGTGTATCTGCAGGATAACGACCGCCACGACCCCGGCGGTCAGGAAACTCGAGGGGAGTCCGTACAGCGTGCCGACGAACGCGCCGACTGATCCGACGCCGAACAGCAGCGTGGCGGCGTGCAGCCGTCGCCGCCTCCGCCGATCGCAGGTTGCAACCCAGCAGGCCCTCGAGTCGCCCGCGGCACCCTCTGCGTAGACTCGAGTGCCGAGGATCCAGACGACGAGCCCGAGCGCCACCAGCCCGAGCAGCGAGAACTGCGTCGATAGCGCGATGTCGGCACGCCCGACGTCCTCGAGAATCGTCGTGGCGACGGTCGGTACCAGCGGAGCGACTATCGGCACCGCAAGCAGCCGTCGACGGCCCGCCCCGACCCACACGCCGGAACGGCTGCCGAGTGCAACGGCGACCGTCACCCACGCGAGACCGAAGACGAGAATCGACCCGGTTCCGTCGATACCGATCGTGGTGCTCACGAGGAAGCCAAGCACTCCAGCGTAGGCGCCGGCCGTAACCGCTGGCCAGTCGACTGCGTTCATACTTCGATCGTGACACCTTGCTATAATAAATATTCTCTCGAGTTCCCGTCGCCTCGTGGTCGTTCGTCGGGCTAGCCGTCCACTGCACGCCGGAGCGTTAAGTTCGTGTTCGCGGTAGGTACTAGGAGAGCACTATGACCGTCTCCGAACGACTTCGACGACTGCGGTCGAGAAAGGGTTCCTCCGACGTTACCGGAGCGACGGCCGAGCAGTCACGAGCCGAACACGCCGCGCGCGCGGCAGTCCGCGGGATCCAGGCGGGAATCGTCGCGACGCTGATCATGACCGCGTTCCGACTCCCGATCCTGCGTTCCCTGCCGCCGTCGGCGAACTTCTGGTCGACGTACGTCAGCGGCAACGATCCCGAGGACCACCCGGTTATCGGACTGATTCTTCACCTCGTGTACGGAATCCAGGGTGGAGTGATCTTCGGCGCACTGTTCGCCCTGTTCGACGCCGACCGCTCGATCGAGCCCGAACAGCGCGGCCTCGTCTGGGGCTCGGTGTTCGGTATGGGGCTGTCGGCCTTCGGCTCCCAGATCATGCTCAAGGAGCTGCTCGACATCCGCCTCGAGTCCGACGAGCTCGCGCTGTTCCACGCCGCCCACCTCGTCTACGGGATCTCGCTGGGCGCCTGGGTCGGCTCGCGAACCGAGGGTGTCGAGGATCCCGAAGAGGAGTACGAGTACGACGACGGGAACTAACCCTCCCCAGTGTTGCTACTCTCGAACTCTCGATTAACAAGGCTTAGCAGCCGTATTACGGCTATCGGGTCCGGAACATAACAACCAGTATACCCGTCGACGACCCAGCTGCGATATGGAGCTGGGCCTCGTCGCCGGCGTCGTTTTGATCGGCTTCGTCCACGGCGTGTTGCCGGACCACGGCTGGCCGATCGCGGCGACGTACGCGCTGAACCGTAACCGACGCTGGCTCGCCGGACTGGTGGCGGCGTCGATCCTCGGCGTCGGCCACCTGATCAGCAGCGTCGCGCTCGTGCTCGCATACTTCTGGTTCAGCGCGTTCGCCGAGTTCGCCGAAGGACCGTGGCTTCGGTACGTCGCCGGAACCCTGCTGATCCTGCTGGGTATCCACGAGTATCGCCACGGC
The DNA here is from genome assembly GCF_043677095.1 of Natronococcus roseus. NCBI lineage: Archaea > Methanobacteriati > Methanobacteriota > Halobacteria > Halobacteriales > Natrialbaceae > Natronococcus > Natronococcus roseus. Next base: position 510,770 of record NZ_JBHLJR010000003.1, read on the forward strand.
GGGCACGGACTACACGAACATGGCGAGGACCACGGTGACGGCCATAGTCACGAACATGGCGAGGACCACGGTGACGGTCATAGTCACGAGCACGACGAGGGACACGACCACGGCCCGGATCACGGCCACCACACCAACGGCGGTGTCGACACTCTCGAGTCGGGACACCACACCCACCACGACGCTCACGATCACGAAACCGATCGCAGCCTCCTCGAGCGGTTCCGTGCCGCACTTCCCGGTGGCGGGGGCCACCAGCACCTGAGTGAGGAACACGCCGAACGAGGGCTGGTCGCGCTCGGGACGACCGCGCTGTTGCTCGGGTTCGCCCACGAGGAGCCGATCCAGATTCTGGCGATCTGCGTCGGAACGGAGGCCTGCCTCGAGCTCATGCTCGTCTACTCGCTGGCCGTCATCGTCGCGATCATCGTCCCGACGCTACTGTTGATCGCCGGGTACGAACACTACCGCGAGCGGATCGAGCGACTCACGCCGTACCTGCCGACGATCACTGCCGTCGTGCTAATCGGCATGGGACTGGCGTTCATGGCGGGGGTCCTCTAGTCGATCGTCGCAGCTAACTGCTCGACGTCGGACTCGAGCCGGCTCGCGTACTCGAGGCGCAGTTCGCGGGCATCGCTTTTCGTCACGTACTGCCGACCGCCGATCTGGGTCGCGATCGGATGGTAGTCGGTGACGGAAAAGCCCATCCGATCGAGGTAGTTCACCACGGGAGTCGACTCGAGGCCCTTTCGGATCGCCGCGCCGGCGAGATCGAAGACGGTGTCGTAATCGGGGAGTTGAACCCCCTCGCTGGTGACGTAGCCGGTTGCGCCGTCGTGACCCCCGTCGCCGATCTCGACGTTCGTGTCGTGGATCGTCTCCATTACTCCGTACAGCTCGTCGGCGAGTCGCAACAGCTGACTCGGAAGCGCCGCGTCGGGCGAGCGCCACTCGACGGTCGGCATCTCGTCGCGCAGCCGAACGGGCGTCCAGACGACGTCGTCCACGGAGAAGTTCTCGGCGATCGCGTCCCCGTCGACGCCGGCCGCGAGCGCTTCCCCCTCGAACTCCTCGAAACACCGCTCGAGTCGGCGTGACCACTCGCCGACGCTCTCGACGTAGTTCCAGAGCTGGCCGTGTCTGGGAAACTCGGCGTACGCCTCCTTTCGATAGCAGTGGGCTCGCGCGCTGTTCGCGACGCGTTCGCCCTGGTAGTACGGCGAGGAACTGACGAGCGCGAGGGCGGGGTCGAGCGCGATGAGCGCGTTGAGCTGGTCGGCTACGTTTCGTTTCTCGAAGTGGAGGTGGGTTCCGGCGCAGTAGCTCGCGTACTCGAAGTTCGATCCGAGAACCGCCTTCTGGATCCGTCCACGCTCGCCGGGTCGACGCTCGACCCCGTCGCAGTTGATCGGCGTTCCCAGTGGGACGAGACCCTTGTCGGTCCGCTCGGCCTCCGCGAGCACCGCCTCGAGCTGGCCGACGAACGTCGACCGAAGCTCCGCCACCGACTCACAGGGGGGCGTCTTCAGTTCGAACAGCGGTTCGACGAACTCCCGTTCGGTGTACTCGGAGACGTCCGCGAGCGATTCCGGCGGGGTGAGCTCGCCGTCGCTATCGATCACCCAGTACTCGACCTCGAGACTCGTGTTCATTCTCAGTTGAGAGGGAAGGTGGCTGCTCGCTTCGTGCGGTCAGAACGCCTTCGATACGGACTCTCCTTCGTCAAAAGGAGGGCGCGTCTCGCGGAAGCAGTCGTGCCTGCACCAGCCTGCCGTATACCCGACAACCACGCGGAGTGGTTTGACGATCCTCGTGGAAGCGCCGGCTACGGTTGCGACGTTCGTGGACCGCGACGGAGCTGACCTGACGGCGCTGTTCGCCCGGAGCTAATCGATCACGTGGGGAGCCCGTGTGGGGAAAGCGGCGGCGTCACCGAGTTCACGGTACCCGCAGTTCCCCGTCCCGAACGCGCTGCTGAAGCTTGAGATCGACTTCGGCGAGTAGTTCCCGACTACGCGGCCTTCGACGTCGAGGTGTCCGGGGAGTCCGAGGAGTCGTCTTTTCGGAGCAGCCCAACGACGCCCTGCGCGACCATCCCGATAAGGACCCACTTCCAGGCCAGGACGGCAACGCCGAGCATCAGCCCCGCTCGAACGTAGTTCCCGCGGTCGACCGCCCGCTTGGCGCTTTTGAGTATCGAAACGACGGCTAGCGACCGCGTCGCCGTCGAGCCGAAGAGCTTCTTGAGTACCATGGCTCTGTTTGCGGAGTCGGGAGAATAACGAGCGGCCCGGAACGCGCAAGGTTTCGCGCTCCGCGATTCGATCGTCGTAGACCGCACCGTGCCGGATCGCTCTCGTCTCCGTCCCGTGGGACGGTAGTCGTGCTCGTTGTTATCACCTCGGACGTCTCTCGGACGGGAGGCTTTTTCTCACTCCGCTCTGATACGCCGCTCGAGAACGATGGACCTCGAGTCGATCCCGGGCGTCGGCGAGAAGACCGCCCGGTCGCTGTCGGCCCTCGACGATCCCGAGCGAGCGCTGCGAACGGGCGACGTCGCGGCGATCGCAGCGGCACCCGGCATCTCGCAAGGACGGGCCGCCCGCATCGCGCGCGGCGCGATCCGCCACGAGCACGATGATCCAGGTGCGTTCCTCGCGACCGATCGGGCGCGCGAGGTCTATCGGAGCGTGCTCGGACTGCTCAAGGAGCGGACCGTGACCGACTACGCCGCCCAGCGCCTCGAGACGCTGTATCCGAGTTCGCGGCGCTCGCGGATCGAGGAGGTCCAGGCCTTCGCGAGCGAGGCGATCGAGCGCAACCCCGACCCCGAGGTGCTCGAGGCGCTCGAGGGCGTCGAACCGCTTCGCGAGCCCGGCGACGTCCGGGTTCGCGAGCGCTGTCTGGCGACGACCGACGCGGAACGCTACACCGAGGCCAAGGAGGCGATCCCGGAGTTGCCGGTCGAGATCGTCGAGGACGCACAGGGGCTCGCCGAACTCGCCCGGGGGTACGCGACGGTGATCGCGATCGACGAGTCCTTCGCCGGCATCGCCGTCGAGGGCGACGTCCGGGTCGAGCCGAACGCGCTCGAGAACCCCGCCGAGATCGTCCCCGAGCGGTCGCTGGCGTTTTTCGCGCGCAACCGAAACCGACTTCGGGCTGCCATCGACGTCGACCGCACCGCCGGTCTCGATTCGGATTGCGATCTCGACGCGCTCGAGGAGGGGCTCTCCCGGCTCGACGAGGACGGGACGGTCGCGGGTGACGCGGAACTGGACCGACTGACCGCGGCCGCGGCCGACGTCGACGCCGCGGCGGGAACCGCTGAAAACGTCGCGAACGACCACCTGCGGGAGGCGATCCGCGAACAGGACGTCACCATCGAGGGGTCGGACCTGCTCTCGCTCGTCGAACGCGGTGCTGGCGTCGACTCGCTGCTGTCCCGGGAGCTGGCGGACGAACACGCCGCAGCCGTCGAGGCCGCCCGCGACCACGTGATCGACGCGCTCGCCCTCGAGTCCGGAGAGGACGAGCTGGCCCGCCGAATCTTCACCGACGAGCCGACGTTTCCGGTCGAACGCGACGAGGACGCGCTCGGCCGGCTTCGAACCGAGCTGACGACGGCCAAGGAACGGCGTGCGAACCGCCTCAAACGAGAGCTCGCGGCCGACCTCGCGGACCGACGCGAGGGGGCGCGCCGACTCGTCCGCGACGCCCTCGAACTCGACGTCGAACTCGCAATCGCCCGCTTTGCCCGCGAATTCGAATGTACGATGCCGGCGGTCGTCGACGAGGAGGTCGGGTTTGCTATCGAAGGGGGCCGCTCTCCGCTGCTCGACGAGCCCGTCGGGGCGATCGACCCCGTCGACTACGAGGTCTCCGGCGTCGCCCTGCTCTCGGGCGTCAACAGCGGTGGGAAGACGTCGACGCTGGATCTCGTGGCGAGCGTCGTCGTGCTCGCACACATGGGGCTGCCGGTTCCGGCGGAGCACGCACGCGTCCAGCGGTTCGACGACCTCCACTACCACGCCAAGACCCAGGGGACGCTCGACGCCGGCGCGTTCGAGTCGACGGTCCGGGAGTTCGCGGAGCTGGCCCAGAGCGGCGAGGGATCGCTCGTGCTCGTCGACGAACTCGAGAGCATCACCGAGCCCGGCGCCAGCGCGAAGATCATCGCCGGCATCCTCGAGGCCCTCTCCGAAAACGGCGCGACCGCGGTGTTCGTCTCCCACCTCGCGGACGAGATTCGGGAGATGGCCGGCTTCGACGTGACCGTCGATGGCATCGAGGCAGTCGGACTGGTCGACGGGGAACTCGAGGTGAACCGCTCGCCGGTGAAGAATCGACTGGCTCGTTCGACGCCGGAGTTGATCGTAGAGAAACTCGCCGAGGAATCGACGGAGACCCGTCCACAGTCGAACGGCGGGGCGTCGACTCGATCGGAATCGTTCTACGCGGACCTCCTGGAAAAGTTCGATTAACGTATTAGTCTACTAATATGAAAATTGAGAAAAAGAGCAATTTCAGGCCACGAGACGCTGTTAACCGGGAGATAATAAGGTGGTCCGGATCCACCCTTCGAAGCGAAACGGCTGGTTCGGATCGATATCGGTCTGCGATGAACGAACACCTCGACACTACAACATGGAACGGAGCGCGCGGACCTCTCAGCACGACGAAACTGAATCGGACGACGAATCTACCGGCATGAACACGCTACTGATCGGGATCGACGCGGGAAGTCTTTCGGTCTTCGACGATCTCGACGCGGATACGGAGATCCCGACGATCCACCGGCTCTGCACGGAGGGGACGAGCGCACCGCTCGAGTCCCAGATTCCGCCGTGGACGCCGAGCGCCTGGCCCTCGATGTACACGGGCGCGAACCCGGGCAAACACGGCGCGTTCGGTTTCGTCGGCTACGACGGTTACGACTGGCACGTTACCAGCACCGACGACGTCAACGAACACACCGTCTGGTCGCTGCTCGACCGCCACGGCTACTCGAGCGTCGTCGTCAACGCGCCGATCACCCACCCACCGGAGGAGTTCGACGGCGCCTTGCTTCCCGGCTTTATCGGTCCGGAGGATCCGGACTGCCACCCCGACGGACTCCTCGAGGAGGTCCGCGACGCGATCGGCGACTACCGCGTATACCCGTCGTACTCCCGCGACGACGACACGCTCCCCGACTCCGAGAAGATGACGGAGTACCGAAACCTGATTCGGATGCGCGGCGCGGCGTTTCGGTACCTCGCCGAGGAGTACGACCCGGACTTCGGGTTCGTTCAGTTCCAGAAGACGGACACCGTCTTCCACGAGTTCTTCGGCGACGAGGAGAAGGTCCGGTCGGTCTATGAGACGACCGACGAAGAGATCGCCGCGATCTTGGAGCGGTTCGACCCCGATCACGTGTTCGTCGCCAGCGATCACGGGATGGGCGAGTACGACGGCTACGAGTTCCGCGTTAACGAGTTCCTCCAGGACCGCGGCTACGTCGAGACGACGACGAGCGGGAAGGGGATGCCGTCCTGGACGCCGATGCGCCGCAAGCTCCGGGAGGGCGAGGAGTCCGAAACCTGGGAGCCGAGCTTCACCGAGCGCGCCGCGGCGGTCGCCGCCGAGCGATTCGGGATCACGGCTCGCGACGTCGGTGTCGTCCTGGAGCGCGTCGGCCTGGCCGAGACCGTCAAGAAGTTCGCCCCGGGCGGGGTCGCACGGACCGCGAACGAACAGGTCGACTTCGAGAACTCGCAGGCCTACGTTCGTGCCCGTACCGAACTCGGCGTCCGGATCAACCTCGAGGGGCGCGACCCCGAGGGCGTCGTCTCGCCGGACGACTACGAGCGAGTCCGCGAGGAGCTTATCCGCGAACTCGAGGACGTCGAGACGCCGGACGGCGACCCGGTTTTCGAGACCGTCGCGCCGCGCGAGCGGTACTTCCACGGCGAGTACGCCGAGGATGCGGTCGACATCGTCACCGTTCCCGCCGACTTCGATCACGCCATCTCCGAACAGCTCGGTGAGGACTACTTCGGTCCGGCCGAGCCCTGGAACCACAAACTCGACGGGGTGTTCGCGGCTGCGGGCGAGGGCGTCGACGAGGACGAAACGCTCGAGCGTGCCCACCTGTTCGACGTCGCCCCGACGATCATGGCCTCGTTCGATCTCCCCTACAGCGACCGGATGGACGGGAGCGTCATTCCGGTCGTCGAACCGACCGAGGCGACGTCGTACCCTGCCTACGACGGCAAGGGAGAACCGAACCAGTCCGAGGTCGACGAGGAAGTGACGGACCGACTGGCGGATCTCGGCTACATGAACTGATCGGCGGCGTCCCGATCACCGATCACGAGATGCGATCGGCAGGGGCCTCTTCGGGTACTGGGGGGTTACCGTTACGATTGCTCGGCGTCGACAGCACTGAACGCGTCCGTAAGCGTCACAACCGTTAGGTCTCGTTCCTCGACCCACTCGAGCATCTCGCGGATCCCGTCCTCGTCGACCTCCTCTTTGAACGTGTGGGCGCCCACGATACCGATGGCATCCTGTGCGGCGACTTCGTCGAGCTGTTCCTGGATGTCGAGAGGATCAGTAAACTCGATGAAGTAGTCCCGGTGGGTGTCGAACGGATCGAACTCCTCCCGGTCGTTAACCATCGATCCCGGGTTGACGTTCGCGATTCCGTCGTAGTACTCGCTTGCGAACTCGATCGTCCACTCGTCACAGATGTCGTACGGCGCCAACAGCGTATCGACCTCGAACCCCCACTCCTCGAGTTGCGCCTTCGAATCGCCGAGGAACTCGTGCATGAGTTCCTCCGGATAGCGCTCGACGGTCTCGCCGGCGGCGAACGATTCACCGACCGGCTCGTCGAACTCGAGGTAGCCGCCGATCTCGTCGCTATCGGAGGCGACGACGGTCCGAACGACCGAGTTCTCCCCGTCGGTGATCTCGATGTCGTACTCCAGGTGGAAGCCGTGGTTTCGTTCTTCCGGGTAGACACGCGTGTCGTCCGGCTCGACGTCTTCGACGAGTTCGAACTCGCCGAGGGCAGTGTGTGCGGTCGTATGGGAGTTGATCTCCCAGCCGGCCTCGGCGAGTTCCTCGAGGTGCTCGACGTCCATCCAGTCGTTGTCGTTGAAGTCCTCGCGGCCGACCCACTCGGTGACGATACCCGTACTCGCAGGTGCGTCGAACTCCTGGTGGACCGGAAACGCCTGCTCGTAGTCCTCCATCGGCCCGTCGTCGTAGGTAAACACCACGGCTCCGCCGTCGATATCCGGAACGTCCTCCGTTTCCTCCTCCTGCTCATCCGTCTCGTCGCTCTCGTCGGATTGGGTTGTGTCGTCGTCTCCGTTCGAACCGTTCCCGTCGTCATCGTCCGGGTCCTCATCCCCGTCTCCGGCGAGACTATCGAGACAGCCCGCAGTCGCTCCAAGCGTGCCGGCACCGATGGTGCCGAGGAGCACTCGGCGTGTTGCCTTCTCGTTCATCGATAATAGTTGATAGTTCTACCCACCTATTTATCTCTCGGTTAACTGTAGTCTTTGATCGCTCGGCAAAAATCACTCGAGACGCTCCGACAGCGTGAGGACCGCTGATGCTACTCAAGCCCGCTACCGGTCGTTCTCGTACGGTAACTGACCTGATCTTAATGCGGTTATAATAAGGCCATCCCGACACAGAGCTTCGAACACTGTGGGTGCCACCGGACTACTGCTAGCTGTGAGAGCCGTCCGACGGCGTCGCTCTCGGGGGAACCTGTGAACCGAACCCTCCCTGGCGATGATCTCTCCGTCGGTACTGCTAACGTAGTTGCTCTCCTCGTGGGATTCGTCACGATACCGGTTCTGTTCCGACTGCTCGGTCCGTCCGGGTTCGGCGACTACGCGTTTCTGCTATCGGTGTTTGCGATCTACATGATCTTCGTCAGTTCCTGGATCACAGACGGTGTCCGAACGTTCCTGGCGGAGGACCGGCCGACATCCGACTGGGAGCCGTACGTGATCGGGTTCTATCTCCGACTCGCGGTGTTGTCCGCGCTTACTGGCGCTTTCGTCCTGTTTCTGGGCTCTCGCAACGAGTTCGTCGCGGCGCTGTTCGGCGAGGAGTACACGGTCTACTTCTACGGCTTGGCGCTGTTGGTGATCTCCGTCCAGTTCCAGACCTACTCCCGAAAGACGCTTCTGGGACTCGGCCTCGAGCGACACTCCGGCTTCCTCAGCGTCCTCGACAGCGTCGTGTTCGCCGTGATCTCGGTCTTACTCGTCTACCTCGGCTTCGGCGTTCCGGGCGCGCTGACCGGCTACGCGGTCTCGAGCATCGTTTGCGGTATCGTCGGTCTGGCCCTGATTCACGGCCGCGTGTCGCTCTCGAGCGTGTTTCGAGTGCCGCCGCGGGAGTTTCCACGCAAAAAAATGCTCACGTCCGCCTCGACGAGCGTCGCGCTTCTCTTCTTGCTCGCCTCGCTCTACCACATCGATATCGTGATGCTTCAGCAGTTCCGCGAGAGTTCGGCGGTCGGCAACTACCGAGCGGCGCTGTTCCTGGCCGAGTTCCTCTGGTTCGTCCCGATTGCTCTCCAGACCGCGTACGTCGTTCCGACGTCCGAGCTATGGTCTCGAAACCGGCTCGACGAGATCACTGCTCTCGCGTCGAAGACGACCCGCTATACGCTCTTGTTGACTGCGGCCGTAGCGGTCGTAATCGCGGCGCTGGCCGACGTCGCAGTCCCGATTTACTTCGGTCCCGACGCCACGCCGGCGATCGGTCCGGCACTGTTACTGTTGCCCGGTGCGCTCGGGTTCGCTCTCGCACGACCCGTCCTCGCGATTTCGCGAGGGGAGGGTACGCTCCGCTATCCGGTTCTTGCGACCGCCGGCGCCGCGGGGATCAACGTCGCACTCAACTACCTGCTGATTCCGCGATACGGAATGCACGGTGCGGCGTTCGCGACCACTATCGGCTACGGATCGATGTTCGTCTTTCACTGGCTTTCGGCACAGCAGATTGGCTTCGATCCGCTCGCCAATGCACGACTCGGCCGAGTAGCGGCGACGACCGCTTTCGCTGCGGTGCCGACGTTCGCCCTTGCGACGGTAGTCACAAACCCGTGGCTTGCGCTGCTTCTCGTCCCTCCGTTTGGACTTCTCGTCCACCTCGTCTTCGCCGTCCTTACCGGAGCGATAGAACCCGCAGAGCCGTTCGGGGTTCTCGCCGAGCTTCCGTCACCGGTAGGTTCCCGCGCCGAACCCATCCGCGATCGCCTCGAGGGCGTCAACGGCGACCTGACCGTCGCGGGCTGGTTCCAGAGCATGCTGTTTCTGGCCGGCGTGACGCTTCTGTTGTCGGGAGTTCTCCTCGCGACGTTCGGACCGGATACAGGGGTTCCGATCTTTGGGTAGGAACCGTCCGCCCCAGCGGAAGCCGATCCTGTCGGAAATCGGATCGAAACGGTGGTCGTCCCCTCTCGTCCTGCTCGAAACGCGGTTAGTCCGTCGATAATAAAGCGCCGGTGGGCCCGTGTCGAACGAAATGGCACTGGTTAGCGTCATTATTCCGACGTACAACCGGGAGGAGACGGTTTCGAGAGCGATCGACAGCGTCCTCGAACAGACACACGACGACCTCGAGGTGCTCGTGGTCGACGACGGATCGACCGACGACACCGCCGCGGTTCTCGAATCCTACGACGACGATCGGGTGCGGCCGATCTACCACGAGACGAATCAGGGGGCGAACGTTGCGCGGAACACGGGCATCGAACGCGCACGGGGGAAGTACGTTGCCTTCCTCGACTCCGACGACGAGTGGCGTCCGGAGAAACTCGAGGCTCAGCTCGACGCTCTCGAGGAGCGTTCCGAGGAGTGGGTCGCAGCCTACTGCGGCTTCGCGTTCGAACTCACCAGCGCCTCCGACCGGTTTCGCGGTCTGGCCGCCAGCGTTCTCTCCCGTGCGGACGGTCAGCCCCGAATGGAGGGTGGGGAGGAACTCATCGGCGAGATACTCGCCGACAACGTTCACACGGGCGCCGGCTCGACGCTGGTCGTCCGAACCGACGTTGCGAGGGAGGTCGGCGGATTCGACGAGACGCTCGACCGGTTCCAGGACCCCGAGTTCGTCCTGCGGATCCTCGAGGTCGGAAAGCTCGCCTACGTTGACGAACCGCTCGTCGTCCGCGAGGAGACGGGGACGCCGCCCGCGGACACAATCAGGCAGGCCGACGAACAGTACCTGTCGCTGTATGCCGAGGAGGTCGATCGGTTCGAGACCGAGGGGTACGAGATCCGCTCGAGTCATGACCTCGTGCTCGCAAAGAGCTACTTCAGCGAGGGGCGTCCCGCTCGCGGCTGCTGGCACCTCCTTCGTGCCGGGCCCGAACTCCGTCACCTGCCGGGTGTCCTCTGGTCGGCCGTCTCCGGAGCCCGACGGCGCCCGTTCCCGTTTCTCGCTACCGGTTTCGTCCTCGTCGTCGCGCTGATCGGCGGGTGGATCGGACTCCGTTCCTGAGGACGAACACGCTCCCATTGTCTCGACGACTGGACGGGACTCCCCCTCGATTTCTGCCTTGCTGGTGACCTGCTCGAGACAGTCCTCAGTTCACCGATTCGTACACTTCCAGGACATGACCAGATCCAGGTTGAAATGCGTACCGGCTGTGGCTATCGGTGAGTTCGGCCACCCCGACGTGTCAACCGATGTCGACCGAATCGTATGCGAGAGAGTGCTCTCGGCGTCGGAGAAGCAATAGAGCAAAGAGAGAAAAAGCGGTCGCCGTCGTCGCCGATCAGTGACCTTCGCGGCGCATTTTCCAGAGGTCGTCGAAGTCGATGACCTCGACGTCGGACTCGTCGATGTACTCGAGCAGCTCCTCGTAGTCGTCTACGTCCATCGTATTGTCCAGACTGAAGTCGTGGAAGTTCAGGACCGTACACTGATTGTGCTCGACCGCGGCGTCGATACAGTCTATCGCGATGTCGAGATCGTGGCCGATCGTCCGGGACATCACCAGCGGATCGAAGCCGTGGACGCCCATGAGGTTCGGGCTGCCGGACTGGTTGAACCCGCCTGCGTAGTAGTAGTTCGAGGCGATCTCGAGCACCCGATCGTCGAAGTTATTGTGCGGGAAGACGAGGTAGTGGCCGCCCTCGAGTTCGTTGTTGACGGCCCAGTTCTTGTCCGTATTTATTGCGTCGTCGAGTTCCTCGTCGTCGAGGTCGGTCCATTCGGTGTGGGTTCCGTGGGCGACGATCTGATCGCCGGCCTCCTGGCGCTCGAGGAGCTGCTCGATCGTCATGACTTCGTCGCGCTGGTCTCTGGTCCACTGACGGACGACCGCCTGAACGGCGTTGACGTCGTACTCGTCGTGGAGATCACCGGCCGGCTCGTAGAAGTCCTCGAACCCGTCGTCCCAGCAGAGGATGACGTATCCCTCGTCCGCTTTCTCGTGGGTGCGCAGGTCGTCGAACCAGACCTCGGCTTCGTCACCGGTGTTGTGGACGATGAGTCGAATCTCGTCGATCGCGTCCTGCTCGACCGGCGTCGTACTTTCGTCGGCGAAGCCGGGACACATCCGGAACCAGCCGGGATTTTCGTCGCCGTAGGAGATCGACTGGAGCATGTAGCTCGCGTGCCCGCCGTAGATGTCTCGAACCTGAATCTCGAGGGCGATGTTGTGCGGGGTGGTCGTCTGGACGGCCACCGAGAGGTCGAGGTCTTCCATGTCGGTCGCGTCGTCCAGCTCCGTCGCGACGACGGCGTTGTCCTCGTCCTCAGCCATGAGGCGAATACTCTGGTCGCCGTCGAAGGAGAACTCGTCGTCCATCTCCGCTTCGCCCTCGAGGACCGTCCAGTCGTCGTCGGTCTCGAAGTCGTTGAGCTGGTCGCCGGGCTGTCTGAACTCCTCGCGGCTGTTGTACTCGGTTTCGACCTGGAGCTCGGGGGATTCGACCTCGTCGCCGTTTTCGCCGTTACCGTCGTCGTCGCCGTTACCGTCGTCGTCGCCGTTACCGTCGTCGTCGCCGTTGCCGTCGTCATCCTCGTCGGAGAGGAAATCCGTACAGCCAGCCATGGCCGCCGCGAAGGCCGTTGCACTGGATGCTGCGAGGAACCGTCGTCGAGTGTTCGGTCGTTGGGTCATTGCTGACTCCGGCTAGCGACAGCAATGGTATTATTATGGAGCCAATAGGCCCCCGGAATCGTTCGGTTGAGAATCTTATATGAGTGTTAGCTCCGGAGAATACTGCTGATAGAGCCACCAGATAGCCCGATAGCATTTCAGCGGAGGACTGTTTATTGGTGGCACACAGCTAGTTCACTTTGTGACCCGCTTAGTGGAACTATAGTTAATGGTGGCTCGCTCCCAGTGTGGTGTAGTTCGACGTGTGCGTGCCTTCCGGTTGACAAACGGTGTTGCCGGTCGCGACTCCACGCCACAGTCACGCAGTGAGATGGTCTCGAGATGAATACGGAACTCTTCGGCGTATTTGGTGGTACAGAAGCGTTCACCCGGTTTCGATCGACGGACGAGTTCGACGAGGTACTCGTCGGCCCGTCGATAACCGTCGGGATCAGGGATTTCGGGCTCGGAACTCCCGGCTGGACGGCGAGCTACGACGGTGAAGCCGGTTGCTGTGTTATCTGGGGCGAGGTGTACGTTCCCGGCCAGGAAACGAACGCTGCCCGCTGGTTCCTCGATGCCTACGAACGCAACGGTACCGAGGCGCTGGCCGAGCTCAACGGCTCCTATCTCGCGGTCCTCGACACACCCGACGAGACGTTCGTCGCGACCGATCCGATTCGTTCGCGGGAGTGTTTTTACACCGACGCCCCTGGGGTTCGCGTGTTCGGCACCGACTCCGCAACGGTCGCGAAAACCATTCCCGACCCCTCGTTCTGTCGAGACGGTATCCTCGAGTTTCTCCATCTGGGCGTTGCACTCGGCGAGAAGACGAGCCTCGAACAGCTCTCTCGACTCCCGATCGACAGTCAACTGCGGGCGTCGTCGGTTACCGACCTCGAGCGATTCATCTACGATACCAAGGAGTTCGACTACGCCGGAACGCTCGCGAACCGACTCGAACGCGCAATCGACCGTCGATCGATCCTTCCCGGACGAAAGGGGCTGCTCCTCTCTGCGGGATACGACTCCCGAACGCTACTCGCCCAGCTCCCGGATCTCGAACACTGCTACACGGTCGGCAACTCCACCGCCCAGGAGGTAGTCGGCGCCAAACGCCTCGCAGCGCAGTACGGCGCTGACCACACTGCGTTCGGACCCGACGAGCGCTACCTCCATGCCGACCGGTCGAAGGTACAGTACTCACAGGGGATCAAGGAGTCGCTGCATATCCACCACGCGGGGTACACCGACGAAATCGACGTCGATACGATCTATCACGGCCTGCTGTGCGATACCTTCTTCCGCGGTCACTTCACCGCTCACGTCGACCTCGAGGTGTTCGGCAAACGGGTTCCGTTCGAACGACTCGATCCCGACCCCGATCCGATCGACGTTCTCCTCTCACGGTTCGGTTACAGCCAGGCGGCGAGTCAGGAGCTTTCCGAGCGGACCGCCTTCGACGTCGACCCCGAATCGTTCGTCAGACAGGCCGTCCGAACGGAGTTCGAATCGGTCCTCGATCGCTCCGATTCGATCCAGAACGCGCTCAGCTGCTGTGGAATCGCTAACCAGCCGTCGATGCCGTTCCACACCCAGCTTGCCGACAACTTCTTCGCGTCGTTTTTGGCTGCGGACACGAAACTCCTCGACTGGCACCTCCGCGCGCCGCCAGCCGAACGGTCCACGGACACCTTTCTCGAGGCGTGCAAGCAGATCGATCCCGAGATGCTCCGACACCGACCGCCGGACCGACCACACGACGTTACGCTGTTCAACGAGATGGAACGGTTCGTTCGCCGCAAGGCACCGTTCTTTGACTCCTTCGAATCGCCATGGCCGAACCGGAAACAGCTCTTTACCAGGTACAACTTCGATCAGCGACTGCTGCCGGAGTTCGAACACGTCCACGATCTCCCCGCCAGACACAAGCTTCGCCTCAACGACTTTCTGGGGTGGGTCGAGAGCTGGGACGAGAGCGCGGACCAGCACCTGAGATGGATCGATCAGAACTCCTCCTTCGCCCAATAGTTCCGCTTGTAAGAGGACTTTTCGCACTCTGTAAAATGTTTATGCCCGGTTTGAACACGTGAACAAACGGCCGCAACAGATTTATCGCATGCTATCGAGAGCATATTTATAGTACCAGACGTGTGTGATTCGCAATATGCGTCTGACGCCGTTTCGAAAGAACTCTTCCTCGGACTCGAGTGGCGACGAGTCCACCGTTCAAGCGTCGACGTCTGTTAGAGTGTTCGAATACAACGAATCGTCGATCGTGTCCAACGACCGCGAGACCGACACGTCGACAACCGGAGCGCCGGCCGAACTCGAATGGAACGTCGTTTCTCTGCTCGAATCACGCAACGGACCCGTGACGATCGACGAGATCGCGGATCAGCTCTATGAAGCCAGTGGAACCGACGACGTCGAAGCCTGGGGCGACGTACACGAACGCCTCTCACAGACCGACTTGCCTGCACTCGACGCCTCAGGTGTGGTCGAGTACCGCCCCGAACGTGGAACCGTCGAGCTCACCGACGACCACTCCTCCGACCGATGGCGCTATCCGATCGCGCTCGTGTTTGCGGTCTCGTTAGCGCTGCTCGTCTCACCGATCGTCTTCGAGATCACGGCGGCCGTCTCGATCGTTGGCCTGCTGACTGCCTGTCTCGGGACCGTCGCTACTATCTACCGGTAACGGCGGCGAGAGAGGCCTACCTAACGTACTGACCGATCGTCAGCGTCGTGAACATTAGCAGGATCAGTGCGCTCAGACCAATACCCGTGATGATCGAGAGCAGCGGCAGTTCGAAGATCGCTCCCAGAAGCAAAACCGCACCCGCACCGGCAGCACCGATGTAGTAATCGTCCCAATCCGTTCCTCTGTCCTTTCCGGTGGCGGCGGCCGAGTTCGTGTTCGAATCCGCATTGAGGTAGTAATCGAGCTGCCGGGCGAGCGGGCGCCGCTCGACGACGCCTCGGTTCTGCTGGTAGTCGATAATACCGGCCTTGTCCAGTTTCGGAAGGTGTGACTGATACAGCGGGATGTATACGCGCTGGCGCTGGTCCGAGGTCAGCTCCTGTACGGTCGTCTCGTTCTCCCAGGCGGCGACCTGCTCGGCCACGTCACGCATCCGTACCGAGCCATCTGTCTCTTGCAGATACTCGAGAACCATCCGTCGGCGCTCGTTCTGAAGAATATGGAAAATCTCGTCGACCGGAAGTTCTTCCTCGTCGGAGACGATATCCGCTTCGCGGTCCTCACCCCGGTTTCGTTCCTCTGTAACGGTCTCTGTCGAACTCATCGCGTTGATCAGTCCGACTCGTGGACCAGTATTAAAGCATGAAAATCGTCCATAGATGAACGGTTTTACTTCACCCAAATCCGTACTAACCCACCCGTTCAGACTGTTTCATATAATGTACTGTGTGTGTACAGCCGTTGAGAGGGCTTCTTTCTTCATAACTGGGCTATAACGAATCGCGTTCGGAACTATTACAGACGGACGTCCTCCATTCGCCCTATCGAGTCGCGGCTTCCGAAGCAAGATCGGTGTCGACCTGAACTGTATTTTGATGGGTGGTGAAAACAACGAAAATAAAGCCGGATCGCGTTTCTCGTCACGCTGGGTTCGGACGCTCACACCGGGTCGGTCTCCGCAGCCGTCGCTTATATGACTGATAACTAAACGCTCGAGAACCACAGGACCTGTAATGAGCGACTCCGATTGGTGGTTCTTCGATCTCACACTTGTCATCGCAGTAACCGGGTTCGTCACGTTCGGTCTATTCACGCCGATCTCGGGCGCGGTTCGAGTTCTGTTGGGGATTCCGCTGTTGCTGTTTCTTCCCGGATACGCTTTCATCTCTATCTTATATCCGGACGCGTCGGAGGCGGAATACCGGTCGTTCGATGACGAAACGCGAGAGCCGAACCGAGCTGAGCTGAACAACGGCGGACTCCAACCGATCGAACGGTTCGTTCTCTCGGTCGTCGCGAGCATCGCGATCGTTCCGGCAGTCGCGCTCGCTGCGACCGTAACGCCGTGGGGGATCACGATTCTCCCGGTGCTCGCCGGAACGGCGCTCCTGACGATTGCGCTCGCGCTGGTAGGGATCGTTCAGCGGTATCGGTGTCCTCCGAACCGCCGATACACACCCTCGCTGTCGGGCGCTCCACTCTTGTTCTCGAACGCCGGCGACTCGTTCAGCCGATCGGATCCGAGCACCAGGCCGTACAACGTGATGTTTCTCGCCGCGTTGCTCGTCCTGGCGGCCGTCGCCGGATTCGCCGTCGCGAGCCCGCCCGACCACGACAGCTACACCGAGTTCTATCTCGAGACGGAGGAAGTCGACGGTGACACCGAGTATCTCTACGAGGAGTCACTCTCTGCGGGCGAGACGGAGTCGGTGACCGCCTACATCGCAAACGAGGAACACGAGGAGCGATCGTACGAGACGGCAGTCGCGTTACAGGACGTGAGCTACGACAACGATAGCGTCTCCGTCGAGGACCAGGACGTTCTCGCGACTGACTCTGCAACCGTCGACCACGGCGAAACTCACGAGCAATCCCTCGAGTTCGAACCGACGATGACCGGTGACGACGTCCGTCTGGTCTTGTACCTCTACGAGGGCGAGGCGCCGGACGATCCGGACGAGGAGAGCGCCTATCGAACGATCAAGCTCCCGGTGACTGTTTCATAGCGCTCGGAACCGCCGATCCGCTAGCAAACTGGCCCTATTGCTCGCTTCCCACTCGCGTTCTCGAGTCCGCTGTTATGGCCTCTCTTTCTTCAAGGAGAACATTCTGCCATCGTCGGGCGTAGCCGACTGCTTTGGGAATCGACGTTCTCTCCCGTTTGCGGGGGCTCCGATACCATCTACACGAGTTGTGTTCGGTATCGATACGGATCTCAAGCGAGTACCGGTTCGTAGCACGAGTACGCCGAAGCGGTTACACCACCCGAATCCACAGTATCGGGTCTCTTGAAATCGGAACGTTCGAGACACACCCTCGAGTCGCTGTGGTGTCTCGGCCAGCAAGATCGCTTCGCGTCCCTGTTCGAGGGCAGGAGTACCGGCGGTGTGGCTCCGCCAGTCGCTCTCTCATGCCGACCGGATACAAACCAGCAACTATCCTCCGTGCAGTGCTATGAGAAAGCCCACTGTTTGCCGCGAGGAGGAGGTCGCCCAGACTATGGGGAACGGTTCTGTCGTCGTGAGGTGACTGTAGTGGCCGACTCTTGCCGTTCGCTCGCCCCGTCGGTACGGCGAGTTGGCATCCGATACCGACGAAACCGTGAGTGAATCGATAGCCTGGCGTTCGTGCAGCCTTTCGGTATCGGTTTCGACTGTTACCATCGCGATATCGGAGTCGGACTCCGTTCTCTCGATACTACGGCGCTACGCCTGCTGCTCACCGCCGTTTGCGACTCGTCGGCCGATCCCACCCTCGCAGATTGCTCTCGACGCCAGTATAGACCCGTGACTGTCGTCGTACTCGAGTGTTCGTTCGTTCCGCACCCTCCGTACGACAGCGGACCGTATTCTTCCCTCTTCGACGACCGAAAGAGCACGAGCGGAAAGCGGACTAACTCGGAGCCTTCGAACTCGACCGCTCGAACGACGGCTACTCCCTCGATCGGCATCGAACTCGGCGCTGACTCCACTCAACCCACCCGATCCTTGCTGCGATCTTTCTTCGAGCAGCAACCAGCCCGGCCTCGCATGAGGTAACTGGTCGCGGCTTCGTGAGCGGTGTTCCACTCTCCGCGAAGCGTCGCTCCTCGAGCGGGAGCTGAAGCAGTCCATCCAACGGACGGCGGTGGCGATCTCGAGGCTACAACCCCGTCGGGGAAGGGAGACTCTTCGTTACCGATTATGGAAGAAGCACCGATCGTCTCTCGCTACGAAGCTGCAAGAATCGCTCCATGGCGCCGGCTGTAGTAGGCATCTCGCTCGAGCCCCTTCGAGGAATTTCGACCGACGCTGTCGATGATCTCAAAAACCTTCTCTCGGCCGACCGACGCGACCTCCGACGATACCGACGTCCGACGCGGTTACGAACCGGTTAGACTACTCCTGTGCCGGCGACGGGGTACAGAAGCGCACGTCGCCGTTGTCGTACACGGACGACTGTGTCGTTCGACAGATGCGCTCTTCGGTCGGGTTATCGGAGTACCCCGGTCCGTCCTCGGCGCTGCTGAAGTACGTCGCGTCCTCCGACTGGGTCGTTCGGTAGACGACGTAGTCGTGTTCCGCGTAGCCATCCTCAGGGAGGATTATCGACGTGGTCGACGGATAGGCCCCGGTTCGCTCGAACACTGTCTGGTAGGGATGATCGGTGTGTAGCTGTTGCTCCGGAGTGATCTCGGATCCCGCAGGCGAGCCGGTCATGTCGCCGATCGTGTCTACCGCCGCGAGCTCGGACTGATCGTAGGCCAGCCGCTCGTGCTGGTCGGAGAACACCGGGCTGTCCGGGTTGCTTTCGGCGGCGAGCATCATCCCAGCCGGGTACAGCAGGACGATCACCAAGAGGAGAGCGACGACTGGGGCGGGCGAGAGGTTCCGGCTGAGCGTCCGCAGTCCGATCGCGCCGATGATCGCCATCAACGCATAGAGGAAGGCAAACCATCGCGTCGGAACGAAGTTCTCGATTCCGAACATCGGTAGCCCGAGCACGAACACGAGCATGATTCCGCTTCCGAGCACCAGCGTGAACACCGATTGCTCGGCGCGTCGACGATGGACGACGTAGAGACTTCCCACGAGCATCAGACCGAACAGCATGAGAAAGCCGATTTCGTTGACGTAGGGGACGATCTGATCGAGCACCGTCGTCCCCGTGTCGGGAACTGCTGCTTCTTCGTCACCCGTTGCGCCCGGCGATGCGAGTTCGAGGAAACCGGCGCTTTCCTCGAGCGTTTCACCGAACCAGCCGAGGACCGTTCCCAGGAACGAGTCGTCGCGGTACGGCGTCAGAGACCAGACAAAAATCGCGAGGCCGAAGTTGAACACGAGAAGTCCGATCAGGTTGACCGGTTTCTTGGTCCGGAAGACGCTCGTATCGAGTCTGGTAAGTCCCAGCGGCCCGGTCATAAAGAGGATCTGAGCCAGGAACGCGGCACCGAGGAGAACCAGTACGATGAACGTCGATATCTGGTGTGTCAAAATAACCGCGACCGAGAGGAAAACGAGAAACGCGAAGTCGCGGCTCGTGTACTCGATGCGCATTACGCGGATCAGGGCGTACACGATCGCGAGGAAAAAGACGAGTCCCATGCTGGTCGGGATGAGATGAACTCCCCACATAACGGTGTAGCTGGCGACCGAGAACATCGCGGTCGCAAGGGTCGCCCACCGGGCCGGAACCAGAAGGTTGGCTGCGGCGTAAACGACGAGAATGGAAAGCGGCATCGCAATCCCCATCGAGAGGTACAGCCCCATTCGCAACGAGACGTCGTAAACGAGCGTGGATGCGATGACGTACAGGTGGAAGAACGGCGATCCGAAGTGTTTGTCGTAGGAGATCGCACCGAGCGACTGTTCCAGGTAGACCGCCTGGGTGAGCTCCGTCATGTGCGTCCAGACGTCGATCCCGATGTATCCCGGCGTCGTATACAGCGCGGTAAACCGGAAGACGAACGCGAACAACACGAGCTGAAACAGAAGGATTCCGCGATGGAAGTCACGGTCGCTCGTGAACAGTATCTGTCCGAACAGCAACGTCCCGACAACGCTCGAGATGGCGAAAAACAGTGGCGTTCGGGTGCCCTGCAAGATCGTCACGAGGATCATCACTGCCATTCCGACAGTGACGATACTCGGAAGCGCCATCGCAGCCGGTGTCGACAGCGTCGGCAGCGTTCGCTCGCCTTCGTTCTGGTGGACCGCGAGGAGATACAGCGCACAGCCGAGGCCGACGACGATCGGGATCGTGTTGATGTAGATTTGGGACGCGAAAAACCGCAGCGGGAACAGCAACAGCGCAGCGATTAAACCGGCGATCGCCGCTGTCGTGTCGAGTCGCAAGGGTCGCACGTTCGACAGCGACATTTTAGATGCCATGATACGTTTCCTCTCTATCGTCAGTTCGTTCGAGGGATAACTCCGTCGCATCGCGTCCCCGCTCCTCGAGGACCGCTCGATAACACTCGACGAGGCGGTCGCCCATCGACTCGAGACTCAGTCCGTCGATGGCCTCGCGACCGTTCGAGCGTCCGGAGCCGGCGAGAACCGACTCGAGTCCTGCCGCGAGCTCGCTGTCGTCGTCGCTGACGACGCAGCTCTCGAGGCCGCCGATCGTCTCGTCGACGAAACCGACGTCTGTCGAGACGATAGGGACGTTACAGGCGGCGGCCTCCTTGACGGCCATCGGCCCGGCCTCCCGTTTCGACGTCACGAGCAGCAGGTCGCTCGCGTTCATGTAGTACGGCATCTCTTCGTAGGCGACGCCGTCGATCGCCCGCACCTCGAGATCCGCGTCGGCACGGTCGGCGAGACGTTCGGCCCGTGGATAGTCCTTCTCGCTTCGATCCGGGTCGTACGGGAACAGCGCGATTCGCTCGTCTTCGTCCCAGCCGACGCGTTCGCGAGCGTCCTCGCGTGGGATCGGTCTGAACAGTTCCGTATCGATCCCGAACGGAATCTCGACGTGGTCGACGTCGAGTTCGCGTGACATCGCCGGGCTCGGAACGATCGTCGCGTCGGCAAACCGGGCGCCGTACCGGCTGATCGTCTCGAGCCAGCCCATGTCGCTCATCAGGTCGGTACCCCAGAGACTCAGCACCACCGGACGCGTCGGCTGGGCGAGTGCAAACGGTGCGACGAGACCGTAGTGTCCGTGAACGATGTCGTAGTCGTCCGCCCAGACGTGAGAGAGCACCTTCGGATGAAACCGGAGGTAGTCGATCGGCGTTCGAGGCGATTCGGCCGTGTAATCGCCCGGTACGCCGACGACGGTACAGTCGATCCCTCGGTTTTCGAGGACCGAGATCTGTTGTTCGAAGAACGAACGTGTGGTAGTGATGAGGTGGAGTACGTGCATATCGTGTCAGTCGGCGTTGGCGGCAACTGTCGCTCGGTCCGGGTCGGTCGTCAGGACGGTCTCGAGTTCCCGGACGATGACGTCGGTGACGTCGACGCGGTCGGCGAGCAACCGATCTCGTCGACGCTGCCAGGTCTCCTCGTCGCGGCTTTCGATGATCGACACCGCTTTCTCGAGCGAGCGGGCGTGGCGGTCCTCGTCGTTGAAGTTGAACACGAGCCCGTACTCCTCCTCGAGCTCTTGCATGTAGCCCAGCGAGAGGGAGTTCACGTAGACCGCAGGGGTTCCGAGTATCGCAGCCTCGGCGGCCGTCGTTGCACCCTCGCCGACGAAACAGTCCGCGTACGCGAGCAGGTCGTGTATCTGATCCGGCGACGTCGTCATCCGGTTGGCTTCGAGTTCGTCGGGAAGGGGAACCTCCGAGGTGATCAGCACCGTCGCCCCGGCGTCCTCGAGCCGCTGGACGGCCTCTATCGGATCGTTGAACCCTCCCTGACCCATGTCGTGTGAGGAGTCCCAGCTACTCAACCGCATCACGACGAAGGTGTCGTCCGGCTCCAATCCGGCTTCCTCGAGAACCGTCGGATCGGGTTCGAACCGGTCGGGGTGGAGGTAGGCGAGTTCGTGGTAGCCGGGGTACTCGACCTTCTTCGATCCGATATCGCCGTCGTAACACTCCGGTGTACAGATGATGTCGGCGAACGGGTACGCGAGCATCTTGATGAGCGTCGCGTGTTCGGTGTCGTAGAAGACGACGCTTTTCGCGCCGACGAGCTTTGCGACGTGAGTCGCGGCGGGGCCACCGATGGCCGTAATAACGTCAGGCTTGATCTTCCGCGCCCGGGCCAGCAGTCGCGCCTCGTAGGTCGCCTGTACCCTCGCGAGCGAGAACAGGGAGTCGGACTCGCCGGCCAAAATCTCGTGGTCGATATCGTAGGACTCGAGTAGATCCCTGACGACTTCGTTCTCCCGGGCGAAGACGTAGACGTCGTTCCCATCCGCCTCGAGCTCCGTGATAGCGTGTTTGAAAAAGTGGACGTGAGCTGGGTGTTGGATCGTTACGATGACGCGCATCTATCGGCTCACCCTACTCGTACTGTTCCTCGTCGTGTCGATTTCCGTCGCTGTCGGGAGGACGGTGACCTTCGTATCGAGTGCGAACGCCGACGCCGATAATTTCCTCGGTCGCGTCCCGCCTCGGATCGTATGACCGCGGTACATTATATTCTCCTGTAACTGAAGCCCTGATCCGTTGCATCGTCGGCGTCGAACGCCCCGGGGATATCGACCAGCGCGGGGGACTCGTTGAGCGCCGTCGCCATCGTCCCGAGGTCGAGTTCGTCGAACGCCGCGTGCGGAGTCGCCATGAGGACGCCGTCGAAGCCCGCAAACGAGAGCGAGTCCTGTACGTCGATGCCGAACGCCTGGGTGACGGCGTCGTTGTCCGCGTGGGGATCGTAACCGACGACGTCGACGTCGAACTGCTGGAGCCGATCGATCACGTTCGCGATCTTCGAACTTCGGATATCTCCGACGTCCGGCTTGTACGAGAGTCCGAGCACGAGTATCCGACTCTCACAGAGGGCCTTGTGTCCGTCGTTGAGTGCCTTGATCGTAAGCTCGGAGATGTGATCCGGCATCGACTCGTTGACGTTCCGGCTCGTAAGAATCAGTTCCGGATCGGCACCGGCCTGTTTCGCCCGGTGGGCGAAGAAGTACGGGTCGACCGGAATACAGTGGCCGCCGACCAGTCCGGGCTGGTAGTCATGGAAGTTCCACTTCGTCCCCGCGGCCTCGAGCACGTCGTGCGTGTCGATCCCCATCTCCTCGAGAGCCATCGAAAGCTCGTTCATCAGCGCGATGTTGACGTCGCGCTGGACGTTTTCGATGACCTTGCACGCCTCCGCGACTTCGATCGACGGCGCCCGGTGGACGCCCGCGTCGACGACGGACTCGTACAGCGTCGCGACGTCCTCGAGGACGGTATCGTCCTGTCCACCGACGACCTTGACGACGCTGTCGAGCGAGTGCTCGCCGTCGCCGGGGGTCGCTCGCTCGGGCGAGTACGCGAGATAGAAGTCCTCGCCGGCCTCGAGTCCGGATGCGTCCTCGATGGCCGGGGCGAACTCCTCGCGCGTGACCCCCGGATACACCGTCGACTCGAGGATTACCGTCGTTCCACGCGTCAGGTGTGTGCCGACGGTCTCGGCGGCGCTTTCGATGAACGCGAGATTCGGGCGTTCGCCCTCGACGGGCGTCGGGACCGTAACGAGCACGTAGTCGGCGTCGCGTACCGCGGCCGAGTCGGTCGTGTAGCTGATGTCACCGTCGAGGATTGCTTCGTCCGAGAGATCCCCGGTCGTATCGACCCCGTTCTGTAGCGTCTGGACCTTCGAGTCGTCGACGTCGAAACCGACGACGTGGTAGTTTGCCTGTGCGAACCCGACCGCGAGCGGGAGCCCGACGTAGCCGAGCCCGACGACACAGACTGTCGCATCTCGAAGGCTTCCCTCTGCCGACTGGGTGAGTCCGTCCGGCCGATCGCTCTCTGGTCCGTCAGTTCGTCTCTCGGTGTCGCTGAGTGGTGGGGTCATGGTGGTGTGTCACGTGCCCGACGCCGCCGACGACGCGCGTCGGAGTCTGTGTGCCAGACGCCCTCGAGACGGCTGACACGCTTCACTCGAACACAGACAATCTCATCGGTTTACTATAGAGCCGATAAACTGCCCCGTCACACGTCGTTCGGATTCGTCAACAGTCTAGCTCCCTCTTGACCCTCACTCAGCCTTGGTTTCGCTTCTCAGACCCTGTTATCTTATTTCGCTGTTAAGCAAATCTGTTTGACCGCATAATGAAGTTGGATGTCATATTGTGTGCTAATACGACCGATGTGAATATGTTCTCTCACGGTCGGTCATACCCGAGTCTAGCAACCATGGAGCCCAGAACGATCGATACCGTATCCGAATCCGTCTCTAGCGACGTACTGGTTACCGTCGGCGAGGTACACGTAGCCGCGTTCATCTCGTCGCCCGACGGCGCAACAGTCCGGTCAGCAGCGGCGTCTCTCGCTGCCAGCATCAGTGTCTCTCAACCCGTCCAGTTTCTGGGCGGGACGCCGATCTGGGAACTCGCACTGGTCGGCGCTGCAGTGGTGATCATCGGCGTACTCATCGGAGCTCGCCTCCTCGAGGCGCTCTCGAACCGCGATGTTACGCTCGACCCTGCGGCGTTGGTGTCTTCCGACGACGACGAACGGGACGACGAACCGACGGAGGAAGAGCCGACCCACACGTACGAGACGTACATTTCACCGGACACACCCGATGAACTTCTAAGCGACAGGGGACAGATTATCCGGATACTCGTCGAGAACGACGGCAGGACGTACCAGTATCGGATCGTCGAAGAAACCGGCTGGTCGAAGTCCAAAGTCAGCCGGCTGCTCTCGGAGATGCACGATCGAGGGGAAATCGGCAAGGTCTCGGTCGGTCGCGAGAACGCGATCGTTCTCGCCGACCACGGACCTGGGGGCTCACCGGAGACCGACGACCCGTCGGTAACGGTTACAAAGTCTCCGTAGGAGCCGACGGAGCCGACGTCGCTGGGTATCTTCTCTCGCGTTTCAATAAATACGCCGACGAACCTCGTTTTGGCCGCTGTCCTCCCTACTGACCGATTCTAGACGTGTTTACGAACCGGCCATGCTGGCACGCTTAGTGGTCGAATAAGGATGCGTCGTGTCTCTGCAACAAAGTGCAGCCGTTCGATCGAGACTCCGGTTCGTCTCGTTGTGGTTAGTCAGTTACCGTTCTCCGAACTGCCGAACGTGGCCTATCGTGCGCTCTCACTGCACGATAAGATAATATTACTGATGAGACGCGGAGAAATGGTGAAACGGGACGTCCGTTAGTGGTTATCCGATCCATAGTAATGGGCTATGTCGGCAACGTATCGGGTAACGCCGGGTCGATGTGCAGGGACAGAAGACCCGGGAGGATTAGATCTATGACACGTTACAGAACTGCACGCCGTAGCGGCGTACCGAACCGACGTTCGACCGACCCGGCCCGCTCTGTTTGTGGCCCCTCCTCGGTTGCCGGAGCCGTCCCGGAGGTACTCGGATAATGTGTGGTATCATTGCACGAATCGGATCCGATGACGCGGCCGACACGTTGCTGACGGGACTCGAAAACCTCGAGTACCGCGGCTACGACTCTGCGGGGATCGCGGTCCAGAACGGTTCGGGTGTGAAGGTGCACAAGACGTCCGGCGAGGTTTCGGACCTCAAATCGAAGCTGAACTACCTGCCGACCGGTAACGTCGGCATTGGCCACACCCGCTGGAGTACTCACGGTCCGCCGACCGAAGAAAACGCACACCCCCACACCGACTCCGCCGGTGACGTCGCCGTCGTTCACAACGGCGTCATCGACAACTACGCGGAGCTTCGGACGGAACTGGCGGAGAAGGGACACGTCTTCCAGAGCGATACGGACACCGAGGTCATCCCGCACCTGATCAACGAGTACCGACAGAAGCTGCCGACCGAGGCCGCGGTGCGCAAGGCAGTCGAGACGCTCGAGGGAAGCTACGCGATCGCGGCGATCGTCGAGGACGAAGACCGCGTCTACGCGGCGCGAAAGGGATCCCCCCTGGTACTCGGCCTCGGAACCGACGACTGGTTCCTCGCCAGCGACGTTCCAGCCTTCCTCGATTACACCGACGAGGTCATCTACCTCGAGGACGGCGATGTCGTCGTTCTCGAGCCCGAATCCTACGAGATTACCGATCTCGAGGGTGAGCCGGTTCACCGCGAGACCGACATCGTCGACTGGGACCCAGAAGACGCCGGTAAGGGTGAGTACGACCACTACATGAAAAAGGAGATCCACGGCCAGCCGACCTCGCTCGCGAACACGATCGAGGGTCGCGTCGAGGATGGCGAGGTCGACATCGAGTCGCTGCCCGCCGGCTCCTTTACGAACGTCGAAGAGGTCCAGTTCGTCGCCTGCGGGACCTCGTACCACGCTGCGCTGTACGGCGCCCAGCTGCTGAAGGCGTCGGATATCCGCGCGGAAGTGATCCGTGCGAGCGAGTACGACTCCGCCTCGGGCCCCGTCGACGAGAACACCCTGACCATCGCAGTTACGCAAAGCGGTGAAACCGCCGACACGCTGCAGGCGATCCGCAAAGCGGCTGACCGCGGTGCACGAACGCTGGCGGTTACGAACGTCGTCGGCTCGACGATCGCCCGCGAGACCGACGACGCGATGTACATCCGCGCCGGCCCCGAGGTTGGGGTCGCCGCGACGAAGACGTTCTCCTCGCAGGCGGTCTCGCTTGCGCTGGTCAGCCAGCGTATCGCGGCCGACGTCCCCCACGCCGACCAGGTCGACGACGTCGACGTCATGCTCGAGAGCCTCGAGGACCTCCCGGCGCAGGTCGAGGAGATCCTCGAGACTACCGACGCCGAACGACTGGCGAAGCAGTACATCGAAAGTGACGCCTTCTTCTTCATCGGCAACGGGCTCGGCCACCCCGTTGCGCTCGAGGGAGCTCTGAAGTTCAAGGAGATCACGTACGAGCACGCCGAGGGGTTCGCCTCCGGCCAGCTCAAACACGGTCCCCTGGCGCTCGTCACGGAACGAACCCCGGTCTTTGCGGTCTGTACCGGCGGCGACGACGGCAAAACGAAGACGAACGCGATCGAGGCACAGACCCGAGGCGCGTCGATCGTCGCCGTCTCGCCGGACGACCACCCCGTCGTCGACGCGGCCGAGGCCCACCTCTCGGTTCCGGACACGCATCCCGTCTGGGCCGGGCTGCTCGCGAACGTCCAACTGCAGTTGGTCTCGTACTACGCTGCGGATCTGCTCGACCGACCGATCGACAAGCCGCGCAACCTGGCAAAGAGCGTCACGGTCGAGTAGGACCCGTTCCGATCGATCCTCCCGCAGTCCCTCGATATACGCTTCTATTTCCCTCCGTCGCAGTCTTCCGATCCTGCTATAGTAACAACTGAAACTGTTTGCACACCGATCGCACAGCCGTCGTGCGATCGGGTGCGCACTGACTTTTAGTGGCTACTATAGTGGCTCCCGAGCTCCGAGCCGCGGTTCGGCAACGAATCGAGCGCATCGTCGCCTCGTCCTCGTGAGCCGTCGGATCGATTCGACTCGACCCGCTTCGGAGCGATGCTACTCTCTTTGCAACGTTCTGCACGAGCGCCGCGTTCGAGACAATCCCGTTTCGACGCGTGGAGGCGCTACTGGCTCGCGAAGGATCGATGCCAACTCCACGGCAGCAATCACCTGCCCCGGAGACGAGCCGTGTCTCTCGGCCGGCTCTCTCGGGAGGGCTGCGACAGCCGTTTCGGCGAGTGCTGTCGGAGATCCCCCCGGCGTCGACAACCGTCTGCGGATCGTTCGTTCTCGTTCGAGCGCCGCGAAGACCACGACCGATCGTCGGGTCGCCCGCTCGAGTTCGGCCTTGATTCCGGATCGTATCCACTACGATTTCCCCGAGGTGTGTTCGGCCGCGTGGCAATTGCGTTCAGAAACGGCACCCGTCTCGAACGAGACGCAGAACTGAACTCTCGGGTCAAATCACTCTTCGTTCGACGTTCGACTGCGAAAAGGAAGCGCGCTACGCTACCGCGTTATTCGAACCAGTTCCCGTCGTCATCATCGTCATCATCGTCGTCGTCGTCATCATCATCGTCGTCGGTGTCGTCGGCATCATCGGCGTCGGCATCATCGGCGTCGGCATCATCGGCATCGTCGGCATCGTCAGCGTCGTCGTCACCGAATACGTCGTCATCGAACGGCGCATCGTCGTCAACGTCGTCCGCACCGGTGTCGTCAGCCGGGACGTCGTCAGCGCCGTCGTCACCGGCATCGTCGGCCGCATCATCGTCAGCTCCGGCATCGTCAGCCGCATCATCGTCAGCTCCGGCATCGTCAGCCGGGGCGTCGTCGGTGTCGTCGTCTCCGGCATCGTCGGCCGCGTCATCGTCTCCAGCATCGTCGGCACCGTCGTCAGCCGGAGCGTCGTCCGCATCGCCTTCCCCGGCGTCGTCATCACTCTCGTCTACGTCGTCACCGCCCTCGTCCTCGGTCTCAGTCTCGTCGCTCTCGTCGTCGTCGCTCGGCTCGTCCGGTTGGGTTTCCCCCTCGATTTCCTCGTCGTCTACTCCGGTAATTGCATCGTCAATCCCCGATCCGCTTGCGGCGAGTGCGATTCCGGCGACGAGAAACCCGATTCCGGCAACGATCAGGAGAAGCTGGGCACCGGTCGAGACCGAGCGCGTGTTCTGCTGTGGACTCGAGTGACTCATACTACCGGTGTGCGCTGTGCGGTGCGTTTTCTCTTCCGACACGTTTCTCGTGACCGACGAACTGGTGTCTCATAACGCCGTTGATCGCGACCGGCGTGGCTCGACCGACCAATCCGGACGGTCGGCGCCGCTCGCTTCGCGTCGTAGCCGTCCGCCTCGAGAGGAAGGCCTTGCCGGCGCTCGGCCTGATCTCGTGTGTGCCACGACGAGATAGCTGGTCCCATTGGTGGCTACTTGCGGTGTACGACGTTTCATTATACGGCCGTTAAACGAACCTCGAGATTTCCTCCCTTCGTGTCAGCACCGAAAACGCGGGCGAGGGAGTAGGCGGTCGAATACACGTGTTCGCGGGGGGACGTTCCGGACACGGAGCCTGCCTCGCAAACAACTAAGTAACTACGACAGCGTGGTGAAAGTAATGGCTGACGACCCCGAGGAGGGGATGTTGTCGTGGGACGAATCCGTGTTCAGAGACGAACACGTCTTCGAGATCGACTACGTACCCGAGACGTTCAAACACCGCGACACGCAGACGCAGAACCTCACATACGCGCTGCGGCCGGCGGTGCGCGGATCCCGCCCGCTGAACGTTATGGTTCGGGGACCGCCCGGAACGGGAAAGACCACGGCGGTCCAGAAGCTGTTCGACGAGGTCGGGACACAGACCAGCGACGTGCGGACGATTCGCGTCAACTGCCAGGTCAACTCGACGCGGTACTCGGTGTTTTCGCGGCTGTTCGAGGGCACCTTCGACTACGAACCGCCGTCGTCGGGGATCTCGTTCAAGAAGCTGTTCGGCCAGATTGCCGATAAACTCGTCGAGGACGACCGCGTGTTGGTCGTCGCACTCGACGACGTCAACTATCTCTTCTACGAGAACGAGGCCTCGGACACGCTGTACTCGCTGCTCCGTGCCCACGAGGAGTACCCCGGTGCGAAGATCGGTGTCATCGTCGTCTCCTCCGATCCGACCCTCGAGGTCATCGACGAGCTCGACTCGCGGGTACAAAGCGTGTTCCGGCCCGAGGAGGTCTACTTCCCGGTGTACGACCAGCCCGAAATCGTCGACATCCTCGACGAACGGGTCCGGAAGGGGTTTCGCGACGGCGTTATCTCGCGGAACACCGTCGAGCGCGTCGCCGACCGGACGGCAGAGAGCGGCGACCTCCGAGTCGGAATCGACCTCCTGCGCCGCGCGGGACTCAACGCCGAGATGCGTGGGAGCCGAACCGTCGAGATGGAAGACGTCGACGCGGCCTACGAGAAGTCGAAGTACATCAACCTCTCCCGGAGCCTCTCGGGACTGTCGGACACCGAGCGGGCACTGCTCGAGGTCATCGCCACCAACGACGGCGGACAGGCTGGAGAGGTGTACGAGACCTTCCACGAGGAGACGGGGTTGGGGTACACGAGGTACTCCGAGATCGTCAACAAGCTCGATCAGCTCGGGCTGATCGACGCCGACTACGCCGACATCGAGGGTCGGGGCCGATCGCGTTCGCTGTCGCTGTCCTACGACA
Organism: Natronococcus roseus; assembly: GCF_043677095.1. Classification (NCBI taxonomy): domain Archaea; kingdom Methanobacteriati; phylum Methanobacteriota; class Halobacteria; order Halobacteriales; family Natrialbaceae; genus Natronococcus; species Natronococcus roseus. The sequence goes on from NZ_JBHLJR010000003.1 coordinate 540,808, forward strand.
AGGAGGCCGTCCTCGATCGCCTCGAGTGATCGGCGGCCCGCGGACGGACCGTAGCGTCACCTGCCGGCCCGCCGTTTAACTCCGCCGTCGGGGTTCCGTGTGTATGGGATCGCTTCTGATCTACGGCTCGTACGGATACGTCGGTAGTCTGGTCGCCGAGGACGCGATCGACCGCGGACTGGATCCGATCCTCGCCGGCCGCGACCGGGACCAGCTGCGCGAACAGGTCACGGATCTCGAGCAGCCGGGTCGACGGTTCTCGCTCGAGGAGCCGGACGTCGTCGCCGAGGCACTCGAGGACGTCGACTGCGTGTTGAACTGCGCCGGACCGTTTTCGAACACGGCCGAGCCGCTGGTCGAGGGCTGTCTGCGAAGCGGCACGGACTACGTCGACATCACCGGCGAGATTCCGGTCATCGAGTCGATACAGGACCGCGACGACGAGGCGCGAGCGGCCGGGGTAACGCTGTTGCCGGCTGCCGCGCTGTCGACGATTCCGATGGACTGTCTGGCCGCCCACCTCGCCGACCGCCTGCCGGAGGCCGAGAGCCTCGCACTCGGCGTCGATTCGGTTCGAATTCCGTCGATCGGCACCGTTCGAACGGTCCTCGAGGGCGCGAACACCGAGGGGGCCGTCCGCCGCGACGGGCGCGTCGAGAGCGTGCCGACGGCCTGGCGAACCCGCGAGATCGACTTCGGTCGCGGCGAGCGCCCGGCGGTGACGATGCCGATGGGAGATATCTGTACGGCACACTACACCACCGGGATCCCGAACGTCGAGATGTACGCCATGCTGCCCCAGCCGGCGCGGCTCGCGCTGAAATCCCACCGGCACCTCACGCCGCTGTTCGAGGCGAAGCCAGTCCGATGGGTTCTGAAGCAACTGGCGGGGGTCCGCGATGGGCCCGCCGAGTGGACCCGCGAGCGCGGGACGGCCTACGTCTGGGGCGAGGCGCGGGTCGACGGCGACGACGGCGAGCGGGTCGTCTCCCGCCTGCGGACGCCCGACCCGTACGTCGTCACCGTCGACGGCGCCGTGACGGTCGCCGAACGCGTTCTCGCCAGCGACGCGGACGCGGGATTCCGAACCCCCGCCGGTGCGTTCGGCGCCGACTTCGTCCTCGAGCTCGACGGCGTCGAGGGCTTCTTCGACGAGGAGACGCCCGAGGGAACGTCGCCGCTCGGCCCGCTCCTGCGGTAGCGAATCGACGGCGTCGCTGGCAGCAGCGGCGGGTGCGGAATCGTCGTCGAGACGCTGCTCGAGAACGTGAACGACCGTCGCGAAACGAGCACCGACGATGCCGCCGACGTCATTCGACCGTTCTCGAGCCCGTCGACGGGTGCGTGTGCGCCACCGTCGCCAGCTCGGGCAGTACGGGCTCGAGAAGGTGTTCGGCGGGGTCGACACCGAGTCGACGTTACGGATCGAACGCTGCGAGAGCGTAGTTCAGGCCTGGTCGATACCTTCGCGGTACTCCTCGGCGGTCTCGAGCGCGCTGTCGACGTGCTGACTCGTGTCTCCGGTTGCGCGCTCGCTGAGCTGTCGCAGTCCGTTCAGGTGGTCGTCCATGATCGCGTGGTCAGGTTCGTGGTCGCCGATCGTGTAATCCTCGAACGCGTCGACATGCTCGCGGATGTCATCGCGGAGGCCGTCGTCGTCTGCCGTCTTGGCTGCCTTCTCGAGATCGTCACGGACCTGCGTCAGTTCCTGAACCATACCCGAACTCACGACGGTCCGACTCATAACGGTTGGCCAGACATCAGCCCCGCTATCAAGGGCGGGTCGTCGTCTCCCGGTTCGGATCGGAGGTCGTTGACCGTGTACGAGGGGTTTTCTCTCCGTAGGGTTACCGTACTCGATCGTCGCCGTCAGTAATCGGATGAGAGTCTCGAGTACTGACTGACGGCTTTTTGTCGTCTTGCCCCCCGGTCACGGTTGCATATGTCCGTATCACGACGCACGACGCTAAAAGCGATGGCTGTAGCGGGCGGATTGAGTATCACGAGCGGTGCCGTCTTCGCGAAAGGCGAGCACGAGGACGACGAGCGAGCGACCGACGACGACCCAGCCGACGATCCGGCCGCCGTTTCCGCCGCGGTTCGCGTCGCTCACTTCTCGCCCGACGCGCCGAACGTCGACGTCCTCGTCGACGACGAGCAGGTGCTCGCGGACGTTCCCTACGGCGCCGTCTCGCCGTACCTGGAACTCGAGCCCGGAACCTACACCGTCGCGATCACGGCGGCCGACGATCCCGAGGCCGTCGTCTTCGAGGACGAAGTCGAGGTCGCCGAGGGGTTCGCCACGATCGCGGCGATCGGCGAACTCGAGGCCGAGACGTTCCGTCCGGAGATCCTGGTCGACGCCGAGCCCCTGCCGGAGGACGCCGAGGCCGACGCGGCGTTCGTCCGCGTGGCACACTTTTCGCCCGACGCGCCCGCGGTCGACATCTACGCCGACGAGCAGCCGCTGGTCGAGGGCGTCGAGTTCGAGGACGTCTCGGAGTACCTCGCCGTCCCCGCCGGCGCATACACGCTCTCAGTTCGTCCGGCGGGCGAGGAAGAGGCGGTAGCGTCGTTCGACGTCGACCTCGAGGCGGAATCGATCACGACGGGGTACGCGATCGGCTACCTCGAGCCGCCCGAGGAGTTCGCCGATCGCGAGTTCACCGTCGAGCTCGTCGTCGACGGACCGGCGGCTGACGCGGAGGAGGAAGAGCCGGAAGCCGACCACGAGGACGAGGCTCCGAAGGACGAGGACGACGAGAAGGACGTCGACGAAAAGGACGAGAAAGACGCTGACGGAGAGGACGAGAAGGAGATCGACGAGAAAGAGAACGACAAAGACGTCGACGAGAAGGGTAAAGACGAGGTCGGCGACGACGCGGCCAAGGAGAAGGAGCCGGCTAACGGAAAGAACGGCGTCAACGAGAAGGAGGCCGCAAACGGAAAAGACGCGGCCGACGGCAAGGACAAGGGTCCAGCCGACGGCAAGGACGCGGCTAACGGGAAGAAGGCGGCGCCGGACCACCAGTGTTAGCTGATCGGTAGAGGACGGGGCCGACCGTCGGCTCCGCGTCGAGCGATTCGAGCCGTTCCGTTCTCTTCGACTCGGTCTCCTCAGCCGTAGGCGACGACGTGGCTGTGTCCGGTTCCCACGAACAGTGCGCCGTCGACCGGCGCGAGCGACGCCGCGCTGGCGACCTGGACGCTGTCTCCCTGAAGATCGCGTTCCCATCGACGCTCGCCGTCCGTCGGATCGATCGCGACGAGATCGACGTCGCCGGCGTCACCGCCGACGAGAAGCGTCTCCCCCGCGGCAGCCAGGATCGGTCGCTCCCACTCGGTCTCGAGCTCCCAGTCGATCGTCCCCTCGCGGTCGACCGCCGCCAGTGTACTCGGCCCGTCGGGATCGTCGTCCCGGCCGCCGCGACCGACGTGGAAGACCGCCCGATCGCCGACGATCACCGGCGAGGCGACGTGCGCGTCCGAGAACTCGCGTTCCCACTCGAGCTCGCCGTTGTCGAGCCGATGGGCCTGCAGCCGTGCGGAGTCGTCGTCGAGCGGCCAGTAGCGGGCGCCGACGAGAACCCGATCCTCCCAGACGGCGGGGAACGTTCCGTGACCCCCACCCGACGCTTCCCAGCGTGGCTCCGGCTCGCCGTCGTCGAACCGTACCGATTCCGTGGGGGACTCGTACGCGGTAAGTCCGGCGTTCCCCCGCAGCAGCCGATCGCCGTCGATCGCGCTCGCCCCGTACCCCGAGAGGCGCCAGCGTTCGTCGCCGTCCTCGGCGTCGTACGCGGTGAGGCGACCGTCGTCCCCCCGGTAGAGCGTCTCGCCGTCGAAGCGGAGCCACACGCCGTGGGTCGTCGATCCGCTGGCTCTGGCGGTCTCCCAGCTCCGCTCTCCCGCTTCGAGATCGTATGCGGCGACGTCGCCGTCCTCCGCCGTCGTGTACACCGTTTCGTCGCCGAGCGCGAGCGCAGCGACGTCGGCGTCCTCGTCTTCCCACCGAACGTCCCCGCTGTCCCGTTCGAGCGCAACGAAGCTCCGGTCCGCCTCTTCCTCGCTGCCCGCGACGACGACGTCCTCGCCGACGACGAGTCCCGCGACGTCCCGACCCGGCGACTCGAGCTCCACACGCCACCGTTCCTCGGGATCGTCGGGGACGGTCGCGTCGGCGTTGTGGCCCGTGTTCTGCAGGTCAAACCGCGAGAGCCGCCAGCTGTCCGGATCGGTCTCGAGCGTGCCGAACGAGTGCCGGCTCGAGAGACAGCCCGCGACGGCGGCCAGTCCGGTCGCCGCCCCCGTCGCGAGCACGGCGCGTCTGGATGGCATATCACTGCCACTACACGTTCTCGGCATAGTCTTTCGGGTCCCCGCGGATCGATCGAGGCTCGCGGGCGCCCGCGCGTTGCATGCGAGCGCGTCAAGTATCTCGAGTCCCTGATCCAGATGATGAGTGACTCTCGAGGTCCCCTCCAGCCGGACCGTCCCGAGGCCGCCCAGCCGTTCGAGGTCGACGCGCCGTTCGACCCCGCGGGCGACCAGCCCGAGGCGATCGAGGAACTCGCCGAGGGGTTCCGGTCAGGTGCGGACAAGCAGACGCTGCTCGGCGTGACGGGATCGGGCAAGACCAACACCGTCTCGTGGACGATCGAAGAGATCCAGAAGCCGACCCTCGTGATCGCCCACAACAAGACGCTGGCGGCGCAGCTCTACGAGGAGTTTCGAAATCTCTTCCCGGAGAACGCCGTCGAGTACTTCGTCTCTTACTACGACTACTACCAGCCCGAGGCCTACGTCGAGCAGACTGACACCTACATCGACAAGGACGCCTCGATCAACGACGAGATCGACCGCCTGCGCCACTCGGCGACGCGATCGCTGCTGACGCGGGAAGACGTCATCGTCGTCGCTTCCGTTTCTGCTATCTACGGCCTCGGTGACCCCCGAAACTACATCGACATGTCGATGCGACTCGAGGTCGGCGAGGAGACCGGCCGCGACGACCTCCTCAAACGCTTGGTCGACCTGAACTACGAGCGCAACGACGTCGACTTCACGCAGGGCACGTTCCGGGTGCGGGGCGACACGATCGAGATCTACCCGATGTACGGCCGCTACGCCGTCCGCGTCGAACTCTGGGGCGACGAGATCGACCGCATGGTGAAGGTCGACCCGCTCGAGGGCGAGACCCAGGGCGAACAGCAGGCCGTGCTCGTCCACCCGGCCGAGCACTACTCGATCCCGGAGACGAAACTCGAGCGAGCGATGGACGAGATCCGCGACGACCTCGATTCGCGAATCTCGTACTTCGAGCGCCAGGGTGACATGCTCGCCGCCCAGCGCATCGAGGAGCGAACCACGTTCGACCTCGAGATGATGCAGGAGACGGGCTACTGTTCGGGAATCGAGAACTACTCGGTCTACCTCTCGGATCGGGAGTCCGGCGAGGCGCCCTACACCTTGCTCGACTACTTCCCCGACGACTTCCTGACGGTGGTCGACGAATCCCACGTGACTCTCCCCCAGGTCCGGGGCCAGTACGCCGGCGACAAGTCCCGAAAGGACTCGCTGGTCGAGAACGGCTTCCGGCTGCCGACGGCGTACGACAACCGCCCGCTGACGTTCGAGGAGTTCGAGGAGAAGACCGACCAGACGCTGTACGTCTCGGCGACGCCGGGCGACTACGAGCGCGAGCACAGCGATCAGATCGTCGAACAGATCGTTCGGCCGACCCACCTCGTCGACCCGGAGATCGAGGTCTCGCCCGCCAGCGGCCAGGTCGACGACCTGATGGACCGCATCGACGAGCGCATCGAACGCGACGAGCGCACCCTCGTGACGACGCTCACGAAGCGGATGGCCGAGGATCTGACCGAGTATCTCGAGGAGTCCGGCGTCGACGTCGCCTACATGCACGACGAGACTGACACCCTCGAGCGCCACGAGATCATTCGCTCCCTTCGGCTGGGTGAGATCGACGTCCTCGTCGGCATCAACCTCCTTCGGGAGGGCCTGGACATTCCCGAGGTCTCGCTCGTGGGTATCCTGGACGCCGACCAGGAGGGGTTCCTGCGCTCGGAGACGACGCTCGTCCAGACGATGGGACGCGCGGCACGAAACGTCAACGGCGAGGTCGTGCTCTACGCCGACGATCCCTCGAACGCGATGGAGTCGGCCATCGAGGAGACCCGTCGGCGTCGCGAGATCCAACAGGAGTACAACGAGGAACACGGCCTCGAGCCGACGACGATCGACAAGGCGGTCGGCGAGACGAATCTGCCCGGAAGCAAGACCGACACGACCGAGGTGTCGGGTCGCGAACTCGAGGACGACGACGAGGCCGCCCGCTACATCGCGGAGCTCGAGGATCGGATGGAAGAGGCGGCAGGAAACCTCGAGTTCGAACTGGCGGCTGACATCCGGGATCGGATTCGAGAGGTGCGCGAGGAGTTCGCTCTCGAAACCGAGGACGAGGGGATCGCACCACCGGCCGAGGAGTTCTGAACAGGTTTCACACCGCGGTCCGGGAAGCCCTCACTCGTGTTCGGCGCGGTCGGCGCGTTCGGGACGGGCCTCGTGCTCGCCGCGATCGCCGCGGAGGTGTTCGATCGCGTGGAGTTCGACGACCGGGACGACCTTCGCGACGCCCAGGAAGAAGAGAACGACCATCCCGATCGTTCCCGTAATCGAGGAGAATTCGATCAGGCTCGGGAAGTACGTCCCCGGCGTGGCCCCGTAGATCTCGAAGCTGGGATGGAAGAATCCCTCGACGACGAACAGCACCTTCTCGATCAGCGTCGCGAACAGCACGAGGAGAGCCGCGGCGATGGCTCGCCCCTTGGAGAACAGCGCCGGTCGGATCGTCTGTGCGAAGATGTACGCGAGGACGCCGAAGACCAGTCCCATCGAGAGGAGGTAGATCGGGTGTGCGAGCCGCGCGGTCGCCGCGGCGTCCAGATCCACGGGCGGGAAGAAGCCGCCGGCCACGTTCTGCTGGAGCTGCAGCCAGAGAAAGAGCAGGCAGAAAAAGCCGAGCCACAGCAGGAGTCCGCGGAAGACGTCGTCGGTGATGATGTGGTCCCAGTCGTAGGCTCGGCGGAAGGCGAACGACAGCAGGATGACCCCGCTGATCGCCGAGGTCAGCGCGATGGTGAGAAACTGCGGGCCCTGCACGCCGCCGAACCAGATCGGGTACGTCGGCAACACCGCGAACAGCCACGGGATCACGCCCCCGTGGAGCAACAGCGGCGCCATGATGATGATCGCGAGTGCAAGCCACCAGACCATCCGCTGGACGATCTCGTCCTCCCGCTCGCTGTAGCCGATCGTCAGTCCCCTGTAGATCGGTTCGAAGTGATTCGGCAGCTGGTCGCCCAGTCGGGAGACGTCGTACCTGAGCGTGAGTCCGAGATACGTCGCCGTCAGCACGAAGTACGCCGTGATGACGGTCACGTCCCACACCAGCGGCGACGCGTGGACGGTGATGTGGTAGTGACCGAGGACGCTCGTCACCATCCGGTCGGGGCGACCCATGTGGACGAGGATGAAAAAACCCGCCGCGGAGAGCCCCGCGATGGTCAGGAGTTCGGCCAGCCGAGCGACCGGCATGTACCGGTCCATCCCCAGCAGTCGGACGGCCGCCGAGAGGATGATCCCGCCGTGGGCGATCCCGACCCACCAGATGAACGCCCCGATGTAGACGCCCCAGGTGACCCCGCCTCCCGTCCCCCAGTCCGAGAGTCCGGTAACGATCAGCCCCTCGGCGAGCTGGTAGGCCCAGCCGATCAGAAAGATCAGGAGCGCCAAGCCGGCGACGCCGAACAGGAGGAAGTACGTCGTCGTCGTGTTCTTGATCGGCCGAAGAATGTCCGCTTCGGTGGGCGCTTTCGTGCTCATTGTGTGGGTTCTTCACACCCTCATGCCGACCCGCTACTTCCATCCGTCCGGTGAGCATGCAAGCACACTTTTAACCGGCCGCGGTACCGCTACAGCTCGAGCGTGTAGACAACTTCCCGGCGGGACTCGCCGCCGATCTCGACCTCGCCCTCCCCGGTTCGCTCGAAGCCGAGTTCCTCGTAGAACGCCCGACCACCCTCGTTCGAGGTGAGGTCGATCGCCCGCATCCGGCTCATGTTGAAGTCCTCGAGATCCTCGCGGAGTCGATCGTGGAGCGCCGTGCCGACCCCCTCGCGCTGATGATCCGGATGGACGTACATCCGCAGGACGTCGCCCTCCTCGCCCTGCACGACGCCGTGGGTGAACCCGGCAATCTCGCCGTCGGTCTCGGCGACGAGCACCGCCGTTCCGGGCTCCGAGAGCGCCCGCTCGAGTTCGTCGTTGCCGTACCAGTCGTCGATCGTCTCGTCGACGACCTCACTCGAGAGCTCGTCGTAGGTGTCGTGCCAGGTCTCGCGGGCGAGTTCGCGAAGCGATTCGCGGTCGTCGGCCGTCGCCGGTCTGATCTCCATGCCGCGCGCTACGGTAGCGAGGACCAAAGCTGTACTCGCAACTCGAGTTGCACCGGTACAACCCCGGTTACGTTTCGACGTCGAACCCGTGTTCGCGAAGGAGATCAGGCGCTCGGTCGCGGTGGTCACCCTGGAGCTCGATTCGCCCCTCGTCGACGGTGCCGCCGGTTCCCACCGAGGATTTGAGATCGGAGGCGATCGATTTGACCTCGGCTTCCGGCAGGTCGAACCCCTCGACGATCGTCACCGGTTTTCCGTACCGTCGTTTCTCCATTCGGATCGACAGCAGCTGTTCTGCGGCCTCGAGGTCGCCGTGGCTGTCGAGTTCGTCGAGCAGGTCGTCGATCGAGTCGTCGTTAGACACGTAGTACCAATCGGGGCCGGAGCGCAAAACCCTGTCCCCGGATCGAACGACCCCCGATCGTCAGGACCGACACCCTCGCGGTCCACCGCCCGAGGCCCGATGGTTCATACGGGCGGGACACGACTCTCCACCGTGCTCCGTCGCGCCCGCGAACTCGGACCGCCGGTGTTGGTACCGCTCGCCTGGACGTTCGTCGTCGCAGCGCACCTCGGTGCCGTCGCCGTTCGGACGCTGTTCATCGCACACGTCGTGATGAGCACGCTGCTGGCCGTGTTCGCCGTGACTGGTCGGTCGGACATGCGGCGCGGAACGCTGCTCGTCTGGTGGCGTCTCATCGTCGTCGGCCTGTTCGTGACGCTGTGTGGAACGGCGGGATTCCTGCTCGAGTCGGTCGCCGATCCCCTCCAGGCGATCGCGCTGTTCGGCTGGATGCTCCTCCCGGCCGTCGGCTTCGTCGACACGGGACGGCGCGTCCCGAAGGGAACGTGGATCTATCTCGGAGGGGCCGCGGCCTGCGCCCTCGGCGCGGTCGCGTATGCGGTCGGCGTCGCCGCGACCAGCGATTCGATCGCGGTCGTCGGGCTCGTCGCGGTCGGGCTCGGCCAGACCGCCGGAATCCTCGACGCCGCGATCCGATACTGACGCCCCCGCTACAGCCGTGATTTGATCGTTTCGGCCGTCTTCTCGCCGACTCCGGAGACACTCCGGAGGTCCTCCGGACTGGCCTCGCGAACGTTCTCGACGCTGCCGAACCGACCGAGCAGTCGCTTTCTCGTCTCGGGTCCGATCCCGGGGACGTCGTCCAGTACCGTCGAGACGTCGTCGCGGATCGTCTGATGGTACTGGACCGCGAAGCGATGGGCCTCGTCCCGAACCCGCTGGAGGAGGTGGAGGTGTGGCGCGTCGTCCGGCCACGACAGACTCCGGTCGGGCGTCACCACGCGCTCCTCGGCCTTCGCGAGCGCCACGGCGGGTACGTTCCAGCCCACCTCTGCCAGCGCGTCGCGGGCCGCCTCGAGCTGGCCCTCGCCGCCGTCGATCAACAGCAGGTCCGGGTCGGGCCGGTCGTCGCGACCCTCGACGGCTCGCAGGGCGCGCCACTCGAGCAACGCCTTCATGTTCGCGTAGTCGTCGTTCTCGTCGGTGAGCTTCTTCCGTCGGTAGTCGGCCTTCTCGGCGTTGCCGTCGACGAAGGTGACGTCGCTTCCCACCGCGAACTTCCCCTGAGCGTGGCTCACGTCGAACCCCTCGATCCGCTCGGCCGACTCGATCTCGAGGGCGTCGGCGAGCATGGCGCACTCGTCGCGCCCGCCGACGTTGCGCCGGGCGTTCTTCAGCGCGAGGTCGACGAGTTTGGCCTCCCGGCCCGCGCCAGGGACGCGCACGGAGACGCCCTCGGCCTCGAGCCAGGCTCCGACCTCGTCGTCGCTGTGACGTTCGGGGAGCAGGAGGGCGTCCGGCAGCTCTCGTTCGGCGTAGTACTGCACGATGAACGCCGCGAGGACGGCGGGAACACCTCCCGGCTCACCCCCGACTCCGTCGTCGCCAGGATCGGGGCCGGGTGCCTCGAGCGTGTGTCGATCTCGATCCACGAGCTTTCCGTTTTCGGCTCGCAGGCGGGCGACTGTGGCGTCCCCACCCTCGATGGCGACGCCGAGCACGTCGACGGCCCGCTCGTCGCCGGTCGACTGGACGGCCTCGCCGCCCTCGCCGTGGAACGCCTCGACGGTCTCGAGGCGATCCCGCAGGTTCGCCGCGCGCTCGAAGTTCTGCTCCTGTGCGGCGGCCTCCATCTCCCGGCACAGCGGGTCGGCGAGGATTCCCGTCTCGCCCTCGAGGAACCGTTCGACGGCGCTGACGTCCTCGACGTAGCTCTCGAGGTCGATCTCGCGGGTGCAGGGGGCGGTACAGAGCCCCATCTCGTAGTCGAGACACGGCCGATCCCGCCCGGAATACTTGTGGTCCGAACAGCCCCGGACGCCGTAGGTCTCCCGCAGCGCCTTGACGACGACCTCGACCTGGCGCTTGCTCGTGTAGGGACCGAACACCGTGGCGGACTCGTCGGGGTCACGCGTGATCTCGATCCGCGGGGCTTCGTGGTCCGTAAGCTGGACCATCGGGTAGGACTTGTCGTCCTTCAGCCGGACGTTGTACCGCGGCTGGTGGCGCTTGATGAGGTTCGCCTCGAGCAACAGCGCCTGCGTCTCGGTGTCGGTGACCGCGATCTCGATCCCGTCGGCGCGGTCGACCATCCGTCGAATGCGGGCGCTTCGCGGGTCGGCGTAGGATCGAACCCGGCTCCGGAGATCGACCGCCTTCCCGACGTACAGCGTCGTCCCGTCGGCCCGGAACTGGTAGACGCCCGGCTCCCGCGGTAACGACGTCGCGCGCTCGCGAACCCCCTCGGCGTTCATCGGCGGGCCTAGGGCGGCGGGGGGTTTCAGCCTGACTCCTCGCGGTCGACGGACGGCGGGCTCGTCGCTCGCTCCGACTCGGGGTCGGCTCGAGCCGACCGCCGAAGCGGACGCGGTACATTCTCGGTGCTGGATCCACCAGAACGGGGTATGAGCGAGGAGATCCGCTGCTGGCTGGTCGAACGCGAGTACGACGACAAGGGACTGGTGACGCTGACGTACGCGACGCCCGACGGCGAGTCGATCTACCGTCGGGAGCTGGCGGCGTCGGCCGCATCGGACGTCACGGCCGCGAAGGAGCTTTCGTCGGATCAGCTCGAGGCCGTCGCGGACGAGGAGACCCGCGACCGGTACGCGACGGAAGTCGATCGGACCGCGTCGAACTACGATCCCGGCGAGCCGATCTGATTCGGCATTTTTCACTGTCACGGAAATGAATATTACTCCGAGTGGCAATCCTTATCGGGAAACGGTGTCTTCACTCGGCCACCAACCATGCCCGCTATCACGGTCGACGGGCTGACCAAGACGTACGGTCAGACCCTCGCGCTCGACGATCTCTCCTTCGAGGTCGAGGAGGGTGAGGTGTTCGGCTTCCTCGGTCCGAACGGGGCCGGCAAGTCGACGACGATCAACGTCCTCCTGGATTTCGTCCGTCCGACGGCGGGACGAGTCGAGGTGCTCGGGCTCGACGCACAGGCCCACAGCCGCGAGATCCGATCGCGGACCGGGGTGCTCCCCGAGGGGTACCGGACCTACGAACGACTCACCGCCCGGCAACACCTCGAGTTCGCGATGGACTCGAAGGGCGTCGACGACGATCCCCAACGGCTGCTCGAGCGGGTCGATCTGGCCGACGCGATCGACAAGAAGGCCGGCGGATACTCGAAGGGGATGGCCCAGCGGCTCATGCTCGCGATGGCGCTGGTCGGCGACCCCGAACTCCTCATCCTGGACGAGCCCTCGACGGGACTGGACCCCAACGGCGCCCGTGAAATGCGAGAGATCGTCCGCCAGGAGAGCGAACGGGGCGCGACGGTCTTCTTCTCGAGTCACATCATGGAGCAGGTCGAGGCCGTCTGCGACCGCGTCGGCATCCTTCGCGAGGGCGAGATGGTCGCCGTCGACTCGGTCGCGGGACTGCGGGAGTCGGTCAGCGACGGGACGGTGTTGCGGGTCACCGTCGATCGGCTCGACGACGACGCCATCGAGGCGGTCCGCTCGCTGCCCGACGTCTCCGAAGCGAGCGTCGAGAGCGAGGCGCCGCCGACGCTCGCGGTCCGGGTCGACGGCTCGAAGACGGACGTACTCTCGGAACTCGAGAACCAAGGCCTCGAGGTTCGCGACTTCTCGACCTCCGAGGCGTCGCTCGAGGAGGTCTTCCAGTCCTATACGACGGAGGTGGGTGCCCGATGAGTACCGAGTCCGAGACGGAAACCGGAACGGCCGACCGCGGGACGACGGCGCCCTCGAGTTCGATCACCCTCGAGAGCGTCCGTGCCGTCGCGAAGAAGGACTTCCAGGACTCGGTCCGCTCGTGGCTGTTCTGGGGACTGAGTCTCTTTTTCTTCACGCTGCTGGTCGCGACGACGGGCGTCGTCTCGTACTTCGGTGAGGACCTCGCCGCACAGGGGGCGACGACGGACGTACTCGTCGGCTTCGTCAGCGAGATCACGCGGCTGATCATCCCGCTGATCGCGCTGATCCTGGGCTGGAAGGCCATCGCCGGCGAGCGCGAGTCGGGCAGCATCAAGATCCTCCTCTCTCTGCCCCACTCGCGCAAGGACGTGCTGCTCGGGAAGCTCATCGGACGCTCGGCGGTGCTGTCGCTGTCGCTTACCATCGGGTTCGTCCTCGCCGCGGCCGTCGTCGCCGTCCTGCTCGGCGGGTTCGACGTCGGCGACTACGTCGGCCTGCTCGCAGTCTCGATCCTCTATGGGATCGCCTACACCAGTATCGCCGTCTCTCTATCCTCGCTGACCCGGTCGACGACGATCGCCGGCGCGGCAATGTTCGGCGTCTTCATCCTCTTCTACGTCGTCTGGAACGCGCTGACGTCGGTCGCGTCGCTGCTGGCCGAGCGAGGAATCCCCCTCTTCGAGACGATCAGCTACACGACCGAAATGCAAGGCCAGGAGGTCGAACTCGAGCGCCTCCCCGACTGGGTGTACTTCGTCGTGAACCTCGATCCCGGGGAGGCCTACGGCCGAACGCTGACGCTGGTCACGGATACCGATATGATCGAGCTCCAGGCCCAGCTCAACGAGGAGATGTTCGGCGGCGAACTCCCCTTCTTCCTGCAGGACTGGTTCGCACTCCTGATCCTGGTGTTCTGGATCGTCGTCCCGATCGCCGTCGCGCTCTACCGGTTCGACCGGGTCGACCTCTGAGCGGCGGTCGTTTCGATCCTCGGCGGAACCTCTCCGCTACCGGGACTGTCACGGCTGCGTGACCGGGTACTTAGGGTCGCGGCTCCGGTACTCGAGTTCGAATGACACGTTGTATCTTCTACGGCGGCAAGGGCGGCGTCGGGAAGACGACCTGCGCGGCCGCGACGGCGACCCAACTGGCCGACGGCGGACGGAAGACGCTCGTCGTCTCGACGGATCCCGCACACTCGCTGTCGGACTCCCTCGAGGCCGATCTTGGTCCCGAGCCCCGAAAACTCGAGCGAGGACCAGAACCCGCCCTCGAGACCGACTCGAGGGGAGCGCCCGAACTCGAGGACGCGGCCGACCTCTGGGCCGCCGAAATCGACCCCGAGACACGCCAGGAGCGCTACGAGGAGCTCGCGCGGGCGCTCGCGGCCGACCTGCGCAGCGCGGGGATTCGGCTCGACGACGAGGAGGTCGAGCGGATCTTCGCCGCCGGAACGCCCGCGGGCGGCGACGAGATCGCCGCACTGGACCTTCTGGTGGAGTACGTCGACTCGGGCGACTGGGACGTCGTGGTCTTTGACACCGCGCCGACGGGCCACACGCTGCGGCTGTTCGACACGCCCGCGGTGGCGGGCCCGTTCCTCGAGACGCTCGGCTCGCTACGCGGGCAGGCCAGGCGGATCGGCACCGCCGCCCGTTCGGCGGTACTGGGCCCGATGTCGATGTTCGGTGGGAGCGACGATGGGGCCGACCTCGAGGCGTTCCGGGATCGTCTCGAGCGCTCTCGGGAGTTGCTGCTCGACACCGAGCGGACGGAGTTTCGGGTCGTCCTCACGCCCGAAGGGATGGCGATCGCCGAATCCGAACGCCTCGTCGAGAAACTCCGGGAGGCCGGAGTCCGGGTCGATCGCCTCGTCGTGAACCGCGTCTTCGAGGATCCCGAGGACGACTGTTCGCGCTGTCGGTCGCGGTACGAGCGCCACGAACGGCGGGTCGACGAGATTCGCGAGACGTTTCCCGATCTCGAGGTCGTGACGCTTCCGGAGCGGGAGGGCGAGATACAGGGACTCGAGGCGGTCCGATCGATTGCCGACCGGCTCCCCGCGGAGGCGTAGCTGACGTCGGTACTACGGTTTCGTTATTCGGTCTGGACGGGAATCTGAACTGGCCGACTCGTTACGTACAGATCGCCGTCTCTTCCATTAACTAATAGAAATGTCGAGAGAGAGTCGTGCTGAATACAGCGCACGAATGTCGCACGAGTCTGAACGTGATCAATGCGGAGCATCGAACGCTCAGTAGAGGTGGTGCAGTTATCCGTTCAGCGCTTTGTCTCTCTGATTACTGTCAAAAACGGTGTTCTGAGTATGAGGATCTGTTCAGCAATACTGAGTTGCTCATCCACTCATAAATTGGGGCTTACACGAATTTTCGGCTAGCTTAACCGTCCTCGAGATGTAAAAATTCATAATGGAAAAAACAATAGGCCACACGATTGGTAAAACCAATATTCAATTGTCGAACCCCTGGATATTCTTTGCAATAACGTTCGCTTTCACATGGGCATTCTGGATACCGGCGATTATCTTCGACCTCGCGTTCGATAACGCTCTTGGGCTCCTGTTACTCCTCCTCGGGCTCCTCGGGCCAGGTATCACCGGAGTTACCCTCATGAAGTTGCTGTATACCGAAAGTGCCCAGCAGGACTTCTGGGATCGTGTCACGAACATCCGTCGGATCGGCATTCAGTGGTATCTTGCAGTCTTCTTGTACGCACCGATACTATTCGCCATTGCAGCAGGTATCGATATATTGTTGGGCGGCACCGGCTACTTTGTGGCCGATTGGGTATCACAACTGACATCTAATCCAGCTGCGTTCCTCCCAACACTACTCTTTTCGACACTACCACCGGTCCTCGAAGAGTTAGGCTGGCGTGGTTATGCACTGGACCAACTCCAACTAACACGGACCGCGTTAGCTGCCGGATTGGTTTTGGGAGTTTTCTGGGCAGCCTGGCACCTCCCACTCTTTCTTATTGAAGGGACAAACCAGCACGACGCTGTTGGGTTTTTGACAATAGGTTTCTGGCTATTCATGATCGGCGTCGTCGCACTCTCTGTCGCATTCACCTGGATACATAACGGCACTGGGGGGAGTATCCTTGCAAGCATCTTGCTACACTCTTGGACGAACTTCACGCTGCAAACCTTCGAGGGGACACTCCGAACAGATATTTTCTTCTATGCCGGTACTCTGTGGGCCTTTGTCATACTCGTCGTAATAGTCTACGGTGTGAAAACCCTGGCAAGAAGGGATGATCTCCCACACCCGACCCTCAAAACACAGCCGACCGTCACTTCAGACGGTAACCAAGATGCACCTCCTGGCCTATGACTGCTAATTAGACTCGTTCGCGGTCAGTCGTTTGGTTCACGTGTGTAGTGTACAGTATATTCACGTGAATAAATCTCTAAAGAAGAGGATTTCAACAGAGCCGATACTCAGTAAGTAGCAGCGTATCCTCTCTATTCAGCAGCCAGTTCTTGACAGTTATTGGTGAAACCAATCGCTTCTCCGTTACCTACTTGTCCTGTACGTAACGCGATTTTCAGATGAGAAGCTGAATAAAGAAATACTGCTACGATCTACTGGTAACGCTACCCGAGCTCGATTCCCCGCTCCGCCAGCAGCTCCCGAAACTCCCCCTCCTCGAGCACCGGTACGTCCTCGTCCGCAGCGTCGTCGAGCTTCGTCTGGCCTGGACTCTCGCCGGCGACGAGGTAGTCGGTGTTGCCGGAGACGCTGCCCGTCGCCGACCCGCCGTGGGCCTCGACAGTTTCCTGGGCCTCGTCTCGCGTACTGCCCTCGAGCGAGCCCGTGAAGACGAACGTCAGCCCCTCGAGTTCGTCCCCGCCGGGTTCCAGTTCCGACTCCTGTGGCGAGACGTGCTCGAGGATCGCGTCGACGGCAGCAGCGTTGGCCTCGCTGGCGAAGAAGTCGTGGATCTGAGTCGCGACGGTCTCACCGACGTCGTCGACGCCCTCGAGCGACTCGGGCTCGTCCGCTGCGGTCGTCCGAACCCGTTCAAAGGTGCCGAACTCGCGAGCCAGCTCGCGGGCGGTCGTCGGACCGACGTGGGGGATGCCGAGCGCGGAGAGGAAATCTGCGAGCGGAGGTTCCCTGGCCGAGTCGATCTCCGCGAGCAGGTTCTCGGCGCTTCTCTCGCCCCAACCCTCGAGAGCGGTCAGCTCCTCGTGATCGAGCTCGTAGAGGTCCGCGACGGACTCGAGCAGGCCCGTGTTCACGAGCTGGCGGAGGCTCTTCTCGCCCAGGCCCTCGAGGTCGAGACCGTCGTCGCTCGCATAGTACTCGATCGATCGACGCAGTTGAGCGTCGCAGGCGAGGCCGCCCGTACAGAAGGCCATCGGGCCGTCGCGCTCGATGGCGCTGTCACAGACGGGACAGTGGTCGGGCAGCTCGTAGTGGCCCTCGCTCCCCTTCTCGACGACCTCCTCGACGTACGGGATGACGTCGCCCGCCCGCTGCACGCGGACGGTGTCGCCGACGTTGACGTTCTTCTCGGCGATCTCCTCGGGATTGTGCAGACTCGCCCGCGAGACCGTCACGCCGCCGACGTCGACCGGCTCGAGCAGCGCGACGGGGGTCACCCGACCGGTGCGGCCGATCTGAACCGCGACGTCGGCGATCGGCGTCACCTCCGCGCGGGCGGGGAATTTGTAGGCGAAGGCGTAGCGGTCGTGTCTGGCCGTTCGACCCAGCTCCTCGCGGGCCTCGCGATCGTCGACCTTGATGACGGTGCCGTCGATCTCGTACGCGAGGTCGTCGCGGGCCTCGAGCATGCGGTCGCGGTACGCGATGGCGTCGTCGATGTCGTCGACCACCTCGACGTGATCCGTTACCCGCAGCCCCCACTCGGGGAAGCGCTCGAGCTCCTCTCGGTGGCTCTTTGCGAGCTCGCTGGCCTCGAGCACGTCGAAGTAGAAGACCTCGAGGGGACGGTCGGCAACCACCGAGGGATCGAGCTGGCGGATCGTCCCCGCGGTGGCGTTTCGCGGGTTGGCGAAGGGTTCCTCGCCGCGCTCGATCCGCTCGCGGTTGTGTTCCTGAAAGGCCTCCTTCGGCATGTAGACTTCGCCGCGCACCACGAGGAAATCGGGGTGGTCGCCGTGGAGTCGCTGGGGAACCGAACCGATGGTGCGGGCGTTTTTCGTTACGTCGTCGCCCTCGCGGCCGTCGCCGCGGGTGACCGCCCGTTCGAGGCGGCCGTTCTCGTAGACGAACTCCATCGAGACGCCGTCGAACTTGGGCTCGCAGACGTACTCGACCGCGCCAACCTCGCGCTTCACCCGGTCGTCGAACTCCCGGACATCTTCTTCCTCTCCGCTCTGGTCGATCGAGAGCATCGGCGTGACGTGCTCGACCGTCTCGAACGCCTCGATCGGCTCGCCGCCGACGCTTCTGGTCGGACTATCCGGGCTAGTGAGATCGAAGGCGTCCTCGAGCTCCCGCAGGCGAGCAAAGAGGGCGTCGTAGGCTCGATCGGCGACGAGGGGATCGTTCTCGACGTAGTACCGCCGATCGTGCTCGCGAACGGCCTCGCGGAGCAGTTCGACCTGTCGCTCCGCCTCCGCTTCCGAGAGCTCCTCGAGCGGCTCGAAATCGGTCGGCGGATCCCGGAGGTACGGGTTCTCTTCGTCGGCGTTCTCGTCGGCGAGGGACATTCGTTGCTCGAGGGTTACGCCGCGGCTCCGTTAACGTTACTGACGTCGTTCGCGGAGCACACTCGAGCGGGCCGAGTCCCGCTACTTCCAGGGGTTGTCGACGAGGCCGCTCCGGGCTCGCGAGCCGACGGCGACCCGACAGTCCGCTCGCGGGGTCGCGATACAGAGCAGGACGTACCCCGCCTCTCGGTGACGCGGTTTTAACGCTCGCGGTTCGCGGCGGTACGCGAAGGCGTCTGCGACCGCCGACGATCCGTCGGTCGCCGACTCATCGATATTCTCGTGGACTACCGTGCCGTCGACCTCGAGCAGGCGTCCCGCGCAGGTTCCGCAGGCTCCGGTTCGACAGCCAAAGGGAACCGCCCGGTCGGTCCGTTCGCTCGCCTCGAGGACCGTCTCGCCGCTCCCGACCTCGATCGTCCTGTCGGAGCCGTCGGTCCGCTCGAGGGTGACGTTGTGGGTTCTCGTCACTGCCAGACGTCGCTGGTGCAGTCGCCGTCGGGCCAGCGGATCTCGTGGGCGCGGGCCGGTCCCTTCGGGCACTCGCCCCAGTCGACCAGGAAGTCCTCGTCGAGCTCGAGGGTACCGTTTCGGGGATCGACGTCGGCTTTCAGCATCACCGACCCCTTCTCGGCCTCCTCGGGGTAGAACTGGTCGTCCCACGTGGAGAACAGCGAGCTCGTCCAGTACAGGCGCTCGCCGTCGAGGCTGAGCTGGATCATCTGCGGGCCGGCCGCCAGCTCGCGTCCCTGGACCTCCCGGACCTCGCCGAAGGTGCCCCCGACCGACAGCGAGTCGGCCCGCCGCGGGTTCGACGGATCCGAGATGTCGTACATCCACAGCTCGCCGTGGAGCCAGTTCGAGCCGAACAGGTAGCGGTCGTCCATCGAGATCAGGATGTCGGTCGTCAGTCCCGGTACGGGCATGTCCCAGTCCTCGTGCTCGCGGGCCTCGAAGTCGATCGCCTTCTCGGCGCGGTACTCCCCGTCCCGATCGCGCCAGAAGTGGAAGATGTTCGAGGAGAGTGCGGTGCCGACGAAGCCGTGGGTCGACTCGGGCGTGTGGAGGAACCGAACCTCGAGCGGGATCTGGCCCTCCTCGCCGAGATCGATCGTCTGCTCGACGGTTCCGTTCTCCCAGTCCCAGAAGTGGAGCCGTCGGCCGTACTTGCCGTCCTCGACGTCCTCGAGGTCGAACCCGGGGTAGTAGGTCTTCGGCGCGGCCCACTCCGTCGAGACCATCACGTTCTGGCGGGGCTGGTACCAGTAGTCGTAGTTCATCTCGATCTCGCCCGGCGGCTCCCAGCGCCCCTCGATCTCGAAGTCGTGGTTGAGCTCGAGGAAGCCGCCCGGGAGCTCGCCGTCGGCGTCGCCGAGCATGCTGATGATGATCTTGCCCTCGGGCACGCAGTGGACGGTGTGGGGCGCCGAGAGGTCGTACTCGAAGACCTCCTCGGGCTCGATCACCTCGACGAGCTCCGGATTCCGGCGGTCCTTCGTGTCGACGACGTGGATTCGAGAGGAACGCTGGCCGGGGACGATCAGGTGCCGACGCTCGAGACCCTCGACGTGACACGACGACGAGCAGGCGTTCCACCCGAAGTGGTGGAGTTCGTCGCCTCGCTCGGGCATCTCGAGGCGATCGACGATCTCGCAGTAGGTATCGGAGTCCGGATCGAGGTCGACGACGGCAACGAAGTCGGGTTCGTCGATGTCGGTTCCGGTGTAGAGGCTCATCACGTAGGCGAGCTCCTCGCGCTCGCCCTCCTCGAGGGCGGCCTGCGGGGTCGCATAGCCCGGCCCCTCGTGACCATGGTGGTCGTGGTCGTGGCTCGGCTCGGCGTCGGCTGGAGTGTCAGCGTCACTCATGATTGGGCGTACCACGAACGCGGGGATAAAGCTGCCCGCGACCGGGGAACTTACCCCCAGGGACTGTCGCCAAGCTGGCTGCGGACCATCGGACCGACCTCGATGCGACAGTCGGCTCGAGGGTGGGCGATACACAGCAGCGCGTAGCCGTCGGCCCGGTCGGACTCCTCGAGCGCCCGCGGCGGGCGCCGGTAGTCGACGGCGCTTGCGGCGTCGGGCGACTCGTCGCTCTCGTCCCGACTTCCATCGACGGCGAGCACCCGCCCCACGCAGGCCGTACAGGTCCCCTTCCGACAGTCGTAGGGCAGCCGGATCCCCTCGCGCAGGGCCGCCTCGAGGACCGTCTCCTGTGGATCGACCGCCACCGTTTCGCTCCGGCCGTCGGGCCACTCGAGCGTCACGTCGTGGTCGCTCATCGCTCGCCCCTCGTCGGTTGACGTTCGACTGATCGGTTCATGCGGGCCGGTACGCTTCGCGAGCGGAAAAACGTAGAGCCGTCGATCGGGCGTTCGTCGCAGTCGGCCGAAGGGGGAACCGAGTTTCGGCGGCGATCCGCCGATACCCAGTCTTTACCCGCACCGACCCCGTAGACGCCGACAGATGGAACAGGGATCGGAGTACGGGCTGGTCGACCTCGAGGAGGTCGACACGCCAGGGGACGAGTGGGAGGAGATCGACGTCTCGGACACCGAGGCCGATCGGATCGCCCGCAAGCGCGATCGGGAGTTCGAGCAGTTCGAGGAGCGGATCAAGGACGCCGACCAGTTCAAGGTCGAGCAGTCGGTGTTCGACGACGCGACGCTGGCGGCGCTGTACAAGCTGGTCCAGGACGGCTACGTCGAGGCGTTCGGGGGGCCGCTGTCGACGGGCAAGGAGGCGAACGTCTACCACGCGCTGGGCGACGACCGCGAGGTCGCCGTCAAGGTCTACCGCATCAACGCTTCGAACTTCCGCCAGATGCGTGACTACCTCGAGGGCGACCCGCGCTTCGAGGGGCTGGGCGGCAAAAAGAAAGACGTCGTGCTCGCCTGGACGAAAAAGGAGCTGGCGAACCTCAGGCGGGCGAAGAAAGCGGGTGTTCGCGTGCCGGAGCCGATCGCGACCGAGCGGAACGTCCTCGTGATGGAGTACATCGGCAACGAGGACGGCCGCGCGAAACGCCTCGGCGAGGTTCACATCGAGAACCCCGAAACCGCCTACGGGGTCATGCGCGAGTACATGCGCCGGCTCTACTCCGCCGGAATCGTCCACGGCGACCTGAGCGAGTACAACGTCGTCTTCGACGAGGGCCAGCTCGTCGTCATCGATCTCGGCCAGGCCGTCACCGTCCACCACCCCAACAGTCGGGACTTCCTCGAACGGGACTGCGAGAACGTCGCGAACTTCTTCTCCCGGCAGGGCGTCGAGACCGACCCCGACGAACTGCTCGAGTTCGTCACGAATCCGGAGCCGGATCCGTCTCGAGGCTAACGGTCGGCCGAAACCTTCTTTATTATCTGATTACGTTACTCGACTGATGACGGCCGCTCTCGACTGGCGCTGGCACGCCCGCTCGAGAGCGAACAGTGTCGTCGCTGCGGACGACGCGGCCTAACCCGTGGTCGCAACGACGGTGGCTCCCTTTGCTCGTTCTGCTTCACGTCTCGCTCGCCAGCCATCGCCGTCAACTCCATACAGGATGCCGAACACGACCAATTCGACCGACCGCACCGATCATACGACTACCGACACCGACGACTTCACCGTTACGCCCTACGCCGTCTCCGGCAACGTCGACTACGAAAAGCTGCTCGAGCGCTTCGGTGCCGATCCCCTCACCGACGCATACATCGAGCGCCTCCCTGACCATCCCGCGATTCGCAGACGAACGTTCTATGCCGGCCGCGACGTCGACCGCTACCTCGAGGCTGCCGAGGCGGGCGATCCGCACGCCTTGGTCACAGGCCGCGGCCCCTCTGGTCCGATGCACCTCGGGCACGTCCTGCCGCTGTATCTCGCGAAGCGGTTCCAAGAGAAGACAGGGGCGACGGTCTACGTTCCACTCTCCGACGACGAAAAGTTCCTTGCGAAGGAGGAATCGTTCGACTCGATCGGCGAGCACACCCGCGAGAACCTGCGAGACGTGCTCGCCGTTGGGTTCGACCCCGCGAGGACCCGAATCGTCGTCGATACCGCCGACGCGGACGTGATCTACCCGATCGCCGTGCGACTCGCGAAACACCTCACGCCAGCGACCGTCGAGGCGGTCTACGGCGAGCAGGACACCGTCGGGCTGCAGTTCTATCCGGCCGTCCAGGCTACACACCTCCTCCTGCCCCAGCTGGTCGCGGGCCGCCAGCCCACGCTGGTTCCGATCGCCGTCGATCAGGATCCCCACGTCCGCGTCTGTCGGGACGTCGCGGCGAGAGAGGCCCTGCCCGTCGAGAAGCCGGGCGCCCTGCTCGGACGTTTCCTGCCGAGCCTCGAGGGGCCGGGCAAGATGAGTTCCTCGAGCGAGGCGGCGTCGATCGAACTCACCGACGATTCGGAGACCGTCGCGGAGACGATCCGCACCTACGCCTACACGGGTGGGCGAGCAACGCTCGAGGCTCACCGCGAGAAGGGCGGCGACCCGTCGATCGACGTTCCGTTTCAGTATTTACGGTTCTTCTTCGAGGACGACGACGCCGAACTCGAGCGCATCGCCCGGGAGTACCGGTCGGGGAACCTGCTCAGCGGGGAACTGAAGGAGATCGCGACCGATCGGATCGCCGATTTCCTGATCGAGCACCAGCGTCGGCGGGATTCGCTCGGCTCGCTCGCGGACGAACTCGAGCCCTACCGGCTGTCGGAATCCGAGCGACGGCAGGCACTCGAGTCGGCCGGCGTTCCGACGTCGCTCCGGCCGTAGTGGAAGGAGGTCCGTCCGAACGTCTTAGTGGCTCGACCGCACGCGATGTGGTATGAACATCGGGATCGTCTCCGACACCCACGACAACGTCGCCGCGGCCGAACGCGCAGCCGACGTTTTCGAGGCGGAGGACGTCGAGGTCGTCATCCACTGCGGCGACTTCGTCGCGCCGCCCCTGCTCTCGGCGTTCGAGGGGTTCGAACTCCACGGGGTGCTCGGGAACAACGACGGCGAAATCTCCGGCCTCGAGGCGACGTTCGACGCCCTTGGCGAGGGAAGCGAACTCCACGGCCGGTTCGCCGACCTCGAGTTCGACGGGCTCTCCTTTGCGGCCCTTCACGGGGAGTCGAAGGCGGAGGTCGAAGCGCTCGCCGCGGCCGAGACGTACGACGTCGTCTGCTACGGCCACCACCACCGACGCGACCACACCGACGTAGGCGACACGACGCTGCTCAACCCCGGCGCGCAGTTCCCGACGGTTCCCGACGAACACCGAACGGTCGCCGTCGTCGACACGGACTCGGCATCGGTTCGATTCCGTTCCGTCACCGGATCGGCCGAGAGCCGGTAACCTGCGGGGAGTCATCGGCTATTTATCGGTGGTGGCCGTTGTCACCGGTATGAGCAGAGACCGGCGCGATCGGACACCCGGCCGGCGGACCCGTCCCGCCCACACGCGAAAGCGTCAGTCGTGGTACGGGTACGGCACGATAGCCACCATGGAGAAGAGCCGATTCGGCTGCTTCCTTCACGACCTGACGTCGATCTTCGGCGAGGTGTCGATCCTCGGGCTTCCGGTACTGCTGCTCGTCGGAATGACCAGTTCGACGGCGAGTTACGGGGTAACGGCGGCCGCGATCGTCGCCTGGCTGACCATGGTGCTGGTCGGCACCCTCGTTCGTGGCGGATGGGTTCGGCCGCTTGGAACGGAGACGCTCGGCTGGCTCACGCTTTCGCCGGCGCTGATCGCCCTTCGGTTCGTCCACTACAACACCGCCCTCGCCGTCGCGGCCTACGGCGGTGTCGGGGTCGCGGTCGTCGTCGGCGTCCCGCCGCTGTCGATCCTCGTAGCGATCGTCGTCGGGGTGGGTTCGATGCTCGTGCTTCCGGCGATCGGAGAGTCGATCGCTCGTTCCCGACGCCCGTAACGCCGCTCGGCCGCGACGTCTCACGTGATTCGAGGAGGAAGCCCACGACTGTAGTCGTGGGAGGAATCCGACGGTCCTTCTGATCCCGCCGCCGATAGCACGGCTGGTTTCGCCACCGCTATCATTAAGTGTCAATGGAAACATGATTAGGTCACACTCTCGGTCGGCCAAATGTGTCGGCTGTGGAGGGGCCTCCGTAGGTAGGCCCTGATGTCGGGGACGGATGATACAGCGCCCCTCTGGTCGGACTACCCGACCATGAACCGGTGAGAGTCCACCGATAATTAAAGCGGTGTGAAGCAGATTCGGACGCAGACCACGGGTCGGAAAACCACGCAGGAAATCCCTCCGTGTGACTGACCTTCTGCCGTACAACCCGCCCGAGGCGACGGACGAAGCGTGGGCCGAAACCTCTCGCGGGGGAAAGCCCACGACTGAAGTCGTGGGTAACTTGCATGAACATTCGATCCATCGGCAACTGGCGTTCCTCCGAGCTCCCTCCCTCCGACTCGAGCGTCTCGATGCGATCCGCGAGCTCTCCGTAGTAGCGACTTATCGACTCCGAGCGCTCCCGGAGCTGTCGATCGTCGACCTCGAGACCGTACCCCTCGCGGAGAAAGTCCAGGAACCGAACAGCGGCGTCGAAGTCCGGTCCCGGCGGGTGGATCGGCGTGACGATCGTCCCGAGGGGTGGCAGCCTACCGTCCAGGCTCCGATTCGTGAACTCGCCGGGAACGCCGTCGAGGACGCCGCCACGAAGCGGTTCGAACTCGGATTCCTCGAGCCGCCGCTCACGGTACTCGGGCGTCGCGACGAAGAAGACCGCGTGTTCGTCGGGGCCGTGGGGGAACGGAACCCGTGCAGGAGGGCGATCTCCTCGAGCCGGCTCGAGGCGACGAGGTTCTCCACGGCGTCCGCGAACGCGGCGGCGGCCCACACCGGAACGACGACCTCGCTGACGAGCACGCAGATATCGTGATCGGCCGCCGCGTAGAGACGCATCGGCCGTCTGGGCGTCCCGTCTTCGAAGGGGGTGACCGTCGGCAGGTTTCGAGAGCGGACGTGGCCGACCTGCTCGAACTCGAACTGTGTGAGCAGGTGATCCGCCGCGGTGAGCCCCGCGAGCCCGAAGTTCGAGAGGCCGACGAGGAGCGTTCCCTCGAGCGATCGGTCGTCCGATACCGACACTTCGTACCGCGGTTCGTTCGCCATGTCGAGAGAGACGTCGAAACGGGGTATAACCGTTGCACCGTCGATGGCGGACCAAGGCCTTAACCTCGCTGAGCGAATACTGAAGGGCATGAAGCACGTGAAGATTCCGCAGGACCGCATCGGTGTCCTCATCGGCGAGGGCGGCGAGACGATGCGCGAGATCGAGGCGGCGGCGGAGGTCCGTCTGGACATCGACTCGGAGAACGGCTCCGTCGCCGTCGAGACCGTCGGCGATCCCGTTCGCGGACTCAAGGGACCCGAAATCGTTCGCGCGATCGGTCGCGGCTTTCCGCCAGAGGAGGCGCTGCAGCTGCTCGAGGACGACATGATGCAACTCGACATCGTCGACATCGACGCCGCCGCACGCAACAAAAACGACATGAAACGCAAGAAGGGCCGGCTCATCGGCGAGGACGGTCGCACCCGCGAGCTCATGGAGGAGCTGTCGGGCGCCGACGTCGTTATCTACGGCTCGACGCTCGGCGCGATCGGCGCCCCGCCGGAGGTCGACGCCGTTCGCACCGCCGCCGAGATGCTGCTCGACGGCGCCCCTCACGGAACGGTGTACTCGTTCCTCGAGGAGCGCCACAACGAAATGAAACACCAGGGGATGCAGTACCACCGCTACCCCGGTAGCGAATCCTGATCGCTCGCGTTCCGGTCGGAACGCGTTTTCGTCGCGCTCGTTGCATATAAATAGTGGAACGAGCGGCAGTACCGAATCCCCGTACTGAACCGTTGTGTGAGGGGTTGTGTCATCCTATAGCGAAGGTTTTATATAGAATAGCAATCAATCCATCAGGTGACTATGGCACAACAGCAGATGGGCAACCAGCCCCTTATCGTACTCTCGGAGGACAGCCAGCGAACGTCCGGCAAGGACGCCCAGTCGATGAACGTCCAGGCCGGCAAGGCCGTCGCCGAGTCGGTACGGACCACACTCGGTCCGAAAGGGATGGACAAGATGCTCGTCGACTCCTCGGGTAACGTTATCGTCACGAACGACGGCGTGACGCTGCTCTCGGAGATGGAGATCGACCACCCGGCGGCCGACATGATCGTCGAAGTCGCCGAGACCCAGGAGGACGAGGTCGGTGACGGAACGACGAGCGCCGTCGTCGTCGCCGGCGAACTCCTCACCCAGGCCGAGGACCTCCTCGACCAGGACATCCACGCCACCACCCTCGCCCAGGGGTACCGCCAGGCCGCCGAGGAGGCCACGGAGGCCCTCGAGGAGATCGCTATCGACGTCGACGAGGACGACGAGGAGATCCTCCACCAGATCGCCGCGACGGCGATGACCGGGAAGGGCGCAGAGAGCGCCCGCGACCTGCTCGCCGAGCTCGTCGTCAGCGCCGTCCAGTCCGTCGCGGACGACGACGAGGTCGACACGGACAACATCAAAGTCGAGAAGGTCGTCGGCGGCTCGATCGAGAACTCCGAGCTCGTCGAGGGCGTCATCGTCGACAAGGAGCGCGTCTCCGAGAACATGCCGTACTTCGCCGAGGACGCCAACGTCGCGATCGTCGACGGCGACCTCGAGATTAAGGAGACCGAGATCGACGCCGAGGTCAACGTCACCGACCCCGACCAGCTCGAGCAGTTCTTAGAGCAGGAAGAGGCCCAGCTCCAGGAGATGGCCCAGAAGGTCGCCGACGCCGGCGCCGACGTCGTCTTCGTCGACGGCGGCATCGACGACATGGCCCAGCACTACCTGGCCCAGGAGGGCATCATCGCCGTCCGTCGCGTCAAGTCCAGCGACCAGAGCCAGCTGGCCCGCGCGACCGGTGCGACGCCCGTCACCAGCGTCGACGACCTGACCGAGGACGACCTCGGCTTCGCCGGCAGCGTCGCCCAGAAGGAGATCGCGGGCGACCAGCGAATCTTCGTCGAGGACGTCGACGACGCCAAGGCCGTCACCCTGATCCTCCGCGGCGGCACCGAACACGTCATCGACGAGGTCGACCGCGCAATCGAGGACTCGCTGGGCGTCGTGCGCACGACCCTCGAGGACGGCAAGGTCGTGGCCGGCGGCGGTGCGCCCGAGATCGAGCTCTCGCTCGCCCTGCGGGACCACGCCGATTCCGTCGGCGGCCGCGAGCAGCTGGCCGTCGAGGCGTTCGCCGACGCCCTCGAGGTCATCCCGCGCACCCTCGCCGAGAACGCCGGTCTCGATCCCATCGACTCGCTGGTCGAGCTGCGCGCGGCCCACGACGGCGGTAACGAGGCCTCCGGACTGGACGCGTTCACCGGCGACACGATCGACATGGGCGAGGAAGGCGTCTACGAGCCGCTTCGCGTGAAGACCCAGGCGATCGAGTCGGCCACCGAGGCTGCCGTCATGCTGCTGCGCATCGACGACGTCATCGCCGCCGGTGACCTCGCCGTCGCCGACGACGACGATGACGAGGAGATGCCGCCGGGCGGCGGCGGTATGGGCGGCATGGGCGGCATGGGTGGCGGTATGGGCGGCATGATGTAGGCGAGATTCGAAGAATCTCACACACCTGAGCGAGCGGATTGCTCGCTCACTCGTCCACCCTGCCGTTCGACCGAAGTAACGCACCGTTCGATCGATTGGTCGGCCCACACGTCGATTTCTTTCGCTACCCCGCTCGAGGAGCATCCCGTCCGTCACTTAGCACCACTTAAGTAGCAGCCCGCAATATTCGCCGATATGCAGACGCTTCTCCTGGACAGCGACGACGTCGACGAGCACGCGCGGATGGCCGACGTTATCAGTGCAGTCGAGGACGCCTTCGGCGCCTACGAGCGCGGCGACGCCCAGATGCCGGCCAAATCCTACATCGACCTGCCCCAGTACAACGGCGACTTCCGGTCGATGCCCGCCTACCTCGACGCGGGCGAGTGGGACGCGGCGGGGGTCAAGTGGGTCAACGTCCACCCCGACAATCCCACCGATCACGATCTGCCGACCGTACTCGGGACGATGATCTATTCCGACCCGGAGACCGCCTCCCCGCTGGCGATCATGGACGGCACCGCGCTGACGATGAAACGGACGGGTGCGGCGGCGGCCGTCGCGACCGACTACCTCGCCGTTCCCGACGCCACGTCGATGGGGGTCGTCGGCGCGGGCGTCCAGTCGTACACCCAGCTCGAGGCGATCAGCGAGATCCGCCCGATCGAGGAGGTCGTCGTCAGCGATCTCGACGACGACCGCGTTCAGCGCTTCATCGACGCCTACGGCGACGAGTTCGACGTCCGTGCGGGCTCGATCTCCGAGGCGGGCCACTGTGACGTCCTCTCGACGGTGACGCCAGTCCGGGATCCCGTCGTCGGCCTCGAGGACGTCGGCGACCACACTCACATCAATGCGATCGGCGCCGACGCCGAGGAGAAACACGAACTGAGCGACGAACTGCTGCTCGAGTCGACGATCGTTATCGACGACCACAAGCAGTGTACCCACTCCGGCGAGGTCAACGTCCCGTACAACGAGGGGACGCTTACGGACGACGATATCTACGGCGAGATCGGCGAACTCGTTGCCGGCAAGAAGCCGGCTCGCGAGGACGACACCGGCGTCACCGTCTTCGACTCCACCGGGCTCGCGATTCAGGACGTCGCGGCGGCCCACGTCGTCTACGAGGACGCCCGAGAGCACGGGGCCGGCTTCGACTTCGGACTGATCCACACCGATCGATAGCCGTCGCGGTCAGCGACCGAACTCCTGTTCTTTTCAAAAAATAGAACTGCGCTCAGTCGTCGCTGCCGACCGCGTCGGGGTGGTCGTCCGGTCCGACGAGGGTGTTCTCGCGCAGATCGGCCTCGATCTCCTCGAGCGAGCGTCCCTTCGTCTCGGGAACGAGCTTGTAGCAGAAGATCAGCGCGGCCAGAGAGCAGGCCCCGAAGAGCCAGAACGTGCTGGCTTGGCCGACGGCGTCGACCAGTCCCAGGAAGGTAAGCGAGACCAGCAGGTTCGCCGCCCAGTTGACGACCGTCGCGGCACCCATCGCCGTCCCCCGGATCTGTGTGGGGTAGATCTCGGAGATCAGCAGCCAGAAGACCGGGCCGAGCCCGATCGCGAAGAAGGCGACGTACAGCATCAGGCCGATCGTCGCGAGCCAGCCGACGATCCCCGAGAGCCCGGGCAAGAAGAACGCGAGTCCGAGCAGGCCGAGCATGACGGTCATCCCGACGAGTCCGGTCAGCAACAGCGGCCGCCGACCAGTCCGATCGATCAGGAGCACGGCGACGACCGTCATCACGACGTTAACGACGCCGATCCCGACCGTCGCCAGGATCGAGGCGGTGTCCTGGAACCCGGTCGACTCGAGGATCACCGGCGCGTAGTACATGACGACGTTGATCCCGGTTACCTGCTGGAAGGCGGCCAGCCCGATCCCGACGACGAGCATCGGCCGAACCCACGGTTTGAACAGATCGCCGACGGTGCCGGACTCCGTTTTGACCGTTTCCTTGATCTCGCGGAGCTCCGCGGCGACGCGGCTCTCGGTTCGGGTTCGGGAGAGCACGTCGCGAGCGTCGTCGACCCGTCCCTGTTCGTATAGCCAGCGGGGACTCTCGGGCATAAACAGCATCCCGACGAACAGCACGACGGCGGGAATCATCCCGAGCCCGAGCATCCAGCGCCAGTCACCGCCGCCCGAAAAGGCGTAGTTCACGAGGTAGGCGATGAGGATACCGCTCGTAATCGTCAGCTGATTGAGCGAGACCAGCGAGCCGCGGATCTTCGGCGGCGCAAGCTCGGAAATGTAGAGGGGGCCGACCACGGAGGCGAAGCCGATCCCGACGCCGTTGATCAGTCGGCCGAAGATCAACACCTCGACGTTCGGGGCGATCGCCATGACGAGCGAGCCGACGAAGAAGATCACGGCGCCGACGAGGATGAGTCGACGCCGTCCGAGTCGGTCGGCGAGTCGGCCACCGAACGCGGCGCCGACGATCGCACCGCCCATCGCGCCGCTGACGATGAGCCCCTCGACGAACGAGGCGCTCATGGGGTAGCCAAACAGCGCGGTCAGATCGAAGCTGTTCTGGATGTACAGCATCGCGCCGGCGATAACGCCGGTGTCGAAGCCGAACAACAGTCCGTTGAGCGCCGCCAACGCGGCGACGACGTAGACGAAGGAGTTTCGTCCGGTCTCCTCTGTGGTCGCGTCTTTCGTTGCCATGCGGTTAGAACTCGAGCGTTCTTTCTAACCCGAGTAAACTAATCTGTCGCTTTCATATAATATACATGGATAATAGGAGAATATAATGAACAACTGTCGACACTGGATCCGCTCCGTCTGAAACCCGTCTTCTACTCCTGATCCGGAAGCCAACGCGGGATCGACCCCCGAATCGGAAGCCGGTCGCAGTAGTGAACGACCGGATCGCCGGTCGGCGACGGAAGTCCGTTAGCCGCGAACATCGTGTTCTCGTGGATCGTGGCCTCGGCCGGCTGGAGCGGCCACGGATCGTGAGCGATCTCTCCACCCATCACGCCTTCGCCGGACGGGGCGTAGAACCGTCGTCGCTCGGTGAGCCAGTAGGCGAGCGAATCGGTTTTGGGAACGGAGACATCACCAGTAGGACGGTACGACGCCACGAACCGGGCCGGATCACCCGTCTTCGACCAGCGTCGCTCGCTCGAGAACTCGATCCGATCATCGCGATCCTCGAGGGACATACGGGCGGTGTAGACCGGAAGTCGGGTCGCGCGGCCGATCGATTCGCCGATCGCCGGATTGTCGACGTCGACGCTGAAGAAGTAGAGCGCTGGATCGCCGCGGTGTTCGACGTACGTCCGGACGTTGAGCTCGGTGACGTCGAGCCTCGCGACGGAGGGGGTTCCTCGCAGTCCGGCGTCGGCGAGGACGAACGGCAACACGCTGAGCCAGGCCTGCCCGTCTCGAGTCTCGAGCTCGAGCTGACCGGGAACGTGGGGCCGAAGCGCCTCGGGGTCGACCGGCCAGTGAGCAAACAGTCCCGTTCGCCAGGTCATCGCGGCGACGTACGGCGCCCTCGGGCTCGAGACGCCGGCGACCGGCCACCGCGCTGGGTCCGACTGCGCTCTGCCGTCGTTCGTCATTCGGTGTTCCCACTACACACGGACGCAGAAATAAAAGAACAGCCTGCCCGTTCCACGCTCGTCGGCGAGGTCGCCGTCAGTTCTCAGCGCCGTCCTTGATCTCGATCGCCGGCCGTCCGGGTTCGGCGTTTTTCAGGACGCTCTCGTCGACCTCGTCGGCGCGGCGAACGCTGACTGAGGCCTCGAACTCGCGCTCGAGCAGCCACGCCGCCGACTCGAGGGCCTCGCGCTCCGCGTCGGGCTTGAGGGTCCTCGACAGCGCCTCGCGCTCGGCCTGCAGGTCCTGGCCGTAGTCGGCCGCGGCGTCGCCCTGCTCGCGGATGTGGGACTCCTGCATGAGCTCCCCGATCAGGTTCGGCGCGTCGCTCTCGACGGCGATCTCGAGGGCGTCGTACTTCCAGTCGGGCGCAACGACGACGTCGATCGCCTGGGGGTCTTCGATGCCGGCGACATCGACGATGTCGCGGACGTCCTCGCGGGTGTTCTCGACCAGCTGGCGGCGTTTTCGGACGTGGTCGCGGTCGACCTCGGCGGTCGGCCACTCGGCCTCCGCGGCGAACCCGTCGTAGCCGAGCTCGTCGTACAGCTCCTCGCCGATGTGGGGTGCGACGGGCGCCAGCAGCCGGACGACCGCCGACAGCCCTCGCTCGTAGGTGTCGGCGTGGGGCTCGGCGTACTCCGAGTACTGTCTGAGCGTCCGCACCAGGTCCTGGACCTCCCGCAGCGCCCGGTTGAACGTCAGCTCGTCGTACTTCTCGGTCGCGATGGCGACCGTCGCGTCGATCTCGCCGTCGACGTAGCTCGCGACGGCGTCGTCGTCGCCCGCGGGATCGTCGTACTCTTCGACCATCCCCTGCAGGCGCGTCAGGAAGGCGTACGTCGAGCGGACGCCCTCCTCGCTCCAGTCGAAGTCCCGCTCGGGCTGGGCGGCCTGCATCATAAAGAGGCGAGCGGTGTCGGCGCCGTACTCCTCAACGATCCGCTGGGGCGAGACGACGTTGCCCTTCGACTTCGACATCTTCTCGCCCTCGAGCTGGACCATTCCCTGGGCGAGCAGGTTCGTGAAGGGTTCGCGGTGCTCGAGGCCCTCGTGATCGGCAAGCACCTTCGTGAAGAATCTCGAGTACAGCAGGTGCATCACGGCGTGTTCGATCCCGCCGACGTACTGGTCGACGGGCATCCAGTCGTTAGCCTGCTCGAGGTCGAAGGGGGCCTCCTCGAGGTCGGGCGAGACGTACCGCAGGAAGTACCACGAAGAATCGACGAAGGTGTCCATCGTGTCGGTCTCGCGGGTGGCGGCCCCGCCGCAGTCGGGACAGGTCGTCTCCTTCCACTCCTCGGCCTCGTCCAGCGGGTTGCCGGTGGTGTTGATGAACGCCGGCAGCTCGACGGGCAGCTCCTCCTCGGGGAGCACGACCGATCCACAGCCGTCGTGGCAGTGGACGACCGGGATCGGCGTCCCCCAGTAGCGCTGCCGGGAGATCCCCCAGTCCCGGAGCTGGTACTGGGTGGTCCACTGGGCGGTGTCGATCTCCTCGGTCAGCCGTTCACGGGCGGCGTCGCTCTCGAGGCCGGAGTACTCCCCGGAGTTGACCAACACGCCGTCTTCGGTGTAGGCTTCCTCGCTGACGTCGGGCGCCTTGGGGGCTGTTTCGCCGTCCCAGTCGTCCGGTTCGGGGGCGACGACGGGAACGATCTCCTCGCCCATCTTCGTCGCGAAGGCGTGGTCGCGCTGGTCGTGGCCCGGCACCGCCATCAGCGCGCCCGTCCCGACGTCCGAGAGGACGAAGTCGGCGACGTAGACGGGAATCTCCTCGCCGGTGACGGGGTTCGTGGCGGTCAGGTCGGTCGCGACGCCGTTTGGCTCGTCACCCTCGGGGTCGGCCTCCTCCTCGATGAAGTGGCGCACGTCTTCGTCCTCCTCGGCCACCTGCTCGCTGATCGGGTGGTCCGGTGCGAGCGCGAAGAAGGTTGCGCCGTGGATGGTGTCGACGCGGGTCGTGAAGGCCTCGACGCTGCCGTAGCCCTCTATGGAGAACTCGAGTTCGGTCCCCTCCTGGCGACCGATCCAGTTGCGCTGCATCTGGCGTACCGAGTTGGGCCACCCCTCGAGGTCGGCGATATCCTCGAGCAGTTCGTCCGCGTACTCGGTGATCTTCAGGAACCACTGCTCGAGTTCGCGCTCCTCGACCGGCGTATCGCAGCGCCAGCAGAGTTCGGCCTCGCCCTCGACCTGCTCGTCGGCGAGGACGGTCTCGCACTCGGGACACCAGTTGACCTCGGCGTCCCGTCGATCGACCAGCCCCTCCTCGTGGAACCGGGCGAAGAGCCACTGGTTCCACCTGTAGTAGTCGGGCGTGCAGGTCGCGATCTCGCGCTCCCAGTCGTAGCCAAAGCCCATTGACTCCATCTGGCTGCGCATCGTCTCGATGCAGTCGAACGTCCAGTCTCGCGGGTTGGTGTCGCGCTCCTTGGCTGCGTTCTCGGCGGGGAGGCCGAACGCGTCCCACCCCATCGGGTGAAGCACGTCGTCGCCCTGCAGCCGTCGGAACCGGGCGTAGGCGTCCGTGATCGTGTAGTTTCGGACGTGACCCATGTGGAGCTTCCCCGACGGGTACGGATACATCCCGAGGACGTACGTCGGATCCTCGACGTCGTCGGGCGTCCGGTAGACGTCCGCCTCGTCCCACGCCTCCTGCCAGCGTCGTTCGACCGCCGCGTGGTCGTATCCCGCGTCGCTCATCTGTTTATATACGTGTGGTAGCGTCGCCGTCGTATACCTTTCTATACAGTGGGCGGACCCTCAACCGGACTGGTGGGTCGAAAAGAACGGCGTCCACGTTCGGTTCGGCTCGATTGCTCGAGCCGTCGAGAACGGGCGTTTCGATCTCGAGGCCGACTACTCGATGTCGATCGCTCTCGAGTCGTCGCCGCCCTCGACCTTCGGCAGGTGGACCGTCAGGACGCCGTTTTCGAAGCTCGCCGACACCGACTCCTCCTCGACGGGGTCCGGAAGCCGAATCCGACGGTTGACCGACGTTCGAGTCCGCTCGCGCCGAATGTACCGTTCGGAGGCGTGCTCGAGTTCGTCGGCCCGCTCGGCCTCGAGGCGCAGGGTCCCCTCGGCAAGGGTGAGCTCGATGTCGTCGGTGTCGTAGCCGGGAAGATCGGCCGTGACGACGTACTCTTCGGCCCTGTCGGCGACGTCGACCGGCACCGAACCCGGCACCTGAAGCCCGCCGCTGCCCATCCCGCCTTCGACCTGCTTGCTGACACGGTCGAGCATCTCCTCGATCTCCTCGAACGGGTTTCGTCGCATACTTCGGCGTAGGTGCTCGAAAGGGATAAATTCTGCTCGGAACGGCGTTCGAAAAGGACCACGCAAACAGGTGGCTCGGCTCCTCCGTTTTCTTTGCTCCGATCTCGAGGAGGCGTGGTCCGTATCGTCGTGCTCGGCTCTCGACACGCGATACGCCGTCTGGCTGATCACCGGACTTGCTATCGTCCCGCGACGTCAGTGCGTTCTACGTCCGAGCATATAAACACTGTGCTTGGTATACTCACGCATTCGGTGTCGGCGATCGACGAACTCTGACGCGTCCCTCGAGACGGCTACAGCGGCCTCTCTCGAGGCCACGGCGGAACTGACCGGGAGGAACGACTACTCGGAGAGGGTTACGCGCCCGTCCTCGAGCGCGTCGAGCAACACCTGTCGGGCGTGGCCGTCCGGGTCGACGTCCTCGTAGGCGGCCTTGACCTCGCCGTCGCCGATGAAAAAGGTCGTCCGCGCGGTCGCGCCGTTTCGAACCTCGACGTCGAACGCCTCGGCGAGCTCGGCGTCGGGATCCGCCAGCAGGTCGAACTCGAGCCCCTCCGACTCGCAAAACGACTGGTGGGAGTCGACGTCGTCGGTCGAGACGCCGTAGACGTCGACGCCGGCCTCGTGGTAGGTCTCCAGTTCGTGCTGGAACTGGGTCGCCTCGGTCGTACAGCCCGGCGTCTCGTCTCGCGGGTAGAAGTACAGAACCGTCGGACGTTCGAACTCGAGGACGACCTCCTCGCCGTCCTGGTTGCGCGCGGTGACGGTCGGTGCGTCGTCGCCTGCGGTGAGTGCCATACCCGCAGTACGGTGGGAGGGTGAAAAACGATTTGGACAGCGACCCGGCTACGAGAGATCGGCGTCGCGAAAGCGGAGGTAGCCGACCGCGAGCGGGAGGGCGATCCAGAACAGCAGTACCGCGGTCAGGAACAGCGGTTCGTGGACGAGCGTCTCGGTCGTCCTCGTTGGAGTCTGGTCAGTCTGGGTTGCACTGACTCCCTCCTCCGTCGCGGTGATGGCGATCTGGTTCGCCTCGGGAAGGAGTACGTCCGCACTCGTACTCATCGCGGTAAGGGGATTGAGGTGGTCGACGACGGCAATCCACGTCGGCGGGTCGGCGCCCGGAAGACTTCGGTTGACCGCGTAGTAGAGCCCGTCGACGACGTACGACCAGAGGACGGTCGCGAGGAGATACCCCCCGATGGCGACGCTGATCGCTCTGGTTCTGGTCTCGGCGACGGCCGAAATCCCGACCGCGATCGAGACGATCGCCGCTACCGAGAGGAGGACGAACAGCACGTACGCCGCGATCGAGGCGAGCGGCGGGAGTCCGACCGTCGTGGCGATCATCCCGATCGCCGCCAGGAACCCGCCCAGAACGGCGACCGCGAGAACGGCCGTCCGGCCGACGAACTTGCCGAGCAATACGTCCAGCCGGGAGTGGGGAAGCCCGAGCAGGAATTTCATCCAGTGATATAGGAGAAAGCCTTGGGCTTGATCCTAGGGCGAACCCGATAGACAGAGCGATATAAACTATTAAGAAGACATATTCCTAACAAATAGGTGGTGATGGAACACAGTCACCGCTACCGCGCTTACCCGAGTGACGAGGTAGCGGCGGCTGCTAACCATCATATCGACGTTCATCGTCAACTCTACAACCACGTTCGATGGGACTACGAAAACAGTCCCGAAGACGACAAACCGAGCGAATACGCGCAGAACAACAAACTTCCCAAGTGGAAACGTAAGTGGCCCGTATTCGCAGAACTTCACTCGAAAGCCGCACAAGCCACTGTTGCACGCTTCCACCGCAACCTCTCGAATCTTCGCAAGCAGAAGGAGAATGGATACAACGTTGGTCGGCTCAAACGACAATCACCAGCCGACTATCGAAGTGTCACGTACAGCCAGTCAGGCTTCGACCTCAATAACAAGAGGGGCCGAGACGGGGACGCTTACGTGCGCTTCAGCAAACTCGGTTGGATGAAAATCCGCTACCACCGACCACTTCCAGAACACGCTTCCATCAAAGAAGTCACGCTCAAAAAGGAACGGACAAACGACTGGTTCGTCTCTTTCAGCCTCGAAACCGACGACGAATACGTCCCAGAGAAACCCGCGTTAGACACACTTGATGCGAACAATAGCGTCGGGATCGACCTTGGAATCCAGAACTATATCCACACGTCTGACGGTAAGACAGTGGACTGGCTCGATCTTGAAGACGAGTATCAGCGACTCCGGCGTGAACAGAGGAAACTCTCGCGAAAGGAACACGGGTCGAACAACTACGAGAAACAGCGCCGAAAAGTCGCCAAGGCAAAGCGAAAGATTCGGCGGAAGGTGCTGGACTACCAGCACAAACTCACGACATGGCTCGTCACAAAGTACGACGCCGTATTCGTGGAAGACCTCAACGTTGCTGGAATGCTTCAACGAGATGGAAGCGCTCGAAACAACCAAGATGCGGCATGGCGGCAATTCATCACTCTCCTCGAATACAAGGGCGACCTATACGGCACGCACGTCGTCCAAGTGCTTGCTCGCGGGACGACCAAAGAGTGCGCGAAGTGTGGCGTGGAGACAGCGAAGCCATTGTGGGTTCGTGACCACTCATGCCCATCGTGTGGTTTCGAAACCGATAGGGACGCAAACGCGGCGTTGAATGTCCTACAACGCGGATTTTCCGAGTTAGGGCTGGGATGGCCCGAAGATACGCCTGTGGAGACTGTGGCCGCTACAGACACCGCTGATTTCCAGCGAGTGTCTGCAAGTCACGTCATTGAAGCAGGAAGCCTCAGGGTCGTTCGAGAGAGTTCACTCTCTCGTGATGACGAGACGCCTACAGCGTCTCGAACCACTTGACCCTGAGGTGATTCACGTTGCCAGTTTCGCGCCCGCTGCCGATCGCCTGGTATCCGATCAAAAGACCGAGTATCGGCAGGACGGTCTCCGTCTCCAGGTCCTCGAGAAAGCGCGCCGCGAGTTCGGGATCCGGATCCTCGACATATATGTGGCTGCTGCAGCCGTCAAGGACGCCGTAGTCGAGCCCAGACGAGAATTTCGCCACTACCAAGAGCAACTCAATGGCAAGCGAGAGCGACTGTTGGAATAGGGGAATCCTCGTGAGGCACAGCAAACTCGAGGCGAGCGTGAACGTTACCGAAAGCGTTAATAGATAAACTACGACTACCGTAATGGATTGAATTCCCTATTTTGGTACAAATATAATATTTATACTAATGTAATGGAGATCTCAACATCACTCTGTATTCATAGAACTATTATTCTGCATTAGAGGAGTCACGTTCAGAAGGAGGATTATTTATTGTTGATTGGATATCTTCTATAAGACTCTGGAACGATTCCAGAGTTTGTTCTTCAATAGTGTCGACGCCCCATTCATCATGTGCTATCTTCCGGTCAATATGATCCGCCATTGCGGCCTTGTCAATTGAGTCTGGTTTTTGTTCAATTTCACCTTTGCCATATAGACTATCTAAAACAGCATTCACTCTTCTTTTGAAGTGTTTTCCATCACCTAGTTCATTCTCAAATTGAGATCTTGAAATTCCTTCATGAACTTCACAATACACCTCCGAAAGACGACCATTGGGAAAGAAATCTTCAATCATTCCAGAATCGAACCGGTCCGGTAAGAAATCAGTCACCTCTCCGATCCGGTTTTCTGAAATACCTGCATTTAGGAGGCTCTCTTTAGTAGTCTGACCAGCAGAATCATCGTCAATTAGTATATAATATTCATAGTCTTCAGCCTCCATTAGTTGTGCAAGAACCGTTCCATTTCCGGAACCTCTCATATCAATTATAGACGCCTCCTTAGGTAAAGATAGATAATCATTCTTCTCAAACAATTTTGAGAATCTATTTAAATATACTCGATCTGTATATCCTTCAACAATAATATTAGAAGTACTAGTAAATAGTGATCTAGCATATGTTGCCCCAAGAACCGTACGTATTGGTGCCAAACTGTCTAATCCGCTTGATTCTACTTTCGATAGGTCCTCCTTCACAACTGTTCCAGTGTGACTTTCGTTTCTCTCAACAACCCTTACTTGTCTTAATTCGGATGGTTCAATCAAATAGGGCGAATGAGTACTATAAACTAGACTACTGTCCTGTGCAATACTCTCGAAGGCTCTTCTAAGGTCGACATGTCCTTGAGGATGGAGATAGGTTCCCGGATCATCAAGTAGGATAAGATCATCGTCTTCTGTATTTTCTCCTGTTATAAGCTGGATACAAAATGATAAGAACCACCGAAAGCCCTCACTTCGATCAGAAGCGAAAGTGAATATTTCTTTTCCTTGATTGTCCTTTTCATATATTTTTATGGATAGATCCCCGTCTAGAAGCCTAAGGTTAAAACGAATGTCCGTTTGATCCCAGTACTGGTTGAACTTTCTAGTGAGTTCCTTTTCAGCAGATTCAATGTATACCTCTCTCTCGTGTCTAGTGTAACTCTCACGCTGCTCTTTTCGAAGTTCGAATTTCTCGAGCAGTTGATCATATGGACTGCCCGGTTCTATATCTTCCTTCTTTCGATTGGTCTTTCTCTCGATTGTTTCTATATTCTCGAAATATGCTATGCTAGGCAATCCTTCTAGTTCATCTTTTGATAGCTTAAAGTCACCTTCAGGCAGATTCCTCCTTAGATCTGCCTGAATACTCTTCAAAAATGAATAATATTCTATTTCATTTCTATGAAAATTCCTGGCGTACTTGACCTTGTTTCGAATATAATCGGGGTCTATAGGGTCTCTTTGTCCGGAGAAATCCAAACCCTCCCAAGGAGAGTTTGCTATCTCTTTATTTATAACATCCAAATATTTTCTTATACTCCGGTGTTCTGTGCTCTGAATGGATGATTGTAACTCCTCTGGGTTTATTTTTAATCTCTCGAAGCAACTCTCGTAACCCCTACTTCTTAAAGTTCTAATAGTTGTTGCTGTTTTCCTCTTTTGGGACGCATATTCAGATTCTTGTATGTAGATTCTATGACTCCCATCTGCGTATCTCGACAGAAATATTGGAATATCTGATAAGTCTCTATCACTATTGCTTCGTTTTTCATTTTTATGTGATTGAACAATATTTCCGAGAGTTAACCATAGTGCAGGCGATGTTTGAGATGTTACTGGTACTGTTAGGATTTCAATTTTCTCCTTCTCTAAATTGTTTATTTGTGGATTTCTCCGGGACAAAAACTCCCTTTTTATTTCCTCATCTTTGCCTAGGTGTGATATCGCTTCTAAAATATTAGTTTTTCCTGCTTCATTTCTACCCACAAAACTAGTTATATCTTCTTCAAGACTTATCCACCCAGAATCGACTATTGATTTATAGTTCTTTATTCTAAACTCGCCAATTCTCATGTATATGTTGCTTTTCTACACATGCAAAAATCATCGGATATGCTATCTCCTATATCCGAGATCCAATATAGATCGACTCACTCACTCGACGACGTGTTCGGTATCGTACGATCCGAGCCGTCGCACCCAGCCCTTCTCGGCTAGCTCCTCGATATCCTCGAGCGCCTCGATCGTCCGGGACTCGTACAGCCCCGCCTCGACGTCGATGTGGAAGACGTAGTCGCCGAGTCGCTGGCCGCTGGGGCGGGACTCGACCCGCGAGAGGTTGATGTCTCGCTCGGCGAAGGGCTCGAGCAACTCGAGCAACAGCCCGGGGTAGTTCGCGTTCGGATAGACGACGAACGTCGACTTCCCGCCGCCCGTCGAGCGCTCGTCGGCGGGCGCGAGCGCGAAAAACCGCGTCGCGTTCGAGTCCTGGTCCTGGATGTCCTCGGCGAGCACCTCGAGTCCGTTCTCGATGTCGGCGTTCGCGGGGTGGCCGATCCCCGCGATCGAGGCGTCGTCGCGGGCGAACTCGACGCCCTGGGCGGTGCTGGCGACGGCCTCGAGGGTGGCGTCGGGGTACTCGCGCTCGAGGTAGGAACGACACTGCGCGAGCGCCTGGGAGTGGCTGGCGATCGTGCCGAACTCCGGCCCTTGGGCGAGCAGCGCGTGGCGGATCGGGGTGACGATCTCGCGGACGATCGCGACGTCGTACTCGGCGACGGCATCCAGGCTCTCGGTGACGCTGCCTTCGATGCTGTTCTCGATAGGAACGATCCCGCGGTCGTACTCGTCGGTCGCGACGGCCTCGACGATCGAGGTCACCGACTGTCGGAACCCGATCTCGTCGTCGTCGGCGATCGCGCTCGCTGCCCGGTGCGAGTAGGTCCCTTCGGGACCGAGCGTGACTGTACGCATTGGCTCAGTCTTTGCCGGACCGCGTCAAAAGCGCGTCGGAGCGGACGCGTTCGGCCCGACCGATCGCTCGACTCGCCTCGAGGACGGACCCGGAACCCGAGTCGCGATCGAGCGTTCGACTCGCGGTTCGGAACGACGTCCTCCGCAAAACAATCGGTTCTTGGACGGCTACTCCTCGAGGTGGTCGATTCCCTTCTTGGCGACGTTCGCTTCCGTGATCTCGCTGGGCATCCAGTCGGGCTTGTCGTCGGGGGCGGTCTCCTCCCAGGCCCAGCCGTCGTAGATGTGGACCTTGTCGGTACCTTTCTCCCGGAGCCGGAGCTCGATTCGATCCGCCGCGTCCTCGCTCGAGCCCGGCTCGAGTCGGCGGGCCGCCTTGAGTGCGGCCTGTCGCGGCGTGTTTCCCGAGAAGACGCTCGTCTCGTCGCCGCCCGATTCTCGCAGTGCGAAGTTCCGCTTTCCGTCCTCACGTACCATAGTTTTAGCCTCCATGTCAGTTCTGCACACGATCAGACATAAAGATATCCCCCAAAATCGACGGACTGCGCTACTATGTTTAAATGATCTTGTTGGACCGACCCGGTCAGTGCTCTTCCCGAATCAGTGCTACGGCACGGTCGCGCGGTAGGTTCGGACCCGAAACGAGATCATTCGCTGTGTCGTAGAAAACACTTAAGTATATCCTACGGCGAAGTGCGACCTAGAATCCCGCGATGGTCCGGAAAAAGAAGTTGAGTCCAAGCGGTGCGAAAGACGAAGACGGCAACTACCACAACGTCCATCTGAACCTCCACGAGGACGAACTCGCAGTCGCGGGTATGGATATCGGCGACGAAGTTTTCGTTCGCGTCCGGGACGGGAAGATCATCATCCAGAAAGCTAACGAAGAAGAGGTAGAACACGAGTTTTGACGTTTGCTCCGTCGAGTTCCGTTCCGTTTTCGTGTAGCCGCAGCTTCGAACCGGCGTTCGCGGTCGTCGCTGAACTGAGATCGACGTTTCCCGACTATCCGGGTAGCCACACCGTTTCTGGCCGTTCGCCGGTCGCTTCTCTTCCGAACTGACGGTCGAGAGAGTAACGTCTGCTCGATCGCGGATTCGATCCGCTCTACCGTAGCGCCTCGAGATCGAACTCGAACGCCGCGACGGGCACCTCGAGGTCGTGCTCGACGAGCACTTTCGGGTGGATCTCGCCGACGACACCGACGACCTCGCCATCGATAACGACGTCGGCCGCTCGACCTGGGATGAAGGTCGGATGCTCCGTGGCGGGCGTTCCGAGGTCGACGTTGAAATCACGGGCGAGCGCCTGAAGCCGCGCCTTGGCATCCTCGTAGCCCGAATCGTGGCTCGCGAGGACGGCCCCCACGTGGCGTCCCTCGCCGACCCCCGTGTTCTCGGTTCCGTCGAGTTCGGCGGCGAAGCCGACCTCCGAGAGGTGCTGTGGGTACGCGCGGTGGGTGTTGTTCTCAAGAACTTGTAACAGGGAGGGCAGACACCAGGTTCGAAGCATCGTGTAGTCCTCGCTGTAGGGCTCCTTGATCGTCGCGGGCTCGCCGGCGCCGTAGACGCCAGTCCCCGGTTCCACGTCGAGGCGCTCGTAGTTCTGCCCCTCGTCGATCATGTGGAAGTTGAGCATGTCCTCGAAACCCAGCCCGACGAGCTGCGTTCGAGCCGTGCGCTCGAGCCGGGACCGCTCGTGGCGGCCGCCGACGGTGCCGACCTCGGGGTAGCGGGGCTCGAGGTCGTTGAAGCCGTAGGCCCGTCCGAGGTCGTCGATGACGTCGAGCGGGTGGAGCACGTCGACGCGGTAGGGCGGGATCGTCACCTCGTAGACGAGATCGTCCGTCGACGCGTCCTCGGCTTTCAAGTCGTCCGAACTGCTCGGATTGTTCCGTTCCTCGAGTCCGTCTCGGTCCTCCAGGGGTGTGATGGGACTCCCGGCGTCGCCCGTCGCTTCGTCCTCGCTTCTCGTGGCGTCGAGCCCCGAGCGCTCGGCCAGTTCGATCACCTCGTCGGGATCGAGATCGATTCCGAGGAGGGTCTCGATACGGTCGTGGGCGACCCGCTTCGTCTTCGTCGAGAGGTCGGGACGCACCAACTCGCCGTCGGGGTACTCGACCCGGACGTCCTCGAGCGTCGCACCCCGCGCTGCGAGCGCGTAGCAGACGATGTTGAGCATCTTGTCGATCGTCCACTGATCGGTGCCGGTCATCTCGACGAACAGATCCCGGGAGTCGGTCGAAACCTCGGTCCGGCGGCCGTTGATCACCGGCGGGAACGAGAACAGCCCGATATCGTCGTAAATGGCGGGGTAGCGCTCGTACTCGCTGACGAGCTCGGCGTACTCTCGGCCGGTCTGGTGTTCCTCGAGCACCTCTGCCGGTGTCAGCTCGGCGTCGGAATCGAGCGGGACGAACTGGTCTCCGTCGGGTTCGACGCCGACGTACCGGATGGTCGGGTTACCCTCCGTTGCGGCACTGCCTTTGAGCATCGTCAGGTCGTGAATGCCGATCGCGCCCTTCGCGCGCTTGCGGCCCATCGTGGCGTGGAGCTTCTCCTGGAGCTGGATGAGCGAGTCGAGGCCGTCCTCGTCCAGGTCGACGTCGCGGATCACCGCGCCCGTGACGTAGGGTCGCTCGTCGGGAACCGACTCGTCGACCTCGATCGTCCAGTCGGCGGCGTTCGTCGAGGGGACGTGCACCCCGCGGGAATCGCCGTAGTGGTAGCGCATCGAGCGCGCGACGCCCTCGACGGAGAGCCGGTCGAGGCGGTCGGGCGCGAACTCGAGTTCGAACTCGTCCTCGTCGGTCCAGCCCTCGAACTCGAGGCCGAGTCCGAACAGGTCCTCCTGCAGTTCCTCGTCGCTTTTCTCCTCGCGGCCGGTCAGCTCGCGCAGTTCGTCGGGGTCGATGTCGACGGTTGGCATCAGTAGGTCACCTCCGCGTTCCGCAGGAACTCGAGGTCGGCCAGCGTCCCGTGCAGGTCGCGGATGTCCTCCGCGCCCGTGGTCAGCATGGCGAGGCGCTCT
Organism: Natronococcus roseus; assembly: GCF_043677095.1. Classification (NCBI taxonomy): domain Archaea; kingdom Methanobacteriati; phylum Methanobacteriota; class Halobacteria; order Halobacteriales; family Natrialbaceae; genus Natronococcus; species Natronococcus roseus. The sequence goes on from NZ_JBHLJR010000003.1 coordinate 585,016, forward strand.
AAGGCGAGCCCCCAGGCCATGACGTCGCAGTCGACGCCGAGGGGCTCGAGCATCTCCTCACGGAAGATGCCCGAGTTGCCGATCTCGATCAGTTCGCCCGTCGTGGGGTGTGTGCCAAAGAGCTCGAAGCTCGGTTCGGTGTAGGGGTTGTAGTGCGGTTTGAACCGGATATCCTCGATACCGAACTGGGCGTAGAACTCCTCGAAGGTGCCCATCAGATCGCGCACCGAGAGGTCCTCGGCCATCACCCAGCCCTCGATCTGGTAGAACTCGAGCAGGTGGGTCGCGTCTAAGGTGTCGTTGCGGTAGGCCTTCTCGACGCTGAAGAAGCGCGCGGGCGGTTCGATCTTGCCGATTTCTTCGCCCGAGAGGTATCGCGTGGAGAGCGAGGTCGTGTGCCCGCGCAGCGCAAGGGCTCGCGCGAAGTCCTCGTCCCAGGGGGAGTGGTACCCCTCGCCGTCGTCGCCGACGCCCTCTCGGTGGGCGCGTTCGACGCGCTCGACGAGGTCCTCCGGCAACTCGTCGATGTGGGTCGGCTGCTCGAGGGCGAACCGGTCCCAGTGGGTTCGCGCGGGGTGGTCCTGGGGCATGAACAGACAGTCGTTGATCCAGAAGTCCGCGTCGGCGTGGGGGCCGTCCATCTCCTCGAACCCCATCCCGACGAGGACGTCCTTGACCCGCTCGGACATCTCCCGCAGGACGTGCACCCGGCCGCCCTCGACGGTCTCGGCGTCGGCCTCGACGTTGTACTCGGCGAACTCGACGTCCTGCCAGTCGCCGCTGGTGAGCAGCTCGGGGGTCACCTGGCCGACCGTCTCGGCGGTTTCGACGCCGGCCATCAGCTCCGTGACGCCCTGCTCGGTGAGTTCTACCTCGCGGACCGTCGACTCGGCGACCTCGGCGAGACCGCGGCGCTCGAGCTGATCGAGGACGTCGTCAGCCTCAAGCGATCCCTCGTCGGCGAGCGACTCGAGGGCGTTGGCCTCCGGATCCGCGGCGGGGTCGGCGTCGGGATCGGCCGTGATCTCGCCGCTGTCGATCGAGCCGTACCCCTTCCGAGCGTAGTTCGAGAGCGCGATGTCGACCTCTGCGCCCTCGAGTCCCGAACTCCCGATGACCTGCCCCATCGGGGCGGGATCAGCGTCGGCGCCGGCCTCGAGGGCGGCCTCGTAGAGCCGAACCTCGGGCAGCCCGTCTTCGACGTACGTCCGTCCCTCGTCGGTGAGCGAGATCGTTTCGTCGACGCGCTCCGTGACGGCGACCAGTCCCTGCTCCTCGAGCTCGAAGGCCGCCCCGGTGACGGTTTCGGGCGGCAGGTCGGTCGCCGCGGCGAGGGCGTCGATGGGCGTCGCCTCGTCGGCGTTCGCGGCCTCCAAGACCGCGACCTGTGATTCTGGTAGTTGCATTCGCTTGTCTGAATGGCTGTCGGTCGGTCAGTTAGCGGTTCCGACTCCGTTCGACGCGTCCTCGACTCGAGTTCGGCACCTCCAGCGTCGCTCGAGGGCGCGACGGGACGTGGACGGTTTCGCCGAGGACGATCGGTGTGGTCGCCCTCGAGTCCACCGGTCCGGCGTCACCGGGCGAAAAAGAAGCCGAACCCCGAGGCCGTAGCTGACTGGCGGACGATACGCCGATCGCGGGGTTCGGATGCCATGTGTGAAAGATAGAAACGGGAGTGGAAAGACGTTGTGATAAGTTTGTCATTTACTTCTAATCATCTTCACTATCTTCATACCACTGTAAGTATTTGGTTACAAGAAGCCATTTTGTAGAGCCAACAGCAGCGAATAAGGCCACCCATTCAGGAATATCTTGAAGGATAGCTGCTTGAGAAATCCCCTCAATTCCAAAAACATTGTCGGGGTTCAACAATACAATAGATCCGAAGAAAAAGAATATAAGGAAGTTAGATATTTCATATATTGTTGTTATATTACCCATAGTTATTATTTCATATAATGTTTCAATTCGTCCGCTCATCTGTTTCTCCCTTTCCATAATGCTCTAAGTGTGAATAGTGGAGCAAGAAAAAGAGCAATTCCTGCTATGAAAGCACCAGCCGCAAAAGCACCTATACTCGCAATCAAAAGTAATAAACTGAATCCGTATAGTAGAGGTGCGATGAATCTTTTGTTAATTTCATCAATGACAATCTTCCTTACTGCTTCGTCAGTGAAGTCCTCAGAGGTTTTAGATCCAGCCATCTTGGCTGAATCGCTACCAGTGGGAGAGTCTTTAGTAGATATCTCATAAGGAACTGTGGGAACTGTATAATCTGACCGTTCAGTGTCAGTATCCGTCTGAGAAGATGAATTTTCATACACTGATTCTAAAGTCTCCTGCGTCTGTTCTTTTTTGATCTTTGTTGGTAATTTTGTAGCTTCAGAATCGGATCTTCTGTCATCTACATCAACATTATCAAATGATTTCTCTGGGTCGAGAGAAGTAGAGGTTGTTTTTGTAGTATACGCTGAAGAAGGGGTGCTCCCTCGTATTGTCTTTTCTTGTTCAAATTCCACTAGATACCTCAACTTTTCTCCTTTTGGAGATATTTCTTGAACTTCGCCCGCTCCTTTTATATTCCTTCCCTCTGGCTCGGAATGAAGGAACACATTATTTTCCTCTCCCTCTCCTTCATTTCCAGTTTGTCCTTTTCCACTTCCCATTTCAATCATCTGCCTCCTCTATTTCACCCTCGTCGGACACCCTTTCGACTAACTCATTGTGTTCATCAATCAAATCATTAAGGGTGTTTTGTACTACTTCTAGGTGAGAGGAACTCCAGTTCTGAAGTGCTTTTTCATCAAGTTCTTGTAAAGCTCGTTTCTGGTTCTTCAACAGATGATTAATGAGCCTGAACTCAGATTCTATATCTGTGTGTATCTCTATTTCCTCAGAATAATCTATTTCTAATTGATGAGAGAATCCCACAGTATTGCCTTTGCGTATTACGAGATCAGTATCTATAGAACTATAGAAGCGTCTCCCCTCAAAAGGACGTCTACCAATCCGGTCTAATTCACCTTCATATAATACATTCATTTCAAACATAAAATTTATGAATTCATCGGAGAAGTTAGATGTGTCAATGTTGTCTCTGAGCGAAGAGTTCCATTTCACAATACCTAGCACTAGGGCTCGGGCAATTTTCTCGGGCTCTTCTTGTTCAAATTTGCCAATAGAACGCGATAGTACAGTTAGTAACAAATCTTGGTCAATAACCCGCTCGACATTGTTTATATTTTCATGGAGGGTGAGTTCTATATGTTCCCTATTTTCCAATATTTTTTCTGAATGTTCTAATAAAACAGAAGAAACCGACTCCTCGAAAGAACCGTCCTGAGATTCACTCATAGAAGTCATTTGAGTCTAAGTACTAATTACTGTTATGATGTATACAAGTAATAAAGTCGACATCACAGTACTATTCATTTGGTAAAAACCCCGATGCCGTGCGCTCGAGAGCGCTCTGGGTCACCACCGCGATCCTCCTCGGAATGATCACCCTCACGCAGGCTATTGTCGTTACGGTCGTCGAGGACCCGGATCCCGAACTCGCGACGGGATTTCTCGGTCGCGATCGGGAATTTCGGCCACCGTTGGCGGGTTCCTCCTCGAGACGGTTCTGTGGTCGTACGTCGTCGACGGGCTCTACTACGTGGTCGCTCGAGAGCTGCCGGGAGCGGAGCCGCCGATGTGGCTCGTCGTCGTCGAGCACCTCAAGCCGCTGACAGCGATGAATGCGAGTGCCGGCTGTTGCTGCCCGAAGCGAGCCAGATCGTGATTATGGTGACCGCGGACGGAGCGACCGCGACGCAGACCGACAAGCACCGTCCGGAACGACGGACGGCTCGCGATGAGACGCGCTCAGGCCTTCCGTGGGGACTCGAGTTCGATGTCGGCCGCCTCGAGCAGCTCCTCGACCTCTGCGCGCTTCGCCTGGTGTTCCTCGAGGAACTCCCGCATAAGCTGGGCGGCCTGTTCCTTGCAGTCGCCACAGAGCCGTTCGCCGCCGACGCACTCGTCGTAGACGCGTTTAGCGAACTCGTCGTCGTCGCCCGCCAGCAGGTAGGCGTACAGCTCGTAGACGGGACACTCGTCGGCCTTTCCGCCCTTTTCGCGTTGCTCTTCGGCCGTTTCGCGGCCCCCGGTCGTCGCGGATTTGACCTTGTCGTACCCCGTCTCAGGGTCGTCGAGCAGCGAGATGTGGCTCGCCGGAACCGACGAGGACATCTTCCCGCCCGTCAGCCCGGTCATAAACCGGTGGTAGATCGACGACGGCGGACGGAACCCGTAGCCGCCGTTGTCGACCTCGACCTCGCGGGCCAGCTCCTCGGCCTCCGCGCGATCGATTTCGAAGGCGTCGATGTGGTTCTCGTAGACGCGCTTCTCGCCGTCGATCGCCTCGATGAGCGCCTCGAACGCCTCGTCGGTCGCTCGCCGATCGAAGAAGCGGGTTCGCGGGCGGACGGGCTCCATACCGGCTTCCTCGAGTTTCGTCAGCACCGAACTCAGGGTGTCGGCGGCGACGGCAAGCTCCTCGAGGGGCGTCTCCTCGATCGCCTCGGCGACGTGCACGCAGCGAAGCTGGTCGTCGTCGAAGGCCGCGGGATCGAGCTTTTCGTAGAAGGCGGTGACGAGCTCCCGCTCCTCGGGCTCGAGCTCGAAGCTCGCGTAGGCCTTCGAGACCTTGAAAAAGCGGGTGCGCTCGGCCAGATCGCGGGCTAGGCGGACGTGGGGATCCTGATCGGGTCCGACCGGGATGACGGTCGGTTTGGGCTCCTCGAGCTGGGGGTAGAGGATGTCGGCCATCTGGGTGACGACCGACTGCATGTGCGAGACGTCGGTTTCGCCGTCGAAGCCGTAGATCGCCTGGAACTCCGAGAAGTTGGCGTCGGCGCCGATATCGAAGGCCAGATCCTGGACCTCCCGGTTCGTCGACTGGCGGTACAGCGTCCCCTCGTCGGGGTCGAACCCGAGCGCGAGCAGCGAGAGGAGGTAGTCCCGGGCGTGCTCGTCGATCTCGTCCCAGCTCATCCCGCGGGCCGAGTTCGCCTCGAGGTCGGCGATCAGTCCGTAGGCGTCGGCACCCTGCTGCTGGTGCCAGATGATCTCGTCGAAAACGAGCTTGTGGCCGATGTGGGGGTCGCCGGTGGGCATAAAGCCCGAGAGGACCGCGGCGTCCTCGCCCTTCCGCAGCGCCTCGGCGACCGGTCGGTAGTCCCGGTGGCCGAAGATGACTCCCCGGCGCATCAGATAGTGAGGGTTGGGCACCTCCTCGAGGACCTCGTCGAACTCCTCGATGCCGAACTCCTCGAACAGTTTGCGGTAGTCGGAGACGGCCGAGGAGCCCCACGGATCCAGCGCGACGTCGTCGGCTCCGGCTGCCCCGCCGTCCGCGATCGGTTCTCCTGACTCGGACTCCTCGACTGGCTCGTCTCCGGTCATTAGCTGCGTTTTGGCGCGCCAGCGCGCAAAAGGCTTCGGCTTCGCGACTCGAGGTCGATCCGTCGAGAATCGTTTCGTAAAACGGTTGTCGCCGACCGCTGAGCCGTACCATCGACCATGGCGAACAGCGCGTCGACTCTCGTTCGACGCAGATTTTTGTCGGATTGTGGGGATATACGCGTACTGAACTGATGCCGAATATCGAACACTCTCCGGACCACATCGCTCACAAACTGGTCACGAACACCGGATCTCCCGCCAGAATTCACCTGGCGGGCGAGACGCTCACGGTTCCCACGAAACCGTATCGAAGCGGAACTCCGCCGACCATCGAGCTATCGGTTTCCCACCTCGACGCCGTGATCGAGCGTACTGACGTAGTCGATGGTGGACGCACCGTCGCAGGATTCGGCGGCCTCCACGTACCGGCTTCGGAGTGGGAGCGAACCGGACTCGGACGGCACTGGAACGCGGACGGCGCCGCCGTCGGCGAACCGTTTTCGAACACCGCCCGACGGCTCGAGGTGTGGGCCAGTCGGGAGGATGCGCTCTACGAAAGCGAGCGCGACGATTGGTCGTTCGACTACCTCGAGCCGATTCCGGAGGCGTCACCGCTGATCCAGGAGTGGGAACCAGCCGCTGATGACGGACCTGATCGGCCGCCGGTTCCGCTATCGACCCCGGAGCTCGTTCTCTCCGTTCTGCACGCCGAGGACGCAGCGTCGCGAACCAACGGCTTCGACCGGCTCGAGGTCGGCCGAATCAGCGGTGTCGAAATCCTCGATGAGCTAGAAGAGTGGCCGACCGAGCCCGAGGTCGAGACGGTGAATATCGACCTGTCGCCCTCGCCTCGACACCCGCGCGTCGACTACGACGCGCTCGACCCGCTGCCACAGACCGGCGACGTCCTCGCGGCGGTTCACGCGATCAATCGCCACGCGAAACGGTTCGACACCGAAGCCGATCGAGCGTACCGGATCGGCGACGGTGCTCGGGCTCGCGTCTACTCGTTGAAAAAGAAGGCCCTGTACAGAACGAAGACGATCGCGATCCACCGGCTCGTCAAGGCGGATCCGGAGCGAACGCGGGCGGCCCGTCACGATCTCAACGGCGCCGACGAGATGTACTGCTTCTATTTCGGGGACGAGTATTCGTTCCATCAACCGATCCCTGCGGTCGCTGACGAGCTACTGGACGATATCGCCGCCGACGATTTGGAGGCGACGGCGATCGATTTCGAGCCGTCGGCGGAGAGGCAGGATCTCGAGTACTCGCTCGACGAAGCGCTGCGTTTCCTCGCGAGTCACCGGCTCGACGCTGCCGACTACCTGGACGCGACGACCGTAGAAGACTACGACTGGGGAGTCGAGCTCTCGACGACGTTCGACTGTCTCGAGACGGACGACTCGAGTGAGTCGAGCCACGGCGATCGGTAGCGTGAACCGTTAGCGAACCCAACCGGGACCGAATGCGGAGTCACGTGTTCGACCCCGGGATCGAAATCGACGACTCGAGAATCGACGCGTCCTCGGAGACGATTCGCGGCCAGCTGCGCGAGTACGAGGACGGCGCCCGCGAGACGTTCGCCCTCGAGATCGAGTACCCCGACGATTTTACGGGAGCCGTCATGCGATCGATCGCGGCGATTCCGTTCGGCGAAACCCGCACCTACGGCGACCTCGCGCCCGACCTCGAGACCGCGCCGATCGCCGTCGGGCAGGCCTGCGGCCGGAACCCGATCCCCGTCGTCGTCCCCTGTCACCGGGTCGTGGGTCACGACTCGCTCGGCGGGTACGGCGGCGGCCTGGAGCTGAAACGGCGCCTGCTCGAGCACGAGGGAATTGCGGTTCCGGAAGCCAAACACCGGTAGCTCGGAGCCGAACCCGAACTGGCCCGTTCGGTCGCGAGAAACGTGCGGTGATCGCCGCTCCCGCCAAAAGGACCATTAGTGACAACGACAGTTCAGATCATGATGAGCTACCGGGACCGCTTCCGTCCACACGTCGTCGGGGAAGGGCGGAACGGCGGACTCCTCCTGTTGGCAGTGGGTGCCCTCTCGTTGCTCCTCTCCGGCGGGTTCGTGCTCGACGTAGTGGATATCGACCTTTCTCTTGGCTGGATCGCGGTCGCGTTTGGGATCGCTATCACCGCAGGAGCGGTGCGGGCGGGTCTCGTCCCGACGATCGGTACGCTGTGGCTTTTCACCCTCTGGTGGTACGTCTTTCCACCGCTGGTGGGCTATCTCACCGGGAACTGGGAAACGGGCTCTCGGTACACGTACCCTCGGCTGTTGGACTACGGGTATACCTCGGCGTACGACGAACTGATCGGTGGGATCGAAAGCGGTGTCGGGTTCGGTCTCCTGCTTGCGATCTTCGTCGGAACGGTCGGATACATCGCTGGAACCGCTATTTCGTGGTACTCGGCACGCTAACGTCTCGCCTGTAGGAAACGGTCGTGGGATTTCTCAGGGCGTCAGCCGCTCGAGCGACCACCACTCGATGCCGTCCTCGCCGACCAGGGCGAACACCATCGTCTTGCGGACCCCGTGGGCCAGCCGGACGTCGAGGGCGATGTCGCGGGGCTCGAAGACGTGGTCGGCGGGGTGGACCCGAACCAGCAGCTCGGAGTGACCGAGGTCGTCGACGCTCTCGACGTCGGCGTAGGTCCGGAAGCCCGCGCCGAACTTGTAGCCCGTCTTGGGGACGAGCCCGCGCTCGCGCAGCTCGGCGTAGACCCGCAGCCGGCGGTCGAACCGCTCGCCCTCGACCTCGCGGCCCCGTTCTCGGAGGGCCGCGGGATCGAGGTCGAGCGCGCCCCGCTCGGCGAGGTAGGTCGCCTCGAGCAGGGAACACTGGAGGGTCGGTTCGTCGTACTCTCGACCCTCGAGGGGCTGGCCGTAGAACGTCTCCTCGTACAGCTCGAGGGGCGGTTCCCAGACGACCACGCGGTCGGCGAGCAGGTCCGCCTCGCAGCTCTCAGGGAGTCCGGACGCCGAAGATCCCGTGGGATCCCGACGGTTCACCTCGAAGTACGTGATCTCGCTTTCCTCGTCGACGACCGCGAGGACACCCTCCTCGAGGTCTCGTCCGGCGACGTCGGTCCGCTCGCCCAGCACCCGCAGGGCGTAGGCGATCTCGCCATCCCCGGGCCCCTTCCCGCGCGGGAAGACGGCGAACTCCGTCTCCGGGGGATCCTCGACCCACGGCTCCGCCGCGGGCGAGAGGTAAAACCCCCGCTCGCGGAGGTCGGCGTAGACCAGAAACCGGACCCCGAAATCGGGGCCGGGTTCACGGGCTAGAAACGACCGGAAGTCGAGTCGCTCGCCGCCGTCGACGACGGCCGCGAGGTCGCCTCGGTAGAGGAGGTGGGCCGCCTCGACCGGCGCGAGGGCGATCTCGTTGCCCGAAAGCGGGTAGCCGTAGCCCCGCGAGTCGTGATAGCGCTGGCGGGCGTCGCCGCCGACGCGGACGACGCCGTCCTCGAACCGCCCCTCGAGTGACATACCCGGCTCTTTGCCGGGGATCACTAAGTGGCTGTGGATCCCGTCTCAGTCGTCGACGCCGGCCTCCACGCGATACTCCCCGACTCGCCCGCAGGTCGCGTCGAGACAGCGCGCGCCGGTTCCAGTCTCGAAGGTCGGCAGCCCGCAGCCGCAGTCGCCGTCGATGACGCCGGCGGGCACCGCGAACCCGGTGTCGCAGTCGGGGTAGTGCTCGCAGCCGGCGATCAGCCCGCCACGACGGAGGATCCGCAAGTCGCCGTCACAGCCCGGTTCGGGACAGACCCACTCGCGGTCGAACGCCTCGCGGACGGCGTCGTCCAGCGACTCACAGCTCCGATCGAGACAGACGTCGAACGCGAGCCCGCGCTCGACGCGCATTCGCGGGAGTCCGCAGTCACATCGCTCCTCGCGAATCGTCGCGTCCGAGGGGATCCCGTAGCGGTCGCCGCAGTCGACGCAGTGGACACCCGAGGAGCGAACGAGCGCGCCGTCACAGTCAGGGCAGGTTCCGACTGGCGTTCCCGCGGCCGAGGCCGGGTAGTGGGCGAACCCCTCCTGTTCGTGAGCGGCGATCCGCAGCGTCTGGGTGTCCTTCTTCGCGACGAGCGTGAAGTCGCCCGCCCGATCGCTCGAGACGCTGTCGGCCCGGGTGAGCCAGGCGACGGGCTGGTAGCCGTCGATATCGTGGACGAGCACGGTGTTGTCGGGCTTGACGATCGTCGTTACTCGACCGCGGTACTCCGATCGGTCGGCGTCCTCCGCGATGACGGTGCAGTCGCCCGCGAGTACGCGGATGGCGTCGTCGATCATGGGGTCGTTGGCCGCGCTCCGGTACTTAAACCCGAGGGCGAGAGTCAGGTTCTCCGGCACAACGTTACGCTTTTTCCCAGCCCGCGAATCCACGACGGTATGGCCGATTTGAACGAGGGATTTGCCGAATCGGTGGATCCGTCCCGGCTCGAGGACGAGGTTGCGACGCTGACGCAGGCGCTGCGGACAGCCGAGGAACCGGACGACGAACTCCGACGGCGAGCGGAGTCGGTCGCCGGAGAGCTGCAGGACGTTCTCGCGGAAGCCAACGGCGGGCACGCCCCGATCGACACCCGAACGGGCGGAACGATCACGCCGCTGGCTCCGGAACCCGAGCGGATCGAGCTAGCAGACGTCGCCCACGCGCTCTCGAACCTCAGCCGGTTCACGGGTCAGGGGAAGTGCTTCTACAGCGTCGCTCGCCACTCGGTTCACGTCAGCCGCGAGGTCGAGGCCCGCGGCGGAAACAGGTCGGCACGACGGTGGGGACTGCTCCACGACGCCAGCGAGGCCTACCTCTCGGACGTCCCCGCCCCGGTCAAGCGGAGCCTTCCGGGGTACACGGCCGCCGAGCGTCGGCTCCAGGCGGCCGTCCGGGACGCGGTGGGACTCGAGCTAACGACCGAGGACGAACGGCTGGTCGACACCGTAGACGGCGCGATCGGGCGGTACGAGCTCGCGGTTCACTTTCCGAGCGAACGCCGAGAGAAACCCCAGCTCGAGGTCGCTCCCTTAGATATTGATCCCGATACTGAACCGAAAACGCTGTTCCTCGAGCGGGCGCGCGAACTTGATCTCGAGTGAGTCGAAAACCGGAGTAGACGGGTTACTTGACGGCCGATTCGGCCATCCGCTGCGGGAAGCCGACGATGAGCGCGATCAGCCCGTCGGCCTCCTCATCGTCGCGGAGGTAGGATCGGATGCGCTGACTGACCATCTCGACGGCGACGATCAGCACGAAGACGACCAGGATCCCGGCCATCATGTTGTCGTAGGCGCGCATCCCCTGCTGGACCTCGATGACGACGCCGATGCCGCCGCCGCCGAGCAGTCCGAGCGTGACGGCCTGGCGGACGTTCACCTCGAAGATGTACAGCGTCCAGGCGATGAAGGAGGTCTTGACCTGGCTCAGCATGCCGAAGCTAACCGTCTGGGACTTCGAGGCACCGGTCGTCTCCATCGCCTCGATCGGCCCCTCCTTGATCTCCTCGAGTTCGTCGGTAAAGAGACGGCCGAGGTTACCGATCGTGCTGACGAAGATCGCGATCGTCGAGGTGATCGCTCCCAGTCCGCTCAGCGGGATGAAGATGAAGAACCACACCAGCGCGGGGATCGCGCGGGAGACGGCCATGATCGACCGGAAGATGAAGTTAAACGGGAAGGGAGTCACCCGACCGCTTCCCAGGACGCCCAGCGCGAGCGCGAAGGGGATCCCGAAGACGGTTCCGACGAACCCCATCGCGAGCGTGATCCCGGCCTCGAGCGGCAGGTTCTCCTCGATGAGGAACTCGAGGTCCGGGACGTAGTTGACGATCTGGTCGGTGAAGTACGGCCACTGCTGGTAGAGGTAGCCAAAGGAGAAGTCCATCAGCCGTATCGAGCCGTACAGCGCGGCGACGAACAGCACCGAGAGGAGTCCGTACATGATCCACCGGACTCGGCGGGTGAGCCGGATCTCCTCTAACCGTTGTTCGATGGCGGTGTCCGCATCCGTACTCATTGGGTCGCCTCCGTTCTGTCGTCACCGGCCGATAGGAACTCTTCCATGTCGATCCCGCCGTACAGTTCGTCGATCACGTCGAGAGTCAGATCGTCGCCGTACCCGTCGAAGACCAGCTCTCCGTCCGCGAGCCCGATAAATCGCTGTCCGAACTGTCGGGCGAGATTGACCTGGTGGAGACTGATCATCGCGGTCAGGCCGCGCTGTTCGGCCGCGGAACGGAGATACCCCATGACCGTCTGTGCGCTGCCGGGATCGAGACTCGCGACCGGTTCGTCGGCGAGCAGGATATCCGACTCCTGAACGAGCGCCCTGGCGATGCCGACCCGCTGTTGTTGGCCACCGCTCATGCGACCGGCTCGCTGCTCGGCCTCGTCGAGCAGTCCGACCGTCTCGAGCGCCTCGAGCGCTCTGATTTTGTCCTCGCGGTCGTTAAATCGGAGCACGCTCTCCAGGTAATCGGCCCGGCTCAGCGCGCCGGTGAGCGCGTTCGAGTACGCGCTCATTCCCTCAATGACGTTGTGCTGCTGGAAGACCATCGAGACGTCGTTTCTGTGGGACGTGACCGGTTCGTCCTGGACGTACACTGCGCCTTCAGTCGGCGCGGCGAGTCCGTTGATACATCTGAGAAGCGTCGACTTTCCCGACCCCGAGATGCCGAGGACGACGACGAACTCCCCCTCTTCGATCTCGAACGAGACGTCGTCGAGAGCGACCGTCTCCCCGTACCGTTTTGTAAGGTTTTCTACTCGAATAGCGGACATGATTAAATTTGGGTGCGGTACCTATCGTGTCTGGCCGCTACTCTTCCTCAAAGTCTTCGAATTCGAGTCCAAGTTCGTCGAGGACCTCGTTGACCGGTTCGTAGTCGTCCATGCTGGCTTCCTCGATACCGGTAAACCAGAGTTCGTAGTCCTCGCCGACGTCCTCTGGGATGAGGTCCTCCTCGTCGGCCGAGAGCAGCGCCTCTTCGATGTCCTCACGGACCGGATCGTCCCACTCGCTGCGGGCCATGATCGGCGCTCGAGGCAGCGACTCCGAGACGTCGAGCAGCTGCAGTTCCTCCTCGCCGTCTTCCAGTGCCGAGCCGGCGTCGTCGTACTCCGCGGAGTGCTCGACGAACTCCTCGTACTCGTCGAACTGTTCCTGGGGGATCTGGGGCGCGGACGCGAACGCACCCGTCGCCGCGGCCGCGACCGTATCGTCGTTGACCATCTGCTCGCGGGCCGTGTCGTGGTCGCCCGCGGTCTGGATCTCGAGATCCTCCGCATCTCCCTGCGGGAAATCACCGATATCCAGTCCCGTATCGCTCAGCATCGTCGCCGGTGCCAGCGTTCCGCTGAACGACATCAGCGCGCCGACGGCAACCGACTCGCCCTCGAGATCCTCGACGCTCTCGATATCGCTGTCCGGCGTGGTCACGATCGTCGAAAAGTACAGTGGACCGCCGAAGGCCGTCCGCATTCCGAGGACGTCGGCGAACCCCTCGCCGCCCGGCACCGCCGTCGGCGACGTGTCGGCCATCTCCGCCTGGTTGGCGTCGAGCGCCTCGAGGGTTTCGACGTAGCTGCCGGCGCGGATGAGTTCGATCTCGGCACCGGTTTCCTCCTCGAGGTACTCCTTCATCGGCGTGTACTCCTCGATGATGTCGGTCTGTTCCTCCGCCGGGTTCAGAATGAACCGAACGGCGTCGCCGTCACCGTCGTCGCCGTTCCCCCCGAGACAACCAGCCAGCCCCGCCAGTCCGACCCCTCCGGAGCTCGCCAGAAACGTTCGTCGTGTGCTATCGCCACAGCGTGGTGTCCGGACCATACATAGTACCGTAAGCGAATCGGGATAAAGTCAATGATAGTTTCGCAGTATGGGCGGTTTCTTTTCATATTTATCGCTACAAGATCGATAAAATCTCACGAGCGATCATCGATCGCCCGATCGGATTTCGGTCGGATTTAATACCTGTACGGACGACCACCAGTCGTGGCCCGTCCAACCCTGATCGTCTACTGTGGCTTGCCGGGCGTGGGCAAATCCGTCGCTTCGGCGTACACAGCCGACCGGCTCGAGGCCGAGCGCTACCGAAGCGATCGGGTTCGGAAGCGACTTTTCCCCGATCCCGACTACACCTCGGCCGAAACCGACGCGACCTACGCCGAGTTGCTCTCGCTCGCGCGGTCGACTCTCGAGTCCGGAACCGACGTCGTCCTCGACGCGACGTTCCAGTCGAAACCGTACCGCGATCGAGCCGCCGAGATCGCCGGCGCGGTCGGCGCCGACTGCACGTTCGTCTACGTCGACTGCGACGTTGACGTCGTCGAGGAGCGCATCGAGAGCCGAACCGACTGCGTCAGCGACGCCCACTTCGAACAGCACCTGCAGCTGCGCGAGACGTTCGACTCCCTCGAGTGCGAGCACGTGACGATCGACAACTCCGGCTCGCTCGAGGAGACCCGCGAGCAGATCGACCGCGCGCTGCTCGCGCCGGTCGCCACGCAGTAACATTGGGATCGGTTCGCAGCCGACGTCCAGACCACCGCGGCTAAGAGCCCGGTCCGCCGAGTGTCGGCTATGACGACGACGATCAAGGATAGCGTTCACGACTACATCGAACTCCGCCCGGTAGCGGAGGCGCTGCTGGACACCGAGCCGATGCAGCGACTCCGCTACGTCCGGCAGCTGAGCACCGTCCAGCTCGTCTACCCCGCCGCGAACCACACCCGCTTCGAGCACAGCCTCGGCGTCTACCACCTCGCCTCGCGGGCCGTCGACCAGCTCGAACTCGAGGACGCCCTCGCCGATCGCCTTCGAGCCGCGGCGCTGGTCCACGACGTCGGTCACGGCCCCTTCGGCCACCAGACCGAGGCCGCTATCGAGCGCCACCTCGGGCGCCACCACGACGAGATCGGGTGGTTGCTCGCCGAGACCGAACTCGGAACGGTCCTCGAGGAGCGAGGAATCGACCCCGACGCCGTCGCGGCGACCGTCGACGGCCGCGGCCCGCTGGGCGAACTCGTCTCCGGCGCGCTCGACGTCGATCGGATGGACTATCTCGTTCGCGACGCCCACCACACGGGCGTCCCCTACGGAACGATCGACCACGCGCGGCTGATCCGGGCGTTCCGACGGGCCGACGGCGAGCTGGTGATCGCCGACGGCAACGTCGCGACCGCCGAGAGCGCGCTGATCGCCCGGACGCTGATGAACGCGACCGTCTACCGCCACCACGTCTCCCGGATCGCCGGTGCGATGCTCGACCGGGCCAGCGAGCGCGTCCTCGCCGACGGCGTCCTCGAGCCCGAACGGTTCGCCCGCCTAACCGACGAGGAGCTGCTGGCGGCGCTCGCCGACCACGAGCCGACGGCCGACGCCGCGAGCCGCCTGCGCAACCGCCGGCTCTACAAGCGCGCGGCCTGGGTTCGACGCGAGGGTGTTCCAGAGCGCTTCGTCGGCCTCGAGTACGACCGCACCCGGGAGCTCGAGCGCGAGATCGCGAGCGTCGCCGACGTCGCCCCGTCAGCCGTGATCCTCGACAGCCCCGGGATGCCCTCGTCACCGGAATCCAGAGCGAAGATCCTCGTCGACGGGGAACCCCGACGACTCGGCGATCGGTCGCCGCTGGTCGCCGGCCTCGACGCCTGTGCGCGCGAGATCTGGCGCCTCGGGGTCTACGCTCCACCGGATCGCCTCGACGCGGTTCGCGAGGCGGCCGCCGACGTCCTCGAGCTCGAGGGCGACCCCGAACCGTAGCCATCGTTCGTCCTCTCAGTTGCCCGAGCTCGCCGATCCGTCCTCCTCGAGCCGACGTTCGTACTTCTCGAGCGCTTCCTCGAGCGCCTCGCCGGCGTCGATCTCGAGGTCGTCGGCGAGCGCCAGCAGCGCGAACAGGACGTCGCCGACCTCGTCGGAGCTGATCTCGATATCGTCCGGCTCGGCGCCGTAAGCGGTCGACTCGTTGGCGTCCTTCGCGAGTTCGCCGACCTCCGAGACGAGGTCGAGCAGCCTGTACGTCGGCGGGGTCTCGAGGTCGTGGTCGTCGACGAACGCCGCGACTCGTCGCTGTTGGTCCTCCATGGTGCCGGAGACGAGAGCTGGTCCAAAAACGTACGGCGTTTCGAAACGACGGCGACCGTCGCTACAGGTAGCCCAGAAGCGGCATCGCGAGGCCGATCATCCAGCCCAGAAGGCCAATGCCAAAGAGCACGACGCCCTCGGTGTCGTTGCGGGCGGTTCCCGCGGCGAGCAGCCCGAGGGTGACGATCAGCCCGATCCGGTGGAGCAGCAACTCGAGCGGCAGCGTCGTCACCCCGACCGCGGCGAAATCCAGCAGGAACCCGAGCCCGAGCCCGACGACGGTAAACGTAAACGCCGACTGGGGCGCAAGCGGCCGACCGAGCCAGTTCACGACGCGCTGCAGTCGCAACAGCCGGCCCGCCCGCTCGAGCGACTGCGTGAGCACGATCGCCGTCACCGGTAACCCGACCGCCAGGATCGGGTAGAGCGCGACGACGAACGCCTGCGGCGTGATCCACGGCACCGCCGCTTCGACGGCGATCCCCGCGCTTCGAACGCCGACGACCAGTCCGGCGAGCGCCCCGACGAGCACGAACCCGCGGACGTTCAGGTACGCCCACTCGAGCAGCCGACGGGCACCCCGCAGGGCTCCTTTGGCCTTCCCGCTACCGGCTAGCCCGAGGACGCCGAGCACGCTCCCGATCACGACGGGGCCGACGGCCGCCAGCTCGACAACCGAGAGCCAGCCGTCGTTCCACCCGCCGTGCGTGCCGTGGTACTCCCGTCGCACCTCCTCGACGAACGGCTCGTCGAGGAACTCCCCCTCGAGCGTGTTCTGGGACTGCTGGATGTCGGTCACCGTGTGTCGAAGCCGGAAGAAGTCGAAGTGCTCCTGGTGGACCTGGATGGCCGTCCAGTCGTCGTGTTCGGTCGTGTACGCTCGAATGTGGTGTCGACTGCCGAGGTACGTCCCCGAGTGGAGCTGGTAGCTCTCGTCGATCCAAACGCCGTCCCCGCCGTGGGGTTCGGTGTCGACGTAGGTGTACCGCGTCGAGCCGTGGGCGTCGTCCCACTGGATCGCGTCCTCCTCGTCCTCGTAGGCCTCGGCTTCGTCCTCCTCGTCGGGATCGAGCTCCTCCCACTCGAGTTCGTCCTGGGCGACCAGCGCCCGCTGGACGCGCTCGTCGTCGCCGTGGACGATCACGTTGAGCGCGAGGGTCCGCTCGTCGGTCGACCGATCTCGGCTCGTGTAGGGCCAGACGTGGCTGCCGTTCTCGTCGGGCTGGATCAGTCGGTCCTGCTCGAGCGTTTCGGGTTCTCCCGGCTCCGTCGTCGGATCGACCGCGCCGCCGGCGACCAGGTAGCTGCCGACGAGGACGAACAGGCCGATTAGCAGGAGGTAGCGCCGGTTCATCGAGCCCTCGACGCGGTTTTCGTCGGCCGCCCACCGCGCCGCGAACGGCGCCGTCCTCGGCGGGACTCTCGTCCGTTCGACCCGGCGAGCGTCCGTCCGTCCGGTCCACACTGAATCCGTCGCGTCCCCCGTCGTCGCATCTGCTCTGTGTCTCGAGTCGAGAATTGAAGTAACTACTGCAGGCTCGAGAGCGGGGCCGGGACCGAGAGTTACGCCTCGCACCGACACGTTCGGCAAGATACCGAGACAGACGTAGTGCTCCGGATACGGATTGTGGGCTCCTAGCAGCGTTCATGGCGCTTCCCGCGGTACGCTCGAGCGGGACGATGGCTTCGATACACGAGCGTCCGAAGACGGTCGCGATCTGCGAGAACTGTACCCGCCCCGTCGCCGCCCGGCTGCTGAACGACGGAACGCTCCTGCCGATCGGCGGGAAGCGGTGTGCGTGCGGCAGCTCCAGCTACCGCGGTCGAGCGAGGGATCGATGAGCGTTCCCGTCTCGCTGGTCGTCGCCGCCTTCTGGACGGTCGTCCTGGCTCTCTACCTCGCTTTCTTCTTCGGAATCGCCAGCAATCGGCCGCAGGCGGCGGAGACGACCAGGTAACTCCGGCTCGGACGTCCTCGCAGACGCCTCTAGCGTCTCGGAAGCGCCGTGAGGAACCTCCCGGGCGAGCGGAACCCGAACGTTCAACTGCCGGCTGGCCGACTCGTTCGAACCATGAAACCGTCTCTCTCGGAACTCGAGGCGACCGCGATCGAGGCCTGCACCGTCGGCGGGCAATACTTGCGCGAGGCCTACCGAGCCGGCGACACCGACGTCGATCGGCTCGCCCATGACGTGAAATCCAGCGCCGACACCGGCTCGGAGGAGCGGATGCTCGAGGCAATTCGCTCGCGGTTTCCGGACCACCCGATCCGCGCCGAGGAGTCTGGCGTCCACGAGGGCGACGGCGCCTGCGAGTGGCTCGTCGACCCTCTCGACGGGACGAACAACTTCGAGTCGGGACTGCCCTCGTTCGCGACGGCCGTGACGGTGCTCGAGGACGGCGAGCCCGTTCTCGGCGTCGTCCACGTCCCGCTGCTCGAGGATCTCTACGTCGGGAAACGCGGAGGTGGCGTCAGGTACGACGGTCGGCCCGTAACGGCCGAGGTCGACGCGGCGCCGTCGACGGCGACCGTCGCCTCGGTTATCGGCCACGACGTCAAACTCGAGCCCGACCGCGCCGCGGTTGCGGAGCGGATCAACCGCGCGATCGAGGACCGGTGCAAGCGCCGCCTCGAGAGCTGGTCGCCGACGGTCCACTGGGGGCTGCTCGCCCGCGGTCGTCTGGACGGGATCGTCTGCTATCGGCCCGACGCGGAGGAACAGCGCCTCGGCGAGCTGTTCGCCCGCGAGAGCGGGCTCGAGACCGCGAGCGGCGAGGAGTGGTTCGTCGGCGCCGGCAACGAGGCGCTGCTCGAGGAACTCCTCGAGATCCCCCGGGATGCGATTTCGGACCGGGCCTGATCGCTCGCGGATTGGTTGTGTCGTCGCGGAACGGTAGGCGACGGCGTCCGCCGAAATACGTTTCCCCGACGGCGCGAACCTATCGCATATGGCCGACGTTACCGCGGAGATCCTGCTGTTCGACGGGTTCGACGAACTCGACGCGATCGGGCCCTACGAGGTCCTCGCAAACGGCGCGGAGGCCGGCGCCTCCCTCGAGGTTCGGCTAGTTACGCTCGAGGACGCCGACCTCGTCACGGCGAGTCACGGGCTCCGTGTGGAACCCGACGGCACGCTCGGCGAGTCAGACCTGCTGGTCGTCCCCGGGGGCGGGTGGACGAGCGACGACGGCGGGGTGCGGACCGTCGTCGACGACGGCTCGGTTCCGGACGCCGTCGACGCTCGGTTCGCGGCGGGCGCGACGGTCGCGTCGGTCTGTACCGGTGCGATGATCCTCGCCGAGGCGGGGCTGCTCGAGGGTCGTCCCGCGACGACCCACCACGACGCGCTCGAGGACCTCGGCGACTCGGCCGCGAACGTCGTCGAGGAACGGGTCGTCGACGACGGTGACGTCCTCACCGCCGGCGGCGTCACGGCCGGGATCGACCTGGCGCTGTGGCTGCTCGAGCGCGAGTTCGGCGCCGAGATCGCCGAGGCGGTCGAGACGGAGATGGAACACGAGCGCCGCGGCGAGGTCTTCGGCTAGCCGTCGTCGGTAATACGATTTTCATCAGCCTCGAGGTCACTCGAGTGAACCGATTCGTTACGTAGCGAGTACGTATGGGCTGTTCGACGTTGTATCTGCAGCCCTTCCTAACCACCGCCGGGTGGGGCTGAAAGGGGCTGGCGTTCCCGGGCGTTCCGACGACGCAAGCACGCGACTGCAAGGAGCGCGCGCAGCGAGTCAGAACGCCCGGGAACGGCAGGGGCTTTCGCGGTAATATCTCCGGAAGCGGATCCTGCTTGCACGAACACAGGGGATTACCACACCCTCCCCAACCGATTCGCTCGGTCACTTGGTTCCCTTCGCTCATCCCTCGCACAATGTCGTCGACCGTCCTCACTGGTGTTCGGCCGGTCGACAGCGCGCGCCACCGCGGCGGGATGGTCAGACCGAGCTGAGACGGAGTTCACCTGTACTGTGCGTTCGTCTTTTAGATGACTTGCCGACAGAACCGCCCGGCGGTGTACGCACGACGGCCAAACGGCTATACGTCCGTCCCCGGTAGCCTGACGTACATGAGTGCAGTTCTGTTCGATATGGACGGCGTGCTCGTCAACTCCGAGGACTACTGGGTCGAGTTCCAACGCGAGGAGATCCTCCCCGCGGCCGTCCCCGACGAGGACGTCGACGTCGCCGAGGTTAGCGGGATGAACTACGCCGAGATCTACGACTACCTCGAGGCCGAGTACGGCACGTCGATCTCCCGCGAGGAGTACCTCCAGCAGTTCAGGGAGGCGGCCGAGGAGCTGTACACCGAGCGCGTCGAACTGCTCGAGGGAACCCACGACCTGCTCGCCGAACTCGACGAGCGGGGCGTGCCGACGGCCGTCGTCTCCTCCTCGCCTCACGACTGGATCGGGATGGTCCTCGAGCGCTTCGAGCTCGAGGGGGCGTTCGACGAGGTGATCAGCGCCGAGGAGATCGACGGTGACAGCAAGCCCGAGCCGGACGTTTTCGAGTACGCGGCCGACGAGGTCGGCGTCCCCGCCGACGAGTGCGTCGTCGTCGAGGACTCCGAGAACGGCATCAAAGCCGCCGACCGCGCGGGCACGATCGTCGTCGCCTACCGAATCGACGCCCACGGCGACATCGACTACTCGCCCGCTGATCGGACCGCCGACACGCCGGCCGAGGTTCGGGAGGGGGTCCTCGAGCTCGTCGAGGAGGCGTAGCTGCCGTCCTCTGGCTGGGTGCCAATCGCGTCGGCAGAAACCGGATGATCGATGATTATCCTGCCTGATTTTATAGGTGCTCGCTCGAAAGGTTCGGTATGGACGATATCGACCTCGACGAACTCGCCGCGTCGTTGACCCTTCGCGAGGAGAACCAGGCGATCAAGAGCTACCAGAACACGGTCGCGCTTTCCTGTCCGGCCTGTGACGTCCAGTTCGACGACCTCGTCGTCTGCAAGGAGAACCCGACCAGTCTCAACCTCTCGCAGCAACTCGACCTCTGTATCGGGTCGGCCGACGGGCAGGCGGTCATCTTCACGCACAAGAAGTAGTTCAGACGACGTCGACCGTTCGGCGCTCCTCGAGCGGAACCAGCGGCTCCTCGGGGAAGGCGACGCTGACGCTGAACTCGAGCGCGTCGGCGTCGGCGCCGAAGACGCCGACCGGAACCGTCTCCGTATCGCGCAGGTAGGCGTTCGTACTCGTCATCTCGACGCCGTCGTCGGGAACGTTCGTTCCCGACTGGCTCGAGAGAGCGTCGCTCTCTCGAACATTGACGGTGACCCGAATCCCCGCCCGCGCGGGCTCGCCGACGTTTCGGACGGTGACTTCGCAGACGTTGTTCTCCCCGGCTCCGATCGTTTCCGGAAACGCGCCCCACTCGAGTTCGACGGCGGGCAGCGACTGGGCGCCCTCGTAGACGCCCTCGGCGACGCCCTCCGAGAGCCCGGCCTCGACGAGTCCCGCGACCCCGGTGTCGACGACGTCGCCCGGCGTCGACAGCCCCTCTTTCGAGAGCTTGCTCGCTCGTCCGGGGCCGACGCCGTCGATCGCGGTGAGTCCCACGGCGTCCTCGGCGACGCCGTTTTCGACCCGCGCCTCGACTCGTCTCGCGAGGTTCGCGGCGTGTGGGCCGGCCAGCCGGTCGAGGAAGGCGCCAAGCGCCGAGAGCAGGCGAGTCGCGTTCTGTCTGATGACCCAGGCGTCGCTTCTGAGGTCCGGCGGAACCGAGCCGCTGGCGGCCCCGTGCAAGATTGCGAGCACCTTCCGCTGGCCCGCCTCGAGGTCGCCCGTCTCCTGGCCCACGAGCACGGCGCTGATCGCGTCGCGCTCGTCCTGGCGGGCCGATACCGAGTCGAACTCCGCGGCGCTCGCGACGGCCTCGAGCAGGTCGTCGGGCTCGAGAGTCTCGCCCCCGACCGCCCGATCACAGAGGGCGGCGAAGGAAGCGGCGGTCTCGAGGCGGAGGTAGTACTTCGAGGCGAGCACCCCGCGGGGGGTCGCCTCGATCGAGAGGTCGCCGGACTCACCCATCGCGACGAATCCCCGGTCGACCAGGCCCTCGAGGCAGTCCCGGACGCGCTGGCGGAGGTTCGGGAAGTCGTACTCTTCGGGTTTGGACTGGCCGCGGACGTAGTAGAAGGTCGTCTCGAGCCAGTCCATCACGTCCTCGAGGTCGGTGATGGTACCCATCGCGATCTCGGCGTTGAGGTGGGTCTCGAGGGTCTCGGCGAGGCGGGACTCGATCTCCTTGCCGTCCCGAAGCAGTCGTCGGTACTTGTCGGCCTCTGCCGTATCGCAGACGACCCAGCCGTAGCCGACGTCGTCGTACCCCGGTCGACCTGCCCGCCCGAGCATCTGGAGGACGTCGAGCGGGCTCATGTCGACCTCGCCCTCGAGGGGGTCGTGCAGCTTCGTGTCCCTGATCACGACGCAGCGGGCGGGGAGGTTGACGCCCCAGGCGAGCGTCGAGGTCGAGAACAGCAGTTCGACGTGGCCCGCCTTGAACCACTCCTCGACGAGGTCACGGTCGTTCTTCGAGAGCCCGGCGTGGTGGAAGGCGACGCCGTCGAGTACGGAGTTACGCAGGGTGTCGTTCTCGAGCTCCTGAGCCTCGGTGTGGAAGTCGTAATCCCCCCGGACGCCCATCGGGATATCGCGCTCGGCGATCTCGTCTCTGGCCTTCTCGGCCGCCCGAACGGTGTCCTGCCGGGAGGAGACGAACACCAGCGATTGGCCGTCCTCGCGGAGGTGGGGCTCGGCGAGATCCAGCGCCCGGTAGAGCCGGCGGTACTTGTCGGCGAAGGCGTTGTCGCCGTGAGTGTAGGTCCTGACGCCGGCGTTGAGTTCGACGGGGCGGTACTCCGCGCCGAACTCGAAGGTCGCCTCCTCGGGGGCGTCGAGCCAGGCCGCGACGTCGTCGACGTTGGGCATCGTCGCCGAGAGGGCGACGACCCGCGGATCGCAGAGCCGCCGGAGCCGGGAGATCGTCACCTCGAGCACCGACCCTCGGCGGTCGGCGTCGAGCAGGTGCACCTCGTCGATGACGCAGACGTCGATGTCGGTGACGAAGTCGTAGCGTCGGGAATCGTGTTTCCGGGTCGCCGAGTCGAGCTTCTCGGGGGTCATCACGAGGATGTCCGCGTGGCGGGCCCGCCGCGGGTTGAGGTTGCGCTCGCCCGTAACGACGTACACCGAGTAGTCGAGAGCCTCGAAGCGGTCCCAGTCGTCTTCCTTCTCGTTGGTCAGGGCCCGCATCGGCGCGATAAACAGCGCGGTGCCGCCGTCGGCCAGCGTCTTGCAGATCGCCAGTTCGGCGAGCGCGGTCTTGCCGGAGGCCGTCGGCGCGCTCGCGACCACGTTCGCGCCGGACTCGAGCAGCGCGGGCAGGGCCTCGCGTTGCATCCGGTTGAACTCCTCGAAGGCGAAGGCGTCGGCGAACTCGGGTAGAACCTCGGCGACCTCCATCGGATGGAGACGGGGATCGACGGGCAAAAGGCGTTTCCTTCGGCGTCTCTCGAGTTCGGCGGTGATCGGCGAGGACGGCGTTCGCGATCGGCTGCCGGCGGCGGCCTCGTCGGCCCGATCCGAAAGCGTGCCGTGGTGCGCTCGGTCGTGGCGTCCGTTCGAATATATGACGAACGACGGACGGATCCCAGGTACGTCGCTAAAACAGCAGTCCGTCTCAGTCCGCCGCCTCGGAGCTCGCGGTTTCGACGGCGCGGGCGTTCATACCCGTCTCGGTCTCGTACCAGTAGTACGCGCCAAGTCCCAGCGCGGCGACGATATTCGAGATCGTGACGCCCCAGAAGATGCCGATGACGCCCAGCCCGAGCAGGTAGGCGCCGGCGAGCGCGACGGGCAGCCGGACGATCCAGTACTGAAACAGCGTCGCGACCAGACTCGTTCGCGTCCGCCTGGCGCCGTTGAACCCGGCCTGGAGGAGGTAGGTGGCGCCGATCGCCCAGTAGCCGTACGCCAGGATCTGCAGGTACTCCGCGGCGAGTTCGACCTCCGCCGGACTCGCGTCTGGAACGAACAGCACCGACAGCGTCTCCGGGATCGCCCACTGGGTGGCGCCGACCGCGGTGAGCCCGACACTCGCGATGACGACCCCGACCCACGTCGTCTGCCGGGCTCGCTCGGGGCGTTCGGCGCCGAGGTTCTGCCCGACCATGCTCTGTGCGGCCTGTTGCAGTCCGATCGCGGGAACGAACGCGATCGCCGCGACCCGGGCGCCGATCGTGTACGCCGCCAGCCCTGCCGCGCCGCCGACGATCGCGACGAGCCAGATCATCCCGACGCGGGCCGACTGGCTCGAGAGGTACTGGCCCGCGGTCGGCCACCCGATGTCGACGATCTCGCGGCAGTCCTCGAGCGTGAGATCGGCGTCCGCCCGCGAGAGGGCGAACCCGTCTCGACCGCGGATCGCCGTGCCGAGTCCGAACGCGAAGCCGACGCCGTACCCGATCACCGTCGCCAGCGCGGCGCCCGGGACGCCGAGTTCGGGGAACAGCCACCAGCCGAAGATCAGAAACGGGTCGAGGACGAGGTTCGTCGCGACCGCCACGACGTTGATGTAGAGGGCCGCGCGGGTGTCGCCCCAGCCGACGAAACTCGCCTCGACGGTGTCGCTCGCGCTCATCAAAGGAATCGCGAACGCGAACGTCGCGAGGTAGGCGGCGGCGTACTGGGTGACGACCGTGCCGGCTCCGAAGAGACCGACGATGTGGCCCGCGAGGAACCAAACTGCGATACCGACGAGCAGCCCGGCGACGAATCCGACGACGGTTCCGTTGACCGCGGCACGTCGCCCCTCTCCGAGTTCGTCCGCGCCGACACGCTGTGAGACGAGAACCTGGGTGCCGACGCTGGTGCCGACCGCGACCGCGGCCAGCAGGCCGATTATCGGAAACGTCAGACCGACGGCGGCGACCGCCTCGAGGCTGTGGCGGCCCAGCCAGAGGGTGTCGACGAGCTGCTGGAGGACCTGGACGAGGTTCTGGACGAGCAACGGTGCGGCGAGGACCGCGAGCACCCGCGGTATCGAGCCCGTCGTAATCTCCTCGCGGTCGAGGTCGAGCATCCTGACCATATAGATGCCGACATGCACGATAAATATTTTTATCGGATGTCGTGTGAGATAAGGTCGGCGACCACAACCGTTTTTCACGCTGGCCCGCCAGATCGGGGTATGAGCAGCGTCCGCAAGCCCGACTGGCTCAAGATGCGTCCGCCATCGGGCCAGGAGTTTACCGACATTCGCAAGCGCCTCCGCGAGCGGAACCTCCACACCGTCTGCGAGGAGGCCAACTGTCCGAACCTCGGCGAGTGCTGGTCCGGCGGCGCCGGCACCGGCGACGGCGCGGGCGGGACGGCCACGTTCATGCTGATGGGCGATCGCTGCTCTCGAGCCTGCAACTTCTGTGACGTCCAGACCGGGGGGATGGAACCGCTCGATCCCGACGAGCCCGCGAACGTCGCCGAGGCCGTCGCCGAGATCGGCCTCGACTACGTCGTCCTCACGAGCGTCGACCGGGACGACCTCCCCGATCAGGGCGCCGGCCACTTCGCCGAGACGATCCGCGAGATCAAGGCCCGCCACCCCGGAATTCTCGTCGAGGTCCTGATTCCGGACTTCCAGGGCGAGGACCACCTCGTGCGGAAGATCATCGACGCGGAACCCGACGTAATCGCCCACAACGTCGAGACCGTCGAGCGACTCCAGTTTCCCGTCCGAGACCGTCGAGCGGGGTACGAACAGAGTCTGGGCGTGCTCGAGCAGATCGAGCGTGAGTCCGACGTCTACACGAAGACGTCGATCATGCTCGGCCACGGCGAGTACGACCACGAGGTGTACCGGACCCTGGCGGATCTCCGGGAACGGGGCGTCGACATCGTCACCCTCGGCCAGTACCTCCGGCCCTCCCGGGACCACCTCGAGGTCCGTCGGTACGACCACCCCGACAAGTACGAGACCTGGCGGCGAGTCGCCGAGGAGGAACTCGACTTCCTCTACTGCGCCAGCGGCCCGATGGTCCGCTCGTCGTACAAGGCCGGCGAGCTGTTCGTCGACGCAGTCCTCCGCGAGGGGAAGACCGTCGCCCAGGCGCGCCAGGACGCCCGCGCGGAGTCGGGATCGGCGACGACCGCCGAGTAGTTCGTTCGCGACTCGTTCTCGTCCCCGGAGACCGACCGATCGTCCACTATCCGGATTATTTTTCGATATCCACTCCACGACCCCCTCCTTTCGGCACCCTGACACGGACGATCGGTCGGTTCAAGCCAACTTCCCCGACCACTCTCGGCGCGTCGAGCAAGAATCTCATCGATAGTAAACTATTTACGAAAATCCTTTAACGCGAGCGATAATTCGTTAGGGTATGCACAGGTGGGTACACCCGTGAGTACGATACAGCGAGACCCGCAGGACCGCGTACAGGTGCTCGACGACGCCGGACGCGTTCTCGAGGGCGCCGAGGTGCCCGACCTCCCCGAGGAGGAGTTCGTCCAGATCTACGAGCAGATGCGCCTCGTCCGCCACTTCGACGAGCGGGCCGTGAGCCTGCAGCGCCAGGGTCGGATGGGAACGTATCCACCCCTGTCCGGCCAGGAGGGCTCCCAGATCGGCAGCGCCCACGCGTTGGCCGACGAGGACTGGCTGTTCCCGAGCTACCGCGAGCACGGCTCGGCGCTCGTGCGGGGCATGTCGCTCAAGCGGACCCTGCTGTACTGGATGGGCCACGAACTGGGCAACCAGATCCCCGACGACGCCAATATCTTTACCGTGGCCGTCCCGATCGCAACCCAGATTCCACACGCGACGGGTGCGGCCTGGGCCTCGAAGCTCAAGGACGAGGAGAAGGCGTTCCTCTGTTACTTCGGCGACGGGGCGACGAGCGAGGGCGACTTCCACGAGGGGCTGAACTTCGCCGGCGTCTTCGACACGCCGAACGTCTTCTTCTGTAACAACAACCAGTGGGCGATCTCCGTCCCTCGAGAGCGCCAGACCGCGAGCGAGACGCTCGCCCAGAAAGCCACCGCCTACGGCTTCGAGGGCGTTCAGGTCGACGGAATGGACCCGCTGGCAGTGTACAAGGTAACCCGCGACGCCGTCGAGAAGGCGAAGAACCCGGATGCAGTCGAGGACGACTCGCCCGGTAGCGCGACCAGACCGACGCTCATCGAGGCAGTCCAGTATCGCTTCGGCGCCCACACGACGGCCGACGATCCGTCGGTCTACCGCGACGACGACGAGGTCGAGCGCTGGAAACAGAAGGATCCCATCCCGCGCATGGAGACGTTCCTGCGTAACAACGGCATGCTCGACGACGAGCGCGTCGACGCGATCGAGTCCCGGATCTCGGAGGACGTCGCCGAGGCGATCGACGCCGCCGAGGCCGTCGAGCGACCCGACCCCGAGGAGATCTTCGCACACGTCTACGAGGGCATGCCGAAGCGACTACAGGAACAGCTCGAGTGGTTCGAATCGATCCGAGAGCGACACGGCGACGACGCGCTTCTGGAGGGCTAATATGGCTGCAGAATCGGAAAATCTCACGCTGGTACAGGCGGTACGAGACGGGTTGCAAAGCGAGATGGAACGCGACGACGACGTCGTCGTCATGGGCGAGGACGTCGGCAAGAACGGCGGCGTCTTCCGCGCCACGGAGGGGCTGTACGACGAGTTCGGCGAGAACCGCGTCATCGACACGCCCCTCGCGGAGTCGGGCATCGTCGGGACGGCGGTCGGGATGGCCGCCTACGGGATGCGTCCCGTCCCCGAGATGCAGTTTCTCGGCTTCATCTACCCGGCGTTCGACCAGATCATCTCCCACGCCGCGCGCCTGCGGACGCGCTCGCGCGGCCGGTACACCTGTCCGATGGTCATCCGCGCCCCCTACGGCGGCGGGATCCGGGCGCCCGAACACCACTCCGAGTCCTCGGAGGCGATGTTCGTCCACCAGCCCGGTCTGAAGGTCGTCATCCCCTCGACCCCCTACGACACGAAGGGACTGCTGGCGAGCGCGATCCGCTCGCCCGACCCGGTACTCTTCCTCGAGCCCAAACTCATCTACCGGGCGTTCCGCGAGGAGGTTCCGAACGAGTCCTACGAGGTGCCCCTCGGCGAGGCAGCCGTCCGCCGCGAGGGGTCCGATATCTCCGTGTTCACGTGGGGTGCGATGAGCCGCCCGACGCTCGAGGCTGCGGGGAACCTCGCCGGCGAGATCGACGTCGAAGTCGTCGACCTGCGGACGCTGTCGCCACTCGACGAGGAGACGATCGTCGAGTCGTTCAAGAAGACCGGCCGCGCGGCGGTCGTCCACGAGGCGCCCAAGACGGGCGGTCTGGGCGCCGAGATCGCGGCGACGATCCAGGAGGAAGCGCTGCTCTACCAGGAGGCTCCCGTCGGTCGTATCACCGGGTTCGACACGCCGTTCCCGCTGTACGCCCTCGAGGACTACTACCTGCCCGAGCCGGCCCGCATCGAGGACGGAATCCGAGACACGATGGGGTTCTAACATGGTACGAGAGTTCAAATTACCAGACGTCGGCGAGGGAGTCGCCGAGGGCGAACTGGTCAGCTGGCTGGTCGAGGAGGGCGACACCGTCAGCGAGGACCAGCCGGTCGCGGAGGTCGAGACCGACAAGGCCCTCGTCGAGGTGCCCTCGCCGGTCAACGGCACCGTCAGAGAACTTCACTGGGAGGAAGGCGAGATGGTTCCCGTCGGCGATCTGTTCATCACGTACGACGTCGAGGGCGAGGAAAGCGAGGCGCCGAGCACGGAAGAACCGACCGCGTCGGAAGACGAACAGGCGAGCGAACCACCGGGTGTGGACTCGCCCGAGGAGGCCCAGGCGGACGCCGACGGCGAACCCGCCGGCGACGCCGGCGCGACGGGTGCCGAAACCGGCGAGGTCGAACCACCGGAGGATCGGGTCTTCGCACCGCCGCGGGTGCGACGGCTGGCCCGCGAGGAGGGGATCGACCTCTCGACGCTCGAGGGCAGCGGTCCCGGCGGTCGGATCACCGCGGCCGACGTGGAACCCGCCGCGGGCGGCTCGGACGCGTCCTCGGAGTCGGCGGAAGCCGAGACGACGCCCGAGGAATCCGCGTCCGACGCGGGGGCGGACTCGAGTTCCGACACGGCCGACACCGCCGCGGCCGACACCGGAACGGCCGGAGCGCAGACGACGCAGGCGACGGCCACACCGGCACGGGTCGAGTCCGCCGACCGCGATCGGACCCTGGCCGCGCCTGCGACCCGGAAGCTCGCCGAGGACGAGGGCGTCGACATCGACGCCGTCCCGACCGACGAGGAACGCGACGGCGAGGCGTACGTCACCCCCGAAGCCGTCCGGGAGTACGCCGAGGCCCAGCAACGGGCCCAGGAGGCCGACACCGAGGCAGTCTCGGCGGGCGAACCCGTCGGCGCGAAGGGAACCGAGTTCGCCGAGGGCGAACGCGAACGTCGGGAGCCGTTCAAGGGCGTCCGCAAGACCATCGCCGACGCGATGGTCGAGTCGAAGTACTCGGCGCCCCATGTCACTCACCACGACGAGGTCGACGTCACCGAACTCGTCGAGGCTCGAGAACGCCTCAAACCCCGCGCCGAAGAACAGGGGATCAGCCTCACGTACATGCCGTTCATTATGAAGGCCGTGACGGCGGCGCTGAAGGAGTTCCCCGAGATGAACGCGGTGATCGACGAGGACAACGAGGAGATCGTCTACCGCGACTACTACAATATCGGAATCGCCACGGCGACCGACGTCGGCCTGATGGTCCCCGTCCTCGAGGACGCCGACCGGAAGGGACTCCTGCAGCTGTCATCGGAGATGAACGAACTCGTCACGAAGGCCCGAGAGCGCTCGATCAGCCCCGACGAGCTCCGGGGCTCGACGTTTACGATCACGAACGTCGGCGGGATCGGCGGCGAGTACGCGACGCCGATCATCAACTACCCCGAGGCGGGGATCCTCGCCGTCGGCGAGATCAAGCGCAAACCCCGCGTCGTTACCGACGAAAACGGCGCGGAGTCGATCGAACCCCGTTCGGTGATGACGCTGTCGCTGTCGTTCGACCACCGGCTGATCGACGGCGCGGTCGGCGCACAGTTTACGAACGAACTGATGGAGTACCTCGAGAATCCGGAACTGCTACTGCTCGAATGATGAACCTTACTACGCTACCACGAGAGAGGTCCACGTAATGGTCGTCGGAGACGTCACCACCGGAACGGACGTACTGGTAATCGGCGCGGGCCCCGCGGGCTACACGGCCGCGATCCGGGCCGGCCAGCTCGATCTGGACGTAACGCTCGTTGAAAAGGACGCCTACGGGGGAACCTGCCTGAACGACGGCTGTATCCCCTCGAAGGCGCTGATCACCGCCACCGACGTGGCCCACGAGGCGGGCAACGCCGAGGAGATGGGGATCCACGCCGACCCCGCGGTCGACCTCGCCGGCATGATGGGCTGGAAGGACGACGTCGTCGATCAGCTTACCGGCGGCGTCGAGAAGCTCTGTAAGGCAAACGGTGTCAACCTACTTGAGGGGACCGCCACCTTCGCCGACGAGAACACCGTCCGGGTCTCCCACAGCGGCGAGGGACAGGGCTCCGAGACCCTCGAGTTCGAACACGCGATCGTCGCGACGGGCTCGCGCCCGATCGAGATCCCCGGCTTCGAGTACGACGACGAGCCGGTGATCGACTCGACGCAGGCGCTCGCGCTCGAGTCGGTGCCGGACTCGATGGTGATCGTCGGCGCCGGCTACATCGGGATGGAGCTCGCGGGCGTCTACGCGAAGCTCGGCACCGACGTGACGGTCATCGAGATGCTCGATTCGATTCTGCCGGGCTACGACGACGATCTCAAACGCCCCGTCAAACAGCGCGCGAACGACCTCGGGATCGAGTTTCACTTCGGCTACGCGGCCTCGGAGTGGGAACAGCAGGGCGACGGCATCCGCGTCGTGGCCGAGGCACCCGACGAGGCGGCTGCTGACGGCGGAAGCGAGGCGAGCGCGGAGGCCGTCGAGGACGACTCCCTCGAGCTCGACGCCGAGAAGGTCCTCGTCGCCGTCGGCCGCGAGCCGGTCTCGGACACGCTCGAGCTCGAAAACGCCGGCGTCGAAACCGACGACCGTGGTTTCATCGGGACCGACTCGCGAGCGCGCTCGAACGTCGAGCACATCTTCGCCGTCGGCGACGTCGCTGGCGAGCCGATGCTCGCCCACAAGGGCAGCATGGAGGGCCAGGTCGCCGCCGAGGTGATCGCCGGCGAGCCGTCGGCGATCGACTACCAGGCCATGCCCGCGGCGGTGTTTACCGAACCCGAGATCGGTACCGTCGGAATGTCCGAGTCCGAGGCCGACGAGGCCGGCTTCGAGACCGTCGTCGGGAAGTTCCCGTTCCGGGCCAGCGGCCGGGCGCTGACGACCGGCGACTCCGACGGGTTCGTCAAGATCGTCGCCGACGACGACCAGGGCTACGTGCTGGGCGCCCAGATCGTCGGTCCCGAAGCATCCGAGCTGATCGCGGAACTCGGGCTCGCGATCGAACTCGGGGCGACCCTCGAGGACGTCGCCACGACGGTCCACACCCATCCGACGCTGTCGGAGGCGGTGATGGAGGCCGCCGAGAACGCGCTCGGTCACGCGATTCATACACTGAATCGGTAACCGAATCGACGACTGTTTTCGGAGTTCAAACTCGAGCGGTTCGACCCACGGTCCCGCTCGACGTTCATTAGCCGCGATCGAAGCACTCCGCGCCGACGGAGCGTACCGATCAGTCGGGAACGTTCGAATCCATCACTACTGAACGTACAGCGAATAGGCGATTACCGAAAAGCCTGCCAGAACGAGCAGGCTTTCGAGAAGCACTCCGGTTACGAGCGAGACGCCGAGCAGTTCATGGAGCACGCCCGCCAGAACGAACCCGAGAGTAACGATACCGAACCCTCCCGCGAGATAGCCAAGCGCCGGCTGGCGGGTTCGGCGGTAGGCCTTGAACGCGAAGTACGTGATCACGCCGCCGACGACGAGAACGAGGGTTTTGACGATTGCCAATACGAGCGCAGTTTCTATTCCAGTCATGTCTCCTTTCGAACCTCAGACCACAGTTCGGCGAGCCGTTCGTCGGCTGTCCGGGCCGGGCGCTCGATCTGTACCGACAGCGACCGATCGTCCTCGAGCACGAGCGTGATTTCGTCGAATGCGACCGAGTACTTGCTCGCGTGATGGCCGTCACGACGGATTTCGGTCGACTCCTCGAGCAGTGTCGAGTCGGTCAGGAGCTCCAGCTTTCGGTACAGCGTCGACTGTGGGATCTCACACCGAGCGTTGAGCTCCGACGCTGTCATCGGCTCCTCGAGCCTCCGGATGATCTCCCGACAGTCGGGGTCGTCGAGCGCAGAACAGATCACTTCCGGTGACGGCGGCGGTTCCGAAGTGATCGGATCCTGAACCATTCGTCTTCCTCTTGTGACGCGCGAGGTTTATCGGCATCGATGCGGATTGCCGTTCCCGCCTGCGAATGTCGTACGGCTT
This sequence comes from Natronococcus roseus, assembly GCF_043677095.1. Taxonomy (NCBI): domain Archaea; kingdom Methanobacteriati; phylum Methanobacteriota; class Halobacteria; order Halobacteriales; family Natrialbaceae; genus Natronococcus; species Natronococcus roseus. Next base: position 617,139 of record NZ_JBHLJR010000003.1, read on the forward strand.
CGCCCTCTCGAAGCCTTCTTGCCCGTTCGTGCTCGAGGTCCGAGTACGCGGGTATCATTCGGCCCGACCGAACCTTCGAGGGTGGAATGAACGGCCGACCTCCGCCCGCGTGATATCAGTTTTCCTCCTAGTGCGAACATCTTTGACTGAATTGTCAACTGTATTCCTAGACGAGCAAAAACCATGGTACGGTACCGTATTCCGAACTGTATCTGCTTCGACAGCCATATATACCAACCCGCCACTCGATACTACTGTGATCGACGTGGCAGATCTGCCACGTCCCTCCGGCCGTTCTCCGGCACGGAGAAACCGTTCCACCAGACCCGTCTCGTCATCGACCGTTCGATCGGTCGAGTTTCCGGATGCGAGTTCCGGACGGGCCGATCCGACGGCCTTAAGTACATACGGGGATTCGGATGGAACGCAATCGAGAACCCGACGGCGCCGCTCGGCGGCCCGTCGGATTGGACGTCTCAACTCGAGCTTCGAAGGGGTTAAGTACTCCTCGAGGCTTATGAATACGTCCGAAGGAAATGAGGATCCTACCCCTGCGGTCCGCCGTACAGATGGGATCTGATGTGAGCCTTGGTAGTTCGGTGACGCCCGATCGGTCCGCGATTCGGCACCACCGAACTGGACCCATATACGA
>NZ_JBHLJR010000004.1:0-557117 GCF_043677095.1 Natronococcus roseus
TGAGGCGTGCGTTTTCGGGCATAGAACACTTTGAAAACGCCACGCCTCACTTCTTCAACCTTATCTGAACACCGCCGAGGACGACGTCCGTTCAGGGCCGTGATGTGGCAAGGGCCACCGTTCCATCAGGACGTCTGGCGCTCGAGGACAGGCATCTGTGTCATCGTGTTCCCTCCTCGCCCTACTCGTCGATTCCCGCCGACAGTTTTCGTCGTTTTCGAGCGGTTCAGAGGGTCGAGGCCGCCAATGCAGACGATCAGCGACTCCTCTCGCGGTTATCTGTGAAAAGCCTAGGCCGGGATTTGAACCCGGGCTCTCGTCCTTACCAAGGACGCGCTTTACCGCTAAGCTACCCAGGCGCGTAATTCGTGGTTCGCCCGTGGCGAATTTATCCCTTTCGAAACCCGGCCCGCGGGAGCTACCGCTCGAGCGGGAGCGGACCGACGGCTCGAGTGCGGGGATCGTAGAGGACGTAGCAGACAGCTCCCGCAGGGAGTCGTCACTCGAGAGAACTAGACGACGCGAGAATCGGCGAGAGCCTAGGCCGGAATTTGAATCCGGGGTCTCGTCCTTACCAAGGACGCGCTTTACCGCTAAGCTACCCAGGCGCACTCGTTGGTTGCGTCGAGCTCACTTTAGGGGTTTCGATTCGCCACCGGGCGTGGGTGGCCGTGGCGCGGTCAGCTGTCGGTCACGGACGTCGCCCGGTCGGTCGTCGACTCCTCGAGGGAGCGCTCGGAGACGCGGCTCTCGGAGCCGACCGTCGACCGTTCGGCGGGGGGAAACGACGTCCCCGCGGCTGCGGCGATCTCGTCGGCGCGCTCGAGCAGCGACGGCGACGGGTTCTCGTCGACGGCCGCGGCGCCGGCCAGAACGGCCAGCTCGAGGACGTCCCGCTCGAGGGTCGCATCGCGGGTCGTCGCCGCGTGTCCGTCGTCGCGCTCGTCGAGGCGGTGGGTCTGTTCGCGGCCGAACGCCTGGACGGTACGAACCGCCTTGTCCGCGGCGTCGGTCCGGGCCAGCAGGTAGAAGCCGCGGGCGACGAGGATGTCGGCTGCGAGGATCTCCAGATCGCCGTCGACGTCGGTCGTGCCGTCGTCGTCGGCCCAGGGCTCCTCGTGGGCCAGCGATCGCGTGAGTCGAAGTCCCTCGTAGATGAGCTGCACGCCGGCGGCGTGGGTGATGATCCCGTCGTCCGGCTCGTCCCCGTTTCGGGCGGCCGTTTCACTCGGTGCGACGGCTCCGGCGCTCTCGAGGGTGAGCGCGCCGGGAAGCATCGACGCGCTCTCGAGCGTGGATTCGATAAGCTCGTAGAGCGCCGGTGGTTCGACGTCCGTGACGGCCTCGATGGCCACACGCCGACAGCTGTCCGCCTGTTCCATCATAGGGCCGTTACGAGGGAGCAGGCAAAGACCTTTGGAAACGCCGAGTAGACTCGTTCCATGATCGACGTCGACAGCGAGGGATCGATCCGGACCGTCACGATCGACAGGCCGGAGCGACGGAACGCGCTGACCGAGGCGGGACTCGAGGCGCTCGAGCGCGCCATCGCCGGCTCCGACGACCCCATCATCGCGCTTCGTGGCGCCGGCCCCGCGTTCTGTGCCGGCGCCGATCTCTCGGTCGTCGCCGAACTCGACCGGGACGGGGCCGAGGCGTTCGCCCGGCTGGGCCAGCGGGTCGCCCGACGTATCGAAGACAGCGACGCGATCGTCGTCGCCGAGATCGACGGTCCCGCACGCGGCGGGGGGCTCGAGCTCGCGCTCGCCTGCGACGTGCGGGTCGGGACGCCCGACTCGACCTACGGCGAGCCCGGCGCCACGTTCGGCCTGTTCGGCGCCTGGGGCGGGACGGTCCGGCTCCCGCGGATCGTCGGCGAGGGCGACGCCCTCGAGTTCGCTTGCACGGGTCGGGCCGTCGGCGCCGAGGAGGCGCTGCGGATGGGGCTGCTCTCGAGGATCGAGGCCGAGCCGCGGACGGTTGCCGAGGAGCTCGCCGCGAACGAGACGGGCGCACTCGCCGTCCTGAAGCGCCGAATCCGCGACGATGCCGACCGAGAGACTCAGGAGCGACGGGAGGCCGAGGCGTTCGGCGACCTCGTAGACGCACACGCCGGGTCGCTCGAGGGACTGCTCGAGTGACCTTCGGACGGCCGAACCGCTTTTTCCGCCCGGCGTGGTGGCTACCGGTAGATGCCCGGACCCGCCTTCCTGACCGGCGAGCGCGTCGCGCTGCGAACGATCGAGGAGGAGGACCTCGAGTTCCTCCAGACGCAGGTCAACGACCCCGCGATCTGGCGGCCGATCGGCAACTCGATGCCGCTCAACGCCGAACAGGAGCGGGAGTTCTTCGAGGAGGCCGTCTGTTCGGACGACGCGATCCACCTCCTGATCGCGGTCGACTCGACCCCGGTCGGAACGATCGGACTCGACGCGATCGACTGGCGAGCCGGCAGCGGCGAGATCGGCTACTGGATCGCCCCGGACCACCACAGGCGAGGGTACGGAACCGAAGCCGCGGAGCTGGTGCTCGAGCACGGGTTCGACCAGCTGGGCCTTCACCGCCTGTCGGCCCGCGCCTTCGCGTTCAACGACGGCTCGAAGCGGCTCCTCGAGTCCGTCGGCTTCACCGAGGAGGGGGTCCACCGCGACGCCGCGTTCGTCGACGGCGAATACTGTGACGTCCACTGGTACGGACTCGTAGAGGAGGAGTGGCGTTCGTCCTGACTACTCGAGGGGATCGGGCGACGGCGGCACTCGACGCTTGTGCATGCTCTGCTCGTACATCCGCCGAACCTTTTCGACGGTTTCGACCTCGACGCCGAGCTCTCGAGCGGCCACGTCGGCCGACAGCGGCCCGTCGATGTGGGTAACCAGGATCGAGTCGAGCGTCTCGTAGTCCATCCCCATCTCGTCCTCGTCGGTCTGGTCCTCCCAGAGTTCGGCGGTGGCGGGCTTGGCCGCGAGGTCCTCCGGCACGCCGACGTGGCGGGCGAGCTGGCGGACCTGCGCCTTGTAGAGGTTTCCGATCGGATGGCAGTCGACGGCGCCGTCACCGTACTTGGTGAAGTAGCCGACGGCGCCCTCGCTTCGGTTCCCCGTCCCGAGCACGAGCCGGCTCTCGTGGTTCGCGACGAGATAGTTGAGAACCCCCCTGACCCGTGCTCGAGCGTTGCCGACCGCCATCCGATCGCCCTCGGCTTCGGGGTAGGCGCCGAGCAGCGAGTCGACGATCGGTTCGATCTCGATCACGTCGTAGCTCATCCCAAGCTCCCGGGCGACGCGCTCGGCGTCGCTCATGTTGTCGTCGCCGCTGACCCGCGCCGGGAGGACGAGCCCGTGGACGTTCTCGGCGCCGAGCGCGTCGACTGCGAGGTGTGCGACGAGGGTGCTGTCGATGCCGCCAGAAAGCCCGAGAACCGCCCCTTCGGCGCCCGCCGCGTCGATCTGTTCGCGAACGAAGTTCGTGATGTGGTCGCGTCGTCGATCTAGCTCCGCGTCCGAAAAGTGAAGCTCGAGCATCGACCGGTAGTACGGCGGGACTGCCCTAATAGGCTCCCCCAAACGGCACAATGTGGACGATCGGTCAGTTTTCGGCCGCGGGCTCGAGGGAGAAGGCGACGTTGGAAAGCGAGCCCACCCGTACGGAACACCGTCCTCGAAGAGACGGTGCGTTTAACTTCGTAGACCGGAAATCCCAATGTAGAGCGCGGTTGGTCCAGCGGTAGGACAGCTGCCTCCCACGCAGCTAGCCCGGGTTCAAATCCCGGACCGCGCATCCTTCGTCGAACCGCGAAAATTCGGGACAGTAGCCAATCGACACGGAGCTACAGCTCCGTCACGACTTCGCGCTCACTCCGCGGGCAGTAAGGTTCTCGAGGAGTTCGAGCAGCAGCCGATGACCACAGCGTAGAGCGCAGCCGGAGACTCGGCCCCGCCTCGAGTCAGTTACCGGCGAGTTCCCGGCTCACCGTCGCGAACAGTACCGCATCACACGAGTAACACGTGAACACGTCGGGCTCGATCGTCCGACTCGCTTCGCCCTCGTGGACCGTCACCGTGTCCGGCTCGACCTCGAGTTCCAGTTCGTCGCCGCAGTGTGGACAGATCGCCATACCACGGGTACGGCGGCGACTCCCGTATGCGGACTGCGCGCAGGTGCGCCCTCGAGCGCCCGAGTTGAAAGAGTTCGCCGGCTTGCCCCTTCAGAGGTAACCGAACAGCGTTCCGACCAGCACCAGTACCCACATCGCGACACCGGCGAGTAGCAGGTCGTTGAACCGGCGCTCTCGAGTCGCGCGTTTCGCCGCGCCGGCGGCGATCAGCCCGAGCGCGATGACGACGAGGCTCCGCTGGAGCACGACGTCGAGCCGGATGACGTCGACGCCGAGCAGTCCGTAGTCGAGCCAGATCGCGAGCGACAGCGAGCCGGCGGCGGCGATCGCGGCGTCGAGCCGGCTGGTGAGCCCGCGTGCGATCAGGTACGTCGCGACGGGGACCCCGACCGCGATCACCGGGTACAGCAGCGCCGCGATCATGTGTGGCGTGAGGAAGCTCGCCCGTCGCTCGAGCAGGAGCCCGCCCATCCGAACCCCGAGGAACAGCGCGAGGATCGCAAAGACGAGCACGAGGTGGCCCGCCTCGAGGCGGTCGTAGGCGGCTGCGAGTCGTCGTCGATCAACGTCGGTGAGCCCGCGCTCGGGGGCGCCTTCCTCGGCGGGATGCGTTCGCTCCTTCCCGACGCTCTCCGCGGCCGAGCGCCGGTAGCGACGGCCCGCCGCGAGACCGACGCCGGCGGGGAGAACGACCATCGACGTCAGGTCGACGACGGTCGTCCAGCCGTCGGCGTCGGAGGGACCGGCGTTGTCGATGTGGATCCGGCGGACGTCCGTCTCGGCGTCGACGCCGGGCAGGTTCATGAAGTCCTGTTCGACTTTCGTCTGGGCGGCCTCGACGCCGTCGACCCGGTGGCGAAGCGTGAACCAGTCGAAGTGCTCGGTGTGGGCTTGCATGGCGATCCACTCGTCGTCGGGGTTCGGACTCTCGTAGAGCCGGATGTGGTAGCGCTGGCCGTAGTACTCCCCTTCCTCGAGCTGGAGCGACTCGGTGGCCCAGTAGCCGTCCTCGCCCTCGCCGGGGTCGACCCAGGCGTAGCGGGTGGTCCCGTCGGCCTCGCCCCACGCGATGCCCGTCGCGTGGCGGTGGTGTTCCTCGAGAACCGTCGTGTTCTCGAGGACGGTGTTGTTCTCGAGGACCGTCCCGTTCCCGGGTCCGTCCTCGGCATCCTCTTCGACCTCCTCCTCGACCTCTTCGATCTCCCCCCAGTCGCCGTCGCCCTGCTCACTCATCGCCCGTAGGACGTCCTCGCTTTCACCGCGGACGATGACGTTGATCGGGCTCCGTTCGTGGAATTCCGCCTCGGGACTCAGGAACCGCCAGAACTCGCTCTCGGAGTCCTCGAGGGAGACGAGCTCCGGCGTCTCCTGGGTATCCTCGGTCACCTGTTCGTCAACCGAGTCGGCAAAAAGCAGCGACGGGCCGCCGATAAACAGCACCGCGACGACGACGAGGGCGACTGCAACCACGTGCGAACGACGCATTTCCACTCAGTTGTGAGAGCTGACCTATCAATCTACCCGTTGCCGTATCGAGCACCTACGTCGACACGCTGACGGCCCTGGCGGACCGTTCGACTGGAACGGCTACGCGGTCGTCCCGGGATCGCTACGAATCGGGCTTCCAGCTCATCGTCACCGTCACCGTTTCGCGGTTCCCGCGGAGCCTGGAGGAGCGCTCGACGACGTCGACCGAGACGGAAACGTCGTCGGAGCGACCGAGGGAGACGGTCTTGTTCCCGACCGGGACGTCGACGCCGTCTCCCCCGTCGTCGAACCGCTGGGAGAGCTCCGAAAGGTAGCTTGCGAGTTCGCTCCGGCTCATCACCTCGTCGTTGGTCGTCCGTTCGGCCATATTCGTAGCTAGCGACCGATCCTCAAAGAAACTGTGGGCTGTGACAGCGTTCCGCTCACGGGCTTGCGAGCCGGCGCGAGACGGGTGGCCTTTTTATTCGCGGGCAGCTATGCGGTGACGATGAACGTCGCCGTCGGAATCGTCGCCCAGCGGGACAACAAGCGGGCACAGACTCTCGCCGCGAGGCTCGTCGATACCCTCGAGGACGGTGTTTCCACCGTCGTCGACGACGCGACGAGCGCCGCGGTCGGTGAGGACGGCGTCCCGGTCGGATCGATGGCCGACCGGGACCTCGTCGTGAGCATCGGCGGCGACGGGACGCTGCTGTTCGTCGCCCGCGAGGTCGGCGGGACGCCGATCCTCGGAGTTAACCTCGGCGAGGTGGGGTTTCTCAACGCCGTTTCTCCCGACGAGGCCGTCGCCGCCGTCGCCGACGCCGTCGAAACACTCCGGCGGACGGGTGCGATCGACGGTCGAGAGCTCGATCGGCTCCGGGCCGACGGCGAGGGGTGGACCCTCGAGCCGGCGCTCAACGAGGTCGTCGTCCACGGACCGCGACGGGGTCACGGCGGCGGCGCAACGATCGAGATCCGGGTCGACGGGGACCGGTACGCGGAGAGCCACGCCGACGGCGTCCTCGTCGCGACGCCGACGGGATCAACGGCGTACAACCTCGGGGAGGGCGGACCGCTCGTCCATCCCGACGGCGATACCCTAGTGGTTACGCAGATGGCCGCGAGCGACGCGATGCCCCCGCTGGTCGTCGACCGCGGTGCGGAGATCACGCTCGCCGTCTCGGAGGCCGAAACCGCCTACGCGATCAGCGACGGGCGGAACCGACGCGAACTCGAGCCACCGGCGACCGTCGACGTCTCGGTCGCGGACGAGCCAGTTACGCTCGCCGGACCTCAGGCCGACTTCTTCGAAGCCCTCGAGAAGCTCGAGTGATCACTCGCCTTCGAGCAGACGCTCGAGTTGCGCCGGCGGGACCGCACCGCGGGCGGCGTATCCGTCGTGAACGAACGTCGGAACGCCGGTGATCCCCCGCTCGTGTGCGTCGGTGAACCGTTCCTCGAGCTCCGCTCGGAGCCCGTCGTCGTCGATCGCGTCGCGGATCTCGTCGGCGGGGAGGCCGGTATCCGCCGCGATCGAGACCAACACGTCGGGATCGCCGATGTCCCGTTCGGCCTGCCAGAGCGCCTCGTAGATCGCCGCGTCGAACGCGGCCCACCCGTCGGAGTAGTGCTGAAAGACGTACCACGAGGCCTGCTGTGCCGGCAGCGAGTCGACCTCGATCGCGAGCGTCTGGCTCATCTCGACGTCGTACTCCGCCTGGAGTCGACGGACGTTCTCCCGGGCCTGCTCGAAGTACTCGTCGTCCTTTCCGTCGTCGACCGAGTGGTCGATCGAGCCGTCCTCGCGTCGCTTGTCTCGCCGCAGGTCGAACGGGTGCCACTCGACCTCGAGCGGCGGTTCTCGCTGCTCGCGGTACCGCTCGAGGGACTGCTTACCGAGGTAACAGAACGGACAGACGTAGTCGGCGTAGATCGTGAGCTGATCGACGGACTCCGTATCGGACATAGTCGCGGTAGGGGTCCGCGACGGAAAAGACGACGGCCCCGGGCAGAGGACACGGACTGAACCTACTCGGTGTCGGTCGGATCGTCGGTCGTCTCGCTTTCGGTCGTGTCCACCGATTCCTCGTCGGCTCGATCCTCGAGGCTCGGCAGGTTCGGATCCCGGTAGGGGTTGCGCCCGTAGGCGGGTAGCTCGTCCTCGAGCTGGGCCTTCAGCACGCGTCGGAGGCGGTTCAGACTCGTCGTATCGAGCCCGTGGTCGGCGGCGAGACGCTTGAACGTCTCCTCGTCGGTGATGTCGTGGGCCCGGTACTGGCCGAACAGCTCGTCCATCCGATCGGGAGAGAGCGCGGAGACGTCGACCTCGTCGAGCCCGAAGTACGCCCGTCGATCGACGTCGACGACGTGGCGGATCACCACGAGAGCGACCTTGGGGATCGCCCGCTGGCTGCCGAACTCGGTGAGGTCGATCTCGTCCATCACGCCCAGCGCGAGATCCCGCTGCCAGGGCGTGAGATCGAGGGCGTTACACAGCGCCTGGGTCGTTCGCAGTCGGTCGAGCCTGTGGGCGCGCTCGCTGTACCCCGGCGTCGCGCCGTGCTGTTCGTCGTGGAGCCGTCGAACGCTCTCGGGGAGATCCGCCTCGGGCGAATCCGCACGCCCGATGACGGTCGCGCTCGGAGTGACGACGCCCCACTGGCGGACGGTCGAGTCGCGCTGGACGTCCGCCCGGGAGAGCGCCCCGGAACCGGGACGCGTCTCGAGGCGACGGTCCTCCTCGAGGCCGTCGGGGGCGGATTCCCGCTGGAGGGCTGGCCCGGAGTCAACACCGTCGTACATCGTGTGTCGCTCAGACCGGGAGACGGAAAAAGACTTGCTCGTTTCACCGAACCCGAGAGCCTCCGCTCGCCGAGTCGGGAACCCGTCTGCGAAAAGCCCTTCGTAGCTCTATCTTGTGTCCAGAAGCACTTAAAGAACGAGCGGTGTGCACCGAGTTCCTATCGGATATCCGTAGCTGCCGAGGTTGGGAACACGAAAAGCGGCGATCTCCCGTCGTAGCTCCACCTTGTGACCAGAGAGACTTAAAGGGCGAGCGGTACCTCCGGGTCCCGTCGAATGCGTATGGCTACCGAAGTGAGAACGTGAGAAGCGACGACCTCCCGTCGTATCTCTACCTTGTTGCCAGAGACACTTAAAGAGCGAGCGACGCGCACTGGTCTGATCGGAGACCCACGGCTATCGAAATCGAGAACGCGAGAAGCGGCGCCATCCCGTCATAGCTCTACCTTGTGACCAGAGCCACTTAAAGAACGAGCGACCCACATTACCGACTCGCCGCGATCAGCTCGTCGATGGCGTCGTTCAGTCGTACCCGATCGGGGCCGTCTCGAGCGTGCACCGCCGGGTCGATGCGCTTCGGAGGGTGGGCGAACGCGCGACCGACCGCGTCGCCGATCCGGACGCCGCCCTCGCCAACGCGCTTTCGCTCGAGGAGATTCCGAGCGCGGTCGATCCGTTCGACGTCGAACACTGTGGGCGCCTGCGTCTCGAGAAAGGTCTCGAACTCGAGTGCCGGGAGTTCGTGGTCGCCGCGCTCGCCGGTCGCTTTCAGGTAGCGCGCGCTCATCGCGGCGCGGGTCACGGTCAGGTTCCGTTTGACCGTCGGCCGCGTCCCCGTCTCGGCGAATCGCTCGTCGTCCGCGTCGACGATCGTCGTCCCCTCGTCGGTCTCGACGAGGTACTCGTCTTCGCGGTGCTCGAGGATCGGAAACGTCTCGTCGTCGTTCCGAACCAGGTGCTCCGAGAGGTACTTCCGGTAGTTGTTCGTTGCGATCCCGCGCCAGGCGTGATAGAGATCGATCGGGTTGTACGTCCGCTCGACGTAGTCCGCAAGCGGGTCGGGATCGTAGCGCGTTCGGTACCGGATCGGGCTCCTGAGGAGGTCGATCGCGCCGTCGTTCGAGTCGGCAAGCAGCGCGGCGAACTTGCGGACGTCCCAGCCCTGATACTCGAGGTCCTCGCGCTCCTCGAGGCACACCGCCTCGACGCCGCCGAGGTGGGCGTACCGTCTGAGGTCCGTCGGCGCGTAGACGAAGCCGACGTCGTAATCGCTGTCGGGTCCCGCCGCACCCCAGGCGTGGCTTCCGCGGGCGACCGCCAGAACGACCGACACCCCCCGGACGCGTTCGATCTCGTCCAGGTGTCGATCTACCGTCTCGCGTACGTGGCGGGGGACCGATACCATCGCTATCGTATGTCGCTCTTCCCGTCCGCCGCTCTCGAGCCCGCTTGAGACGCGCGGCTGCAGTAGAGTTGAAGACCGTAGAATCGACGACTTCCCGTCATAGCTCCACCTTATGATCAGAGCTACTTAAAGGACGAGCGCTCGAGCATCCCCTCGAAACGGCTGGACGGCGGACGCGAGGCTCTACGAATTTGGAGTCCTCGGAGAACGACGACTTCCCGTCGTATCTCCACCTTGTGACCAGAGGCACTTAAAGAACGGTCGGTGTAGCCGCCCCGGCGACACGATCGAATTCCGACGAACGGCGACGCTCGCAGTCGGAACGCCGTGCGATCGGATAACGTCCCCGCTTCCGAAAGGTTGAATCGCACGCTACCCTGAATACGGGCAATGAGTCAGCAGCTCCCGGACGTTCAGGCGTCCTCGCCCGACGTCACCGTCGGCCTGAGCCAGGTCGGCGTCACCGGCGTCGAGAAACTCGTCAAGATCGCCCGCGAAGACAAGCGCCCGATCGTGCTCACGGCCGAGTTCGAGGTCTTCGTCGACCTCCCGTCGTGGCGCAAGGGCGCGGACATGAGCCGCAACATGGAGGTCATCGACGAGATCCTCGAGGACGCGACCCGCGACGAGGCCTACCGCGTCGAGGAGGTCTGTGGCGAGGTCGCCGAACGCCTGCTCGGAAAACACGACTACACCTCCCGCGCGGAGGTCTCGATGGAGGCCGAGTTCATGCGCCGCGAGCAGACCCCCGCCAGCGACCGCGAGACCCAACACACCGTCGACATCATCGCGTCGGCGACGGCGACCGAGGACGGCACCCGCGAGGAGATCGGCGCGAAAGTCGTCGGCATGACCGTCTGTCCCTGCTCGCAGGGAATGTCCGCCGCGCGCGCGAAACAGACGCTCGAGGATCTGGGCGTCGAGGGAGAGACGATCACGGAGTTCCTAGAGCAGGTGCCACAGCCCGGCCACTCCCAGCGCGGCCACGCAACGCTGACCGTCGAAGCCGCCGGCGATCCCGACGTCGACCTCAACGACGTTATCGATATCGCGCGAGACTCGATGAGCGCCCGGATCTACAACCTGGCGAAGCGACCCGACGAGGACCACATGACCTACGCGGCCCACGCCGACGCGAAGTTCGTCGAGGACTGCGTGCGCTCGATGGCCGAGGGCGTCGTCGACGAGTTCGACCAGCTCCCGGACGACGCCGTGGTGACGATGAAACAGTCCAACGACGAGTCGATCCACCAGCACAACGCCCACGCCGAGCGCGTCGTCGAGATGGACCAGCTCCGATCGGAAGTCGACGACTAGAAGACGAGCGGCTCCGCTTCCTCCCACCGCGGCGCGAACTCCCCGTGGACGTTCGCGGCGAACTCCGGATCCTTCAGGTCGATCATGCCGAACGCGTCGCCCGACGACAGCGGATTCGGAACCTGGATACAGATCTCGACGCCGTCGATGATGTTGAACGATCCCGTGACGTCGTCGTTCGTCCGGACGTGAAAGTCGTCGCGGCTCTGTAACGTCGTCCGGTAGCGCTCGCCGACGTTCGCCGAGAGCGAGTCGACCATCTTTCGGGTCATCAGGATATCGACCGACACCCCCCGATCCAGGGCGTCCTCGAGCTGGGCCAGGACGTCCTCGCTGACGGCCTGCATATCCCGTTCGGGTACCGGATCCGCGGCGACCATCACGATGTGGTCGTCGGCGGCGGCGAGGCGCTCGAGCAGGAGGTCGATCGTCTCCTCGGGACCGACGGCGGCGGTCCAGAACTGCTCCTCGACGGGGTCGGCCGCGTCGAGCTCGTCGGCGAGGTCGTCGACGATCGACTCGTACTGGTCGGCCTTCTCGTCGAGCTCGCGCTTCTTGTCCTCGAGCAGGCGATCCAGCGCGGTCGAGGGCTCGACCGCGACGTACTTCTTCGGCCGGCTCGCGGTCTGACTGCGGACGAGGTTGTACTGCTCGATGCTATTTAGTACGTCGTAGATCCGCCCCATCGGCACGTCGCTCGCTCGCGACAACTCCTTGGCCGTTGTGGGGCCGGTGTTCAGCAGTGCTCGGTACGCACGAGCTTCGTACTCGGAGAGCCCGAGATCCCTGAGACTGGCCATACCGTAGACGCTCACCCGAGAAACAAAAACGCTGTGGTGGTTTGCCCTCGATTCGATCTCCGGGGGCTCACTACGTGTGCTGGTCGAGAACCTCCTGCACTCTCTCGCTCAACTGTTCCGGAGTTTCGGCGACCGCCGAAACGTTCTCGCCGAGCTCGACGCATCCGGTCCCGACCTCCAGACCGCCATCGTCGGGCACGACGACCTTCTCGTGGTCCGCGAGTCGCAGCGCCGCGCGGTGGAGATCGGAACCGGGCTCGCCGCCGACCCGGATCACCAGCGGTCCCTCGAGGAGCCGCGAAGCAACCGTTGCGTACCGAGCGATCTGGACGCCGAAGCGGTCGCTGGCGCCGGCGAACTCCTCGAGAGTCTCTCTGGCGACCCCCCGGTACCGATCCTCGTCGGTGAGCTCCGCGAGTTCGACTAACCCGTCGGCGAGGGCGACGTTCGTATCCAGCGGTCGCAGCGGCCGATCGCAGAGGCCGACGCCGTCGCCCTCGCTATCGAGGAACGAGTCGCCGTCGCGGAGTCGCTCGACCGTCGCGTCCGCCACCGCCTCGGCCTCGGCGACCGCGTCGGTGTCGAGGGTGCTCGCCGCGGTCGTCAGTGCGGCGAGCGCTCGAGCCTGGTTCGAGAGCAGACACGTCGCTCCCTCGCCGGATCCGGCTTCGGCGTCGGACTCGAGTCGATGCCTGGCGACGCCGTCCTCGAGGAGCTCGCTCCGAAGCGTCGAAAGCGCACGCTCGGCGTACCGCCGCGCCCGTTCGTCGTCGGTGTAGGCGTAGTAGGTACACAGTCCCTCGATCGCTAACGCGTTCGGCCCGGCGAAGACCCGTTCGTCGACCGGTGGGTCCGCCGCCGCCTCGCGTTCGGTTGGCTCGAGGCCGTGGCTCTCGGGGTCACCGGGTGCCTGGCTGTTCGCGAACGCCTCGGCGTCGCCGTTCCACAGGGTCGTCGTCAGGAACTCGACGGTTCGTTCGGCGGGTTCGCGGTACTCGTCTTTCCCCGTGTGGAGGTAGGCGTTCGCGAACGCGCGCACGAGCGCGCCGTTGGAGTCGAGCAGCTTCTCGTGTTGCAGCCCTGCCCAGTCGCGCTCGGCTGCGAACCGGTAGAACCCGCCCTCGTACTCGTCTAACAGGTTCGCGCCGACGGCGTCGAACGAACGCAGCGCCATCTCGCGGTCGCGCTTGAGCGCGAACTCGAGGGCGTCCGGTAGGGGAAACTTCGGCTCGGTCCCCCAGCCGCCGGCGACCTCGTCGTAGGATTCGGTGAGCTGGCCGAGCATCGACGCCTCGATGTCGCTCGAGAGCTCGCCGGCCGGCGGCGCGTCTTCTCGAAGCGGTCGGGGAACGCGACCCGCGCCGGCCCCCTTCGCCTCCCACATCGTCCGGACGCTGTCGAGCACCTGGCGCATCCCGTCCGGTCCGAGGTAGCCGGCGCCGGTCAGTACGGTGCCGTCGGGAGCCAGAAAGACCGTCGACGGAAACCCGCCCATGTTGTACCGATCGCGCACGCGAGGGTGTGAGTCGACGTCGACTCGAACCGGAACGAACCCGTCGTTGATGTGCGCCGCGATGCGGGGTTCCGCGTAGGTCTCGGCATCCATCTCGTGACAGTGATCGCACCACGTCGCGGTGAGGGCACACAGGATCGGGACGTCGGCGGTCTCGGCCTCGTCGAAGGCGTCCTGACCCCACTCGCGCCACTCGACGCGCGTCGAATCGTTCATACCGGTCGTCGGGCCGTCGGCAGGGTAAGCGCTTCGTTCGGCTCTCTCCGAACCGCCGGGAGGGAGTGTAAAGGGTTTTCACCCGTCGCCGGCTACGTTGAGGCATGCTCCGGTGGATCCTCGCACTACTGCTGATCCCGTTTCTCGATGCGATACTCCTCGGGTTCGTCGCGACCGCCTACATCGGCTGGGTGCCGATGGTACTGCTGGTCGTTCTGACCGGTCTCGTCGGCATGTTACTCGTCCGGGCCGAGGGGCGACGAACGATCCGAAAGATGCAACGCTCGCTCGCCGAGGGGAAGCCGCCGACCGACGAACTCCTCGACGGTGGGTTCCTGATCGCCTCCGGCGCGTTCCTGCTTACCCCGGGGCTGGTCACGGATCTGATCGGATTCCTGCTTGTCGTCCCGCTTACTCGAATTCCGATCCGAACCGCGCTCAAACGTTACGTGATCGTCCCGTACGCGGACAAGAAAACTGGCGGCTTCGCAAGCGGGAACGTCTGGACGTTTGGCTTCCCGGAGGGCAGCCCCAACGGAAACGAGGGACAGGCCCAGTGGTCCGACGGCGGCAACACCTACGACCTCAGCGAGGACGACTACAGCGTCGACAGCGAGGAGTCGTACACGGTCGAGTTCGGCGACGAACGTACCGACTCGAGCGACGAGGATCCTGACGACCCCTACGCCCGGTAGCGATTCTCACGCCTCTTCCAGAAAGAAACACTTAACCATCCCAGCGCACAACTGACTGATGCGGACGCGGGCCAATAGCTCAATTAGGTTGAGCGCCACTCTGATAAGGTGGAGGCTCTCGGTTCAAATCCGAGTTGGCCCACTGCTTTTTCGGCGAACAACACCGTGAGCCGGAAATTCGTGACGTAACTCGGACTTGGAGTAGAGAAGTCGCATGCCCGCACAGCCGAGCGTAGCGAGGCGAGCAGGACCCTCTTCACGTGGTTCAAATCCGAGTTGGCCCACTTCTCGCTCTGAACTGGTCTGTAAACGATGAGCACGTGCTGCTTCGAGAGTTGAGACGCTGTCGTGCTGGCCGCTGATTCGTGAACGGGAGCGAAATGAGTTCGAGTCGACTACGGTTTGACCGTGTCCATCGTTTTGTAGCGACCGAGTTCGGGAGTGGCCCTACCAAACTGTTGTGAAGACACGACCCCGAACTTCCGACCGGTGTCCGCTCGGACGGACAGCCCGAGCACTGTCCGAGTCACTCCGTTCTACGGACAGCGTCTCGAGGCGGTGACCGTCGGTCGGTCGAGTGGCCCGCCCGTAAGGAACTGTTGGTGGTCGTGCCGGTACGATATAGCCTCTTCTTCAATTCGTTTCGTCCATCGTTGCAGTGGCTCGAGTCGATTCGCCGTGACACGTCCACGTTCCAGTCAGGCCGGTTAACAGTCAATTAAGCGCTTTTCGAGGATCGGTTTGGGACCGAATCCGTCCGCGACTGTGGGCGTCATCGATCTTCGGCCATCCCGATTCCCACCGAGTGATCTTTACCGACGCTATAATAAACAGCCAGAATAGATTTCTCCTGACTGTGATGTTGCCAGTCCGTAAGCACCGACTGCTACCGATCGGCCGAACCGGTGTCGCCGATCCGGAGCTGAGGTGACATTTCGTGAGGTGTACGAACGGTGTGGTCTGTGCTGATGGGGCGCTGTCGGACGGAGCGTTCGACGAGTGGCTTCCGTCCGAGCCGGCGATTCAGTACACGACCGACCACGTTGCAATCGCGACCGACCCCAACGAGTGTCACTCGTCGGGTCAGTCTGCGGGTGCCGGAAACGAGTCCGTTCGCTGTTGGCTGCTCGGTGACGTCTACGGCTACGAAGCCGGCGGCGTGGGTCGATCCGGTGGCTACGAGCCCCGACCTGCCGACATCGACCCCGCACAGTACTGTCTGTCTCTGTACGAACGAACGGGACTCGAGTTCCTCGAGGGACTCAACGGGAACTACACGCTGTTGCTCTACGATCGTGAGAACCGCCACTTTACTCTCTGTACGGATCGGTTCGGGACGGTTCCGGTCTACTGGACGCGAACCGACGACGACAGGATCGTCTTCTCGACGAACGTCCAACTGATCCCGTTCCACCCCGACGTCGACACCGCGTTCCATCCGGCATATCTCCACGAGTATCTCGCGTTCCGGCGCACGTTTGGCGTCAAGACACCGCTCGAGGGGGTCGAAAAGCTCGAGCCCGGAGCGATCACGTCGATCGAACTCGAGAACGGATCGGTTCGGGCCGACCAGTACTGGCGACCCCAGTACCGACCACGTGACGAGTCCTTCGAGTGGTTCGTCGAGGAGTTCACCGACCGGTTCCGGACCGTCGTCGACGAGTGGACACACGACGACTGCGAGTACGGCGTGTTACTGTCGGGGGGCAGTGACTCCCGGCTCGTCCTCGCTGCTCTCGACAACGCCACTGCGTTCCACATGAACGACTGGATGAACCGCGAGTCGCGCATCGCCGAGCGGGTGGCCCTCGAGGCCGGCGCCGAGTTCCGACTGCTTGAGCGCGGGGCCGACTACCGAATCGGTGCGCTCGAACGGAACCGCTGGGCCGACTCCTTCAACGGCTGGTTCAGTCAGCCGTACACCAGCGGGTTCGAAACCGAGGTCACCAGTCAGGTCGACGGCGTGCTATCGGGACTGTACAGCGACTCGCTGTTCGGCGAGTACGGCGTGCCGTCGCCGAACGTCTCGCTCGGGCCCCTGGGCTCGATGACGGTCCCGATCGAACGGCCGGTCGACTCCGTCGACGAGTATATCGACCTCTTGCTCGAGACCGCAGCCGACGACCTCGAGATGCCGACCAATCTCCGCACGATCCTCGAGTCGAACATTTACCGGGATGGCGATCAGGTCGTCCACCACGGCGTCACCTACGAATCGCTCAAGGACGTCGTCTACTACGGCGACTGCTACCCGCTCTCGAACGACGACGATATGCGGTTCCACAGCGATCTCCGCCGAATGCTTCCGTACCGATCGCCGTTCCTCGACAACCGGCTGCTCGATCTCTCGCTGTCGATGCCGCCTCGGTACAAGCTGCGTCGGGATCTGATCGGACAGGCCGTTACTCGGCTCGATCCCGATCTCGCGGCGATCCCACACGCCAGCACCGGCGTCTCGCTCTCTCGGTCGTTCCCGGTGGAGTACGCCGGCGAGCACTTTCTGGAGTTCTGGCGCAAGCACGTGACCAATCGGACGCCGCCGAAACCGTACCTGACCGACGGCCCCTGGCTGGACGACGCCGAACTCCTCCGATCGTTCGATTTCACGGGCGAGGTCCTCGAACAGCGCGGCCACCTCGCCGACGCGTTCCCCGGTCCGAACGCGGACGCGATCCGCAGACTGTACCACACGCACTGCCACGACGAGGACCGCGTCGGAGAGCTCTACACGCTGTTGACCGTCCTGACCATGCCAGTAACCGCCCACCTCACCGATTCCGAGACGACCGACCCGAACCGAGCGAAACCGAACGCCTCGCGGTACCGTCAATCGAGGGTGATCGACGTTGAGTGACGAACGCGACGCGGTCGTCATCCCCGCATCCCGGTATCCACACGGCTACACCTCGGTCCGTTCGCTGGGCTCGAAGGGCGTGTACACCATCGCCGCGGTCGACGATCCGAACCTCAGCGTCACCGCCTCGCGGTACTGCGACGAGACCGCGCTCGTGCCGCCGCCGAGCGATCTCCCGGCCTACCGGGACGCGTTGCTCGGCCTGGCCGCCCGTCCCGACGTTCGGACGATCATCCCCCACCGTCCCCACGACACCTACATCCTCTCGCGGGAGTACGAGGCGTTCGACCGCCACGTCGACCTCGTCGTCCCGCCGATGGAGATGCTTCGCAACGTCCACGACCGCAAGCGCCTCGCCGAGATCGCGACCGACGCGGGCGTGGCGATTCCGGAGACGCAACTGCTCTCCGAGGTCGAGGACTGGAGCGACAACCGGATCGTCAAGTCCCGCTACAACCTGCTCACCGACGCCTACCTCGAGGAGTTCGAACTCGAGGACTCGAAGATCGCCAAATCCGTCGAGCATATCGCGCCGGGCGAGACGCCCGATACGGACGCGCTGATCGAGAAGATGGGCCACGAACCGATCGTTCAGGAGTACGTCGAGGGCGCCGACGAGTACGTCTTCGGCGCGCTGTACGAACACGGTGAGGCGCTTGGCACCTTCCAGCACCGCCAGCTCCGGGGCGACTCCTACACCGGCAGCGGCGGCGTCTATCGGGAGTCGGTCCACATTCCCGAACTCGAGGAGGCCGGGCGCGCGATCCTCGACGAACTCGAGTGGCACGGGCTGGCCTGCATCGAGTACATCGAAGACGCCGAAACCGGCGAGTTCTCGATCGTCGAGATCAACCCGCGGATGTGGCAGTCGCTCGCCTGTGCGGTCAAGGCCGGCGCGGACTTCCCGGCCTGGTACTGGCTCGCGGCGACGGGTCGCAGCGAGCTGATAGACCCCACCTACGAGACCGGCGTCAGCACGCACTACCTCTACGGCGAACTCGAGCACCTCGTCAGCGTCGCCCGCGAGGAGTCGCCGTTCGTCGAACGGCCATCGCTCGCGGGACGGGCCGGCGAGATCGCCAAATCATGCGTCGAGGACCGGTCGTTCGACTTCCTCCACCGCGACGATCCGATGCCGATCGTTCGCCAGGTCCGCAACGAGATCGGGGACGCCGTCGGCCGACGACTCGGCTGACGGTCGTCGTCCGCAGACCGGCTCCGATTCGGCCGATCAGACGTAGTTGCTCTCGCTTTCGTACACCGACGGATCGTCCCTGAACCGCTCGGCGATCGTCTCGAGGGTGACGAACTGCGCGTTCTCGTGGCTCTTGACGTACTGGATGAACTCCTCGAACAGCGGGATCATGTGCGGAAGCCCGTGGAGGTCGGGGTGGATCGTGAAGGTGTAGACGCCCGATCCCCGACGGTTGTAGAGGTAGTCGAACTGTCGCTTGTAGTATTGCTCGTACATCATTTCGGGGTCCTTGTAGCCGGCGTGATAGACCGGCTGCTTGATGAACAGCATCGGCGGGATGTCGTCGCGGTACCAGCTGATCGGAATCTCGACGACGTCGGTCTCTTCGCCGTACTGGTAGGGCTCCATCCAGGTCTCCGGGCTCTCGTCGTAGTCGATCTTCTCCCAGCTGTCGCCCTCCCGCATCCAGCCCGGTTCGAACTGCCGTTCCATCAGGCTGCTGTCGTAGTCGAAGCCGTGTTTCTGGACGAGTTCCGGCGTGTTCTCGCTGAACTCCCACCAGCTGGCGCGGTGGCCGACGGGTTCGGAGCCGGTGACGTCCTCGATGAGCTCGATCGAGACCTCGAGGATCTCGTCTTCCTGCTCCCGCGAGAGGTCAGTCGGATTCTCGTGGGAGTAGCCGTGAACGCCGAGTTCGTGGCCGTCGGCCGCGACCGCCTCGATCTCGTCTCGAAAGGTCTCGATCGTGTGACCGGGGACGTACCAGGAGGTCTCGATATCTTGCTCCTCGAACAGCGCGAGCATCCGAGGAATTCCCTCGCTTCCGGCCGACAGTCCTCGGGAGAGGTCCGCCGGAGAGTCCTCGCCGCCGTACGAGCCGAGCCAGCCGGCGACGCAGTCCGCGTCGACGCCGATCGCTACGTCAACTGTTCCCATAACGTCCGGAGAGCCACCGACGAGGGGCAAGGAACTAGGGGCTGCAGGTGCCGACGGAACGGAGTCGTCCGGCGGGCGACGACAGTCACATCAAGCTCGGCCCGAAGAACCGGTATGGAACCGACGGAGTCCGCGACCGACGAGCCGGCACTGCTCGAGGACGGTCCCATCGAACTTCCGAACGGGACCGCGCGGTCGACGCTCGGGATGGGCTGTTTCTGGGGACCAGACGCCCGCTTCGGCGCGCTCGAGGGCGTCGCCCGAACCCGAGTCGGCTACGCGGGCGGGACCGAGCCCGATCCGACCTACTTCGCACTGGGCGATCACACCGAGGTCGTCCGGGTCGTCTACGACCCCGAGTTGCTGTCCTACGAGGAGCTTCTCGAGGCGTTCTGGGCGAACCACGACTGGCACTCGAGCGCTCCGAAGCGACAGTACCGCAGCGTCGTCCTCGCTCACGACGACGACCAGTACGAAACCGCGAGTCGGGAACGGGCGGCGATCGCGGACCGAACCGGACGGTCGCCGGCGACCGATATCGAGCGGCTCTCGTCGTTTTACTCGGCCGAGCCGTCCCACCAGAAGTACGAGCTCCGCTCGAGACCGACCGTCGGGGACGAACTCGAGACGCTGTACGGCGACTCGTTCGTCGACTCGACGATCGTCGCGCGACTGAACGGGTTCGTAGCCGGATACGGCGATCGAAGCCACCGCGAGACGCTGCTTGCGGGGCTGGATCTGCCGGCGCCCCTCCTCGCGGAACTCCGGCGGACGCTTTGACCTCGGCCGACCGCGATCTAAACCTATTCATAGGGCGAGGCGGTTACCCGTGAGTGTGGAACGAACCGACCTGAGCACGTGGAAGCGAGACTTCGGGCGCGGACTCGTCGTCATCGTTCCGATCACAATCACGGCGGTTCTCGTCTACGTGCTCTACTCGTTCGTCTCGACGTTCGTTCCGACGATGCTGCTCGACGGCGCCGCTCTCGAGCCGGTTCTCCCCGGCGTCGGCGACCGAGCACGCGAGATCGTCGCGGGGCTGTTGCGCGTCGTTACCGTCTTCTCGATCATCGCCGCGTTGATGTACCTGCTCGGCCACCTCGCGCGGACGACGGCTGGAGAGCTGTTCGAGGCCTGGCTCGACCGCGCCGCGAACCGCGTGCCGGGGCTGCGACTCGTCTACAACGCCTCGAAGACGACGACCGAGGTGACGGTCGGCTCCGAGTCGGTCCAGGGACCGGTCAAACTCGAGATCTGGCGCGGGGTCCGAATGACGGCGTTCAAAACCGGCCACCAGACGGACGACGACCAGGTGATGCTGTTCCTGCCGACGGCGCCGAACATCTCCACGGGATTCGTGCTCGAGGCCGATCCCGACGACATCACGGAGCTCGACGAGACCACCGAGTCGGCGCTGACGCGGATCATCAGCGCCGGCTTCGGCGGCGACGACGAAACGGGCCACGACCGCCCCGGTGAGCAGTCCCGTTCGAACCGTCGCCCGAAGTCGTGACGTTCGGGCGGCAGAGAGCGCGATCGCGAACTGTTGTCGTCGCTGACCTGCCACTGGACACCACTGGTCGGCTTCGTTTCGATCCCGAATCGCGTCGTTTCCGACCCGGCCGTCGCGAGTCGACGAAGTCGTTCCCGAGAGCGTCAGGGCCGACCGGTGCTCTCGGGTTTTTCCGGAAGGTGCTGGTAGCGACGGAGCGCTCTATCCTCGACGACGACGAGTAAAACGTCCCGTTCGTCGATCTCGTCGAACTCGTCGACGTCGACGACGAGCTGGTCGACCACCCGGTTGTCCTCCTCGAGCAGGATCACGACGTGTCGGCCGTCGACGATCCGATCGACGACGCCGATGTACTGGTCGACGCCCTCGCTCGAGGCCGATTCCGATCGCGCAGCGGCCGCGCCCGATCCGGCGACCGATGCGATCCCGAGTGCGCCCGCAGTTCGAAGGACGGTTCGTCGCGACAGTTTCGTTCGATCTGTCATACCCCGGTTGGCCTCGGTTTGATATATAAATTCGTGGAACCGGAAGGGACAGTTCGATCACATGCACCGAAACTAATCACTTTATGTATGTATAGGGGAAATACTACGAATACAGATAAGTATCCAAAGCGGGATTCGGGTACGAGGTGTTCCGGATAGAACACCTCGGTGATGAATCGACTACGAGCCATTTGGGACCTAAAGACGATATTAATTCCAATTAGGTATAATATTTAGGACTAAATTAGTGGAACTATTACGAATCCGAAGATCGGTTCGTAGCTGTATCGTTCGTACCTGCCTCGATAGATATAGAGAACTAGTATTATCTCTATCTGGCACTTATTACTGGACTTCCAGTCCGTATTACGGACATACCTGTGTAAACGCACCGCGGTCTCGGAACCCTTTTTGCTTGGTACGCCGTTCGCCGTACCAATGGCTGACCGTGACGCGACGTGTTGCAAGCTCGGCCGAGTCGCCGAGACGTACTCGCTCTCGGGACTCGACGAGGATCTGGTCTCGTACTGGACCGGGACGGGCGACGAACAGTACAGCACGCGAGAGCTGGCGACGATCGTCAACCAACGGATCCTCGAGGCGGCGTTCGAGACCGCCGGCGTCTCGTACAAAGAAGGGGAGATCGAGAACACCTATCGGCTGCTCAGCGCCGACGACGTGACGAGCGGGACTCGAGTCCAGACGCGCAACGAACTCGAGCGTGACGGCGTCCCAGTCGACGACGTCGAATCGAACTTCGTCTCCCACCAGACCGTCTACAACCACCTCACCAAGTGTCTCGAGGCCGAGCTTGCGACCCCGAGCGACGAGGAACGGCTCGAGCGAGCCGAGGAGAAACTGGGTGCGCTCCAGAACCGGACTGAGGCGGTCACGGGCGATACGATCGCCCAACTGCGACGCAACGACGTCGTCGACATCGGTACGTTCGACGTGCTCGTCTCCGTGACGGTGACCTGCGAGGAGTGCCAGCAGCAGTATACGGTGCGCGAACTCCTTGAGGAGCGAGCTTGCGACTGTTCGGCCTAACGAGAGTTGAATCCGGTCCCGGTGGAAGCTGAATGGACAATACCTATTTGCCCGGCCGCGTTACCGGGCTGTATGAAGACGAGCCAGAACGTATCGAATCGGGAGACTCCAGACCAGACGACGCTCTCGGTAAGCAACATCGGCGGTATCGAGGAGACGACCGTCTCGTTCCAGCAGGGGATCACCGTCCTCTCGGGCCGAAACGCGACCAACAGAACGTCGCTGCTCCAGGGCATCATGGCCGCACTCGGAAGCGACCGGGCGAGTCTCAAGGCCGACGCGAAGGAGGGTGAGGCCGTCCTCGAGTTCGGCGACGAGACGTACCGCCGAACGCTCCACCGGCGGAACGGAACCGTTGCCACGGAGGGTGACCCGTACCTCGAGGATCCGGAGGTTGCGGATCTGTTCGCGTTCTTGCTCGAGTCCAACGAAGCGCGCCGGGCCGTCGCTCGGGGCGACGAGCTCCGGGACCTGATCATGCGTCCGGTCGACACCGACGCGATCAAGGCTGAGATCCAGCAGCTCGAACAGCGAAAGCAGCGTATCGACGACGAACTCGACGAACTCGACGACCTCGAGGATCGGCTTCCCGATCTCGAAGCGAAGCGAACGCGGGTGAGCGACGAGATCGAGTCGCTCCGGGAGGAACTCGAGGAAGCGGAAGCACAGCTCGAGGCGACGAACGTCGACGTCGAGACCCGCCGCGAGGAGCGTTCCGAGCTCGAGACGAAGCTGGACGAACTCCGCGGCACCCGATCCGACCTCGAGCGCACCCGCGACCGGATCGACACCGAACGCGAGAGTATCGAGGCCCTCGAGGACGAACGCGAGGAGGTCGAGGCGCAGCTCGAGGAGCTCTCGACGGGCGAGGAAACCGACGTCGGCCGCCTGGAGGCCGAGATCGACTCGCTGCAGGCCCAAAAGGACGACCTCAACGAGGAAATCTCGCAGCTCCAGCGGACGGTACAGTTCAACGAACGGCTACTCGAGGAAGCCGGGGAGTTCCTCGGCGACGACGGCCACGAACACGACGGCGGCGCCGTTACCGACCAGCTGCTGGCCGACAGCGACTCCGAGACGGTCACCTGCTGGACCTGTGGCTCGTCGGTCGCCACCGAACAGATCGAGAGCACGCTCGAACAGCTTCGCGGGGTCCACCAAGACCGACTCGAGGATCGTTCTGCGATCGACGACGAACTCGACGAGAAGCGGGCGACGCTGACCGAGATCAACGAGAACCGAACGGAGTACGACCGAGCGGATCGGCGACTCGACTCGATCGACGACGAGATCGAGCGCCGCCGCGACCGGATCGACGACCTCACCGACGAGCGGGAGTCGCTCACCGAGGAGATCGACGACCTCGAGAGCGAGATCGACGACCTCGAAAGCGACGGCTCCGAGGACATCCTCGAACAGCACCGCGAGGTCAACCAGCTCGAGTTCGAACTCGAGCGCAAGGAGCGCGAGCGCGACGAGATCGAAGCGGAGATCGCCGACGTCGAGGACCGACTCGACGAGCGCGAAGGTCTCGAGAGCCGCCGCGAGGGGACGACCGAGGAGCTGACGGACCTGCGAACCCGCATCGACCGCATCGAGGAGGACGCCGTCGAGGCGTTCAACGAGCACATGGAGAACCTGCTCGAGACGCTGGGGTACAGCAACCTCGATCGGATCTGGATCGACCGCACCACGCGGGAGGTCCGCGAGGGTCGCCGGAAGGTCTCGCGGTCCTCGTTCGATCTGAAGATCGTCCGCAGCACCGAGGAGGGCGCGGCCTACGAGGACGCGATCGAACACCTAAGCGAGAGCGAGCGCGAGGTGACGGGACTGGTCTTCGCGCTGGCGGGATACCTCGTCCACGACGTCTACGAGACGGTGCCGTTCATGCTGCTCGACTCCCTCGAGGCGATCGACGCAGAGCGGATCACGGCGCTGGTCGAGTACTTCGAGTCGTACGCGCCGTACCTCGTCGTGGCGCTGCTCGACGAGGACGCCGAGCAGCTCGCACAGAGCCACGACGTCGTCTCCGAGATCTAGCGGTTCGGTTCGAGCGGACGCCACTTCGGCGACGGGCGGATCAGCCGCCGGGGATCGCTACCGCTACGTGAACGCCTGGAAGCCCGTCAGTTCCTCACCGAGGACGAGCGTGTGGATGTCGTGGGTCCCCTCGTAGGTGTAGACCGTCTCCATGTTCGCCATGTGTCGCATCGGCGAGTAGTCGGTCGTGATCCCGTTTCCGCCGAGCATCTCGCGGGCGACCCGCGACTGGTCGCGGGCCGTTCGGACGTTGTTGCGTTTCGCCATCGAGACGTGCTTGGGGCGCATCTCACCCCGTTCCTTGAGCTCCGCCAGGCGGTAGGCCAGCAGCTGGGCGAGCGTGATCTGGGTCGCCATCTCGGCGAGCTTCTCCTGCTGGAGCTGGAAGCGACCGATCGGGCCGCCGAACTGCTCGCGCTCGGTAGCGTATGCGCGGGCCTCCTCGAAGCAGTCCCGCGCGGCCCCGACCGCACCCCAGGCGATGCCGTAGCGGGCCTGCGTGAGACACGACAGCGGCCCCTTCATTCCGGAGACGCCGGGCAGGACGTTCTCCTCGGGGACCCGAACGTCGTTGAGCCCGATCTCGCCCGTGATCGACGCTCGTAGCGAGAGCTTTTCGGTTATTTTGTTCGTCGAGACGCCGTCCCGATCGGTCTCGACTAAGAACCCGCGAACGGGGTCGTCCTCGCTCGAGCGATCCCGCGCCCAGACGACGGCGACGTCGGCGACCGGCGAGTTCGTGATCCAGGTCTTCGAGCCGTTGAGGACGTAGCCGTCCGCGTCGGCCTCGGCGTGAGTCTCCATCGCCGAGGGGTTCGAGCCGTGCTCGGGTTCGGTGAGGCCGAAACAGCCGATCGCCTCGCCCCGTCCCATCGCCGGGAGCCACTCCTCCTTCTGGGCCTCGCTCCCGTAGGCGTGGATCGGATACATTACGAGCGCGCCCTGGACCGAGGCCATCGAGCGCAGCCCCGAATCGCCGGCCTCGAGTTCCTGCATCAGCAGTCCGTACGCGGTCTCCGAGACGTTCGGCGAGCCGTACCCCTCGAGGTTCGGCGCGTAGAAGCCGAGTTCGCCCATTTTCGGGATGAGTTCCTCGGGGAAGGTTCCGGCCTCGAAGTGGTCGCCGATGTCGGGTTTGACGTGTTCCTCGACGAACTCCCGGGCCGTGTCCCGGATCATGCGCTCCTCCTGGTCGAGATCGGCCTCGAGTTGGACGAAATCCAGCATACCGGATAGTACGCCAACGAGCCAATAGGCATTGTGGTACGCATTCTGTCACACGTTGCGATCGGGGTCGTCCGTCCAGTCTACAGGGTTGCTCGAACAAAACTCTCGCCGACCACTCCTTACACCAATTCCATATATCCCACATCACCTTACAGTGTTTAGCATAAGCGAAGGTATTTTGTACGTAGCTTCCGATACCCGGGTATGGCATTCGCCCTGTCCGACGAGCACCGCGCGATCCGCGAGGCCGTCCGCGAGTTCGGCGAAAACGAGATCGAGCCGGTCGCCGAGGAGTACGACCGGAACTGCACGTATCCTGAGGAGATCCGCAAGGAGGCGGCATCGTACGACTTCGTCGCGCCAGGAATTCCGCTCGAGTACGACGGCGCGGGGATGGACAAGCTCTCCTCGACGATCGTCACCGAGGAGCTGTGGCGCGCGGATCCGGGAATCGGCTCCGCGGTCGGCTCCGCGGGCTTCGGGACGAACATGATCCTCGAGTTCGGCGACGAGTGGATGAAAGAGAAGTGGCTGCCGAGGATCGCCAACGGAGAAACGGCGTCGTGTTCGATGATCTCCGAACCCGCACACGGCTCGAACGTCGCGGGGATCGAGACCCGCGCAGAAAAGGACGGCGACGGTTACGTTCTCGACGGCAACAAGATGTGGATCACCAACGGCACCGTCGCCGACGTCGGTGTCCTGATGGCCAAGACGAGCCCCGACGAGGGCCACCGCGGCATCACCGCCTTCCTCGTCGAGATGAATTCCGACGGGATCTCGACCGAGAAGATCGACAACAAGCTCGGCATCCGCGCCTCGGACCTCGCGGAGGTCATCGTCGACGACGTCCGCGTCCCCGAAGAGAACGTCATCGGCGAAGTCGACGAGGGCTTCTATCAGCTGATGGAGTTCTTCGCCGCCGGACGAACCAGCGTCGCCGCTCAGGCCGTCGGGGCTGCCCAGGGGGCGCTCGACTCGGCCCTCGAGTACGCCACCGAGCGCGAGCAGTTCGACCAGAAGATCAGCGAGTTCCAGGCGATCGAGCACAAGCTCGCCGAGATGGCCACGAACGTCGAGGCCGCCCGCTCGCTGACCTACCGCGCCGCGACGCAGGTCGAGCGGGGCAACCAGGAGGTCGCCGCGCGCTTCTCGAGCATGGCGAAGCTGTTCGCCTCCGAGCGCGCGGTCGACGTCGCCGACGAGGCGATTCAGGTCCACGGCGGCTCTGGCTACGTCACTGACTACCCCGCCGAACGGTACTACCGCGACGCCCGCATAACGAAGATCTACGAGGGAACCAGCGAGATCCAGAAGAACATCATCGCCGATCAACTGCTGTAGTCGCTCCCGGGGCGGGAGGCGTTCGGTTGACGAAACCTGGTCGTTTCGCGCGGCGATGTGTTCAACTCTTCCTGTCCGGATAAAAATACTGACTCCAATGTGAAGTGGAGTCGTATAGTATCAGAATTATTATCAAACTAGCTCGGACCCCCTATCGTTCGAATACGGTCTTGTACGCTACGGAAGACGATCGATCGAGAAGAGAGATCTGCCGTTCGAGACCGCCTACCGGCAGGAGTATCGACGTCTGGTTCGGGGTTTGCCCCCGTAGAGTGGCTCGACGGGATCACTTCCAGCGACGGCGACCGATCGAACCTGTTGACCTCGGTTGATTATCTCGAACCTGATGGGTCGAGACTAGGCCCCGCTGCCTGGATCGATCGCTTCGACCGGATGGCTCGCCTCGCGCTCGAGCAGGTCGTCGAGCTGGTCCTCACAGGAGGTGCCGCTGGCGAGGACCAGTCGGTCCTCGGCGGTCGGGCTCTCGAACTGATCGCGCAGTCGGTCGCCGACGTCCATGCTGAGCTCGTAGTACTCCTGCTTGTAGCCGAAGCTGCCGGCCATTCCGCAACACTCGACGTCGCTCTCGAAGACGTCGGCGCCGAGCTCCTCGAGGACGGCCGTCGTGTACGCCTCGAGTCCCAGCGTTCGCTGCTGGCAGTGGCTGTGGTAGGCGACCGGTCGGTCGGGAGCCTGGAGCGCCGCAGGGTCGGCGCCGTTCTCGAGACAGCCGTAGACGTACTCGAGGATCTCGTAGCTCCCGTCCCGGAGCCGTTCGAACGAGCGCTCCGGAAGAAGCTTCTCGTACTCCCGGTGGAACATCGCCAGATCCGAGGGCTCGATGACGACGATGTCCCGTCCCGCATCGAGGTGCTCGGCCAGCGCCGCGTACACCTCGCTGGCCTGCTCGTCGGCGGTCGCGATCATCCCCTGGGAGAGCGGCGCGCGTCCGCTTTCGCCGACGTTCGGAACGCGGACGTGAACGTCCAGCGCCTCGAGAACCCTGACTGCCGCCTTCCCCCGATCGACGTCGACGTAGTTCGTGTACGTGTCGGGGTAGAGGACGGCCTCCCGGTCGGCTTCGCTCGCCGCGACTCGCGACCCTCGTTCGCCGTACCACTCGCGAAGCGTCTCGCGCTCGAACGCCGGCAGGGGTCGCCGGCTGTCGACGCCGACGGACCGCTCGAGTAGCGACCGGACCAGCCCGAGTTCGGCCACTCGATTCGACAGCGGCGCGGTCGCGCTGCCGAGCTTCGCGAGGGTCTCGTAGTTGCCGAAGAGGCGCTTCTGGAGGTCGAGCCCACTCGATTCCTCGTCGGGGACGAGCTCGTCGTAGAGGAACTCGAACCGGTCCGGATCGCCCCCGCGGTTGAGCCGGTCCCGAACCACCGTGTTGATCCAGGGGATGTCGATCTCGACCGGACAGGCGTTGACGCAGCGCGAACAGCCCGTACAGAGATCGTTGAACTCGGCGACGCTGTCGGCGCCGTGGACGCCGGCCTCCCAGCCCGTCGCGATCCCGCCCGAGTAGGTCTCCCCGCCGAAGGCGTGGCCGCCGACCGACTGGAAGTTCGCACAGGAGTTCGCACACGCCGAACACCGAATGCAGTACAGCGTCTCGCGGAGCTGATCGTCCTCGCGCATCGCGGTGCGGCCGTTGTCGATCAATACGAGGTGGAAATCGCGGTCGTCCTCGCGCTCGGCGAAGGTGACGTCGGGTTCGTCGATATCGACGGTCGGCGACTCGACCGGCGGCGTCAGCAGCGAGATGTAGGAGGTGATGTCCTGGCCGGTGCCCGACCGCCCGATCAGCTCGATGAACGGCGAGAGGTCCTCGACCGAGGGGACGACTTTCTCGACGCCCGCGACGGCGACGTGGGTGTCGGGCACGACGGCCGTCTTGCGGGCGTTGCCCTCGCTGGTGACGAGCATGATCGTCCCCGAGTCGGCCGTGATGAAGTTCGCGCCCGTCATGCCGACGTCGGCTCCGCGGATCTGCTCGCCGAGTCGCTCCCGGGCGAACATCGTCAGCTCCTCGGCCGTCTCGAGCGGTTCTTCGAGCTCGAAGCGGTCGTTGAACAGCCGGGCGATCTCCGCGCGGGAACGGTGGATCGCCGGCGCGACGATGTGGGAGGGAGACTCGTCGGCGACCTGCAACACCCACTCGCCGAGATCGGTCTCGACGACGTCGACGCCGTCGCCCTCGAGCGCCTCGTTGACCTCGAGCTCCTCGCTGGTCATCGACTTCGACTTGACGACACGGTCGGCCTCTTTCTCTGCAGCGATTTCCCGAATGTAGCGGTTGGCGTCTGCGGCGTCGTCGGCGAGGTAGACCGTCCCGCCGTTTTCCTCGACGGTCTCGGTCACTTGCTCGAGCAGCTCCGGCAGGCGCTCGATCGCGTCCTCCTTGATCGCGCGAGCTTCGCCTTTCAGCTCCTCGTAGGCCTCGAGATCGGCGACGGCCTCGTACCGTCCCCGGTTGAATCCGGCCGTGTTGGCCTCGACGGCGTCGCCCTCGGTCTCGAGGAGGTGGCGGATCCGGGCCGCCTTCGCCCGTCGGTCGTCGGGCTTACTCATCGGCTGCCTCCTCGAGCAGGACGACGTGGACGTCCTTCGGGCCGTGAGCGCCTTTCACGAGCGACCCCATATCGGCGGTCGCGCTCGGTCCAGTCGCGAGAATTGCACTCCCCTCATCGCGGAGCGTCGGGCCGAGGCGGTCGATCGCCGTCGGCATGTCGGGGACCAGATCCGCCTCCCGGAGGACGGCGATGTGGAGGTCCGGAAAGAGGCTCACCTGCTCGGCGCCGTCCTCGGTCGTGGGCAGGACGACGCTGCCGTAGTCGGCGATCCCGAACGAGGCGGCGGTGACGCCCGTCGTCGCCGCCTCGAGCGTCCGCGGCGACGGTTCTTCGTTGACCCACGCCGGCAACGAGACGCCGTCGAACGGGAGGGGGGTTCCCACGACGGGGTCGTCGACGACGTCCTCGAGCGTCGCCTCGAACGAGGCGGGCTCGGTCCGGCTCACGCCGACCTCGAGGTCGGCGAGGGAGTCCTGAAACCGCCGTCGAAGCGACCCTGATTCGGTACTCATATCTCGACCCTGCGACCCGATCCACATTACTGTTGTGCAACCCGTTCCCTCGAGTGGCTGTCTCACTCACTGGGAGCGACTCCCCGGTGTCGTCGAGGGGTCGGTTCGCGGGTCGACCGCGAGGGGCCGTGACGAAAACCGTCCTCTAGCCCAGCAACTATATGTGGGGTCCACTCATGGTCGGATAATGGCCGTTCGATTCTCCCTCGAGCGCGGCGGTGACCGTCCCCCTTCGGTTCTCGGCGGTCGTTCAAGTATCGCGACAGGAACTTTCACCGCGGGCGAACACCGATCGTTCCCATGACTACGACGCCACCCTCCCGATCCGACCCGGCCGACAATCCCAGAGCCGACTACGACTACCGGAGCGACGACGTCGATCGGCCGGCGCTGGTCGAGGACATCGGCGGACTGATCGACGGCGACGTCCGCGCGGATTCGTACTCGAGGGAGCTGTACGCGACCGACGCGAGCATCTACGAGGTGACTCCCGTCGCCGTCGTCTTCCCGCTGTCGACCGACGACGTCGCCGCGACCGTCGAGTACTGCGCCGAACGGGGAATCCCGGTGCTGCCGCGGGGCGGCGGAACGAGCCTCGCCGGGCAGACGGTCAACGAGGCCGTCGTGCTCGATTTCACGCTGTCCATGGACGGCGTCGTCGACGTTGACCCCGACGCCAGTCGGGCGACCGCCCAGCCCGGAATCTACCTCGAGACGCTCAACGAGACCCTCGAGCCCCACGGACTGAAGTTCGCGCCCGACCCCGCCTGGGGCGACAAGAGCGCGCTCGGCGGCGCGATCGGGAACAACTCGACGGGCGCCCACTCTCTGCAGTACGGCAAGACCGACGCCTACGTCGAGGAGGTAGAGGTCGTCCTCGCCGACGGTACTCGCACGCGCTTCGGCGAGGTCGCCCTCGAGGACCTGCCCGAGCTCGCCGCCGGCGACGACCTCGAGTCGGCGATCTACGCCGAGGTCGCGCGGATCCTCGAGGAACGGGGTGAGCTGATCGCGGAAACGTACCCCGACCTCAAGCGCAACGTCTCGGGGTACAACTTAGATTGGCTCGTCGAGGACGCGCTGGGCGGAGAGCGCGGCGTCGGCGAGCCCGCTTCCGAGGGCGGGACGGTCAACCTCGCGAAGCTGCTCTGTGGCAGCGAGGGCACCCTCGCGATCGTCACCGAGGCGACCGTCTCGCTCGAGCCGATCCCCGCCGAGAAGAGCATGGCGCTGCTCGCCTACGACAGCGTCCTCGAGGCGATGGACGACGTGGCGGCGATCGTCGACCACGACGCGGCCGCGGTCGAGGTCATCGACGACGTGCTGATCGACCTCGCACGAGGGACCGCCGAGTTTGCGTCCGTCACCGAGATGCTTCCGGAGGGGACCGGCGCCGTCCTCATCGTCGAGTTCTACGCCGAGGACGCGGCCGACGGAAAGCGACGGGTCGCGAACCTGCTCGCCGACCGCTGTCCGTCGGTCGATCCCGTCGGCGAGGTCGACCCTCCCGAAGAGCGGGTCGTCGCCGACGAGGAAGTCCACGCGTTCGACGCGATCGAGGCCCACGACGCCGAGAGCCGGAGCCAGATCTGGAAGCTCCGCAAGTCCGGCCTGCCGATCTTGCTCTCGCGGACGACCGACGAGAAGCACATCGCCTTTCTCGAGGATACCGCCATTCCACCCGAGAACCTCCCGGCGTTCGTCGCGGACTTCCAGGACGTCCTCGAGGACCACGATACCTACGCCAGCTTCTACGCCCACGCCGGGCCCGGCGTCCTCCACATCCGGCCGCTGATCGACACGAAGACCGAGGCGGGCCTCGAGGAGATGTCGTCGATCGCCGACGCCGTCACGGATCTGGTCGTCGAGTACGACGGCTCGGTCTCGGGTGAGCACGGCGACGGCCGTGCACGCACGCAGTGGAACCGCAAGCTCTACGGCGAGGAGCTGTGGGAGACCTTCCAGGAGCTGAAGACGGCGTTCGACCCCGACTGGATCCTGAATCCCGGCCAGGTCGTCTTTCGCGAGGAGAACCCGACCGACATGACCGAGCACCACCGGTTCGGTCCCGACTACGAGTTCGAACCCGGCTTCGAGCCCGCCCTCGAGTGGGACAACGACAACGGGTTTCAGGGGATGGTCGAACTCTGTCACGGCTGTGGGGGCTGTCGGGGCGAACAGTCGACGACCGGGGGCGTGATGTGTCCGACGTTCCGGGCGAGCCACGAGGAGATCACCAGCACCCGCGGTCGAGCGAACGCGCTGCGCCAGGCGATGAGCGGCGACCTCGACCCCGACGAGGCCTTCTCCGACGAGTTCGTCGAGGAGGTGATGGACCTCTGTATCGGCTGCAAGGGGTGTGCGATCGACTGTCCCAGCGAGGTCGACATGGCGAAGCTCAAGGCCGAGGTCACCCACGAGTACCACGAGCGAAACGGTTCGTCGCTGCGGGATCGGCTCTTCGCCAACGTCTCGACCCTCTCGAAGTGGGGCTCGAAGTTCCCGCTGCTCTCGAGCGCTGCCCCGAAGCTCCCCGGCGCCCGGAAGCTGCTCGAGGCGACGGTCGGGATCGACTCGAGCCGACCGCTGCCGTCGTTCCGCCCGATGACGTTCCGTGACTGGTTCGAAGAGCGAGGCGGCCCGACCGCCTCGGAACGGCGAGCGCTGGAAGCGCGAGGTGGCTCGCGCGTTCCCGAGCGCGGCGCCGACCGGAAGGCGATCGTCTACCCCGACACCTACACCAACTACAGCCACCCCGAGGCGGGGAAGGCTGCCGTTCGGGTCCTCGAGGCCGCGGGCGTCCCGGTCAAGGTACCCGACGAGCTCGACGACACGGGTCGACCCGCGTTCTCGAAGGGCTTTCTCGAACAGGCCGGCGAGACCGCCCGCGAGAACGTCCGGGCGCTCGCCCCGCTGATCGAGGGAGGGTGGGACGTGGTCGTGATCGAACCCTCCGACGCGGTGATGTTCCAGTCGGACTACCTGGACCTGCTCTCCGACGAGGAGGCCCGAACCCTGGCGGAGGCGAGCTACGGAGTCTGCGAGTACATCGACGCGTTCCGGCTCGACGAACGGCTCGCGTTCGACGCGCCCGAGGAGTCGTTGACCTACCACGGCCACTGCCACCAGAAGGCGACGGCGAAGGACCACCACGCCGTCGGCGTGCTCCGGCGGGCGGGGTACGCCGTCGACCCCCTCGACTCGGGCTGCTGTGGCATGGCCGGCAGCTTCGGGTACGAGGCCGAACACGGCTCGATGAGCGACGCGATCGCCTCGATCCTCTACGACCAGGTCGACTCGAGTCCCGGGGAGCGGGTGGTCGCACCCGGCGCTTCCTGTCGCACCCAGCTGCAGAACCGCGACGGAGACACGGAGGAGCCTCCGACGCCGATCGAACTCGTCGACGCCGCGCTTCGGTAGCTTCCCCTCGAAACCTTCCAGTCTAAAAATTCACTGTCCGGTAGCGAATCGCGCTACCCGGTTGTTGGTTAGCAGTCGTCTTGCGTGCGCTCCGATTCGTCCGTCTCTTTCTCCCCTTTTTCGGATCGCTCCGCCGCTTCTTCGTCGGGACAGTCGTCGTCTTCGGGTTCGGGTTCTTTCTTCTCTTCTTCGGAGCAATCGTCTTCCTCGGACTCCTCTTTTTCAGCTTCCTCCTCGGGACAGTCGTCTTCCTTCCGTTCGGCCGTCTCCTCTTCCTCGGCCTCGGGCTCCGACTCGTCCGGTTTCTCCTCAGTCTCCTCCCCCTCGTCTTCGCGTTCTCCGTCCTCGGGCTCCGGCTCGTCGGGCTCTGCCTCACCGTCTTCGGGCTCTTCGTCTTCAGCTTCCTCGTCCTCCGACTCCTCGTCTTCGGTCTCCTCGTCCTCCGAGTCGTCGACGGGATCGCCGGGTTCCGTTTCACCCGTCGAGGTGTCGTAGACCGAGACTGCGTTGGACCGACTCGGCGTGTACAGGGCGATCACGTTCGTGCCCTCGTTGTCGATCCGTCCGGCCTCGTAGTCGTAGGTGACGTCGGCGTCGGTGTCGTAGTATCCGGAGGTGATGCGAAGCTCTCCTCCCGGCGCGATCTCGGTTCCGCTCGGCAGCGAGTCGGACTGGTCGTAGTCCGGATTGTTGTACAGCCAGTCGACGACGTAGCCCGAGAGGTCGACCGTCGACTCCCCCTCGTTTCGCAGCACGATGAGGTCCTGCTCGGGCGTCACTGACTCGATGACGACCGGTACGCCGTGTCCGTCGGCGGCCGCCTGAGATCCAATTCCCACGAGTCCGGCAACCGCAGCGCCCGCTCCCGCCAGTACTGCTCGACGCGATCTGTGTCCTGTCATACGGCGATATATACATAACCAAGCGAATATAATATAATTTACTTATTTGGTCACTCGATATATTCTGTGATGCATATATGTTTTATCTGGATATTACTCGATAGAAATGTAGAAGATCCAACTGAATGTCGAATCGTCGGAGAACCCGTTGCGAGGGCTCGAGCGAGCCGGACCGATCAGCACTCGAGGAGTCGGTTTATGGCGCTGCCCATCGTAGAAACCGCCATGGTCTCCACCGTACTCGTCCCGATCGACGACTCGGAGCGCTCGAACGAGACCCTCGAGTACGCCCTCGAGGTCCACCCCGACGCGACGATCACGGCACTTCACGTCGTCGATCCGCGGAAGTTCTACTCCGGGACCGGAATCGAGGGCAGCATCACGACCAACTACGAGCAGATCCAGGAGAACTACGAGCAGCAGGCTCGGGCGCTGCTCGCGGAAGTCGAGGAAACGGCCGCCGAACGCGGCGCCGAGATCGAGACGGAGTGGGTCACCGGCGCGGTCGCCCGATCGATCGTCGACTACGCGACCGACCACGACGTCGACGCGATCGTCATGGGAAGCCACGGGCGTTCGGGTGCGAGCCGCATCCTGCTCGGTAGCATCGCCGAGACCGTCACCCGCCGCTCGCCGGTTCCGGTCACGATCGTCCGCTGAGACGCCTCTCGGAGCTCCCCTCGGTGCGACCACGGATGGCGGGGACGTCCCCGAGAGCGGGGTCCGTTTCGAATCCAGCTACGTCGCCCGGCGTCGGAGACGGTCCCGAAAAAGCGCCGGAAACGGGAATCTTTTGCGCCCGCTTCGGTAACGACGATCCATGACGAACAACTCCGAGACGTTCGGCGAGTGGCCGCTCAAGCGGCTGCTGACCGAGGTCGTCGGCTCCGGTCCCAAATCGGCCGACGACATGACCCGCGAGCAGGCCCGCGAGGCGTTCCAGCGCATCCTCGCTAGCGAGCCCGAGGAGACGACACTCGGCGCGTTCTGGCTGGCCAACCGCTGGAAGCGAAACACCCCCGAGGAGCTGGCGGCCTACACCGACGTCATGCGCGAGGAGTCGGTCGTCACCGCTGCCCCCGACGTCGACCCGGTTGACTGCGGCGCGAACTACGACGGCAAACACACCTCCGCGCTGCTCGGCGTCGGTGCCGGCGTCGTCGCCGCCGCGGCGGACACCCCGGTCGTCGTCCACTCCGGCGACGGCGTTCCGACCCAGAAGGAGACCGCCTACAAGCACGTGCTAGACGAACTGGGGGTTCGGACCGACCTCGAGCCCGACGAAAGCGCCGATATGGTCGACGAGACCGGCTTCGGTTTCTACTACCAGCCCGCGTTCAATCCGGGAATCGACGACCTGTTCGAGCGACGCGACGAGATGGGCGTCCGGACGTTCGTCAACACGATCGAGACGGTCGCCAACCCCGCCGAAGCCGACGTCCACCTCGGCTCCTTTTACCACCTCGCGTTCGCGAAGAAGCTGACCGACCTCCTCAAGGGGAGCGAGGAACTCGACTACTCGAGAGCGATCTTCTTCCAGGGGATGGAGGGGTACGACGACATTCGGCCGGGGTACACGAAGGTCGCCGAGTGGAACGCGGGGGAGGACCTGACCGACTACGAGATCGAAACCGCGGAGTACGGTATGGAGATGGAAAGCGAGGACCTCGCGGTCGACGACATCGCCGCCGACTCGGCGACGATCACCGAGGACGTTCTCGCGGGCGAGCGCGAGGATCAGTTCGCCGATGCCATCGCGCTCAACGGCGCGTTCCGGATGTACGCCCGCCAGGACGTCGATTCGCTCGAGGAGGGACTCGAGCGGGCTCGCGACGCCATCGCTGACGGCAGCGCGCAGGCGGTCCTCGAGGAGCTACGCGAGTTCTGAAACGCCGATTCACGAATCACGTTCCGTCTTGACCGTCGTCGACGGCATCGATCGCCTGCTGATACAATTCGTCGTCGATCCAGAATCCGGCGTCGCGAAGCGCATCGAGCGCCGGCTCGATCGCAAGTTCGTCGCGTTCGGCGGCTTTCAACAGGATACCGACAACGCCGGTTACCGGGAGATCGTGACGACGTGCGACCTGCCGCCCGTCCCGCTCGTCGATCAACACCAGTTCGGCGCCGTGTTCGATCGCCAGCGCGATCGCGGCGGCCTCGCCTTCGTCTAGCTCCGTTCGAAACTCTCGAACGAGATCGGTCCGCTGTGGCCGGGTTACGGTTACGAACCCGCTTTCGAGAAACGACTCGAGCCGATCGACCTCGCCCTCACCGGCGAGCAGTTCCGAGCGAACCGCCTCGGGAACGGTGATCGACGAGAACTGCGAACGGAGCAACTCGAGTCGACCGATCAGCGCGAGGTTGAGCAGGGGTGACGTGTCGGCGACGACGCCCTTATCGGTCGGCATAGTCGAGATCTTCGGCCAATTCCTCGTCGGTGTAGTGGCGTTCGATACCGCGTTTCCCGAGCAACTCGCCGAACTCCCGTTTCGACAGCCCCGCGAGTTCTCGTGCCTTCCCGAACGAAAGGGCCCTCCGATCGTACAGCGAACACGCGAGTTCCTCGCGCATGACCCCCTCTCGCTCGTCTTCCGGAAGCCGAAGCGCGTCGTAGACCTCCTCCGGAATTTCGATTGCGGTCATAGCCAACGATAGGACGGAGTATCGGATAAGCGTTCGTTCCGAACCGTCCACGTCCTTGAGCGGGCTCGCGACGCCATCGCTGACGGCAGCGCGCAGGCGGTCCTCGAGGAGCTACGCGAGTTCTGAGCCAAGGAGGTTCCTTCGGACTCGCACGAGGAATCGTCACGGTCGAGCCTGCTGGCGGTCGTCACGTACTGATCGAGTCCGCGCCGACAATCATCCCGCCCACTACGGCGACCTGACAGCCAAATATATCAACTATCGTGTATTGGTTGGCGTATGGCACCGAACGATCCGCCGCCGTCGCTCGAGAACCCGACGCCGCCCCCGGTCGACGAACAGGATCCCGGACGCGGCACGAGTACCACGCTCAACGCCGTCCTCGGCGGCGTCGTCGGGATCGTCCTCTCGTTCGTTCCGCTGTCGCCGGTGCTTGGGGGCGCCGTCGCGGGCTACCTCGAGGGCGGCGACACCGACGACGGACTGCGGGTCGGCGCGCTCGCCGGACTGGTCGCGCTGCTCCCGCTGAGCGTCGTCGGGTTCTTCCTGCTTTTTCTCCTCGGGTTCGGCGCAAACTCGGCGGTGCTGGGCGTGCTGGGACTGGTCGCGTTCCTCTTCGTAACGATATACACCGTCGGTTTGAGCGCCCTCGGCGGCGTTATCGGCGTCTATGCCGAAAGCGAGTTCTAACGATCGGTTCGAGAGAGCTTACCAATGTTTTGTATCTAGGCCGGTATCCCGAACAAAATTCGAGAATCGGTCGAAACCACGAACGAATTTATATAGTAGCCGTCCGAGCATCGTGGTATGCGACTCGAGAACGAGACGGCCCTCATCACGGGCGCGGCGTCGGGAATCGGACGCGCGACGGCCGAACGCTTCGCGGACGAGGGCGCACGTGTCATCGTCACCGATATCGACAGCGACGGCGGGGAAGCCGTTGCGGCTGAACTCGCCGACGGCGACACCGAAGCGGAGTTCTACGACCTCGACGTCACCGACAGCGAGCAGTTTCACGCGGTCGTCGACACGGTCGCCGAGGAGTACGGGCTCGATATCGTCGTCAACAACGCGGGGACGGGCCACCCTTCCTCGCGGCTCGAGGAGACCGACGACTCGATTCGGGACTTCGTCATCGACGTCAACGTCAAGGGCGTCTGGAACGGCTGTCACGCCGCCCTACCGCACATGAAAGAGCAGGGTGAGGGGTCGATCGTCAACGTCGGCTCGCTGGCGAGCATCCTCGGGTTGCCCAAGCAGGCCGCCTACTCGCTGAGCAAGGGCGCCGTGCTCAACCTCACGCGTGCGATCGCCGCCGAGGCAGGCCCCTACGGGATCCGGGCGAACACCGTCTGTCCGGGCTTTACCGACACGACGCTGCTCGAGCAGTATCTGGCGATGCGGGACGACCCCGAGGCGGCCCGCGAGGCGATGGCCGAAGAGTACCCGCTCAAGCGGCTCGGCGAAGCCGAGGAGATCGCCGACGCGATCCTGTTTCTCGCGAGCGACGAGGCCTCGTTCGTCAGCGGCCACGGGCTGGTCGTCGACGGCGGCTTTTCGACCTGCTGAGGCCCGCTGGGCGGCGAACCGAAATCGCTTTTTCGTTGGTTCACGTCGCTATCGGCGACGCCGTTACGCCGAGTCACTCACATGTCACTCTCGATCGCAGTCGTCGACGCCGGGACCGCACTCGAGGAAGCGGGCGGGCTCCTCCGGTACGCGCTCGTCTTCCTGCTCGCGATGGTGCCGGCGGTCGAGCCGTTCGCCGTGATTCCGATCGCCATCGGACTCGGATTCGATCCCGTTGCGACGGGCGTCGCCGCGTTCGCCGGCAGCGTTACCGCGGTCTACCTGCTCGTCGCCTTCCAGGACCGCCTACTCGCTCTGTGGCGGCGACGCTCCGGCGATGACGGGTCGACCTCGAGCGGTCGACCCGAACGCGCGCGACGCGTCTGGGAGCGGTACGGACTCGTCGCGTTCGCGTTCGTCGGACCGATACTGGCCGGAATCCACCTCGCGGCGCTGATCGCCGTCACGGTCGACGGCCGTCCGCGTCGCGTCGCGGTCTGGCTGACGGTCGGCCTCGGCGCCTGGACGGTCGCGCTCGTCGTCGGCTCGGTGGCCGGCCTCTCCGCGCTCGGGCTGGCGTAGCCGCTCACTCCTCGCGGATCAGCGCGACGCTGGCGAGCTTTTCGCCGGCCGGGACGG
This sequence comes from Natronococcus roseus, assembly GCF_043677095.1. Classification (NCBI taxonomy): domain Archaea; kingdom Methanobacteriati; phylum Methanobacteriota; class Halobacteria; order Halobacteriales; family Natrialbaceae; genus Natronococcus; species Natronococcus roseus. The sequence goes on from NZ_JBHLJR010000004.1 coordinate 39,241, forward strand.
TCGCCTCCTGGGTGAGCGTGTACAACAGTCCCTCGCGACCGACGACGGCCTCCTGGAGCGCCTCGTAGGTTGACGGATCGTACACCGTGCCGAGCACGTCGCCCTCCGAGACTGGCTGGCCGATCTCGAGGGCCGGATCCGGCCGGAACAGCCCCGAGTGGTCGGCGACGACCTGGCCGAGGTGGTTCCTGGCGAGGGTCTGCTCGCGCGCGGGAACCTCGCCGGGCAACAACCCGAGCTGGCGACAGACGTCGAGCAGCCCGTCGACGCCGATCTCGACCGCATCCTCGAGGATCTGCTTGTTGTGGGCGAGTTCGGGCGTGATCGAGGGAATTCCTTCATTGGCGGCCGCGACCCGCAGCTTGCCGGCGAACCCGCGGCGGTGCCACTCCTCGCTCGCCTCGTCGTCGGCCTCCTCCGAGAGCAGGAGGTCGGTGCCGAACGCCTCGGCCAGCGCGTGCGACTCCTCGTCGCCCTCGAGGAAGACGACGTGTGGGAGCATGTCCGGGCTCCCGGTGTGGAGGTCGACGACGGCGTCGGCGTCGCCGACGTACCCCCAGAGCCGGGCGGCCATGCGTTCGTGGAGGGTCCCGTCGGCGTTTCCCGGCCACACCCGGTTCATGTTCGGGTTGACGCTGTCGATGATCTCCGGGGTCGTGTAGGAGACGCGATCGAACGTCAGCGGGTTCGCGACGGGAACGGCGACGATCCGACCCGACAGCGACTCGAGCGAGAGTCGGTCGTGAAACCGGCGAAGCACCTCGGTGCCGTTGATCTCGCGGCCGTGCTGGGCGGCCTGGACGTACAGCGTCGGCCCGTCGTCGGCGCCGTCGTAGCTGTGTACCGTCGTCGTGATCTCGACGCCCGACGGCAGTCGTGCGAGCGTCACCTCCTCGGCCGTGTGGGTTCCGGCGGTCATGAACGACCGTTTCACGTCCGGCGGTATGTACCTGCGGCAGGCGGTTACACCGTTCCGAGACCACTACCGTTTTCACCCGTCCGGTCGTCGAGCGACGTATGGGCAACGTTACTGCGACCCTGCACACGAGCGAGGGCGACATCGAGGTCGAACTCTACGACGAGCGCGCGCCGCGAACCGTCGACAACTTCGTCGGGCTCGCGACGGGCGGCAAGGAGTGGACTGACCCCGAGACGGGCGAGGAGGTCGAGGGCGAGCCGCTGTACGACGACGTGGTCTTCCACCGGATCATCGACGGATTCATGATCCAGGGCGGCGACCCGACCGGAACCGGTCGTGGCGGCCCCGGCTACCAGTTCGACGACGAGTTCCACGAGGAGCTGCGCCACGACGACGCCGGGGTCCTCTCGATGGCCAACTCCGGACCAGACACCAACGGCTCGCAGTTCTTCATCACGCTGGACGCCCAGCCCCACCTCGACGACCGCCACGCCGTCTTCGGCAAAGTTACCGACGGGATGGACGTCGTCCGCGAGATCGGCGACGTCGAGACCGACGCCAACGACCGACCGCGCGAGGACGTCGTCCTCGAGTCGGTGTCGGTCGACTACGAGTAGCGACTCGAGCGTTTCTCTCGTTTTGCGCCCGTCGTTTCCACGGTTTCGAGCCAATCCTGTCGATTTGGTACGCTGCTCGAGCGAATTGTTTTACTAGTCGTGTCAGATTATACCAGATACGATCCATGTATGAGAACAACTTTCACGGATGGTTTTCAATTATCGATCGATGTCTTCCGACAAGTCGGACTGCGGACGGCGAACGGGGAGTCGATCGACGCGGGGCGAACCGGCGACGGAGCGGAGCCAGGTCTACGCGGTCGAGGACGACGGCGAACTCTGCCCCAAGGAGCCCTCGGAGGTAGCGCGGGAGTGTGGCTGCGGACGAACGCACACGCGCCGGACGTTCATGGGGGCAACCGCGGCCACCGCGGGTGCGCTGACGCTCGGCTCGCAGGTCTCCGGCGTCGCGGCCGACGAGCCGGAGGGCGACACCGTCACTATCGTCCACGATCTGCACACCCACAGCGAGATCGGCGAGCCCGGCGAGCCCAACATCGCGCGCTACTGGAACGTCGTCCAGGAGCAGCTCGGGGACCGGGACGACGCCGTCTTCCTCGCGAACGGGGACGAACTCGGCTCGTCGACGATCTCGTTTTTCACCGAGGGCGAGCACAAGATCGACTTCATGAACGACATGGACCTCACCGCCGCGGGCGTCGGCAACCACGACTTCGACTACGGCGTCGAGGTCGCCGAGCAACGGTTCGCCGACAGCGAGTTCCCGTGGCTGAACTCGGCGCTGTACACGCCCGACGGCGAGCTGTTCCCCGAGACCGAGGAGTACACCACCCTCGAGATCGGCGACCTCACGGTCGGCCTGTTCAACGTCGTCCTTCGGGGCTTTCACGGGATCACCGACTACCCGGACGACTACGAGCAACGCGACCCCGTCGAGACGGCCCGGGAGATGACCCAGCTGCTCCGGGAGGAGGAGGACGCCGACGTCGTCGTCTGCTCGTCGCACACGCCCCACGAGACCCACTTCGAGCTCGCCGAGGAGGTCGACGGGCTGGACGCCATCTTCGGCTCGCACTCCCACTACACGATGGACACCGCGGAGGAATACGAAGGAACCGTCATCAGCGAGGTCGGCTACGCCTACTTCCACCTGGGCGTGATGACGCTCGACTCGGAGGGGAACCTCGTGAGCTGGGAGCGCCTCGACTTGGACGAGGACACCGAAGCCGATCCGGAGTTCAAAGAGCGCATCGAGGCCCAGTACGACGAGCTCGACGAGGAGCTCTCGGAGGTGATCGGCGAGACGGCCGTCGAACTCGACACCTCGGGCTCGATCACCTACGGCCGCGAGGCCCTGATCGGTAACCTCATCACGGACACGATGCTCGATCTGCACTCCGACGCGCAGGTCGCCTTCCAGAACGGCGGCGGGATTCGAACGAACACCACGTACGGCCCAGGCGAACTCACCGCGGGCGACGTGCTGGGGATCCTCCCGTTCGGCAACGAGGCGGTCGTCTTCGAGGCGACCGGCGAGGAGATCCTGCAGGTACTCGAGAACCGCATCGACACGCTCCCGGACAACACCTTCGGCGCCCAGCAGGGCCAGCAGGTCGGCGGCCTCCAGTACGAGTGGAGCGGCCACGAGGAACCCGAGGTCGGCGACGTCTACGTCGAGGGCGAACCCCTCGAGCCCGACGAGACGTACGTCGTCTCGACGACCGACTACCTCAAGAACACCGCCGAGGACTACGCACCGTTCAGCGACGCGGAGCTGCTCTGGGAGGGTGGAATCATCCTCGGCCCCGCCGTGATGGAGTACGTCGAAGAACACAGCCCCGTCGAGCCCGAACTCGAGAACCGCATCCTGCGGGTCGACGAGGACGTCGGGAGCTACCGGGCCGTTCGTCGGGAGGACGGCCGAACGCTGCTCTGCTTCGACGTCCCCGAGGGGGCGGCCGAGATCGGCGACGCCGAGACGTTCTTCGGCGCGACGACCGACGTCGACGAGGACGCTCCGGACCCCGTCTCCGCCGAGATCGAGGATGGACTCCTCTGGATCGGGTACGACACCGGCGACCTCCAGCAGTTCCTCGCCACCACCGACGCCGAGGAGCTGCGGGTTTTCGGCGAGTTCGAACCCGACGAGGAACACTACGGCTACACCGACACCGACGGCGAACTCCTCGAGCTTCCCGTCGCCGCCGTCTACGACGGCTTCAAGCTCAAGGCGACGATCGACGCCGCGTCGCCGTCGCTCGGGGAGGACTGAGCTCGGCGGAGCCGGATCGATACCCGATTCGCCCAAACGATGCAACGGCCACGCTTAGGGGCACGCCTCCCTTGGCTGTCGTATGAACTGGACGGCTGCGGACATTCCCGACCAGAGCGGCCGGACGATCGTCGTCACGGGAGCCAACAGCGGGATCGGCCTCGAGACGACCCGCGAACTCGCGCGCAACGGCGCTCGGGTGATCATGGCCTGTCGAAGCACCGATCGAGGCGAACAGGCGGCACGCGAGGTCCGCCGGGACGCACCCGACGCCGAACTCCGCGTCGAGGAGTGTGACCTGGGCGATCTCGAGTCGGTTCGGGCCTTCGCCGATCGGCTCGAGGGCGACGAGATCGACGTCCTGATCAACAACGCCGGCGTCATGGCGATCCCCCGTTCGGAGACCGAAGACGGGTTCGAGACCCAGTTCGGCGTCAACCACCTCGGCCACTTCGCGCTAACCGGTCTGCTCCTCGAGAACCTCGCGACCGACGGCGAGGAGCCCGCGCGGGTCGTCACCGTCTCGAGTGCCGTCCACGAGCGGGGACGGATCCGCTTCGAGGACCTCCACGGCGAGCGATCCTACGACGAGTGGGAGGCCTACGCCCAGTCGAAGCTGGCGAACGTGCTGTTCGCGTACGAGCTCGAGCGACGCTTCCTCACCGCCGGCGTGAACGCCGACAGCGTGGCAGTGCATCCGGGCTACGCGAACACGAACCTGCAGTACCGAGGCCCCGAACAGCGGGGCAGTCGGCTCCGGATGGCGGCGATGAAACTCATGAACGCGGTGATCGCCCAGCCGTCCGCGACGGGCGCGCTGCCGACGCTGTACGCCGCGACCGCGCCCGAGGCCGAGGGCGGCGCCTACTACGGCCCCGGCGGGTTCGGGAACATGCGCGGGACGCCCGAACGCCAGGCCTCCTCGGACCGATCCTACGACGAGGAGACGGCCCGCTGGCTGTGGGCGGTCTCGAGCGATCTGACCGACGTCAGCTACGACCTCCCGGAACCGAAAGCCGGCGTGCCGGCGCGGAGCTGACCGATCGTCCCTCGAACCGACCGTAACGCGAAAGGCGATTCGGCCGAACCTCTACGCAATGAACAACGAGGAGATCACGCGCGCGAGCGACGTCGGCTCCGCGGACGCGCCGCCGGTCTCGGAGAAGCCGTACAAGATCGTCTTCGAGGCCAACAAGTGCTTCGGCGCGGGCAAGTGCGCCGAGGTCAGCGACAACTGGGGGATGTCCCTCGAGTCGGGAATCGCTCAGCCGGAGGTCTACTTCTTCGGCGAGGACGATCTCGAGCACAACGTTCGGGCCGCGGAGGTCTGCCCAGCCAAGAAGGGCGACGGCTGTATCCACGTGATCGACCGCCGCACGGACGAGGAGATCGCGCCAGATCCCCACGGCGACGGCACGCTGAGCGTCGACTGGTAGCGACGGCGCGGCCCCGACGTGTCATTCGTCCGATCAGTCCGCCCCGCCCTCCCGGAACGTCCACTCGGTCTCGAGGGCCGACGGCTCCGCGAGGGTCTGGTAGACCACGCAGTACCGCTCGGTGTACTTCTGCAGTGCGGCCTTCGTATCGTCGTCGACATCGCCGTCGACGGTGACCTCGAGGCGGATGTCCTGGAAGCCGACGGGTGCGTCCGCGTCGACGCCCATCGTCCCGCGGAGGTCGAGGTCGCCGCTGGCCTCGACGCCGATGTCGACCTCGAGGCCGAAGTTCTCCGCGACGGCCTGGGCGGTGAGCTGCGAGCACGCCGCCAGCGCGCCCAGCAACAGATCGCCCGAACAGGCGCCGGTTCCGGGACCGCCGGCGCCCTCGTGGAGTTCGGCCTCGTAGATCGCCCGGCCGATGTCCACGTTACAGCTCCGGCTGTCGTCTTGCTCCTCGCCGGTCGCGGTCAGCGTGATCTGGGCCGCTTCGGGGTTTTGCTCGTACTCGGCCTTCAGCGGCTCCTGCTCCTCCTGCAAGTTACTCTCACCCATACACCCTCGATAATCGGCCGCTCCCCAAATAACTACGCTCCGACCTCGGTCGACCGACGCGGGGGTGAGCGAACACCGAAACACACATTCCAGCACGGCGACTACCCTCGAGCGCACTTCTGTGCGAGGGTAGCCAAGCAGGCCAACGGCGGTGGGCTTAAGACCCGCTCCCGTAGGGGTCCGAGGGTTCAAATCCCTTCCCTCGCATGCTACCGCGAACACCCGTGAGCGGTAGCTGCGAGACGAGGGGATTTGAATCAGACCGAGGTTCTGCGAGCGGAGCGAGCAGGTTCTCGGGCGTGGTTCGAATCCCTTCCCTCGCAGTTCAAAAAACCGACGAGCCCTGCCTCGAGCGAACCGGCTGCTCCGACGTCGCCGAACGAGACACGCGAGACGCCGGTGCGTCGTTTCCCGTAGTCTCGGCTCGAGGACATCCGTCGACGCGATTCCCTTCGACGATCGACCGACCGTTACGACTCCTCGACCGCCGGGAGCGTAACGAAGACCGTCGTCCCCTCACCGGGGTCGGAGTCGACCCAGATCTCGCCGTCGTGGCGCTCGACGATCCGCTGACAGAGCGCCAGCCCGATCCCCATTCCCTCGTGCTCGCCGCGGCCGTGGAGGCGCTGGAAGACCTCGAACACGCGCTCCTGATCGCCGGGGGCGATCCCGATCCCCTCGTCGCGGACCGCGATCTTCCACGTCCCGTTCAGTCGCTCGGCGTCGACGCGGATCGTCGGCGGCTCGTCGCCGCTGTACTCGACCGCGTTCTCGAGCAGATTCTGGAACAGCTGTCGGAGCTGGCTGGCGTCGCCGTTCACCCGGGGGAGGGTTTCGACCGTCACGTCGGCACCGCTTTCCTCGAGCCGGAGCTGAACGTCGTCGAGAACGTCCTCGAGGAGCCGATCGAGATCGGTCGGTTCGAAGGAGCTTCCGCCCGTCTCGACGCGAGAGTACGCGAGCAGGCCGTCGATCATGCTTCGCATCCGCTCTGCACCCCCGATAGCGAACTGCAGGAACTCCTCGCCGTCGGCGTCGAACAGCTCGCCGTAACGGCTCTCGATCAGCTGTAGATAGCTCGAGACCATCCGCAGGGGCTCTTGTAGGTCGTGGGAGGCCGCGTAGGCGAACTGCTCGAGGCGTTCGTTCGAGGTCTCGAGTTGCTCGATCGTCTCCTCGAGTCGTCGCTGATACTCGCGGCGCTCGGTGATATCCGTGACCGTAACGACCGCACGACGCACGTCTCCGCGTTCGTCTCTGACCGGCATCCCGTGTTCCATAACGATCCGCCGTTCGTCGTCGAACGTCCGGATCTGGTAGACGTTCGGTTCGGTCACCTCCTCCCCGCGGAGCACCTGGGACATCGTCCGCTCCTCGAGTTCGACCGGCTCGCCGGAGTCGGCCCAGACGGCGGCGTACTTCTCGTACTCGGCGACGGAGTCGGCGTCGAAGACGTCCCCGCCCCAGATCTCCCTGGCCGCGGCGTTGGCCCTGATCAGCGACCCGTCCGCGTCCGCGACCACGGCGCCGACGGGCAACACTCGAAACAGCGTCTCGAGCTGCCTGCGTTGCTTCTCGGCCTCGAGCTCGGCCCGTTTGCGCTCCGTGATATCGGTGAGCGCGCCGGGAAACGTCTCGGCCTCGCCCGCCTCGTCGCATTCGACGTGGCCGCGAGCGAAGACCCAGCGGATCTCGCCGTCGGCGTCGCGAACGCGGTACTCCGCCTCGTACTCGCCGCAGCGCTCGAGGGCGTCCTCGATCCGTGCGACGACCCGGTCGCGGTCGTCCTCGTAGATCGACGACAGCACCCGCTCGAGGGGGACTCCCTCCCGCGCCCGCTCCGGATCGAGCCCGAACGTTCGCGCGAAGGAGGCGCCGGTAACGAACGTGTCCTCGGCGACGTTCCACTCCCAGGTGCCGACCGCGCCGGCCTCGGTCGCGGCCTCGAGCTGTTCTTTGGTCTCCTCCAGGTACTGCTCGCGTTCCCTGCGGTCGGTGATATCCCGGAAGTAGACCGAGATCCCGGTTTCCGAGGGGTAGAGGTTCGCCTCGACCCAGAATCCGAGCGTGTCGTAGTAGAGCTCGTAGCTGGTCGCCTCCTGGGTTTCCCGCGCCGTCTGGAACGCGTCCCAGACCTCGTCGAGCTCGGCGGCGGACGGAAAGACGTCCCAGAGGCGTTCGCCGAGCAGTTCGTCCTCGGGACGTTGGAGGAGGTCCTCGGCGCGGTCGTTAACGTGGGTGAACCGGAACTCCTCGTCGACCGCGTAGAACGCGTCGGAGATCCGCCCGAAGACCTCCTCGAGTTCGCTCTCGAGCCGTTGCTCGCGCCGCCAGCGCTCGGTCATGTCCCGCGTCACCTTCAGGTAGCCCCGGTGGGTGCCGTCGGCGTCCCGGACCGCCGTGATGGTAACGTTCGCCCAGAACCGCGCCCCGTCAGCACGGACGCGCCACCCCTCGTCCTCGAACGAGCCGCGCTCGGTCGCTCGCTCGAGGTTCCGCTCGGGGACGCCCGCCGCGCGGTCCTCGGGCGTGTAGAAGACCGAGAACTCCTCGCCGAGGATCTCCTCGCGGTCGTACCCCTTGATCCGCTCGGCGCCCGTGTTCCAGCTGATGACGCGACCGTCGGGGTCCAGCCGGAAGATCGCGTACTCCTCGATCGCGTCGACCAGGGAGCGAAACTCCTCTCTGCTCTCCCGGAGGGCGCTCTCCGAGCGCTTCCTGTCGGTGATATCGTAGTAAAACTCGATCCGCCCGCCGGCGTAGCGGCCCGACTCGATCGGCTTGCTGTAGTGTTCGAGCCACCGACCGTCGCGACCGTCGCCCGCCGTGACACGGCACTCGAAGCGCTCGATGTAGCTGTTGTCGTCGTAGGTGGCCAATACGGTCTCGGCGAACCGCTCGGGATCCTCGAGTTCGTATTTTACCGTTTCCTCCACCAGCGTCCGTTTGTCGCGGCCGACGATCGCGTCCCGATCCAGTCCGAAGTACCGCTCGATGGTCTCGTCGGCCCACGCGACCTCGAACGCGTCGTCGAGGACGAACACCCCGATGTCGGCCTCGTCGAGGACGTCGGTGACGGATCCCGACGGCGCATCCGGGGACTCGAACGTATCCAGTCGTCGCTTCGGCTCGGTGCGGTCCCGCACTACGCCGATCGTGGCCCGAAGCTCGCCGTCGTCCGCGAGCGGATTGACCCGGAGTCCGCACGGGACGATCTCGCCGGTGGCGGTTCGAACGCCCAGTTCGAACGTTTCGTTCCCCTCACTCGTTCCCTCGAGATGCGCCGAAACCGCGTCCTCGATGGCTGAAACGTCGTCGTCGTCCAGAACCAACGAGACGTGTTCCCCCAAGAGTTCGTCCCGTTTGTAGCCCGTCATCTCGACGAGACCGTCGTTGACCGCGACGAAGGTCCCGTCCGCATCGAGTTGATAGACGCCGTCGTCGATCGCACCGACGAGCGTCCGATACCGCTCGAGTGCCGCGTCGTCGTCGACGCTCCCCCAGAGCCGTCCGTCCCCTTTCTCGGGACTCGCTCCCGTACCCATGTCCGCGAAATGGCTACCGGAACGGATAAATTTCCTGTCGACTCCTGGTACCAGTCCGCAAACAGCGGGCCTGCGCGACCGTCTCGACGCGGACCGATCCCGGCAGCCCGTGGATCCTGCCGTTCGCGAGTTCGACCGCCTCCGCGTCGCTCTCGCTGCCGGTCTCGAGGGACCGTGTCCGCCGCGACGGTGATCGACCCGCTCACCGCCCAAGTACGGCGCGTCTCAGTCCGCGTCGGATACAGCGGAGGATCCGTCACGGGCGGCCCTCGTCCGATGCCGAAAACGGGAACCGACCGAGTCTGCACCGTCGCTCCCGCTCTAGCGGCGGGGATCGTCGCTCGAGCCGAACTTCTCGAGGTACGCCGGCGGCACCCGATCCGCCGTGTACGTCTCGCGGCCGCGTTTCGTGATCCGGTGGCCGTCGGCGAGCATCCCCGCGGCGTCGACGACGAGGACGACGGGATCGCTCGCGTGGCGGCTCCCGACGCGGTGGGCTGCCCCGTGGCTTTCCGAGAGGTGGACGTGCTGGCGGGACATCGGCTGGAGCCCCGACTCGCGGATCGACGCGAGGTTCTCCGGGGCGGTGCCGTGGTAGAGCTCGTCGGGCACCGGCGCGTCGGTCGGCTCGAGGTCGACGTCGACGGAGTGGCCGTAGGCCGCGCGGACGCGGTCGCCGCTCCCGTCGCCGTCCGCCCCGCCGGTTCGCTCGAACCGCCCCTTCGGATCGGTCGCGATCACGGCCGCGATACGGTCGGGTCCCGCCCAGTCGTACTTCCGCTCGACGACGGCAGCAAGCGCCTCGAAGGGTGTCCACCCCCGCTCGTCGAGTTCGAGGCCGGCGTCGCCGGGGAAGTGTCGGAGGGCACCGCTCGCGAACTTCGAGAGGCGACGCCGTCGCTCTCCCGAAAGTAGCTCCGTCCCACGACCGCCACAGCGCGGACAGGTCCCGTCGTCGGTCGCGAACGGCCCGTGATCCGCGCAGGTTCGGACTGGCTCCGTCACGAGAGAGCGATGGGCGCTCGAGGGCCAAAAAGGTCGTGCGCGGAGCGACGCGCTCTACGCGGTCTCCTCGCCGGTTCGAAAGGACAGATCCAGCGCGGGCGCCGAGTGAGTCAGCGACCCCATCGAGATCACGTCGACGCCAGTCCCGGCGTACTCGGGGACCTCTTCGAGTCCGATCCCGCCGCTTGCCTCTGTCAGCGCGTCAGTCTCGGCGAGCAGCTCGACCCCCGTCCGGGTCTCCGCGGGCGTCATGTTGTCGAGCAGGACGACGTCCGCACCGGCCTCTACGGCCCGGGGGGCGTCTACCGGGGACTCGACCTCGACTTCAATCTGCGTCGCGAACGACGCCCGCTCCCGGAACCGCGAGACGGCGTCCTCGAGACCCAGCTCGGCGACGTGGTTGTCCTTGACCATCACCATATGGGAGCAGTCGAGCCGGTGGGTGTCGCCCCCGCCGGCGACGACGGCCCGCTTCTCGAGGCCCCGCAGGCCGGGCGTCGTCTTCCGGGTCGCGGCGATCCGGACGTCGTCCGACTCGGTTCGCGCCTCGTCGACCGCCCTGCGGGTTCGGGTCGCGATGCCCGAGGCGTGCCCGACCAGGTTCACCGCAAGGCGTTCGCCACGGAGAACCTCGCACGTGGCCCCCGCGACGCGGAGGAGTTCGTCGCCGGGCTCGATCGGCGACCCCGCCTCGAGCGTCTCGAGGACGTCGATACCGAGATACTCGAAGACGGCGCGGGCGGCCTCGAGTCCCGCCGCGACGCCGCTCTCCTTCGCGACGAGCCGACCCGTCGTCTCGCCCGGAACTCGGTTCGTGACGTCGTGGTGGCCGACGTCCTCGCGGAGCCAGCGCTCGACCTGCGCGTCGGTGATCATCGAGGGACCTCCCGCTCGGCGGTCGGCGAGTCCTCGCGGACGAGGTGGTGACAGCCCCGCGATTCCGCGTTCTCGCCTGCAGCCCGCGCGATCAGCAGCGCGGTGACGCAGGCGTTTCGAAGCTCGTAGAGCTCGCGGGAGGTCCTGGTTCGGGTGTAGGCGTCGATCTCCCCCTTGAGCCGCCGGAGGACGGCGCTCGCGCGGGCGATCCCGTCGGGGTCGCGCTCGAGGCCGAGCTGTTCTGCCATTGTTCGCTGCAGCCGCGCGAACTTCTCGGCGGCGAAGCGCTCGGGCAGCGCGGGGTCGCTGTCCCGGAGGGCGGGGGCGTCGAAGATCTGGGGGCTCACTTCGCAGCTGGCCGCAGCCTCGCCCGCCCGCAATCCCCAGACCAATCCCTCGAGCAGGCTCGTGCTCGCCAGGCGGTTCGCGCCGTGGACGCCCGTCCGAGCGCACTCGCCGACGGCGTACAGTCCCTCGAGGCTCGTCCGTCCGCGGTCGTCGACGTCGATCCCGCCACAGAGGAAGTGTTCGCAGGGCGCGACCGGAATCTCGTCGCCCTCGATCCCGCGGTCGCGACAGTTCTCGGCGATGCCGGGGAACTCGTCCTCGAAACCCTCCTCGAGCGTCCGTACGTCCAGGAGGACCTCGCCGGTCCCCTCGCGTTCGGTTTCGACCGCGCGAGCGACGACGTCTCGGGGTGCGAGTTCGCCGTCGGGGTGGTAGTCGGGCATAAAGCGGTCGCCGTCCGCGTTCCGAAGGACGGCGCCCTCGCCGCGCAGCGCCTCCGAGAGCAGGAACGGATCCTCCCCGTCGAAAGCGGTCGGATGAAACTGCACGTACTCGAGGTCCGCAACGTCGGCGCCCGCGAGCGCGGCCGTCGCGATCCCGTCGCCCGTCGCGCCGTCGGGGTTCGTCGAGCGCGGATAAAGCGTCCCGATTCCGCCCGTCGCCAGCACCGTCGCCCCGGCGTAGACGGGGTGGCCGGTCGCGCCCTCGTCGGTGAGGACGCCGTGGACGCGGCCCTCGTGGGTAATCAGCTCGAGCGCCGCGGTATCCTGGCGAACCTCGATGCGCTCGTGGTCGTCAACGTAGGCCAGAAACGGGCGAAGAATGTGAGTCCCCGTCGCGGCGTCGACGTGGAGGATGCGTCGCTCGGAGTGGGCCGCCTCGCGGGCGTAGTCGAACGCGCCGTCTGCGCGCTCGTCGAAACCGATTCCGAGGGTCTCGAGGAGGACGTCCTCGACGGCCGCGTCGGCCTCGCGGACGAGGACGTCGACGGCGTCGGGATCGGCGGTCCCGTCGCTGGCCGCGAGGACGTCGCGTTTCAGCGCCTCGGGATCGCCGCGGGCGGTCGAGATACCGCCCTGGGCCCAGTCGGTGCTGGCGTCGGCGGGGCGCTCGGCCTTCGTCACCAGCAGTACCTCCGCGTCCTCGCGTGCGGCCTGCAGCGCGGCCGCACAGCCCGCGATGCCGCTGCCGACGACGAGGACGTCCGCGGTGTCGTGGGGTGGTGTCTCGGACATGGTCGATCAGAGCTCCAGCATGCGCTCGAGCGCCAGCTCGGCCAGCTCCTTCTCTTCGGGGGCGACCTCGATTACGTTGCGCTCCCGGCCCGCGACCAGCTCCTCGAGGACCCACGCGAGGTAGTTGGGGTCGATCTGGCGCATGGCGTTGCAGTCCATGCAGGCGTCGCCACACAGCGGCACGACGTTGACCTCGGGATGCCAGCGCTGGAGGTGCTCGGCGAGGTGGATCTCGGTGCCGATCGCCCACGTCTCGCCGGGGGCGGCGTTCGCGACCGTCTCGCGGATCGTCGCCGTCGAGCCGACGACGTCTGCGGCCTCGACGACCTCGCGGCGACACTCGGGGTGAACGACCACGTTCGCGTCCGGCTGCTCCGCGCGAACCTGCTCGACGTGGGCCTCGCTGAAGCGCTCGTGAACCTGGCAGTAGCCGTTCCAGAGGATCAGGTCCTTCTCGGCGACCTCTTCGGCGTCTTTTCCCTCGGGATCCCACGGATCCCACGTAACGGTCTCGTCGGCCATTCCCTGGCGGTGAGCCGTGTTCTCCCCGAGGTGCTTGTCCGGGAGAAAGAGGACCTTGTCGCCGCGTTCGAGGGCCCACTCGAAGGCTTCGTGGGCGTTCGAGGAGGTACAGACCAGGCCGCCCTGGCTCGCACAGAACGCCTTCAGATCGGCGTAGGAGTTCATGTACGTGATCGGGACGATGTCGGCGTCGGGTGCGGCCTCCGTAATCTCCGCCCAGGCGGCGTCGACCTGCAGCGCCTCGGCCATCCCGGCCATCGGGCAGGAGGCCTCCATCGACGGGAGGATCACCGTCTGGTCGTCGTCGGTGATGATGTCGGCGCTCTCGGCCATGAACGTCACGCCGCCGAAGATCACGTACTCGGCGTCGGCCGCGGCCGCCTCCTTCGAGAGCCCGTAGGAGTCGCCGACGAAGTCGGCGTGCTCGACGATCTCCCGTCGCTGGTAGTTGTGCCCGAGGACGACGACGTCGTCGCCGAGGATCTCGAGGGCGGCCTCGATCCGTTCCGTTCGTTCCTCCTCTTCGAGACCCCGATACTCCGAGGGAAGCTGTTCGAGATGGTCGTATTTGAACAGACTCAGGTCGGTTTCGATCTCCGCGGTTTCCATTTTTGCCATTCGTCTTTCACGTGGCTAGAATTACACACCGACCACTATTGAATAACTTTTCTATTCGATACGGTAGCATGGATAGGTACCACTCGCTGGTGACCGAACGGAACGATAAATACCGCTCAGTACGTCGCGGCGATCGGTTCGCTCGGCCGACGGTCCGATAGTCGTGAAATACGCCCTTGTCGTTCCGGTCCGTACGCCGGTTATGGGACTCGAGAACGCGTTCGCGAACTTCGCCCGGCGCGACTGGCAACGGGATTCGGCCGAGGGGACGGTGCGGATGGCCGTCGTCGGGATCGGCGGCTTCGCGCGCAACCGGGCGCTGCCGGCGATCGGCGAGAGCGAGCACTGCCGGACGACGACGCTGGTCACGAGCGATCCCGACCGGGTAGCGTCGCTCGCGGAGGACGTCGGCGCCGACCGTGCGATCGACTACGACGCCTATCTGACGGGCGAGGCGGCCGACGCCTACGACGCGGTCTATATCGCGACGCCGAACGCCACCCACGGCGAGTACGCGATCGCCGCGGCCGAGCGCGGCAAGCACGTCGTCTGCGAGAAACCCCTCGAGACGAACCCCGAGGACGCCCGCGAGGTCGTTGACGCCTGCGCCGACGCCGGCGTCGTCCTGATGACCGCCTACCGACTCCAGACCGAGCCCGCGGTCCGACGGACCCGCGATCTGATTCGCGAGGGCGTCCTCGGCGAGATCGTCCAGGTCCACGGCGGCTTCTCGCACCCGCTGCTCGAGCATTCGGGACCCGACACGTGGCGGCTCGATCCCGAGCTGGCCGGCGGCGGCGCGCTGGTCGATCTCGGGATCTACCCGCTGAACACGGTCCGGTTCCTGCTGGAGTGCGATCCGACCGGCGTCTACGCGAGGACCCACTCGAGCGGGGAGCCCTTCGATCGGGTCGACGAACACGTCGCCTTCCAGCTCGAGTTCCCGACGGGAGCGACGGCCTCCTGTACCGCGAGCTTCGACGCCCACGCCAGCAGTCGGCTCGAGCTGATCGGCACCGACGGGATGGTGTCGATCTCCTCGCCGTTCGGCGGCGTGGTCCCACAGGAGATGGTCGTCGAGAGCGGCGACGTCCGCATGGAGTACACGGGGCCGCCGGTCGACGAGGTCCGCGAGGAGTTCGACTACTTCGGTTACTGCGTGCTGACCGGTACCGATCCGGAACCGGACGGCGAGGACGGGCTCGCCGACCTGCGAGTCATCGAGGCGGCCTACGAGTCGGCGGACTCGGGGCGACGGATCGACCTCGAGTAGAAGGAACCCTGGCGGGATGGGCGACAGTCGGACTGCTCCCAGGGCTGGGTTTCGGCGTCGACCAGTTCGAACGGCTCCTCGAACTCGGCGGGGAGTTGGCGTTCGACGTTCGCGATCTGATCGCCCGGCGTCGTCTCGCTCAGGAGCGCGATGACGGCTTTCGTTCGGTAGGTGGTGTCGGCCCGATCGACGTTCGAGGG
The DNA here is from genome assembly GCF_043677095.1 of Natronococcus roseus. Classification (NCBI taxonomy): domain Archaea; kingdom Methanobacteriati; phylum Methanobacteriota; class Halobacteria; order Halobacteriales; family Natrialbaceae; genus Natronococcus; species Natronococcus roseus. Next base: position 54,563 of record NZ_JBHLJR010000004.1, read on the forward strand.
CGTAGAGTAGGAACTCTCGAGGTCGAGATCCTCGTAATTGAGCCGCTCGCGGATCCGGTCGACGAACTCGTCGAGGTCGTAGGTGTAGCCGTGGTCGCCCTCCAGGAGAAGCGCAAAGTCTTCCCCTCGACCGTTGCAGCCCGCTTTTTCGCCCCGCTACCGATCGGGCGCGAGCGTCTCGATCGTCAGCTCCGTCACCGCGCTCGAGGCGGGGTCGGGAACGACGACGATCGGGTGGTCGATCACGGTGTCGGCGACGAGGGACTCGAGGCGATCCCGGGCGTCCTCGGGCGTTCCCGCCACGCCGAGGTCGGCGACCAGCTCGTCGGTGACGGCGTCCGCGGCCGCCCCTCGCTCCCCCTCCCGCCACGCCTCGGCGATCCGCTCCGCTTCGTCGGGGTAGGCCGCGCCGACGGCCCGTCGGTACCCCTCGCCGCTGCCGACGTAGTAGGCGACGTGGCCGCGGATCGCGTCCCGGGCCGCCTCGAGATCCTCGCTGACGGCCGCGGGGACGTACGGTGCGACGGCGATCTCGTCGGGATCTCGGTCCCGCTCTCGGGCCGCCGTCGCGATCTCATCGAAGGCGTCCTCGAGCCGCGAGAAGGGGATGTTGTGCGGGATCCAGCCGTCGGCGAGCCGGCCGACGACCCGGCGGTTCGCGGGACCGAGTCCCGCGTGGTAGATCGGCGTCGGCACCTCGAGGGAGGGGAAGTCCTTCGCCTCGAGCAACTCGCCGTCGTACTCGACCCGACCCTCTCCCCCGATGAACGCGCGGACGAGCTCGATCGTCTCGTGGGCGCGCCGCACGGGGCGGTCGAAGCGTTCGCCGTGAAGGTCCTCGATCGACTTCTTCGTGCTCGTGCCGACTCCGAGGACGAACCGGCCGTCCGAGACCCGCTGCAGCGAGGCCGCGGTCATCGCGAGGACGGCCGGCGAGCGCGAGTAGACGTTCAGGATCGCCGATCCGATCCCGAGCTCGTCGGTCCGAGTCGCGATCTCGGTCGCCCGGACGACGCCGCTCTCGCCCCACAGTTCGGGCAGCCAGACGTCGTCGTATCCCAGTTCCTCGGCGCGAACGGCGATGTCGGCCTCCGAGAGCTCGTCGGTGCTCGTCGTCAACAGTCCCGTGTCCATGGACGGCCCGACGAGGGGCGTGGACAAAAGCGTCGGTGGCGCCGCCGGGATCGACGCAGCGTCGCCCCGTCGCTCAGAACAGCCCCGACGAGGGCAACAGCCAGACGCCGACGCCGATCGCGAGCAGACCGCCGGCCAGCCAGGGCAGCTGTCGCCTCACGAGCAGCCGCGCCGTCCCCTCCTGGCCGGCGTTCGAGACGACGAACGCCGGCGTTCCGTCGCCGTCGCTCACGACCGCGCTCACGTCACGCATCGTCTCGCGGGCGTCGACGTCGTAGCTCGACTGGCCGAACACGTACGCCTCGCCGCCGGGATCGAGTCGACGCTCGTGGTACCTGCGGTCGTTTCCGGTCGCGAGCTCGACCACCTTCAGATCGAGCGAGGTGTTCTCGGACTCGAGGTCGGACTCGTGGGCGAGAAACTCCCGAATCGGCCCGGGTTCGGGCTCGCCGCCGTCGACCTCGATCGTCGTGTCGGTCGACAGCGCCAGCTCGGCGCCCGCGGGCTCGACCCGGACGCTCGCGGTCGCGTCCTCGAGCCGGAACGCCGTCGCATCCTGTCCCTCGTCGACGGTCTTCCACGAGGAGTTCTTCCCGCTCGAGCGGTACTCCTCGACCTCGTACTCGTAGGCGAGCGCGTCCGTTCCCGTGATCGGTGCCCGAAGCGGGTCGCCGAGCGACGTCGCGGTTCCCGCTACTTCGACCGGGCCCTCGGCGCGCTCGACCGCGACGACGTCGTCCGTTTCGCCGCGGTAGACGTGGTAGGCCGGCCTGAGTTTCAGACAGCCGATCGCGAGGGCGACGAGCCCGCCGAGGACGAGCAGTGGGCCGAACATACGTCCGTATCGTCGCGAGATGACAATAACGATACTGGTTCGAAATCCGATACGTTGGCGCCGGGATCGCCCCCGGATGCCGCTACTCGTGGCGTAACGCCTCGATCGGATCGACCCGCGCGCCCCGCCAGGCGGGGTAGAGCCCGGAGACGACCCCCACGCCGATCCCGACGGCGACGGCGATGGCGACCCACTCGAGGGGGTACACCATCGGCCAGCCGAGCAGCCACACCCCGAGGTAGCCGAAGCCGAGGCCGGCGGCGACGCCGACGACCGCGCCGATCACGCCGAGGACGACCGACTCGACGAGAAACAGCTGCATAACGTCGCGCTTCGTGGCGCCGACGGCCTTCATGATCCCGATCTCCCGGGTTCGCTCGGTGACGCTGACGATCATGATGTTGGCGATCCCGATCGAGCCGACGACGAGCGCGATCCCGGCGACGGCACCGATGAAGACCGTGAGCTGTCCGACGAGGTCGTCGAACTGCTCGATGGCGTCCTCGACGGTTTGGACGGCGATCTCGTCGTCGTCCCCTTTCAGCTCCGCGGCGTGGGAGTCGTCCTCGAGGTAGTCGACGGCGGTCTCCTGAACCGGGTCGACGTCGTCGAGCCCCGCGGCGCCGATCTGCAGGGTCGGGTACGCCCGCTCCTCGTCGCCGTCGGGCGTCTCGACGGTCGTCGTGTAGTGTTCGTCGGCGGGGACGAACGCCTGCGGCGGCGTCTGCTCGCCGAGTTCGCTCTCGACGACGCCGGCGACCGTCACGGTCGTCGTCTCGCCGTCCTCGAAGGTGAGCTCGAGTTCGTCACCCGCCGAGACGTTCCCCTCGAAGGCCTGGCCGGCCTGCTCGTTGACGACCGCCTCGTCCGCGCCGTCGAACGGCCCGCCGTCGACGAACGTCGCGTGTTCGAACCGATCGGCCGTGGTCGCCTGGGTGTCGACGACGCCGGTCAGTTGCTCGTCGTCGGCTGTCGTCTGGACCACGTCGAGCGATCCCTGTGGCGCGACGTACTCGACCCCCTCCCGTTGCTCGAGCGCGTCGACGTCGCTCTCGGTGTAGATCGGCGTCTCGACCAGCATGACGCCGAACCCGTCCTCCGGCGTGGTCTGGGTCTGGACCGTCATCGCGGGCTCCTGCTCGGCCTCGATGTCACCGACGATGTCCTCGGAGAACCCGCCGCCGAGCACCATGAACGTGATGACGGCGGCGATGCCGATGATCACGCCCAGGGTCGTCAGCGCCGAACGCAGCTTGTGGGCCCTGATCGAGCGCCAGCTGATCCGCAGGCTCTCCCGAAGGTTCACGCTTCACCCCCCTCCGTCGGTTGGCGTTCGTCGCTCCCTGCGGCGCGCCCGTGCTCGCGAGCCGTCACGTCGCGGGCGTCGCTCAGGTGCTCGAGGGACTCGATCTCGCCGTCGAGCAGGTGGACGACGTGGTCGGCGTACTCGGCGACCGCCCGCTCGTGGGTGACCAGCAGGATCGTCGCGCCCGCCTCGTTGAGCTCGACCAGGAGCTCCATGATCTCGGCTTCGGTCTCGGTGTCGAGGTTCCCTGTCGGCTCGTCGGCCAGTACCAGCGTCGGCTCGTTGGCCAGCGCCCGCGCGAGGGCGACCCGTTGGCGCTGTCCGCCCGAGAGCTCGCTCGGCTCGTGTTCGAGGCGGTCGCCGAGACCGACTCGCTCGAGCAGAGTTCGCGCCCGTTCCCGTCGATCGGCGTCGACGCCGTCGTGAAACACCATCGGTAGCCGTACGTTCTCGACGGCGGTCAGCCGCGGCATCAGGTTGAACGTCTGGAAGACGAACCCGATCTCGGTGCCCCGCAGCCGCGCCCGTTCGGTGTCGGACAGTTCCCCGACCGAGTGTCCGTCGACCTCGATCCGTCCCTCGTCGGGCGTATCGAGACAGCCGACGAGGTTCATCAGCGTCGATTTTCCGGAGCCGCTCGGCCCCATAACGGCCGTGAACGACCCCTCGCCCAGCGACAGCGAGACGCCGTCGACGGCGTGGACCGGCTCGGCGAGGTGGTACGTTCGGCGGACACTCTCAGCCGTTACCGCGGCTGCCCCCGGACCAGTGTCGTGTGCCACCATCCGTCATTGGATGTACACGACTTGTCGTCTTAACCCTTACAACATGACTGACAACCGATATATTCGATAGCTCCCGACGGAACCGATCGGTCGGCGCGTCGTCGACTCCCAACGGCTCCCGTAGCGGCAGCGTCGGATCGGTCCCCGTTAGCGCTCGAAGACGACCTCGCCGTCGACTATCGTCATCGTCACGTCGATTCCGTCGATCCGGTCCGGCTGAGTCCACGGCGAGTCCTCGAGCACGACGATGTCGGCCCGTTTGCCGACCTCGAGCGTTCCCAGTCGGTCCTCGTCGAAGCCGGCGTAGGCCGCTCCAGAGGTGTACGCCCGGATCGCCTCGGTAACGGAGAGCCGCTGGGCGTCGGTCGACGCGTTCACCGCGTGGTGGATCCCCAGCAGTGGATCCAGCGGCATACAGTCGGATCCGAAGGCGAGGGGGATCCCGTGCTCGAGGACCCGGCGCAGGCGGTTCGTCCGGTTCCGTCGCTCCCGCCCGAGGCGCTGGTCGTAGAGCCCGTCCTCGCCGGCCCACTGGTGGAAGTTCGGCTGCATCGAGGCGACGATTCCCGCCTCGGCGAGTCGCTCGAGTTGGTCGTCGGTCGCCAGCTCGAGGTGTTCGATCCGGTGGCGCGAACCAGCGGGGTCGGCGGTCGTCTCGAGGGCCGACAGCGCCTCCTCGATCGCCTCGTCACCGATGGCGTGGGCGGTCACCTGAAAGCCGGCGCCGTCGGCCTGCGCGACGATCCCCCCGAGTTCGTCGGGGGTGATGACCCACTCCCCGTCGTCCCCGGAATCGGGCCCCGCCTCGCTCTCGTCGGGCTCGTAGGGGTCGAACAGCTTCGCTGTCCGCGCGCCGATGCTGCCGTCGGTGTAGGTCTTGATCGCGCCCGTCTCAACTCGGTCGCTGCCCGCGTTCGTCGCGAGCCCGAGCTCGATCGCACTCTCGAGGTGATCGGCCCAGTAGTTGATCCGCACCCGGATCGGCAGCTCGCCCGCGGCTTCGAGGTCGCGGTACACTTGCGGTGAGCGGGAGTTGCGAACCATGTCGTGGACGGCCGTCACGCCCTTCTCGGCTGCGCGCTCGAGGCCCGCGGTGACCAGCTCCCGGGTCTCGTCGTAGCCGGGGGCGATGTGCTCGCGGACCCGCTCGGCGGCGTCCTCGACGACGACCCCGGTCGGCTCCCCGCCCGCGCGGCGAACGTCGTCCCCGGGGAGTTCACCCTCGAGTTCCCGAAGCGCAACGGAGTTCAGCGACGCGGCGTGCATGTCGATCCGCAGGGCGACGACGGGACGGTCCTCGCTCACCTCGTCGAGCTGCTCGCGGGTGAGGTAGCCGTCGTCGCCGTCCCACTCGCTCTCGTCGTAGCCGAAGCCCTGCACCCATCCGGATTCCGTCTCCGCGGCCCGCTCGTCGAGGCGATCCAGACAGTCCGCCGCGTTGTCGGCGCCCGAGAGGTCGGCGTGGACCAGGTATCGGCCCGCGTTCTCGACGTGGGTGTGGGCGTCGATAAACCCCGGAAGCACGACCCGCCCCTCGCAGTCGATCCGCTCGGTCTCGACGCCCTCGAGGAACTCGATTTCGTACGTATCGCCGACGCGGACGACCTCGCCGTCCCGGACGGCCAGGGCCTCCTCCGGGTCGGGTTCGGCCTCGTCGTCGCCGTCGCCCGCGAGCGTGTAGATCCGCGCGTTCGTCACCACCAGATCGGCAGCCTCGGTCATAGGTGAGATCCCACACGCGAGGAGCAAAACGGTAGTGGTCGCCGCCTCGAGGACGTCCCGCGAACGCCCTCGTATCGGGCCAGAAACTAGTAGTATCCCGGAAATGAAGACTCACACATGTCGAGCCGCGAGAACCGGGCGATCCTGGCCTCCTTCGGCGTGTTCGTGCTCGCCCTCGCCGGACTCGCGGTTCTCGAGGGGACGCTCGGCGTCCCGGTCGGCGACGGCCCGCTCGCCGCACTCGCGTTCGCTGTCGCGATCGTCCTTCCACAGCTGTACCTCGCGCTGACGGACGACGAGGTCGCACCCCGGACAAGGCTGGGAGTCGCCGCCGTCCTCGCGGGGCTGTTCGCGCTCGGGTTCGTCGCGGCACCGACCGGAACGCCGTCACTGCTCCTATTCGGCGCCGCGGGGATCGCGCTACTGGTCGTCTGCCGGCGCGAGATCCGCGCGGCCTACCGGGAGTCGATCGGGAACGACGACGCCGCGTCCCGACGGTAGTCGAGGCGATCAGCAATCCTTAGGACCGGGCCGCGTGTTGGCCCCACCATGACAGATCCCGCGTCCCTCGCCGACAGGGTCCAGGAGGGGGAGCTTCGCATCCACGAACTCGAGGCCGAGGCCGACTTCGACACCGCCGCGGAAGCCCGCCGGTTGCTCGTCGAGCGCGAGACCGACGCCGACCTCGAGACGATCGGCGACTACGCGTTCCCGGCCGAGCGAGCCGAACCGAACATCGAGAACATGATCGGCGCGGCCCAGATTCCGTTAGGTATCGTCGGGCCCGTCTCCGTCTCGGGCGGGGCGGCCGACGGCGACCACTACCTGCCGCTGGCGACGACCGAGGGCGCGCTCTTGGCGTCGGTCAACCGCGGGCTCTCGGTGATCCGCTCGGCGGACGGCGCCGACGCCCGGGTCACCAAGAACGGGATGACCCGCGCCCCCGTGTTTCGGGTCGACGGCGTCGCCGAGGCCGCCGAGACGGTCGAGTGGGTCGAGGACAATCTCGAGGCGCTTCGCGAGGCTGCGGAGTCGACGACGAGCCACGGCGAGTTAGTCGGAACCGAACCGTACGTCGTCGGCGACTCGGTCTACCTGCGCTTCGCCTACGACACGAAGGACGCGATGGGGATGAACATGGCCACCATCGCGACCGAGGCGGCCTGCGAGGTCGTCGCCGAGGAGACGCCGGCCTCGCTCGTCGCGCTCTCGGGGAACCTCTGCTCGGACAAGAAGCCCGCGGCGATCAACGCCGTCGAGGGCCGCGGACGGTCGGTGACGGCCGACGTCGTGATCCCCGGCGACCTCGTCGAGGATCGCCTGCACACCACCGCCGAGGCGATCGTCGAGGCCAACACCCGGAAGAACCTCGTCGGGAGCGCGAAGGCCGGCAGCCTGGGCTTCAACGCCCACGCCGCGAACGTCGTCGGCGCGGCCTTCCTCGCGACGGGTCAGGACGAGGCACAGGTCGTCGAGGGCGCGAACGCGATCACGACGATGGACACCAGGAACGCGGAGAACGGCGCGACCGACCTCTACGCTTCGGTCTCGCTGGCCTCGCTCGAGGTCGGCACCGTCGGCGGCGGCACCAAACTTCCCACGCAGTCGGAGGCCCTCGACGTTCTCGGGCTCCGGGGCGGGGGCGATCCCGCGGGCTCGAACGCCGACGCCCTGGCGGAGATCATCGCCGTCGGCGCGCTGGCGGGCGAACTCTCCTTGCTCGCGGCGCTGGCGTCGAACCACCTTGCGAGCGCCCACGAGGACCTCGGGCGGTAGCGCCAGGGGAATCGAACCCGTTTTCGCACCGCGTGAACCGTCTTTCGAGTCGCTTCGCTCGACTGAGAGCGTCCCTACTGACATGCGTGTTGGCATACCACTAAGAAAGCCGAGCGCGAAGGGTAGAAACGATCGATCGCATGTCTACAGATTCGCTGCGCGTAATCATCGTCGGCGGCGGACGCGTCGGCTACCGCGCGGGCCGACTGCTCGACGGCTACGGCCACGAGGTCGTCGTCATCGAGCGGGATCCGTCCCGCTGTGCGGAGATCGACGAACACTTTCCGACCGTGATCGAGGCCGACGCGACGCTGCCGCCCGTGCTTCGAGAGGCCGACCCGGCGGCGAGCGAGACGATCGCCGCGCTGACGGAGGACGGCGCGACGAACCTGGCGGTTTGCCTGGCGGCCCAGCGAATGAACGAGTCGATCTACACGATCCTGCGGACCGACACCGAGTCCAGACACGAGTACGGCGAACTGGTCGACAGCGTCGTCTACCCCGAGGCGGCCGGGGCGAGGCTCATCGCGAACGAGATCGTCGGCAACGCGCCCCGCGTCTTTAACGCGTTGACCGGGGACATCGAGATCGTTCGCGTAAAGGTTGGGGAGGACGCCCCGCTCGCCGGCGAGACCCTCGCCGACGCGCCCCTCCCCGAGGGCTGTCTCGTCATCACCGACGCGGACGCCAGCCACGTCGCCAGGCCCGACACGATCCTCGAGGCGAACCACCAGTACGTCGTCGCGGTCGATCCCGACGACCTGGACGAAGTGGCAATGCTTCTCTCGGGGACGGTCAAAACGGTTGGAACCGGCCCCTGATCTGCGAGCCCCGCCGAAAACTCGTCTCACAACGCTACTGCGGCAGCGTCCGCGCGTCGGCCCGTGCTCGGACTGTCGCGACCGCGACGTACCCCCCGCCGACGGCGAGCAGCAGGTAGCCGCCGAGCACCCCGAACCCGCTCGAGGCGACGGCGACGACGCCCAGTCCGATCCCGGCGACGCCGTAGGCGGCGGCGAAGTCCCGTCGGCCGTACGCGCCGTGGAGAACCGCGAGGGCGCCGAACGTCAGGGCGAACGCGCCGACCGCGAGTGTCGTGGTGTCGACGCCGAGCAGCGAGTCGCCGACGGCGGCGCCGTAGACCAGCGCCGCGATCGCGACCACCGTCCCGACGCCGATCGTCACTGCCTGCACGTCGACCGTCTCGTCCATTGCCGTTTCGTACCGGCTGGGGGTGCAAAGAACTGCCGCTCGAGGGCCATGGCTGTGGAGCAGGGCGCCGCGCTCAAAGACGCCGGTACCGCCCTCGGCTCTCGCTGACCTCGCCGCGTCTGGTGAGTTTCTCGAGGGCGTCCTCGACGTAGCCGGCTGATACGCCCCGTTCGCCCGCGTAGTCGACGACCTCGTCCTCGGTCGGTCGCTCGAGGTCCTCGAGAGCCCGCTCGACGATTTCCTTCTTGCTGCCGCTGTTCGTCGAACCGCGGGGGTCGCGCTCGCCCGCCGCTTCGAGTTCGTCGGTGTCGAGCCCTGACGCCTCGAGGTACTCCTCGTCGTCGACGACGCCGTCTGCGACCTCCTGCTCGAGATCGGAAAAGGAATCCAGCTTCGCGAAGCTCTCGCCCTCGCCCTGGCGGTTCGCGAGCATCGACGCGCGGACGTCGCGAGCGTGGTCGGCGTCGTCTGTCTCGACGAACTTCTTGCGACGCTCGTAGGCCTTCCTGGAACCGCAGCGGGGGCACTGGGTCGTCTCGGAGCGCCCCTCGATCATCCAGAGGTGCGAACAGTCGCTACAGCCGACGACGGCGTACATGCTAGCTCGAGATGGGGTGGCCCCGTAGTTCAAGCTTCGGCACGCGCGGTGAAAGTGATCCTGAGGCGTACTACTATTAGCTCCGCCCTCGCCTCTCGAGACGTATGGAACGCGTGTCCCTTTCCGACAGCGAGACCTCGGAGGCCGCCGACGGGGTCCACCTCGCGATCATGGCCGGCGCCGAGGAGATGAACGTCCAGCACTTCGAGATCGAGCCCGGCGCGACCGTCGAGGAGCACAGCCATCCCCACGAACAGACGGGGTTCATCTACGAGGGCGAACTGACCTTCCACAGCGACGGGGAGGAGATCGTCTGCGGCCCGGGCGACTCCTACGCGATCCCCGGCGACCAGCCCCACGCCGCCGAGAATCGCAGTGACGAGACGGTCCGCGGCGTCGACATCTTCAGCCCGCCCCGCGAGAACCCGACCTGGCAGGAGTAGCGAAGACACGGCCGATCAGCTCGTTCTCCGACGATACCGCTCGACAGCGGTGACACCAGTTTCACTCGAGGCTCGAGGAGCAGCTCTCAGTCGGCCTGCGCTATAATAACTAAGGCGATAAAATTATTAGGAAATACTAATTTTTAGGTACTGAATGCTAAATATGCGAAACACCGAGACCGAATCGACTGCCGACGATCGAGCGGGACCGTGGATCGCGTTCGCGCGCGTCTTCGCCGGGTTCCTCCTGCTGTACGAACTGACGCTCGGCGGCTGGTGGAAGCTCGGCTGGTTCACCACCGGGCCGAACCCGGAGTGGATCGGCGCCGACGCTGGCGCGGAGGTGTACGGGGTTTCCGAACGGGCGATCGAGGAGGGAACGTTCGGCTGGTTCGCGGCGCTGCTCGAGGCCGTCGTCCTCCCGGCTCCCGAGCTCTGGACCGTCCTCGCGCTGGCGGCCCAGATCGCCACCGCCGTCGGCCTGATCCTCGGGCTCTGGACGCGACCCGCTGCACTGCTTGGCATCGTCTACTTCCTGCCGGTGTTTCACCTCGGCATGATCCGGACCTCGCCGCTGTTTACCGTCCCGATCGCGTTCGCGTTCGTCGCGAACGCCGGTCGCTACCGCGGCCTCGACGCTGTACTCTGGAATCGCTCCGACGCGCTCGGACGGCTGACTCGAACCCTCAACGCACCGCTGCCGATCCGACGGGCCTGGTACCCGCCGCTGGCCGCGGCGGTCGCCGTCGTCGGCGCGTACTACCTGCTCTCGATTCCCGAAACCGTCGGGACCCGCGTCCACCTCACGAGTCTCGAGCTGACCGTCTTCGCCGGACTCGTCGCCGGCGGCCTCTCGTACGTCTATCTGGGGGCGACCCCGACGGCGGTCGCGGCCGACGCGCTCCGGATCTTCGTCGGCTACCGGTTCCTCCAGGAGATCGTCGTCCGGTCCGAGCCGGGCGCGAACGCCCTCCCGGGCTGGGCGAGCGCCGACGCTCAGGCCGAGGTGTTCGCCGAGATCGCCGCATCGCACGTCGCCCCGGTGAGCGCGTTCATCGAACTGGCGGTGCTGCCAGCGATGAGCGCGTGGTTCCTCGTGTTCGCCGCGGTTCAGACCCCGATCGGAATCGATCCCGAGGCCGGCTACGGTGAGGTCGCCGGCCCGGTCGCGCTGGTGATGTTCGCCTTCGGACTCCTCGCGCTCGCGTTCGTTTCTCGGCCGTCCGCGGCGTTCGCGTCGAACGCGTCCGCGACGGACCGCGTTCCGAGCGACGACTGACGAGTGTCCTTCTTGTTCTTCAACGGGCGAATACCACGGAGTTATACCCGCCTCGGCGAAAGGGACACCGATGGGAACGGAGACGCGATCGTCGGATCGCTGGGGAATCGGACGCGTGACCGGCTATCTCGAGCGGCTGGGGCCGACCTGGCTCGCGGGCGCGATCGCCGCGGGGCCGGCGACGATGGTCAGCCTGCTCGTCGCGGGCGCGAGCTTCGGCTACACCCTGTTGTGGGTGGTCGTCCTCTCGGCGATCCTGGGAACGTTCGGCCAGTACCTCGCGATGCGGCTCGGCCTGCTCACCGAGGCGGGAATCGTCGCCGTCGTCGAGGACCGCCTCGGCTCGTTCTGGGCGTGGGTGCTCGTGATCGACGTCGTGCTCGCGGCGGGGCTCGCACAGCTGGTGATCATGAAGACGCTGGCCGACGTCAGCGCGACGATCGTCGGCTCGGCGGGAATCGCCGCGCTGGCCGACCCGCGACTGTGGGGCGTGACGTGGGCGGTGATTCTCGCGCTTGGACTCGCAGGTGGCGGTTACAGGGTCGCGGAACTCGGCGCGAAGCTGCTCGTCTCGCTCGTGGTGCTCGCGTTCGTCGCCTCGGCGTTCGTCGTCCCGATCGATCCGGCCGAGGCCGCGACCGGACTGGTTCCCTCGATGCCGGCCGGCGTCGGCGGGGCGGTCGTCGCCGCGGGCGTCCTCGGCGGTGCGGTCCACATCACGCTGCTGACGATGCAGAGCTACACGATGCGCGCCCGCGGCTGGACCGAGGGCGATCGCGGGATCGCGCGCTTCGACGTCGTCAGCTCGATGCTCGTCGCCTTCGGAATCTTCAGCCTCGCGGTCTTTCTGGTCGCAGCGAGCGTGCTGCCGGGAGTCGTCGACCCCGCGACCCTCGACGAGATCCAGGCCGCGCAGGCGCTCGGCCCGGTTGCGGGCGAGTACGCGACCTGGCTGTTCCTGCTGGGACTGTGGGGTGCCGCGGTTTCGACGCTCGGGGGCAACACGATCGTGCCGCCGTACCTGCTGGCCGACAAGCTCGGCTGGGAACAGTCCGTCGAGGACCCGCGCTACCGGACCGCGCTCGTCGTCGTCGCGCTCGCCTCAGCGATCGGTGCCTTCCTCGAGGGGGCCTTCTTCGAACTGCTCGTACTCGTCCTCGCCTTCGGCCTCGTCGGGACCCCCTTCGCGCTCGCGGTGATCCTCGTTCTGCTGAACGACGCCGACGTCGTCGGCGAGACCAACTCCGTCCTCGAGAACGTCGGCGGACTCGCCCTGTTCGCGGTCGCGGTCGTACTGGCGGGCGAGTTCGTCCTCGAGGAGCTGCCGGCGGCGTCGGCGGGCGATCCGACCGCGCTGTTCGTCGTCGCCTTCGCCGTGGCGATGACGCTGGCGATCGTCGGGATCCTCTGGACTGCGGTTCGGGATCGACTTCGCGCCCGTTCGGGGTAGCGACGGGTCAGATCGCAGCTACAGCACCTTTCGCATCTTCACGTGGGGAATGCCGGCCTCCTCGAACGGCTCGCCGTATCGGTCGTACTCCAGCTCCGCGTAGAAGTCGGCCGCGTGCGTCTGGGAGTGGAGTTTCAGCTCGTCGAACCCGCCCGCTCGAGCCCGCTCCTCGAGGACGGCCATCAGCTTCCGGCCGATCCCCTCACCCCGTCGCGGTTCGATGACGGCCACCCGCTCGACCTTGCCGACGCCGGCCTCGAGTTCCCGGAGCCGTGCGGCGCCGACGGGATCGCTCCCGTCGTAGGCGACGACGTGGACGGCGTCGGCGTCGTGTTCGTCGTACTCGAGGTCCTCGTCGACGCCCTGCTCCTCGACGAACACCGCGTGGCGAACGGCGAGGGCGTCCTCGCGATCGGCGTCCGAGTCGACGACGCGCGTCTTGATCATGGCGGGCGGATACGGCGACGCGACTCGAGAGCGTTACGGTCCGCTCGGACGTCGAGGCTACAGATGCCCCAGCTCCGCGAGCGCCTCGTCGAGCGTGACGATCGCCAGATCGTTCTCGAGGGCGGCTTCGATGGTGTACTCGAGGCGGTCCTCGGTGAACGTTTCGAACTGGGAGTGGGCGCCGACGATCGAGAGAACCCGCTCGTCCGCAGCGGTTTGCACGAACTCGTCGATGTCGTCCTCGCTCGTCTTGTCGGTCTCGATGTACATCCGTTGCATCGTCGTCGGGTCGAGGCCGTCGATCTCGTTGTGGCCGCCGCCGTATCGATGGTTCGCGACGGCGTCGTACTGATCGCGGACGATTTCCTCGACGACGCCGTGGTAGCGGTCGTACGTATAGACGAACCCGGTGACGTCGATCCCCCACTCGGCGAGTCGGTCGTCGGTCCGATCGAGGATATCCTGTATGAACTCCTCCGGATGTCTAAGATAGCCGTCGGCGCTGACCGTTTCGGTCAGCGGCTCCTCGAGATCGACGTACGCATCGGTCGAATCGGTGCCGCCGCCGCCGGCGACCGACGTCGTGCTGTAGGCGCCGTCGTCGTCGAACGCGACGAGTGGATCCGATTCGAACTCGCCGTGTCGACCCCACTCGACGGAGACCCGGTCGTCGCCCTCGTCTGCAGTTCCGGTTAGGGGAGTGTGTCCCAGCGCCCGGTGTTCGTAAGTGTGGGACATGACGGTCCACCCCGCCTCGTAGATCTCGACCAGCTGATCCGGTTCGAGGTACGCGTCAGAATCCTGTTCCATCAGCCCGGGACAGACGGCGAGACAGCCCGGAACGTCGTACTCCTGGTGAACCTGGTAAGTGAGCGTGTAGTCCTCGATCGGGCTGTCGTCGTAGGTGAAAACGAGCATCCCTTCGCTGTCCTCGAGGCGTTCCTCGAGGTCGTCCGCCCGTTTATCGTCCGCGGACTCGTCGTTCGACCCCTCGCTTCCGCTCGACTCGTTCCGGCCGTCGCCGCTGTCACTGTCCTCGCCCGTCTCCCGCTGCGAGACCCCGTACGCGGTGGCGGCGCCGCCGGCCGCGGTGACCCCGACGACCGCCAGCAGGTTCCGGCGGCGCATCTACGCCCCACCTCGAGTCGACCACCGATTCGAGGCGGCTTCGGTCCTGGTACCCGTTGGTCGCCCGTTCGTGCTGTCCTCGGTTCGCTCGAGTCGGTCGATCCTGACCGAGCGGTAGCGCTCCCCCCTCGAGATCCGACTGCATACCCTCTCGAGTGTCATATCCTTGTTCGAACACTTTTACCTGCGCTACGTTATAATCCTCACCATCTCTCTCGTAGCGTCCGCCGAAACCGAGAGAACTGACGTTGATCCCTCGACACGGCCGAGCCAAACTGACAACCGAAATCGGTGTTAACGGAGTTCGAGTTCGTCGAGCGCTTCCTCCATCGTGACGATCGCGAGGTCGTGTTCGAGAGCGGTCTCGATCGTGTACCGAAGTCGCTCCTCGGTGATCGTCTCGAACTGTGAGTGGCCGCCGACGATCGAGAGCACGTCGTCCTCGGCGGCGGTCTGCATGAACTCCTCGATCTCCTCCTCGGTTGCCCGATCGGTTTCGATGTACATCCGTTGCATCGTCGTCGGATCGAGGCCGTCGATCTCGTTGTGGCCGCCGCCGAAGCGGTGGTTCGCGACGGCCTCGTAGTGGTCCCGAACGAGATCCTCGATGAGCCCGTGGTATCGCGTGTACGTGTAGACGAACCCGAGCACCGTGAGCCCCCACTCCTCGAGCTGTGCGTCCGTCTCGTCGAGGATGTTCTGCATGAACTCCTCCGGATACCTGACGTGGCCCGAGGCGTCGATCGTCTCCTCGAGCGGTTCGGCGAGTTCGACGTACTCCCCGGTGGAGTCGCTCCCACCGCCGGCGACGGTCGCGGTCGTTCTGTTCTCGTCGTCGAAGATCACCAGCGGATCCTCCTCGATGTCCGCGTGGCGGTTCGCTTCGACGTAGATGCGGTCGTCCCCCTCCAGAGCCGTCTCGGTCAGCTGGATCTTACCGAGCGCACGGTGGTAGTAGGTGTGTGACATTACCCCCCAACCGTCGTCGTGCATCTCGCGAAGCTGGTCCGGAGAGAGGTACTCGTCGCCACCGCCGTCCTCCATCCAGCCGGGACAGGCCGCGACGCAGCCGGGAACGTCGTACTCCTGGTGGACCTGGTAGGTGAGCGTGTAGTCCTCGATCGGGCTGTCGTCGTAGGTGAAGACGAGCATCCCCTCGCTGCCCTCGAGGCGTTCCTCGAGGTCGTCCGCCTGCTCGTCGTCGGCTTCCTCGTCTGCCGACTCGTCGCTCGACCCCTCGCTTCCCGACTCGTCGTCCCCGTTTCCGTCCGACTCGTTTTCATCGTCGCCGGTCCCGCCGTTCTCGTCGGAGTCGCGCTGAGAAACCCCGTACGCGGTAGCGGCGCCGCCGGCCGCAGTGACCCCAACGACCGCCAGCAAGTTCCGCCGACGCATCTACGGCTCACCTCGAGCCGGCAGCCGGCTCGGAGATCCCCCGACTCCGGTGCCCGTTCGTCGCTCGGACGCGCTGTCCACGGTTCGCTCGGCCTCGCTGGTGCCGACCGATCGGTGGCCTTCCCCCATCGAGATCCGACTGTGTGCTCCCTCGAGTACCATGTCTTCGTTCCGACGTCTCTTCGGCACTACTTCATAATCTTCTCTATATCCCTCGTAATACTCGACGAAACTGATAGATATGAGGTCGATCTTCGGAGTGGTAGAACGTATCTACCCAGTTAATATGGTTTCTGTAAGGAATATCTCGTCCTGAATTTTGAAATTCGTCCCTATGCCGTCTCTAAAACGGAACCGCGTACCCCGGCGATTCGGCCGTGGGGAGGCTATCCCCTACCTAAACTGCTTGTCGAGCACCGTCAGACCAAAAAAGCAGACCAAAACGCTGTCTACGACAGCTCCTCGATATCATCAGACACCGCTGGTGTCTGATTGCTTGAAAAACTGGCTTTATGCCAGTTTTTCAATGTTGCTGACAACTTCGTCGGCGTACTCGCTGGTGGCGAGCTTCTCGGCGTCCTCGAGCTGGCGCTCTAAGTCGTAGGTGACCTTGCCCGAGGAGATGGTCTCCTCGACGGCGTCGCGAACGAGGTCAGCGGCGTCGTGCCAGCCGAGGTACTCGAGCATCATGCGGCCCGAGAGGATCATCGCGGTCGGGTTGACCTTGTCCTGGCCCTCGTACTTCGGCGCGGAGCCGTGGACGGGCTCGGCCAGCAGACGGCCGTCACCGAAGTTCGAACCGGGCGCGATGCCGAGTCCGCCGATCTGGGCGCCGGCGGCGTCGGACATGTAGTCGCCGTTTAAGTTCATCGTCGCGATGACGTCGTACTCGTCGGTGCGGGTGAGGATCTGCTGGAGCATGTTGTCGGCGATGCGGTCGTTGACGACGAGCGTGTCGTCGTCGACCTCGCCGTCGTTCTCCTCCCAGAGGGTGTCCTCGGTGATGACCTCGTCGCCGTACTCCTCTTCTGCGACCTCGTAGCCCCAGTCGCGGAACTGGCCCTCGGTGAACTTCATGATGTTGCCCTTGTGGACCAGCGTGACCGAGTCGCGGTCGTGCTCGAGGGCGTAGTCGATCGCACGGCGGACGAGGCGCTTCGTCCCGAACTCGGTGATCGGCTTGACGCCGATGCCGACGGGACCGTCGTGGATGATGTCGGTCTGGCCCATCTCCTCTTCGACGAACTCCTTTACCTCCTCGACCTCGTCGGTGCCTTCCTCCCACTCGATGCCGGCGTAGACGTCCTCCGTGTTCTCACGGAAGGTGACCATATCCATCTGCTCGGGCGATTTGACCGGCGACGGGACGCCGTCGAGGTGGTAGGTCGGTCGGACGTTCGCGTAGAGGTCGAGCAGCTTGCGCAGGCCGACGTTCAGCGAGCGGAAGCCGGCGCCGACGGGCGTCGTCAGCGGACCCTTGATCGCGACGCGGTGTTCCTTGATCGCCTCGACGGTCTCGTCGGGCAGGTTCTCGTCGTACTTCTCGCGGGCGGACTCGCCGGCGTAGACGCGCATCCAGTTGATATCGCGACCGGTCGCCTCGGCGGCGGCCTCCAGGACCTTCTGGGCGGCGGGGCCGACGTCGCTGCCGACGCCGTCACCGTAGATGATCGGGATGATCGGGTTGTCGGGGACCTCCAGCTCGTCGTCGGTTCCCTCCTTCAGCGTGATCTTCTCCCCCTCCTCGGGGACCTCGATCTTGTCGTAGCTCATCTCGTCTGTACCGTGCTCCGATGGGGCTAAAAGGGCTCCCATTTCCGCCGATGTTGCGTCCGATTTCCACCGTCAATCGGTCGACCGCAGCCGATCGTCGAAAAATCCGCTCGAGCACCCCTCATACCGGTAAAACACAGTTTCGATCGTTACACACTCGTTCGTCGGCTGTCGAACCCGTCTCCGACGAACGGCGATCACCTCGTGGGATCGCGCGCCCCGTCGGTCGCCGCTCCCCAGTACCGGGCGAGAAGGACGGCACCGACAACCGCGACGGCGACGCCGCTCGCCCCGAGCAGCGCTCGTCCCGTTTCCGTCGACCACCCCATCCTGATCGCGCTCCAGGAACCGGCCAGTAACGTGATCCCGAGTACGAGGAGCGCGATCCCGCCCTGGTAGGGGGTCAGCTCGTCGCCGGCCAGTAGCCGACCGACGGCGACTGCGGTCATCGCGGCACAGAACCCGGCGAGTAGGAGGGCCGACGTCATCCTCGACGTTGCTACTCAGCCCCCGCTGGTAAGTGTGTAGGGTTTCAGACCGTCACGAAACCGTTACCGTGCTCGCCTCACCAGAGATCGGTATGCAGCTACTCGTCCACGGCGGCGCCGGGAGCACGCCAAAAGAACCGGAACGGAGACGGCAGGTACTCGAGCGGGCGGCCGAAACCGGTGCCGAGCGACCGACCCCGGTCGACGCCGTCGAGGCCGCGGTCGGGGTTCTCGAGTCCTCGCCCCGGTTCAACGCGGGCGTCGGCAGCGCGGTCCAGAGCGACGGCCGCATCCGAACCGATGCGGGGATCATGACCGACGACCGCGCCGTCGGCGCGGCCTGCTCGATGCCCGACGTCGAACACGCCGTCGAGGTCGCCCGACTCGTTATGGAGGAGACGCCCCACGGGTTCGTCTCGGGCGAGCACGCCGTCTCGCTGGCCGAGGCGTTCGGCGTCGAGACGGGTGTCGACCTCTGGTCGGAACGCACGCGCGAGAAGTGGACCGACCTCGAGCCACCCGCTGGCGGTACCGAGAGCGAACTCGAGTGGATCCGCGAACGGTACGGCCGGACGGATCCCGACGGCCGCGACGAGGAGGGGACGAACGACCCGACGACCGCCGATCTGGACCACGACACGGTCGGCGCGGTCGCCTTCGACGGCGAGCACCTCGCCGCGGCGACGTCGACGGGCGGGCGCTGGCTCGCGCTTGCCGGCCGCGTCGGCGACGTCCCGCAGGTCGGCTCCGGCTTCTACTGTTGTCCCTCGGCGGCGGTGAGCGCGACCGGCGCCGGCGAGGACATCGCACGCGTGACGCTCTCGCGGCGGGTCGCCGGCCACGTCGAGCGCGGCCTCGACGCCGACGCCGCCGCGGAGCTCGCGATCGAGGAGTTCGCCGAGATCACCGGCTCGACCGCCGGCGTCATCGCGGTCGACGCCCGGGGGCGGCTGGGCTCGGCCTACAACAGCGACGGGATGCAGACCGCTCGAGCGACCGATCGCTAACGACCCCTGAGTGGACGGTCCGCCGGGTACGGACCGTCGATCCAGGGAATCGGTCGGCGCGTGCGGCACCCGAACTGGCGTCTCTCACGCCACGAGCGAGGACGCCCCCGAGCGACAAAGCCGCGACGACCGTTTCACGGGATTGTGCGTCGTTTGTCCGAGTAACGGCTCGTTCACCGATAGCACGGTCCCGATCCGTCCGCCTCGAGTTCGACGATCGTCGTGAAGTACTTTTATTTATTGTCGTACCGAGTTCCGAATCGATGCTCAAGCCACCCCACCACGGCGCTCGACAGTGTCCGGAGTGCGAGACCACCCTCTCGAACGTCCAGGGGCTCGAGACCTGTCCGGCGTGTCGCTGGATCGCGTCGTCGGCGTCCGATCGGTAGCCCCTCGAGCGTCGGGAGACGGAACCTCTTTTTGCCGACCGGTGTAACTCGGGTACATGGCCGAATCCGAGGTGGACTTCGACTCCGAGAAGTACGAGAAGCTCCGCGAAGCGGGGGAGATCCTCTCGCAGGTGCGCGCAGAGACCGCAGACCGCGTCGAGGTCGGCGCGAGCCACCTCAAGATCGCCGAGTACGCCGAGGACCGCATCCGGGAACTCGGCGCCAAGCCGGCGTTTCCCGTAAACATCTCGATCGACGAGGAGGCGGCCCACGCAACCCCCTCGATCGGCGACGAGTCGACGTTCGGCGAGGAGATGATCAACCTCGACATCGGCGTCTGCATCGACGGCTGGCTCGCCGACACCGCGATAACCGTCGATCACTCGGGCAACCCCGAGCTCGCCGAGGCGCCAGAGCAGGCCCTCGAGGCGGCGATCGACATGATCGAGCCCGGCGTCGAGACCGGCGAGATCGGCGCGGAGATCGAGGACGTCATCACCAGCTACGGCTACAACCCCGTCGTCAACCTCACCGGTCACGGGCTGGGCCACTGGGAGCAACACACCAGTCCGACGATCCCGAACCGCGCGGTCTCGCAGGGGACGACCCTGGAGGTCGGCGACGTCGTCGCGATCGAGCCGTTCGCGACCGACGGCGGCGGGAAGGTCACCGAGGGCGCCAGCGAGGAGATCTTCGCCCTCGAGCGCGAGGGATCGGTTCGAAACCGGGACGCCCGCAAGGCCCTAGAGCAGATCACCGAGGAGTTCCGCACGCTCCCGTTCGCGACCCGCTGGCTCGAGACCAGTCGTCCGGAGATGGCGCTGCGCCGACTCAAGCGAAACGACATCGTCCACGGCTATCCGGTGTTGAAAGAGGACGAGGGCTGTCTCGTCAGTCAGAAAGAACACACGGTCATCGTCACCGAGGACGGCTGCGAAGTGACGACTGCCTGATCGTCACCGACCCCTAGGCGTTGTTCATCCGCTGGCTCGTCCGAGTACCACAGCGCTTGCACTCGGCGACGCGGTAGGGTTCCCGGGAGAACTGTGCGTTCTCCTCCTTTCGGCTCTCGGTTCTGAGCTGGACCGACACCTCGTGTGGAGTGTCGAGGCCGCAGTCCTCGCAGTGCTCGGTCAGCCCGTTGAAGGAGTCGTCTGTGGTTGCCATTACTTCGTTCTTCTCGGAGTACCATCTTAAACCTCTGTATCGTTTCGAGAAGTATACTGACGTGTTCGCCAACCGGATCTCGCTCCCGACAAGCCCTCAAATCCGCTTATATCGTTCATCGCTCCTTCTCCGAAACGTTTCCCACCCGACGCGACGCTCCGTCATACAACCGACCTACCGTGGTTCGTTTCTCGAACGGTCCTCCGCTGTCGTTCGATCCGACTATAGGGATCCCTCGAGTGTACCGGGGTATGAACCAAGTGTTCGCACCGTGGCGGATCGAGTGGGTCGAACGGGACGAGCGAAACCCCGACGACGGCTGCGTGTTCTGTGCGTTCCCGGAGGAGGACGCCGACAGGGAGAACCTGGTCGTCGCGCGCAGCGAGCACGCCTTCGTCCTGTTGAACAACTACCCGTACAACCCCGGCCACGCGATGGTCATCCCCTACGCTCACACCGGAGCGTACGGCGAGCTCGACGACCAGCAGCTGCTCGATCACGCCCGGCTGAAACAGCGTACCTTCGACGCTCTCGAGACCGCACTCGGCCCCGACGGGTTCAACGCCGGACTCAACCTCGGCGACGGCGCGGGCGGCTCGATCGACGACCACCTCCACACCCACGTCGTCCCGCGCTGGGAGGGCGACACCAACTTCATGCCTGTCATCGGCGACACCTCCGTCATCGTCGAGGCCCTCGAGGACACCTACGAGCGCGTTCACGAGGCGTTCGCCGCCCAGGAGGGCGCGACCGTCCCCGACGGGGGCGGTGCCGTCGTCTTCGAGTGAGCTGTGACGTCCCCGACGCCACCTCGCCGCGGCTGCTGGCCGAATCCTTGTATGGCTCGGCACCGAACCTGGACGCCGTGCCGGAGCTGGGTTCGATCGAGGAGTTGCTCGGCGCATACCTCATCCTGCTCGACAACTTCGCGACGTTTCTGGTGACGGTCGCGCTGATCTACGCCGTCGGACGGTTCGTCGCCCTTCCGGTCCTCGGACTCGCACTCGAGCTTCGAGGAACCGAGCGTACCCTCCGGGAGGGGATCGAACGGGTCGCCGCCGTCGGCGTCGTCCTCGCCGCGGTCGTCGCCGGCCTCTCGCTGGCCGGCCTCGATTTCGTCCTCGAGCGCGCCGCGATCCTCGTCGCCGCGTTTACCGTCGCGCTCGGGTTCGCGGCCCAGAACATCGTTACTTCGCCACACTCGTGACGGGCTTCCGTTCGCTTTGCTCACGGAAACGTGGTCGGCAATCTGGTCAGTGGCGTCTTCATCGTCACCGATCCGACGTTCAACATCGGCGACTGGATCCGCTGGAACGACAAGGAGGGGTGATCAAGGACATCAGGTTCCGGTCGACGCGGGTCCGAACCTTCGACAACGAGGTGATCGCGGTCCCGAACTCGGAACTGACCGCGAACGCGGTCACCAACACCGTGCTCAACGGTCGACTCCGCCTGACGGTTCCCGTGCGGGTCGACTACGGTGACGACCTCGACGCCGTCGTCCGAATTCTCTCGGAGGTGGCGGCCGACCATCCGGACGTCCTCGAGCGCCCGGAGCCGATCGTGCGGGTTACGGACCTCGGCGAGACCGTCGAGGTCGTCGCCTCGCTGTGGATCGCAGAACCCGATCGGATCACGTACGGTCGCATCCGATCGGAGTACGCCCGCGAGATCGTCAACCGTCTCGAGGAGGCCGGCGTCGATCTCGGACGGACCGGTCCCCAGGAGATCGCGGGCGAGATCGGCGTCGTGTCGAGGTCGGCGCCGGTCGATCCCGATCAGTGACCGGTCTCCTCCCCCAGATGACGGGCTCGCACTCCGGAGAACCAGCAACTCGGACCGGTCGACCGGACGCTTTTTCCCTCTCGTCGCCTCGACGTAGTACGCTATGGAGTACGAGGTGGTACACACCGACGACGTCCCGCTGACCGACCTCTCGGAGATCGACGAGGTGCCCTCGGACCTACAGATGCGGGCGATCGACGACTTCCTCCCGAGCGAGCACGTCCAGCTCAAGCTCTGGTACTTCGAGCCCGGCGAGGAGATCCGGTACCACGCCCACGCCGAACAGGAGGAGCTGTACTTCGCCCTCGAGGGGGAGTTCGAGCTGACTCTCGGCCGCGACGGCGACGCCGAGCGCCGCGAGGTCGAGGCCGGCGCGTTCTGGCTGGCCAGACCCGAGGTCGGCCACGGCCACCGCAACGTCGGCGACGAGGAGGGGATCGTCCTCGCGGTCGGCGCGCCGAACGTCGAGGACCCGGGTCGGGATCCCGGCGAGTTCGACGAGGGGAGCGAGTAGCGGTCGCCCGCTTCGCGCTGCTGTTCAGGCGTACGTCGACTCGAGGAACTCCAGGATGCGTTCGGACTCGGCCATCGTCACGCCGTAGGAGTCGTCGACGACCACGGGAACCCCCCGCTGGCCGGAGACCCGTTTTACCTCGTCGCGCTCGGAGTGGAGCGCTTCGACCCAGACGCTCTCGTAGTCGACCTCGAGTTCGTCGAGCCGGTCGGCGACGGTCTCGCAGTACGGACAGCCCTCGAGCTGGTAGAGTTCGAGCATCGCCTGCGGGTACGGACGGGTGCAGCAAAAGTGCCGGTGGCGCCCGGGAGGTTACGGTCGGAACGGGTCGAAGTGGTTCATACGGGCTTGCCGAAGGCGTACATCGTCTCGTGGGCCGTGACCTCGAGGTCGACGAAGTCGCCGGGTTCTATGCCGTGGTCGCTGGCGTTCTGGACGATAATCTGCCTGTACGCCGAATCGCGACACTTCACCGAGTCGGCAGTTCCGTCCTCGACGACGAGACAGTCCTCGCGGACCTCGCCGACCATCGACGCGTGGGCCTCGCCGACGATCTCGCGTTTGGCCGCGCTCATCTCCTTCGACCGTTCCTTCTTGACCGTCCCACCGAGGCCCTTCATTTCGGCTGCATCAGTACCGGGGCGCTTCGAGAAGCGAGTGACGTTTACCTTCTCGGGGCGGGTCTCGCGGAGCAGCGCCATCGACTGGGCGTGGTCGTGATCCGTTTCGGTCGGAAACCCGACGATGAAGTCCGTCGACAGCGTCCAGTAGTCGAGGTGGTCGTCGAAGGTCTCGATCACCTCGAGGTATTCTTCGACCTGGTGCTGGCGGCGCATGTCGCCGAGCACGTCGTCCGATCCGGACTGGACGGGCGCGTGCAGGAAGTCGTACAGCTCGTCGTTCGCGGCGAAGACCGCGGCGAGTTCCTCGCGGATGCCGTGGACGCCCTTCGGGTTGGCCATTCCGACGCGGACGCGAAAGTCGCCCTCGAGGTCGCAGATCTCGGAGAGCAGGCGATGCAGCTTTCGCTCGCCCTCGTCCCAGCCGTAGACGCCGGTGTCCTGGCCCGTGATCCGAAGTTCCTTCGCGCCGGCGTGGATGAGCGCCCGGGCTTTCTCGACGTTCTCCTCGATGCTCGGGGAGTCGATCTTGCCCGTCGCGCGCTTTGTGATACAGTACGAGCAGTCGGACATACAGCCCCGCGCGATCGGGAGGATGCCGACGACGCCGTCCAGAATCGGCTCGGCGTCGGGGGTCGTCGTCGGACACTCGCCGTTGGTGACCGCTTCCGGCACTTCATCCCAGTGGAGCACTCGGCCGTCGACGTCGGCCGCGGCGAACTCCTCGCCCTGGGCCAGGGCCATACAGCCCGTGATGTAGAGGTCGGCGGTCTCGTCTGCCAACTCGTCGGCCCGGCGGAGCATGTTGCGCTCGGTTTTCTCGACGACCGTGCAGGTGTTGAGGATGGCTACGTCGGCCTCGCCCGGGCCGTCAACCCGGTGGTGGCCCGCGTCGCGGAGCCGTCGCTCGATCTCGCGGCTTTCCCCGCGATTGGACGTGCAGCCGTACGTCTCGATGTGGTACCGGGCCATCGTCGTTACTACCGTTCGGATCCCGCGAGCCAAAAGCCCGACGGATCGGGGCCGTTCGCGTCCGTCTCCGAGGCGGCGCTCGAGCGACGCCGTGCACGCGCATACAGGCCCCGAGCGCAAACCCGTCGTCCCCGTTGGGACGATAGCGATGTTCCAGCGACTCACCAGCGGACGAGAGACTGAGACCGAGCCGAAACCGCTCGAGGAGCAGGTGATCGTGATCACCGGCGCCTCGTCGGGAATCGGACTGACGACCGCACGGATGGCCGCCCGGCGGGGCGCGCGGGTCGTCCTGGCGGCCCGTAGCGAGGAGGTCCTCCGGGAGGCCGTCGCGGGGATCGAGGCCGACGGCGGCGACGCCACCTTTGTCGTCGCCGACGTCGGCGACCGCGAGAACGTCCGCGAGATCACCCGCGTCGCCGAGGAGACCTACGGCGGGGTCGACACCTGGATCAACGGCGCCGCGGTCTCGATCTACGGCCGCCTCGAGGAGATTCCCGTCGAGGAGATGCGCGAGCAGTTCGATACCAACGTCTGGGGGCTACTGTACGGCTCGCTCGAAGCCCTCGACGTCCTCGAAGAGGGCGGGACGATCATCAACGTCGGCAGCATCGTCTCCGATCGCTCGATCATGCTGCAGGGCAGCTACTCGGCGTCGAAACAGGCGGTCAAGGCCTTCACCGACGCCCTGCGGATGGAGCTCGAGGAGGAGGGGCGACCGATCACCGTAACGCTGGTCAAACCGGGCGCGATCGACACGCCCTACCCGCAAAACGCGGAGAACCACATGGACGAGGCGGCGACGGTACCGGCGCCGGTGTACGCGCCCGACACGGTCGCGCGGGCGATCCTCCACGCCGCGGAACACCCCCAGCGGGAGGTCACCGTCGGCGGCGGCGGGAAAGGGTTCACGCTGCTCGGGAAGTACACCCCGGAGCTGATGGATACGCTGATGAAGACCGTCTTCGGCCCCCAGCAGCGAAAGGGCGAACCCCCGCGTCCGGACGCCGAGAGCGGGCTCGAGGAGCCCGCGGGTGACCTCGAGGAGCGCGGGGATTACGAGGGGTACGTCGCCGAGTCGAGTTTCTACACCAGGCTGCGACAGCGCGGGCGAACGCCGAGCGGAGCGGCGTTCGGAGCCGGGCTCGCCGGACTCGCGTACGCCGGTTACAGGGCGATGCGGCGCCGAGCGCGGTAGCCGGCTCCGTGATCTTACCTCGATCCCGACTCCGCCCCGAGCCGGTCGTAGTTCTCGTCGAGGACGTTGACGGCGGCGATGAACGCGCCGACGACGACGGGACCGAAGAACACGCCCATGACCCCGAAGGCGTAGATCCCGCCAAGCACGCCGAGGATGATCACCGCGGGGCTGATCTCGGCGTAGCGGTCGACGACGACCGGTCGGAGGTAGTCGTCACAGATGCCGACGATGACCGCGCTGTAGATGGCAAGCGCCGCGGCGAGGACGGGTTCGCCGGTTGCAAAGAGGTACAGCGAGGCGGGGATCCAGACGAACGGCGCGCCGATCAGCGGCACCAGCGAGAGGATCACCATGATGAACGTCCAGAACGCGGCGTTGGGGATGCCGACCGCGAACAGTCCGAGGCCCGCAATGACGCCCTCGATGATCGCGATCAGAACGTGGCCCGCGAGCACCGCCCACGTGACCTCGTTGAGATCGCCGTAGAGGTCGTCCTGAACGTCGTCGGGAAGGGGCGTCCGCGCTCGGATCCAGTCCATGAGGTCGTCGCCGCTCTTGAGCAGGTAAAACAGCAGAAACAGCGCCAGCCCGAACCCGATCAGCGCGCTGGTGAGCGCGCCGAACCAGTCCGTCGCCTGCTCGAGAGCGATCGAGCCGATCTGTTGGGCGGAGTCGGCGACCGTTCCGACGATGTCGACCTCGATGCCGGTTTCGTCCTCGATCAGCGCCTCGATCTCGGCGATCTGGAGGTCGTCGGGATCGGTCTCCTGGATCAGCTCCGCCGCGTCCTCGGCGACGACCGCGGCGACGAGCACGAACGGAACGATGAAGCCGACGATCGCCAGTAAGACGAGCGAGAGCGCGGCGACCGCCGGCGGAACGTACTCCTCGAGTCGCTGTTGAAGCGGGAACAGGACGAAGCCGAGCAGCAACGCGAGCAACACGTACTGGAAGAACGGAACGACGAGCTGCCAGGAGAGGTAGGCGAATATCGTGACGAGAACGAGTAGATACCCTTTGCTGCGGTTCACGATTAGGTATCCGTCGGCGCAACGATAAAAGCGGACCCGACATGTTCCACGACCGGAGTGTCGTAGCCAGTCGCAACACGCCTTCAAGAAGCTGGTTCACCTAGCCTAGTTCGGATGTCGACCCAGCTCGATCCCCTCTCCCTGTCGGCCGATCTTCTCTACACGGTCAAAACGGAGGGCGACCACGACTGGTTGCGAACGCACCTGGCGACCCTCGAGCGCTCCCGGCTCGAGCGGGCGCTCTCGAGTCGCGAGCGCCGACTGGCGTTCTGGTTCAACTGCTACAACGCCTACGCGCAGCTGCTGCTCGAGGAGTCGCCCGAACTCCTCGAGGGCGGGCTCGTCGACCGCTGGACGTTCTTCGGCCGCGATCGAATCCCCGTCGGCGGCGTCTGGCTGAGCCTCAACGATATCCAGCACGGCATGCTCCGCCGATCGAAACATCCCTGGGGCTTTGGCTACGTTCCGCGGTCGTTCCCCTCCCGGTTTGAGCGCCGATTCCGACTCGAGGAGTGCGATCCGCGGATCCACTTCGCGCTGAGTCGTGGCGGCGACCACTGTCCGCCGATCGCCGTCTACTCGGCGGCCGACGTCGACGAGGAACTGGACATCTCGATCCGCTGGCACCTGGAGGAAACCGTCGGCTACGACCCCGATGACGGTGTCACGACCGTACCGCGGCTCTTCTGGCGGTACCGGGGCGACTTCGGTGGCAAGCGCGGCGTCCTCAACTTCCTGCGGGAGTACGAGGCGATCCCCGAGACCGCGTCGCCGTCGCTCGAGTACGAGCGGGCGACTCGTCGTGAGACCCTGAAACTCGAGGAGACGCTCGAGCGCTGAGCCGTCCCCGAACTACTCGTCCCGGCGCTCGATCCGCGCGCTCGGGGCGTTTCGCATGACGCCCCGCGCGGCCCGCTCGGCGTTCGACCGGGAGGCGTACCCCTCGCCGCTGTCCCCGATCACGTTGCCGTTCCAGTGGACGAGCCGCCAGCGCCACTCCTCGGCGCGGTCCTCGTACACCTCGAATCGGCTTCGCCGGCCTGGAGACTCACTCGTCTCGACTCGATCGCTCGTCTCGTCGGCGCCCGTACTCGTGCTCTCGTCGACGGCAGTCGTTTCGGCGTCTTCGGCACCCTCCCCTTCCCCGGCGTCCGTGACGCGAATGCCGGAACCGTCCGGATCGTCCCACTCCAGTTCGAACTCGAGTTCGGTCCGTCCGTCCTCGTGTTCGCCCTCGAGCTCGGCGACGACGTCCGCGGGGACGTCGATCGTGAGCCGGCGCTCGCCGCTGTGCAGTTCGACGGGGGTCTCGGCCTCGAGCGCGACGGCGAACTCGCGGAAAATAGCGGCCAGCTCGCCGCGGTCGTAGGCGTGCTCGAGTTCGAACAGTGTTTCACCCATACGTCCGGTACGACTCCTAACGAGTTAGTTTTTCACCAGGAACGGCTCAGAGCTGCGTCGTCGCCTCGAGCGCGATGTCGATCGCGCGGCCGACGTTGTTCTTGGCCTTCTCGGGGAGTTCGTCGTCCTCGGTGTCGGTCCCCTTCTGGGTGCCCTCGACGAGGTTGCCGTCGACGGTACAGATCGCGCCCGCGCGGAGTCCGCGTCGGCGAGCCAGCGTGAAGACGGCGGCGGCCTCCATCTCGACGCAGAGCAAGGCAGCGTTCTCCCAGTCGGCGACGTGTTCGTCGGTCTCGGCGTAGTAGGCGTCGTCCGAGACGATCGGACCAACGTGAACGTCCTCGTCGTTCGCTTCGGCCGAGTCGACCAGCGAGGAGAGCACCTCGTAATCGGGAACGGCGGGGTACTCCGCGTCCTCGTAGCGCTTCGAGGTGCCCTCGTTTTTCGCGGCGCCGGTCGCCACGATCATGTCGCCGATCTCGATGTCGGACTGGAGCGCACCGGTCGTCCCGACGCGGATGAACGTCTCGACGCCGACGTTAGCCATCTCTTCGATCGCGATCGCCGCCGAGGGACAGCCGATCCCCGTCGAGCAGATCGTCAGCTCCCGGTCGCCGTAGGTGGCGTTGACGACCTTGTACTCGCGGTTTTCGGCGACGACTTCGGATTCGTCGCAGTGGTCGGCGATCCGATCGACGCGACCCGGATCCCCCGGAATCAGTGCGACGTCCGTCAGGTCTCCCTCCTCGACCAGCAGGTGTGGCTGCGTTGCCATAGGCTCGCGTTCCGCGGGCGACGAGAAAAAAGATTCGAGCCCGGCACGGCCTCGAGAGCACCCCCGGAGCCGCCGTCGACCCTCGAGCGCGCAGTCGGCCTACCCGGTTACCTCGACCTGCTCCGGGCTGACGGTGACGGTGACGTCGTCGACGTCGAAGACGACCGTCCCGGTCGATCGATCGCCGCCGCCGTAGGTGCGGACGAACAGCGAGTCCAGCGCCTCGGGATCGATGTAGTCGTACAGCCGGACGCTGGAGTCGGTGACGTCTTCACCGTGATAGGTCGCGAGCGCCGTCGCGACAGCGATGCTCGGCGGTTCGTTGTCGTCTCGGTCGTACTGGACGCGCTGACCGAACCCACATCCAGGGGTGTTGGGTGTCGTTCGTTCGTTCATGTCTCTCAGTCACGTCGCCGTGACTCCCTAGACCACTGGCCAACGGCACTCGACAAATAGGTACCGCCGGGAAGCACTCGATGAGAACCGCCGGACGTGGGCACTCTCATCCGTTCGTCATACACTCGTCATTCGTGTGTCGGACACCTATCCGAGTTCTATCATACCCGATCATATAAAATAACCCGTCAGTGGCGATCACTGAGAAACGTCTCGACCTCGGCGGCCGACGGAACGCTCCGTGCCCCCTTCCGCCCGGCGGTCAGCGCGCCGCAGGCGTTCGCGTACTCGAGTGCTCGCTCGGGGTCGAACTCGCCGTCGCCGGTAGCAACCATCGTCGCGAGGAAGCCGGCGGCGAAGGCGTCGCCGGCGCCCGCGGTGTCGATCGTCTCGACCTCGAACCCGGAATGAACGTGGTCGCCGTCGGGCGTGTGAAGCAACGCCCCGTCGGCGCCGTGTTTGACGACGACGAACCGATCGTCGAACGCCGAGTCGCTGTACTCGGCCTCGAGCATCGCCTCGGCCTCGCGGTCGTTGACGAAGATCACGTCCGCGAGCGCGAGGGCGTCGCCGAAGTCCCGCTCGCCCAGGCGACGGCCGGGATCGAAGCTGACGGTGACGCCGGCCTCGCTTGCGATGGAGGCGATTTCGGCGGCGGTGTCGGGACGCTGGCTCGTCAGGTGGACGTGACTCGCCGCCCGGATCCGCTCGGGCTCGAGGTCGGCCGGCTCGACTGCCTCGTTGACGCCGTCGTTGCCGAGGACGGCGACCTCGCCGCTGTCCTCGACCAGCAGGTACTTGACGGCCGTCTCGGCGTCCTCGACGATTCGTACGCCGTCGATCGAGACCCCGGTCTCCTCGAGTTCGTGACGGGCGAGCAGTCCGTTGTCGTCGTCGCCGACGCTGCCGACGAGACCGACGTCGACCTCGAGTCCGGCCAGCGTCGCGGCGACGTTCGCCGCGCTGCCGCCACCGGACTGTTGCTGGGAGCGGATCGAGGCCTCGCCGTCGGCGACCGGGAGTCGATCGATACGGAGCGTCACGTCCCAGTTGACGTGACCCGCAGTGAGGACGGTGACCATAGCAGATTATCAACAGAGGGCGCGGGGGGCAAAAAGTCTAGGTGACGAGAAACAGGAGCACGTTGTGCGCGCCCGGTCCGAGCCCGACCGCGGCGAGGAGGGCGAGCAGCGCCCGACCCTGTCGCGGGGCGTCCTCGACGTACTCTCGGAACAGGCCGACGATGACCAGCGCCAGCGCGATCTTGACGACGGCGAACAGCCAGCCGCCCCCGACGTACTCTGCCGTCGGGAGGGCGTGGCCGGCCTCGAGGATCAGAAGCGAGAGCGGAACCTCCTCGCTGGCGCCGAGAACGTCGAAGCCGATCGCCGTCGAGATCCCGTCCAAGGTATGGCCGAAGACGACCAGCGCGCCGGTCGCGCCCGTGACGGCAGCGACCCGCTCGTAGCGCCGGCCGAGCGCGGCCCAGACGCCGGCCGTGACCAGTACCGTCAGGACGACCGAGAGCAGCGGCCAGAAGACGTCGCCGAACCCGCCCTGGACGCCGACGGCGGTCGCCGCAGCACCGACGAAGCCGAGCGTGCCGACGGCGGCGACCGGGGGCTCGCTCGAGACGGCTCCGGTTCGCTCGAGCGTGATCCCTCCGAGCCAGACGGCGCCAGCGACGGTCCCCGTTATCACGTAGACGCTCGGCGTTCCGAACAGCACGGCGAGGTCGTCGGGGTAGGCCTCGAACCGGTGAAGGACGTGCAGGCTCGAGCCGAACAGCATCCAGGGAACGAAGGCGAGCACCGTCCGATCGGTCACGGGTGGGTCGGCCGACCACAGCGCCGCGGCGACGGCGACTGCCGCTACCGCGAGCGGGACGAGAAACTGCGCGGGCGGGAGCGCGAACCCCTCGGGAAGCACCATACTCGAGTTGGAACACAGCAGCGACTAACCGCTTCCGATCCCGACCGCCCCGAAGGTGGTGTCGCTACCGGTTCTCGGCGGCCGAAACCGTTTCGGAACCGCCGGGCCCGTCGACGTTCACGACCCACGGCTTCCCCCCGCAGAGCCAGACGATTCCGGTGTGGGCCTCGTCTGTCGGGTTCGTATCCCGATGAATCAATCCCGGTGGGACGTGAAAGCACTCGCCGCGTTCGATGCGTGCGACGCGTTCGCCGTTCGGTCCGTACTCCGTCTCGCTCGGGCCGTCGACGGCGTAGCCGAAGTAGACGTTCTCGCCGTGGTGGTGCCAGCCCGCCGCCGCCCCGCCCGCGACTCGGACCCGCATCGGCAGGACGTCCTCGTCGGGAAACGGCGTCTCTCGGCTTAGCTCCGGACTCTCGACGGTCGGCTCGAGTTCGTCGGGTCCGACGACCAAGAGGGGTCCCTCGCCGACGGCGATCCGGGAATCGGTGCCCGTTGGCTCCGGCTCGTCGTCCACGACCGTGAGGACCTCGAGAGACGTAGATTCGGCGACGTACCGCCGAGTTGTGTCCGCCGGAATCTCCAGAAAGTCGCCGGCCGACAGCTCGGCGGGCCGTTCGTCGTCGGGACGGGCGACGGTTCCGCGACCCGCACGGACCCATCCGTACGTCGTCCCCTCCCGGCGGAATCGCGCGGTTTCGTCGTCGACGCGAAACACGACTAACCCGCGGCCGCCTGCGCGGATCACGGTTCGCTCGAGCAGTCCCGATACCGGCTCCGTGGGCTCGATCGCCGCCGGGTCGACTACCTGAATCTCGTCGCTCATATCCACCGGTACCGACGGGGTTAGGTTACGTCTGTTGGATGATCCACGGGTTCGCGGCTCGAGCCGTCGTGCCGCCGCTACACCTCCCAGGGTTCGCCGGTCGTCTCGCCGAACAGCTCCCGCATGAGCGTGACGATGCTTTCCGGCGGGAACTGGCCCCGTTCGGTGACGATCGCGTCGACGTGACGCGGCGGCGTGACGTCGAACGCGGGGTTCTCGACGGTGAGACCGTCGTCCGCACGGTCGCCGCCGGTGATGTCGGCGTACTCCGTCTCCGAGAGCACCTCGCTCTCGTCGCGCATCTCGATCTCGACGGTGTGGCCGGTCATCGTGTCGGGGTGGAGCTTGATCGTCTGGGCGGCGACCATCACCGGAACGCCGCGCTCGCGGGCGTTGACCGCCAGCCCGCTGGTCCCGATCTTGTTGATGACGCTGCCGTCGGCGGCGATGCTGTCGGCCCCGACCAGGACGTGGTCCGCGTCGTCGAGGTAGCGCCGAGCCGCGTTGTCGACGACCAGCGTTACCGGGACGTCCCACTCCCGGAGCTGTTCGGCCGTGATGTGGCCCTGCTTTCGCGGTCGGGTCTCCTTGACGATCGCCTCGACGTGTTTGCCCGCATCCAGCGCCGCCTCGACGCAGGACAGCGCGTCGGTCGAGTGACAGTGGGTCATCACCACGTCGCCGTCCCGCAAGCGGTTCGCCCCGACCTCGCCGAGTCGTTCCTGGGCCTGCTCGAGGTCGGCCTGAAACTCCCGAGCCTGTCCGATCGTCGACTCCCGAAGCTCCGGGACGGTCTCGCCCTCGATCCCTCTCAGGACGTACCGGAGGGCGTTCGGGAGGCTCACGGCGGTCGGCCGGGTCTCGTACAGCTCTCTAGCGGCGGCGCGTAGCTGATCGCGAAACGCCGCCGGGGTCGACGCGTCGGAGCGCTCGGCCTGGGTTGCGAGCGCCTCTGCCGCGGCGTCCCCGATCGCTGCCGCGCCGCGGATCTCCATCGTCGCGATATCGTCGGCCGTCGCCTCGACGACGGGGGCGACGTCGGGTTGCTCCTCGTCCATGGCGGCCAGTAGCCCCCGGACCCAAATAAGGGATCGGACGGATTTTTGACCGTTCGGCGAGTCGGTCCGGTATGGATCGCGACGAACTCGCTCCCCTGATCGATCACACCGTCCTCGGCCCCGAGACGACCGTCGCCGACGTCGAGGACGTCCTCGACGCCGCCGCCGACCACGGGATGAACGCCTGCATCCCACCGTACGCCGTCGAACACGCCGTCGACTACGCACCCGAGGTCACCGTCGCGACCGTGATCGGCTTCCCCCACGGCCAGAACGCCCCCGACGTGAAACGCCGCGAGGGCGTCCTCGCCTGGAAGGCCGGCGCCGACGAGCTCGACGTCGTTCTCAACGTCGCCAACGTCAAAACGGGCCGGCTTGAGGCCGTCGAGAACGAACTCGCCGAACTCGTCGCGGCCGTCCCGATCCCGGTGAAGGTGATCATCGAGACGGCCCTGCTGACCGACGACGAGAAACGCAACGCCTGCGAGGCCGCCCGCGAGGCCGATGCCGCGATGGTCAAGACCTCGACGGGCTTCGCGGAGGGGGGCGCGACGGTCTCGGACGTCGAACTCATGAGCGAGTCTCTTCCAGTCAAGGCAAGCGGCGGCGTCGGCAGCTACGAGGAGGCCATAGCGATGATCGACGCTGGCGCCGAACGCATCGGCGCCTCGAGCGGGGTCGAGATCCTCGAGGGCGCGCCGGACTGACTTCCTCCCACGACTGAAGTCGTGGGGTTCCAGTCACAGACTGGAGAGCCACGACGGGGAGGTTCCTCACTCGTCCGAGACGGTGGGGTTGTGGGCCGAGCCAATACGACCCCCGACCGGGATAGCGGGCTTCATCTACCCTCCTGCTGAGGTGTGTATCCTTACCCCGGACTCGGTAGCACAACCGACGGAACGAACTGGCGGAGTTGTTTCGGCCCCCGTCGGATTCATCCCACGACTGAAGTCGTGGGCTTTCTCCTTGAACCATTGTAACACGGCGATCACTTTGGGGTCCGTCGCTCGAGCCGTCCGGGGAAGTGGATCGACGGCACCGCGACGGACTCGTTAGCTTTCGGGTTCGTCCGCCGGCTCCGCCGACGCGTCGGTCGCGGCTCGTCGGCGGAGCCACTCGAGCCCTACCGCACCGCCCGCGATACCCGCACCGGTAGTAAACCCGGGGACGGAGTCGGAGTCGTCGTCGGTTTCGGTGTCCGTGTCGTCATCGTCGTCCGTATCGGCTTCATCGTCTTCGTCGTCGGCGTCCGGCTCGTCCTCGCTTTCGACTTCGTCGTCTCCGTTCGGATCGTCCTCGCCCGTTTCATCGTCTTCGTCCTCGCCGATACCGTCGTCCTCGCCGGTGTCGCCGACGTCGTCATCACGCTCGGCTTCGTCCTCGTCTCCTTCTTCCCCGCCGTACTGCTCGTCTTCCTCGTCTCCATCGTCACCGCTCTCCTCGTCGTCGTCATCCTCTTGATCGTCGCCGTTCGGCTCTTCATCGTCGTCGGCTTCACCTTCGTCCTCGTCATCGTCTTCCAGCTCTCCCTGGTCGTCATCATCCGTATCCTCGCCGTCTTCATCCTGTTCGTCCCCGCTGCCATCCTCCTCGCTACCGTCGTCTTGCTCGTCTTCGTCACCGTCGCCATCTTCGTCTTCATCGCCATCGTTTCCGTCGCCTTCGCCGTCTTCCTCCGGTCCCTCCCGCTCGTCCTCATCGGTATCGTCCCCCTCATCCTCGCCTTCGTCCTCACTGTCTTCCCGTCCATCGCCGTCCTCCTGCTGACCGTCTTCGTCGCCGTTGTCACCGTCTTCGTCGGTTTGCTCGCGAAGTGCCACGAGGCCCTCGCCCTCGTGGTCGTCGTCTTCGACGTAGAGGGTCTCGTCGTCGATAGCCACGACGTGGCCGATCGGAAGCTCGTCGGTCGAAATCGTCCACCGCTCGCTTCCGTCGTACTTATTCAGGGCGACGAGTTCGTCGTGGTACTCCGAGTGATCGAGCTCGTCGGCATCTGCGGTGTCGCCGGTCCCTGCGTTGTCGTTGATGTGCAGGTAGACGGTATCACCGCCGATGGCCGCCGCATTGTTGACGTTTCGAAGCACGTCGACGCCCCAATCGTCAGCGTCGTCGGAAGTTGACGTTGCGGTCAGCGCGTCGCCGTAGTAGCCGCCGATATAGATCGCCTCGCCGAGGACGAGTTCGATTCCCTCGGCCGTCGCTTTCCCCTTGTCTTCGCCGGTCTGTGCGTCGAGGACGTCTCGCGCGTAGTGGCTTACCCCGCCGAGAGCGACGGCGGTCGTAGTCGCTCGTGCCCGCGGGATTCCGAAGCCGTCGTGCTGCGTGTACTCGGCCCGCCAGACCTCGTCGCCCGTTTCGGGGTCGAGCGCGAGGCGCGCGCCGCCGTCGTCGTCCGCCGCCAGCGCGTAGACGACGCCGTTCGCCGCGGCGGTCGTACTCCTGAACTCGAACTCCGCCTCCTCGTCGTCCGACTCTTGGGTATCAGCGGTGATCGACTCGAGTTCCCACTGAACCGAGCCGTCGTCGGTATCGAGGGCGTACAGCGTCCCGTCGGCGACGACGAACGCGCTCCCGTAGGCGACGGTCTGTGTTCCGGACGAGTCCTCGGGCTCGAGCTCGGTCTGCCAGCGGACGTCGCCGTCGGCGGCGTCGAGCGCGTACAGCTCGTCATCGACGACGTAGACGGTGTCACCGACGACCGACGGCCTGTTCGCGTCGACGTCGGTGGTCTCCCAGATCGTCGAGCCGTCCGCGGCGTCGAGCGCGACGATTCCGTCCGGAGTCGACGCGTAGACGACGCCGTCGGCGACTGCCGCCTCTCCGGTGGCGCGTTCGAACGTCCAGACCGCCTCGAGCGCCTCGCCATCGAACTCGGGGGCATCTGCGGCGTACCTCGCGTGGCCGGCGTCGCCGTCGAACGACGGCCATACCGCGTTCGTCTCCGGATTCGGTTCGATATTCGGGTCCGGGAGGTCGTTATCGTCGACCTCGCCGTCGCCGGAGACGGCCGAGGAGAGTACGCCACCGGCAGCGAACGCTGCACCCGTCGTCAGCACTGACCGTCGTCGCCACGTCATACGTGCCTGGAACTCAGACTGTGTGGATTACTACCGGGTTGTTATCACTGAATTGATCGCACAACAACCGTCCCAAAATTGGATCTGGACTACTCGACGAGGTCCGTCGGTTCGGCTGGCGGATCACCGATCCGACTTGCGGGTTACTCCGCTCGGTCCTCCGCAGCCTCCGTTGGCTCGTCTACGGTATCGTTCGTCCCCGCTTTCCGTCGGAGCCACTCGAGCCCTAACGCGCCACCGACGAGGCCGGCACCGGGCGTAAAGCCGGGAACCGAGTCAGTCCCTTCGTCGTCGATATCGCCGTCCTCGTCGTCACCGTCGTCTTCGTCGCCGATATTGTCCTCCTCAGAGTCGTCGGTGTCGTCTTCATGGTCGATATCGTCCTCATTTTCGTCGTCTATCTCGTCGTCGCCGTCGTCATCCGAGTCGTCCTCATCTCCGTCGTACTCATCTCCGTCGTACTGCTCGTCGTCTCCGTTTTCGCTCTCGTCTTCGTCGTCGGCCGTCCCTTCGTTGTCATCCGCTTCGCCCTCCTCATCTCCGTCGTACTGCTCGCCGTGGTCATCCCTCTGGTCTTCGCTCTCCTCCTCACCGTCGTCGTCATCCTCGTCGTCCCCACCTCCGCGATCATCGTCCGCCGTTTCCTCACTTTCGTCCTCGTCTCCGTCGTCTTCATTATCGTCTTCGGCATCGTCGCCGTTTTCGCTCTCGTCTTCGTCACCCTCGTCGTCCTCGCCGGTCTCTTCGTCCTCATCATCCTCCTCGCGAAGTGCGACGAGACTGTCCTCGTGTTCGACGTAGAGCGTCCCGTCGCTGATACCCAGGACGTTGCCGACCGGCAGCTCCCCGGCTTGGATCGCCCAGCGCTCGCTTCCGTCGTCCTTGTCGAGGGCGACGAGTTCGCCGTCGTATTCTCCGTACGTCGCATCCGTCCCCCTGAAGTAGACGTAGACGGTGTCGCCGGCGATGATCGCGCGGCCGACGTTTCGAGACACGTCGACACCCCAGTCGTCCTCGTCGCCGTGATAGGCGCTTCCTGTGAGCTGGTCGGCCTCGTACCCGCTGAGGTAACGCTCCTCGCCGAGCGTCACCGAGATCCCCTCCGCGGACACCTTCGCGATATGCTCGCCGGTCTGTGCGTCGAGGAGCACCCGGGCGTAGAAATCGACCCGGCTCACAACAACGGCGGTCGACGTCGCCCGTGCCTGGGCGCCTCCGGTGTAAAAATTCGAATCCCCTCGCCAGACCTCATCACCCGTATCGGGGTCGAGTGCAACCGTTGCACCACCTTCCAGATCCCCCGCGCCGGCGTAGACGACGCCGTTCGCCGCGGCGGTCGTATCGAGGAAGTCGTACTCCTGCTCGCCCTCGTCATCGTGTTGCTGTTCAGCGGTGAGCGTGTCGATCTCCCATCGCACCGAGCCGTCGTCGGTCTCGAGGGCGTACAGCGTGCCGCCGCCGACGACGAAGACGCCTCCGTACGCGACGGTCTGACTCTGAATCGGCTCCTCGGGCTCGAACTCGGTCTGCCACCGGATGCTCCCATCGGCGATGTCGAGCGCGAACAGTTCGTCGCCGGTAACGTAGACGGTGTCGTCGACGACCGACGGCGCGTTCGCGTCGATGTCGGTGTTCTCCCAGATGATCGACCCGTCGGCGACGTCGAGCGCGATGACTCCGTTCGCGTTCGTCGCGTAGACGACGTCGTCGGCGACGGCCACGCCGGCGTCTCGTCCGAACCCGGCGTCGACCGACCAGGCGTCCTCGAGCGCGTCGCCGTCGAGCGCGGTCCCGTCGGAGACGTACCTCGCGTGCCCGGCGTCGCCGTCGAACGACGGCCAGTCCTCGTCCATCCCCGGGTTCGGATCGCGGTCCGGGTCCGGCAGGTCGTCGTCGGTCGACTCCTCCCCGGCACCGATCGACGCGAGGGTCCCCCCTGCAGTGAGCGTTGCACCGGTCGCAAGCACCGAACGCCGTCGCCACTTCGTCATACGGGTGTCGACGAGAGACCGTCCGATTACTATCTAGTTTCTACGGCTGACTTGTTCCTCCCGCAACTGTTTCGGACGGGCGAGATCGAGGTAATCGTGGGACGATACCAACTGTATCGGGCTCTCGAGGACGGACTCGCGGGCTCGAGGGAGCGGCTCCCGGTCGCTACCACTCCTGGCCGGCGGGTTCGGCCTGCTGCGGTCCCCCCTCGTCCTCGGGTGTCTTCTCGCCGCGGACGACGAAGTACGCGATCGCGGCGACGACACCGAGCGGGAAGAACAGGAACAGCAGCCCGGCGGTGCCGAGCGCCCAGAGGAGTTCGTTGTTCTCCCGTTTCGAGGCGTCCTTGTAGATCCAGTAGGCGACGCCGATCGTGATCACCAGGAAGACGAGCGAGACGGCCAGCGCGATGAGGACGAACGTCGACTCGTCCATCGGTAGCTCCTCGCCCTCCGCCTGGAGCACGAACGCGGCGTCGAGTAGCTGCAGCATCTACGCTCCCTCCGTCGGCTCGAGCGGCGACCGATCCGGTACGCCTCGTCTCGAACCGGGACCACCGAGCCGGCTGACGGTTCGTTCACGTATCATTTGTGTCATATCCGCACTCATACACTCACCTCCAGCACACTATATTTTTTGCGGTGGGATTGGCTGTAATCGGAGGGTCGAGTGGCGTCACGCCGCTGCGGACGGGTTACTCCGTCTCGAGCAATTGCGAGACGACCGGCGACTCGTCCTTTCCCAGCGCCGACTGGACGAGCAGGTGGCCGCCCAGCTCCGAGAGGCTGATGACGTCGTCAGCGCCGGCGCGTTTGAGTTTTCGGGTGTTTTCGCGGTCGGTCGCGGCGGTAACGATGCGGACGTCCGGTCGCAGCTCTCGGGCGGTCAGCACCGCCAGCGCGTCCTGGGCGTCGTCGTCGGTCGCGACGAGGACGGCCCGGGCGTTCTCGATTTGCGCTCGGCGGAGGGGTTCCTCGTCGCTCGGATTGGCCGTCAGCACGCGTATGTCGCGGTCGGAGAGTGCGCTGGCGGCCTCCTGATCCCGCGTGACGACCAGGAACTGTCGGTCCGCACCGTGGAGTTCGTTGACGATCGGTTCGGTCAGGTCCCCGTAGCCGAGTACGAGGATGTGGTCTTCGAGGAGTTCGAGTTCTGAATCGGTCATAATTCCGAGGGTCTTCGAGATGCGCGCCTGGATCGCGGGACCGACGAGCGCCCCGATGGCGATACCGAAGCTGGCGACGCCCAGCACGACGACGGACATCGTAAAGAGGATCGCGACCTCCGTTTCCGGGCCGATGTCGCCGTAGCCGACCGTGCTCGAGGTGATCAGCGTGAAGTAGAAGGCGTCGAGCAGGTGGTCGATCCCGTCGAACTGCTCGCGCATCGCGTAGGCGCCGAAGGTGCCGTAGCCCTGGACGCCGACGAGCGCGCCGCCAGCCGCTAACTGGGTCGTCGTCAGCGAGAGCGACTGGTCGAACCGTCGTCGGCTGAGCAGCAGCGTCGGGAGGGCACACACCGAGAGCACCACCAGCGGCAGCGAGTACGGGCTCGCCTGTAACAACCCCTGGATCGCCGTCAGCGGCAACAGCAGGATCGTCGCCCACCAGCCGGCGCGCAGTCGCCGCCTGAGCGCGAGCGCGCTCGCCAGCATCAGAAAGCCGGTCAGCGCTCCCGTAAAGCCGACCGCGTTCTGGACGACGATCGGCACGTGGGAGGCGAAGGGGCCGAAGTCCGCCGCCTGCTGATCGATCCTGAGGATCCCCGTTGCAACCGAGAGCAGGGCGACGAGCAGGGCGAGGACGACGGCCGCCCGCGTCGTCACGACCCAGCGCCAGTTTTCGGGCAGCCGCTCCACGATTCGTTCGCCGACCATACCCCCGCTCGGCGGCGTGGCCGATTAAACCTCTTCGTTCGCGGTCGCCTCCCGGTCGGCGAGGAACTCCGCCGCGGCCTCCTCGCCGTCTTCGAACAACCCCTCGAGGAAGTCCGGGCTCCGGTCGAGCTTCGTCCGCCAGCCCAGATCGGGCCGGCGAAAGCGGATGCGTTCGATCTCGGTGTGGGTGAACTTCTCGGGGAGGTAGCCCGCCTCGATCCAGTCGTTGAGCTGTTCGACGAAACTCACCTCACTGTTCAGGGACTTGTTACCCGAGAGTTCGTTCCGCCGGTCGGCGATCCCCTCCTGGGATTTCGGGACGCGGGGTCGTTCCTGCGGGTTGATCTTGATCACCCAGATCTCGTCGGGATCGGCCGTCTCCCGGTTGCTCACGAAGTCCTTGATCGGCGGGTTCTTCGAGAACAGGCCGTCCCAGTAGTACTCGCCACCGACTTCCTCGGCCGGGAAGGCGTAGGGGATGGCGGCCGACGCCAGGACCGCCTCCGCCGAGAGCTCGTCCTCGCGGAAGAGCTTGAACTCGCCCGAGAGCACGTTGGCGGCGCTGATCAACAGCGCCGGTTCGCTCCCGTCCAGCAGCTCGGGGATCCCCTCGAAGTCCACGTGGCGCTCGAGCAGGCCGAGAAACTCCCGGCGACCCCAGAGCGCGGCGGGGGACTGGTAGGGGCTGACCTCGGGGGTTGGAACGCCCATTCGCTGGAGTCGGCCGGTCCAGCGGACCGTCTCGTTTGCCAGCCGGTCGATCGGTCCGCGGGCGGCCATGTCCGCCCAGTAGTCGGCCAGCAGCGCTCCGGGCTCGTGATCGGGGTGTTCGCGACCGTACCACGCGAGCAGTGCGCAGACGGCTCCGCCGGAGGTCCCGCTGAACCCGACGATCTCGACGTCGTCCGCGAGGGCCTCGTCCTCGAGTAGGCGAGAGAGGACGCCGGCGGTAAACGCCGTGTGGCTGCCGCCGCCCTGGCACGCGATCGCGACGCGCTGTGGATCTGAACTCATCGTCTTCCTCGTTCGTTCCCGTCCGCGGCCCAAGTTCGTTCCGGCTGCAGCCTTGCGAGCCGGTAGCTGTTTAACGGTTCCGGCCGATCGGCCGATAATGACGTTGCCGGTCGAAGTACTGCTCGGTCTCTACCTCGGTCTCCTGACCGGAATCGTGCCCGCGTTCGTCTCCGGCGCGCTCGGCTTTCTCGTTCGCTACGTGACCGGCGTTACGCTGCCCGGATTCGGTGTGGTCGTGCTGGCGCTCTCGATCGCCAGCGTCCAGGGCGGCCTGCTCGGGCTCGTCGAGCCCGACATCGCCCAATCCCCCCGGCTGCTGGTCGCCGTGCTGGTCGTTCTAATGCTCGCGCTGTACGCCCACAACGAGGGCGATAAACTCGGTGCCGAGCTGCCGCGACGGCTCTCGCTGTCCGGACTGCGTCAGCGAACCCTTTCGGCCGACGTGATCGAGCTCGTCGGCGCGGCCGGACAGGTTACGATCCGGCCCACCGGCGAGATCCGCGATATGGAGGGGTATCCGCCGCTGTCGGCCGATCTCCGCAGGACGCTCCGGACCGGCTCCTGGCGGCTCCCGGCCGACCTTCCGCTGTCGGAGCTCGAGGTGCGCCTCGAGGAGCGCCTGCGAACCGACCACGAGCTCGCGGACGTCACCGTCTCGATCGACGAGCGAGGACGTGCGACGATCGCCGCGGCGCCGTCGGCCGGCGGGCTCTCGCGGCGCGTGCCGGAGGGGAAGCGGGCGGTGTCGATCGCGACGCTGGTGCCGACGGGGCTGGCACGCGGGGATCGGGTGACCGTACAGGGGGACTCCCGATCGATCGCGGGGAGAGTACTGAGCGCACGGGTCGACCGGGACGACCGAGAGCCACTGGCGGACCGAGAGTCATCGGCGGAATCCGATGCGAACCGGGTCGAGCCGGCCGCGTC
This sequence comes from Natronococcus roseus, assembly GCF_043677095.1. Lineage (NCBI taxonomy): Archaea > Methanobacteriati > Methanobacteriota > Halobacteria > Halobacteriales > Natrialbaceae > Natronococcus > Natronococcus roseus. Next base: position 96,294 of record NZ_JBHLJR010000004.1, read on the forward strand.
GGACGCAGAGCGGGAACCGACTGACTCCCCGTCTCCGGCTCCGGGCGGCTCGAGCGTCGCGAGCCCCGGCGGCGTCGGCCTCGTCACGATGACCGTCGACCGGTCGGCCGTGAAGCCGCTGCTCGAGACGGAGACGCCGCGACTGATCGTCCGCTCGCGGGGAACTAACCGGGACTTCGAGGCGTTCGCGCTGGTCAAACGCGCCGGGTACGCGATCCGTCGACTGACCGTGGGCGCGACCGCGGAGTCGGTGCCCGTCGATCCGCCCGCCGACGTTCGAGTGCTCGCGGTCCGCAGACAGGACGTCGATCCCGACGACCGTCGCCAGGGGTGGCGGTTCGTTCCGGGGGGAGGGGACCGACTCGAAGCTGGCGACGAGGCGTTCGTCGCCGGCCCCGAAGGGACGACCGACGCCTTCGCGGAGGCGGTCGGACGATGAGTCGCCCGACGGTCGACCGTCGGCGGGGTGATCGCCCGTGATCGATCCGTTCGTCGCGCAGCTCGCCCAGCCCGACCCCGCCGTCGACTCGCTGCTCGACGTCCTGGGCAGGATACTCGGCTTTACCGTCCTCGCGGCCGGAACGGCGGCAGCCGCGGCCGTGACCTTCCGGTGGTACAGCGCCGACGAACTTCCGGAGGGGGTCGGCGTCCTCGCCGGTATCACGGCCGTCGCGATCTGGTTGAACACGAAGACCGCCCTCCAGGACGCGATCATCGGGACGACGCCGCTGCTCGAGATCGAGACCGCGGTGTACACCGTCGTCGTCTTCGCGACGAGCGCGATCGCCGCCGACGGCGGGCGACGGGTCGGGGATTACCTCGGCCGGGACGTGTTCGCGCTCGCCGCGCCGCGGACGATCGACGACGTGGGACAGCTCGTCCGCTCGGCCGGCCGCGTGACCGCGGTGGAGCTCCCGGAGACGATCGAGGACGTCGATGGCTACGATCCGGTCGACGCTGAGACGAAGGCGGATCTCGCCGGCGAGACGTTTCTCTTCCCGCGACACCTGCCCGTCGGACAGCTACGCGCTCGGCTGACCGCGCGCCTCGAGCGCGACTACGGGATCGGTCACGTCGACGTCGAGCTCGGGGCCGACGGCGAGATCGAGTACCTCGGACTGGGGAGCCGACCGGCGGGAATCGGGCCGACGCTGGCTCCCGGCACCGTCGCCCTCTCGGTTCGTGCGGATCCTGCTGCGGACGCCAGCCCGGGCGACGCCGTCCAGATCTGGACCAGCGACGACGGAGCCCGACCGCTCGCGGTCGGCGAACTGCGGGGAACGGCCGCCGACGCGGCGACCGTCGCCGTCGACGCCGACGACGTCGGCGCGTTCGACGCCGACCGCCCGTACCGGCTCGTCACGCTTCCGGGAACGCCCGACGCGGAACGGGAGCTGGTGTCCGCGCTCCGTGCGGCCGACGAGACGGTCACCGCGCTGGCCGTCGACGCCGGCGGCTCCCTCGACGGGACGACCGTCGACTCGCTGCCGGCGCTGGTGCTCGCGGTCGACCGGGACGGTGACGACGCCGTCGCGCTCCCGCCCGACGATCTCCGTCTCGCCGCCGGCGACGTCGCGTACGTGCTCGGCCGTCCGGAGGCCCTCCGTCGGCTCCCGGAGCGGTAGCTACTTGCCCGCGGCGCGGATAGCGCCATCCATGACCGAGTGGAAGCTGTTCGCGGATCTCGCCGAACGAGCGGGCGACAAACACGTCGCGGTCGAGGCCGACGCCGGCGACACCGTCGGCGACGCCCTCGAGGAGCTCCTCGAGGGACGCCCCGAACTCGAGGACCGCGTCCTCGAGGACGGCGAACTGCGCTCCCAGATCAACGTGTTACGAAACGGCACGAACGTCTTAGTCGAGGAGGAGGGTCTCGAGACCGAACTCGAGGAGGGAGACGAGCTAGCGCTGTTCCCGCCGGTCAGCGGCGGCTGATGGAGTTCCGGCGCCTTCGACCCGACGAGGCGGCCGTCCGTCACTACGTCGAAGAGCTGTGGCTTCCGTACCGCCGCGAACTCGAGTCGATTGTCGAGGGCCACGCACTCGCCGCCGACGTCGATCTCGTCGCCGCGGAGGTCGCATACCGGCTCAAGCGACTCGCGGCCGACGGCCATCGGACGTGGATCGCCGTCGACGGACTCGACGCCGACGGATCGACCGACCCGGTGTTTCGCCCCGATAGCGACGGCGACCTCGCGGGGTTCGTCACTACCGACGTCGACGAGTCCCCCGCCGTTTTCGACCGACCCGACCGGCTGACGGTCGGCGATCTCTACGTCCGCGAGTCCTATCGCGGAACGGGCCTCGTCGACGCCCTCCTCGAGCGCGCCGTGGAGCGGGCTCGAGCGGTCGGCTGCGAAGCACTCTCCCTCGAGGTCGACGTCGACAACGAGCGAGCGATCGCCGTCTACGAGCGACACGGGTTCGAGACGGACCGTCGCCGGCTGTCGCTCACGGTCGAAGGCGACTGAGACGGGGTGCTCGAGGATCGGCGTCGGTTCCGGTGCTCGAGCGCTCCGGTAACTACGTCTGCGTATGGAACGGAGAGGAATACGCCGAGCGAAGCGAGGCGTTTCACCGACGGCGAGCCCCGTGGGCGAGCCGTCGGCCTTTTTTCATCGAAGTTTTTTGCCGGGGGTTGAGGCTGACGCCTCGGCGTCAGCCGATGCCCTCGGTAAAAAAGTTCGCTGTACGTAACGCGAGTTTCACGGGTGCCTCTGAATAAAGAAATCGTACTACCAACTACTGGTAACGATTTACCGGTACAACCGCAGGGCGGTCGCGGTTGTACCGGCGATGACTTCCAGTAGACCGTATCAGAGCTCGATCCCGAGCACGAAGTCCGGCTCCTCCGAGATCTCCGCGCCCGCGTAGGAGGCGTCGCTGACGTACCCGGCGGTTTCGGGGATCAGAACCCGCGTTCGGTCCGCGCCGAGTTCGGCGGCGTCCCGGGCGATCGCGCCGAACAGCGACCGGGCGGCGTCGACGTCGTCCCAGACGCCGACCCCGTACTCGGCCCACGTTTCGGGTTCGCCGTCGTCGCCCTCGCGGTCGTACGTTCGGGCGCGGTAGGACGCCCCAACCGGGGCCGACTCCCGTTCGACGGCGAAGACGGCCGTTTCGTCGGCGAGACGCTCGAAGTCCTCTCGCGCAAGTTCGCGCATCGCCCACGACTCCTCGGGGGCAAAACCCAGTCCCCGCAGGTGGTCGCGGGCGTCGCTGTGAGTCCAGTAGCGCCAGGCGCGTCGGGGATCGCTCGAGACCGAGTCCGGACTCGAGGCGTCCGAATCGGGCTCGGGGTGAGCGAAGCGAAACTCGGTCAGGGGCTCGAACCCGCCCGTTCGTGCCGCTCCGAGGGAGGCGGCGTTCCACGAGAAGATCATAATCCGCCCGACGGTCGCCCCCTGCTCGCGGGCCCACTCGAAGCAGGCCTCGTTGAGCCGACCGCTCAGCCCCTGGCGCTGGTAGGCGGGGTTGACCCGCATCCCCTGGAACCAGGCCTCGTCGTCCGAGAGCATCACGGCCTGAACGATCCCCGCGACCTCGTCGCCGGCGTCGGCGAGGAACGTCTTCTTTCGCTCGTCGCCGTCCTCGAGCCAGTCGTGGTAGATCTCGGGGATGTAGTCGCCGCCACGATCCGCCCAAAGGTCCTCGGTGAACGCCTTGACGCCCTCGTAGTCGTCGTGCGTCGCTCGCCGAATGGTGATTCCGACTGACATTCGATCACTCCCAGGGGGTCGACCGCTCCTGCAGTTCGCCGGCCAGCGACGTCTCCATCGCCTCCGGGACCGAGTCGGCGTTCGCGAGTGTCCACATCAGCTTGACCTTCGCCGTTCCCGGCAGGGTGTCGCCGGCCTCGATCACGCCGGCCTCGAGCAGGTCCCGACCCGTGTCGTAGACGCGGTCACAGACCCGTCCCTCGAGACACTGGCTGGTCATGACGACCGTCGTGCCGTCCTCGATCAGCTCCTCGATGCGGGGGATGAGATCGGTGTGGACGTGGCCGAGTCCGGTGCCCTCGAGGACCAGTCCCTCGCTTCCCTCGACGACGTCGAGGAATGCCGGGTCCATCCCGGGGGTGAACTTCAGCAGTTCGACGTCTTCCTCCAGGTCGGCCTCGAGCTCGAGGTCCACCTCGCTCTCGTCTCGCCGCTGGTAGTCCCGGCGAAACGAGACCGCCTCGGAGTCGTAGTCGACCTCGCCCAGCGGCTCGGCACCGATCGTCTCGAAGGCGTCCCGGCGTGAGGTGTGGTTCTTCCGCACTCGAGTCCCGCGGTGGAGCGCACAGCGGTCGTCGCTCTCGGAGGCGTGCATACAGACCATAACCTCCGCGCAGTCGCTTTTGGCGGCCTCGACGGCACAGACGGCGTTCATCACGTTGTCGGAGGAGGGCCGATCCGCCGAGCGCTGGCTGCCCGTAAAGACGATGGGGACGGGCGTCTCGAGCATAAAGGCGAGCGCCGACGCGGAGTACTGCATCGTGTCGGTGCCGTGCATGACGACGACGCCGTCGGCGCCGTCTTCAATCTCCTCGCGGACCGCACGGGCGAGGTCCTGCCAGATCGGTGGCTCCATGTTCTCCGAGAGGATGTTGGCGACGACTCTCCCCCTGTAGTTCGCCCGGCCCGCCAGGTCGGGGACCGCACGCAGGACGTCCTCGGCGTCGAACTGCGCGGTTACCGCGCCGGTGCGGTAGTCGACCGTCGAGGCGATCGTTCCCCCCGTCGAGATCAGCGCGATCGTCGGCAGCTCGGCGTCGAACTCGACCGCCGACCCGCCCTCGTCGTCGGAACTGGAGCCGTCGATCTCGTAGACGTCCTCCTCGAGCACGTCGACCGCGGCGTCCTCGCGGTCGATTCCGACGTTGTAGCCGCCCTCGAGTTTCACCACGAGCTGCTCGTCCGTACTCGAGGGCAACAGGACGCCCTCGTAGCTGCGGTCCGCGCGATCGACGCGAACGCGGTCGCCTGGATTCATACCTCTCCGTTGCGCGGCGCCGGACTTGAAGGCACTCTTTCGGCGTCGAGTCTAGGTAACCAGACCGACCGCGACGAGCCCCATCCCCATCAGGAGGAGCACGCCGGCGATGACCGCCGTCAGCAGGCGGACGGTACTCAGCGCCTCACGGGTGAGATCGAGCCGCGGGTAGAGGTGGCGTCCGGCGTACAGCAACCCTCCCCCGAGAGCGATCGAGATCACCCCGAAGACGATCAGCTCGGTAGTCACTGCCACCCAGTACGTCGGGGAGGGTAAAAAGAACGCCCGTCGACCGTGGGAAAAGGCCATGGTCTCGGAACGCTTCGACTCACGTATGGGCGATCGTTCGGACGAGTTCGTCGAGGCCGACCGCGGGGAGCGTTCGACCGACGAGCTCCTCGAGGAGACGGAGCGACTGCTCTCGGGCTCCGACGCGGAGGTCGACGCGGGCTCGAGCGCTGACGCGCCCCCCGCGGCCTCGCCCGAGACGGAAGCGGAGGCGAACGCGACCGAGGGCACCTCGCTCCGGTCGCGCCTGCCGTCGCTTCCCCGCCCCTCGCTCGAAACGGCGTTCTCCCCCAAGGCGTTTCTCGCGCTCGTCCTCGCCGTCGGGGTCGGCTTCTTCGCCGGCGAGCTAACGATTCCGATCGCCGGCCAGATCGTCGGCATGTTCGCCGTCGCGTTCGCGATCGGGCTCGCCACGTCGAAACGGCGCTACCTCGAGGTGGGGACGGCCGGCGCCTCGGTCGGCGGGATCGCCGCGGTGGTGAGCAACGCGGTGCTCGCGGTCGCCGGGTCGGGACGGGCGGTGCTGGCCGTCGGCGTGACGGCCGGGCTGGTCGCCTGTCTCGTCGGCTACTACCTCGGCCGGGACCTTCGAAACGGGCTGTTTCAGGAGATCGAATAGGGACAGTCGAGGAGCCCGGCTCGCTACTGGGACCACATCGTCCGAGTCGGTTCTGCTGATCACGTACGGCTCAGCCGCTAGAAACTATTTTGTGGATCGATGACAGATCGTTCGATCGTGTCTACGCTCACACGGCAGCTGGTCGACGCCTGGGGAACCCGGACCGCACGGGCCATCGGGGCCGTAATCGTCCTCGGCTTTGCTGGGTACTACCTGCTGCTCGACGCCGGAACGTTCGCTCTCGCTGGCGGCGTCGTTTTCCTCGCCACTGGAGCGCTAATGCTGTACGACTTGCTTGTCGAGTAAGGCCACCGACTACACGGGAGCGGAGAGCGCCGACGTCGGTAGCCGTGAGCCGACGTCAGGACTCCTCGGGCTCGGGAACGAGCTCCCAGCCGCGTCTCGTCCGTCGGACCATCCCCTCGTCGGCCATCAGCTCGAGGATCTCGGCGACGACCTCGCGGGGCGCGTCGACGTCCTCGCCCAGCTCGGAGACCGATTTGGGCTCGGAGCGAATGCTCGCGAGGACGTCGGCGTAGATCCGGCTCTCGGGACCGGTGCCGACCGTCTCGGAGATCCGATCGAGCACGTCACAGACGTGGCGCTGGACCCACCGCTGGGCCAGCGACAGCTCGTTTTCGAGCTGCTCGAGCTGCTCTAAGGTCGCCAGGAGTTCCTCCAGGTCGTCGGTGTCGTCCCAGGAGACGTCGATCTCGAGGTGGCGACAGGTCGCGATGTCGAAGCTGCTGTTCGCCGGGTAGGCGCTCTTGCTCACGTAGCCGTACGGCGAGAGGCTTACCTCGAGGCGAAGGTTGCGGGCGATGTGGAAGTACTTCCGGCGCTGGTCGTCGATCCGGCTCTCGATCAGGCCGGCCTCCTCGAGCTTGCGCAGGTGTTCAATCACCGCCTTGGGACTCACGCCGAGGTACTCCGAGATCTCGGTCACGTAGCAGGGTTTTCGCGCGAGCAATCGGAGGATGCGTCTCCGGTTTTCGTTCCCGAGGAGGTCCAACAGGGCGGCGGAGTCCATTCGTAGCAGCGTTTGGGTGGCGCCGCTGAAAAGCGTGTCTTCTCAGCGGGTCGCTCGGTCCCGCGGATCGCAGTTACCCCCCGCCGTCCGCAGCGTCCGTCTCGTCGCTGTCGTCACCGATCGGTTCTCCCTCGAGGTAGCCCTCGAAGCCCAGCAGCTCCGTCGCGACGGCCGCGATCTGTTCGCTGCCGAGGTCGACGACGTTCTCCTCGAGGGCCTCGAGGCGGTCGACGCCGACCTCCTTGTCGTCCGCGAACGGGATGGTCTGCTCGATCGCCCGCTCCAGGGCCACGATCTCGACGGTTAGCCGGGTCATCCGGGCCTGGTACTGTGGCGTCGAGAGCTCGTCGCCGTGTTCGCGGAGTTCGTCGCGCTCGTGCTCGAGGCTCTCGAATTGCGCTTCCAGGCCGTCCGCTCGCTCGTCGACGAGCCGTTCCCGGGCGTCGTCGTCGGCGGTTTCGTACTTCGCTTCGAACATCTCGGATTCGACCGTGCTCGAGGTGTCGGTCGCGCTCGACTGCATGAACGTGGTGACGCCGCGTTCGACTTCCGAATCGTGTTGCTCGTCGTCCTGTTCGTCCGACCGATCGTCGGCGCCGACGCTCATGAAGGCCCCGCTGGCAACGGGGGCGACCGTCAGCCCGACGAGGAGGACCGCAGCGAGGAGGGCGGCCGACCGGGTGGAGTTCATTACCCTGTTCGACCGTCGACCGGCCTAAAAAGTCGGGCCTTCGTTCGGAACCGTTTACGCCCTCGGTTCGGCCGTTCGGAAGACCCGGTGGATTTACACTGGCTTTAGTCGCGTTGCAGCGGTCGTACGTAGCGGGTGACTCGTCGTCGACGGCTCGAAACGATCCGGTTTCATCCGGATCGTTCAAACCGTTCATCTGCCGGACAGTCGGGAGTTACCGCCGTCAGACGCCGTTCTCGTCGTGTTTATCGTCGGCGTTATGAACTGTTGTAATCGCGCGACGGTACCGCCGACCGACCGAAACGAGCGGTTGACGATTGCACTACGCGCACGAAACAGCCCACAGAAAAGTTATACCGCCTCGGTCCATGATATCTAGTGACATGTTCGAAGTGTTCTCCGGAAGCTACTACCTCGGTCGCCTCTACGTGACCCCGACCGACCGGCAACACGCCCTCATACACGACGAACAGCACGAACGCCTCAACGAGGAAGTGTACACGACCGGCGAGGGCGTCGAACGGCTCGACGCCCCGCTGGTGATGAAACTCGAGTCCCAGCACTTCCCGGTCCACGGCGATTCGGCCGTCCCGACGAACACCCTCGCGCTCCCGCAGTCGATGCTTGAGGACACCGACGTCCGGAGCCCGCCCTCGTTGCAGGAGGTGTTGCTCGCACGGCGCGAGCGGGCTCGACAGCTGCTTTCCTTCGCCGGCTGGGAGCCCTCCGGCCCCGATACCGACGACTACCCCGACGCCGGAACCTAGAAGTACCCCCGCTTCGCGTGTTCGGTCAGATGCTCGACGAGTTGCTCGGCCGCGCCCCCCTGAAGGCGCGCATCGACGAACTCGAGGAGGAAAACGAGCGGCTGCGGGAGCGCTACGAGGCCGAATCCGAACGACGAGCCGACGCGGCGACGGCCCGTCAGGAAGCCGAGGAGCAACAGAACCGGCTCGAGGACCGCATCGCCCAGCTCGAGGGCGAACTCGAGCGCGTCGAGGCCGACGACGGCGGGCCGACCGTTCGCCGGCGCGTCGACCTACGCGGCGCCCGCCTCGAGGACGTCCTCGAACGACTGCGCTCGCTTCGAACGGCTCCGGAGGGGGCGCTCACCGCAAGTCTCGAAGCGGAGATACCCGGCTCCGTCCGCGAGGATCTCTCGGACGTCCTCGGCGAACGCGTCGCGCTGCTCGAGGACGCCGCGCCCTGTCTGTGCTGTGTCGACGACGCCGGCCTCGTCTCGGTCGCGCTGGACCCGCCCGTCCGGCCGTCCCTCGAGGCGACCTGGGACGACCGCTTCGACCTCGAGCGGGAGTGGTTCCTGCCGACCGGCCGCCACGCGCTCGCGCTCGTGCGCGCGGATCTGTTCGCGCTCGGAACCTACGAGGACGACGAGCGGGTTGACTACCGCGGCTTCGACAGCGACGTCAAGGGCAACCACTCGAAGGGTGGGTTCTCGCAGGCCCGCTTCGAGCGCATTCGCGACGACCAGATCGACGACCACCTCGAGCGCTGCCGTGACGCCCTCGCGGAGCGCGACGCCGACCGCCTCTACGTCGTCGGCCAGCGCGGCGTCGTCGATACACTCGTCGAGGAGGCCGACCTCGAGCCGGCCGCGACCGCCGCCGTCGACGCGACGGGGGATCCGAAGCCGGCGCTCGAGGACGCCTACCGGTCGTTCTGGACGACGACGCTGACGGTGATTTAACAGCGGGTTGGTTACGCTGTTGCTATTCAGCCCGAACTGTCCGAACTGCTACCTAGAGGTACGGATGGAACGTTCGGTCTCAAGTCTGCAGCCCTAACTGACCACTGCTGGGTGGGACTGAAAGGGGCTGGCCCGCTCGAGGAGCGAGGCGAAGTAAGCACCGCAGGGAGCAACGTGACCGAGGAGCACAGCGAGCCGCAGCCCTCGAGCGGGCCAGGGCTTTCGCGGTAATACCGACGAGTAACAGTCCTGCTCGCACGAACACAGGGGATCGCCACGCCCTCCCCAGCCGACTCACTCGCTGCGCTCACGGCTGCCGCCGTTCGCATTCTCGCGGCGCAACGCGCCGCGCCTCGCTCGTTCGTCCCTCGCGCGGCATCGTCGACCGCCCTCGCTTTCGCTCGCTCGGTCGACAGCGCACGCCACCACAGGTGGGATGGTCGGACTGAGCTGATACGTCGTTCACCTGTGCTGAACGCGAGTTTCACGCGAACTCTGAACGACGAACTACTCTCTCCTGTCGAGCCCGCGAACGGGCGAACATCAGGGCATTCATTAGCGCGCCGTCCGAGAATCGAGTGATGAGTATCCCGTCGTTCGTCATCGGTATCGCCGGCGGCACGGGGGCCGGCAAGACGACGGTTTCTCGGACCGTCGCCGAGACGGTCGGCGAGGCCGTCACGCGGATCCCGCTCGACAACTATTACGAGGACCTCTCCCACCTCGACTACGAGGAGCGCGCCGAGGTCAACTACGACCACCCCGACGCCTTCGAGTGGGAGCTACTGCGCGAGCAACTCGACAGCCTGTTGATGGGCCAGCCCGTCGAGATGCCCCAGTACGACTTCGAGGTCCACAACCGAAAGGACGAGCGCGTCACCGTCGAGCCGTCGGACGTGATCGTCCTCGAGGGAATCCTCTCGCTGTTCGACGAGCAGGTCCTCGAGATGCTCGACCTGAAGGTGTACGTGATGACCGACGCCGACGTCCGCATCCTCCGGCGGATCGAGCGCGACGTCATCGACCGCGGGCGGGGGCTCGAGGGCGTCATCGACCAGTACTTAGAGACCGTGAAGCCGATGCACGAGCAGTTCGTCGCGCCGACGAAGAAAAACGCCGACATCATCATCCCCGAGGGGGCGAATCGGATGGCCGTCGACCTGCTCGTCGAGAAGGTCGAGGCCGAACTCGCCCCCGGCGATTCCGACGCCGACGGCGATCGGACGTTCCCCCTCGAGGTTGGCGAGGGCCGACCGACGCGGGTCGACGCCGACTCCTCGAGTCGTCCCGACGACTGAGGCGGATTGCTGTACCGATTTCCCGGCGCAACCGCTGCCCGGGTCGCGGTTGCGTCGGAACTGACGGACAGTAAACCGTATGAGACGCCGATCCGTCCGAGTCCGCACGCTGCGTGCTGTCACCGGACTGCCAGTCCGTCGACGAGATGTCTACCGTTAAGTGATCGCTCGTCAGATGGCTCCGTATGCAGATCGCGATTCTCGCCCACGAGAAGTTCCCGGACCGGGCCAAGACGGCCCTGGGAGTGCTACGGTACGCCGACTACGACGTCGAGGCCGTCCTCGACCGCGACAGCGCCGGCGACCGCGTCGCCGATCGCGTGTCAGACGTCCAGGACGCCCCGATCGTCGAGGGGATGGACGATGTCGGGGACGTCGACGCCCTGCTGATCGGGATCGCCCCCATCGGCGGCGGCTTCGACGAGAGCTGGCGCGGGGACGTTCGCACGGCCCTCGAGAACGGCTGTGACGTCATCTCCGGACTTCACTTCTTCCTCGAGGACGACGAGGAGTTCGCCGCGCTCGCCGAGGAGAACGACTGCGAGCTCTGGGACGTCCGGAAGCCCCACGACGAGCTGACGGTCGCCGACGGCGTCGCCGGGGACGTCGACGCCGAGGTCATCCTCACCGTCGGCACCGACTGTTCGGTCGGCAAGATGACCGTCTCGATGGAGCTCGCTCGCGACGCCCGCGAGGCCGGCTACGACGCCGCTGTGATCCCGACGGGCCAGACGGGGATCATGATCGAGGGCTGGGGGAACCCGATCGACCGCGTCGTCTCCGACTTCACCGCGGGCGCCGTCGAGGAGATGATCCTCGAGAAGGGCGACGAGCACGACTACCTCTTCGTCGAGGGCCAGGGGAGCATCGTCCACCCGGCGTACTCGGCGGTCACCTGCGGCATCCTCCACGGCTCGATGGCCGACCAGCTCGTGCTCTGTCACGAGGCCGGCAAGGAGGCGATCCACGGCTACGAGTCGTTCGAGCTCCCCTCGATTCAGGCGTACGTCGACCTCTACGAGGACCTCGCCGAGCCGGTCGCCGACGCGACGATCACTGCGGGCGCGCTCAACACGAGCCACCTCGCGGACGACGAGGCGAGACGGGCCGTCGACGAGTACGTCGAGGAGCTCGGCGCGCCCGCCAGCGACGTCATCCGGTTCGGCACGGACGACCTGCTGGAGGAACTGCTCGAATGAGCCTCGAGACCGCGTTCGAACGCCACAGTCTTCCCCTCGAGTTCCCCTTTGGAATCTCCCGTGGGACGGCGACCGAGGCTGAGGTCGTCACCGTTCGAATCGAAGACGCTGACGGCACCGTCGGCGTCGGCGGCGCGGGCCCCTCCCCCCACTACGGCGAGACGCCCGACACCGTCGCCGCCGTGCTGCCGGAGCTGCTCGCGGTCGTCGAGGATGTCGGCGACCCCCACGCCCTCGAGCGGATCGAGCGCCGCATGCGCGAGACCGTCAACCGAAATCCGGCGGCCCGCTGTGCGGTCAGCGTCGCGCTCCACGATCTCGCCGCCAAGCGCCTAGGAGAACCCCTCTATCGCTATTGGGGACTCGATCCCGACCGAACGCTCGAGACCTCCTACACGATCGGGCTCGACGACCCGGAGACGATGCGCGAGAAGACCGAGACGGCCCTCGAGCGCGGCCACGGGCGCCTGAAGGTCAAGCTCGGCACCGACCGCGACGTCGAGATCGTCCGGACGATCCGCTCGGTCGCGCCCGACGTCGACCTGTTCGTCGACGCCAACGAGGCCTGGACGCCCCGCGAGGCGGTGTCGAAAATCGACCGCCTCGCCGAGTTCGACCTCGAGTTCGTCGAACAGCCAGTCGCCGCCGAGGACCCGGAGGGGCTGCGGTTCGTCTACGAGCGCTCGTCGCTGCCGATTGCCGCCGACGAGTCCTGTCTCACCGTCGAGGACGTTCCGCAGATCGCCGACCGCTGTGACATCGCGAACCTCAAACTGATGAAGTGTGGCGGCCTCCGTGAGGCGAAGCGAATGATCCACACCGCCCGCGCCCACGGCCTCGAGGTGATGTGTGGCTGCATGACCGAATCGAACGCCTCCATCGCGGCGGCCTGTCACCTCGCGCCGCTCCTCGATTACGCCGATCTGGACGGCTCCCTGTTGCTCGAGGAGGACCCGTACTCGGGAGTTCCGATGCCCGGCGGCGAGATCGACCTCGCGGGGCTCGAGCGGGCGGGAACGGGGACCGTCCTCGAGTAGCGTCAGAGCACGAGGTACATTCCGGTCGGGACGAGGACGATCCCCAGAACCAGCTCGAGCCGGGCCGGATCGACCCGGTGGGCGACCAGCCAGCCGGCGACGGCGCCGACGACGATCGGTACCGCGAGCAGTCCCGCGAGCGCGACCGAGACGGCGTCCTGCAGGTAGTAACCGCCGACGGCGAAGCCGGAGATGAAGATCGCCTGGAGCTGTGCGACTCCCAGGGCCACGAGCATCGGCACGCCCAGTAGGACCAGCGCCGGCACGGCGAGGACGGGACCGCCGACGCCGACCAGCCCGGCGACGGCGCCCAACGCGAGCCCGAGCCCCGCGAAGACGAGCCGTCCGCCCCTCGATTCCGGGTCGACGGCGGCCAGCGACGGCAGCCCTCGGAGCCGACGGTACGCCAGTAAGATCCCGGTACAGACGATGAGGAGCCCCAGCAGGATCCCGAACAGTCGCCGCGAGACGAACGCGTTCAGGAGGGTCCCGGCCAGCGCACCCAGCACGCTCGAGCCCGCGAGGACCGTCGCCAGTGCCCGCCCCTGTCGACCGACCAGCTCGCCCGATCGCGCGTAGCCGACGACGCCGATCACCCCGACGAGGACGAACAGCACGTGGGCGGTTCCCGCTACTTCGGCTGAGGACAGCGGCGTCAGCAGGTAGAGCGCGATCGTCACGAAGATCCCGCCCGCGCCGACCGTCGTGCAGCCGACCCCCGACAGCAGAGCGACGAGGAGCAACGCGAGGAGGACCTCGAGCGGGAGGGAAACCATCGCGTACGGCACTACGGGCTCGCACGGTAAATCGATCGGTGAAGCGACGACAGCGCCGACGACAGTCGTCGCGACCGCCAACATCGTTTAACAGGACGCCTCTCGTGACACGCAGTGCCATGAACGATAGCGACGACGGCGCGAGGCTCACGCGGCGAGCTGTGCTGGGTGCCGGCGCCGGAACGGTGGCGCTCTCGACGGTCGGCACCGCACAGGCCGACGGCACGGGCGAAGGCGGACTGCTCTCCGGGCGGTGTCCCGACGCGACGCTCCGACCGAGTATGGGCCACTGCGTGGGTGCGAGCATGGAGGGGTGTACCGACGACCACCCCGTTACGCTCGAGCTTCGAGAGGCAGTCTCGGAGACGCTCGAGGATCGGTACCCCGACGCTGGTGCCCTGCTCGAGGCCGGCTTCAAACCCTACTTCGACACGCTCGACGGCGACGACGACGGCTGGTCCCACTGGCTCCATCCGGAGTACATCGGCGACGACGCCGTTCTCGACCCGGAGCGCCCGGAGTCGGTGCTAGTGGACAACGACTCCTGGCGCTCGATCGGCGTGATGTTCATCGCGACCCGCGACGGCGAGCCGATCTCTCCGCCGCCAGCGGTGTACGAGGCCGACGAGGACGACGGCTGGGACGGCCCGCCTGAAAACGACGACGGTGAACATCACGGCGACTCCGATGCGGACGGACACGGCGACCACGACCACGGTGACGGTCATCCGCACGGCGACGACGATCACTATCCGCACGACGACCACGATCACCACCCCGACGGCGATCCGGACCGCTGCTCGCCCTGGCACTACCACGCCGGAGCCCCCGGACGACTCGCCTGGTGGTACTACCGGACGGTCTACGAGGGGGCCTACCGCGAGGGCGAGCTGGCACCCCCCTGTCGAACGCCCTGCATGATGCACGTCTGGACGGTCGACCACCCCGAGGGCGTCTACGCCCACGGCGGTCCGCCGCCGGAGTACCGCGAGCGCGAGCCGGCCGACGACCCGGGGTTCGAGACCGACTCCGAGCCCGGCGAGGACGAACTCGGCTGGGACGTACTCCCCGACGAGGAGGTTCCGGATCGGCTCCCCGAGTCGTTCTCGCTGGCCGACGGACTCGGGCCGTAGCCGCCCCGCTCGCTACGCCGAGCGCCACCGATCGAGTGCCTCGAGCACCTGCTCGGTCGCCGCCGCGGCCGACAGCTCGTCGGTGTCGAGCTCGAGCTCGGCCCCGGGGTCGTCGAACTCCCGGAAGACGACGTGGACGCCCTGCTCGTCGATCGCGTCCTCGCGCTGGCGGTTTCGCTCGAGGCAGGTCTCGAGGCTCGCGGTCACGAGGGCGAACCGAACGTCGCCGAGGGTTCGGAACTGCGTCTGCCACTCGCGCCGGTAGAAGGTGCCGTCGACCAGCCAGGTGACGTCGTCGGGTCCGTCGACGACTCGCTCGAAGAGACGCTCGTAGGTCCGCCTCGAGAACTCGTCGGAGTGTACCAGCCGAACCGGCTCGCCGCGGGCCTCGAGGCGGTCGGCGACGCGGGTCGCGACGGTCGTCTTGCCCGCACCGGGTGGCCCGCAGATGACGACGATCACGGGCTCGGAAAGGTGCCGAGCACCCTTCCGCGTTCGGATCGTCGAGACGGATCAGGCGACGCGCGTCACGGCCATGTCGAAACTGGCGATTGACGACCCGGTTCAGTCCCAGTCGATCTCCTCGTTGCGGTTCGACTGCCGGAGGATGAACGGGCCGATCGCCAGCGTCCGCTTGGCCATCGTTCCGAGCCGCAGGACGAACGAGACGAGCAGCAGGAACGGCACGATCGAGACCGTCGCCGCCGCCACGACGACCCAGACGACGGCGTCGATTCCGAGGGCAGTACCCGATACCGCGTCGGCGTCGAAGAAGGCGATCATCGACATCGCCACGATCAGCGAGGGTACCGAGACGTACATGATCCCCCGCGAGAGGTTGATCAACTCCCACTGGAAGTACAGCGTTTTGAAGTGCTCGCGGGCGAGCCCGAACAGCTTCAGCGACTCGAGCAGCTGGTCGTGTGCGTCACGGGCCTCGTCGGTAAAGGAGTCGGCGTGGACGTTGCGCAACCGACGAGCGCGGAAGATCTTCCAGGAGTAGTTGTAGTCGAGCGCCGACTTGATGACCTCGTAGGTGCCGAACTGGGCGTCGTCCAGCTCGTCGTGGACCGTCTCCGCGTGGCCGGTGATGTTGTCGACGAAGTCGTTGACTCGGTTCTCGAACTCCTCGTCGCGACTGTCGTCGACGGCGTCGCGGAACTCGATCGCCCGATCCAGCGAGGCGTCGATGATCGCCTGCAGGAACGACGCGGGATCCGGCGGGCTGATCGGCGCGTCGATCACGTCCTCGACGTCCTCGTGGAACTCGAGCGAGCCCTCGAGGCGTCCGCGCTGGTCGTCGACGGCGCCGAGCTCCTGGGAGAGCACGAGCTGGTTGATCGTCAGGACGAGCGTGACGCCGGTGATCAGCGAGGTGACGAGCGCCTGAAAGAGGAAGTGGACGGGTTCCTTCTCGCCCATCAGCGCCCGCAGGGAGACCGGGCTCACCTGACTGATCACGAGCAGCCCGACGAACGCGAACGCGGCGAGCAGGATCGTGACGAGCCACCGGTTGCCGTTCAGCAGTAGCCATAGCTTCCATCTCGAGTTCGAACTCCGTTCAACCATCGTATCGGCGGGCTGCGAACTGTCGTCGCTCATCGCTTCGAACGGTGGTACGGGTATCGGTCAAAAATACGTGCGGCCGGCAGCGAGCAGGTGTGGTCTCAGTCCGATTGGGACGCCGACGAGCCGGGTTCGGAGTCCTCGCCGTACGTCACCTCGAACGGTCCCTCGGAGGGGTCCTTCTGGGGAACCATCGGTCCCGTCGACGCCGTCCGGCGGGTGATCGTCGCCGTCCGGAGGATGAACGTCGTGAGGAGTGCAAGCGGTAGGACGACGACCGAAATGAGCCCGGCGACGACGTACGGCAGGTAGACGAGGCTGATCGAGGGGCCCGCGAAGTCCGCGTAGATGAACCCGAGCAGCATCGCCGAGAAGATCGAGGGGACGCCGCAGTAGATTGTCAGCTGCGAGAACCGCGTGAGCTCCCGCTGCAGGTAGGTCGTCTTGAAGTGCTCGCGAGCGATGTCAAACAGCATCAACGTCTCGACCAGGTCGTCTATCGCGTCGTGGGCCGCCTCGGGAAGCTCGTCGCGGTGGCGATTACAGAGGTGTCTGGCGACGTAGAGGTGCCAGGACTCGTCGTAGCTGATCGTCGCGGCGACGGTGTTGAACGTCCCGAACGACGTTTTTCCGAGCGTCTCGTCCATCAGCTCGGTGCTCTCTTTGACGTCGGCCGCGTACTGCGTTACCTGATTCCTGACGTCGTCGTCCTCGATGTCGGCGACGGCGTCCTCGAGGTCGCCGGCGCTGTCGTGCATCGCATTGACGAGCAGCCGGATGAGCCGCGTGGGGGCGGCCGGGCTCGCCGGCACCGACGTTACCCTGGCGACGTCCTCGCGAAACGACATCACACCCTTGAGTTTGTCCTTCGACTCGCTGGCCGCGGTGAACTCCCGTGAGAGGATGAGCTGGTTGATCGAGACGACGAGCGTTACCAGCGAGAACGTGCCCGCGATCATGCCGCCGGCCGCTCGCGTGATCGAGTCGTCGTTGACGACGCTGATGATGCCGATATCCTGAAGCACGAGAAACGTGAGAAACACCGCGGCAGAGATTCCGATCGCGAGGAACAGCCGGTCCCCCTCGACGAGAAACCAGTCGCGGACGCGCGCCCACGAACTCGCCCATCTCCCGACTTCCGCCCCGTAGGACTCGAGGGACTCCTCGGACTGCGACGAACTCATAACTACAAGTTCAGTGCGCCCGGCAATAAGGAACTCCGTTGCACACGACAACCGATGTGACGGGCTCACACGACCGTACGCGGTCGGTCGGATCCATCAGGCTTCAGACTGAAATACGCTCGCACCGTCCGTTCGGTCATGATCAGTTACGACGGGCGTCCCCGAACGTGGTGTTGCCGACGATGACCGGGAACCGATCGACGCGACGGCGCGTGCTCGGCGCCGTCGGTGCGGGCGCCGTGACCGCCCTCGCGGGATGCGGTGACATTACGGGGAGCGACGCACCGGACTACGAGTCCGGCGAAATCGGCGATATCGACGGCGAGGACCGATCGGCGGAGGAAATGACCGCCGCTGAATCGCTCGCCGAAATCCAGCCCAACGAGGGCGTGACGACGCTCGAGTCGCTCTCACTCGAGGACCACGAGTTCGTCCTCGAGGACGACTACCGGGGGGCAACCGTGCAGGGAACCGTCGAGAACACCGGCGACGACCGGATCCAGCTGGTCGAGATCCGTGTACGGGTGTACAACGACGAGGGTGAACAGATCGGTCGGTACCTCGACGTCGGGGGCGACCTCGACCCCGGCGCCAGCTGGTCGTTTACCGCCATCATCCTCGAACCGCTGGCGGACATCGACGAGTACGAGGTCGCCGCGATCGGTACCCCGGCGTAGATCCTTCCCGGCCGTCTCTGGATGGACTACCGGGCGAACGGCTACTCGTGAGCCTCCGTCAGCACCTCCCGAACCCGATCGTTCTGGTACTCGAGCTCCTCGCGCACGATGTCCGGATACTCCACGGAGACGGGCTCGAGAGCCGGCTGCTCGTCCGGATCCGGGAGACCGACCAGGACCGTTCCGACCATGCCCTCCGGCTCGTGAACCGTACACGCGTAGTTGTAAACACCCTCGCCGTCGAAGACCCGATCGAACGGGTTCGACGTCGTGACCTCGCTCGCCCACGGTTCGCTGTCCTCGGGAATCCGTCGCTGGTCACGGTGGGTCTCCGGGTGATAGCTCGTCGTATCGTGGACGCTGCTCTCGGCGATCCACTCGACGGTGCCGCCGTCGACGACGTGGGCGATCGGCGGATCGAGACGGGGCTCGCCGCCCTCGTCCGCCAGTTCGACTTCCACGTGGGCCTCGGGATCGCCTATCAGAGGATCGTCTACCCCAAGCTCATCGTCGATACAACCGGCGATCCCGGTCGCGGAGAGCGCGCCGACGGCCGTCAACAGCTGCCGCCGACTCGACTGCAGTCCGCTCATTACCGCCTCGTCGGGCTCGAAACGATAAAGGACATCGGATCACCGCCTCACGGCGGCCCCGGACTGACCGCCTGCCCCAAATAAATCCGAACCTATCAGGTAGAAAAATAGCTGCAGAGTAAGCCCTTTTAGTGGTGCGTTTCGTTGCTCAGCGTACGTTGCTGGGGTTTAGCTTCGATCCGGACGACCCTGACTACGTCCTGAACCTCAAGGACGAGTACAGCGCGACCGTCAACGTCTTCCTGCACTTCACCGTCCTCGGCGTGATCGCGCTAGTGACCGGTCGTCCGTTCCTGTTTCCGAGTTTGGGGCCGTCGGCGTACCTGATCGCGACCGGCGAACAGCCGCGCGCGGAAGGACCGTACCACGTCATCGGCGGCCACGCGATCGCGGTCGCCGGCGGCATGATCGCCTACGCGCTGTTCGGCAACGAGGTCAGTGCGTACGTAGTGTTCGCCCGTCCCGATCCCGCCTTCAGCATGGAGGTCGTCTACCTCTGGGCCAGCGGAACGGTCGCGATGATCCTGACGACGACGGCGATGCTAGTGACGAAGACGAATCACGCCGCGGCGTGTGCGACGACGCTGATCGTCGCGCTGGGGCTGATGGGCGGCCTCGAGGACGGCGTCATCATCGTGGTGGCCGTCGCCATCCTGTGGTACTTCCACGATAAGGTCATCTCGCCGCTGGCCCACCGATACGGCTTCGTCCCCCGGGACGCCCGGGCGGAGTGAGATCCGTCGGGATCCGTCCGCGAGTGCCTCGAGGACGGGTCGAGCAAGGCCCACGTTGAAATGCGGCCGCGTCCTCCGTTCTGTCATGAGCAGCCGTCGCAACTGTAGAGAGCGCGTTCGTCGCCGGAGGACATCGCGATGACCGAACGGGGCCGACCGAGTCGACGCACCGTGCTCGCGTCGCTTGGAACCGGGGTCACGCTGTCCCTCGCCGGCTGTGCCGATGCCGTCGACGAGATCGAGGACGTCGACGTCGGCGGCGTCGACCTCGTCGACGGCGTTGGGTTAGGGGGTACCGATCCGGAGTACCAGAGCGGAACGGTCGACGCCGACGGCGAGGAACGAACCGACGAGGAGCAGGCGATCGCCGAACAGTTCGCCGACCAGGAGATCGACGAGGACGTCGCGCCGCGAGACAACCTCATCGTCGTGGACCACGAGTTCGTCCTCGAGGACGACTACCGGGGGCCGACCGTGCAGGGGACCGTCGAGAACAATCGGGACAACCGCCTCGAGACCGTCGAGGTTCGGGTCCGCGTGTACGACGACGCTGGAGCGCGACTCGGCCACTACCTCGATAGCACCGTCGACCTCGACGACGGCTCGGAGTGGGAGTTCGAGGTTATTTTGCTGGATTCACCCGAGGATATCGCCGAGTACGATATCGCGGTGCTGGGGACGCCCTCGTAGCTCGAGGGCGAGTTACAACAGCCGGTCGGAAACGTCCTCGTAGACCGTCTCCGCCGATCCGGAGAGCGCGTAGCTCGGCCGTCCCTTCCCCGTCGGCGACCGTTCCCCGGTCCCGACCTCCTCGACGATCCCCTCGTCCTCGAGTCGGTACAGCGATCGCATGACGTCGGCCTCCGTGACCGTTCCGACGACCTCGGACTCGAGTCCCTCGAGCCGCTCCCGGCAGCTCCCACGGACCTCGTGGGTCTGTGCGGGCGTTTCGTCGTTTCGATGGGCGTCGGCGACGGCGAGCAGTACCAGCTGTTCGGTCAGCGAGAGCGAGTCGATCGCTTCTGATGCCACCATACGCGGCGTATGAACTGATAGATGGTAGCAGTTACCCTTGCTCTACGATCGTGAAAACACGGCTTCCGTACCGGGACTCCGCTCGAAGCCCGTCGATCAGGCGTTCTCTTCTTCCTGCAGCTCCTCGAGTTCGGCGTCGATCTCGGTGTCGTCGACGTCGGCCTCGAGATCCTCGAGCTCCTCGTCGTCGACCGACTCGGGTTCGGGCTCGGGTTCGGCGTCCGTTTCGGCGCTGCCGCCGACCTCCGATCTGAGCGTCTCGAGTTCGGCCTCGACGCCGCTTCCCGTCGAGAGCTCCTCGAGCTCGCGGTCGATCGAGTCCTTGTCGGACATGACGTCCTCGAACGCACCCGACTCCTGCAGTTCGTCGAGCGCGGCGGCGCGGGCCTCCATGTCCTCGGTCTGTTCCTCGGCGCGCTCGATGGCGCGGCCGACGTCCTCGAACTCGTCTCCGGTGGCTGTCATCGCCTCTGAGACCGTCGAGCTCGCCTTGGCGGCCTCGTGACGGGCCTTCATCGTCTCCTTTTTCGTGCGGAACTCCTCGATGCGGTTCTGGAGCTCGTCCTTCTGGTCGATCAGACTGTCCTGCTGGCTCTGGAGCTTCGAGATCTGGCGCTCCAGATCCTCGATCTGGTTCATCTTCGTCTTCTTCTTCTCGAGGGCGCGCCGGGCCAGATCCTCCCGGTCCTGCTGGACTGCGGTCCGGGCCTGGTCGTTGTGTTTCTCGACGTTCTCCTCGAGGCGCTTTTTCTGCATCTCGAGGCGCTTTTTCTGCGTCGTCAGATCCGCGATCCCGCGTTTGACCTGCTGGAGCTGATCGCGCATCTGCTCGTAGGAGTAGTCGAGCGTCTCGGTCGGGTCCTCGGCCCGGTTGAGCACCGAGTTGATCTTCGAGCGGATGACGTAGGAGGTCCGAGAGAGGATGCCCATACGCCTACGTATGGTTCCCCGCCCTTAAAAACATCACATCGGCGACAGTCGTCGGGAGATCGGCGCCGTGTGAGGTTTCTCGCCGACGATTTCTCGAGTCGCTCGACCCGATCGAACTCCGCCGTTCGGGCGGGCGGGAGAGCCGACTGCAGTACCTACTATACGATCCGAACACGACCGACGACTATGACCGACGTGCTCGTCCCTGGCGCTCGAGACGTCCGGGGAACGCTCGAGGAGCCCGACAGCGAACCGGAAGCCGTCGTCGTCGCCTGCCCGCCCCATCCCCAACACGGCGGCTCCCGAAGCGACGGACGACTGGTGGCGGTGAGCGAGGCGCTCTGCGAGGCGGGTATCGCCTGTCTGCGCTTCGACTACGGCCCGTGGGACGACGGCGACGGTGAGCGCGAGGACGTTCGCAACGCGATTCGCTGGGCCGCCGACCGGTACGACCGGATTGGCGTCTTCGGCTACAGCTTCGGCGCGTCCCAGGCGCTGCTGGCGGCCGCGGACGTCGATCGACCGCTCCTCGGGGTCGCCGCGCTCGCACCCACCGCGTCGCTTGGAACGGACGACCACGGGAGCGAGGACGACCTCGACACGGCCGCCGCGCTGTCGACCCTCGAGGCGCCGACCCTGATCCTCTACGGCGAACGCGACACCACCGTCGACTGGGAGCCCGTCGTCGACCGAGCCCGCGAGCGCGGCGACGAGACCGTGGCGCTGCCGGCCGATCACTTCTTCCTCGGAACGCGCGACGAGATCGCCCGCCGGGTTCGGGAGTTCTTCGCGGAACGGCTCGCGACGGCGTGACTCGATCGAGGCCGATCCCGGAGAAACGACCGGCTACGCCGGAGTAGCCGCGGCCTGCGTTCCGCCGATCGGTCCGTACGAGCGCCGGATCGACGAGTTCCCGACGCGAGACTCGCCGATCCGCGTTACGCGGTGACATCCGTCTCTCGGCGAGTCTTCCTCGAGCGCTTAACAATAGTTCCGGGACTGTTCCGATCGCCTGGTGTATCAATGAACCTGAAGACGCTTCGGGACCGTCGCCCGGTCGGACTCGACGCCCGTCGAGCGGACGGGGTCGTCCCGAGGAGGGAACGGTGGGGTGGTGTGTCGTGAGCGAATCGTTCGATCGACCGAGGGACGCGTTCGAGTCGGGTGCGACGGGATCGGCTGCCGGCGAGGGAGGGTGCACCGTCGCGATCCACCAGCCGAACTACCTCCCCTGGCTCGGCTACTTCGAGAAGATCCGAAGCAGCGACGTCTTCGTCCTCCTCGACGACGCCGAGTACAGCTCGGGGTCCTGGATCAATCGGAACAAGATCAAGACGCCACACGACTGGACGTGGCTCACCGTCCCGGTTCGAGGGACGAGCGGGCCGATCGCGGACGTCGAGATCGTCGACGACGGATGGCGCGAGACCCACCGGAAGAGCCTGCAGGCGAGCTACGGCGGCGCGGCCCACTACGAGGAGTTCGGGGCCTTCTTCGCGGCGACCTACGCGCGCTCGTGGGAGTCGCTGTGCGAGCTGAACGCTCACCTCGTTCGGCAGCTCGCCGACCGACTCGAGCTCGACTGCGAGTTCGTCCGTGCGTCGACCCTCGAGGTCGACGCCGCGGGGAGCGACCGGATCGTCCGGCTCTGCGAGGAACTCGGCGCCGATCGGTACTACTCGGGGGAGGGGGCCCGATCCTACAACGACCACGCGCGGTTCGAGGCGGCCGACGTCGCCCTCGAGTACCAGTCGTTCGACCCGCCCCGGTACGAGCAGCGCTTCGGCGAGTTCCTGCCGAAGCTCTCGGTCGTCGATCCGCTTATGAACCTCGGAGCCGCGGGGACGCGGGAGCTGCTGGAGGTGGCGAGCGGCGATGCGTAGCGTCGACCTCGAGGGGTGGGCCGAGGACTTCAGCTACGACTACTACCGGACGCTCCTGGAGACGCTACGGGCGACCTTCGAGCTCCGGACGCTCTCGGAGTACCGGCCCGACCGCTCGCCGGACGACCGGGTCGCGTTCGTCCGCCACGACATCGACGTCTGCCTCGAGCGGGCCGTCGAGATGGCCGAACTCGAGTACGAACTCGGGGTCCGATCGACGTACATGGTCCTGCCGGACACACCGCTGTACGATCTCGAGGAGGAGCGGGATCTCCTCCACCTCATCCACGAGTTCGGTCACGAGATCGCGCTGCACTGCGATCTCTCCGATGTCGAGTCCGACGAGCCCGTCGACCGGGACGGACTGACGCCGAGCGAGCGCCGACGGGTCGACGCGGCAAAAAGACGCTTGGAGGCGGTGGGAATCGACTCGGTCGCCTCCGTCTCCTTTCACCGCCCGTCCGAACGGGTCCTCGAGGGATCGCGAACGATCGACGGCATGGTAAACGCCTACAATCCGGAGCTGCTGTCGGCGTACCTCTCGGACTCGAGTGGACGATGGCGCGAGGGCGACCCCCTCGACTCGATCCTCGAACGCGCCGACGCCGACCGACTGCAGGTGCTCACCCACCCGGTCTGGTGGGGGGGCGAGCACGAGCACCCACTCGAGCGGTTCGCCGCGGTCGCCGACCGATTCGACGCGAGCGACCCGCGAACGTACGAGGAACTCATCTCGATCTACGCGCCCTACGCCGAGCGGATCGACGCGGATCGGGTTCTCGTCTGAGGCGCCGACGGAGGATAGTCGTCGCCGTTTTCGGTAGAGGTCGCCTCGCGGCCGAGCCGATCAGTCCCGCCCGTGTCGAGTGACGCACTTCGGGAGCCCGATCAGCTCGACGGGCTCCGAATTATCCGGCGAGTAGACGACCATCTGGCCCTTCTCCATGTAGGGGACCTTCGACTCGAGATTGGCGGGGATGTTGACGCTCTTGATCGCGTCCTCGTCACCCAGGTTGAGCACTATCGTCGTGTTGATCTGCTTGAAGACGGCGTCGTCGATGTCCTGGGGATCCTGGGTGATCAGGAAGAGGCCGAGCCGCTCCTTGCGGCCCTGTTTGGCGGCCTCGGTGAACTTGGTGATGACCTTCCGTGCCTGGACGCTGTCGGCGTCGGTGAGGAAGTTGTGGGCCTCGTCCATCCCGAGAACGAGAGGCGTCTCCTTGATTCGGTCGTAGGTCGGATCGTTCGAGAGCTTCTCGTCGATCAGCAGCGAGGAGAGCGCGAGGACGACGGCCTCCGTGGCGCGGGTGTTCGAGACGTGGTAGGTCGGGACGACGGTGAGGCCGCCGGGACGGACGAACTCGTGGATCAGCTCCGTGATCGGGCGGGCGTCCTGGTCGAAGACGTCCTCGAAGCCGAACACCCGGCGTCGGACGGCGTCGTAGGTCGCCTCGTGAACCCGTCCGGACTCGTCTAACTCCTCGCGCAGGGCGGGGTCGTCGAGGAACGACTTGAACCCCGCGTAGGAGCCATCGTTTCCGGCCCCCGTGAAAAAGCGATCAAGGAGGTAGGTCAGCGCGCCGTACTGGTTGTCGTTGAGCGACCCACCCGAGACGAGCCAGGGCCGACTTTTGCACATCGAGAACGGAATGGTGAACTCGACGCACTCGGCGCGGTGGTGGCCCGCCGAGTAGCTGGCGTCGCCGACCTTCGGCACGAACGCCGTGGTGTCCGCGACGCCGCCGTGGGCGACGCCCTCGCGCTCGAGCCGGCGGGCGAACTCGTCGTCGAGGTCGGGGTTGTCGTCGTGCATCTGGGCGTACTCGTCCTGGGGATCGAACTGGACGACGGCGGGGCCGACGGTGCGGCCGTCCTCCATGGGATACTGGCGCTCCTCGGCGAGGTACTGCCGGAGAACGTTCTTCGCGGCGTGGGTCTTCCCCGAGCCGGTACCGCCCGCGACCAGCGTGTGTCGGAAGACGAGCGGATCGCCCGCGCTGTAGTCGTCCTTCAGCCGATAATCGATCGTCGGCGGCGTCGCGGCGGTCCGCACCTTCTCGCCGCCGACCGAGAGGTGCCCGAGGAAGACGCCGTCCTCGGGCATCTTCAGCCCCGTCTTGATCTCGGTCGTGTCGTTCGCCTGTCGGACGACCGTCTGGGGTTTGGGAACGCGGTCGGTCATCCGCCGTTTGAGTTCGCCGTCATCGTCGTACAACACCGCTACGGGCTCGAGCGAGGCGACGAACTTGTAGTCGGCCTCGTCGACGTCGTCCCGGCGCATCGCGCGGCGAGCGTGGATCTCCGTCGCGTCGTCGGCGTGGTACTGCTGGGCGTACTCGAGGCCGGTGATCCGACAGAACAGCGTCTCGCCGTCGGGGTAGGGCGCGACCAGGTAGCTGCCGATCCGGACCGACGAGCGGTTGCCGCTGGTGACGTACGCCCGCAGCGAGGTGTCGTCCTCGTCCTCCGCGATGCGAAGTCCCTGGGAGACACAGATCGTTCCGATGCCGACGTCCTCGCCCCGCGGTTCGACGTTCGCGGATTCGAACCCGCTCGAGTCGGTCGCCGACGCCGACGTCGACGTCGACGCGCTCGAGTCGGCCGTCGAATCGGCGTCCGCGTCGGTATCGAACTCGCTGAAATCACCCAGATCCGTCATATCACGCCCATGAGGGGCCGTCTACAAACGCGTTTCCCTCCGGTCGCGAACGGGTTCGAAAAGTCGGACGCCGGGAGTCGTTCAGTTCGTCGATGGCGTCGATCGGTTCGGACCCCGAACCATCCCGGACCGGGGATCGAACTCGACGGCGCCGACGTCTGTCATCGCCGGGAGGTGGACGTGGTAGAGCGCGAGGCGGGCCTCGGAGCGCTCCGAGAGCGAGTTGACGTCTCGCTCGACCAGTTCGGCGGCGAGCGTCTCGACCGAGACCGCCCGATCCAGCTCCGCGAGCATCGCGTACAACTGGGTCCGGACAGGATGGACGAGGGTCTCGAGCTTCCGTCCGTCGGCCCGGTCGCCGTCCTCGAGCAGGCCTGAGAGGTCGGCGACCGGGAACGATCGCTCGACGGTTCGGCAGGCGGTCTCGCCGTCCCACTCGAGGATCCCGTGGTCGGCCAGCCGCGGCAGGTGGTTGTGGACGAGCCCGATCCGGATCTCCTCCGGGTCGGCCGACTCCCGGGCCGCGACGGCGTCGACGAGCTCCTCGAGAGTGTGCGCCCCGTTCTCGAGGGCCGCCAGTAAGTGAATTCGTCTCGGATGTCGGAGTGTATCGTACCACTCCCGCGAGACGGCTGCCAATCCCCCTTGTGCCCCGTCGCCACTAGTCTGTGCGTCCGAGCTCATTATACAAAGGCAGTACTGCTACGGGAATAAACCCGGTCCCGAAACAGTTTGGGTTAGTTTTCTTATACGTATGCGATAATCACGTGAAACCCGTCCGCTGACCGGCGACAGAAGGCGACTCCGCCGATCGGAGCTGCTCGTCGGGACGTCGTCGATCGGACGCGCCCGGGTTTCGACCGATTCGAACGCGACGGGACTCGAGTGCGGGTATTTTTTGCATCTCGGGGGCGTAGCTGAACGCATGTTCATCGTACGCGGTCGCGCGGGCGGAACCGAACTCACCGGAACGGTGTACGAACGGGGGGAGCGGCCGCCGTCGTTCCGGGGTGCACCCGACGAGGACGCCGCGTACGTCTGGATCTGCGACGAGTTCTACGAGGTCGACAGCGGCGGCAGCGTGCAGGTCGTCGACGGCCGGGAGGTCAACCTCGCCTTCGAGTCGCCGATGCCCCGCGGGTTCGACACCCGCGAGCAGGCCCTCGAGGCGGCCAAAGAGCACGTTCGTACCCAGTTCGCCCGGATCGGCGTCGACCCGGAGTCGGTCGAACTCGAGGTCGAGCGGGACCCTTGATAGCCCCAATCACGTTGAACCTGGGTTCGTCGGATCGCCACGGAGGAGTTCGAACGGAACGTCTGGCTTTGAGTACGTAGCCTCGGCTATCCACTCCTGGGTAGGGCTGAAAGGGCCAGCGGCTTTCGCGGGACGTACGCGATACCAGTTACCCCCCGTCTCTACCATCGTTCGAGGGAGCTCCCGAGGGCTCGAGGAGCCGACCGGTTCGAAACGGCTTGCTGCCGGTGACACCTGAAGGGGTTATCCCGTTCGACCACCGAGGACCGATATGCAGTGGTGCGACCAGCCGACGGGACTGCCCGAAAATGAGCGTTTGGGAACTGAAGCCCGAGTCCGGAGGAGAGCAGCGTGACCGACGACTCCCTCCCGGCCGAACACCTCCCGCCGCTCGCCGCGCTCGTTGACGAGGTCCTCGCGGAGGTCGGCTACGAGGTGGCGGCCGCCACCGACGCCGTCGACGACGCCGTCCCCGGCTACGGCGGGCTATTCGATCCCGCGACCACCCGGGACGAGTTGCGCTCCGCACTCGAGGAGCTGCTGGCGTCGGGGCTCAGCCGGCCACCCACCCCCGAGCCGACGGGTGACGCCTTCGTCCTCTACGTCGACGGCAGTTCGCGCGGGAATCCCGGCCCCGCAGGAGCGGGCGCCGTTATCGTGGACGCTTCGGGGGATCAACTCGCCCGCCTCGGCCGACCCGTCGGCTCCCGGGCGGGGAACAACACGGCTGAGTACGTCGCCCTCCAGCTCGGGCTCTCCGAACTGCTGGCTCGCTACGAGCCGCGCAGGCTCGAGGTGCGTATCGACTCGATGACGGTCATCCGGGACGTCTGGGGCGGCGAGGACCCGACGGAGCCGGGCGTCGAGGCCTACAGCGAGGCCGTCGCGGACGCGCTCTCGAGCGTCCCAAACCACCGCTACACGCACCTGGCCGACAGCGACCCGAACCCCGCCGACGCGCTGGCGACGGTGGGCGCCGATATCGCGGCGTTCGGACCGGGGTAGCAGCCGGCGGACTCGATTACTGTTCTTCTGGCGGAGTGAAAATCTATGCTCCTTGGTAGTGAATAGTAGTATGTTTTCTTTGCTCAGAACTCATGTGAAAATTACTCTGTGTAAAGGTGGACGGCGTATCAGGCGTCGAACCGAACTCGGTCCGATTTTTCTTCCTGCGGTGGCGTGCGCTGTCGATCGACCGAGCATAAGTGAGGGTGATCGACGATGCTGCGCGAGGGATGAGCGAACAGTGTGAGCGAATCGGCTGGGGAGGGCGTGGTGAACCCCTGTATTCGGGTGAACAGGACCTGCTACCCGTCGTATCACCGCGAAAGCCCCTGGCCCACTCGAGGGAGGCGCGCAGCGAGCCGCAGCCCTCGAGCGGGCCAGCCCCTTTCAGTCCCACCCGGCAGCGGCTGGTTAAGGGTGCAGATACAACACCGGACGTTCCATACACATAGGACGATATCGCTGTATTCCTTTGTGTGCCGTGTCGACACGATCTGCAACCGACTAAGGCATCCAGGGGGAAGGTGTAGTACGTGAATCGAAAGGTCTCGTAAGAGTCAATGAGAGACCAACCGGAAACAGCGACAAAGAAGACACCACCGTTTCCGGAGCAAATACCGTTGAGATCTACGGTATATAGTGGATTCGGTCGGATAGTAATTCACTGGATATTGGGGTTCTCCCCGAGTTCAGAACTCTTTGAGGATTGCTACATACCATCGTTTCCGGAGTTTCCTGAGGGAGAGAGCTGCCTTGGTACTATTTTAGTTGGCTATTGTTCGTGTCGGAGGTTCGTCAGTCAATGCGTCTTGAAGTCCAGGACAGTGACGTGGAACCGGGGATACACCCCGTACTCAGACGAGTTCGAAGCCGAGCCCACGGACAAGTCCCACCTCAATGAAGCGAGCAGGTGTGAGCCTCGAGCGAGTAGGATGGAAGAGTTGACTGGCGGCTCCATAGGAACCTCTTCCTCTATCATTTCCGGAGCTATTGCCGGGAGCGTTTGAACACACACACCACTGCTTCCGGAGCTATCTTACGAGAGAGCGACCAGGAACACTGAAACCAATAAGTACCTAGATATCAACGAAATATAGATTCTTCTAGCATTTGTTTACCTACTACGGTCCATATTAGTAGCGTCTTGTATTAAAAGTTGGCTACCTGTAGATATCTCCGTAGTCGTCTGTGGATTATAGCTTCGGAACTGGTGGGGAGAGTGTGTTTTATAAGTGTGCTAGCTCCGGAACCCCTGGTCCACTTGATCTTATAAGTCTTTAAGCTTCGGAAGCTAAGGAACTAGTGGTTTTATCGTAGTTGAAATAAGTACATGTCCCTATGGGAATGTTCGAGCGCGATCAGCAGGTATTCGCGAACGCCGAACCTCTTGATGATTCCTACGAACCCGAGGATATCCGTGAACGAGACGAGGAACTCGAGAAATATCAACGGGCGCTTCAGCCAATCATCGACAACAGGCCAACATCCAATATCTTCTTGTATGGAAAAACCGGGACTGGGAAAACCGTCGCGACGAAATTTATGTTATCTCATCTCGAGCACGACGCTGCCGAGTACGACGATATCGACCTTTCGACCGTGTGGGTGAGTTGTGAGAACCTTTCTTCTTCCTACCAGGTCGCCGTCGCACTTGTGAATACGCTCCGAGAGAACCAAACTAAAGAACGAATCAGTACCACTGGGTATTCACAGCAGCGGGTTTTCGATCTTCTCTATGAGGAACTCAATGCACTTGGTGGAACAGTAATCGTTGTTCTCGACGAGATCGATAATATTGGGCATTCGGATGAGATTCTCTATGGGCTTCCTCGGGCGCGATCGAATGGCTATGTCGAGGATGTCCGTCCAGTTATCATCGGTATCAGTAACGATTTCCAGTTTCGGGAGAATCTTTCGCCGAAAGTGAAAGATACGTTAGCGGAAAAAGAGATCCTCTATCCACCGTATGACGCAAATCAACTTCGATCAATTCTCGAACCTCGTGCTGAGAAAGCGTTCTACGAGGGTGTCCTTAGTGGTGAGGTTGTGCCACTCTGTGCTGCTTTCGCTGCGCAAGATACTGGTTCAGCTCGGCAGGCAATTCGTCTTCTTCGTGAAGCCGGTGAACTGGCTCAAGCAGAGGATGCTGATACCGTAACTGAAAAGCATGTCCGTGATGCTCAGGAGGAGCTCGAAAAGAACCAACTCTACGAAGGGATGCAAGAACTCACGACCCAGGGCCACGCTGTCCTTTGTGCGCTTGCTTACCACCAGGCGCTCGACGAAGTCCCAATTCGTTCTCGAGATCTCTACGAACGATACGTGAACATCTGTGACCGGCTCGACACTGATAATGTGAGTGAACGCCGCGTTCGCGATCACCTTTCTGATATGAATATGCTCGGTCTGATCTGCGTCTACGAACGCAATGAAGGACTCTCGGCGGGTCGCTACCACGAGTACGAACTTGATGTACCACTAAACGCAGTTCTGGATGTTCTTCTCTCGACAAATCGCTTCGAGGAGATCGCCGACATTATCCAGTCTACAGCCACTGACAATGATCTCCTGCAGTCCGGGATTTCTGACTACTGAAACCCGCCACTATTGTTCGTCTATTTGACACAAGAGGCCTTCAAAATTGACCGAAAGCTCCGGAAATAGTGGAGGGGGTAGTTCAGTATACTAGCCAAAGCATAGCTTCGGAAACGGTAGTGTGTAGGAAGAAGTAGCTCCGGAAACAGTGGTGTGTCTTTGAGTTCTCCCTCGACAGTTACCGACCACGAAGCGGTGTGCGCTCTCAATCCGAAATCAACTGGTCGAATGTACTCTGATTTCCGTTGATCGTTTTCGTAGTCAGTGTTGCAGTAGATGGTGCATCGTTACGCTCCAAATCAGTCGGCTTCTCGTCGACTTCCTTGTCCCCGAATTCAGCCTCGAGTCGGCGTTCTTTTCGATCCGCCATCTCGTCGGCAATCCGTGCAATTCGTCGCAGTGTCTCTGGAGATCACTTCTCAAGTCCCTCGAGGATGTACGTAGGAGGATTTCCCATCTACAGATTAACCAACGACTTTGGTCTTTTTACAGCGCGTCATAGAACGGTTCACATACCTCTCTTCACCTACCCGATAGACGGTACGTACACATGCGTATGGAACGGAGAGGAATACGCCGAGCGAAGCGAGGCGTTTCACCGACGGCGAGCCCCGTGGACGAGCCGTCGGCCTTTTTTCATCGAAGTTTTTTGCCGGGGGTTGAGGCTGATGCCTCGGCGTCAGCCGATGCCCTCGGTAAAAAAGTTCGCTGTACGTAACGACCGACCGACACAGAATTACGACTCAAACTGGATAACGAAACCGTACTACCAACTGCTGTTAGGCATCCTCGAGCCACCGGTGCTCGTCGTAACTACGATCCTGACTCGTCTCGAAGCGAGTCTCGAGAGTCTCGCGGAGCGAGCGCTTCTCGGGGTTGCTGATCCGGGCGAGCTCGTCGGCCTTTCCGACGATCGTCGGCGGCCCGTGGGCGACGGCGACGTCCTGGAGCAGCTGGATCGTGAGCCGTTCGCGGGTCTCCCGATCGCGGGTGACGGCGTAGGGCGCCTCGATCCGGTACAGCAGGTCATCGCGGGGGTCGTAGACGACGAAGAAGGTGACCTCGTACGCCTCCGGCGGCAGTTCGCGTTCGACCCCGAGCGCGTCGCCGTGGATCGAGAGCGGTCGGTCGACGCCGGCTCGCGACCGAAACCAGTTCGTGTAGGTCAGCGCCGAAGTGTCCCGCTCCCAGCGCTCGCCGTCGACGTCCTCGACGTACTCGCCGCGCTCGAGCAGCCGGGTGAACATCGCGGCGTCGTTCGTCCAGGGGGCGCTCGCGTCGGTCGTCTCCCGGACCGCTCGGGTGATCGCCTTCGTCGCTGGGTTCTTGACGAACCCGACGAGCGGGACGTCGCGCTCGACGAACCGTTCGACCAGCCGGACGTAGTTCTCGAGCACCGTCGTCGGCCGGGGGTCCTCGAGTAGGAAGTCGGCGAGATCGGGGTGTTGGTCGGCCCAGCGCAACAGGCCCCGCGGGTAGAGGGGGCCGTCGAGCACGAGCAGGTCCGAGACCTCATCGGCGTGCTCGTGGGCGTGTTCGCTCTCGGCGAGGTACAGCGCCAGCGCGTGGACGACGCCCTCGGCGAACCGATCCAGGCGGCCGATTCGGATCACCCGTCGCTTGCTCGTCTCCTCGTCGAAGCGATCCCAGTCCTCGTTGTCGACGCTTGCAGTCGCGTCGCTCGAGTGAACCGTCATCACCGCGGTTCGCGAGCGGTGGAGCTCGAGGTCACTCGGCGTCGCGCTCATCGCCGCCTGGGCGACGTCGATGACGAGGCCGTTTTTGAACGTCGTCGGGTTGATCGTCCCCGCGTCGAGCCCGTGCTCGGTCGGGAACGGTCGCTCGGTCAGCGCCACGTCCTCGCAGTCGACCAGCCGGCGGGACCGTTCGTCGATCGGCTCGAGGACGATCCGGCCGTTCTGGCGGAGCGGATCGAGGAACTCCTCCCAGACGGTCTCGGCGAAGGCTCGCCGATCCCGCTCGTCGGCGCCGTGGTCGATCCGTCCCGCGAGTTCGGCGATCCCGTCGAAGTGGACCGGATCGAGGGTCATAGCAGTGAGCTTTCGTCCCGCTTTCAAATATCCCGCGGTCGGCGCCGCGACGCTCGCCGACAGCGACAGCTAGTTACGGCAGGCCGCGCAGCCCTCGAGTATGGACGCTGCGCTGATCATCCTCGACGGCTGGGGGCTCGGCGACGACACGGGACGCGACGCGGTGAAGGCGGCCGACACGCCCGCGTTCGACCGGCTTTCGGAAGCGGGCGCCAGCGGCCGGCTCGAGGTCGCCGGCCGACGGGTCGGCCTGCCGGACGGCCAGATGGGCAACAGTGAGGTCGGCCACCTCAACATCGGCGCCGGGCGGGTCGTCTACCAGGAGTACACGCGGGTTTCGGATTCGATTGCCGACGGCTCCTTTCGCGAGAACGCCGCGATCGAGTCCGCCTTCGAGCAGGCTCGCGAAAACGACGGTCGAGTCCACTTCGTCGGCCTCGTCAGCGACGGCGGGGTCCACTCGGATCAGGAACACCTCCACGCGCTGATCGAGCTGGCCGGCGACCGGGAGGTCGAGGCCGTCACTCACGCGATCACGGACGGGCGCGACACCTCGCCGACCGGGGGTCGGGAGTATCTGTCCGAACTCGAGGACGTCGTCGACGAGCACGGCACGGGCGACGTCGCCACCGTTTCGGGGCGGTACTACGCGATGGACCGCGACCAGAACTGGGAGCGAACCAAACGAGCCTACGACGCGATCGTCGAACACAGGGCGAAGTACGAGGGCGACTCGGCCGTCGAGGCCGTCGAGAACGCCTACGATCGGGATGAGACCGACGAGTTCGTCGAGCCGACCGTAATAACGGATCAACCTGCCCTCGAGGACGGCGACTCGGTCGTCTGGTTCAACTTCCGGTCCGATCGCGCGCGCCAGCTCACCCGGATGCTCGCGGATATCCGTCCCGAGGACTGGGCCGACGAGATCGAGACCCGCCCGCCGGACGTCGAGGTTGTCATGCTCACCCAGTACGACGAGACGTTCGACCTGCCGGTCGCCTACCCACCGAACCAGCCCGAGAACGTGCTCGGGGAGGTGTTGGCCGATCACGAGAAGACACAGCTTCGAATCGCCGAATCCGAGAAGTACGCCCACGTCACCTACTTCCTGAACGGCGGCCGCGAGGTCGAGTTCGACGGCGAAGTTCGAAAGATCGTCGAGAGCCCGGACGTCCCGACCTACGACCGCCAGCCCGAGATGAGCGCGCCCGAGGTGACCGATACGGCGATCGACACCACTGAAACTGACGATCCGGACGTGCTCGTGCTCAACTACGCCAACCCCGACATGGTCGGGCACACGGGCGACTACGAGGCCGCGATCGAGGCCGTCGAGGCCGTCGACACCCAGCTCGGGCGGCTCGTCGACGCGCTCGAGGCCGCGGGGGCTCACGTCCTCATCACGGCCGACCACGGCAACGCCGACGACATGGGCACCGAGGACGAACCCCACACCGCCCACACGTACAACGAGGTGCCGTTCGTTTACCTCGCCCCCGACGGAACCGGTGGCGGACGGGCGGTTCGGCCGGGCGGCACCCTCGCCGACATCTCCCCGACGATCCTCGAGCTGATCGGGCTCGATCAGCCCCCGGAGATGACCGGCGAACCGCTGCTCGAGTAGCGCGCCGTACCCCCTCGAGCCGTTCGCGTCCGTCGGTTTCCCGAACATAATCGACTGGTGACTTTATTAGCTACGGACAGAGGTCACAGCCATGACCGACGAGCAGGACGACCGCCGATTCGCGACGAACAGCGTCCACGCCGGCCACGACCCCGACCCGACGACGGGCGCGCGGGCGCCGCCGATCTACCAGACGACCTCCTACGAGTTCGAGGATACCGACCACGCCGCCGCCCTCTTCGGACTCGAGGAGTTCGGAAACATCTACTCGCGGATCATGAACCCGACGAACGCGATGTTAGAGGAGCGCATCGCGACCCTCGAGGGCGGTGTCGGCGCCCTCGCCACCTCGTCGGGCATGGCCGCGTTCGACCTCGCGACGTTCATCCTCGCGGACGTCGGCGACAACATCGTTTCCTCGTCGTCGCTGTACGGCGGCACCTACACCTACCTCACCCACACCGTCGCCAAGCGAGGGATCGAGACGACGTTCGTCGACACGCTCGACTACGACGCCTACGCCGAGGCGATCGACGACGACACCGCGTTCGTCCACCTCGAGACGATCGGCAACCCCGCGCTCGTCACCCCGGATATCGAACGCATTGCCGATATCGCCCACGACCACGACGTGCCGCTGTTCGTCGACAACACGTTCGCGACGCCCTATCTCTGCCGGCCGATCGAACACGGCGCCGACCTCGTCTGGAACTCGACGACGAAGTGGCTCCACGGGGCGGGCTCGACCGTCGGCGGCGTGCTCGTCGACGGCGGTACCTTCCCCTGGGACGAGGGCGACTACCCCGAACTCACCGAACCGAATCCGGCCTACCACGGGATCGACTTCTACGAGACGTTCGGCGAACAGGCCTTCGCCATCGCCGCCCGCACGCGGGGCCTGCGGGACCTCGGGAACCAGCAGTCGCCGTTCGACGCCTGGGTCACGCTGCAGAAACTCGAGTCCCTTCCACTCAGGATGGAGAAACACTGTGAGAACGCGATGGCCGTCGCGGAGTACCTCGAGGATCACCCCGACGTCGCCTGGGTCACCTATCCCGGCCTCGAGAGCCACGAGACCCACGAGCACGCCAGCGAGTATCTCGACGGCGGCTACGGCGGCATGATCACGTTCGGCCTCGAGGGCGGGTACGACGCCGCCGAGACCGTCTGTAACGAGGTCGACCTGACGAGCCTGCTGGCGAACGTCGGCGACGCGAAGACGCTGATCATCCACCCGGCGAGCACGACCCACCAGCAGCTCTCCGCGGAGGAGAAACTCGCCAGCGGCGTCACCGACGACCTCGTCCGGCTCTCGGTCGGCATCGAGGACCCCGAGGACGTGATCGCCGACCTGGATCGAGCGATCGGGTCGATCTGAGCCCCTACCGGGGTGCGATCGAACGACGCAATACTTATTCCCCCTCCTGAACAACCGTTCGGTCAGACGGTGTCGACCGACGACGGAATCGGTCGGCGCCAGCGCGGAGAACCGATGTCGATCGTACTTGATCCACAGAAACGTACTCACGTGATTGGAATCCTGGAACGAACTGTCGGCGGGGCCGATCTCATCCTCGAGAACCCCCTGCGAGGGAACCCACAGCGGGGACGGCCATGAGACGGACGATCGCACGGCGACGAGCGGCGATCGAGGACGCGCTCCGGACCCACCTGCCCGAGGCGGCTGTGTTCGATCGCTCCCCCGAGGAACTGCTCGAGCTCGGTCGGCCGTGGATCCGCGGCCAGGTGTTTCTGGCGATGGCCGACGGGCTCGGCGACGAGCGTCCGCTCGAGGAACTGGTGCCGATCGCCGCATCGCTGGAGCTCGTCTCGCTGCAGGTGCGTCTCCACCGCAGCGCCGCTGAGTACGGCCGACGGACCGGTCACAAGCCGACGGACGACGTTCTGCTCGGGGATCTCCTCGAGTCGAAGGCGTTCGCGCTGACGGCGAGGTTCGACGCCGAGCCGGCGCTCGTCGAACGCTGTCTCGAGACGCTGGCCGAGGCGACGCGAGCCGTCCAGGAGGGGGAAGCGTCGCTCGCGTCCGAGCCGCAGTCGGCGGTTCTCGAGACCGACGCGGTTCGCCGGATCGGTTCGCTGACGGGCTGTGCGGTCGAAATCGCGGCGCTCCTCGCCGACGTCGAACCGCGACGGGAGCTGGCACGACACGGCAACACGCTCGGGTACTGCGTCCGCTCTCGCCGGCCCGGAAACGGTGTTTCGACCGATCGACGGCACTGCCCGACGGATCGGTCGCAGTGGCTCGAGCCGATCGTCGAGCGCTGTCCGCCGGATTCGAAAGCGGCGGTTCGGACGCAGCTGTCGGCGGTTCTCGAGGCCGGTATCGATCGGGAGTCGGCCGATCCGATCGCGTAGGCTCCCGTTATCCGGGCGATTTCTGCGCTCGCAATCGAGCACGACCGACGCCGCCTGCCAGCCCTGACTGAACGGTCAGTTTATATGCGCGCGGCGCGAAGGACGAACGTTTCATGAGCAACTCGAAGGCGAGTCTCTCGGACGACCTCAGGCGAGCACACGACGAGTCGACGTTCCACGTCTGGAGCGGTATCGGTGCGGCGATCGCCTCGCTGTTCGTGCCGCTGCTCGGTGCGCTTGCGGCCTACAGCGGGTACAACCTGGTTCGGATCATGGAGCGACGGTGGGTCGGCGTCATGATCGGCGTCCTCGGCGCCGTCAACTTCCTCATGTGGGTGGTCTGGCTGCTGTTTGTGTTCTGAGAGGCGGCTCCGAGCGCGCCGTCGAATACGGCACGGTCCGTCTCACTCGGACTCGAGCAGCCAGCGGTCGATGCGGTCGTGGAGGGTCTCCTTGTTCCGCTCGATGAGCGCTCGGTCCTCCAGGGTGACGCCCCGTTCCATGATGCCGTAGATCGTCGAGAAGAGGAGTTCGGCCTCCCGTTCGGGGTCGACGTCGGCGAACCGATCCTCGTCGACGCCCCGGCGGATCGTCTCGGTCAGCGCCTCGAGGATGATCTCGTCCGAGCGCTCGATCTGTTCGTGGTAGGACTGGTTGTGAGGGGCCTGCGATCGAATCTCGAAGAACGCCCGCCGAAATCGGAGCGACTCGTCGTCCATCTCCGCGGGTAGTAATCGGTCGATCAGGGCCAGTAGCTGTTCGTGCGGGTCGTCGTAGGGGTCCTCGACGAGCGTCGCCTCGAGCCGCTCACAGAGGTGAGCGAAGAAGTCGTTGAGGATCTCCTCCTTGCTCTCGTAGTGGTAGTACAGCAGGGACTTGCTCTTCTCGAACTCGGCGGCGATCTCGGACATCGTCGTCGCGGGATACCCGTTGTTCGACAGCGCCCGGTACACTGCCTCCATGATCGCCGCGGTCGTCTCGTCGAGATCCTCGCCGAGCGTCGTCGGCCGTTCCTCGCCGGAGGTTCCGCCCATAGCGAACGATAGTCCATGGCCCATAAATACTTCAGGATCGCCCGAACCGCTTCCGGGATGTTACGGCGGTTCAGCGCCGTCTCGCCGGTATCAGATCGTCGTGACTCTCAGGAGAGAGACGACAATTGTTAACACCGGTGTAGCGCAAACTCCAGTCTATGTCGGACGCCGCCGCGGTGCTCACCCGGCTGCGGTCGGCCTCGTCGCTTACCGTGGTCTGTCACGACGATCCGGATCCGGACTCGCTGGCGTCGGCGATCGCCCTCGAGTCGCTCGCTCGAGCCCGCGGCGTCGACACCGTCGACATCCTGTACGGTGGGACGATCGTCCACCAGCAGAACCGCGCGTTCGTCGAACTGTTCGACGTCACCCCACAGCGCTACAGCGACGCGAAACTCGAGGCGAACGACCTCGTCGCGTTCGTCGACCACTCCGTTCCCGGGGATCACAACACGGTCCCGCCGGAGGAGACGGTCGACATCGTGATCGATCACCACCCCACGGACGGCCCGATCGCGGCCGACACCGTCGACCTTCGCGAGTCCTACGGGGCGACGGCGACGATCCTCGCGGAGTACTTCCGGGAGTCGGCCACCGAACTCACGCCGCGGATCGCCTCCGCGCTGCTGTTCGGAATCCACCGGGAACGGCTCGATTTCTACCGCCAGCCGACCGACCGGGAGTACGCGGTCGCCAACTACCTCCACGAGCGGGCAGATCCGAGCCGGCTCCGCGAGCTGTACGGCGTGTCCTTTCTCCCCGACAGCGTCGATGCGTTCGGC
Source organism: Natronococcus roseus (assembly GCF_043677095.1). NCBI lineage: Archaea > Methanobacteriati > Methanobacteriota > Halobacteria > Halobacteriales > Natrialbaceae > Natronococcus > Natronococcus roseus. The sequence continues at coordinate 135,033 of NZ_JBHLJR010000004.1, forward strand.
GACGTGATTCACAACCGGGTTCGGTGGGGTTCCTGTCTGGCCTCCTGTATCGGCCGACTGGAGAACAGAGTCGCCCTGGCCCAGGGGGCCGACTTCCTCCTGAACATCGACGGCGTCGACACCGTTCTCGTCTGCGGAATCATCCGCGAGGAGATCCACCTGAGCGGACGGACGAACAGACCGGATCTCGATCTCGGCGAAACGCTCATCGAACTGTTCGGCGACCGAGGGAACGTCGGCGGCCACGACGACATGGCAGGGGGGCAGCTTCCGCTCACCCCCGTCGCGGGAACGGCCGAGGAGGAGGCGGTGCTCGTCGACCGAGTTCGAGACCGGATCGGCCGCGAGTTTCTCGAGGCGGTCTCGAACGCGTAATCGGGAGCTACGATCGCCGGCCTCGGTCGAAACCACTGCTTACAGCCGCTCCAGGCGCAGTCTCGGATCACCTCTCCGGATCCTGTCACCAGCCCTCGGGGTTAAGGTATCGGACGTTCACTGCTCGGACATGGCAACGGGGCTCCTCAACGCGGAGATCGCGGACCAGATCGAAACGACCTGCAGAACGGCGATCGGCGACAGTCTTCGCTCGGTCACCTACTTCACGCGGGACGACTACGAGCAGCTGTACCTCCGGGAGGATCTCGAGCGCGACGCCGACCTCTCGACGTTCATCGGTCACGAGTGGCGCGGATTCAAGACGGCCCAGACGGCCTACCAACAGTCCGAGCTCGGCGATTACAACTACACGATCCGCGTGTTCGACAACGGCTTTCTGATTCGGGTCACGAGCGACAGGGAGGGCGTGTTCGTCACCACCGACGGGCTCACGATCAAGGACTTCGAGGAAGTCGCGACCGCGGTGGAGGCGGTTCTCAGCGATCGCGCGATCCAGTAGGGTCAGGTTCGGACTCGTCGGCCCGCGTCGGATCCGTGGGCTCGTCGCCGACGGATCGATCGAGACCGATCGGCAGTCCGAGGCCGTCGCGCTCGTCGAGACCGAGCAGCCGAGCGAACCGTCGTCGATCCGCGGCGTGTCTATCGAGACTCATGCCGAGCTACGACGAGCGAGTCGGGGATAGTAATGCGGGCCGTTTTCCGGGAAACGCCGGACTTCGTCGCGAAACGGCTCATCGAACCCGCGAGAAACGCAACATCCTTTCGACTCAGGCTCGTTCACGAGGATAATGAGCGAACTTCCCCAGCCCGTCGAGCGCGAACTCGAGGGCCACGACGCCTTCGACGCGCTCGAGGACGGCTACGAGCTGACGACGACGGTGTTCGAGACGACGGTAGACGCGACGGACGCGGACGGAAAACGGGACGGCCGCTTTCGGGTGACCGTCCACCTGCCGACGCTCGACGCCGCGGTCGGCGACGAGACTGTCGCGCCCGTCGTCGAGGACGGCTGGTTCGAGACCCTCGAGCGCCGCCTCAAGGACACCTTCACCGTCGCCCGGACGAGCACCCACGAGGAGCCGACCGTCGAGCGCGACGGCGAGACCGTACGGGTTACGCTCGAGTTCGTCGCCTGGGACGCCCGCGAGGGCGTCGAGGACGCCAAGGCGCTGATCGAGTACGTCGAGGGTACCTACGCCCAGGGGCTGATCCCCGGCTACGTCTACCGCGGGCCCGCAGCGACGCTGCTCGAGAGCGCCCAGAGTCGCGGCCAGGAGGCAGCCGAGGGAGACGGTGAGAGCGGCGGAATGCCGATGTGAACTCGAGTCACCGGACGGGATCGACGCTCAGTCCATCGCGATGTACGTCTGGGTGTCCTCGACGCCGTTGATCCCCTGGATCTCGGTCGCCGCGATCTTCTTGACCGCGGCGGGGGTGTCGACGGCCGCCTTCGCGATGATGTCGACGTCGCCGGCGACGATGTGTGCCGCCTCGACGCCGTCGATCGATTCGACGCTCTCTCTGAGTCGGTCCGCCTCGCCCGTGTTCGCCTTGATCATAACGTACGCTGTAACCATCAGTTGACACCTCCAGCGCCCGCGTTCGCCGCCGCGCGAGTCGCCGACTCGCCGACGATCAGCTGTCTGACCTGACTCAACACCTCGTAGTCCGCCAGCACGACGATCCGGTCCCCGGTCTCGAGCGACTCGTCCTCGGAGGGGATCTCGAGTGGATGGTCGCGCTTGCCGAACGCGATGACGGTCGCGTCGGCCGGCAACTCGAGTTCGCTGATCGAGTAGCCGTTGATCGGCGCCTCGTCGGTGAACGTGAGTTCGACGATCTGGAGGTTCTGTGCGATGTCGGCGATCGCGCGGATCGTCCCCCCGAGCAGGGCGTTTTTCGCGCCGATCGCGCCCAGCCGCTCGGGGTAGATGATCTCGTCGACCTCCTCGGCGTACTTGCGGTAGATCCCCTCGCGGTAGGCCTCGTCGATGCGCATGACCGTCCGGCAGCCGTGGTGTTTGGCGATCATACAGGCGGTGAAGTTGACGTTCATGTCGCCGGTTAGCGCACCCAGCGCGTCGGCCTCGGCGAGGCCGGCCTCCTCGAGGATCGTCTCCTGGGACCCGTCGCCTTCCACGACGGTGAACTCCTGGTTTCGGGCGCGCCGTACCTTCGACTCCTCGCGCTCGATGACGGTCACATCGTGTCCCTCCTCGCGTAAGACACGCGCTGTGCGCAGGCCGACTCGTCCGGCGCCGATGATCACGAACCGCATGAACGGAGGGTACGCCCGCCCCCGCCAATAAGCTTGCCCTGGTGACCCATACCATTCGTTCGGATGCCGACAAAAGGCTTTAGTCGTGCCACGATGTACCACACCAGCGAGAATGGTTCACGCCTTCATCATGGTGAAGACGGCCGCCGGAAAGTCCGAGGGGCTGCTCGAGTCGATCAGGGGACTCGGGTCGGTCGCCGAGGCCCACATCGTCGCGGGCAACTACGACATCATCGTCGAGGTCGACACCGAGGAGGTGTACGACATTCTCAAGGCCGTCTCGACCGACATCCAGGGACTCGAGGGCGTGACCGACACGAAGACGTACATCGCGATGGACTGACGTCTCTTGTATCGCGTGCCGAACGAAAGCCCGCCCCGTTCCGGTTCGCGAGCGCGCCGAGATCGGAGCGGTATCTGACTACCGGTGACGCGTTCGCTCGAGCGACTCCCCGTCCGTTCTCGCTCGAGCCTGCGCTCTGAGGCCTCGACGTTTTGCGGTGGAGTGGAGTACGGGTCGGCATGGCAGACGACCAGCCGGAGCATCCCGACGATCCGCCCGAAATCGAGTGGCCCGGAGAGACGGATCCGGACGACGACCTCGGCCCCGCATCCGAGAACCTCGACTCCGAATCCGACGACGACTTCCAGCTGATCGGAATGGCAAACCCCGGAACGCCCGTCTTTCACAGCGCCGAATCGGGCCTGCTGTACCACGGCGACGTGAACGAGGACGGCGGGATCACGCCGCGACCCGACGACGAGGTCGACATCCAATTCGGGGATGAGGGGACGCTATCGGAGGCGATCAACGACCTCGGCGAGCGCCTCGGCTGGGACTCGCTGACCGACTATGGCCGCGATCATCAGGACGACGACCCACCCCGGGACTGAGCCGCATCAACGCTCGAGTTCCAGATCCTCGCGGTCGGCGAAGCCCTCGAGCCACGCCCGCTGTTCGTCGAGTCGCGGCGTCGACTCCGCGTACACCGGCTCGAACACCTCCCCGGGTTCGGGTGCGGCCCTCGATTCGGCGATCTCGACGGCCTCCTCGAGCTCCGCCTCGGTTTCGTTCTCGACCTCCTCGACGAACGCGTCGTCGAGAACTCCCTCCTCGCGAAGGTAGCTCTCGTAGCGCTCGAGGGGGTCGGCGGTGCGCCACTCCGGAAGCTCCTCGGACTCGTCGCGGTACCGCGAGGGATCGTCACTGGTCGTGTGGGCGCCCTGGCGGTAGGTTAGGCTCTCGAGCAACACGGGATTTTCCTCGCGAGCGCGCTCGAGGGCGGCCTCGGTCAGCTCCCGCACCGCCAGCGGGTCGTTGCCGTCGACGCGAACGCCGTCGAAGCCGTAGGCCTCGGCCTTCCGGGCGATGGTGTCGCTCGCGGTCTGGCGCTCGCGGGGCGTCGAGATCGCCCAGCCGTTGTTCTCGCAGAAGAAGACGACGGGCGCGTCGAACACGCCGGCGAAGTTCAGCCCCTCGTGGAAGTCGCCCTCCGAGGTGGCGCCGTCGCCGAGGTAACAGCAGACGGCCTCCTCGGAGTCGCCGTCGTTCGCCGCCATTCCCAGCCCCGCGGCGTGGGGGATCTGGGTCGCGATCGGCACCGCCTGCGGGAAGACGTTCAGATCGTGATCGGAGGCGTACTCGGGGTACCCTCGACGGAAGAGCAGGATGTCGCTCATCGGGACCCCGTGAGCGAGCTGCATCGCGTTCGATCGGTAGGTGGGGACGAGCCAGTCCGCCTCGGCCAGGGCGTGTGCGGCCCCGACCTGCGATCCCTCCTGGCCCCTGAACGGCGGGTAGCCGCTCATCCAGCCCCGGCGCTGCAGGGCGAGCGCGCGCTCGTCGAACCGGCGCGCTCGAACCATATCGCGGTAGATCTCGAGGGCCTCCTCGACGGAGACGCGACTGTCCTCGAGGGCGGTTTCGCCGATGACGCGGTGCATGCTACCAGCCTGGCGAAGATCGGTGAAAGTAATTCCGGTTACTCCTCGCGCTCGAGCGCGTTCGCCAGCACGTTCTCGACGCGCTCGAGGACGACCTCCGGCGGCTGGGTGGCGTCTACTCGAACGAACCGACCCGGGTCCCGCTCGATCAACCGCTCGTAGTTGTCCCGCACGTTCGAGAGGTACTCGGCGCGTTCGAACTTGTTCGTCGTCCCCGCGCGGGCGGCGGCCGTCTCGGGGTCTAGATCCAGGTAGATCGTCAGGTCGGGCTCGATCGAGAACGCGCTGTGGATCCCGACGACGTACTCGAGCGGGCGGGTGATCCGGCCGTCCGCCTCGAGGGTCGCCCCCTGGTAGGCGTAGCGGGAGTCGGAGTAGCGATCCGAGATGACGAGGTCGCCGCGCTCGAGGGCGGGTTCGATCACCCGGGAGAGGTGGTCGGCGTGGTCGGCGGTGTAGAGGAACAGTTCGGCCAGCGGGTCGGCGTCGTCGTCGGCGATCGATCGGTAGACGGCCTCGCCGTACCACGATCCCGTCTCGCCGGAGGTGGGCTCGGTCGTAAACATCGCGTCGGGGTAGACGTCCTGCAGCGCCTCCCAGACCGTCGTCTTCCCGCTCCCGTCCAGTCCCTCGAGCGTCACGAGCATACCCGAACTGACCGGGGCGGATACATGGCTCTGACGAACCAGAGAGACCGGCGACCGCCCGACCGACCCTTACAATGTCGCCGTCCCCTATTTCCCCGTCGAGGGAGTTGATGAGGGTATGAACGTTCTCGTCGCCGGCGGCACCGGCTTCATCGGGACGCATCTCTGTACGGAACTGCACGAGCGGGGTCACAACGTGACCGCACTCTCCCGGAGCCCCGACGAGGCCGATCTCCCGCCGGGGATCGACCGCGCGATGGGCGACGCCAGCGCCTACGACTCGATCGTCGAGGAAGTCGAGGGCCACGACGCCGTCGTCAACCTCGTCTCGCTGTCGCCGCTGTACGAACCCCCCGAGGGAACCAGCCACCAGGAGGTTCACCTCGGCGGTACGAAAAATCTCGTCCGGGCCTGTGAGGAACGCGGCGTCGACCGGTTCGTCCAGATGAGCGCGCTCGGCGCCGACGCCGACGGGGCGACAGACTACATCCGATCGAAGGGGCGAGCCGAGTCCGTCGTCACCGGATCCGACCTCGAGTGGACGATCGTCCGCCCCTCCGTCGTCTTCGGCGACGGCGGGGAGTTCGTCGAGTTCACCAAGCAGCTGACGACGCCCCACGTCACGGGACTTCCCGGGGGCGGGAAGACTCGTTTCCAGCCGATCTGGGTCGGCGATCTGGTCCCGATGCTCGCCGACATCCTCGAGGACGACGCCCACGTCGGCGAGACCTACGAGTTCGCGGGCCCCCAGGTCGCGACGCTGGCCGACGTCACCGAACTGGCCTACGCGGCCGAGGGCAAGTCCGTCACCATCGTTCCGATCCCGATGGAGCTGACGAAACTCGGGCTGACGGCCGCGAAATCGGTTTCGTTCATCCCCTTCGGCCCGGACCAGGCCCGCTCGCTCGAGATGGACAACACCCTCGCGGACAACGACGTCACCGCCTTCGGGTTCGACCTCGAGGGGCTGACGACGCTCAAGGAACACCTCGGGCTCGAGGTCGAGGCGCCGGCGGCCGACTGATGGTACCCGGTGGCGGACCGCGGCCACAGTTATAGCATAAGCTGAAATTCTCTTTCGACACAAAACTTATGCCCGCGATAGCACTCGGTCAGACAACGGAGACCTCTGATACGCAATGAAACTGGCGATGATCGGATTCGGACAGGCCGGCGGCAAGATCGTCGATCGCTTCCTCGAGCACGACGATCGGACCGGCGGCGGGATCGTTCGGGCGGCCGTCGCCGTCAACTCCGCGAAGGCGGATCTGATGGGTCTCGAGCGGATCCCCGAGGAGAACCGCGTGCTCATCGGGCAGGCCGAGGTCAACGGCCACGGCGTGGGCGCCGACAACGAGCTCGGCGCCGAGATCGCTGAGAACAACGTCGACGAGATCCAACACGCCGTCGACTCGATCCCGACCCACGAGGTCGACGCCTTCTTGATCGTCGCCGGAATGGGCGGCGGGACCGGCTCCGGCGGCGCGCCGGTGCTGGCCGACCACCTCAAACGGATCTACACGATCCCCGTCTACGGGCTCGGCGTGTTGCCGGGCGCCGACGAGGGCGGGATCTACACGCTCAACGCGGCCCGATCGTTCCAGACGTTCGTCCGCGAGACGGACAACCTGCTCGTCTTCGACAACGACTCCTGGCGCCAGACCGGCGAGTCCGTCGAGGGGAGCTATGACCAGATCAACGGCGAGATCGTTCGTCGACTCGCCATCCTCTTCGGCGCCGGCGAGATCCGCGAGGGCGAGGACGTCGCCGAGAGCGTCGTCGACTCCTCGGAGATTATCAACACCCTCGCCGGCGGGGGCGTCTCGACGATCGGCTTCGCCAGCGAGGACGTCGAACTCGAGTCGGGCGGGCTGCTCTCGCGGTTTACGGGCGGTGACGAGGGAGCCGGGCTTGACACCGCCGAGACGACCAACCGCATCACGAGCCTCGTCCGGAAGGCGACCCTCGGACGGCTCACCCTTCCGTGCGAGGTCGACGGCACCGAACGGGCGTTGCTGGTGCTCGCTGGCCCGTCGTCGTACCTCAACCGCAAGGGGATCGAGCGGGGCCGGACCTGGCTCGAGGACGAGACCGGCTCGATGGAGGTCCGCGGCGGGGACTACCCCCGCCAGGAACCCGAGGTCGACGCCGTCGTTCTGCTGTCGGGCGTGACGAACGTCCCCCGCATCAAACGCCTCCAGGAGGTCGCGATCGAGGCCCAGGACCGGATCGACGACATCGAGGCCGAGCGCGAGCAGAACCTCGAGACCCTCGTCGCCGACGAGGCCGACGAGCTCGAGCCCCTCTTTTGAGCTCCGACGCGTTTTTGCCCGCGTGCCGGCAACGGTAGCCGAATGCGCGTCCTCGTTCCGTTCGCGGCCGACGCACCGAAAACGCGCCTCGATCCGGTGCTCTCGGCCGACGAGCGGGCGGCGTTCGCGCGGGCGATGTTGTGCGACGTGCTGGTCGCGATCGACGCTGCCGGCTACGAGCCGACAGTACTCTCGACGGCGCCGCTCGACCTCGAGGAGCCGATTTCGGCGCCGGTAGTCGTCGACGGCCGCCCGCTGACGACGGCGGTTAACGCCCGGCTGCCGGAGAGCCCCGAGGACGACCCCGTCGCCGTCGTGATGGCCGACCTCGCGCTGGCGACGCCCGACGCCCTCGAGCGACTCTTCGCCGCCGGGGGCGACGTCGCCATCGCCCCCGGCCGCGGGGCAGGGACCAACGCCCTCGTCGTGGACCTCCCCGAGTTTCGGGTGGACTACCACGGCGGCTCCCTCCTCGACCACCGGGAGATCGCCGCCGAGGTCGGGGCCGAGCTCGCGGTCGTTGACTCCTTCCGGCTCTCGACCGATATCGACGAGCCGGCCGATCTCGTCGAGGTGCTGGTCCACGGCACCGATCGAGCGCCCGCCTATCTCCGGGAGCGGGGGTTCGAACTCGAGGCCGATGACGGGCGGGTCGGAGTCGTCCGGGTTGGAAACGCGACCTCAAGCTGAGGCCCCGAAGACGGGCCAAGCCGATCGTCATCGCGGGCCGAGAACGGTCCCGACCCAACGAGAAGCCCTTATGGTCCCGGCGACGACACTCCGAGGTGATGATTCCCGGCGCGAGCGAGTACGGCGTCGCCCTCGAGATCGACGACGCGGCCGTCGAGCGGCTGCTCGAGGTCACCCCCGAGGACGTCGCCGCGCCGCCGGAACTCTCGTTCTGTCGGAACGTCTTCGTCCCGCTGACGACCGCCTGCCGCTACACCTGCACCTACTGCACGTACTTCGACCCGCCCGGTGAAGCCTCGCTCCTCTCGCTCGAGGAGGTCCGGGAGATCTGCGAGCGCGGCGCCGACGCCGGCTGCACGGAGGCGCTGTTTACGTTCGGTGACGATCCCGACGACCGGTACACCGAGATCCACGCCCAGCTCGCCGAGTGGGGGTACGACTCGATCCACGACTACCTGCGGGCGGCCTGCGAGGTCGCCCTCGAGGCGGGGCTGCTCCCCCACTCGAACCCCGGCGATCAGACCCTCGAGCAGATGGAGACGGTGTCGGACGTCAACGCCAGCATGGGCGTGATGCTCGAGACGACGGCCGAGGTCGGCGCCCACGCGGGTCCCCGACGAAAGGAGCCCGGGCAGCGCCTGCGGACGATCGAGAACGCGGGGAAACTCGACGTCGCCTTCACCACCGGTATTCTGGTCGGGATCGGTGAGGACTGGCGCGACCGCGCCGAGAGCCTGCTGGCGATCCGCGAACTCCACGAACGCTACGATCACGTCCAGGAGGCGATCGTCCAGCCCGTTGCCGAGAACGAGCGGTGGTCCGACGGGAGTCCCGGACTCGAGACGATGCGTCGAGTAACGGCGATGGCCCGCGTCGCCCTGCCCGAGGAGATCTCGGTGCAGGTGCCGCCCAACCTCGCCCCGGCCCGCGAGCTGATCGACTGCGGCGTCGACGACCTAGGCGGGGTCTCGCCGATCACCGACGACCACATCAATCCCGACTACGCCTGGCCCGCGCTGCGGGAACTCGAGGAGATCGCAGCGGGCGCCGACGTTCCGCTCGCCGAGCGACTGCCCGTCTACGAACGATTCCTGCCGAACGACCTACGGACCGACGAGTTCGACGACGTCGCCGCTGCGGGAACTGGTGCTCACGGGAGCAGCCGCGAGTGGATCTCGCCGGAGATTCGGAACGCGCTCGAGGCCGGGGGCCCGGCCGGTCGGCGCTACCGGGCAGTTCTCGAGGGCGAGAGCCTCGTCGGTCGCCACCGAGCGGGTGCTACCGGACCGGACTCGTAACCGCTCGTCGAGCGACACTCGCAGCTGTCGGAGAAAATACCGCGCGGAATCGAAGGCCGGTTCTAGGGATCGAGCAGGCCCGCGACCGCACACAGCAGGTTGCCAACGAGGTTGCCCTCGCCGGCGACGGCCGTCAGATCGAGGTCGATCGTCTCGGTCTCGAGTTCGAGCCCGAGCAGATCGAGGAAGATCGGCTCGATTTCCAGATCGAGAACCGGACACTCGCCGGCTTCCTCGGGACTGAGAAGCTCGAGGACCCCGTCGAGGAGTCCCCCGAGGTCGAGCCCATCGAACGTCTCGTTTACCTGTTCGGTCGGGTTGCTCGAGAGCGTTCCTCGCAGTCGTCCGCTCGCGAGGAGGTGTTCATCGCCATCGACCTCGGCGATCTCGAGGTCCTCGAGGATCAGCTCGCCGTCGAACGTCGCGTCGTCTCCGGCGCTGAACCCATTCGGGATGTTTTCGGCGTCGTCGCCTTCGTCGACGAACTCCTCGCCCCTCTCGTCGAGGTCGAAGGTCAGTCGCGGAACGTTTCCGTTGCCCTGTCCGGGGTTTCCGTTGCCCTGGCCAGGGTTTCCGCCTCCGCCCGGATTCGCGCTCGCCGAGCCGCTCGCACCGGCGATACCGGCGCCAGCGAGCCCCGTTGCGGCGAGCGTTTTCAGTACTGTGCGTCTGTCGTCGTCGGGAGTCTGTTCGTTACAGGGAAGACAGGAGAAACCCCACGACTGAAGTCGTGGGATGAATCCGTCACTGCTGACACGAGCCACGCTCCCATACCCGGCTGCAATCCCAATGTTTACACTTCAATGAGTCAAACACGCGACACGTGAGTGACCGACCGCGACGCACGAACGAGTATACTGCCAAACCCACCAGCGACCGGTATAACCAGTGCTTGTTCGAGTGGTTGGCCACCCACGCCCCACTGTGGAACCAGATCAACTACCGACGCCTTGACGGATACTTCGACGACGACGGCGACGTCTGGGACGCGGAATACACAGACCTCTACGACAAGTACGCACCCGTCCTCGGCAAAGCCACCTGCCAACAAGTCGCCCGAAAAAACAGCGAAGCCTGGCGCTCGTTCTTCCGCCTGCTCGACAAATACTACTCCGACAACCCCTCAGTCACCGAGAAACCCAGCCCGCCCGGGTTCAAAGGCAATCGCGACGACGGCTACGAGCTATACGGCCTCGTCCGCAACGACCTGTACGAGTTCGACTGGGACGAAAACCAGAGTACCCTCGAGTTCGGCGTCGGCGACGCACTCGAAGAGAAATACGACTTCGACCATAACGAACGCATCACGCTGGAAGTCCGCGGCAACCCTCAATGGGGCGGTGACGACGCGCGGTTGGAACTCGTCTACGACGAGGCGGCCGACACGCTTCGTGTCAAGCATCCGGTTCGCATACGGCCAGACCATTTGCAAGAACAGCGGCTGGATGCCTTCGCTCATACACTCGATCCAGAGAACACGATGCACGCGGCCGCCATCGACGTCGGCGCAAATAACACCCTCGCCATCGTCACCACCACTGGGGAAACCACAGTGTACCACGCACGCCCCGAATTTGAACGGTTCCACGTATTGTCCGAGTTGATCGCCGAGTTGCAGTCACAACTGCCCGCCGACCAGTATACGAGCCCGCGCATTCAACGCGTGTACGATGAGCGCGGCGAGAATCGTGACCATAGCCGTGACGCCGCGGTGAAACACGCGGCGGACTGGCTGCTCGAACGCAACGTTGGAACTGTGTACGTCGGCGATCTAACCGACGTGTTGGAGACGCACTGGTCGGCTGTAGTGAACGAGAAGACGCACGATTTCTGGTCTCATGGGCAACTGGTCGACCGGGTAGAACTCACGCTCGGCGATGTCGGCATCACCGTCGAGCAGGTGAGCGAAGCAGGGTCGAGCAGCGAATGCCCGGTGTGTGGGAGCGACGACGTAGTGCGGGACGGTGACGAGTTGCATTGCCGTGACTGCGAGTTGGACGCGCACAGTGATGTTTCGGGGGCGTGGAATCTGCTGCAAGCGAGAGAAGGGCCGATGGCTCGGCCCGCCGCCCTGTCTGCTGGACGCGGCAGGGACGGATCCGACAACTCTTCAGAGTGTGATGGAACGTACTGGGAGTGGAATGGACACGACTGGAAACCCGCCCGGTTTGGGGAACAGTCGAGCCCGGTCGACCAACCCAGCGTCGGCGAACCCGCAAGTTCACAGCCGGGGTAATCAGCTGGCCGGATTGCCTACGGAGGAATCCCACGACTTCAGTCGTGGGAGGAGGTCAATCATGGAAGTCACGCGCTGTGACAGCGCGTCCATACCGCACTCCATAGCTTCAATAAACACTTGCCTTGCTGGAATTATACTTAGAACGCGAACATATGGTTCCTAGAGGGGAACAATCGCCCAATAGGGGCCGAGATGTCGGATCGGTTTCCAGAAACGAGGGTGAACCAACCCAAATACAGGTTCGTTCACCGATACAATTATGCGGTCGAGCAACCGGTCGCGGTGCCTCGGGAGGCGTCCGCCGCTCGAGGTCGACCGCGCGGCGAGGGGAACCGAAAGCGTAAGACCGCGGCGGGCGCGTTCTCTCACAACCGATGGTCACCCAGATCAAGGACCCGGTACACGGCTACATCGAGCTGCCGGAGCCGCTGGTCGAGCGCGTCGTCGACCGGTCGGCGTTCCAGCGGCTCCGGTACGTCCGCCAGCTCTCGGCGACGAACCTCGTGTATCCGGGCGCGAACCACACGCGCTTCGAGCACAGTCTGGGGGTCTACCACCTCGGTCGGACGGTGTTCGAGAACCTGCGCGAGGAGCCGTACTTCGTGCGCGACACGCCCGATCGCGTGCTCGACGAGATCCAGCGGACCCTCGAGTGTGCCTGCTTGCTCCACGATATCGGCCACCCGCCGTTTTCCCACATCTGCGAGCCATTTCTGGATACGGGCGAAATCCGCGAGCGCCTCGCCGACCGCGGACTGCGCGCGGCGTTTCGCGACGCCGACGTCGACGAGGCGCCGCTCCGGACGGCGAACAACCACGAGCTGCTCGGCTGTCTGATCATCCTCCGGGAGTTCCAGGAGGACCTGGAGGCGATGGGGGTCGAACCGTTCGAGGTCTGTGCGTACGTGCTGGGCTACAGCCTCGTCTACGAGCGCGGTGGCCCCTGGCAGCACGGACTCGGCGCCCAGCTGCTCCACTCGCCAATCGACGTCGACCGACTGGACTACATCACGCGGGACAACCAGATGACGGGTGCAGACGTGTTGAGCTTCGACACCGATCGGATGGTCGATTCCTACACGGCCCACCCCGAGGAGGGGCTCGCGCTCTCGGAGAAGGCCCTGTCGACGCTCGGCAACTACCTCGAGGGCCGGATCGCGCTGTACATGTGGGTCACCCAGCACCACAAGTCGGTGTACGCGAACATTCTTCTGCGGGAGCTCGTCGAGGAGCTCGCCGCCGTGACGGGCGAACCGCCGGTGACGCTCGAGGGAATTCTCGAGGGATACGTCGACGACAACACGGTGATGGAGCGACTTCGGGTCGCCGCCCGTGACAACCCCGAGACGACGCTCGCGGCGCTCCACGAGCGCTTTCGGCGGCGACGGTTCCCGAAGACCTGCTGGAAACACCGCATCGCCTACGCCGACCGTATCGACGCCGATCTCGACGCGTTCGGCCAGTGGCTCGTCTCGAACGACGATCGGCTGGAGGCGGCGCTCGCCGAGCGGTTCGACCTGCCCGTCCACGAGGTCTGGATCGAGCGCTCGTACGTTCCGGAGTACGAGCCCGCGGAGCTAAAGGAGATCCCGATCGCCTACGGCGGGACGACCCGCTCGGCGGGCGACTGGGGGCTGTACGGCGAGCGGGCGTTCGACGCGCCGATCCCGTTCGTCTACGTTCCCGACGGGCACAAGACGAACGCCACGGGGTGGCTCGTCGATCGGTTCTACGCGGAACACGGTGGTCGACGCGAGAGCGGGAGCTGATCCCCCCGAGACGCCAACAGGCCTGTTTTCCGGACGTACCAGTGAAGCGGCAACGACGTATATTCTCGCTCGAGCCGTAGGGATCGTATGCACAGTGATACCATTGCGTTCGGCGTTCCGGTTGCCGGGCTCGTCCTGGGTGCAGCGATCCTCGTCGGCAGTCTCTTCCTCGGCGGGCTGTCGATCGTCTCGGTCGGCGGCGGCGCCATCGGCCTGCTTGCTATCGCTGCACTCGCGCTCGCGGTCGCCCGCTCGGCGGGCGAGGAGCCGGCCGTCGAACTCACCGAACGCGAGGACGACGGTCCGGGACTCGCCCGCGGCGCGAAGTGAGCGGAGTCAGACGATCCGGTACCGATCCTTGTCCGCTCGCTCGAGCGTCGCCCCCTCGCGCAGGCTCACGACGCGCCCGGTCGGGGTCGGCTCGATTACGGCGTCCGCCTCTACGGTCTCGAGCGTTCCCAGCAACTGCGCCTTCGGCGGTCCCTGGGTCGCCCCGCAGTCGTAGATCGTGAGCAGACCGCGCTCGCTTTCCTCGCGCTCGTAGACGACGAGATGGGCGTGGTTCGGCAACCGCCAGCTGCGGTCGCCGATCTCGAGGAGGTGGTTCATAGGCGCCGGTACGCCCAGCGCCGGCAAAAAGCTGCGTCGGGGTCAGTCGTCGGCCGGAACCGTCCGCTCGTCGCGCTCGAGCAGCGGCGTCCCGTCGGCCTTCGGGCCGAGTTCGGGGCCGAACGGCGGATTCCCGGAGTCGACAACGCGCCGCTTCTCGTAGTCGGTCGACCGTTCGACCGGAACGCGGCCGATCGACTCGATTAGCTTGACGTAGTCCGAAAAGGAGCGGAACTCGCCGTACTCGCCGCCGGCGCGCTTGGTGATCTCCTCGGAGAGGATCGTCCCCATGAAGTCGTCGGCGCCACAGGAGAGCATCTTCAGCCCCTGCTGATCGCCGTACTTGACCCACGAGGACTGGATGTGATCGATATTGTTGAGGAACAGCCGCGAGACGGCGATCAGCAGCTCGTCCTCGTCGTCGCTCGGCCCGCTCGAGACGACGTCGTGTTCGAACAGCGGCGTGTTCTGATGGACGAACGAAAGGGGGACGAACTCCGTGATTGCGCCGTCGACGCGCTCCTGGAGCTCCCGTACTCGTTTCAGGTGCATCGCGCGGTGGGCCTCGTTCTCGACGTGGCCGTACATGATCGTCGCCGTCAGCCCGAGCCCGACGTCCGCGGCGGCCTCCATCGCCTCGAGCCACCCCTCGGTGCCGATCTTGCCGGGACAGATCACGTCGCGGACCTCGTCGACGAGGATCTCGGCGGCCGTTCCCGGAACGGTGTCCAGCCCCGCCGCCTGTAGCCGCCGGTAGACCTCCTCGTAGGACCAGTCGGTCCCCCGGCGGGCGTGGTAGGCCTCCTCGGGGGTCATCGAGTGGACGTGGACGCCGTCGACGCTCATCGCCTCGAGCTGCTCGGCGTAGGTCCCGGGATCGGTTTCGTAGGCCTCGGGCGGTTTGAAGTTGACTTCCTTCGGAGTCGGATGCTCGCGGAGGATCTCGAGGTGCTCGTCGTCGAGCGCGAACGCGGGGTGGAGACCGGAGACCGAGGTAACCTCGTAGATGCCCCGGTCGACCGCGTCGGCGACGATCTGGCGGGATTCGGACGGCGTTTTCGTAAAGCCCGCCGTTTCGGCCTCGTACTCGCTCTCGAAGGTGTGGGCGGCGTCCTTGAAGTTACAGAACAGACAGCCCACGTTGCAGGCGGTGGTGACGTTGTTGTTCAGGTTCGCGACGAAGGTGACCTCCTCGCCGACGACATCGGCCCGGCGTCGGTCGGCCGCCTCGAGCACGCGCTCCTTGCGTCGGCGGTCGATCCCCTCGCCGTCCGTTCCCGTTGTCAGCAGCTCGATCGCATCGTCGACGCTCAGGCGGTCGCCGTCGCGGGCCTTCGCGAGCGCGTTCTCGAAGGACTGGTCGGTGTCGGGAACGTGATCGAACTCGAGATCTGCCTCGGTCACCGGTCGCTCCATCGGCGTATCAATACCAGTACAGCGAGAAAAGGGTGGTGGATCGGTCGTTCAGTTCGTCGAGCGACGGTCGCTTCGAGGGATGCGAGCGGTCGGATTCGTTTCGTTCGCGTACTGGGACCGACTCACGAGCCGTCGGAGTCGTCGCCGGCGGTACCGGCGAGGATCAACCGCGCGGTCTCGTCGGGGGCATCCCAGTGCGGGTAGTGCCCGCACTCCTCGAACCAGTACAGCTGCGCGTTCGGAAACCGGTTCAGCGCTCGCTTCGCCTGCCGGGGAAGGGTAACCCGATCCGTCCGTCCCCACCCGATCACGATCGATCCCGTCGCCGAGTCCGTTCCGGACTGCCCGGCTCCGAAGGCCAACCGATACAACAGCTCGTCGAAGGCGGACGAGTCGGCGAAGGTTCGCATCTCCTCGCGGGTGACGTCCGCGGGCAGCTCCCAGGGACGTGCCGAGAGCTGTGCCAGGAGCAGCGTCCGACCCACCGCACTGGCCGTGAGCCGCCCCATAACCGGCTGTAGCAGGCGAACGAGACGGATCGACGGTGCGAGGGTCGCGTAAAAGAAGTATCGCTCCCATCCCGTCCAGAACCCGCCCGGAGCGAGCGCGACGGTCGAACCGACCGTTCCCCTGCGCGCGAGCTCGAGGACGAGTCGTCCGCCCATCGAGTTTCCGACGACGTCGACTCCCTCGAGATCACGAGCCTCCAGAAACGAGGTGACGGCCGTAGCGAGGGTGTCGATGGAGACCTCGCCCGACGGCGACGGCGTCTCGCCGTGCCCGGGGAGATCGACCGCGATCACGTCCCGCTCGGCGGCCAGCGCGTCGAGTACCGGCGTCCACGTTCGCCAGCTGCCGCCCAGTCCGTGAACGAGGAGCAGCGGCTCGCCGCTGCCGCGTCGTCTGTAGTTGAGTTCCATACGATTCGGAGGGACGCCGGCCGGGTATATGTTAGCAATTAACGGATATCCGGGTCCACGGTAGACACCGTCCGCGCCGATACTGAAACCTTCTTACCGTCCGGCCTCCGCATCTGACACATGAACCGCGGCCGCCCGGCTGCCCAGAGGTGTCTCGGATGACGAGCGTCAAGGAGTTCCACATCGAGGCGGAGGCCACCCCCGACAGCCTCGGTGAGGGCTCGTTCGTCTTCACCGACGACTACTCCGTGTTCGACTGGGGGAAGATGCCCGATCAGATCCCCGACAAGGGCGCGAGCCTCTGTACGATGGGCGCGTTCAACTTCGAGCTGCTCGAGGAGGCCGGCGTGCCGACCCACTACCGCGGTGTCGTCGAGAACGGCGAGGTGTGCTCGCTCGAGGAGGCCTCGCGCCCGCCCTGGCAGATGGCGATCGATCTGACCCAGACGCCGACGCTGCCCAACGAGGGCCTGGAGTACGACTACGACAGCTACCACGAGGCCGCGGGCGAGAACTTCCTGATCCCCCTCGAGATCGTCTTCCGAAACCGCGTCCCGATCGGCTCGAGCCTGCGCCGGCGAACCGACCCCGAAGATCACGGGCTCGAACTCGAGGAGTGGCCCGACGAACCCGTCGACCTCCCGGAGCCGGTCGTCGAGTTCACGACGAAGTACGAGGAGAGCGACCGCCAGCTCGACCGCGCGGAGGCCGACAAGATCGCCGGAAAAGCCGATCTCGACGAGCTCGAGTCGCTCGCGCTCGAGGTCAACCGAGTCATCACCGAGCAGGCCGCCGAGACCGAGCTGGTCCATCAGGACGGCAAGATCGAGTGTCTCTACTACAAGGGCGACGTCGGGGTCGCGGACGTCGTCGGCACGTTCGACGAGAACCGGTTCAGCTACGGGGCGACCCAGCTCTCGAAGGAGGTGCTGCGCCAGTACCACAAGCGAACCCAGCCCGAGTGGGTCCAGGCCGTCGAGGCCGCGAAGGCACAGGCCAAACAGGAGGATATCGCCGACTGGCGGTCCCTCTGTGACGTCGAGCCGAAACCACTCGACGACCGTGTGCTCGAGACGGCCCGAAACATGTACTGTGCCGGCACCAACACCTACACCGGACTGGACGTCTTCGACGCCCCGCCGCTCTCGAGTGCGATCGGCTCCGTTCAGGGGCTGTAGCTCGGGCGCTCTCTCGAATCGAGTTCGGGGCTGGAGTCGGGAATTCAACGCTGGAGACGAACGTTCTCGATCCCCCTCCCCCCAGCGTGTCCAGTGTCTTCGGTCGGCCTCCGTTCGCTTCGCGTACGGCGGCTGTCCTGCCTCTGACGACTCCGCCGCTGCTCGCCTTTTGACTCTGTTGATAGAAGCCAGCGACGTCGCAGTCGAGCGAGGGACCGAACGGATCACGGGGGAATACGTCGACGACGCTCGAGCGAAGTCGTATCGCCGACGGCGTTGCGGGGCTCACCCAGCAAGGCCAGCTCGTCCTGTACGCGCTCGTGATGCTTCACGAGGAGGGTCAGACGCCGACTCGAGCGCGCGACATCCAGGATCGGTACGAGATCGTCTGCGATCGGGCTGCGGCGGACTCGCTCGTTCCGCGTCGGATGCGGGATCACCTGAACGAACTCGCGATGTTGGGTATCGCGAGCCGAACGGAACGGAACGAGGGCGAGGTCGGCGGACGGTACTACGAGTATGCGCTCGATACGAATCCGGATCTGTTGCTCGAGGCGCTCGACGAGACAGTGGACGTAGTGGGGGTAACCGAAGCGATCCAGCGACGGCTCGACCGCAGCGCCCGATCGCACTGAGACACTGGACACGATGGGGTGGGGGACTCCTCCTTCCAAACGAATTCGAGACCGATCGCCGTTGTCTGACCGCGATGGGACACTGGACGCGATGGGGTGCAGGAGCGAACGCCGATCGTGACGGCTCGAGACTCGAACGGGACACTGGACGCGGTGGGGTGGGGTTCCGGAGACAGCGGACGGCGTCCCCTCTCGGCGACGTCTCGTTTCACGCGCCGCGTCCGGAGTCGGCCGGGGCGTTCGGAACGGGCGCGCTCGAGACGGTCCGGAACGAGCGTCGAACCCTCCGCGTCGTCACCGAGCCGGGCGCTCGACGTACCGCCGCTCGAGTGCGACCGGCCTCGCGAGCGGACTACGGGTCGGCAGCGTCGGTCGGCTCTTCCGGCTCCGGGACGACGTCCGACGAGTGTTCGACTACTCGGAACTCCGTCGATCCACAGCGACAGCCGTCTTTCGTTCCGATCGGTTTGATCGTTCCGTCCGCCCACACTTCGGCGGCGTAAGCGGATTCGCAGGAGGTGCAGACGGCCATCCTTCGTTCACTCTCCCCGTCGGGCATACGATGCCGTACGATTCGTCCAATAATATACGTTGTGTGAGGAACCGGGTGAAAAACGAAATTGGGCGTTTTCCGCGCGGGAGACGTCGTCTGCGACGAACTCCGCGGGCGATCGAAGCGCCTCAGGCGGCAGGCAGCGTCACGAAGAACGTCGACCCCTCTCCGGGCTCGGAGTCGACCTCGATGCTCCCGCCGTGGCGCTCGGCGATCCGTTCACACAGCGCGAGTCCGATCCCTGTCCCCTCGTACTCCTCGCGGCTGTGGAGTCGATCGAAGACGTCGAAGATCCGGTCCTGATCTCCGGGAGCGATCCCGATCCCGTCGTCGCTGACCGCGACGATCCACTCGCCGTCGCTTTCCTCGGCCTCGACGTGGACCCGTGGGGAGTCCTCTCCCGAGTACGTGATCGCGTTCTCGAGCAGGTTCTGGAACAGTCGCCGGAGCTGGCTTCGGTCGCCCTCGACCGTCGGTAGCGACTCGATCGTCAGCTCGCCGCCATCGTCGTCGATCGCCATCTGCAGGTCCGTGCTGACCTCCTCGAGAACGGTCTCGAGATCGACGGGTTCGAACGGGTCCCCGCGGGTCTCGACGCGGGAGTACTCGAGCAGCCCCTCGATCATGTCACGCATTCGTTCGGCGCCGTCGACGGCGAACTCGATGAACTCCCGGCCGTCCTCGTCGAGCTCGTCCTCGTAGCGACGCTCGATCAGTCCGAGGTAGCTCGTGATCATTCGCAGGGGTTCCTGGAGGTCGTGGGAAACGGCGTAAGCGAACTGTTGAAGGCGTTCGTTGGACTCCTCGACCCGCCGTTCGTTCAGCTTGCGCTCGGTGATGTTCCAGTGGGTGACGATCGCGTACAGCTCGCCCTCGTAGCGCGTCGGTTCGACGACCAGCTGGAACCACCGCTGGGAGTCCGGCGAGTGGCAGGGGTACTCGAGGGTAAACGTCTCCCGTTCGCCCTCGAGGACGGCCCGAACGCCCTCGACTGCCTGCTCGGCGTACGGGCTGTCGCTGTCCTCGCAGACCTCGACGTAGTTGACGCCGACGCCGTCTGCCGGCGGCTGGAGCTCGTTCTCCTCGGCGAAGGACTTCCAGGCCTCGTTCGTCCCCAGAATCGCGCCCTCATCGTCCAGTACTGCGATGTTCGGCGCGAGCGTATCGAGGACGTGTGACCCCAGCCCCTCGGGTATCTCCATACGAACAGGTCCGGCTGCTGCTGTAAATGCCGTTCGGTCGTCCCGTTGACCCACCCGACGGAGCGGGACGGCGGTTCCACGAAGTTGACCACGAAAAAGTAACACTCATGTGAGCCGATACGAAAGGAACGGCCGAAAGCGATGAGTCCCGTCACTCCCGGTGAAATCCTCGCGGGTGTTACGTCCGGTATCCACGCGGGTATCGTCCCGTTCAGCGTCACGACGGTCGCTCTCTCGATGCTGGCGGTGTTTATGTTTGCGATGCTGTTGCTGGCCGTTGCACCGCTGGTTTCGGAGGACCGAAGCGCACGGCTCGGCACGGCCTCGAGCGACGACCGTGCGACCGACGAACGCGCGACCATCGAACCGAACGAAGCCGATTGAGACGCGCTGGACGGAATCGACCGTTCTCCCGCTGCGGAGCCGAGCGTTACGTCGGCCGAAGTCAGGCCTCTCGTTCGCCTTCGCTGTACTGTTCTCGAACGAGGTGTTCGATCCCCCGGTCCTCGAGGACGTCCATCGGCGCGAGCATGTCGAGCTGGACCACGCCCGGCAGCCGACCGATCTGGACGCCGCCGGTGAACGTACACCGCGAGCGCACCTCGCCCTCGCTCATCTCGAGCAGCTTGCCGGCTCGATCGAAGGCGTTCTCCGTCGCGTCGTTGATCGTCGCGCCCGTTCCGACGATCTGGATCGGCCCCATCTCGTCGAGCAGGTCGACGTCGTGTTCGTCGGCGAGCGCGCGTCCGGCCTCGAGTTCGTCGTCGCTGTACGGCTTGCTGATAAACGGCAGGTCCTCCTCGTTGGGCAGGAGTAGCGGCCCGTCGATCTCGAGGCCTTTGATTACCTCGACGTCCATCCGCACCCTGCCGCTGACGTCGGTCGTGTGCAGGGAGAGCTCGCCGTCGCCCTGGTTGGCGTGGAGGTCCCCGACGTAGACGCCCGCGCCGTCGACCTTGACGGGACAGATCAGCGTCGCGCCCGCACGGACCTCGGGGATGTCCATGTGGCCGTCGGTGCGGGCCTCGAGTTCGGCCTCGCTCTCGAGTCCCCAGTCGTGGTCGGTCTCGAGGAGGAACTGGCCGAAGTCGCCCGCGTTGTGGGAGTCCGGCAGCTCCACGGACGGCGTGGTGCCGACGTTGCCGATGAAGGGCCGCAGCCGACCGAGCGTGCCCGGCATCTCCGAGGGTGCGTACAGCAGGATCGGGTGCTGGCGGGAGTTTTCTGGGATGTCCATCAGCTCCGTGGCGTCCTCGGCGAGGTCGTGTGCGGCGTCCTCGTCGACCGTGATCCCTACCGTGTGATCCTCGTCGAAGACGACGGTGTAGCCGTACTCGAAGCCGAACGAGGAGGCGTTGGCGCCGCACTCCGCACAGCGGATCGCCTCCTCGCCGGTGCCCTCGACGATCGACTCGGGCCACTCCGTCCCGCAGTCGGGACAGCGGTGGTCGACGAACGGGTCGTCGCCGAACGCCTCCGTTCGCTCGCGCATCGAGCCCGTGCTCGTCGCGAGGCTCGTTACCTCGACGTCGCGGATCGTCAGCGCGACGGCGTCGCCGACCTCGGCGTTCTCGACGCGGATCGGCCGGGTGACCTCGTGTCCGCCCCGGAACTCGGGGGTGATCATCGGGCCCCAGCAGCCCGGCGGGGTGTAGGTCTCGATCGTCCCGCCGTCGGCCACCGTTCCCGCCCACTCCTGGTCGGGGCCGACGAGTCCGAGCGTGTACTGATCGACCGACAGCTCCTGTTGGACCTCTCGCTGTGCCATTGTGCGTGAGAGTATCACCCGGATCGTGATAAACGATTCAGTAACACGGACGTCAGCCGACTCCGGTCGACTGAGGTCGTTACGACCGACCGAGGACGGACGCGGCGACTCGAGCCACCTCGTTCGCGGCGCTTCGACGAGTCGAGGGTCGGCCCGGAAGTGGCGATACCACCCCCGTCCGCCCCTTGCATTTGAGGGCAGAACCCCGACACGGTTCAGCGTTCAACGGCCATTCATGCAGGAAAACGAGTTCTACAAGCTCGTACAGGAAGCGAGCCACCTCGAGACGATCGACCGCGCACAGGTCGCGAGCGAGGCCGTCCTCGAGACGCTGGGCGAGACCCTGACGGGCGGCGAGGCCGAGGACGTCGCCGCCCAGCTTCCCTCGGAGCTGGCGTCGATCGTCGAGGACGCCGACCACGACGGCGCCGGCTACGATCGCGAGGCGTTCGTCGATCGCGTCGGCGACCACCTCCAGGGGACCGAGGTCGAAGGCGACGACGCCGAGCAGTTCGCCGACGGGGTCACCGACGCGATTGCGGCCACGCTCACGCAGGGTGAACTCCAGGACCTGAAGTCCCAGCTCGACGGCGATCTCCACCCGCTGTTCGAGGGCGTGGCGGTCGACCCCGAAGACGTCTGAGTCCTCGTATCGGCCGGACGATACCGCCGCAACAGGATCGTTCAAGTAGCTGCATCCTATTTTGAGGATCGATGACTGGTTCGAGCGACGAAGACGCGCCGGCGTGTCAGGCCTGCGAGGATCCGGTAACGGAAAACGGCGAGCGTCGGGTCGTGAGCATCGTCGAGAACGGCGAGGCCGTCCACTACGAGTTCTGTAGCGTCGACTGTCGCGAGTCCTGGGACGGACTGGGGTCGCGCTAGCTCGCCGGCGGTTCCGGCTCTGTCTCCCGTTCCGTGTCGTCTTCGTCGTTCTCTCCTGATGCTTTCGCGTCGTCGACGCTGCCGACGAGCCCGTCGACCGGTCGATCCGGGGTGAATTCGTCCATCTCGTCGGGCAGCCCCAGCTGGTAGTCGCGCTCGCTCTCGCGGACGCTCGTCCGGCCGCGGTGGACCGAGACGTCACCGTTCAGGTGGAGCCGCACCGCCTCGAGCAAGGCGTCGGCCTCGAGGGGCTGGCCCCGCCGCTTGAGCTCCGCGAGGTCGGCGTCATCGGGGACGTCGAACGCGCGCTGGGTGATGATCGGTCCCTGATCGAGATCCGTGGTGACGTAGTGGGCGGTGACGCCCGCGACCCGGACGCCCTCCTCGAGGGCCTGGCGGTAGGCCTCGGCGCCGGGGAAGGCCGGCAGCAGCGAGGGGTGGACGTTGATGATCCGGTCCTCGTAGCGGAAGACGACGTTCGGGCTGAGGATGCGCATGTACCGCGCGAGGACGATCAGGTCGGCGTCGTACTCCGCCAACAGCTCGAGCAGCCGTTCCTCGTTTTGTTGGCCGCTCTCGGTACCGATGTCGTGGAAGGGGACGTCGTAGCGCTCGGCGAGGGGCTCGAGGTCGTCGTGGTTCCCGATGACGACTCCGATGTCGGCGCCGAGTTCGTCGTTCGCCCAGGCCTCGAACAGCGCCTCGAGACAGTGGCTCTCGCTGGTTCCCAGCACGGCGATCCGCTGGGTCTCGCGGTCGGCGGGAAACCGGACCTGGACGTCGAGCCCGAGGTCCTCGCCGAGCTCGCGAAGGTCGTTTCGTAGCGTTGCCTCGGTACAGACCATCTCAGCGGTGTCGACGTCGAGGTTCATCCGGAAGACCCCGTCCCGAACCGCCTGGTCTATGTCCTCGATGTTCGCTCCGCGCTCGAACAGGAGGCTGGTCACGCGGGCGACCAGTCCGGTGTCGTCGTCTCCGACGACGGTGATCTCTGTCAGGTCGGTCGTCATCGCGGCCACCTCCGCTCGAGCGGTCGTCGAGTCATCAGTACCGGTTCCAGTTACCGGTCGGCTAAAAGCTCCGCGGATCGCCGCTCCACGGGCCGAGTTTAATACTCGAGACCGCTCAGACGGCATAGATTAGTAATCTAGCAGATGAAATTATTAGCGTGGGACGATCACCGGTCGGTATGAACGACTCACTCGAGGTCGCGATCGTCGGCGCCGGGCCGGCCGGAATCGGGACCGCCGTCGCGCTCGAGCGCCTCGACGTCGACTACGGCGTCCTCGAACGCGACCGCATCGGCGCCTCCTTCCGGAACTGGCCCGACGAGATGCGACTGCTGACGCCGTCGTTTCCGGCCAACGCCTTCGGCGTTCGGGGTCTGAACGCCGACGACGATCGACACCTCGCCCGCGCTGTCGCTGGACTGCGAACACCCCACGAGCGAGCAGTACGCCGAGTACCTCGAGGCGGTCGCCGAGTTCCACGAACTCCCCGTCGAGACGGGCGTCGACGTCGAGTCGGTCGTCCCTCGGCGGGGCGGAGAAACTGAGGGGTTCGTCCTCGAGACCGACGACGGCCCGATCCGAACTCGGACCTGCGTGCTGGCGATCGGACGCGGCGGACGGTACCGAACTCCCGATTGGGCGAACGGCGTCGACGGGATCACCCACGTCCGGGACGGGTTCGACCCCGACCGTCGGGCCGAGGAGACGGTCGTCGTCGGAGGTGGGGTTACCGCGGCCCAGCTGGCGACCTGCCTCGCCGACCGGGAACCCGTGACGCTGCTCTCCAGACGCGACCTCGAGGAGGCGGCCATCGAGGCCGACCCTCGCTGGATCAACTGGTCGCACGTCGAGCGACGCCTCCACCGTCACCCGCCCGGTTCGCGGAACCGTCTCGAGGTCGTCCGGGAGGCGCGAAACGACGCCACCGTTCCGCCGACACTGCTCGATCGGCTCGAGTCGGCGGCAGCCGACGGGGATCTGCGAACCCGGATCGGCGAGGTCGAGTCGGCCCGCGCGGTCGACGGCAGCGTGCGACTGCTGCTCGAGGACGGCGGCTGCTGTTCGGCCGAACGCGCCGTCCTTGCGACCGGCTTCGACCCGGTGTTCGACCACCCGTTCGTCGACCGGGTCGCCGAGGAGCTGGAGCTCGAGCGCGGCTACCGAGGGATGCCGATGCTCGAGGACGAGACGCTGGCGTGGCGCCGTCCCGACGGCACCCGATCCCCGGTGTTCGTCACCGGCGCGCTGGCTGCCGGGACCGTCGGCCCGTTCGCGGGGAACGTCGCCGGCGCACGGCGGGCGGCCGATCGGCTGGTCGAACCGATCTCGAGTCACGGAAAACCGATGAAGCCGGCCAACTGACTTGTGTGACCGCGAGACCGGGGTCGTAATTCTCGAGCGACTGTCCGTACACCGTTTTGTCTCCCGTTCGATGCTGCACACTCTGGAGCTACTGGCGCGAGCACGTGACGAGCTGGGCGGACTGACGGGTTCCGGTCACCGGGGCCGGGCGACCGCCGGATTCCGCCCGTACCGTAGCCGCGGACTCCTGCAGGCAACGGCGCTCGGACGCAATGCCGCCGCACCTCGCCGAAGATGCGACGGCGGGTAACGATCGAATCGGTTTCGCTGTCGGACGGTTGGGGGCGGTGAACGACACCTCCGACCGCCTACGAAAGTTTATACGACCGTAGCCATCTAGTCTCGATTAGGATACGAATGAGCGATAATGTCGTAGTTATGCCCACGGATGGGAGCGAGCACGCCGAGAGTGCGGCAGAAACCGGATTCGGGATCGCCGAGAAGACGGGGGCGGCCGTTCACGCCCTCTCGGTCGGGGACAAAAGCCTCACGCACATCTCCTCGGTCGGCGGTCCGCCTCCGAAAACGACGGAGGACGTCGCCGAGATAGCGGCCGAGTGGGCCGACGAACTCGCCGACGATGCGAAGGCCTACGGACTCGAGGCCGAAGCGGTTGTCCGAACCGGGACCCCCGCCCGGGAGATCGCCGACTACGCCGACGAGGTCGACGCCGAGATGATCGTGATGGGAACGGCAGGTCGCGGCGGTTTCGAGCGAATGGTCGTCGGCAGCGTCACGGACAAAGTCGTTCGAACTGCACCGGTCCCCGTCGTTACCGTCCGACCCGACGGAACGGTCGACGCTGCCTGAGTGTCGAACGGGAACGGATTCGACCCGCATCGGGCCCTCGTCCGTACACTTGTCTCCGGGTCGCGACGCCGCGAGACGCCGGAATCGAGCGCCGTCGATCGCTGACTCGCGTCGCGGAGCCGGACGGCGCTCGACCCGACTCCCTCAGTATCCACAAACGTGGATTTCGAACCGAACCCGAAAGCGTTTTTGAGCACGGTTACGGGGTATCAGATAATGACGGCCTACACCGCGACGGTGACGGTTCGACTCAAACGCGGCGTCCTCGACCCCGAGGCCGAGACCACGAAACAGGCCCTCGAGCGGCTGGGCTTCGAACTCGAGGCGCTGCGCTCGGCCGACCGCTTCGAGATCGACCTCGAGGCCGACTCCGCCGACGGCGCCCGCGAGCGCGCCGACGAGATGGCCGAACGACTGCTCGCGAACCCGACCATCCACGACTACGACGTGGAGGTCGACGAGCGGTAGATGACGGTATCGATCACGACGATCGAGACCGTCGGTCGCAACACCGCGGGGTGGCGACTGTGACGGTATCGATCGTCCGATTCGGCGGCTCGAACTGCGACCGCGACGCCGAGCGAGCCCTCGAGCACCTCGGTATCGACGCCGAGATCGTCTGGCACGAGGACGGCCTGCCAGCCGAGACGTCGGGGATCGTTCTGCCGGGCGGGTTCTCCTACGGCGACTACCTGCGCGCCGGCGCGATGGCCGCGCGCTCGCCGATCATGGCCGAGGTCCGCGAGGCGGCTGCCGACGGCGTTCCGGTGCTGGGAATCTGCAACGGCGCCCAGGTAGGCTGCGAGTCCGGACTGACCGAGGGCGCGTTTACCACCAACGAGAGCGCCCGGTTCCAGTGCGAGCCCGTCCACCTCCGGGTCGAGCGCGCCGACACGCCCTGGACGGCCGCCTACGAGGAAGGCGACGTGATCGAGGTACCGATCGCCCACGGCGAGGGACGCTACGAGATCGGCGACGACCGACTGGCGGCGCTCGAGGCCGACGATCGCATCCTCTTTCGGTACTGCGACGCTGACGGCGCGGTCGACGGCGACGCGAACCCCAACGGATCGAAGGCGGCGGTCGCCGGCCTGCTCGGCGAGCGCGAGACGGTCGCGGTGTTGATGCCCCATCCCGAGCGCGCCACGCTGCCGGACGTCGGCCCGACCGACGGACAGGGGATCCTTCGCGGGTTCGAGTCGGTAGCCGGCGATCTCTAAGCGCGGCCGACATATTTATTCCGTTACCTGTGTGATTTCAGCACAGTTAGTCGAACGTGTCGGCCGGTCCGTCCGGAGCGGGCGGGCGGACGATTCCGACTATCGCCGAGAACGGGCTATGGATACGGCAACGCGCGTCGTCTGTGTCGGGTCGGACGTTCCGCCGAACGTCGACGGCGTCTTCGACGAGGTCGTCGAGACGCTCGCGGACTGCCTGGCGGAACTCGAGAGCGCCGACTGCGTCGTGGCGACCGATACCGTCCCCGACGCGAGCTGTGCCGAACTCTGCTCGCAGGTCCGGGGCCGCCGACCCGACCTTCCGCTGGTGGTCTTTCCGTCGAGCGGCAGCGAGGAGCTAGCTGGCGAGGTAATCGCGGCCGGCGCCGACGGTTACGTGCCCCAGTCCCAGGGCCTCGAGACGCTTCGCTCGCGCCTCGCGGCGTTGCTTTCCGATTCCGATTCGCGGTCGGACGGACACTCGAGCCGGTTCGAGCTGCTCGTCGAACAGTCCCCGCTCGCGATCATCGAGTGGAACCGGTCGTTCGAGGCGATCAGCTGGAACCCCGCCGCGACGAAGCTGTTCGGCTACGATCGAACGGAGGCGCTCGGCACGTCGGCGTTCGAGCTGGTCGTCGGCGAACACGATCGGGCCGACGTCGCGACCCAGTGGGAGTTCCTCGTCGGGGCCGACCTCGAGGAGTCGTCCCGAACCGTCACCCGAAACGTTCGCAAGGACGGCACCGAGGTCACCTGCGAGTGGGTCAACGCGCCGCTGATCGAGGACGGCGAGGTCGTTCGCGTGCTCTCCTTTGCCCGCGACATCACCGACGATCTCGAGCGGGCGAACGCCCTCGAGGCGCTCCAGGAGACGACGCGCCGGCTCGTGGGTGCGTCCTCGTCCGAGACGATCGCCGAGATCGTCATGGACGCGACCGGAAGCGTCCTCGATCGGTCGCTGGCCGGTGTCTGGTTCGCCGACGAGGACGACGACCCCCTCGAACTCGCGACGACGGCCTCGCGGCTGGCCGACGCCAGCGTCGATCGAACCCCGATCGGTCCCGGAGACGGCTTCCTCCGGGAGGTCTACGAGCGAGGGGAACCGATGGTAGTCGAGGACGCCTCGACCGAACGGCTTCCGTACTACCTCGAGTTCCCCCTCGGGAACGCGATCGTCTACCCGCTGGGCGAGCACGGCGTGCTGTCTGTCTGTTCGGTCGCGGGACGCGAACTCGAGGCCATCGACATGAACCTAATTCGGGTGCTCGCCGCGACCGCCGAGGCCGCCCTCGACCGGACGGCGCGTCAGCGGGAACTCGAGCGCGCGAAGACGATCGTCGATGCCGTCGGCGACGGCGTGTACGCGACCGACCGGGAGGGACGGTTCGTCACCGTCAATGACATGCTCGCGTCGATAACCGGCTACAATCGGGAGACGCTCGTCGGCGACCACTTCTCGACGGTGCTGACCGCCGAGAGCGCCGATCGAGTCCGAAACCAAGTCGACGCCCTCGAGCCCGGAACCGAAGATGCCGCGACCTACGAGCTGACCGTGCTGACCGAGTCGGGGGAACGAATCCCCTGTGAGTCCACCACGCGGCTGCTGTGTTCGGGCGGCGACATCGAGGGCTCGGTCGGGGTCGTCCGCGACGTCA
The DNA here is from genome assembly GCF_043677095.1 of Natronococcus roseus. Lineage (NCBI taxonomy): Archaea > Methanobacteriati > Methanobacteriota > Halobacteria > Halobacteriales > Natrialbaceae > Natronococcus > Natronococcus roseus. The sequence continues at coordinate 163,826 of NZ_JBHLJR010000004.1, forward strand.
GCGACCGCAAACGAATGGAGCGTGAACTTCGGGAGCGCCGGGCGAAGATCGAGAACCTGCACGAGGTTGCCTCCCGACTGGACGACTGTCGTCGTCCCGAGGAGATCTACGAGCTGATCGTCGAGACGGCAGAGGACGTCCTCGAGTTCGACGTCTGCGTCGTCGACCGGGCGGTCGGCGACTCGCTCGTGAAGGTCGCCCTCTCCTCACACCTCGACGACGCGGATTACGTCGATCGGATACCGATCGATACCGGGATCGCGGGGAAGACCTACCGAGACGGCCGAACGTACCGAATCGACGACGTCGAGCGCCGCGAGGAGGCGGCGGCGGACGCCGGCGCCTACGCGTCTGTGTTGAGCGCCCCGATCGGCGACCACGGCGTCTTCCAGGCGGCCTCGCGGACGCCGAGCGCGTTCGACAGCCACGATGAGGAGTTGGTGGAGTTGCTGCTCTGCCACGTTACCGACAGGCTGGATCAGCTCGAGTCGGAGTCGGTGCTCAGGGCCGAACGCGATCGGTTCGCGGCGCTGTTCGAGAACGTTCCGGACGCCGTCGCGAGCGTCCGACACCGAGGCGGCGAGCCGATTGTCGAGGCGGTCAACCCCGCGTTCGAGCGGACGTTCGGCTACGACGAGGCGGAGCTGGTCGGCGAGTCGCTCGACGCACGCATCGTCCCGTTCGAGGACCGCGACGCGGCGGAGGCGATCAACCGGTGCAGCGACGACGGGTCGGTCGTCGAGGCCGAGGTGAGACGCCGAACCGCGGACGGCTTCCGCGAGTTCATGCTGCGGCTCGTCCCGATCGAGCTCGGCGAGACCGAGAGCCGATCGTTCGCGCTCTACACCGACGTCACCGAGCAGAAGCGACGACGAAAGCGCCTCGAGATCTTGAACCGAGTGCTGCGACACGACCTGCGAAACGGGATGAACGTGATCGACGGCTGTGCCGACCTGCTCGCGGATCGGGTCGACGGGGAGGCCGCGGCATGCGTTGAGACGATCCGCGAGCGGGCGAACGAACTCACCTCGCTGGCCGAGAAGTCGAGAACCGTCGAACGGACGCTCAACCGGGACGGCGCCGACACCCGGCCGATCGACGTCGCCGCGCTCGCCGAACGAGCGACGACACGACTCGAGAACGACGATCCGAGCGTCGAAATCGAGCGCTCGATACCGGATCGGGCCCCGGTTTCCGGAGGGGAGTACCTGGAGACGGCGTTCGAACAGCTCCTCGAGAACGCGGTCGAACACCACGACGGCGATCCCTCGATCGAGGTCACGGTTCGCGATCGGCCGGCGGAGGACCTGGTCACGCTGTCGGTCGCCGACGATGGCCCCGGTATTCCACCCGGGGAGCGGGAACTGCTCCGGGAGGAACAGGAAATCACCCAGCTCCGACACACGAACGGTCTCGGGCTCTGGCTGGTCAACTGGACCGTCTCGCAGTCGGGGGGTCGCCTGTCCATCGCCGACAACGAGCCTCGCGGGACCGTTGTCACGCTCGAACTACCGCGGATCGATCCCGACGCCGTCGGTACGACTCGAGACTGAGTCGATCCGGTTAGCGGGTCAGGGGCTGGTTGAAGCTCCGCTCGCGTTCCATCACGGCCTCCCAGGTCAGTTCGCAGTCACAGGAGACCTGCTCGAACACCGAGGGATCCTGCCGCAGGTCGAAGTCCTTGATCGCCTTCTGGACGAGGTCGTCACACTCCTGGCAGTTGTGCGGACCGCGATCCGAGCCGTGTCCGACGGGATCGGAGACGACGATGGCGTCGACGTCGACCGTTTCGCGAAGGACGTGGGCGACCGACCAGAGCCACGGCGGCCGGTAGCCGTCCTCGAAGTAGAGGTCGTCGACCATCGTGTAGCGCTGGACGTTACAGGGGTTCATCGAGACGGTGTGACAGCCCTCGACGGCGGCACAGCGCTCGACCGAGGAGATCATGTCCGCGACGGCTTCCGACTCCGTAAGGAACGGCGGTTTCATCAGGAGATACGCTTTGATTCCCGCGTCGGCGTCGCTGTCCGCTTCCTCGTCCGCCGTTGCGGCCTCGGCACAGGCATCCTCGAAGTCCGCGAAGTCGAAGTACTTGTTCACGCAGTCGTGGCGCACGCGGTCGGTCGCGGTCTCGAGCCCGATTGCGACGTCGGTATCCACGCCGTGGCGGGTGAAGTCAGCGATCTTCTCGCGGTCGACGAAGTCGGGCAGGGACTCGACGACCATCCGCTCGCGGTCGGCGAAGGTGTCGGCGATCGCCCGTCGACTCTTCGCGCCGACCTCGCGCTCGTCGAGGAACGAGCCGGAGGTGTAGATCTTGATCAGTTCCGCGGGCTCGTCTCCGTTTTCCTCCTCGTGGGCGAGACAGACGTCGATCTGGTCCATCAGCGCCTCGTGGCTCACGCTCCCCCCGTCGACGCTCTCGGCGACGTAGCCACACATCGTACAGCCGCCGGCGCGGGCCCACCGGCAGCCGCCGGTGTTGAGAATGATCGTCAGGCTCCGCTTGATGCCATTGGGAGTGTTGTCCTCGTCGAGCCAGACGCGGGTCGGCTCGTGGGGGTCGTAGCTGGCCTCCTTTCGCGAGCGGATCTCGCGCATGACCTGGTTGTGGGCGTCCATGCCCTTGCCCTGCTCGTAGACGTCGGGCGTGGGGTGACTCATTAGGAGCAGAAAACGGTCGGGTACCTAAAGCGCCTTCGTCTATACGGCGCGGCTCCCGAATCGTTAGGGGCTCCCTCGCACAACGGACGAACGATGCCTCTCGCTCCCGCTCAGATCGCCCTCGTCGCAGCGTTCGTCGCCGCGGTCGGCTTCGCGCTGGCCGTCGGCGACCGCAGACGCTGGCGTTCGCTTCTCGAGTCGCGGTTCGTCTACGGCGTCCCCTGGGGGACGCTGGTCACCGTGAGCCTCGTCGTCGCGTTTTACCTGCTGGTCCAGGGCGGGTTCCGCCACTGGAGCGAGCCGCTCACCTACCCGTTCATCACGTGGTCGTACCTCTACCCGACCGGGTGGCTCACCGCGGGGATCGCCCACGGCTCGCCCGAACATCTTGTCTCGAACGTCGCCGGGACGCTCGCGTTCGCCCCGATCGCGGAGTACGCCTGGAGTCACTACCCCCGGGACGGGCGCGACCGGGAGGCCGATGGTCTCCTCGCTCGCCCCTGGATTCGGGCGGTCGTCGTCTTTCCGGCGGCGTTACTCGGCGTCGCCTACGCGACGGCTTTCTTCTCGCTGGGGCCGGGGCTCGGCTTCTCGGGCGCCGTCTTCGCCATCGCCGGATTCGCCCTCGTTACCCACCCGCTGGCGACCGTCGTCGGCGTGGTCGCAACCAGTGGGGTCCAGCTGGCGTACCAGGCGCTGACCCAGCCCATCGTGCACGAAGCGATCGAGCGCGGGCCGCCGGCACCCCCCGAGTGGGCCGGGATCGGGTTTCAGGCGCACCTGCTCGGCTTCCTCCTCGGGGCGCTCGTCGGGATTGCGCTCCTGCGACGGCGCAGCCGTCGGCCGGCGGCCAGCTGGGTGTTCGGAGCGACGATACTGTTCGGGTTTGCCCAGTCGCTCTGGTTGCTCGTCGGTACCGTCGGCGACGACACGTTCGTGCTCTACCGGGCCCCCGGCGTCGTCCTCGTGCTTCTGCTGGCCGCGGTGCTCTCGATCGCGGTCGCGGGAAGCGATCGTCCGCTCCCGTCGCCGGTGTCGCTCCCGGCGCGAGCCCGGCGACTGCTCGCGCTCGGGTGGCTCGCCGCCCTCTCGCTCGCTCTCCTTGCGGGGGTCGCCTTCATCGTCAGCGAGGGCGCCCCGCTCGCGCTCTCGGTCGGCGCGCTGCTCCTCGCCGTCGGACTCGTCGCACTGCCGGCACTGGTGGCGCTGGCGCCCGACCGGTGGCTCTCGAGTCCGACACCGCGTCGTCGGGCGGCGCTCATCGTCCTGCTGGCCGCGACGGTGCTCGTCGCCGCACCGAGCCTCCCGCTCGGGCTGACCGTCGTCGACGACGGCGCCGTCGACGGCTCGAACGAACTCGAGATCGAGGAGTACTCCCTCACCTACGAGCAGAACGCGACCGTCGAGCAGGGGTCGCCGATCGACCTCGGCGAGGAGTCGATCGAGTCCCAGCAGGACGGCCTGCTTCTGGCCAACGACGAGCGCGAGCTCGCGACCGTCGCGGTCAGGGACGACGTCCTCGCGCACGCCGGCGAGGAGACGGTCAACGTCGGCGGGTTCGGCTGGCGGGAGTCGGTCGACGTCGACCGAACCGGCTGGGAGGTCGTCGGCAGCGAGACGGCCTACGCCGTCGATCTCGAGGTCGGCAACGAGACGACCAGAACGTTCGTCACCGATCCCGTCGAGGCCGAGGCGACCGTCGCCGGTTACGAGGTGTCGGTCGCACCCACCGAAGAAGGGTTTTCGCTCCGGATCGCCGAGGACGGTACCGAGATCGGCGAGACGGCGATCCCGGACGCGAACGAGTCGACGACGGTCGGTGAACTACAGGTTTCGACGGAGCGCGTCGACGACCGCGAGCGGGTCGCCGTCGGGACCGACGACACCGAACTGACGATCGCCGAGCGCGAGACGTACGCCGAGGAAGCGGATCCAGCGGACGAGTTCGCCGAGGAGTGACCGTTCCGTGACGAGTTTGAGCCCGCGATCGGAGCGGCATCTCCCACGTCTCGACGGCCCCCGGGACGAGCGGACGAGCCGGTAGCGAACGCGGCTGCCACGCATCGGGACTTCCAGCCGCTGTCGTCGCGGTAGCCCAGCGTCGGTACGTGAGCCTCGAGTCATTGACCGTCTCCCGCAGCCGCTCGGACCGATCGGCGATGTACGATAGCACACCTCGTGAAAAGCCACGGCGCTCGTTGCGGCTTCGTTGATACGTCGAGCGTACCAGCATGGTTCTTAGGCATCGCCTTCGTACGTGGGTGTATGGACAGCGTCAGTGAGACACACGATCCCGGAGGCGGGACCGCGGCGACCGCCCTCGAGTGGTTCGTCGATCCCGTCCTGGCCGTGACGGACGGGGTGATCACCTTCGCGAACGAGGCCGCTCGGACGGAGTTCGACCTTCAGGAAGACGCCCTCCCGAGGGAGCCGGGACCGGTTTTCGACTCGCACTGGGAGCGCATCGAGACTGCCCTGACCGAGACGACGGTCGGCACGGCCCGCCACGTCTCCCTCGAGACCGCGGAGTACGACGTCCGAATCCACCGCGGAGAAACGGGAGCGACGATCGCGTTCGAGCGCCTCGGCGAGCAGGAACCGCCCGCGAGCGACCGGACGGTCAAGGATCGGGCGATCAACGAGGCCCCGGTGGGGATCACCATCTCCGACCCGGACCGCGACGATAACCCGCTGGTCTACGTCAACGAGGCCTACGAGGAGATCACCGGCTACAGCTACGAGGACGTCGTCGGGCGCAACTGTCGGCTCCTGCAGGGCGAGGAGTCGGACCCGGAGGCCATCGCCGAGATGCGCAGGGGGATCGGCGAGGAGCGTCCCGTCACGGTCGAACTCGTCAACTACCGGAAGGACGGCACCGCCTTCTGGAACGAGGTAACGATCGCGCCCGTCCGCAACGGCGACGGCGAGACCACCCACTACGTCGGTTTCCAGAACGACGTCACCCCCCGAAAGGAGGCGGAACTCGAGCTCGAGCGCCGGACCGAGGAACTCGAATATATCCTCGAGCGAGTCCAGGGGCTGATCCAGGACGTCACCGACGTCGTCGCGGGCTCGACCTCCCGGTCGGAGCTCGAGGCCGCCGTCTGTGAGCGTATCGCCACGGAGGAAGCCTACGACGGCGCCTGGATCGGCGAGCGCGATCCGGCGACCGAACGTATCGAGGTTCGAGAGCGGGCGGGGGTTCCCGTCGACGGGCCCTCGATCGGTGACGACCACCCGGCGGTGGAGGCGCTCGATACCCACGCCGTCGCCGTCGACGGCGACGGCGACACCACTCACGCCTCGTTCCCGCTTCGGTACAACGGGATCGACTACGGCGTGTTGACGGTCTGTACCGACCGGGACCGCCCGATCGACGACCGCGAGTCGGTGATCCTCTCGGCGCTGGCCCGCGCGGTCGCAAGCGGCGTCAACGCCCGCGAGACCAGCCGCACGCTCGCGACCGACGCCGTCGTCGCCGTCGACATCGAACTCACGGACCCTGCGTTCGCTGCGGTCGCGCTCTCGGCGGCGACCGACGCCCGCCTCGAGTACCGCCGCTCGGTCCACCGCACCGGCGACGGCACGGCATCGCTGTTCACCGCCGAGGGTGCGAGCGGGGAGGAGCTTCGGGCAGCCGCGGCCGATCTCTCCGGCGTTTCCCTCGAGGTGCTGGTCGAACACGAGGGGAGCTGTCTGATCGAGCTCACCGACGAGGACGACCCAGTCGGCTGGCTCTCCGATCGGGGCGTTCGGACCCAGACGATCGAAAGCGAGGACGGCAGCGCCCGGCTCTCACTGGAGATCCCCCGGTCGGCGAACGTCCGCTCGGTCATCGAGGCGATCGAGGACCGGTACGCCGGGACCGACGTCGTCTCGTTCCGTCAGCGTGAGAGCGAGGGTCGTTCCCGCCACGAGTTCGCCTCGCGGCTCGAGGCATCGCTCACCGATCGGCAGTTCACCGCCTTACAGCGGGCCTACCTCGCGGGCTACTTCGAGTGGCCCCGACCGACGACCGGGGAGGAGCTCGCACAGACGATGGACGTCTCGCGACCGACGTTCCACGAACACCTCCGCGGCGCGGAGGCGAAGCTGTGTCGGGCGTTCTTCGGCGACGACTGATACGGATTGCTGTACCGATGTACCGGCCCAATCGCCGCACGGGTCGCGGTTACGCCGGTACTGACTTACAGTAAACCGTCTGAGACCGTCGATACTCCCCTTCTACCGAACCGACGGGTCGCCGACCGACACCGACGTTTATAATGGACGGCGTGGGATCGGTCAGCATGTACGAACTCGCAACGACGGTCCCGCTTCAGATCGGCGGCGTTGACTTCCTCTACTGGGCGGTCATCTTCATGGTCCTCGCACTCGTCGCCGCCGCGGTCGGCGCCGGTGGCGTCGCGGGCGTCTCGATGGAGATTGCGCGCATCTTCGTGCTGATCTTCATCGTCCTCGCGGTGATCGCGCTCCTGCTGTAGTCGGCCGCGTCGTCGGCTCGATCGGGATCCCGTCGGCACGACGGGTCAGGACGTCCGTGGCCACCGCGGATCCAGATCGTCGATCGCCGCAGCTCTTTCGCAGTTGCCGATCGACGAGCCCTATTCGGTAGCCGTCGCGAAGACCACCTACTCGCCGGTTCCGATCAACACCGGCTCGCGGATCTCGAGGGCGGTTTCGAGCTCATCCTCGCGGTCGGTGCGCCGACCGATCCGCAGCAGCTGTTCCTCGTGGGCGCGCTCGACGGCCGCCCGCTCGCGATCGCTCATCCCCAGCTCCGTACCCAGCTCCGCCCAGTGGCCCGTCTCGACGGCGAAGGCCTCGACCCCGTCGCCCTCGTAGAGGCGTTCATATTCGCGGCGATAGCGCTCGCGGTCGGCCGCCAGTCGCTCCTGAGCCAGGTCCACCAGATCGGGCAGCTGCGTCGGCGTAACGCTCGCCTTCGCGGCGGTGAGCAGCAGAATCTGTCCCTCGATCGGATCTCCCGCCATCAGCCACCCGCGCGCATCGCCTTCTGTGCGAAGTCCTCGATCAGCCCGTCGAGCGCGTCGGGATCACCCTCGAAGACGACCGTCACCTCTGTCAGCGTCAGCGACGGGCCGATGCCGACCGTCTCCGAGGAGAGCGACGCCGTCCAGTCCTCGCCCGCGACGGTCTCGTCGTCGACTCGCTCCCCGCCGAGGTTCGTCAGGTACCGTCTCGCGAGTCGTTCGGAGATGCCACGAAAGGAGCGCTCGACCCGCGTTCGTTCTGCCATACCGTCCGTTAGATCGCCGGGAAAATAAACCTCGTCGCTCGCACGGGCTCCCGTGTCAGCTCCGAAGGCCGCGATCCACCCTGAGCTCGCTCCCGGGAAACCGCCACAGCGCCCCGTCTCAGAGCAGCGCCCTGAGCAGAACAACCGAGACCACGCCGGTACACAGCGCCAGCAGGATGCTCTCGGTGCGCCACATCACGGCGACGACGAGGACGCCGGCACCCCACTCGGCCGGGCCGCCCGCCGCCAGTTCGGGACCGAGGACGGCGATCACGATCGCCCCCGGCAACACCGAGAGGGCCGCCTCGAGGCGCTCGCTCGCCTCGATCCGGTTGAGCAGCCAGAGCCCGCCGGTCTTGGTGGCGTAGGTGACGACGGCCATCGCGAGGACGACGCCGACGACGATCGGCTCGAGCGAGAGCGCGCCGTCACCGATCATGGCGAATCACCTCGACGACCGCCGCGGCGAGCCCGCCCAGCAGGATGTACCACCGACCGGGAAGCGCCTCGGCGGCGATCACCGCGGTTCCGAGCGACGCCATCCACGGCGCGAGCGACGACCGCCCCTCCCAGAGCTCGGCCGCCAGCGCGAGAAACACCGCCGCGAGGACGAAGTCGACCCCGTACTGCGCGGGATCGCCGATCGTCTCGCCCGCGAGCGCGCCGACGACCGTCGAGGCTACCCAGAACGTCCAGATCGCGATCCCGCTGCCCAGCAGGAAGGCGCCGCGTCTGTTGCCCGCCCGGAAGTCCCGCATCGTCAGCGCCCAGTTCTCGTCGGCCATGAAGAACAGGCTGCCGTAGGCCTTCGGGGCCGACAGGCGTTTGAACCAGGGCTGGAGCGCCGCCCCCATCAGCGAGTACCGCAGGTTGATCGCGAACGTCGTGACGACGATTGCGGCGATCGGGATCGGATCGGCCCACAGTTCGACCGCGACGATCTGGGAGGCGCCGGCGACAACCAGCGCGCTCATCAGCGCCGCCTCCGCGACGCTCAGCCCGACCTGATTCGCGAGGACGCCGAACGCGACGCCGTAGCCGGCGACGCCGAACGCGATCGGGACGCAGGTGACCAGTCCCGCGCGGATCCCCCGCCAGCTGAACGTTACCGGCTCTGCGCCGTCGGTCGGTTCGGAGAGTCCCGTCGCGTCTCCGGCGGCGTCGCCGTCGCTCGCGTTCGTCTCCGTCTCGTTCTCCATCTCCGCTCGAGACTCCGGGAACGACGTATAAGTCCCTCTCGAAACCGCTTCCGGCCGTCGCGCCGATTACCCGCCCGCGACCGGGGGGAACACCGACAGCGTATCTCCCTCCTCGAGGGCGGTGTCGGGCCCCTCCATGTGGACCACGTCGCGGCCGTTCTTCAGGACGCTCAGCTGGGGACGGATCTCGCCGTCCTCGAGCAGCTCCCCCTCGAGGTCGTCGTACTCGCCCTCGAGCGCGCCCAGGACGCCGCCGACGGTCGTACCCTCCTCGAACGAGGACGTCAGTTCCTTCTGTCCGACCGCCTCGCGAAAGGTGGCGAAGAATCGCAGATCGAGTTCCATACCGGGTGGTCGGAGGCCGGGACCATAAGTCCGGCTCTCGTACGGGCCGCTGTACGTCAGTTCCGGCGCAACCACGACCGGACTGCGGTCGCGCCGAGAATCGGCACGGCGTTCCGTCTCAGGCCGACGCCGTCGGCGAGGTGCTGTACGTTATCGAGTCGACGTCCGCCGCCGCGAGCGCGTCGTCGATCGCCTCGGCGCCCCGGTCGCCCGCCTCGTCGGCGTCCTCGGCCTCGACGGTGACGACGAGCGAGAACTCGACCGCGATCGTGTACGGATCGAACGGGGCCGAGGGCGGCTCGTGGACCTCGGCGTCGGGTATCGCCCAGTCGACGAGGACGCCCTCGGCCGCCAGCGACTCGAGGGCGTCCTCAAGTTCCGCGACGGCGTCCTTGCAGGCGGTCGTGTCGCTTCCTCCGTGCAGCGTGACGAGCGTCGTACCCTCGCGCGAGACGGCGAATTCCATACCCGTCCTAACGAGCCACGGGATTTGAACGCTTGGGATGCGTTCGCGTACCGATTACCGAAGAAGCTCGTCGTACACCCGCGCCAGCTGCTCGAGGGAGTGCTCGACCGAGAGCATCGCCCGCCGGCGCCGACAGAGATCCGACAGTCGGTCGTTCTCGGCGAGGGTGCGGCGGATCGCCCACCGGAACGCCTCGAGGTCGCCCGGCTCGTAGCGGTAGCCCGTCTCGCCCTCGATGACGCCGTCGACCAGCGCGCCCGCGTCGGCGGCGACGACCGGCGTCCCGCAGGCGGTCGCCTCGAGCGCGACCAGCCCCTGGGTCTCGACCGGGCTCGGGAAGACGAACGCGTCGAGCGCGGAGTAAAACGCCGGCAGCTCCTCGCGATCGAGGAAGCCGAGAAAACGGACGTCCGCTCCCGTTTCGGCCGCCCGCCGTTCTAACCCCTCGCGGGCGGGGCCGTCTCCGGCCAGGGCGAGGGTGTAGTCGGTGCCCGCGACGGCGTCGATCGCCTCCTCGAGGTTCTTCTCGGGCCCGTGACGGCCCGTGTATCCGAGCAGCGGTCCGTCGGGAAGCCCGTAGCGCTCGCGGAACGGGGCGGGATCGGTCGGCCGGAAGCGGTCGGTGTCGATCCCGTTCGAGACGACGGTCGCCTCGACGTCCGCGCCGACCGACTCGCGGAGGTGTCGCCGGGCGAACGCCGTCGGCACAATGACGTGATCGACGCGGGCGAAGAAGGCCCGCTCGTAGGCCCGACAGAGTCGTCGCCCAGGTTCGACCAGTGAGTTCGAGACTAGATCCGGCACGCGCCCCTCGAGGATCGTGTGGTAGGACGCGACAATCGGGACGTCGTTCGCTCGAGCGAAGCGAACGCCCGCGACGCCGAGGGTGAAGGGGGTGTGGACGTGGACGACGTCCGGGACGTCGAGGCCGTCAGGTGGCGTCGGCCGTCCGAGCCGATATCGGGGGTACAGCGGGGCCTCGATGCTCGGCACCGCGTACTCGCCGTCGTCGGGCTCGTAGCCGTCCGTCTCGGGGAACACGACGTCCATCGACGCCCGACGGCGGTTCCACCGTTCGCGCCAGAGCGAGATCGTGTAGGTGACGCCGTTTACCGTCGGCAGGTAGAGATCCGTGAACGCCGCGACCGTCTCGACCATCGGCCCGTACTCTCTCGGCCGTCGGTATAGCCGTTCTGCCGGACTATCGCTCGACCGAGAACGTGACGCCGTGGTCCGACAGCAGCGACCGCATCCGTCGCACGCCGCCGTCGGTATCCCACCCCTCGGCGGTGTAGTGTCTGTAGGGATGGCGAAGCCAGGAGTACTCGCGGTGAGCGAACACCTCGATCCCCTCGACGCCGTTTCTGAAGAGGGCGACGTGGAGCTGTCGCCTCGAGAGCGGGGACCGTCGCCGCACCCAGCTGCCGGCCGACAGGCGACCGTCGCGATGAACTTTCAGCGAGGCGACGGGCTCGGGGGCGAACGACATCGCCTCGAGGTCCGATCGGAACGACGAGAGGCTCCGGTCGACGGTGCCGACGTACTCGTCGGGGTGCTGGACGCAGGTCGCGAACCCGCCCAGGGGCTCCTTGATGCGGTGAAGCGCCGGGAGGACGCGGCGGCGGGCGCGGGTCGTCAGATCGAGCGGTTCGCGGGTGTCGTCGGTCGATGCCACGCTCTCAGGTATCGACTACGGGAGCAAAGCCCTTGCGGGTCCACAGGATTCCGCGCTCGGCCGGCGCACGCGAGGGTCCCCCTCGAGGAACCGATCAGAGATCCTGCAGGCGGATTCCGTCCTCGACCAACTGGGCGTTTCGCTCCCGCTCCAGGTGCTCGCCGAGCCCGTCGTGTTCGTACAGCTGGGCAACGACGTCGGCGTACAGCGTCCGCCACGCGATCGCGTAGATCGGGGACTGGCCCCACGCCCGCAGCTCCGGGACCAGTTCGTCGTAGGTTCGGTATCGGTCCTCGAAGCGCTCGATCGCCTCGAGGATCCGACCGGCCGCCTCGCGCTCGTCCTCGGACTCCTCGATCACGCGGTTGAGCTGTCGCTCCCAGCCGCCGACGGCCTCCTGCATGTCGGTCGCGGCGGTGGTGTCGTCCTCGGGGAGTCGCTCGAGCAGCGGTTCCGGAACGCCGAGTGAAATCTCGTCCATGGGCGACCGTACGAACGGGACCGGTATGAAACCACTAGCCAGCCGGGCGGTGGCACCGTTCGGACGACTCGAAGAAGGTCGGGCAGTACGGCTCCGAACGCTGGTACCGTGAAACCGGAAGCCGTCTCGACTCGAGACCAAAACGAGGCAAAACCCATTACATGTCAAGCGAAATCGATGATGTGAACAGGAGGCAGCTGGTGGCTTCGATCGCCGGTGTCGGCGCTGTGTCGATGGCTGGCTGCATCAGCCGGGAGCGGTACGAGAGCGGATACCGTTACGCGCAGGGGCTCGAGCGGATTCCCGACGACGCAGCCGTGATCGGCGGAGGCGAGTCCGCGCTCGAACACGAACTCGTCCGAGCGGCGATCGGCGATCTCGGAACCCCGCTCGAGGTCAACCAAGACGAGTACGAGGAACTCGGTACGACACTGTCACAGCTCCCGTTCTACGACGCCGACGAGGACTCCGACCCACAGCTCAGCGCGTATTTCGTCGAGCAGTCCGACGAGGAGTACTGGGTCGCGCTCGAGCTAGTCCCGAGCTGTACGGAGTCACTGCTGTTCGACGAAACCGACGGTACACACTCCAGCTCGGACTGCTGGGATCGGGACTGACGTCCCGCTGTGTGGGACGAGAGCAGTTTTGGAGCGACGGCGTCAGAGCGCGATCCGAACCGCCGGTAGCAGCAGGTGAGTCGACGTAGAAAGACTCGACTCGCACTATCGGAATCGGTTCTCTATCGCGATATCAAGTTTACCGGTTGCTTTCCGTCCGCCTGAAACCGCGCCGTCCCATCGTGAAACCCCTACGAGTACACCAGCACGAGGCTGCTCGGACGCGCTCGAGGAAGAATCGGCCCCCAGTGATTCGGAACACGATCACGCCGTCGCACTCCCCGCGGACGATCACCCTCGTCGTTTGTCGAGCTGTACCGCACTCACTCCCGGTCGTCTCGCGATGATGACCGGTACGGAGCGACAGGGCTGCGAACGGAACTCCGTTCCCGTCGGGAACGATTCGGTACCGAACCGTCCGGTCCTGTCTCGAGCACACGGGATCCGTCGTCCACCGAGAACCGAACCGCGAAGATCGGGCTACTCTCGAGCGACGGCTGTATATCCATCCTCCGTGTGCGAGACGAGCGACGCCGTAGCGGCTCGCTTTCGCTGCCATCGCGACTCCGTTTTCACCGATACAGTTCATACCACGATACGGAACTCTGTAAACGGATGGCGTTCCAGCCGGGGGGTCTCCCGCTCGTAATGGGGTGAGCTCGACGACACGACTGTCGTGCTCGAGTATTCAAAATTCGCACGCGAAGACCGCACGTATATCCGTCTTGGTCGACAATTGCAGGTAACCTTGTCTCCGAACAGTTGCGCTCGCTGCGGGTTCGAGACGGAGTCCGCGAGTTCGGACGCGGAACGTGACTCGAGGACCGCGTCGAAGCTCTCCCTTCACCTGCGAAACCGAAGCAGAAACGACCGTCGAGTACTAACCGAAGACCAATGAGCGAGTCAGGACAGCACTCCCCCGAACCCGCACAGCTGCTCCTGGTCGAGGACAATCCGGGTGACGTCCGTCTAACTCGAGAGGCGTTCAAGCAGGGTCGGATCGACAACGACCTGCACACCGTCTCGGACGGCAGCGACGCGTTGGATTTTCTCCACCAGCGAGGCGAGTACGAGGACGCGCCGCGACCCGATCTCGTGTTGCTCGACCTCAATCTTCCCCGGAAGGACGGCGAGGAGGTGCTCGCCGATCTCAAGGACGACCCCCAGCTTCAGTCGATCCCGGTGATCGTCCTGACGAGTTCGCGTGCCGAGGAGGATATCGCCAGATCGTACGAGCTCCACGCGAACGCCTACCTGACGAAGCCGGTCGACCCCGACGAGTTCATCGAGACCGTCCGCGCGTTCGAGAAGTTCTGGTTCTCCGTGGTCCGGCTGCCACCCGAGGAGGACACTCAATGAACGACGTCGTCTCCGGAGCCGGCGACGACGCCGATATCGGCGGCACGCTCGAGTTGCTGCTGATCGAGGACAACCCCGGCGACGCCCGCTTGATCCAGGAGATGCTCCGGGACGCGACCGAACTCACCCAGCGGGTCAACCCCGAGGAGTCGACGAACCAGGCGCCGACGGTGATCCACGAGGACCACCTCGAGGAGGGGCTCGAGACGCTGTCGTCGTCGCCGCCGGATCTCGTCCTCCTCGATCTGAACCTTCCGGACAGTCGCGGACTTGACACCCTCGAGACGGTCAGCGACGTCGCCGACGAGACGCCGATCGTCGTCTTTACGGGCGTCAGCGACCAGGAGGTCGGGGTCCAGGCGATTCAAAGCGGCGCCCAGGACTTCCTCGTCAAGGACGAGGTCACCGACGAGTTGCTGATCCGGACGATCCACCACGCGATCGAGCGAGCCCACCAGGAACGCCAGCGCCGACGCCAGCGCGAACAGCTCGAGGCGCTCAACCGCCTCAACCGAATCGGCCACGACATCACCCACGCGGTGATCACGACCGAGACCCGCGCGGAGCTCGAACAGGAGGTCTGTGACCGCCTCGTCGAGTCGGACGGCTACCGGTTCGCCTGGCTCGGAAGCGTCAACCCCGGCAGCGATCGGATCGAACCGACGGCCGCGGCCGGCCACGAGGACGGCTACCTCGAGGAGGTCGAGGTCACCGCCGATCCGGACGACGAACGAGGCCGGGGACCCTCCGGAACGGCGATCCGAACCGGCGAGGTCCAGATCGCCCAGGATACACAGACCGACGAGACGTTCGGCCCGTGGCAGGAAGCCGCGGGCGACCGCGGCTACCGATCGACGGTCGCGATCCCGATCGTCCACGAGGACCTCGTCTACGGCGTGTTGAACGTCTACTCGGCATCAGCCCGGTCGTTCACCGACGCCGAGGCGACGATCCTCTCGCGGATCGGCGACGTCATCGCCCACGCGATCACCGCCATCGAGCGCAAGGACGCGCTGGTCAGCGACGCCGTCATCGAACTCGAGTTCCGGATCGGGGAGATGGCCCCGGAGCTGATCGCGCTCTCCACCGAGGAGTCGTGTACGATCCGGTTCGACCGGATGATCCACGGCGACGAGACGCTGCTGGTCTACGGCTCCGCATCCGATCTCGACCAGGAGACGTTCCTCGAGACGATCGAGGAAACCGACGGCCTCGGCGAGGCTCGGGTCCTCTCGGCTCGGAAGGACTACTTCGAGTTCGAGCTCGTCGCGCCGACGGCGGTCTCGCTGTTCGAGACGATCGCGACCCACGGCGGTCGGGTCGCCTCCGCGACGATCGCCGACGGCGAGTTCCGGTTCGTCGTCGAACTCCCTCGCGGTCGGGACACCCGCCAGATGATCGAACTGCTCAAAGAACAACGCCCGGACGTCACCTACCTCGCCCAGCGGACGACCGAACGGGGCGATCGCTCGGAGTCGGGCTCGGAGTCGGTTCTCGAAAGCGCCCTCACTGAAAAGCAGCGGGCCGCCCTCGAGACGGCCTACTTCGCGGGCTACTTCGACTGGCCCCGCGAGAGTACCGGCGAGGAGATCGCCGACCGACTCGGTATCTCACCCGCCACGTTCAACCAACATCTGCGGACCTCGGAGCGGAAGTTCTTCGATTCGGTACTCGGGGAGTGATCGAATCGGGCGGTCGGATCGATCCCATCGTACCCGAACACCTTCGTAATGCAATGGGCACAGTTATCCGAATCCAGCCCACACAATAGATCGAGAATTATCATGCGAATCCGTCACGGGGGTGAACGCTGGCGATGAACGGAACCGAACGGGTGTTCGGAGAAACGAGGACGCTGCTCGGCGCGATACGTCACTCGCTGACGTCGGAGGATTTCCCGGACCGAAGCGTCCGCGATACCGTCCTGGTCGGCCTCGTGTACGCGGCGACGGTCCTGTTGCTTCCGTTCGCGATCGGCGCCGATCTGGCCAACCTGGCGGCTCACTGGTAACGGCGCGGTTTCGACCCCGTCCGGACCGAATCAGCGCGCGACCGTAAGATCGGCCGCCTCCGCGAGCAGCTCGTGCGATCGGATCACGTCGTCGTGATCGGCGATCAGGTTCTGGACGATCACGTCGTCGACCCCGACCCGGTCGGTCAGTTGCTCGAGCAGGTCCCGCATCGTCTCCGGACTCCCCGAAATCGAACGCGGCCACTCGCCGTCCGGAAGCGGGTTCGGGGTCGGTTCGGGAACGCCGCCAAGTTCGTCGATCGCCTCCTCGACCGACGGCATCGAGCCGACGACACCGCGCTGCATCCGTTTGTACGAGGCCTCGGCCGTCGCCCGCAGCCGCGCCGCCTCCTCGTCGGTCTCGGCACACGCCGCGTTCACCGCGAGCATCCCCCGAGGCTCGTCGGGTCCGGCGTCGAACGCGGAGGGATCGAAGTTGTCGCGATAGGTTTCGAAGGCGCGCTCGGCGAGCTGTGGGCGGATAAACGCCGCGAAGCAGTATCGGAGCCCGAGCTCTCCGGCGATCTCGGCGCTCGAGGGGCTCGAGCCGAGCACCCAGACCTCGGGGACGTCGTCGGCCGAGCGCGGGATCTTGATATCCGCGTAGGGGTGGTCCTCCTCGAACCCGTCGTAGAGATGGCTCGTAGCGGCCTCGACCTTCTCTCGGTGGTCCTGATCGGGGTTGCGCTTGCGTCGCTCGGTGCCCAGTGCGCGGTCGACTTCCGGCATTCCCGTCGCGCGACCGAGGCCGAGGTCGACCCGCCCGGGCGCCAGCCCGTCCAGCGAGGCGAACGTCTCGGCGACCTTGAACGGGCTGTAGTGGTTCAGCAGGACGGTTCCCGAACCGACGCGAATGTCGTCGGTTTTCGCGGCGAGGTGAGCGATTAGCACCTCCGGTGTGGTGCTCGCGATCGAGTCGGCCAGCCCGTGGTGTTCGGCCACCCAGAATCGCTCGTAGCCAAACTCCTCGGCGACTCGAGCGAGTTCGGCGGTATGTTCGTAAGCCTCGGTCGCGCTCTCCCCGTCCCGGACGGGCGCCAGATCGACGATCGAGAGGTTCACGATGGGCGGTCGGAGACGAAGGCTGAATAACCGTTCGGTCGACCGCTCTCGATCGATCGTTCTCGAAAACTTATACGCCTCGAAACGCGTCGGTGCGTATGGGAACGGAACCGAAACCTGACGGCGGAACGGCGGCCGAGGTTGACCGCGAGGAGCTGTACGCCGTCGTCCGTACCGCCGTCAGAGACGCGCTGCTCGACGTCGTCGGCACCGTCGCGTTGCTCGGGTTCGCCTTGCTGTTCGTCGCGACCGGGGCTCGGGGGTTGCTCGAGACGGCCGGAACGACCGGTGCGGTCGTCAGCCTCGCACTCGTTGTTCTCGGTTTCGCCATCGCTGCGGTTGCGCTAGATCTCGTGCCGTCGATCCGCGAGTAAGCCCACGTACCTTTTTCCGCCTCGGGATTCCTCACTGCGTTCGGAACCGCTCTCTGCTCACGAGCACTACGTGCTCGTTCGCATGGCACGCGGGACCTGCGGTCCCGCGCTGGGCGCAAAAATCTACGCTAAAAAGGCCGCTCGCTCCCGTTGGTCGCTCGCGGGTGCTGTGCTGAGCCGCACCGCAGCGGTATGGTTTCGCCTGTACGTACCACGTTGTTCCTCCGTACAGTCCAGCTCGGACGAACAACAGCATGCGGCGGTACGACCGGTTCGTCCTCGCCGTTATCGATTTTCGTCCGACTTGTCCGTTCTCGCCTGCCGACGCATCCACTCGAGACCGAGCACACCACCGAGGATACCCGCACCGGTGGTGAAGCCGGGCACCCCATCGGCATCGTCGGTATCATCACTGTCGTCGGTGTCACCAGCGGTGTCGTCACTCTCGTCCACGTCCTCGTCACCCTCGTCGGCCTCGGCGCCCCCGTCGTCGGTGCCGATATCGTCTTCCTCCTCGTCGTCATCGTCGGTATCGTCCTCGTCGGCCTCGTCTGTGTCGTCGTCATCACCGGTGTCGGCGTCGTCGGCTTCTTCTGTGGATTCCGCGTCCGACACATCATCGTCAGCATCTTCCGCCGTGTCGTCGCCTGGCGTTTCGTCAACCCCGTCGTCAGCTTCGTCGTCCTCCGACGGCTCCTCGTCTGACGACCTGCCCTCGGAGTCCGAATCGTCCGGTTGGTCGTCCGCTTCTTGCTCTTCGTCTTCCTCGCCGCCCTCTTTTTGTTCTTGCTCCTCGTCTTCCTCGCCGCCCTCTTTTTGTTCTTGCTCCTCGTCTTCCTCGCCGCCCTCTTCTTGCTGCTCCTGGTCCTCGGGGCGAAGGACCTGAAGCTGATCTCCGCCAGTGACATAGATACTCTCCCCGCTGACGACGAACCCGTGGGTGGCCCAGACATCTGTGCCGTCCACATCGGCGTGGGTGAACTGCCACCGTTCGGTTCCGTCCTCGAGCTCGAAGCCGTAGATCCCATCGTTTTCGTCTCCCTCCGGGGTATTCACTTGATACGGGATCACGAGTATCTCTCCGGCGATGGCCGGCTGTCCCCACGCGTCCGTGTGACTCCATCCGTCCGCGTCACCACCCTTGCTCCACCCTTCGTCCGTCTCGTGGTTCTCGACGGAGAATCCACTTCGTCCCGTCGCGACACGAATCTCGTCCGTCACGGCCGGTCGAGTTCGGGATGCGTTCTCTCGGGTCGCTTCCTCACCCGTCCGAGAGTCCAGAACTGGGTACTGGAGTCCCTGGTCGACGTCACCCCCACGCGTGTATACTCTGTTTTCGGTTGCCAGAATATCACGGTTGAAGCTCTCGGCGTACCGCCTCGTCTCCTCTTCGATGGCATGCGCCCACTGTGTCTCGCCCGCATTGACGTCGAGAGCTGCCACCCCGGCGGGGTCGTCGTGGCCCACACCCGCGTAGACGAACTCGTTCGACACGGCCGGTGTCGAGACGAAGGCGACATCCTGGCTGTCGTCCAGATCCGAATCCTCGGGCGGGTCGAGTTCGATCGACTCCCGACTCCACCGGAGCGATCCGTCAGCTAATTCGAAGGCGTGGAGGGCCTCGTCGGCAACGACGAACACGGTGTCGAACGCCACCGTCGGGCTCGTTACCGCCTCGTCTTCCTCGGTGTCGAACTCCTGGCTCCAGCGAGTCTCACCGCTGTCAGCATCCAGTGCCGTCAGTCGGTCGCCGCCGATAACGACCGTTTCGTCGGCGACTGCCGGCGTTCCATACCGGACACCGCCTTCGGTTCCGACGTCGTCGGCCGTCCAGACGACCGAACCATCACCGTCGTCGAGAGCGTAAAGCGAGTTCTCCGACCGGAGATAGACCCGTCCGTCGGCGATGGCGACGTGACCCGAGTCGTCGTGTTCCCACGCGACCGTTTCCGGCTCAGGGAAGGCGCCGTCTGCGGGTACGGCGCCCGTATTTCCCACGGTTCCGGCGTACGACGACCAACTCGTAGACTCCTCGACTGGAGAGTACTCGGAACCGTCCTCGGCAAGTTCATCGTCCTCGTCGTGTTCGGTCGCCGCCGTCGACAGCGACCCGAACACCCCAGCCGCGACGAGAGACGTTCCCGACGCTACCAGTGTTCGCCGAGTGGTATTCATTGTCTATGTACACTAATACGTACTGATAAAACAGAACGGTTTGCACGAGCCGGCCCGGTTAATTGCCAGTGGTCGGTGCTGACCGGCGATTAGCCCCGTCGATTAGCTTACGAGGGGCGTCGTGTTCGCGCTGCGTACTCGGCACGCGATTCTCGACGGCCACGGGAGAAACCGACTATCTTTTGTCACCTTCTTGACCTGTGTACGATACGCTGCCGAACCGGTGCCAGGGGAGGAATTGACCCACCGGAAGCGCAACTCACGGATCACAGGACGATTCGCATAGAGTATGTGTGTCTGTGACTACTTCTCCTTGACGTGACGGATTTCGCAGGCGATGCCGCGGGTGCTTTCGGCCATCTCGCGGCCGAACATCTCGGCGCGGCCGACGCCGAAGGCCTTCGGTCCCTCGACGACGACCTCGTCGCCCACTCGGATCTCCTCGTCGGCGTCGACGACCCCCGGCGCGAGCACGCTGCCGTGGGGGACGAAGCCGTCGATCTCAACCCGTTTCGTCGGGGCGTCGCTGTCGACCCACATCTCGGCGCCCTCGAGCGTGAACGACAGCGTGCCGTACTGGGGTACCATCGTTGCCAGCTGCGTCTCGTCGCGATCGCGAACCTGGATCTTCGGGTAGCGACTCGTGGTTTGGATGTCGGAGAAGAGATCGTCGCCCGCCCCGTCGCCCAGCAGGTAGTCCGCGATGGCGCGGACGGTGTTGTGCTCGCGCTCGCGTTTGGAGTACTTGAGCTCTCCAGAGAGCGCCCGCTGGAGGTTCGCCAGCGACTCGGTGTCGGTCGGGTGCTCCTCGACGGTGTACGTAATATCGAGCCCGAGTTCGTCCTCGACCCGTTCGACGATGTCGCGGTAGCCCTCGTCGGGGACGTGGGCGATGATCTCCGGGTAGGAGTTGCGCTCGAGGTACCGCTGCAGAACCTGACTCACGAACTGTTTCTCGTCCTCGGACCAGCGACCCGTGACGACGGTGTCGTAGTGCTGGGCGGGGTAGGTCGTCTCGAGTTCCTGGGGAACGACGCCGATCGGGCTGGTCATCGAGACGAGGTGGGCCCGGAACTGGATCGCGTCGTGGAACTGGCGGTGGCTCTGGGACTCGCTGTAGGGTTTCGCCGCCGAGCAGGGCACCAGCACGAGCGGGTTGTCGAAGCGGTTGCGGTACCGCGTCGTCACCCGGTCGGCGTACCGTTGGATCTCGACCCGCCGAATCGTATCGCTGCTCGCGGCGTCGATCTCTGCATCCCGCAGGATGGGCGTCCGCTCCTCGAGGTAGCCCCACTGGCTGTCGAGTTCGCGCATCGCGGCGGTGAGCCACTGGTCCTGGCGAGCCTGGCCTTCGACGTAGTCGCGAAGTCGGCCGTCACGGATCCGCCGACGGACGATCCCCAGTTCGGCCTTGAGAGCGTTGACGTTATGGTCAACGCAGTCCTCGCGCGTGAACTCCTCGCGCGGTTTCCGACAGGCGGGACAGGCACAGGGCAGTTCCTCGAGGTCCTCGAGGAAGTAGGCATCGTCGGTCGTCAGGTACCGACCTTGAGTTCCCTTCACGACGGCGGCCGTCTCGTCGAGGAGGTCGACGCCGGCGTAGGCGAGCACGGCGACGTTACGGGGCGTGGCGACCCCCGAAAAGTAGAGTGCGGTGTCGGTGGGTATCGCCTCGCGGGCTTCGACGACGGCCTCGACCAGCGCCGCGCCGTGGCCCGTGATCGACTGGACGTCCGAGACAGCGTAGGCGTCGGTACCGTGGTCGTCGGCGTGGTCGCTGGAGACGACGGCGACGCTCGGGTAGTCGACATTGGGATACTCGACGGCAAAGGATTCCTTGACCTCGTCGGCGGTGCCGCCGGGGAATCCGCGGTGGGGAAGGACGGTGAGACGGGAGTCGTCGCCCTCGGGAACCCCCCGATCGGCGCTCCACAGCGAGCCCGCGTCCTCGAGGACGTCGTCGACGAGCGCGGGCGTCGAACGCGGCTCCTCGAGGCGAAGCTCGCCCACGCGCGCGGCCCCGTCGCGTGCGTGTACTTCGAAGTAGTCGGTCATACCGGATATGACGGTGGGGCGCGAAAGAGGCTGTCGATAGCCGTCGGCTACGGCTCCGACCGGGCGTTCGACGGCGATCCGGTGCGGCCGGGCCACAGCGCGACGACGAGGTAGCAGGCGCCCAGAGCCCGCGTGAACGGGACGACCCACGGCTTGAGCTCGATGTCCTCGGGGTTCTCGTAGGCCGTCGCGAGCGCGACGTTCAGAAACGCCCGCGGCTGTAACAGGGCCGGCAGGCCGAGAACGGCGAACAGCGGCTTGATGCCGGGCCACGCCGTCTCGCGGTTCCGAACGAGCCAGATCGCCGCGACACCCTCGAGGCGCGCCAGGGGAAGCGTCCAGGGTCGAACTCGGCCGCTTTCCGGATTTTCGAAGGCGAGGCGCTCACCCCGGGCGACGATTCGGTCGGGAGCGAGAATCTCGAGGACCGCGAACGCGAGCAGCAGCGGGCGAAGCATGGCCGATTCCACGCCGTCGGCGAAGAAAAACCCGCGCCCGTTCGGCGACGGGCCCAGATTCAACTCGGTCGAACCCGTATCCGTCGTATGTCACCACCGCCGAACGGGGAGCCGAGCGGCGAGGTCGACTCGATCGACGACGACCGACTCGTCGAGGCGATCCGCACCGCCCCCAAGCCCGTCGTCAACACTACCTATCTCGCGGGGAAGTTCGACGTCACCCCCGGAGCGCTGATCCCCCGACTGGAATCGCTCGTCGAGGCTGGTCGACTCGAGGGCCACGAGGTGGTCGGCGAGGGCAACCTCTGGTGGCTCTCGCTCGAGGAGGAACTCGGGGAGTGATCAGGCCCGCTCGAGGAAGGTCGCGGTCGCGGAGGTGTGGCCGCGATTAAAGGAGAGGATCGTGACCTCGATGACGTCTCGCTCCTCGAGCTCTTCGGGTAGATCCTCGACGAAGACGACGAACCCCTCGATCCTGCAGACGGCCTGGCGCTTCCCGGAGTGGTGGGTCGTGAACTCCTCGATGGCGACCGTCCGGGTATCGCCGATCTCGACCGGCGGTTCGCGTTGCTGGGCCTCCCGGTGGCGTTCGGCGGACGCTCGTCGTTCGCTGTCGGCAGAACGAACGCGGCCGACCAGCCACGCGACGAAAAACACCCCGACGATCCCGCCGAGAACGAGCGACGCGGCCCCGAGCATACCGCTACTGGGTCGCGCTCGCCCCTTTGCTGTTCTGGTCCGTGTCGGAGGCCGCCCTCGAGGAGCTGCGCTCCGATCGCTGTTTGAGTGCAGTAGCGACTGCGCAAACGAATTCGCAAACGGGGTTTTCAGTCACTCCCACCCAACAGGCCGACGAGTTCGACGTCATCCGGTATCCGCTCGAGCACGTCCGCTGGCCACCCTCGGTGTCCGAGCGCGAACTCGGTCTCGGGATTGCACTCGACCAGGCGAGCGACGCCGTCGGCCGCGGCCTCCAGCGCCCCGCGGTCGGTTCGGTCCGGCACTTCGGCGGTGAGGGGGTAGCTCTTCGAGAGCGCCCGCGGGAACGGGCCGAAGGGCGGCTGGACCCGCCAGGAGTCGTCGTAGCGCTCGCTGTCGGAGTCGCCCTCGGTGAGAAACAGCGAGTCGGGTACCGAGAGCCGGTCGAGGCGCTGGTGGTGGCGCAGCACCTCGGGTCGGCGCGCGCTCTCGTGGGAGGTGTAGAAAAAGGCGCCCTTCGAGACCGGATCCGAACGCTCGAGCTGGTCGGCGTGATCGAGCAGCGTTCGGTAGCCGTCGAGCATCGTCGGGTGGGCGCGGGCGCGCTGTTCGACCAGCTCGAGGAGGTTGCCCGCACGGATGGCCTGCTTGATCCGGCGGATCTCCTCGAAGGTGACGTGGAGGTTGTGGGCGGCGAGTTCTTTTTCCCGTGGTTTGTCCTCGAGCGCCCGGAGATCGTCGGGGTCGTTTTCGGTACAGACCGGACACGAACACGGCAGATACTCGAGATCCTCGAGGTGGCGAGTGCCACGAACCGTCAGGTAGCGGTCGTCGCGGGCGTACAGCGCGTAGGCCGCCGAGTCGAACAGATCACAGCCCATCGCGACGGCCAGCGCGAACATCATGGGGTGGCCGGCGCCGAAGAGGTGGACGGGTGCGTCGGCGCCAAGCCCGCGTTTCGCGCCCGCGACGGCGTCGATCATGTCGCCGTAGCGGTAGTCGTTCATCAGCGGCACGACCGCGCCGACGGGGAAGACGTCGAGATCCGTTTCGGCCGCGTGTCGGCCTGCGTCCTCGCGGAGGTCAGGGTAGGTCGATCCCTGGACGGGCGCGTTGACGAGCATCTCGCCGGTGTCGACGGTCTCGGCGATCTCGAGGCGCTCCTGCGTGGTCGCGAGTTCGTCCTCGGCCCGCTTGCGGGAGACGTCCGGCGGGGTCGGGATGTCGACTGGGGTGGCGATGTCCGAACCGATTCGGTACTGAAAGTCGAGGATCTCCTCGGTCGTGACGTCGATCTCGCCGTACTCCGCGAGCTGGAAGGAGCCGGAGTCGGTCATGATCGCACCCGGGAAGTCGAACAGCTCGTGGAGGCCGTCCTCGAGGGCTGCCTCGCGAACGTCCTCGGTGCCGTAGATGATGTAGGAGTTGGTGATGAGGATCTCGGCGCCGAACTCCTCGGCGAGCCGACGGGGGGAGATCGTGTCCAGATTCGGATTGATCACCGGCAACAGCGCCGGCGTCTCGACGGTCACGTCCGCTCGCGGAACGGTGAGTTCGCCGATACGACCGCCGGCGTCGGCGTCCCGGAGTTCGAAGCACTCGCGCATCGACCGTGTGTTGGCGAGGGCGTCGGTAAACGTTCCGTTCTCCGCCGGTGGCCCTGTCCACCGATCGGAGCCGATCGATCGGCGTCGTGTCGCCGCGGTGTCTCCGTGGTGTCGCCGCCGATTACGGTCACAAGAAACGAGACGAAGAACGAGAGGTTAGCGACGGTTACACGGTTCTAACTGATCTTTTCTCGACGATAATGGCGTAACAGTCGTCTCGTTTT
This sequence comes from Natronococcus roseus, assembly GCF_043677095.1. NCBI lineage: Archaea > Methanobacteriati > Methanobacteriota > Halobacteria > Halobacteriales > Natrialbaceae > Natronococcus > Natronococcus roseus. Next base: position 188,557 of record NZ_JBHLJR010000004.1, read on the forward strand.
ACTCTCCGGCTGGATGTAGCGTGGCTCGCATGGTTTCACGATCGCAGCAACTCGGCGTCGTCTTCGTTGCACTGCTGGTCGCTCTCTCGGGGGGTCCTGCCCTCGCCGGAGCGTCCACAGCCGTGAGCGACGACGCCGGAGACATGAGCGCAACACTCGAGAACGTCCAGGTCGAGAGCCTCGAACTCGACAGCGTCACGGTCGAAGACGCTACCATCGAGGAGCTGAACGTCGAGGAGTTCGACGCCGACACCCAGGAACTCCAGGACGCACTCGACGAGAACGACGACGACGCCGATGAGGACGAGGCGGCTGACGACGAGGAGAACGCAGCTGACGACGAAGAGAACGGCGCCGATGACGAGGAGAACGCCAACGACGAGGACGAGATGAACGACGAGGATGCCGACGAGGTGACCCTCACCGACATCGAGCTCGAGTCGCTCGAGCTCGAGGACGTCTCGGTCGACGATCTCGAACTCGACGAGGACGAGATGAACGATGTCGACGAGGAGGACAACGGCGTCGATGACGAGGAGGCCGACGAAGCTGACGACGAGGAGGCTGACGAAGCTGACGACGAGGAGAACGATGATAATGGTCTCCTGAACGACGACAACGACGAGGCCGAAGAGAACGGCCAGGATCTGATCGACGAGGAGGCTGACGAGCTCTCGATCCAGACGCTGACCATCGAGACGATGGACGTCGAGCAGCTCACCATCGACGAGCTAACCGTCGAGGACGACGAGATGAACGACGAAGACGCGGCTGAAGACGAAGAGAACGCGAACGATGAGATGAACGACGACGAGGAGAACGCCGCCGACGAGGAAATGGATGACGAGGACGCACCCGAGGACGACAACGGTGAAACCCAGGAGATCGACGAGCTCACCATCGAACAGTTCGACGTCGAGGAGATGACCATCGACTCGATGACCGCGATGTCGGTCGAGGAAGCTGACGGCGAGGACGCGCCCGAGAACGACGAGGACGCGAACGACGAGATGAACGACGACGAGGAGATGGATGACGACGCGGCTGAAGACGACGAGATGAACGACGAAGACGCCGATGAGACCGACACCGCCGAGGAGACGGTCAGCCAGGCGTCCGCCTCGTCGATCTCGATCGGTGACGCGACCGTCGACACGCTGACGCTCGGCGACGCCGCGGAGCTCGAGGCGATCGACGACGAGGAGGAGAACGACAACGGACTGCTTGATGACGACGAGGACGAGGACGAGGATGACGACGGGCTGCTCGACGACGATGACGATGAGGAGGAGAACGACGACGGTCTCCCCTCGATCGCCGCGCTGAGCTAACCGGTTTGCACGCGAGAGCGACCGATTCCGGTCGGTCGGCGGTGCCGACCGCGGACTGACCGCGATTTCTTTTCGGTGCCGTGAGTAAACGTCCTGTTCCCGTGGAGTGATACCGACCGATATCGGCCGTCGCTTTCGGGTTGTCGATACGCTGATAGATCCGATTTCGATCGCGAGCCGCCGCCGATCTGGTCGGAGTGAACGACCGATTAGGACGACGGGGTCGGGCGCTAATTCGGGCTTGTCTCGAGCACGACACCGTAACAGTCGGCTCGTTTTAGCTCGGCTACCGACCACGGTGAGCTCGCATGGTTTCAAGCGTACAGAAACTCGGCGTCGTGTTCGTCGCACTGCTGGTCGCGCTCTCGGGGGGTCCCGCCCTCGCCGGCGCGTCAGCGGGCACGAGCGACGACGCCGGAGACGTGAGCGCGACGCTCGAGAACGTCCAGGTCGAGACCCTCGACCTCGACGAAGTGACGATCGAGGACGCGACGATCGAGGAGTTGAACGTCGACGAACTCGAGGCCGACACCCAGGATATCGAGGCAGAACTCGACGAGAACGGCGAAGAGAACCAGGAGGAGGACCAAGCGGAAGAGAACCAGGAGGACGATAACGCTGCCGACACCGAGACCGCCGAGGACGTGACGATCTCGGACATCCAGCTCGAGTCGCTGACCCTCGAGGACGTCTCGATCGACGACCTCGAACTCGAGGAGGACGAGATGATGGACGACGAAGAGATGGACGATGACGAGATGATGGACGACGACGAAATGATGGACGACGAGGAAAGCGAGGGAGCTGACGAGGAGAACGACCTCGCAGATGACGAGACGGACGAGGAGATGAACGACGACGACGAGGCTCCCGAGAACGGACAGGATCTGATCGACGAGGACGCGAGCGAACTCACGATCCAGACCCTGACCATCGAGACGATGGACGTCGAACGGATGACGATCGACGAGTTGACCGTCGAGGACGGCGGGCTCCTCGACGACATCGGTGATTGGTTCGACGGGATCTTCGGCGACGACGAGGAGGAGAACGATGCCGCTGCGGACGAGAACGACGACGCCGAAGGCGAAGATGCCGCTCAGGAAGACGAGGAGAACGCGGTCGACGAGGAGGAGAACGATGCCGACGAGGACGAGAACGGCGAAACCCAGGAGATCGAGGAGCTCACCATCGAGCAGTTCGACGTCGAGGAGGTCACCTTCGACTCGATGACGATCGAGTCGCTCGAGGAAGCCGACGAGGAGAACGCCGCCGACGAGGACGAGAACGATGCCGACGAGGAGGAGAACGACGAGGCTACGACCGAAACCGTCTCCCAGGCCTCCGCCTCCATGATCTCGGTCACCGACGCCAACGCCGACACCGTCACGCTCGGGGACGCCCAGGACCTCGAGGAAGTGACCGACGACGAGGCCGAGACCGAGCCCGACGAAGAGACCGACGACGAGGAGAACGACCTCGAGGACGACGAGGACGAGACGCCCTCGATCGCAGCCCTGCGCTGAACGGTCCGCTCGAGCGATCGAACCGAACCACCGGCCGCGACCGCTCGCGGCCGTCTTTTTTATCGATCAGGCGCCCCGTCTCGCTTCACGAGCTATCTACTCGTCCGCCTCGAACAGTCGGTAGTACGACAGCGCAAGCACCGTCCTGCCGTCGCGGATCTCCCCGGTACGGACCGCCTCCGTGAGCTCCTCGAGGGTCGTCTCGGTCGGACGGATGCTCTCGTTGTGGTCGAGACGCTGCTCGGCGGAGGGACGACAGCCGTAGGCGACGAAAAAGTGCATGACGGAGTCGGCGATCCCGTTGGCGGGCTCGACCGTGATCAGCGCCTCGAGTCGCTCGGCCTCGTGGCCGGTTTCCTCGGCCAGTTCGCGCCTGGCCGCGGCCTCGAGGTCGTCGTCCTCGGGTTCGGTGCCGCCAACGGGGAGACCACGGTTGACCCGCGAGACCGCCTGGCGCCACTCCTCGATGCAGACGACGTCGCCGTCGGGCGTAAACGGTAGGACGCAGACGCTCGCCGGCTCCGAGACGTAGTCGAACTCGGTTTCGCTCTCGTCCGGGAGCCGGACGGTTTCGGTTATCACGTCGAACCCCGGGCAGGAGTACGACGTCCGTTCCTCGAGGGTTTCCCAGGCGAGCGGATCGATTGGCATAACTCCCGATACGGCAGTCGGCGTAAAAAACGCCCCGTCACGGTTTCGGACTGTGACCGAGTAGCGTGAGCCGAAAGCCGCCTATGTAGTGCGTTCCGGTGGGACGAGCGAACGTACCCGCTCTATAACAAAGCCACAGATCGCTGAAGGTCGTCACTCAGAGGACACTCCATGGACGAACTAACCGGATTCCAGCGCGACTTGCTGTACGTCATCGCGGGCAAGGACCGACCGTCGGGACAGGAAATCCTCGACGACATTAACCAGTACATCGACCAGCCGGTTACACACGGCCGGCTGTACCCGAATCTCGACGCGCTCGTCGAGAAGGAACTCATCGAGAAGGGGCAGCTCGACCGGCGGACGAACTACTACGCGCTGACGCCGAAAGGTCGACGCGAACTCCAGCAGCGCCAGGAGTGGGTCAGTCGATACGTCGACGTCTGAGGGCGTTCCGTTTGTTCCGTCACCCGCCGGAGAGCGACGGCCTCGAGCGGTTCGTCCGTGATGGCTTTCCCTCTCGAGGCCGGAACGAACGGTCTGCGATCGGTCGTCCGAGCACGGACACAGGTACCGGACGGAATCCGTAGGGGTCGTCCTCGAGTAGGCGGAGAACGGAGTCCCTACAGTCGTTGTCTGTACCCGTAGGCAGCGCCTACGTCGTCGTCTCGAATGAAACACGGGAGAGGTCCGCCTCGAGGTCGGCGACGTCCTCGTTGAACGAGGAGACGAACGCGCCGACGTCGCCGACGAGCCGACGAACCTCTGGGGCCGGTGCGGGGCCATACTGTGAGAGCAGGTAGGTGCCGTCCGATCCGCCGACTCGCAGGTACGAAACCGCGTCGCCGTCCCACTTCAGCTCCCAGCGGGTGCCCGACACCGTCGTTCGATAGGTGCCGTACTCCCCATCGTAGCGGTGGAGCTGCTGGGCCATCGCGGTCGCGACCTCCCGGATTCGCTCGAGGATGCGGTCACGCTCGGCGGCCAGCTCCGCCGCGCTGGCGACCGCGGGGAGTTCGGTTGCCGCGTCGTCGAACAGCCCCTCGAACGACTCGATGTGGTCGTTGAAGACCTCGACGAACGCGTCGTAGTCCTCGAGCGCCCGCTCGAGCGAGCCCGGTTCGGGCGGCTGTTTGCTCGAGACGACGTAGATCTCGGAGCCCGAACTCGGCTCGTATCGCAGGTACTGGACGTCGCCGGCCTCGTACTTCAGCGTCCAGTCTCCGTCGTCGGTCTCGAAGGTCCGCTGGCCGTAGTCTCCACCCTGTAGAACCGCCAACTCACGGGCCATCTCGCCGGCGTGAGCTCGTACGCGGGCTGCAACATCGTCGCGTCGCTTTGCGACGTCGTCCGCGGAGGCGACGTCACTGTCGAGTCCGTCGGTCATCGTCAGTTCGAGGCGCTCGAATCCGGTAACGGTTTGGATTCGGAGTAGCTACTGCCGTCGCTCGAGTCGATCCGAGAGTCGACAGAAACCGCCTCGAGGTAGCGTCGCGGGGTTACTCCTCGTCGTCCTCGTCGGCCTCCTGGCCGTTCCCGGTCCCCTCCTCGGCTTCGGCCTGATCGTCCTCGCCGCCGTCGAGTCCACCGTCCTCGTCCTCCTCGGTGGGATCTTCCGGAGCCCCTTCATCGTCTTCGTCGTCGCCACAGCCGGCGATCAGTGCGGTCGCCATCGTTGCGCCGCCGACCTGCAGCAGCCGTCGTCGGGTCTGGTCCATACCCGTAGGTCTCGTTCGACCACCATACGCCGCTCCCCGGCATTCGCGTGCTCGATCGATCGAGCACACCAGTGAGAGATTGTGACAAGAAACCGGCAGGCGTGTCCCGAACCATGGTCCCGATCCCCGAGGAGTGCCACGATCTGTTCGAGAAACCGACGTTCGCCCACGTCTGGACGCTAACCACCGACGGCGTTCCCCACATCACACCGGTCTGGATCGACTACGATCCCGAGGCGGAGCGACTGCTGGTCGACACCGAGCGCGGCCGCCAGAAGGAGCACAACGCGCGGGCGAACCCCGCCGTCGGGGTCGGCATGACCGACCCGGACGGTCCGTACCGGTACCTGTCGGTCGTCGGTGAGGTCGAGGAGCTGCAGACGGACGGCGCTCGAGCCCACATCGACGAGCTTTCGCAGCGGTATCTGGACGTCGAGGAGTATCCGAGCCCGGTCGAAACCGAGCGGGTGATAGTTCGGATTCGGCCCGATCGAATCCTCTGAACCGAGATATACCGTGAAGCTGGCCTGTATCGGGTGAGGTAGGTTCGACAGGGAATACCACAACCCACTCGAGGACCGGCAGTGACCCTCGTGAGCGGGTTGGGTGGAGGTGGTCGCCGAGCGACGGTCGTCGTTAGTTTCGGATCTCGTAGTCGATCTCCCGACCGGGTTCGAACTCGAGACCGAGCGCATCGGCGATCCCGACCGAGACGTCGGTGTTGTCGAAGTACTGGCCGAAGTGTTCGGCGCCAGGACCCGACGCGTAGGACGGTACCTCCTCGCCAGTGTGCGAGTCGGAAGACCAGCCCATCTGGGTGCGCTTGTTCAGTACGTTCGTGAGATCACCGCCAACGATATCGATAATCTCGCCTTCGGTGAGCTCGAGTCCGGTATGGGCCTCGACGACGTCCACCGTGGCACCGCGATCGTAGCCGGCCTCCTCGATTGCGTAGTCGAGGTGTTCGAGGCTCGCACGGATCTCGTCGATCGCCGCCCAGTCCATATCGTAGGCGTCCCAGCCGAGCGACATTCCGCCGGTCTCGTGGTCCGCGACCTGCATCGCGAACGTCTCGGGGGTGTCGTCGTCCTCGGCGTAGTCGAGAACGGTGCCGAAGGCCTCGTCACACTCGAGCTGTTCGTGGGTGATCGTGTTGTCGTGGGAGTGTCCCTGGTGATCGACGCGTCCCGATTCGACCATCAGGAAGAAGCCGTTCTCGCAGTCCGAGAGGACCTCGATCGCTTTCTCGGTCATCTCCACGAGCCCGGGCTCGTCGGTGTCGTCGACGTACTCCCGGTCGACGTAGTAGCTCATGTGCGCGGAGCGGTCGCTCTCGCTTCCGAACAGGCCGAGCAGTTTCCCGTCGTCGGCGTCGGCGAGTTCGGCTTCAGTCTCGACGACGTGGTAGCCCTGCTCTTCGGCGCGAGCGAGCATGTCCTCGCCGTCGTCGCGCTCCTCGGGATCGAAGTGACGCTTGCCGCTGCCCAGCAGCACGTCGACGTTCCCGTTCTCGACGTACTGACGGGCGATCTCGTCTTCCATGCCGCGATCCGGAACGTGGGTCGCGAAGGCCGCCGGGGTCGCGTGGGTGATCCGAGTGGTGGTGACGAGTCCGGTCGCCATCCCAGCCTCGTGGGCGGCCTCGAGGACTGTTCCGACGGGCGTGTAATCGTCTTCGCTACCGATGCCGCCGATCACGCCGTTGTAGCCCTTCGTTCCGGTTGCCATCGCAGTCCCGGCCGCTCCCGAGTCGGTGATCAGTAGCTCGGGTTCGTCCGGTTGCGTACTCATCCCGCCGATCCGGTCGGCACGGTCGACGTTGAGCGTCGTTCCGTCTGGAGTGACGTTCTCGGGGAACGCCTCGGAATCCTCCTGGTACGCCTTTAGGTAGCGCGCACCGCTGATGTGGGCTTGGCCTGCGCCGTCGGGGATAACGAGAATCGCGTTCTGCGCGTCCCCGCCCGTTCGACTCCCTTCGCCGCCAACCTCAGTTTTCTCGTCGCCGTCGTCAGCCAGTGCGGTCCCGCCGAGTGCGCTCGCGCCTGTGATCGCACCCACCGTTCCCATGAACGTCCGCCGGTCGGCCGAAATACCCGATCGATCCTCCGCATCGTCGCTGACGTCTGGTTTGCCAGGCATGCAACAGACCGATTTCAGTACTCGATATAGTATTTTTATAATATTTAGATATAATTAAATTACCTATCTGGTTAGATACACATCCCCAAGTAGTAGTATAGAGATGGCACAGAACACGGCCGAACTATGAGCGAAACGGTCCGACTTCTCGACGGTTCGAGCCCGAACTGGATCCGTACAAGAATAGAACGGTCAGTCCCTGGTGTCCGCTCGAGGAGCCCACGCCGGTACGAACCGTGCTGAAAACTGTAACGGCGATAGACGTCCGTTTGGGACGGAACTCCGGGCTCGCCGACGCCGAACCGGAGTATTGCTCGGCCCGTGCGCTGGTGCGTGCTACGGATGTCCGTACTGATCCCGGCCCGAACTGGATCGTTCTGAGCGACCCTGTCGAATCTCGTACACTCGTTCGCGGGGAATCCGGACGATTTCGCTGCCCTCACCGGTTTCGACCTCGAACCGCCAGAGCTCCGGATCGGCGTCGTACTGAAGATCGTCGACCGCCATCGTTTCGGTTCCTCCGACCGTCTCGTAGGTGATGGTCTTCTCGCTCATCGACGTGACCGTCGCCGGGTGACGGAAAGAAGATTTATATTAGCCTCACTGCCCGCTCACGAGCGGTATATAGACCGTCAGTCCCTGGTCTTCGGGCGCTCTCGAACGCGCCGGAGCCGCTCTCCGTTACGGCTACCCAACGCCTGTCGCTACAAAAATGCAAGAGAAGTAGGCCAGCGCGAATTCGAACAGATGCGGGACGGTCGCGCTCATTTCGTTCGCGCGCTGCGACTCGCGTGTTCGAATATGTGCGGATCAATTGCTGCCCACTCACGAACGCGACTCGCTTCGCTCGTCGGTTAGTGTTCGCGGGCAGAAATGGGCCGGCGCGAATTCGAATCGCGGTTACGGCCACCCGAAGGCCGAAGGATACCAAGCTACCCCACCGGCCCGCAGATAGAGTGTGGACAGCCGATCGTTTAACCCTTCCGAAAGCGAGTCTCGAGCCGGCTGCCGAGTGGTCTCGACCGTCGGTATCGGCGTCGAGTGTCGGCACCTCCTGCTCCGCTCGAGCGGAGTAACTACCGTTAACCACCGCCGAAACCGTGGTGCTTGTTAGCAACTAACTCCTAACAACCACCTAAACGCGCTCGTAGCCGTCGGTGTCGAGGAAGTGGTGGGCTACCGTGATCGCCTGGTCGGCGTGGAGGAGTTCGGGACCCAGCCGCAGTCGTCGCTCGGCCGCGTCCTCGAGTAGTTCGACCTCCTCGGGCGTGAAGTCCTGATGGTCCGAGAGCACGAAGATCGGATTCTCGAGCGTTCCCGCTGCGGTAACGGGCTCCCCGTCCTCGTGGAGCTGGACGACGGTGCCCTCGTCGGCGACGGTCTCGAGGGTATCCTCGAACCCGCGCCGGTAGAGCTCGACGCCGGGACTGGGTTCGGCAGGCATCGCGCCGATGGCTTCCTCGCGGTGCTCTAAGGCCTTCCGGACCAGCGCGGCGGTGCTTCGCTCGTCGGGGTTCAGCCGTCGAAGCTCGCTTCCGTCGAAGGTAATCGTGAACTCGTCGCCCGCGACGAGGTGGACTCGGACGTCCTCGCGGATCCCGTGGGAGGTGACGAACGCCGACGTGATCGACCGACAGAGCGCGTCGAGCCGACCGGCTCCGCCCGCGAGGTCGTCCAGCGAGAACGACGGCTCGGTCGGGACCTCGTGACCGATGAGTACGAACTGGCGCATACCGGAGCGACGCCGACCGCAGGCATAGGGGCGACGGTTTCCGATCGCGCTCGGTCGAAACGGCTTCCGTGTGATCCCTCCTCGTACGTTAATTTCACCCATCCTTACATTGCATACACAGGGCGAACGGTTTCACGTCAGTCGGGTGGCAGTAGTGAGTAGTATGTCGAAACCGCAGTCCACCGCCGGACAGCAACGGGACGTACTCGCCATCCTCGAGGGGCGGCCCTGTCCGGTCTGTGCGGACGGCGAACTCGAGCGCGAGGAGTACAAGGACAACGCGGCCGCGGTCTGTGACGACTGCGGTACGCCGCAGGCACAGGTCTGGCAGCCCTCGGAGTACTCGGAGTAAAAGGAGCGCCAGCGGGGATCGACCGGTCACCGGGTTCGTGGGCCGTCGTAGCCGTGTCCGACGATCAGGGCGAGCGCGTGAACGGCGAGCAGGCCGAACAGCAGCGTCAACGCTTGCACCGAATCGATACCGGCGATAAACACCGGCAGGTAGACGACCGGGAGGAGGGTCCCGATCCAGAACCCGATTGCGGTGACGGTGCTCCAGGCGTACATGGCTCAGCGCATCGACTCGAGCCTGACGAACCCGTCGTCGTAGGCCGCGATCCAGTTGGTCATCAGCTCCATCTCGGTCGCGTTCCGCGGAAACATCGCACACTCGTTGGGGCCGTCGTTGTTCTGGATCGTGACACTGTCGAGTTCGAGACTCGTGTCTCGGGAGGGAGTCTGTTCGGCGTCGGGGTCGGTTGTGTTCGTGCTGGTCATAGGGTACAGGCGGCCATCGCGCCACCGACGACTACGCCGAAGCCCACTATTGTTATCGAGGATTTAACTGGTCGGGCTGTCGCGGTAGCGTTCCTCTCGGACGTCTTTCAGGCCACTTAATCAGTTGTAAAAGAATGTATATATAATAAGAATGTACCGTATCGTTACTGGTCGTTTCCGCTTCCGGCAACCGGTATCGTCGACCGTACGGACTCCGTTCGGTTCGATACCCATCACTCTCAGTCGTCGGTCGGTCGGACGCCGAGGGTCAGGTCGACGGTCCGGACCTCGCCGTCGCGACGCAGTTCGACCGCGACGGTGTCGCCGGGGCTGGTCTCGAGTGCGAGGACCGTCGAGAGCGCGTGGCGGTCCGGAATCGGTTCCCCGTCGATCGAGAGAATGACGTCACCGCCGACCGGTACGGGTTCGCCACCGCGCTCGACCGTTCGATCCGCACCCCGAAGGGCGCCGAGCGCGGGTTCCTGGAGCGTCTCGGTGACGATGACGCCCGTCGCCTCCTCGAGGTCGTTCTCCTCGGCGATCAGTCGGTCGACGGTCCCGAGCGCGATTCCGAGGAACGGGTGGTCGTACTCGCCTTCTTCGACAAGCGCGGGGACAATCCGTCGGGAGAGCGCGGCCGAGATCGCGAAGCCGATGTTGTCGCCGCCGCCGGCGTTGACGACGCCGACGACGTTCCCGTCGAGGTCGACCAGCGGCCCGCCGCTGTTGCCGGGGTTGACCGCCGCGTCGGTCTGGACGACGTTCGGGAACGTGAACTCGCCGTGGGGTGCCGGAACGGTTCGATCGACCCCGCTGACGATCCCCGACGACATCGAGCCCTCGAGACCGTAGGGGTTGCCGATCGCGAGTACCTCCTGGCCGACGACGGGCCGTTCCTCGGCCAGCCCCAGCGGGGTCGCGCCGTCGGGAACGTGGTCGGCCTCGAGGACCGCGAGGTCGCTGTGGCGGTCGCTGCCCAGCAATCGGGTGCCCGACCAGTCGCCGTTGATGTACTGGAGGTCAACTTCCTCCGCGCCGGCGACCACGTGCTCGTTGGTAACAATATACTCGCCGTCGACGACGAACCCCGATCCCTGCCCCCGGCCCTCCTCTTCGGTATACGGGTCTTCGATGCCGAACACGCGGATCTGGGTCACCGAATCGATGATCGTCTCGTAGACGTCGGTGTAGGTCGACCCGTCCGCGCGGTTCTCCCGGTCGATCCCGCTCGAGGAGTCCCCCTCGATCGAGCTCTCGGTCCGCGGTTCGGCACAGCCGGCGATCAGGCCGGCGACTCCGACGCCCGCACCCGCGAGAACGCCGCGGCGGCTCGGTCGATACTGGTCCATACCGACGGGTTGTACCGGACGTATTTGAACCTCGTGGGACAGTCCGTCACGGTGACCCGCTGTAGGCGTCGAATGGAAAACGTGTTACCCGCGGCTACCCGAGTGGGCGAACATGAGTACCGAGGACGCCCGCGCGCTGCTCGCGACGGGATCGGTCTGTGACTCCTGTCTCGGCCGGCCGTTCGCCGAGCGGAGTTTCGGGCTGACCAACGCCGAGCGGGGCCGGGCGCTGCGGACGACGATCGCGATCGAGGACGACGACGATTTCGAGCCCGTCGATCCCGATGCGTGCTGGGTCTGCGAGGGGTACTGCGCCACGTTCGACGCGATCGCGGAAACGATCGTCGACGAACTCGAGGGCGTCGACTTTGCCACCTACCAGGTCGGCACCCGGGTTCCGCCGCTGGTCGAGGAGAACGAACGACTGTTCCGCGAGGACGCCGGCCTCGAGCCCGACGTCGGCGAGTCGATGAAACGCGAGATGAACCGCGAGGTCGGTCGCCGCGTCGGCTCGAAGACGGGCGCCGAGGTTGACTTCGACCGCCCCGACGTGCTCGCGGTCGTCGACCTCGAGGCGTTCGACCCCCTCGAGTTCGACGCGGGCGACGCGGTCACGAGCCACGCGGTCGACGTCCAGATCAACCCGGCGTTCGTCTACGGTCGCTACCGCAAGCTCGAGCGCGACATCCCCCAGACGGAGTGGCCCTGCCGGGAGTGTGGCGGCAGCGGGATCCAGCTGGGCGACGACGGCGAGGAGCCCTGCGACTACTGCGGCGGCTCGGGCTACATGTACGACACCAGCGTCGAGCAGGTCGTCCGTCCCCACGTCGTCGAGGCGATGGACGGCGAGGAGGGTACCTTCCACGGTGCCGGCCGCGAGGACGTCGACGCCCGGATGCTCGAGGAGGGTCGGCCGTTCGTCCTCGAGGTCAAGCGGCCCCGCTTTCGGGAGCCGGCCCCCGCCGACCTCGAGCGCGAGATCAACGCTGCGGCCGAGGGCGCGGTGGAGGTCGAGGGACTTCGGCTCGCGACCTACGAGATGGTCGAACGGGTGAAAGAACACGACGCGAGCAAGCGCTACCGTGCGGACGTCGAATTTTCCAGCGCGATCGACGAGGACGCGTTCGAGACCGCGCTCGAGGAGCTCTCGGGAACCACCGTCGAGCAGTACACCCCCCAGCGGGTCGACCATCGCCGTGCGGGCCTGACCCGCGAGCGTGCCGTCTACGAGATCGACGGCGAACTCGAGTCGCCCACGAACGCGGAGGTTCGCCTCCACGGCGCGGGCGGGCTCTACGTGAAGGAGCTCATCAGCAGCGACGAGGGCCGTACGGAGCCGAGTCTCGCGGGGTTGCTCGAGACCGAGGCCGAGGTGACGGCCCTGGACGTCACCGGCGTCGAGGGCGAGGACGAGCCGTTCGAACTCGAGGCGTTCTTCCGGGACGAGCAGGCGGCGAAGACGAGTGGAGACGGCGACTGAGACGCGGGCTGAGCACGGAGAGACGCTTCGGCCGTCTCGATTCGTCGAAGCGATGGATTATCGAACGTCCTCCGTGAGGGATCCCTCGCGCTCTTCGGTCGGTCGAATCGTCGGCTTGGTGTCGGTCCTGTCATCGACACGCGTCTGTTCGTCCGATGGCAAGTCGTTCGAACCGACACTCGATTCCGCTAGCGCGTTCGCATCGAGAAGGGTCTGTACTCTGCGTTCGAACGTCGCCTCGTCGAGCTCGCCGGACGCATATCGCCGTTTCAGAATCTCGAACGCGTCGGTTTCGGCGTTCGGTTCCTCGGTATCGGCGGCGAGTCGTTCGGCGGTTTCCGCTCCCCACCACCGCTCGATCGTCTCGGAGTCGCCGAACAGTAACACGAGCATCGGGACAGCGAGCAACCCGAGGATGCCGGCCGCGAGGAGCGCCGTGTTGCCGAGAAGCCCACCGACGATCAACACACCGAGTGCCGGAAAGGGGAGGATCGCCGGATACAGCTTGATCCGTTCGATGACGTCGACGCTGCCCATACCGTCGCTAACGACAGCTCAACTCAAAAAGTTGTAGATCGGGTAACAGCTTCACCTGCTCGAGCACGGTGAAGGTTGCTGCGATACGGATCCGATCCGACTGAAGCTGCCGAGAGACGGTCGCTCACTCGTCTGACGGATGTTCTCTCGCCGGATCGTGCGTCTCGTACCACTCGAGGATCTGCTCGAGGCGATGGATCGCCCGGTCGGGGTCGCCGATGTTGTGGTGCTCGTCGGGGTAGACGATCAGTTTCGCGTCGACCCCCTGCTTGCGCGCGGCGGTGTAGAGCTGTTCGGACTGCGACGGCGGACAGCGCCAGTCCTCGCCGCCCGCCGTCACGAGCAGCGGCGTGTCGATCTCGCCGGCGTCGAGGACGGCCGAGGCCGCGTCGTAGCTCTCCGGGTTCTCCCAGGGGAGGCCGAAGTCGGCCTCCATCCAGTTGTGCGTGTCGCCGGTCCCGAAGTCCGCGCGCAGGTCGTAGATGCCGTGCTCCGGCGCGGCCGCGGTCAGCAGGTCCGTCTGCGTGACGAGGTAGCCCTGTGCGACGCCGCCGTAGGAGAAGCCGTAGCCGAAGACGCGCTCGGGGTCGACCCACCCCCGATCGACGAGCGCTTCGACCCCCGCGACGACGTCGTCGACCTCCGCAGTGCCCCAGCGGCCGCGCAACACGTCGGCGAACTCCCGTCCGCGGGAGGTACCGCCCCGGTAGTTCGGGCGGAAGAGCACGTAGCCCCGACTCGTCAGCGCCGCGTGGGCGAAGCTGAATACCGGTTCGTCGTAGGACAGGGGCCCGCCGTGGATCGCCACCACGAGCGGGTGGGGGCCGTCCTCGAGGTCGAGTTCCGGGTCGTGGTAGACGACCCCGTTGATGGTCCAGCCGTCGGACTCCCACTCGACGCGGCGCGCCTCCGGCATCGGGTACGAGTCGGTGAGCTCCGCGTTGACCGCCGAGAGCCGCCGGAGCGACTCGGGCTCCTCGGCCGCCTCGAGGTCGTCGACCGCGACCGCGTGGACGTCCGTCCCCTCCTGGGGGTGTGAGAACACGAGCGCGGCCGTCGAGCCGTCGTCGGCGACGTCGAACGCGAGGATCGCCCGATCGTCGCCCTGGGCCTCGAAGGTTCGCTCGACCGCGCCGTCGATCCCGGCGCGAACGAGCCGCGTTCTGGCCTCGTCGCCGACGAGGGCGTACGCCGCGTCGTCGACCCAGTTGATCGTCGCCCCGCGGGCGACGCCCCTGTCGAGGTCGGCCGTCAACGACCGCGGTTCCTCGCCGTCGTGAGCGTAGAGCTCGTCGGGCTTCGTCCAGTCCTCCGGATCGCGAACGACGAAGCCGAGCGTCCCGTTGTCGCGCCAGGACGGTCGCGTACACTGCCAGTCGCCGTCGGTCAGCCGCCGCAGGTCCGAGCCGTCGGGAGCGATCGTGTACACGTCCCGAACCAGCGTGTCGTCGGGCTGCTCGAGTCGACACGACGTGAAGGCGATGCGGTCGGTCGGCCCCCAGCGGGGCTCCATCCCCGTAAGATCCTGAAACGCACCGCCGCCGTAGGCGTCGTCCAGACGCTCGGCTTCGCCCGACTCGCGGTCGACGACGAACAGGTAGCTCGTCACGTCGTCGGTCCAGCCGGTCCCGTCGACCTTGTGCTGGAGGCGCGTTGTCTCGATCGGGCCACCCTCGTGCACCTGTTCGAGATACTCTTGTTCGTCGTCGGTCGGATCTCGCGCGGCGATCACGAGTCGGTCGCCGTCCGGGCTCCAGTCGAACTCCGCGACGCCCTCCTCTCGGTCGGTCACCTGCCGGGCGTCACCGCCTCGAGCGAGGTCGAACAGCCACACCTGCGGTTTCGGCTCGTCGTCGGCTTCGGGCCCATTCGCGTCATCCGTCGCGTCGGAGTCTTCGTCTCCGCCCGCTACACTCGAGTCGTTTCCCTCGTCCTCCCGGTCCCGCCATCCGACCCGCCGCCCGACGTCCGCCTCCCGCGCGGCGAGAAACGCGAGTTCGTCCCCCGTCGGGCTCCAGACCGGACTCGAGGCACCGGCGACGGTCGTCAGCCGATGTGGTTCCCTCGAGCCGTTCGTCGGGGCGACGAACAGCGAGACGACGGCCTCGTCGGCGCCCTGGTCGTACTCGGTCGCGGCGAACGCGATCCGATCACCGTCGGGCGAGACTGCGACTTCAGTGATCTCCGTAAGGTCGTAGTATGCCTCCAACGGAAGCTCGGTTCGTTCGATCACGACAACTACGTTTCATCCGGCCATGATATGTGTTGCGGGAACACAGGAACTCGTCTCGTAGGGTCCGTTCGCCCTCCCCGAGAGCGGCGAATCCGGCGTTCGAACACCGAAACTGCTTAGCGGATCGCGACGGATCCTCGAGCCATGCCGTTCGGCGTCGACGAGGCCGGAAAAGGTCCCGCACTGGGATCGATGTTCGCTGCGGCCGTCCACGTCGCGGACTCCGACGCGCTCCCCGAGGGAATCGCGGACTCGAAGCGCCTCGTCCCCGAGCGCCGCGAGGAGCTGGCGGCGACCCTGCGCGAGGACGACCGGATCGCCGTCGGCGTCAGCGAGATCACGCCGGCCCTGATCGACGACCCTGAAACGGATATGAACTCGCTGGCGGTCAGGGCCCACGCCGAGGCGATCGGCGCTGCCCTCGAGGCCGCCGACGTTTCCGCCGGTTCGTCGATGTCGGGGCTCTGTGACGCCTGCGACACCGACGCCGGTCGCTTCGCCCGCCGGGTCGCCGACGCCTGCGACCTCGAGTGCGACCTCGACCTCGATGCCGAACACGGCGCCGACGACGAGGACCCGATCGTCGGCGCGGCGAGCGTCGTCGCCAAGGTCGAACGCGACGCCTCGATGGCCGCGCTGGCCGACGAGTACGGCCCCGTCGGTAGCGGCTACCCGAGCGATCCGACCACGCGGGCGTTCCTCGAGACCTACGTCGCCGACCACGGCGAGCTGCCGCCCTTCGCCCGCGAGTCGTGGTCGACCTGCGCGGACGTCCTCGCCGAGGCCGAGCAGACGGGCCTCGAGCAGTTCCGATGAACCGATCTCTGTCGGCTTCATGTCGCCGTTTTATGCGCGGTCCCGACCTACGTCGTAGCTGATACGTCGTGCTCGAGATCGTCTGGTTCCTCGTCCTCGCGGTCGTCGCGACGGGCATCGTCTGGAAGGGAAGCGTCTGGCTCGAGGACGCGGCCGATCGGATCGCCGTCGGCTACGGCGTCCCGCCGGTCGTCCAGGGCGCGGTGATCGCCGCGGTCGGCTCGAGCATGCCCGAACTGGTGAGCGTCCTGCTCGCGACCCTGGTCCACGGCGAGTTCGAGCTCGGCGTCGGCGCGATCGTGGGCTCGGCCGTCTTCAACCTGCTCGTGATCCCGGGACTCGCCGTGCTGGTCGGCGCCGGAGAGATGGAGACGAGCCGAAAGCTCGTCTACAAGGAGGCGCTGTTCTACATGCTCGCAGTGGCCGTGCTTCTGCTGACGTTCTCGCTGGCGGTGATCTACTACCCCCTCGAGGGGGCCGGACTGCAGGGGGAGGTCACGCGGTGGCTCGCGCTGTTTCCCCTCGCGCTGTACGGCCTCTACGTCTTCACTCAGTACCTCGACGCGACCGAGGACGAACTCGAGGCCGACCCGTCGGTGAACCTCCTGCGAACCTGGCTGTGGTTCGGGGCCGGGCTGTTCGTCATCGTCGTCGGCGTCGAGGGACTCGTCCGAGCCGCGATCGGCCTCGGCGACGCCTTCGGCACCCCCGCGTTCCTCTGGGGAATGATCGTCGTTGCCGCGGGCTCGAGCGTCCCCGACGTCTTCGTCAGCGTCGCCGCGGCCCGTGCGGGTCGGCCGTCGGTCAGCCTGGCGAACGTACTAGGGAGCAACGTCTTCGACCTGCTGGTCGCGGTTCCAGCCGGCGTACTCGTCGCCGGCTCGCTTGCGATCACGTTCGCCCACATCGTCCCGATGATGGCGTTTCTCGTCCTCGCGACGGTCGTCTTCTTCGCCATCGCCCGGACCGACATGCTGCTCTCGGAGCGGGAGGCCTGGCTGTTGCTCGGCTCGTACGGGGTGTTCGTCGTCTGGCTCGTCCTCGAGAGCGTCGGCGTTTTGAACGTCGTTCCGACGTAGGCTCGAGGTGTGGAGCGAACCGGGTTGCGGTGGCAGGGAGCCGCCTCTTGCCCGTAGAGACGCTCCAGTTGCGAGTACAACGATGCCGATCTGCACACACTGTGACGACCCCGTATCGTTCGACTTCGTGCGCGCCCACGGCGACGGCGACCGCGTCGACTGGTGTCCGCGCTGTCGCGACGACTGAGCAAAACGAGGCGGCGAGCGGTCTATTCGAGCTACTTGTCCGTCAGCAGGCGCTGAAGGATGTCGCCGTAGGCGGGCCGGGTGATGAGCACGCCGATCAGCACCCCGAGGATGGTGATGATCGCGAATCCGCGCAGGTCGCCGAGACTCAACACGGCCAGCGGCGACAGCGCGATAATCGTCGTCGCGGCGGCGGCGCCGATGATCCAGAACGCCTTGCGGAACCGCGACTCGAACACCCGCTGGGAGCTGACCTCGCCTTCGTCCATCACCTCGTCGGCGATGATGATGAGGTCGTCCACCCCCGTCCCGACGACGGCAATGAACCCGGCGACGTGAGAGAGGTCCAGCGGCATGCGTATCAGCGCCGCAAAGCCCAGCAGGATGATCACCTCCGCGAGCGCCGTGAGGATCATCGGTGCGGCGACGCGGCGATCGTTGTAGCGCAGGTAGACCATCCCGCTGACCGTTAGTATGGAGAGGACGCCGATCAGCAGCGAGTAGGTCTTGAACTGATCCGCGAGCGCGGGCTCGAGCGAGAACGTCTGTTCCTGCTCGAAGTCAAGCGGCGCGGTCAGGGCGCCCGACTGAAGGTTGACCGCGAGGTTGTGGGCGTCCTGCTGGGTCGGGACGATCATCTGGAAGACGGGATCGTTCACCCAGTTGCCCGAAGCCATGCTCTCGCCTAAATCGGGGCTCATGCTGTGGGCGTCGACGACCTCGCCGTCGACCTCGGTGAGCAGACACCACTGCGGAGCGTCGGGATCGAAGTCGAACTCGCCGGTCTCGCGGTCGTGGACGGCACACTGCCCGACCCCTTCGCCGGTGAAGCCGTACTCGTTCATCGCTTCCTGGTAGTCGGCGGCCGGACTGGAGCCGTCCCCGTCCTCGGCGTCGTCGACGGTGACGGGAACGTAGTGGTATCCTTCCTGGTCGTTGTACGACGCCGATCCGACGCTGGCGAACTCCTCACCCTGGAGGACCGTCTCGTTGGTCTGGTTCCCGTCCTCCTCGGGGTGGTAGGCGACGATCTGGACGTCCCCGCGCTCGGTGAGCATCTCGCGCAGTTCCGCGGGGCTCATCCCGGGCACCTCGGTGACGATGTAGTAGCCGTCGCCGACGGTCGCCTCCTGGTAGGCGGTGCCGCCCGAGAGCCCCGCTTCGTTGATCCGCAGTTCGATCGTCTGGATGATCTCGTCGCGGGTCTGCTGGGTGACCTCGTCGCTGACGTCGCCCTCGTCGACGTCGACGCCGGCCTCCTGTAAGGCGGCGGCGAACTCCGCGGCGGTGACCTCTTCGGCGAACACCTCGGCGGTGAAGCGGTTGTCGTCCTCGTGGTAGCGGACGATCGCGTCGGCGGCGTCGACCCCGAGTTCGTCCTGGAGTGTCGACTCGACCTCGCGTTCCTGCTCCGGCTCGATGTCGATGTCGGCGCTCATGCCGACCGGCGGCGCGCTAATTCGGGTCCCGCCGTCCAAGCCGAGGCCGTACTCGAGGTTCGTCGGCCCCTCGTCGAACTCCTCGTCTTCCTCCTCGACGAGGGTGTCGTCGTCCATCACCCCACCGGGGACGAACAGCGCGACGAGCGCGACGCTGACGAACAGCACCAGCAGGAGGATCCGCCAGTACTCCTTGACGAACGCGATCGGGTTCATCGCGCCACCCCGTGGAACATGTACCACCGAAGCAGGCTCAGGTTTAGCATGTACGTGTTCATCAGGTCCGCAGCGAGGCCGACGAAGAGGATGATGCCGATCGACGACAGCAACTCGACGCCGAACAGCCACGCGGCGATCCCCATCACGAGCATCGCCATCATCGACGTGACGGTCATCGTCACCCCGGTTCGCATCGCCCGGTGGGTGCTCTCGTAGAAGTCACCGCCCCGACGCAGGACGTGGTTGTTCAACAGGATGTCCGAGTCGACGGAGTACCCGATCAGCATCAACAGCGCGGCGACCGTCCCCAGCGAGAGCGGGATGCCGACGATCGACATGAACGCCAGCGGAATCACGATGTCCGAAAACGCCGAGACGACGATCGCGATCGAGGGAACGAACGTTCGAAACAGGACGAACGCGAGCACGCTCATTCCGAGGAAGGCGACGGCGATACCGAGCAGCGCGGTCTGTTGGGTCTGCTCGCCGAAGCTCGCCGACGTCGAGGACACCTGCTGGATGACCGCGGCGTCGCCGTCGGGCTGTAAGTTGGCCTCGGCCTGTTCGCTCAGCGCCTCCTGGTCGGTCGAGGCGAACTGCACGATGTACTGGTTGTCCTCCGAAGCGACCGACTGGACGGATTCGGGCTCCTCGTCGAACGCCTCCGGAATCTCACCCTCCGATGCGGTCGTCTGGACCGTCAGCTCCGTTCCGCCGGCGAAGTCCATCCCGAGCTGGACCGGCGTTCCGAACAGCAGAAACGACCCGACGAGAACGAGCAGTGCGACCCCGAGAACCGCGAGCGGCACCGCCGCCAGCTGGCGGTCGCTGTACCGGGTGTAATCGATCTCCGGTACGTCGAAATACCCCATATACCACCCACCTGGCAGTCGGGCCGTGTAAGCCTTCCTAATTTCTGTGCCAATCTCCTGTGAGAATAATCGAGGGATCGACGACGAGCTAAAACCGCTCGAGCCCGTAGGCGGGAGTATGACCCCAGAGACTCCCGAATCGTCGACGATGATCGAGGACCCGTCCGACGCCGCCCGGGACGCCTTCGCCGAGCGAGTCGTCGTCTCCTACCCCGCGGATCTCTCCGAGTGGGGTCGGTTTCAGGTCGAGAAACCCTCGTTCCGGGCGTTCCTTCGTAAGACACGCGACACCGCAGAGGCGGGCGATCTCTGGGAGGAGTTCGTCGGCGTCGGCTGCTGTGGCAACACGCTCGACGTCCCGCTACGGGTCGAGGACGTCGAGGGCGGCTCGCGGATCGTCGACGACACCGAGATCGAGTACGACGTCCGCGAGGCCTGTGGCATCCAGGGGAGCTGGCGCGTCCAGAGCAAGGGCGGCCCGAGCCACGGGTAGCGAGTTCAATCTGGCAGGTACCGAACGCTCAACACGCCGTCGTCGGCCGAGCGACGCACCTCGACGCGAACCGCCTCGAGCCGGGCCGCTCGAGCAACCGTCTCCTCGTCCTCGAGGACGTCCTGCGCTGCGGCTTCGACCTCCGACTCGAGGTTGAAGACGTGGATCTCGCCGGTTCCCGCTCGCTCCTCCTGGATCAGCTCGCCGACCTCGGCGCCGGCCGCGAGCTCCTTCTCGTGAGTGGTCGGCTCGAGGTCGCTGTCGACCAGCTCGATCGTCCGCCGATCGGCGACGTCGACGACCTCCCAGGCGACCTCCAGGGGGGGTTCGGGCGCAACGGTGGCCTCGAGGACGTCGTGGACCTCGAGGCCGGGGTTCGACGAGAGGGTGTGTACCTGTGCGGTCTCGACGTCGCGGACGACGGCCGACTCCGCTTCGGCGTGGGTGACGACGAACGTGCCCGTCTGTTCGGTCATAGCGGCTCGTAGACGCGTGGCGGGTTTTGGGGTTTCGGATCGGGCCAGTCGACGGGACCGCGGGTGTGTTCAGTCGAGAGTACACCCGGTCCGGAAACGAGCCCGCCGCGAGCGGCACCCGCTCGAGCACGGACGTCGACCTCGACGACGTCCTCGCGTCCGAAGCGCTACCCGACGCGAGCGTTACAACTGGCCGACACGTACTTCACCCGCTTCGACATACCCGTACTCGTGAACGAACGATCGGATATCGTCCTCTTCGGATCTGCCTTCGCTTTCGGGACAATCGTCCCCACGGGTTCGCTGTACGGAGTGGTGGCGGTACCGGCGCTCGAGCCTGCGGGGGATCTCCTTCTCGTCGCCTGGTTCACGCTGCTCGCCCTCGGGACCGCCCTGCTCGGCGCGCGGTTACCGACGGACGCGCTGCTAGGTGGAACCCTTCTCGGAACGGTCGTCGGGTTCTGGGCGTTCGAGGCCCTCGTCGGCTGGAGCTTCGTCATGTTCGCGGTCGTACCGATCGCACTCCTGGCGATCGTCGCCGGCGCGTGGGTGGCCTACGAGCGGAACCGACGAAGCGGCGAGGTCGAGGAGCCGTCGTACGGCACCTGGCGGCACGTATTCGTCCTGCTGGCGCTGGCGCCGATCGCGTTCTCGCTCCTCCTGCTGTTCGCCTGAGGCCCGTCGACCGCAGCGCGTGACGGAACGCCTTTACCGCAGGCGGGTGCCCTCACCAGCATGGACGTCGACATCGGCAACGCGCTCGCGTCGGTCGCTTCGCCGGGTGTCTCTCGAGGCTCGCTCGAGCGCCTGGACGAGCAGGTCGCCGACGCACACGAACGCATCGAGGACGGGATGGCAAACGGGGAACACGGCTACGAGGCGCTGAACCTCCCTGATCGAACCGACCCCGACGAGATCCGCACGGCGGTCGAACCCGTCGCCGACGCCGAGGCCCTCGTGACCGTCGGTATCGGCGGCAGCGCACTCGGCGCGGCGACGATCACCGAGGCGCTCGACTCCGACACCGAGACCGTCTTCCTCGACAACGTCGACCCCGCGTGGATCTCGAGCCATCTCGAGCGACTCCCCCTCGAGAACACCGCGATCAACGTCGTCTCCCGGTCGGGGACGACCGCGGAGACGCTGGCGAACTTCCTGGTCGTCCGGGAGGCCTTCGAGGACGCGGGCGTCGACTGGACCGAACGAACGATCGTGACGACGGGCGAGTCGGGCCCCCTCCGCGATCTCTCGGAGCGCCACGACCTGCCGTCGCTGAAAGTTCCCGACGGGGTTCCGGGTCGCTTCTCGGCGCTCTCGGCCGTCGGGATGGTCGCCGCCGCGGTCTGTGGCCACGACCTCGAGGCGCTGCTCGAGGGGGCCACAGCCGAGGCCGACACCCTGTCGGGCTCGCTGTTCGACTGTCCGGCCTACGCCTACGGGGCGACCAGCTACGCGCTGGACGCCCGCGGCGCGGGGATGAACGCGATGGTCCCCTACGCCGAGTCCCTCGAGACCTACTCGGAGTGGTTCGCCCAGCTGTGGGCCGAGAGTCTCGGGAAGGACGACCTCGGGCAGACGCCCCTGCGGGCGCTCGGCGTCACCGACCAGCACTCCCAGCTCCAGCTCTACCGTGCCGGACCGCGGGACAAGGTGGTCACGTTCGTCACGCCTCGAGAGGGCGAGGATCGATCGATCCCCGACACCGAGGTTGACGATCTGGCCTACCTCGGCGACGCGACGCTCGGCGAGTTGCTCGACGCGGAGTTCGAGGCGACGGAGGCCAGCCTCGCCGCTGCGGGCCGGCCGAACGTCCGGATCGAACTCGAGCGGGTCGACGAGTACGAGCTCGGCGGCTTGCTGTACGGGATGGAGGCGGCCTGCGTGCTCGCGGGCGAACTCTACGGCGTCAACACGTTCGAACAGCCCGCCGTGGAGTGGGCGAAGAAGGCGACCCGCGGCCTGCTCGGCGGCGGCGAGTTCGAGGAGGCCGACGCCGTCGCGGAGAAGACCGAGCTCCGCGTGGAACGGTAATCCAGACCGCCAGTCGTCCCTCCTCCTCGTCGTCGAACGCGTCCCGCAGGATCGCCCGCTGGCCGCGCCGGAGCAGCGCGGAGAGCGCCTGGCTCGAGATATCGAACTCCTCGGCCAGCTCCTCGGTGGAGACCTTCCGCGGGACGTCGAAGTACCCCCGTTCCAGCGCGCGACGCAGAACGGCGGCCTGGCGGGGCGTGAGGTCGTGTCGCTCGGCCGCGTCGTCCTCGCTCCGGTAGAGCCGCCGCAGCGAAAACGCCAACTCTCGCTCGTCACAACGCTCCCGGTAGGCCGCCAGCGCCTCCCGGCTCGGAAAGTGCGCCCGGTAGCGAACCGACTCCGCTCGCAGTTCGATGTCGAGAAACGTGATGCCGAGCTCGAAGGCGTCGGCGTAGGTCATCCCTCGCTCCCCCTCGGGGGTGAGTCGAACGCGAAAGAGACACCGCTCGGAGACCGTCGAGAGTCGTTCGAACACGTCGACCGATCGATCGTCCGCCAGCGCCTCGAAGAACCGCTCGAGTGCTTCCGTCGCGCCGCTCGCTCGAAAGGTGAGGTGGGAGCCGTCGTGGCGATTCGACTGCTCGTCTCGACCTCGATCGTCACCTCGGGCACCCGGCGGCGTGCGGTTCGCATGATCGGGTGGTTCGACAGCGAGTACTCGGCGATGAAGCTCATCTCGCTCACCGCACGAGTTCGCTCCCGCCTCGAGACTTGCGGGCATCCTCGGCGGAGGCGGGTCGGCGGGTAACCGCTACCGGTCGTCGACCGACGCGGCGTTTCGGTTGCGGGACGCTCTCACGCTTCATGGGCGTGCGTTCTGTATCCTGGTTGTTAACTCTTCGTTCGATCGATGCGATCGCGCAGCGGTTCCGATGATCGATTGCGGAGCCCCTATGAGTGCGCGATCGAATGCACGGATATGAACGAGACAGCACGCTCCGGCGACGGGAGCGGGACCGACGACTCGATCGTCCCGTCGCTCGGGGTCGTTCCCGCGGTCGTCGCCATGGTCGCCGTCCTCGCTCCCGTCCGCGACGGGATCGGGGATCCGTTCGTCCAGCTGGCGGGGGCGCTCGCGGTCGTCTCCGTCGTCGCCTTCCTCGCTCGCCGTCACGGCGCACTCGGCGTGGTACCCGGCGCCGCCCTCGCCGCGGGCTCCAGTTTGGGTGTCGTGCTGTTGACCGGGTACGCGCTCAACCAGGGGATCACCGGATCGACGGCCGTTCCCGGTCTCGACGGAACCGTTTCGCTGCTCTTTCTGGCGTTCGCCTCGGCCGGCGGCTCGATCGGCGTCGCAGCCGCCGACTACCGTGGCGTCTCGGCGCGCGGACTGATCGAGCGGACGTATCGGTTCTCGACGATGACTGTCGTCGGCTTCGCCGGACTGATCGCGATGGCGCTGGTCAGCGTCTTTCTCGCTCCCCTGTTCGGGGCCGACGGTATGCAGGGCCAGCTCCTCCAGTACCTCTCGACGGCGCTCGGGCTCGGCTCCGTCGCGGCGCTCACCATGGCGCTTCGCGGGTACGACCTGTCGTTTCTCGACCTCGAGGTGCCGAACCTGCGAGCGGTAGGCTGGACGGTCGGCGGGCTGATCCTGCTGTTCGGCGCGCTGGTCGCGATCTCGGTCGCGATGACCGTCGTCGGCGTCGACACCGCCGACCACGGGACGACCCAGCAGGTCGAACAGAACCCCGAGCTGCTGATGGTGATCGTCCCCGGGATGTTGCTAGTGGTCGGTCCCTTCGAGGAGCTGCTCTACCGAAACGTCATCCAGAAGTCGCTGTACGAGACGTTCTCGCGGTACGGTGCCATCGCCGTCTCGAGCGTCATCTTCGCGGGGGTTCACGTCGTCGCGTACGCGACCGCGGGCCCCGGTCAGATTCTTGCGAGTCTGGTCGTGCTGTTCGGACTCTCGCTCGTGCTCGGGTTCATCTACGAACGGACCGAAAACCTGGTGGTACCGGCGCTGGTCCACGGCGCGTACAACGCGATCCAGATGATTATCCTGGTCGTTTAAGTCGGGTTCTTGCGCGCCAGTCCCGACCCGCAGATCGGGCAGCGCTCTTTCTCCTCGTCGAACTCCCGTCCGCAGCCCTGACACTGGAACCGCCAGCTACGCTGTTCTTCGATCCCGTCCCGGGCGATCACCTCGACGTCGACGTTCAGCTTTTCGGCGACGTTTTGCATCGCGTAGTCGTCGGTGACGAGGGTAGCGTCGAGCTCGAAGCTGGCCGCGACGAGTCTGACGTCGGTGTCCGAGAGGACCTCGAGGTCGCCCGATTCGCTCGCCGCGCGGCTGACCTTCTCGGTCGTATCCTCGTTGGGGATGTGGATGTGCATCCCCGAGCCCTCCATCGCGTCGTAGCGATAGGCGCTCTCGTCTTTGAGTTCCTCGCGGACGAGCGGAATCGTCGCGATCTGTTCGGTCGTGTGATAGTCGTGGATAAAAGCCGAGGAGTCGAGAACGTACATACGGTTAGCGCTGAATGACGATGTAGTCTTTCACGGCGCGGACGCGGTTGATGGGCACGCGGAACCGGCCGTCGTCGTCGGTGTCGAAGTCGATCGTCTGGTTTGGTAGTTCGTCGTTCGGTTCGATAACGAGGTCGTGGAGCGTCCCCGATTTGATCTCGGTCGTGATGTTGTAGAGCATTCCCAGTTCCGTCCCGTCAGACCCCATGACGGACTTCCCCGAGAGGTTCTCGGCGAGCACTTCGCTCATGCTACCCCGTACTTACTAGTTGCTATTAAACTCCACGGGCCGATCGAACACTGAGTTCCATAAACCCGAGCGCCGTGACGATGGGTTTAACTACCGTCCTACGGACGGTTTACCCAAGACCTTCTCGGGTGGTCACCATGTCTGATTCGGATACACACGACCCCACATCTCTGCGAACGCCGATCGTCGCGGTCCTCGGACACGTCGATCACGGCAAGACCAGTCTCCTCGACAAGATCCGCGGCTCCGCGGTCATCGAGGGTGAAGCGGGCGCGATTACCCAACACATCGGGGCGACCGCGGTTCCGCTCGACGTTATCTCCTCGATCGCGGGCGAACTCGTCGACCCGGACGACTTCGACCTGCCCGGCCTGCTGTTCATCGACACGCCGGGCCACCACTCCTTTACGACGCTGCGCTCGCGCGGCGGGGCGCTGGCCGACATCGCGATCCTGGTGGTAGACGTCAACGACGGGTTCCAGCCCCAGACGCTCGAGGCGCTGGACATCCTTCAGCGCTCCCAAACGCCGTTTATCGTCGCCGCGAACAAGATCGACACCGTTCCGGGCTGGAACGCAAACGAGGACTCGCCGATCAACGCGACCTACGAGGCCCAATCGGACCGCGTGCGCTCCCGGCTCGACGAGAGCCTCTACGAGATCATCGGCAACCTCTCGGACGAGGGGTTCTCGGCCGATCTGTACTGGCGGGTCCAGAACTTCCAGCGCAACGTCGGTGTCGTCCCCGTCTCGGCGATGACCGGCGAAGGGGTGCCCGACCTGCTGGCCGTGATGATGGGGCTCTCCCAGCGCTACATGAAAGACGAGATGGAGATCGACGTCGCCGGCCCCGGCGTCGGCACCGTCCTCGAGGTCAAAGAGGAGAAGGGCTTCGGGAAGACGATCGATCTCGTCCTCTACGACGGGACGCTCCGGGCGAGCGATACGATCGTCGTCGGCGGAACGAACGAGCCGATCGTCACCGACGTCCGCGCGCTGCTCCAGCCCCGACCGCTCGAGGAGATCCGCACCGAGAGCCGGTTCGAGAAGGTCGACGAGGTGTCGGCCGCGACCGGGATCAAGGTCGCCGCGCCCGATCTGGGCGACGCGATCGCGGGCGCCCCGGTTCGCGTCATCCGCGACCGCGACCGCGCGGACGTCGTCGCGGAGGTCGAGGACGAACTCGCGAGCATCGCCGTCGACACGGAAGAGGCCGGTGTCGTCGTCAAGGCCGACACGCTCGGCAGCCTCGAGGCGATGGCCGACGCCTTAGAGGAGGCCGAGGTGCCGATCGTCCGCGCGGAGGTCGGCGACGTCGCCCCGCGGGACGTCTCGGTCGCCTCGACGGCCGAGGAGGGGAAAGAACAGGTGATCCTCGGCTTCAACGTCGACGTGCTCGGCGACGCCGAACAGCGCGCCGAGATCGAGGACGTCCGCGTCTTCACCGACGAGGTCATCTACCAGCTGATCGAGGAGTACGAGGAGTTCGTCGAGGACCTCGAGCGCGCCCAGCAGGACACCATCCTCGAGAACATCGTCCGTCCCGCGCGCTTCCGGATTCTGCCCGATCACACCTTCCGGCAGAACGACCCCGCGGTCGTCGGCGTCGAGGTCAACTCCGGGACGGTCCAGAACAACGCGAACGTCGTGAAGTTCGAGGGCAACGAGGCCGAGCGCGTCGGCCAGGTCAAGGGGATCCAGGAGCAGGGCGAGGACGTCGACGAGGCCCGCGCGGGCAACCGCGTCTCGGTCGCCATCGACGGTCCCACCGTCGGCCGCCAGATCGAGGAGGACGACGAGCTCTGGATCGAGATCCCCGAGAAACACGCGAAGATCTTAGAACAGGAGCTCTCGAGCGAGATCCCCGGCGACGAGTTCGAGGCGCTGAACATGTATCTCGACAAGCAGCGCAGTCGGGACCCCTTCTGGGGGAAATAGCGACGGTCGTTCTACGGTTCAGTTCCTCGTTTCGGCGCGCGCGTTCATCTCCTCGAGCGCCTCGTACACCGACTCGGGGTCGTCGATCGCGTCGCGATCACAGCGGAGGTTCCGGAACCGCCGCTCGAGGACGAGTTCGTCCTCCGTGAGCCGAACGTCGGAGATCTTCTCCCAGGGAATCAGCCGTCTCGAGCGGCCCTGGTCGTGTCGAACGCCGCGGTCGTGTGCGCGCAGTTTGCCCTGCTGGGTCTGTGCATCCACGTCGAGCGAGAATCGGTTGCCGTAGTACTTCTTGCCGTTGTCGTCACCCTTGCCGACGGCCCACGTCCAGACGAACATGAGGGCGCCGAACGCGATCCAGAACAGCCCACGTAGGCTTCCGGCGGCGATACTCGCGACACCGGCCACGAAGACGAACGCCAGCGACAGTGCGACCAGAACGCTTCCCGCGTGGAGCAGCCCCGCCGGTCGATAGGCCCACGTTGCCGCCGGCTCATCTGCGGTAACCGCCCGGACGAACCGGTTTCGACACAGGGTCGCGAGTCCGAAGGCGGTGACGCCGACTACCAGCGCCAGGAGGACCGTTACCACGAGAGACCGCGCGTCGGATCCGAGCGGGGTCACGCTCGGCGCGACAGCCGCCGCGGCGAAGGCGACGGCCGGCAGATAGCAGGCCAGTCGCAGGCGACGGCGACGGCCGATCCGCTCGGGAAGGCCGTGGGAGCGCTTCGCGAGGACGTGACCGATAAGCGTGACGGCGGTGACGACGGTCGGAATCGTGCCGAGCAGCGTCGCGGTCGTCACGTCGGCCGCCAGCCCGACGAGGGCGACGAGGCCGCCGGCGACGAGGCCGAGATAGAAGCCGAACGCGGCCTGGAAGCCGAGATCCGGCTGGTCGGCGTTCGCGACCGGCCGGCGGTGTTCGAGGGACATACGGTTCGCTACGCGGTCGATCCGCAAAAAGATACGCGTCTGACGTGTTCGCTCGAGTTACGGTTCGTCGGCACGCTCGAGGCGCAGCTCTGCACCACCAGTCAGATCCGCGAGCGGTGCCGTCTCCTCGAGTCGGGCGACGACGGTGACGGGTGCGGCAGCGCGGGGTTCGTCGTCGACGCTCGCCGGTGTCGGCCCCCAGAACAGACACAGCTTCTCGCCCGCGGGCCAGTAGGCGATCGCCCCCTCGGGGACGACCTCCCGGCCGCCCTCGAGCGGAGCGTCGAGCGACGCCGAGATGTACAGTTCGTCGCCCCAGCGGATCGCGTCGCCGGAGACGGGGAGGACGTTCTCGAGTGCGGTCCGTGTTTCGGGCGCGCCGTCGGTCCAGGTCGCGGTCAGTTCGCGGTCGCCGACCGTGACGCGGAGGTCGGACTGGGAGTCCATACTCGGGAAGACGCTCGAGGACCCTTTCGAGCTACCGATCGCCGCAGGATCGACCGTCGCCGACCCGAACCGAGCCGTCGGCGGGACGGTAGCACTGATTAACGGGTTGCTCCTTCCACTCCAACGGTTAACTACGTGTTTGTGGTGTGTCGGGGTATGCTGGTTCATCTCAAACAGTACAAACACGAGGAGGTTCAGTTCGATGACAACCGAACGACCGGCGAGTCCCAGACCGAGGACACGGTCGACAAGGAGCCCGAGGAGTACTTCGGCGAGGAGATTGACGACTTCGACCTGAAGACCTGGGAGACGATCGAGTACGAGGACGACCCGATCCAGCGCCGGGACGTCTCGGTTGGCGGCGTAACCGCAGTCTCGGTTCCGGAGGAGCCGACCGATGACGACGATCCTGACCTGCCCGGACGAACGATCCAGCTTCGACTGGGCGGGGAGATCGAGTACGTCGACCAGTCTCGGATCGTGGAGGTACAGGACGAGGATCCCGGCGGGTCGTAGCGGGTTTTCCGCGACATCCGGGGAGCCGAGGCTCGAACCTGTCACCGTCGGCACTGACAGCCGTTACCGGGCGCGCGCCGGTCCCGAAATCGTTTTCAACCGTTCGCGCGGACACTCGGTATGCCGACGGAATCGGACACTCATTATGATCCCTCGCTGGGGAACAAGTTCATTTTCGTCACCGGCGGGGTTATGTCGGGGCTCGGGAAGGGGATCACGGCCGCGAGCACCGGTCGGCTCCTGAAAAACGCCGGCTTCGACGTCACCGCGGTGAAGGTCGACCCCTACCTGAACGTCGACGCGGGGACGATGAACCCCTACCAGCACGGGGAGGTGTACGTCTTAGAGGACGGCGGCGAGGTCGACCTCGACCTGGGGAACTACGAGCGCTTCCTCGACGTCGACATGACCTCCGATCACAACGTCACGACGGGGAAGACCTACCAGCACGTCATCGAGAAGGAACGGGCCGGCGACTACCTGGGGAAGACGGTCCAGATCATCCCTCACATCACCGACGACATCAAGCGCCGCATCCGCGAAGCGGCGGAGGGAACCGACGTCTGTATCGTCGAGGTCGGCGGCACCGTCGGCGACATCGAGGGGATGCCCTACCTCGAGGCCTTACGCCAGTTCGCCCACGAGGAAGACGAGGAGGATATCCTCTTCACCCACGTCACCCTCGTCCCGTACTCGAAAAACGGCGAGCAGAAGACCAAACCAACCCAGCACTCGGTCAAGGAGGTTCGCTCGATCGGGCTCCAGCCCGACGTGATCGTCGGGCGCTGCGAGGACCGCCTCGAGCCGAAAACGAAGGAGAAGATCGCGCTGTTCTGTGACATCGAGACGGAGGCCGTGTTCTCGAACCCCGACGTCGAGGACGTCTACCACGTTCCGCTGATGGTCGAGGAAGAGGGGCTCGACCAGTACGTCCTCGAACACTTCGGACTCGCGAGCGAGGCCTTACCGGAGGGGCAGCGAGCAAACGAGTGGCGAAAGATCGTCACGACGGAGAAAGACGGCTCGGTCGACGTCGCGCTGGTCGGCAAGTACGACCTCGAGGACGCCTACATGTCCATCCACGAGTCGCTGAAACACGCCGGCTTCGACCGTAGTGTCGACGTCGACGTCCACTGGGTGGCCGCCGACGAGCTGGCGGACGACCACGACGGTCAGCTCGAGGGGATGGACGGCGTCATCGTTCCCGGCGGCTTCGGGATGCGCGGCTCCGAGGGGAAAATCGAGGCGGTCCGTTACGCCCGCGAGAACGACGTTCCGTTCCTCGGGCTCTGTCTCGGCTTCCAGATGGCCGTCGTCGAGTACGCCCGGAACGTGCTGGGTCTCGAGGACGCCCACTCCGCCGAGATGAACGAGGAGACGCCCCACCCCGTCATCGACATCCTGCCCGAACAGTACGAGGTCGAGGACATGGGCGGGACGATGCGACTCGGCGAGCACACGACGGTGATCGAGCCCGAGACGCTCGCCTACGAGCTGTACGGCGACACCTCCTGTTCGGAGCGCCACCGCCACCGCTACGAGGTCAACCCCGAGTACTTCGACCGGTTCGAGGAGGAGCCGCTCGTGTTCTCGGGCACCGCGGGCAACCGCATGGAGATCCTCGAGCTCGAGGACCACCCATACTTCCTGGGCACGCAGTTCCACCCCGAGTACACGTCCCGACCGGGACAGCCGAGTCCGCCGTTTCTCGGCCTGGTCGAGGCCGCACTCGAGCGTACCACAGACGACACGACGACAGACGGCGAAACCGAGGTAACCCACTGATGGTCGACACACAGACGTTCGTCCCCGAAGCAGTCGAAGAGATCGAGAACGAAGTCGGCGACGCGAACGCGGTCATCGCCCTCTCGGGCGGCGTCGACTCCTCCGTCGCGGCGGCGCTTGCCTACGAGTCGATCGGCGACCAGCTCACCCCGGTCTACGTCGACACCGGGCTGATGCGGAAGGGTGAGACCGCCCAGATCCGCGAGACGTTCGACTACATGGAGTCGCTGCGGATCGTCGACGCGAAGGATCGATTCCTCGAGGCGCTCGAGGGCGTCACCGACCCCGAGGAGAAGCGGGCGGTTATCGGCGAGCAGTTCATCCGCGAGTTCGAGCGCGAGGCCACGGACGCGGACGCGGACTACCTCGTCCAGGGAACAATCTACCCCGACCGCATCGAGAGCGAGGGCGGGATCAAGTCCCACCACAACGTCGGCGGCCTGCCCGACGTCGTCGACTTCGACGGTATCGTCGAACCCGTCCGCGATCTGTACAAGGACGAAGTCCGGGAGGTCGCCCGTCACCTCGGACTCGACGAACTCGTCGCCGAGCGGATGCCGTTCCCCGGCCCCGGACTCGCCGTCCGAGTTATCGGCGAGGTCACCGAGGAGAAACTCGAAGTCGCCCGTCACGCCTGCCACGTCGTCGAGGAGGAACTCGAGGAGTACGATCCGTGGCAGGCTCTGGCCGCGGTGATCGGCAAGGCGACGGGCGTCAAGGGCGACAACCGAGTCCACGGCTGGGTCGTCTCGGTTCGGTCGGTCGAATCCCGCGACGGGATGACCGCCCGGGCCCAGGAGCTCGACTGGGAGACGCTCCAGCGCATCCAGTCGCGGATCACCGGCGAGAACGAGACCGTCGCGCGGGTCGTCTACGACGTCACCCACAAACCGCCCGCGACCATCGAGTACGAATGAGCGTGCGAGCTATCGTCGCCGGCCCCGACGAGGACGGCATCGGCGACGCCCTCGAGGCCGAGGGCGTCGACGTCGCTCGAGTCAACGGCGTCCTCTCCCGACCGACCCTCGAGGAGGCGGGCGTCCTCGAGGCGGAGCTGTACGTGCTGACCGACGTCGATCAGGCGACGACGATTCCGATCGTCTGCGATCTCAACGACGACATTCGGACGGTCGCCTACGGCGACCGCACGGTCCCGGAGTTCGTCCGCGGCCAGCTCGATCTCGCGCTCGACCCGCAGCTGATGGACGCGACCCTGGTCGCCGAAGAGCTGGTCGGCTGACGGTTTGTTCCGACGGTCGGCCTGGCAACGGGAACTTACTCGTCTGTGGCCGCCGTGAACGTTCTATTGAGCTATTTCGAACGGATAAACTCGAGTTAAGCCTGCGGGAATTCGACGTAAGACAGCTATACCGACTCCCCAGTTCAAGTGGTACCCACTCATAGGAGTCGATGGAGGTCGACGGGCAGACCCCACCAAGTGGCACCGATCTGCCAACCCGTGACTTCCAGCAACCCCACCACAGCACCCTTCCCCCACATTGCCATACCGTTATCCGCTTGATGGGTGAGGCGGGTTCCCTGCACCGGCCCGCGTCACCATCGCTGTCTCGGGACACGGGGTCGTGTCCCAGTATGGCTTTCAGCACGCTCCCGAGCTACCGCTCACGGAGCCGTTTCAGTACCGGAATCTCCTCGAGACGCTCTTCGGAGAGCAGTTCCCAGTTGATACCGTCTGGCTGCCCGTCGCCATTGGGCCGACGTACTTCTTCGGGCGTCACGAGCAGATCCATCGAGACGTCGTGGTCGCCGGTGTCGACCTCGTCGTCGACCAGCTGTCGCTCGTGGACCGTCGTCGCGACGGTCGTCGACTCGCCGACGAGACCGAACTCCCGGAGAACGGCGTACTCGAGGTCGCTGTATCCCTCTCCCTTCCCGGTTCGATCCCCGTCTGCAGTGACGGCGACGCTCCCGGAGACGATCAGATCGATCTCTTCGACGGCCTCCGGCCCGACCTGCTCGCCGTGTTCGGACGAGCCCGAGACCGTCGTCGCCGCGTCGTAGTCCTCGAGGGCGTCGGGGTCGAGCTTCAGGAAACACCGCTCGTCGCGCAGGCGCGGAACGGCCATGTAAACGGTCTTTCCGTCCCGGAGCGCGCGGCGACGGACCGGAAGCTGGGGCGCGTCGGGGTTGGCCTTGATCGCCGTCGCGGCCGCCCACTCGGGCTGGTCGGCGAGGCGGTCGGCGGCGTCGTCGGCGCCCGCGAAGTTGGGAATCCGGCCGTGGGGCGGGAACGGGAATCGGGCGACGCCGCTTTCCTCTAGGTCGTCCCAGACCCGCTCGCGGATCCGTTCTTTTCCCTCATTCGTCGGCATCGGTTCCCTCGCGCTCGGCGGTGTCGGTTCCGAGTTCGGGCGACGTTTCGGACGCGTCCTCGCGGGCGAGCGTTACGAGGTGGCGCGCCTCCGGCAGAACGATCTCTTCGAGTCCGAGTCGAACCGCGTCCCGGCTCGCGGGGAGACAGAACACCGGAACCTCCTTGGCGACGCCCGCCGAGGTCCGGGCCGCGACGACCTTCGCCCCGAACTTCCGGTAGGAAAGCGTCGTGAAGAGCTCGCTGAACGCGGTCAGCTCCTTCTCGATCAGCGGCCCGACGGCCTCGAGCGTGACGTCGTCGGGTTCGACGCTGGTCCCGCCGCTCGTGACGACGAGGTCGACGTCGTCGCGGTCGATGAGCCGGGAGACGACCGACTGGACCTTGTCGTAGTCTTTCCCGACGTGTTCCCGCATAGCGACGTCACAGCCGTTCTCCTCGAGGTAGGTGGCGATCTCGCCGCCGCTGGCGCCGGTGTCGACGGGACGGTTCGTCGCGACGGTGACGAGGCCGACGCCGAGCTGACTCCCGATCGGCCCGCTCTCGCTCTCCGATTCGGTCATACGTCCCGTTCGAGCGGTAACGGGTAAAACGCTCGCAAACGGACGCGTCGCTTCCGCTGGCCCAACCGTTATGCCGGTCGTTTCCGTCGGGAAACGTGTATGCAAGCGGTCAAAGTCACCGAACACGGCGAGACGGACGTCATCGAGTACGGCGACTACCCCGACCCGGAGGTCGGCCGAGACGAAGTACTGGTCGACGTGAAGGCGGGCGCGCTGAACCACCTCGACGTCTGGGTCCGCCGCGGGCTACCGACGCTCGACCTCGAGATGCCCCACGTGCCGGGCAGCGACGCGGCGGGCGTCGTCGAGGACGTCGGCGAGGACGTCACCCGGTTCGCACCGGGGGACCGCGTCGCGGTCACCGCGGGGGTCCACTGCGGGGACTGCGAGTTCTGTCGCAGCGGCGATCCGACGCTGTGTGTCAACTTTCACCTCATCGGCGAACACGTCACCGGGGTTCACTCCGAGTACGCCGCCGTTCCCGAGGACAACCTCATCCCCGTCCCCGAGGGCGTCGACTGGGTCACTGCGGGGTCGACCTCGCTCGTCTTTCAGACCGCCTGGCGGCTGCTGATCGACCGCGCCGACATCGAGGCCGGCGAGAAGGTGCTCGTATTGGGGGCAAGCGGCGGCGTCGGCCATGCCGCGGTCCAGATCGCCGACTACGCGGGCGCGGAGGTGTACGCCACCGGCAGCACGGACGAGAAGCTCGAGCACGCGCGCGAGCTCGGCGCGGACCACGTCGTCAACTACGAGCAGCAGAACTTCGCGGAGTGGGTTCGCAGCGAGACCGGTAACCGGGGCGTCGACGTCGTCGTCGACTACATCGGCGCGGGAACCTGGCGGGATTCGATCAAGAGCCTCGCGAAGAACGGTCGACTGGTCACCTGCGGCGGCACGGCGGGCGGAAATCCCGAGACGGACATCCCGCGGATCTTCTGGAACCAGCTCCAGATCATCGGGTCGACGATGGGAACCCCCGGGCAGGTCGACGACGTGATGGAACTGGTCTGGGACGGCACCTTCGAGCCCGCGATCCGCGAGGTACTCCCGATGAGCGAGACCGCCCGCGCCCACGAGATCATCGAGTCCCGCGAGGGCTTCGGCAAGGTCGTCGTTCGCCCCGACAGCGAGCTGTAGACGCTCGAACACCCGTCGCTCGGACGGCGGAACCGTGACTGCTTTGACCGTCGCCTCGCAACCTCCGGACGTGACCTCGAGCGACGACGGCGGCTACGTCCACGATCCCTCGACGTTCGACGAGGAGGGCCAACCCCGCGAGACGACCGACGACGGTGACGAGACCGCAGACTGGGTCGACGAACCCGTTCATCCGGAGGCGGCCGACCGCGAGTTCGACTGGCGCGGCTGGACGCTCGTGGCCGTCATCGTCTTCGCGTTCATCGTCGCGCCGGGGATCATCCTGCTGTGGCCCCCGGCGACCGACTACCTGTTCGCCCTGATCGTCCTGCCGCTCGTCCCCGCCGTCCTGTTGGCGGTGACGGCGGTGTGGGCGACGACCCGGCCCTGATCGTTCGAGCCTCGAGCACCCACACGTTCTTCGACCGCAGCGTTTCCTCTCGCCAGTCCGCCCGTTCGCTCGAGCCGGACCACCTTGTCGTCGACACCCTCGCTCCCGTCCCGTTTTCTTCGATACAGTGACAGAATCGAACAGTCGAATTGGCTAGTTGAGGTTAGCCTGACTATAGTAAAGGTTCAGTAGGAAACAGGCAGAAACGATGGCACGCAACTCGCGGCGATCGTTCGTGCGTAACGCAGCAGTGACCGTCCTCGGCGGCTCCGCGCTCGCCGCCGGAACGAACCAGGTGGCAGCGCAGGACGTCGACTTCGAGACAGCCGTCGAGTCGGCGATCCACGACCGCGTCAACGAGATCCGAACGGATCGCGGACTGGACGCCCTCGCTTACCGCGACGACCTCGCGGCGGTCGCGTCGTCCCACAGCCAGGATATGGCCGACCGGAACTATCTCTCGCACACGTCTCCGGAGGGAGAGACGATGAGCGACCGCTACGAGCGGTTCGGGATCGACTGCCGGGGCTGGGCCGAGAACGTCCTGTTCAACTACGCGGCCGACGAGTCGCCGACCGCGGCCGCCCGCCAGAGCGTCGACCAGTGGATGGGAAGCGACGGCCACCGCCAGAACATCCTCTCCCAGTCCTGGACCGCCGAGGGGATCGGTGCCGCAGTCGCCTCGGACGGCCGACTGTACGTGACCCAGAACTTCGGCACGAACTGTCGCTGATCGGCCGACTTTCGTTTTTCGAAGCGTCGGTGGAACGTCCGTCCGATCGTTTTCGGCGACTATCCCGTTCCTAGTCCGAGTTCAGTCGCCGGAACCCGTTTTGTCCGTCGGTAAGCCGTTTCGATGAACGAAACCGTCCTTACTCGGAGCGAACGTCCCGTCGCATCGCGATCTCGAACCACGGACAGAGTCGAAGCTGGCGGTACCACTCGGGGTTTTCGTGAAGTCGCTCGTAGGGAACCCACATGAAGCCGCCAACCTCCTCCTCGTCGGGCTCGAGCGTTCGATCGGATAGCGTCAGCTTCAGAACGGCACAGACCTCGTGTTCGACGCCCGCGTTCTCGAAGTAGCGCTTGTACTCGAAGCGGTCGGTCACCCGCAGGTCGTCGTACTGCTCGGGCGCGATGCCGAGTTCCTCCTCGAGTCGCTGGCGGGTCGCCTCCTCCTGGCTCTGTCCCTGCACG
Organism: Natronococcus roseus; assembly: GCF_043677095.1. Taxonomy (NCBI): domain Archaea; kingdom Methanobacteriati; phylum Methanobacteriota; class Halobacteria; order Halobacteriales; family Natrialbaceae; genus Natronococcus; species Natronococcus roseus. The sequence continues at coordinate 225,604 of NZ_JBHLJR010000004.1, forward strand.
GGGTGGGAGGCGACGGTCCCGTCCCAGTACGTTCCCCAGAGACGCTTCCCGGGTGCACGCTGGGCGAGGAGGACGTTGTCGTCCTCGTCGAAGACGAGCGAGGTGAACGCCCGGTGACGGATTCCGTCGCCGGTGTGGGCCTCGAGTCGGTTGACGAGCTCGAGTTCGGTGTCGGTTTCGTCGACGGCAATGACGTCCTGCCGTGCATTTTTGTGGGGTTCCTCGTCCTGTGGCGTACTCATACCCACACAATTGCAAAGGGTCTTGAAACCAGTATCGTCTCGCTACTCCCGACTCCAGCCCTCAGCCGGACCGACTGCCGGCCGCGTCCGGATCCGGCCGGTAGCGATCCCCGACGACGACCTCGAGCGCGTTCGCCGCCGTCTCGAGTTCGAGGGTCTCCGCGTCGAGCATCTCGCCGTCGAGGCTGTACTCGATCGGCTCCGACCGCAGGCTCTCGAGGGCGAGCGAGGGGACGCGGTGGCGAACGATGTGTCGCTCGCCGCGTTCGAACAGCCCCGCGAGCGCGGCCTCGCCGACCAGGTCGGTCGTCGGGGCGTCCTCGACGATCGTCACCTCGAACAGGCCGTCCTCCACGTTCGCCTGGGCGCGTCTGGGACCGCCGAATCGCCGGCAGTTCCCGACGAGCACGAGCATCGCCTCGCCCGTCCACGTCCTCCGCGTGCTCGCGTCGCCGTCGTCGGCTCCGCCCTCGAGGGTCGCCCGAATCGGGAGGGAGTCGAACGAGGAGATCGTCTCGAGGGTGCGTCCGACGTACGCGAGAACCCCGAGGCGTCGCTTCTCGTCGGGCGTCGTCGCACCGCTCGCCTCGGCGGTGAGCCCGCCGACACAGGAGTTGACGAACGCCCGGCCGTTCGCGGTACCCAGGTCGATCCGGCGACGTCGGCCCGTGTCGATCGCCTCGAAGGCCTCCTCGATAGTGTCGACTCCGAGGTTCGACCCGAAGTTGTTTCCCGTGCCGGTCGGGACGACCGCGAGGGTCGTTCGCTCGAGGGACTCGGCCTCGGCGAGACCGTTGACGACCTCGTTGATCGTCCCGTCGCCGCCCGAGGCGACGACGAGGTCGGCACCGGCGGCCCCGGCCTCCCGGGCGAACCGAACGCCGTCGCCCTCGCCCTCGGTGATCCGAACCGAGAACCCGCGCTCGCGTGCGAGCGTCCGCACCCGCTCGAGGTGATCCTCCGTACCGCTTACCGGGTTGCAGATGACGACGTGGTCGGCGTCGGTTCCGTTCTCCCGTTCGACGTCTCCGCTCGGCTGCCCGACTCGATCGACGTCTCGCTCCATACCGGCGGTACGAGTCAGAAGAACAAAACGGCCAGTTCACGTTCGACTAGATATGTTCGCCGTCGACCTGCACGCACACACGCGATTCTTTCACGGTCATCGGGCGCTGGGCGACCGGTTCGACCCGTACGGGTTTCGGCTGCTCGCACGCGCGCTCGACGCGCGCGGACTCGACGGCGTCGCGACGACGAATCACGACTACTACACGCCGTTTTCCTCGTCGCGGGTGGCGACGATTCCCGGGATCGAGATCTCGACCACGCGCGGCCACGTTCTCGTGATCGGGCCCGAGCCGCCGACCGAGACCGTCCCGGGCGAGTACACGCCCGCGGAGGTCGTCGAGCTGGCCCACGATCGGGGCTGTGCGGCGATCGTCGCCCATCCCTATCGGGATAGCACGATCCGGGAGCTCGAGGCGCTGCCGTTCGACGCCCTCGAGATCAACGGCAAACACCCCCGAACCGAGCGACTGGTCCAGCGACTGGCCGAGCGCCACGACCTGCCGCTGGTCGGGGGCAGCGACGCCCACTACCCCTTCGAGGCGGGGCGGGCGTACACGCGGATCGACGCCCCCGAACTCACGCCCGAGGCGGTCGTCGAGGCGATTCGGGACGGCCGGGTCGAACCTCGAGTCGCGACCGGACGATTCGATCGCGGGCTGCGTCGGCTCTACCGAGAGATCCACAGCCGGAAACATCCTGATGGGCTGCTCGCGGAGCCGTCGCCGGGGCTCGGAGAGCCGCCGGACGCGACCGACTCGTAGCCCGGCTTTCGGCTCCCCTCAGCCAAGCTGCTCGTCCAGAATCAGCCGTGTCTGTGTGCTCACGACCTCGTCCTGGTCGCGAGCCTGGGTGATGAGATCGTTGACGCCGCGGGTGTCGGTCGCGTCGACGACCAGCACGATGTCCTGTTCGCCCGAGACCATCCAGACGAAGTCGACCTCCTCCCACTCGGCCATCCGTTCGGAGACGGCTTTCGTGTCGACGTCGACGGCGACGCTGACCTCGATCATCGCCTTGACGTTGCCCGTGTGCGTCGAGATGGTAAAGCGCTCGATCACCCCGTCGTCCATCATGCGTTCGACCCGGTTCCGAACCGTTCCCTCGCTCGTCCCCACCTCGTCGGCGATCTCCGTGTACGGCGTGCGGGCGTCTCGCCGAAGCGTATCGAGGATCCGTCGATCCAGCTCGTCCATGGAGATGCGGGGCTACGACCGACCCGCACTTACCCATTACGAATTTCGTAACTCAGCTTCGAAGGCAACACTTATGCCCCGGCATCAAATACGTAGTTCGTAATGACAGCTGCCTACGTTGCACTGGAAGGTGGTCACGTGATCGAGGGACGTGGCCGTGCTCCAGGGACGGCTCGTGGCGAACTGGTATTCACGACGGCCTACACCGGCTACGAGGAGAGTCTGACCGATCCGTCCTACGAGGAACAGATCCTGACCTTCTCGTACCCGCTGATCGGGAACTACGGCGTCCGCGAGGAACGCTTCGAGGACGACCGCGTCCACCCCCGGGCCGTACTCTCCCGGGAGCTCACCGATGACGTCGCCGACTGGCTCGAGAGCGAGGGCGTTCCCGCGATGGACCACCTCGACACCCGCGAAGTCGTCACCGACATCCGCGACGAAGGCGCGATGAAGTGTGGCATCGCCGTCGGCGAGGACGTCACCGAGGAGGACGCCCTGGCCGAACTCGAGGCCTGCAAGGAGATGAGCGACCACACCGAGATCGGCGCCCAGGTCAGCGTCGACGAGGCCGAAGTTCACGGTGCCGGCAACGACGGCGAGACCGTCGCGCTGATCGACTGCGGTGCGAAGGGGTCGATCACCAGTTCGCTCGTCGAACGCGACGCCGAGGTCCACGTTCTGCCCTACGACGCGAGCGTCGAAGAGGTCGAATCGGTCGATCCCGACGTGCTGTTCATCTCGAACGGTCCCGGCGACCCCGCAAACTACGAGCAGGCGGTTTCGCTCGTCGAGGCGTTCGTCGAGGACACCCCCGTCGCCGGCATCTGTCTCGGCCAGCAGATCGTCGCCCGTGCGCTGGGCGGCACCACCGAGAAGATGACCTTCGGCCACCGCGGCGTCAACCAGCCCGTCCTCGATCTCGACTCCGGTCGCGTCGTCATGACGACCCAGAACCACGGCTACACCGTCGACGAGCCCGGCGACGCCCTCGAGGTCTCCCAGATCAACGTCAACGACGATACTCCCGAAGGACTGGACGGCGTCGAGTACGACGTTCTCACCCGCCAGTACCACCCCGAAGCCAACCCCGGCCCCGAGGACACCCTCGACTTCTTCGACGACGTCCTCGCGATGGCCGGCGACCGAAGCCAGCGAGCCGTCCCCGCCGACGACTGAGCCCCGCTCGGTCTCCCGGCAGTTTCGACGCGCCGTTTTGAACCGGATCCGCAACGCTGAACCCCGAGGCGACGCCTCGCTCGAGTAATGGACCGTCCACCCGCACTCGACGGCTTCGCCGACCAGCGCCCGCTCGAGCACGCGGCGACGGTTATCGTCGCGGTCGCCGTCTTCTGGATCGGATACTTCGGCGCGGTCGCCATCGGCTACGGCGACCTCTCGGTGCTCGCCAGCGAGACGAACGTCTCCGCACAGCGCGTCGGCGGGATGGCCGGCTCGATCCTCGTCTGGACGTACTTCGGACTCGCGTTCGTCCGCGGCTCCGGCGGACCGCTGCTAAACGCCGTCGTCTACCCGCTCGCGATCGTCGCGTTCGCGCCGTTCGTCGCTCGCTGGACGCTGTTCGGCGTCGATACCGGAGCGGTCGTCTCGCGGTTCGTCGGCGTGTTCGTGCTCGAGCCGCTGGTGACGTTCGCGATCGCGGTCGTTCCCGGAGTCGGCGCGTTCGTCACCCTGCTCGCGATCTGGGGGGCGTCGATCGACGACGACGAGCGCCGGGCGTGGGAGGACCGTCACCTCTCGGCGGCGTTCTACGAGGCGTTCGTCGCGCAGGATCGGGAGTGACGGCCGTCGCCCTCGACTGCCCCCCGAGTCGCCCCTCGCCGTGCCGGGAAAGCCTACTTATCGCTGCACGGAGACAGTACGGCTACCCGACGCATGTCTGGCGATCGTCTCCTCGTCCCAGTCGCGAACCCCGAAACTGCGGACCAGTTGCTCGATACCGCGATCGACCTCGCGACCGATCGCGACCTCGAGATCCTCGTACTTTCGATCGTCACCGTCCCGATGCAGGTTCCCCTCGGCGAGGCCCGCCGCCAGTTCGACGTCGACGACCAGGAGGCGCTGGTCGCCGACGCGGTCGAGCGAGCGACGGGGTACGGCGTCGCCGCGGCGGGCCGAGTCCGGTTCGGCCGAAGCGTCGCCGACGGGATCCGCGGCGTCGCGACCGACGAGTCCGTCGACGCGATCCTGCTGGGATGGCGCGGCCGACCCCGTCGCCGCGACGTCGTCCTCGGGAGTTACATCGACGACGTCCTCGCCGACGCGCCGTGTGACGTCCTCGTCAAGCGCATCGACCGGGACCGACGCGCCGTCTCGTCGGTGCTCGTCCCCGTCGCCGGCGGCCCCAACACCGAGTTCGCTGCCGAGACCGCGGGCGCGCTGGCCCGCGCCCACGACGCCCGGATCGAACTCGTCACCGTCGTCCCCGACCGCGAGGAGGAGACCGTCGCCGAGGCCCGGGACCTGCTCAACCGCACGGCGCCCGCGCTGGGGGCCGTCGAGTCCGTCGAACAGACCGTCCTCGAGGGGGCGGTCGTCGAGACGATCGTCGAGCGCTCGAGCGACCACGACGTGACCGTCGTCGGCGCGGCCGAGGGCGCCTTTCTCCGGCGGGCGCTGGTCGGGGACGTCCCCGAGGCGATCGGTCGGGAGGCCGAGAGCGCCGTCATCATGGCCAAGCGAAAACGGGACGTTCCGGAGGCGCTGTGGCGTCGGCTACGGGATCGGTTTCGGTAACTGTGGGCGCTGGGGGTTGGTGTCGACGGTGGTCTCGTTCCCGTTCCGGAGGTGTTTTGTAGCGACAGCGAAGAGAGTTGGGTGGACGGCACGGCCAGCCGGCTACCTTTCGGCCCGCGTGGTTTCCACGCGCGGTCTCCGCTGGCTGGCCTACCCCGTCTCTCTACTACTCGAGAGCGACCGCTATCGTCGTTGTAGTCCTCGAGGCGCGCGAATCGGATATCCTCGAGGAATTTACACGGTAATACCTACTCCGGAACCGCGGCCTCAACGAACCGCTGGTCCCCTACCTGGTTAGTCGTGTCTGAACGATCGCTGGCCCGTAAGCGCCATCGCGGATCCACCTTTTTCCGCTCGGGTTCGTTTTTCCCACCCTCGCGCAAAAATCCGGACCAAAAAGCCGCTCGCTCGCGGCTGCTAATCGTGTCTGAACGACCGCTGGCCCGTAAACGCCATCGCGATCCCGTGTTCGTCCGCGGCGGCGATCACGTCGTCGTCGTTGACCGAGCCGCCGGGCTGGACGACGGCCTCGATCCCCGCCTCGGCTGCCTCCTCGATCCCGTCGGGGAACGGGAAGAAGGCGTCCGAGGCCATCACGCCGCCCTCGGCGTCTTTCCCCTCGGCGTGTTCGTCGGCCTTCATCGCCGCCAGCCGGACCGCGTCGACCCGGGAGACCTGTCCCATCCCGACGCCGACGGTCTCGGTTCCCTGCGCGAGGAGGATTCCGTTCGATTTGACGTGTTTCAGCGTCTGCCAGGCGAACACCATCGACTCGAGCTCTTCTGCACTCGGCTCGCGCTCGGTGACGACCTCGAGGTCCGCGACGGTAATCGACTGCAGGTCCCGCTCCTGGACGAGTCGCCCCCCGACGAGGGGTTTCTCGGTGAACCGATCCGTTCGCTCGCCTAGTTCCCCAACCTCGAGCACCCGAAGGTTCTCCTTCTCGCAGAGGATCTCGAGGGCGTCCTCGCTGTAGCCGGGCGCGACGACGACCTCCTTGAACGAGTCGATCACCAGCTCGGCGGTCGCGGCGTCACACTCCCGGTTGAGGGCGACGATGCCGCCGAAGGCGCTCATCGGGTCCGTCGAGAGCGCCCGCTCGTATGCCTCGGCGAGCGTGTCGGCCGTCGCACAGCCTGCAGGGTTTGTGTGTTTGATCACCGCCGCGGCGGGCTCGTCGAACTCCTTGGTGAGGTTCAGGGCGCCGTCGGCGTCGTTGTAGTTGTTGTAGCTCAGCGCCTTCGCGCCCTCGTTCAACTGGTCGGCGTGGACGACGCTTGCCTCGTCGCAGGTGTAGTCGGCGTACACCGCGGCGTCCTGGTGGGGGTTCTCGCCGTAGCGGAGGGTGTTGAGACGGTCGCTCGAGGCGAGTCGCCGCGCGGGAAGTCCATCGTGGTTCGTGCCGTCCGGGCTCGGGACGTCGGCGTCGACCGTCACCTCGCCCGCTTCGAGATCCACGTCCACCGCACCCTCGGCGAACCACTTCACCGCCCGCGGATACGCCCGGAACTCGCCCTCGTGGAGGACGCGTTCCTTCAGCGTCTCCCCGTCGTCGCCCTCGTAGACCGGAACCGGCTCCTGGGTGACGATCGGACCGGCGTCGATCTCCGCCTCGAGGATCTCGCCGTCCGCGTCGGTCGCGTCGGTGACGACGTGGACCGTACAGCCGGTCACGGAGACGTCGGCCTCGAGCGCGTCGCCCCAGGCGTCGTCGCCGGGAAACGCCGGCAGTAGGGAGGGGTGAACGTTCAGCGTGGTCGGCTGTGCCTCGAGGAACGTCTCCGAGAGGATCCGCATGTAGCCGTCGAGACAGACCAGGTCGAACTCGTAGTCGGCGAGGGCCTCGTTGACCGCCCGTTCGTGCTCGCGGCGGTCCACCCCGTCCTCGAGTGGAACGACCTCGGTGGCGATCCCGCGTTCGGCTGCGGCCTCGAGAACCGGTGCCTCGGGATCGTAGGAAAGCACGACGGCGAGGTCGACTCCGCCCGGTCGACGGTCGGCGACGTTCAACAGGTTGCGGCCTCGGTTGCCGGCCAGTCCGGCGATTCGGGTCATGGTCGAATCCGCGCCCGCGATCGGGAAAGCCGTTGCGGTCTCGAGCGCCGAGGTATACACAATCGAGCATCACTACGGCAGTATTCTGCCTCCGTATTCTCGAAGTATGCACGGTCGTGGCTCCCCGTTTCGATACGCTTTTGGACCCCGCTGGAAAGGATCGGAACGATGACCGACACCCACGCCCTGTACGCCGTCTCGCCGATCGACGGCCGCTACGCGGGTCGGACCGAACGGCTCTCGCCGTACGCCAGCGAGGCCGCGCTGATGCGGGCTCGCGTCCGCGTCGAGGTCGAGTACCTGATCGCGCTGGCCGACCTGGAAGTGACGCCCCTGGAGCTCTCCCTCGAGGAGCGCGAGCACCTGCGCGGGCTGTACGAACACTTCGCCGAGGAGGACGCCCGGCTGATCAAGACCCTCGAGACCGACGGCTACGGCGAGTTCGAGGCGACCAACCACGACGTCAAGGCCGTCGAGTACTTCGTTCGACATCGCCTGCCCGAGGGCAGCGACGCCGGGCCCTGGATCCACTTCGGGCTGACCAGCGAGGACGTGAACAATCTCGCTCACCGCCTGCTCCTCGCCGAGGCCGTCGACGAGGTGCTGCTACCGGCGCTGTACGACCTGCAGGACGAACTCGCCGAGATGGCCCGCGAGCACCGCGACCTGCCGATGCTGGCTCGCACCCACGGCCAGCCCGCCACGCCGACGACGTTCGGCAAGGAGCTGGCCGTCTACGCGGCCCGACTGGGTCGGGCGACGGGCCGGATCCGCGCGGCTGCCGACGATCTGAGCGGGAAGCTCGGCGGAGCCTCGGGTACCTACGCCGCCCACGTCGCCGCCTACCCCGACGTCGACTGGCCGGCGTTCGCCGAAGCGTTCGTCGAGGACCTCGACCTCGAGTTCGTCCCGCTGACGACCCAGGTCAACCCCTGTGACGATCTGGCGGCGCTGTTCGACGCGTTCCGCGGCGCCAACGACGTCCTGCTCGATCTCGACCTGGACATGTGGCTCTACGTCTCCGACCGCTATCTCGGCCAGGAGGCCGTCGCGGGCGAGACGGGGTCGTCGACGATGCCCCACAAAGTCAACCCGATCGACTTCGAGAACAGCGAGGGGAACCTCTCGAAGGCCAACGCCGATCTGGCCTTCCTCGCCGACTACGTCACGACCTCGAGACTTCAGCGGGACCTCTCGGACTCGACGGTCAAACGCAACATGGGCGCCGCCCTCGCCCACTGCCTGATCGGCTACGACAAGACCGCCGCGGGCCTCGAGAAGGTCGTCCCCAACGAGCGAGTGATGCGCGACGACCTCGAGTCGACCCCCGAGATCATCGGCGAGGCCGTCCAGACGATCCTCCGTCGGGAGGGCCAGGAGGGCGCCTACGAGCGGGTCAAGGAGCTCACCCGCGGGCGGGAGGTCTCCCTCGAGGACTTCCACGCACTGTTCGACGACCTCGAGGTCGACGACGACGTACGGCGGGAGCTGCGCGAGCTGACCCCCGCCGCGTACACGGGCGTCGCGGGCGAGCTGGTCGACGACCTCGACTGATCCCGGACGTAGACTCACCCGGCGGAGGCGTTCGAACCCCCCGGTCAGACTCCCACTCGGCGTCATCTCGAGTACGTCGGCCCCTCGCAGCTTGCTCCGATCCGTCGACGACGGAAGGGTCCGAGTTTCGCTCTTCTCACGACGGTTCGACCAGTACTGATTTGAACTGACGGCCGCTACGGACACCCATGTTCGAGGCACTCTTTCCCGAGATCGCTACCGCCGTGCTCTTTCTCATCGGGATCGTCTGTATGATCATCCTGCTGTACATCTCGACACAGTGGTGAGACGCGACGGGCGTCACCGCTCGCGCTCGCCGTCGGCGAACTCGAGCCCGGTGAGTTCGAACCTCGCCCCGCCGTCGTCGCCGTCGGTTACGGCCACGTTCCAGCCGTGTGCCTCGCAGATCCGCTCGACGATCCCGAGTCCGAACCCGGTTCCGTCCCGAAACTCCGAGTAGCCCGTCTCGAAGACCGCCTCGCGTTTCTCTGCTGGGATCCCGGGCCCGTCGTCCTCGACGTAGATCCCGTCCTCCAGATCCCCGACCGTAACGGCCACGTCGGGCCCGCCGTGTTCGACCGCGTTTCGAACGAGGTTCTCGAGGAGCCGCTGGAATCGACTCGGGTCCGCCTCGATCGAGCGCTCCGTCTCGACCTCGAGGGACGCCTCGGCGGTCTCGACGTGACACCAACAGTCGGCGACGGTCGCCGCGACGTCGACGGGTTCGGTCTCGAGGACGGACCGTCCCTCCCGGGCCAGCGCCAGGAGGTCGTCGATCAGCGCCTCCATTCGATCGTGGGCCCGCGCGACGTCCTCGAGGTTGTCGTCGTCACACGCCTCGCGGGCGAGCTCGAGCCGGCCCGCCGCCACGTTCAGCGGGTTCCGAAGGTCGTGTGAGACGATGCTAGCGAACTCCTCGAGGCGATCGTTCTGGCGTTCGAGGGCGGCCTCGCGCTCGAGTCGCTCGATCGCGTTCGCGGTGTGGCTGACGAGCAGTTCCGCGAACTCGACGTCCTGGGCGTCGAACGCCGATGTCTCGGTGCTGGCCGCCTGGAACACGCCGGAGTCGCCGACCGGGACGCTGAAGCCCGATCGGTAGCACTCTTTCGCGGGGTCGGCGTCGCCGTCGGGGGTGACTTCGTCGACGAGGTAGGACTCGCCGGACTGAAACGTCTTGCCGGCGAGCCCCTGATCGAGCCGCATCGGCCGACTCCCGCCCGTCGGGGCGTCGGCCGAAGTCGCCCGCGGAACCAGCCACTCGTCCTCGCACAGCAGCAACGAACAGAGGTCGAACTCGAGGACGTCGGCCGCCGCGTCGACGGTCCGTTCGCAGACGGCGTCGACCGACTCCGCGGTCTGGATCGTCGTCGCGATCTCGTGAAGCGACTCAAGGACGGTCCGGTGGCGCGTTCGCTCGGCGACCTCCCGTCCGATGCCGACGACCCCGATCAGTTCCCCGTCGGGATCGGTCAGCCGCGAGCCGGTGAATTCGTAGGGGATTCGGTCGCCGTCAGCTGTGAGCAGCGCCGATTCGACGGTTTCGGGTTCGCCGGCCAGCACGTCTTCGATCGATTGCGATATCAGTTCTTGTTCGTCGACCGGAACGAACTCGAGGGCGTCCATCTCGGCGATCTCGTCGTCGGTGTAGCCGGTCACCTCCGGAAGCCGTTCGTTCCAGCGACGGAGCCGTCGGTCCGTTCCGATCACGTAGAAGACGTCGTCGAGGACGTCGAGTCCCTGCTCGACGAACTCGCGCTCGCGCTCGAGTTCGCGCTCCCGTCGCTTGCGCTCCGTCACGTCCTGCTGGATGCCGACGAAGTTCGTCACCTCGCCGCCGTCGAACAGCGGCGCGATCGTCACCCGGTTCCAGAACGGATCGCCGTCCCTTCGGTAGTTCAGCAGTTCGACGGTAACCGATTCGCCCGCCTCGATCGACGCTCGCATTCGCTCGACCGGCTCCGGGTCGGTTCGCTCCCCCTGGAGGAACCGACAGTTCCGGCCGAGGATCTCCTCCCGAGCGTAGCCCGTGAGTCGAACGAACCCCTCGTTTACGTACGTGATCGGATTGTCCGGCCGATCGGGGTCGGTGATGACGATCCCGACCGGGGCTTCGTCCATCGCCTGCTCGCGCAGCGATAGCGCCTCGCGAACTCCCTCGTCGCCGCCTGTCCCACCCGCTGCCTTCTCCGCGGTCATTAGCTGGTGTGCCCTTTCACGTCAGTCACGAATAGTGTTATCGCTCGGATTCGGGTCGGCCGCCGATCGAAGTTACCGGTAATTTCGTAAAGCTATTGCGACCGAGCGTGTACGCAGTTCGCCGGCCGACCGATCGGAGCGGGACGATCACGAGAGCAGCGACTCGAGGGACTCCGCGACGGCGTCGGCCGCGGTCTCGACCGCCGGGAGCCGGACGTACTCGCGTTCGGCGTGGGCGACGGGACCGTCGTCGTCCGCCAGCGCACCCGGTCCGAAGACGACGGTCGGCGCGTCGGCCGCGAAGAACGAGGCTTCCGTCGCGGCGCCGAACGGACGAACCTCGCCCCCGCTCGCGGCCTCGAGCGCGCCCACCAGCGGCTCGTCCTCGTCGGTAACGAACGGGTCCGGAAACGGCGTGTCGGGCCGGATCAGTTCGACCGACACCGAGAGAGCGTCGGGGACGCGCGCCTCGAGGTACGCCTGCAGCTCCTCGCGAAACGAGTCGCTCGTCTCGGGCGGGACGTTCCGACGGTCGAACGTCAGCCGACAGGAGCCGGGAACGCGGTTCGGCGCCTCGCCCCCCGAGAGCGCCGAGGGCGTCAGCTTCGGCTCTCCGAGCACCGGATCCGTGTCCGGACCCGTTTCCTCGTCGTAGCTCCGCAGGGCCTCGAGGACGCCGGCGAGTCCGAACACCGGATTCGCCGCTGCCGGAACGCTCGCCGCGTGGCCGGCTTCTCCCTCGAGGGTGATCGTCCCCTCACACTGGCCGCGGGCGGCGACGCAGACGTCGAGCTCGGTCGGCTCGCCGACGACGTAGCCGTCGGCCGACAGCGTCTCCCCGAGGTGCTCGGCGCCGGTCATCAGCGTCTCCTCGTCGGGCGTCAGGGCGAGCGTGATCCGTCCGGCGCTCGGCTCAGTCCGGAGGAAGGCTGCGAGCAAGGCGGCGAGGGGCCCCTTCGCGTCGCAGGCACCGCGGCCGCGCACCGTGTCGCCGTCCCGTTCGTAGGGAACGTGAGGCGCGACGGTGTCGAAGTGGGTGTTCAGAACGATGTGGGGGCCGTCGTCGCTCCCGCGACTCGCCAGCAGGTTTCCGCGGGCGTCGACCTCGGGCTCGTGGCCGGCCTCGCGCAGCGTCTCGAGCAGCAGTTCGCGCATCGCCGAGACGTCCTCGTGGGACGGGGTTCGGACGGCCTCGGCGTGGAAGGTGGTGATGTCGAAACTCATGGGTATCGGCCGTCGTCGGGCGACGGCGCGTCGATACCGTCCGTTTCCGGCGGCGAGTCATAAGCCCCCGCTTTCGTCGAGATCCGATGGCGTTCGAGTCCGGAACCCCCTCCTCGAGAGGGTTCGCTACGCGGACGTCGGGGCGTCCGCCTCGAGCTTTCGGCTCCCGTAGAGGCTGGCCGCCGCCAGCACGACGACGAGCGCGCCGGCGACGACGTTGCTCCAGAACAGGATCCCCGCCTCGACGCCGAAGACGAACGGCGCCGCGACGGTCCACGCTCCCGCGACGAGAACGATAAGCGGGGCGGCCGGCGCCGGGAGCCGACCGCCCGACGGACGGGCCGCGGCGTAGGCGGCGAACGCGGCCACGACGGCGCCGACGAGGACGTTGTTCGTGACGATCCAGCCGAAGCCCGTCACGAACACGCCCGACCAGAAGATCCAGGTGCCGAGCACCGCCGCCAGCCCGGCGAGGCGCGGAACGGGCGGCAACCGCCCCGTTCGTGTCGACTGTCGTTCGCTCACAGTACTCATACGATAGTCCACGGGCTCGAGCGGTCTAAAACCACCACACACCCGTTACACGGCCCTGACAGTCCGGTTTCGATGGAACTCTAGGCTACTGCTCGACCCGCGTCACGTCCTCGAGGGTCTCCCGACGGCGGACGACGCGGGCCTCGCCGTCCTCGAGTCCTACTTCCGCGGGTCGGGGCTGGGAGTGGAACTGGCTGGCCAGCTCGTAGCCGTAGGAACCGGCGTTGCCGATCGCGAGGACGTCGCCGCGTTCGGGCCGAGCGACCGGGCGGTCGTGGGCGAAGACGTCCGCGCTGGTACAGACCGGACCGCCGACCGTGACTGGGTGGGGATCGCGGTCGGGCTCGCTGACGTTGTACATCGGGTGGTAGGAGCCGAACATCGCCGGCCGAATGAGCGTCGCCAGGCTGGCGTCGATGCCGACGACCGTCGTGTCCGGAGCGTCCTTGATCGTGTTCACCTCGCTCAGGATCAGCCCCGCGTCGGCGACGACGTAGCGGCCGGGCTCGAGTTTCAGCGTCGCCTCGAGTTCGCCCACTGCGTCGCGGACCATATTCGAGGTCTTCTCGAGGTCCAGGGGCTCCTCGTCCTCGCGGTAGGGAACCCCGTAGCCGCCGCCGACGTCGACGAACTCGAGGTCGTCGTCGCCGACCCGGCGGGCCATCTCGCCAACTCGTTCGATGGCCTGGCAGTGTTCCTCGAGCCCCTCGGTCAGGACGCCGCTGCCGGCGTGAGCGTGGAGCCCGACGAGCTCGAACTCCTCGCGGATGCGGTCGGCGACCTCGGGAACTTGCTCGTAGGGGATGCCGAACTTCGCGTCGGCGCCGGTGGCGACCTTCTCGTGGTGACCCGTCCCGATCCCGGGGTTGATGCGGATCGCGATCCGACCGTCGTAGCCGCGCTCGGCGAGGCGATCGAGCGTGTCGGTCGCACCGATCGTGATCGTCAGGCCGGGCGCCTCGGCGGCGAGATCCGTGGCGTAGTCCAGGTCGTGATCCGGCGGGTTGACGGCGGTGTACTGCAGGGTGTTCGGGTCCGCGCCGGCGTCGATCGAGCGCTGGAGCTCGCCCCAGGCCGCACACTCGATTTCGGCGCCGACCTCGAGGACCGCCTCGAGGACCGCCTTCCCGGTGTGTGCCTTCGCGGCGTACATGACCTCGGCGTCGGGAAACGCCGCGGCGAAGCGGCTGTAGTTTTCCTTGACGCGGTCGAGATCCATCACGTACAGCGGCGTGTCGTACTCGTCGGCGAGGCCCTCGAGTCGCCCGTGGTCCCAGTCGGCGAGCCGGCGCACGGCCGGCGAGTCGGCGAGGTCGGTCATCGTTCGTCTCGAGTGACCGCGACGAAACAAGGGTTTGGGTTTGCCGTGCTCGTCTCGGCGGTTGGCAGAAGTGCTCCGGTGCTCGAGAGTGCTAGTGACTCACCGCTACGTACAGGCGAAACTGATAGCGCTGCGGTAGCGCCACAAGCGCAGCATCCGCGAGCGACCAGCGGGAGCGAGCGGCTTTTTAGCGTAGATTTTTGGAGGAGGGTGAGCGAGCCTCGCGAGCGAACCCGACGAGAAAAAGGTACGTGTGCAGACGTACGTAACGCGCGTTCATCCTCGGTGCAGTTGCGTTCAAGAGCGATGGACACTCAGTACAGGTCAACTACAGAGCACGGTGATCAGTTAGAGCGATTGTAAATATCTCGTACAATAAAGCCCAGTCCTGCGATCGTTCCGACGACTCCTAATACGGGAAACAGAAGCGGGCTACCACGTTCGTTACACCCATCGTTCCAGGCGAGTACTCCCCCTCGGCCAGGGCCTCCTATTCCGGGTGGAACGATTCCCTCGATTGAACTTTGAGTCGGATGAATTCCAATCATATCATACATCGTGCTATCGAACTCACAAGCAGCCAGTGTCATTTGTGCAGATAGTACAATGGTAGCAACAAGCATCAGTAATCCAAGAGCTAAGACGCCATAGCTTGTATATCCAGACGGTATCGAAACCATGAACTATATGCCACCGTTTAATACATAATCACATGAAAGTAGCGCTTGTCTGTCAGGTTTGGTAGATACTATTCGTTGCTAACCGCTCAGTATGGAGTTCACAATAACGAACCAACCGATCCAGAGAATCGACTTGTGAGTCAGTCGTTCATACTAACCGGTTCGAGTAGCTCCGAAGAGTGGCCGAAGAAAGTGTGCTGCAACTCGTGGACACAAGGAACCTCCACGTCCTCCCCAGCCGATTCGTTCGTTCGTGAACCTCACTCACTCATCCCTCGCGCACCGTCGAACCGCGACTCGCTGTTCGCTCGTCGCCGCCCAGCGCGCGCCACCGCACGCAGTTAACCGGTCTTCGGAGTCCTACTCCGGAAACAGCTCCTCGGTTCGCTCGATGGCGTCGATCCGTGCGAGTTCGTCGGACTCGAGCTCGAGCTCCAGCGCCTCGAGGTTCGCCTCGAGGTGCTCCCGGCTACTCGCTTTCGGAATCGAGACGACGCCCTCTTTGGCGGCCAGCCACGCGAGACAGACCGCCTCCGGCGTGGCATCGTGTCTTTCAGCGATCTCGACGACCGGCTCAATCTCGCCCGCGCGGCCGTTCGCCAGCGGCGAGTAGGCGACCATCGGGTAGTCGTTTTCGCGGGCGTGTGCGAGCAGGTCCCCGGGCTGGAACAGCGGGTGGTACTCGACCTGGTGGGCCGCGATCGGCGCCTCGAGGACGTCGGCGGCGGTCTCGAGTTCGGCGACCGAAAAGTTGCTCAGGCCGACGCCGTCGATCACGCCCTCCTGGTGCAGGTCGTCGAACGCCGGCAGCGTCCGCTCGGGCTCGTAGGCCTCGATCGGACGGTGGACGTACAGCAGGTCGACACGCTCGAGGCCGAGCCGCTCGAGGCTCTCCGCGGTGGTCTCGCGGACGGCGTCGGGCGCGAGACTGTCGGCCCACACCTTCGTCGCGACGGCGACGTCCTCGCGTGCGATCGAACTGCGGGCCAGCCCCTCGCCGACGACGGCCTCGTTCCCGTAGATCTGGGCCGTGTCGAGGTGTCTGTAGCCACACTCGAGGGCCGTCGCGATCGTGTCGGGATCCTCGATCCCCATCGTACCGAGTCCGATCGGTGGTAGCTGCATAGGTAGAGGTTCTCGAGTGGAACCTAAGAGCCCTCGTATCGAACCGGATCGGCTTGAGTCGGCGTGTCGCCGCCACTCTCGTCCGGGCACCCCATCGGAGTAATAACAAATAATTTTTTAATACTAGAATGTGGTAGTTCTCGAATGCGGTATGATTCGGATGGATCGATCAGATCCACACACTGACCGACCGGTCTTCCGTGGTACTGGCACTGAGACGTGGAAACTCGGATACTATCTTCCATCGACGTCGGTTCTCGAGTTGCGTCGGCTTCCAGCACATATGATTCGTCACTCGCTCCTAGAGTACGGAGAGAGTCGCTTTGAGCGCCTTCAATCCGATTTTGTGTCTGTAATGGAACCCGCTCATCGAGATCGACTACACGTTTCATAACCTGTTTTTGTACTGCTATTCCCCGATTGCTATCTTTAACCTGATATAAGATCGGTTGTTGGATCGCGTCCTTCGAAGGTCGCCGCGAGGAACTAATCGCCTGGCCGATATCGAAGTTCAACGTCGCCGTGCTACGGAGTCGTCCGTCTGTCGCGATTTCGCTGTTCGCTCCAGCGCCGAAGGACCTCCAGTATCAATCACACATATATGCTGCCGGGACGATGTCCACCGTATGGGTTCGACTATCCCTGCCGACGAGCCGCGCGCAATCGATATGCACGCTCACCAGCCGACCAGCGAGTTCCTTCACGACGCCGGCGGGCAGATGATGAAAGACGCCGCCGATCGGTTCGGCGCGGACCTCGAGACGGATACCTACGAGAACATGATCGAGCAATACCACGAGGCCGGCGTGGGTCGGGCCGTGTTGCTCGGCTGGGACGCGGAGACGAATACGGGGAACCCGCCCGTTCCAAACGACTACGTCGCCGAGGTCCGCGACGAGTACTCGGACTTCTTCATCGGGTTCGGATCGGTCGACCCGCTTAAAGACGACTGCGTCGAGGAGGCGATCCGGTGTGTTGAGGACCTAGATCTCTCCGGGTTCAAGTTCCAGCAGATCGCACAGGGGTTCGATCCCTCCGCTCCCGAACACGAAGAACTGTGGGCGACGATCGAGGATCTCGACGTTCCCGTCGTCTTCCACGGCGGAAACTCCACCCTCGGTGCGTGCTCGCCAGGGGGTCGCGGGCTGAAGATCAAGTACGGTAACCCGATGTTGATCGACGACGTTGCTGCGGACTATCCCGATCTACAGATCCTCATCGCTCATCCCGCCTACCCCTGGGAGAAAGAACAGCTCGCTATCTGTCAGCAGAAGGGAAACGTCTACATGGATCTCTCGGGATGGATGCCGAAGTACATCGACGACCAGGTGTTACACTACGCCGAGACCCTCCTCTCGGGGAAGGTGATGTTCGGGACCGATTATCCCATGCTCGAGCCGGGGCGCTGGCTCGAACAGTTCGCGGAGTTGGGGTTCGACGAGGAGCTACAGCGGCAAATTCTCTGGGAAAACGCCGAATCGTTCCTCGAACTGTAGGCCCTTCGGTAGCGCCGTTTTCGCGGTCCTCGAGATGGAGTCTCGAAACCAGTTATGGGCGTCCGAGAGGGCGACCGGACATCGTCGCCGTCACTCCTTGCGCTTGATCAGGAATTTCATATCGCCCTCGAGAACGACGGTGTCGTCCTGGTTGGTCATCACTGTATCCAGGACGACGATGCCGGCGTCGTCGTGGTCGACGTCCTTCGTTTCGGTGACTTCCATCTCGAGCGAGAGCGTGTCGCCGATGTAGACGGGATTCGGGAGGTCCATGTAGTTCATCCCCAGAAATGCGTACGCCGTACGCTCGACGATACCCGTGCGGTAGACGAAGCCCGTCGCCTGGACGAAGGTCATCGGACCGTGGGCGATCCGGCCATCGAACGGGCCGTCCTCCGCGTACTCCTTGTTGGTGTGCAGTTCCGTCCAGTCGCCGGTAAGCGCGGAATGCATGACGAAGTCGGATTCCGTCACGGTTCGACCGACGCTCTCGAACTCCTGGCCCTCTTCGAAGTCCTCGAAGTGGTGTGGCTCGTAACTGTATGCCATGATCTGTTGTTCATGAAAGTATGATAAATACGTTTTCCTTCGAGCGCCGGTTTGTTCGCGAGGTACCGCCAGTCCATCGTATCGGCCGCCGCCGAACCGTCTCGCCCGAGCCGGACCGAATCGGCCGGAACCGAGACGTTATCGACCGTTCCACTCGGGATCGCGGTCCTCGAAGAACGCGTCGATCCCCTCGTCTCTGTCCTCGGTGGCGAACAGCTGGGCG
The DNA here is from genome assembly GCF_043677095.1 of Natronococcus roseus. Lineage (NCBI taxonomy): Archaea > Methanobacteriati > Methanobacteriota > Halobacteria > Halobacteriales > Natrialbaceae > Natronococcus > Natronococcus roseus. The sequence continues at coordinate 243,821 of NZ_JBHLJR010000004.1, forward strand.
AACAGCTCCGCCTCGTACTCGATCCCCTGCTCGAGATCCATCCGCGAGGCCGCCTTCACCGACTTTTTCGCGAACTCGAGCGCGACGGGGCTCTTCGAGGCCATCGACTCGGCGAGGTCGTAGACCTCTTCGTCGAGGGTCTCCGAATCCGCACAGACCCCGTCGACGAGACCGATCTCGTGGGCCTCCTCGGCGTCGATGAGTTCACCCGAGAGGATCAGCCGCATCGCCTGGCCTTCGCCGACGAGCCGGGGAAGGCGCTGAGTGCCGCCACCGCCGGGCATGATACCGAGGTTGATCTCGGGCTGGCCGATCTTCGCGCGCTCGTGGGCGATGCGGACGTCGCAGGCCTGCGCGAGTTCGCAGCCGCCGCCCAGCGCGTGCCCGTTGAGTCGGCCGATAACTGGCTGGGGCAAGTCGTCGACGACCTCGTACACCCGCGGTCGGCTCGAGGCCTCGCGCTGGTCCAGAGCGCTCCGGTCGCGGAACTCGCCGACGTCGGCGCCGGCGACGAACGCCTTGGCCTCGTCCGCGCCGGTGAGGACGACGACCCGGACGTCGCTCTCCGCGACCGCCGCGAGGACGTCCTTCAGTTCGCCGCGAACCTGCGCGTTCAACGCGTTTCGCGCCTCCGGGCGGTCGAGGGTGACCGTCGCGACGCCGGGGATGCGGTCGCCGACGCTCGCGTGAACCGTCTCGCAGTCCGCGGCGACGGCGTCGATCTCCGCAGTTCCCTCGACGGGGCTCTCGGGGAGGCTCATTCGTCTACCTCCCCGCTGACGCCGACGATCTCGCCGTCCTCCCAGACGTAGAACCCTTCGCCGGTCTTCTTGCCCAGCTTGCCCGCACGCACCTTCCGCTTGAGCGCCTGGGGCGGCCGGAATCGCTCGCCGAGCTCCTCGCGGAGGTACTCGAGGATGTCGAGGCGGACGTCCAGCCCGACGACGTCGCCGAGTTCGATCGGTCCCATCGGGTGGTTGTAGCCGAGCTCCATCGCGGCGTCGATGTCCCGCGGGTCCGCGACGCCTTCTTCGACCATCCGGATCGCCTCGACGCCGAGGGCGACGCCGAGCCGAGAGGACGCAAAGCCGGGCGAGTCGGTGACCTCGACGGGGGTCTTCTCGATATCCTCGACGAACTCCCGGGCGAACTCGAGCGTCTCGTCGTCGGTCTGTTCGGCGACGACGATCTCGACGAGCTGCATAATGTGGACCGGGTTGAAGAAATGCAGCCCGACGACGAGCCCGTCTCGCTCCGCGGCGCTCGCGATTTCGGTGATCGAGAGCGAGGATGTGTTGGTCGCGATGACCGTCTCGTCGTCGGCGTGTTTCTCGACGTCTGCCATCGTCTCTTTCTTCAGGTCGACGTCCTCCGGAACGGCCTCGACGACGACGTCGGCCCCCTCGACCGCCTCGGCGAGATCCGTGGTTCCCGAGAGGCGCTCGAGCGCCGCGTCGGCCTCCTCGCGGGTGACCTTCTCGCGTTCGATGCCGCCCTCGAGGTTCGATTCGATCGACTCGAGTCCGTCCTCGACGTACGCCGTCTCGATATCCCGGACGACGACGTCGTGACCTGCCATTGCGGTTACCTGTGCGATGCCGTGGCCCATCGTGCCGGCTCCGAGTACTGCGACTCGCATACGCGACGCATAGAACGAGGCGGGTCAAAGCCGTTTCCGTTCCCGAAATCCGGACTCCCTCAGAAGAGAAGGAACTGGAACGTCCAGAGGGCGACCATCCCGGTGATGATCGTCAACAGAATATCTCCCCGCCACCACGCGACGCCGGCGGCGACGGCACCCGCAAGCAGGCGCTCGTCGAGGACCATCTCAGTGACTGCCGCACTCGGCGTGACGAGCTGGGGGGCGACGAGCGCCGCCAGCACCGCTGCGGGAACGAACTTCAGGAAGCGCTTGACCCTTCTGGGAACCTGGTTGACCCGACCGAACAGATGGATGAACGACAACCGGATGAGGTAGGTGGCGACAGCGATCGCGACGATCACGCCCCAGATACTGAGCATCGAGTACCCGTTCATCGGCCCATCACCTCCTCGGCCGCGACGCCGGCACCGATCCCTACGCCCGCGGCGATGAGCAGATCAGCACCCTCTGGGAGCCCGGTCTGGGAGACGGCGAGCGCCGCGGCGATCGCGACGAGCGCGCTCGTGAGCGCGGCGACGAGCTGGGGATACGCGTCGATAGCCGGGACGAGAATCGCGAGGAAGACGAGCGGGATCGCGAACTGGAGGTTCAGCGAGGCCGGGATGCCGGCTCCGAGGACGTACCCGATTACCGTCGTGATGACCCAGACGAGCCAGATGCTCACGCCGAGTCCGAGGTAGTACAGCCGCTTGTTTCGATCACGGGACTCGTCGGCGTACTCGCCGATCGACACCGCGTAGACGTGGTCGGTGAGGAAGTACGCGAGGTACGCCCGCGTTCGCTTTCCGTACTCGGTGAAATGCGGTGCGATGGAGGCCGAGTACATGAGCATCCGGAGGTTGATGACGAGCCCGGTGAGGACGATGATCGCGAGTCCCGCGTTCGTGGCCATCAACTCGACCATGACGAGCTGTGCGGTGCCCGCGAAGATTCCCGCAGACATCGCAACCGTCTGGAGGATCGACAACCCCGCGCCGTCGGCGGCGATCCCGAACACGAGCGCGAACGGGATGAGCCCCAACAGAATTCCGATGGAGTCGCGGGCACCCGCCCGGAAATCTACGTGCAGTAGTCGTGACAGCAGCTGCTGTCCCTGCGGATCCTGTTCGAGAGCGGTGCGTGCGTCTGAATCGGCGGGCTCGTCTTGCCCCGCCGATGCGGTTTCGTTTCCTGACATCGTGACCTCGAGAGAGGGTTCTGATCCGACCGACCCCCGGATGAGTAGCGCCCTGGGTGCGTACAACGTGGGGCCGGTAGCGTCGACACTGCTGCGGTACTGGCACCGGCCCGTTCGGTGGGCGACCAGCTTGTCCGTCGGCGCGAATCGGCCGTTTCGGCTAACTCGCTACCACGCGGTGAGTGTTACCTATCACATAGCATACCGTCCTCGTTGAAAACTGTATCGAATGATCATCCATGTGTACTGTTCCACGGACCGACGGCTCAGAACCGTGCACGAGGCAAAACTTAACTATTGACCGTTCGATTTCTCGGTCGATGACCCGAGCTGAGGCCGTACTCGTCGACGCAGTGCGAACCCCACAGGGGCGGAAAGACGGTGGACTCGCCGATGTCTACCCCGAGGACCTCGTTACGACTGTGCTCGAATCGCTGGTCGAGCGAACGGATGCCCCGGCCGAGGAGTGGAACGACTTCCGTCTCGGCTGTGCGAATCAAGAGAACGAACAGGGCCGGAACCTCGCCCGCCAGTCGCTGCTGGCCGGTGGCTTCCCCGAGACCGTTCCGGGGGCGACGACCACCCGACTCTGTGGCTCGTCGCTGACGGCGCTCGTCGACGCCGTCCGCGCGGTTGAGACGGATGACGGCGACGTCTACCCCGTCGCCGGCGTCGAGCACATGAGCCGGATCCCGTTCTCGGACTGGCTCCACCCCGACATCAAGGAGCGATACGACGCCGACGAACTCCCGATGGGCGCGACCGCCGAGCGCGTCGCCCGGGAGTACGACGTCGGTCGCGAGGAACAGGACGCGTTCGCGCTTCGCTCCCACGAGCGCGCGATCGAGGCCTGGGAAGAAGGCCGGTTCGACGACGAGGTCGTCCCAGTCGAGACGGGAGACGGTGTCGTCGAACGTGACGAGGGCCCGCGGGAGGACACCGACCTCGAGACCCTGGCCGGCCTCCCTACCATCTTCGCCGACGACGACGCGGCGACGGTCACCCCCGGCAACGCCTCGCCGCTGACCGACGGCGCGGCCGGACTGCTCGTGACGAGCGCCGAGTACGCCGAGGAACACGACCTCGAGCCCCTCGCTCGCGTTCGCTCGCGCGGCGTCGCCGGTGTCGACCCCACCGTGATGGGGACCGGCCCGGTACCCGCGACCCGCGACGCGCTCAAGGGAACCGACCTCACCGTCGACGACCTCGACCTCGTGGAACTCAACGAGGCGTTCGCTTCCCAGAGCCGCTACTGTCAGCGCGAACTCGGTATCGACGACGAGAAACTGAACGTCAACGGCGGTGCGATCGCACTCGGCCACCCGCTCGGCTGCTCGGGCGCACGCATCGCGACGACCCTGCTGCACGAACTCGAGCGCCGGGACGGCCGGTACGGTCTGGCGACGATGTGCGTCGGGTTCGGACAGGGCGTTGCGGTAGTGTTCGAACGGGCGTAAGCGCGTCTTCGCTCCTCCTGTTCTACTCCGCCGCGAGTTGCATCTTGAACCCGTACCGGGTCACTCCCTCCTGCGTGTAGATCCGCCGGATCGTGGCTTCGACGCGGTCGCCGACCTCGACGGTCTCATCGGCGCCAGTTAGCACCTGCGTCGGCGTCGAAACGGTTCCGTCGTCGTCTCGAGGACCGTCGAGCGCGACGACCGCGCTGACGAACGAGCCCTCACGGGCCTGCTGTTCGACGAACTCGGGGGGCGCGCCGCCCTGGCCGATGACCGTCGCCGCCTCCACGGTTCCGGTTCCGGGGAGGGAGACCTCGTCGTAGCCCTCGAGCGCGCCGCAGTCTGGACACGCGCCCTCGGGCGGGAACGCGATCGATCCGCACTCCTCGCAGCGGCCGGCGACGAGACGGTGGCGCTGCGGGATCGTCCGCTTCCAGCTCGGCACGCTGACGTACGCGCCGCCGCCGTCGGGCTCACCGGGTGTAATGTCGCCGCGCATCCGCAGGTACTCGCCGTAGCGAAGGGTCTCGCCGCCCTCGAGCGCGCTCGCGACCGCGACGTCGGCGGCGTCGACGGCCAGCGCGGTCGCGCCGCCGCCGGAGCCGTAGCCGAGCAGGACGAGTTCTTCGTGGTCGTCCTCGAGCGCGCTCGCGAATCCGAGCAGGACGCTGGCCGCGCCCGTATCGCCGAGGTCGTGGACCGTGGTCCCCGGCTGGAGCGCCTCCGAGTCGACGCCGAGCGACCCGGCGGCGCGGTAGGGGAGCTTCCCGTTCGGCGACTGCAGGCAGACCGCGTCGACCGCGGAGAGGTCGGTTTCGAGCGCGTCCGCGGCGGCCGTAACCGTCTCCGTGAACGCCCGCCGGTCGTAGCCCGTGACGCCCAGTCCCGTCGTCTCCACCTCGCCGGCGAGGCGGAACCGCGTCCCGGGGAAGGGGCTGACGCGCTCCGCGCGCTCGGTCACCGACCCGGTGCCGTCGGGGGTCAGAACGACGGCCGCGGCTCCCGCGCCGCCCGCGTGTTCGATCTCGTCGTCGTGCGCGCCGCGAGGGGCGTCGGCCGCGACGACGAGCACCGTTCCGTCCGCGACCTCGAGTCCCGACGCGAGCGCGTCGACGCCGGCGCGGGTGCTGCCGGCGAACTGACGCGTCTCGAGGGCGCCGCCGAGGCCGAGGAAGCTAGCGAGTCGGGGCGAGAGCGCCTCCTCCTCGTAGGGGGGCGTCGTCGTTCCGAGGTAGAGGTGGGTGACGTCGTCGGAATCGACCTCGCCCGCTTCGAGCGCCCGCAAAGCGGCCTCGTAGGCCATCGTCTGAGTGTCCTCGTCGCCCGCGGGCACTGCTGTCTCGGAGATGCCGGCGCCGTGGAACTGCCCCCAGGCGTCCGTGACCGCGTCCGCAGTGAGCCGGTAGCGGGGGGCGTACGCGCCGACGCTCTCGAGTCCCGTCATCGCGCTACCTCCTCGTTTTCGAAGACGTGAACGGCCGTCGCGCCGCCGCTCCCGCCGACGTTGTGGGTGAGCCCGTATCTGGGATTCTCGAGTTGGCGGTCGCCCGCGCGTCCGGTGAGCTGGTCGAAGGCCTCGACGACCTGGCCCGTGCCGGTCGCGCCGATGGGATGGCCCTTCGACTTGAGGCCGCCGGAAGTGTTGACCGGGAGATCGCCGTCGGGGTCGGTGACGCCCTCGCGGAGGAGGCGGGGCGCCTCGCCCCGGTCGCAGAACCCGAGGTCCTCGTAGGCGATGAGCTCCGCGATCGCGAAGCAGTCGTGGACCTCGGCGAAGTCGAGATCGTCGGGGTCGATTCCGGCGCGTTCGTACGCGCGGTCCGCTGCCTCACTCGAAGCTGAAATCTCGGTGTAGCTGTCGCGCTGGGCCAGCCCGACGCGCTCGCTGGCCGCGCCGGTTCCCGCGACGCGAACGCGCTCGTCGGTGTACTCGTCGACGACGTCCTCGCTGGCCAGCAGCACGGTCGCCGCGCCGTCGGAGGTCGGACAGCAGTGATAGAGGTTGAGCGGGTCCGCGACCGCCGGGGCGGCGACCGCGTCCTCGAGCGAGCACTCGAAGCCGAGGTGGGCCTTCGGGTTCTTCGCGCCGTTGCCGTGGTTTTTCACGGCGACCCGGGAGAGGTCCTCCTCGGTCGCGTCGTACTCGTTCAGGTAGGCGCTCGCCATCTGGGCGTAGACGCCCGCGAACGTCGTCCCAGTCAGGCGCTCCCATTCGGTTTCGCCGGAAACGCCGAGCCAGTACTTCGTGACGTCGCCGGAGAGATCCGTCATGACCTCGAACCCACCCGCGAGGACGACGTCGGCCATGCCGCTTTTGATCGCCTGGACTCCCTGACGGACGGCGAAGCCACCCGCCCCACAGGCGTTCTCGATCCGCGAGCAGGGGACGTTGTGGAGGCCAACGTGTTCGGTTACCGCCGGGCCCGAGAGGCCGAGTTGTCGCCCACCGACGCCGAGAGTGGCGACGACGGCCTCGTCGATTTCGTTCGTCTCGATACCGTTGTCGACGCTGTCACGGGTGGCTCCGTACGCCTCTGCGAACAGGTCTCGATAACTCCGTTCCGGGAACGAGCCGAAGGGAGTCTGTCCCGCGCCGATAACATAGACGTCTCGCATATCGAGGCCTTGTCACGAGTTAGTATATAGCTTCGGAACTCGGAGCGGGGGAAATACCACATCATTTTTTACCGTACCCCGGTAGAGGGGTAGTTGAGGATGGTACACAAGGACATAGAAGTGGCCTCCCGCGAGGAGCTACGGGAGCTGCAGAACGACCGACTTCGCCGGACCGTACGGAACGCCTACGAAAACGTCGACTATTATCGCGACGAACTCGATGAAATCGGCGTCACACCCGAGGACATCGAGACGGTCGACGACATCACGAAACTTCCCTTCACGACGAAGGAGGACTTCCGCGACGAGTATCCGGACGGATTGTTTGCCGTCGATGACGACGAGATCATCCGAATTCACGCGTCCTCGGGAACGACCGGGAAGCCGAAAATCGTCTCGTACACCGAAGACGACCTCGAGGTCTGGAGCGAGGTCGTCGCCCGCAGCCTCGCGGCGGCGGGACTCGAAGCTGGCGATACCGTCCAGAACGCCTACGGTTACGGGCTGTTTACCGGCGGTCTGGGTCTCCACTACGGAGTCGAGGAACTCGGCGCGACGGTAATTCCGATCGGCGGCGGCAACACCCAGCGTCAGGTCGAGATGCTCCAAGATCTAGAGAGCGACGCGATCGCCTGTACGCCGTCGTACGCACTGTATCTCGCCGAGACGGCCCAGGAGATGGGTGTCGACATCAAGAAACTTCCCCTCCGTGCAGTCATCTTCGGTGCTGAGCCCTGTACCGACCCGATGCGCGAGGAGATCGAGGACCGTCTCGATGTGACTGGAATCGACATCTACGGCCTCTCGGAGATCATCGGGCCCGGCGTCTCGAACGAGTGCCACGAGGCCCAGGACGGGCTCCACATCTGGGAGGACAGGTTCTTCCCCGAGGTTATCGATCCGGAAACGGGCGAGCCCCTTCCGGAGGGTGAGGAGGGCGAGCTCGTGCTCACTACGCTCTCGAAGGAGGCGCTCCCCGTCCTCCGATACCGAACCGGCGATCTAACGTCGCTCAGCTACGAGACCTGCGAGTGCGGCCGGACGATGGTCCGGATGGACAACGTCACCGGTCGCGCCGACGACCTCGTCATCGTCCGCGGGGTCAACTTCTACCCGAGCGAGATCGAGGACGTCGTTCTCGAGTTCGACGAGGTCGCTCCTTACTACCGGATCGATCTCGATCGAGTGGACAACCTCGACACCCTCGAGGTCACAATCGAGCGCGAGCCGAATTTCGACGGCTCCGTTGACGACCTGCGCGATCAGATCCTGACGCGACTGCAGAACGTGCTCTCGTTCACGCCCGATACGTTGACGATCGAAGAGCCCGGCGGGATCGAGCGCACCAAGGTCGGGAAGGTGAAGCGAGTCTACGATCACCGCTGATAAGGACTGCGAGGTACCTTATTCTGACGGCATCACTCACGAAAATCCGTAGACGTCGATTGCCGATACGTCTCGTTCTGACTGCAGGTTCACAACGGAACTACTGCTCGAGGACGTAGACGCGCCCGCGAAACGTCGCGACCCGGTCGTCCGCCTCGTCGGTAACGGCTACTTTGTACTCGGCGGTTCGGCCGCCAGCGTGTGTCTCTTCGGCGGTTGCAGTCAGAATGCTGCCGACGTCGACGGCCTCGAGATAGGAAACGTTCGTCTCGAGTGCAACCGCGGTGTCGCCGTGAGAGTTCGATGCGGCGGCAAACGCCGCATCAGCCAGCGAATAGATGGCCCCGCCATGGGGAGTCCCGTGGAAATTGGTCAGATCGCTGGTCACCGCGAGTTCCGTGCGTGCGTATCCGGGCTCGAGGTCGACAAGTTCGATGCCGAGCGTCTCACAGTAGGGGTCGTTCTCGACGTGTTCCTTGATGGCGTCGATAGACGTCATACCGCTACCCGTGTGCCGATCAGTAAAGAAACTACTGGAGGTCGTACTCCTCGAGGAGTATGGCCGATTCATCGGAACTGGATCGATTCGGTTGAGACGTTTGTCCGCCTGAGAACGAAGTTTTGGCCCGGGCGACCGTTGTGGACGTCCTCAAAAGTATTTAAAACCGCGTCATATGGGGGTGAAACACTATGGAGGAATCTACTCTGCAATAGAGTAATGAACGTCGACGCAGTCACGGAGCGCGCGGGGCCACGGGAGTTCAGCCCCGCGGACGACCTGCCACGGGAGTACCGGGAGGCCGCGACGCGGATGATCGAGTTCCACGCCAACAGCGAGATCATGGGCGCCTACCTCGAGCGGCCGTTCATCCGCCAGGCGCCCAGTATCGACCGGAAGCTGGCGTTCTCGGCGAAGGTCCAGGACGAGATCGGCCACGGTCAGCTGCTGTACCGTGCCGCCGAGTCACTGGGCGTCAAGACTCGCGAGGAGATGCTCGAGGATCTGGCGAACGGCGACGGGAAGTTCCTGAACTGCTTTCACTACCCGCTGAAGAGCTGGGTCGACGTGCCGATGATCTCGTTTTTCGTCGACGGGGCGGCGATGCGCCGGCAGGCGACGCTGCGACGGACCAGCTGGGAGCCCTACGCCCACGCGATGGACAAGGTCTGCTTCGAGGAGGGCTTTCACGTCAAACACGGCGAGGACATCCTCAAGGAGCTGATGACCGGCTCGCGGAAGGAACAGCGGATGACCCAGGAGGCCTTCGAGGAGTGGTGGCCTCGCATCATCCAGTTCTTCGGACCGACCGACGACAAGAGCACCCACCACGACTTCGCCGCCTCGGTCGGACTCAAACAGCAGTCCAACGACGACCTCCGGGACGCCTTCCTCGACCAGTACATCCCCAAAGCTCGCAACCACGGCCTCGAGATCCCCGACGAACCCCGCATCCGCGAGCGCGACGACGGGACCTACGCCGTCGAGGAAGAGGATCTCGACTGGGACGAGTTCTTCACGATCGCCAAAAACGACTACGAGCCCGGCCTCGGACAGATCAACGGCCGGAAGCAGGCCCAGGACGCGGTCCAGTGGGTCCGTAACACGATCGAGGACGACGCTACCACCGCCGGCGGCCACGCGCCGCAGGCGGCCGACTGACCATGATCTGGGAAGTGTTCCGTCAAGAGAAGGTGGGTGGGTACCACACCCACTGCGGGAACGTACACGCGCCCGACCGCGAGATGGCCAAACAGTTCGCCGCCATCCAGCACGGTCGCCGCAAGCCGACCAACAGCCTCTGGGTCGTCCCCCGCGAGGAGATCGGCGAGATCGACAGCGAGGACGTCGCCTTCGGCGGCGCCACCGACAGGAGCTACCGGTGGGCGACCGCCTACAACACCACCGGCGAGGACGCCCGCGAGGTCGTCGAGAGCGAGGACGAACAGGCCACCGCCGAGCGACAGCGGGGTGACGACTGATGGCAACCAGATTTGACACACCGACCGAACTCGAGGAACGCGAACAAACCGCCCTCGAACAGCTGATAAAACGGCTCGCGGACGACGAATTCGTGCTGGCCGAACGCTACACCGAGTGGCAGGTCCGCGCGCCCACCCTCGAGTCGGATCTCGCGCTGGCGAACAACGCCCAGGACGAGCTGGGTCACGCCCGGCTGTGGTACGACGTCCTCGAAGAGTTGGGCTACGAAGAACAGGATCTCGTCTACGAGCGCGATCCTACAGACTTCCGTCACAGTACGCTCGTCGAACTTCCGTTCGAGGAAGGGAACTGGGCCGATCCGATCCTCCGATCGTACCTGTACGACGCCGCCGAAAAGCTTCGTCTCGAGGCGCTTGAGAGCTCTACACATCCGAAGATCGCCGACCGTGTCGGCAAGATTCAAAACGAGGAGGGGTACCACCTCGAACACGCCCGAAGCTGGCTCAAGCGGTTAGCCGACGACGACAAAGGGCAAGGCAAACTACAGGAAACGCTCGATCGTCTGTTCCCGCACGCGCTGACGATCTTCGAACCCGTCGATCGGGACGTAGAGAGCGCTATCGTCGACTTCGGGCTTCGTGACGCGACGGTCGAAGAGCTGGGCGAGGACTGGCTCGCTGCTGTCGTACCCGAACTCGAGTCCTTCGGGCTCGCGCCGCCGCTCAAAGATCAGGGAGACGCTGCGGGGTTCGTCGCGTCGCAGGAATGCCTTCCTGAGAAGCGAGGACGCGATGGAAACCACACTGATGCGTGGTTCGATCTCTACGACGAGTTCACTCACACCTACAACGAACTCGACCGATCCACCGCGACCACGATTATGAGCAAACCCGAATAAGCAACACCGCTCTCGGCGAGCGAACGGATTGCGGGATATCGAGATACAAGCGTACTGCTGTAAATAGTATTGGCTTCATTGTGTCGTGATCCTAACGCTCTGCTAGACGATTTTCTGCCGTCGTGTTCGAATACGACCAAGTTCGAACACCATCGTCGTCAAGCGTCATACTCTATGGCTGGAGAGCATGCGCCTCAGTCGTCCTCGAGGAAGGATCGGACTCCCTCCTCGTGTTCGGGCGTCCCGTACGCAAGCGACTGAGTGAGCAGCTCGTGGTCCAGCGCCTCCTGCCAGTACCGGCCCATATTCTCGTGGATCGCCCGCTTGGTGAGCCCGAGGGTCGCCGTCGGTCGCTTCCGCAGGGTCTCGAGGAGGTCGGCGACCGCATCGCCCAGTTCCCCGTCCGGGACGGCCTCGTTGACCAACCCCAGCTCCGCGGCTTCCTCAGCGGAGACGAACTCGGCGGTCAGCGCCAGTCGCTTGGCGTCCCGAAGTCCGATCAGTTGCGGGAGCAGGAAGGTCCCGCCGGTGTCGGGGACGAGCCCGACGCGGACGAACGCGCAGCTAAACGAGGCCGATTCGGCGGCGTAGGCGAAGTCGCTGACCGCAGTGACGGCCAGGCCGGCGCCGACGGCGTCGCCGTTTACCTTCGCGACGATCGGAACGGGTGAGGTGAGCGCGGTCTCGACGACACGTCCCAGCGTTTCGGTCGTCCGCTCGTACGACTCCTTGGGCGTCTCCTCGCGTTCGGCCATCGCCTCGAGGTCGCCCCCGGCGCTGAACGCCTCGCCCTCGCCGGTGAGCACTATCGCGTCGTACTCCTCCTCGTCGACCTCCTCGATGGCCGCCGCCAGCTTCCTGGCTTCGCTCGCCGTAAACGCGTTCAGCTGTTCGGGCCGGTCGAAGGTGATCGTTCGGACTCCGTTCTCGTCGTCGATGCGCATACGCCCGCGACAGTACCGAGTACAATAACGATTCTCATGTTCGCTCCGTCGACCGCGTCCGTCCGGGAACGCACGACGGCGCTCGAGATCGTGCGAATGACAGAATTAGAAGCATTCGGACTTAATCTATTCTTCCAAACATATTCTAACCTCGTTTCGGCAGAGTCTCTCGGTACCGAGATAACTTCGAAGGTCGATCGATCTGGGGCTGCTGAGCGGCGAACACCCGCATTCTGAGAGGGATATCGAATATCGGTGACCGATTTCGGAAAGATAACCGACTGATACGATGAGGCGCTGAATAGGGCCTACAAATCTACAATAGGGAGGTTTCGCCCCGGTGGCTGGCGGTTCGATTCTGAGCTGTTCGATCGAGAGGGTTTCGCACTACCCTCCATCTATTTAGATATATGCTAATCTGGTACTTCTGGAGAAGCTAACGGTTGGGTGCCTATCGCACCGACAGCCGTCGCAGAACGACCGCGAACGAAACGGTGGTCGAGTCTTACTCCCGGAGCGCGTCCTCGCGCTCGGTCGCCTCGAGGGTCTCGGTCTCGAGGTCGGTGGCGACGACGGCGGGCTTGTAGGCCCCGCCCTCGAAGAGGTCGTGGTCGCTGACCGAGGACTCGACGAACCGCGTAAAGGCCCGGCGATCGGCGGGCAGCTCGCCGTAGACGACCTCCTCCTCGACGAGGTCGTAGACGGGGATGCGCGGCGTCAGGAGGGTGTTCTCGCCGACGACGCTGTTCTCGCCGACGACGAACCCGGAGGTCACTCGGCAGCCGGCACCGAGCGAGACGTTGTCCTCGACGACGACGGGCGCCGACTCGACGGGCTCTAAGACGCCCCCGATCAGCGTGTTCGCGCCGAGCTTGACGTCCGCGCCGATCTGGGCACAGGAGCCGACCGTGTCACAGGAGTCGACGAGGGTGCCGTCGTCGACGTAGGCGCCGACGTTGACGAAGCTCGGGCTCATCATGATGCAGTCCGACCCGAGGTAGGCGCCCCGTCGGATCGTCGTCCCGTCGGGCGTGTTCCGGGTCCCGCGCTCGCCGAGGTCGTCGGTCTCGCGCAGCGGGAGGACGTCGTAGTGGTCGACGCCGCCGTACTCGTAGGCCTGATTCTGGCGCAGGCCGAAGTTCAGAAGGATTCCCTGCTTGACCCACTCGTTTGCCTCCCACTCGCCACCGTTCTTCTCGGCGGCCCGGACCTCGCCGTCCTCGAGGGCCTCGAGAAAGGCCTCCAGGGTCGCGTGCTCGTCCTCGCCGGCCGACCCCGCGTCGACCTCGCCGTTTTGCTTGCGATCCCACAGCTCGCCGATCTCGCTCTCGAGCGTGCTCATTCGTCGATCACGTCCGCAAAGTCGTAGTTCCCCGCCTTCCGTCCTGCGATCCAGACCGCGGCGTCGGCCGCACCCGCGGCGAACACGCCGCGGTCCTCGGCGCGGTGGGTCAGGCGGACTTCTTCGTCGTTGCCCGCGAGGACGACCTCGTGTTCACCAGTAACGTTGCCAGCACGAAGCGCGTGGACGCCGATCTCGCCGTCCTCGCGGGGGGCCTCGCCTTCGCGGCCGTGCGTGCGCCCGGCAAAGTCGCCGTTTGCCTCGATCTCGTCGAGCAGTCTGTTCGCGGTGCCGCTGGGGGCGTCGCGTTTCCCGTTGTGGTGGGTCTCGACGAGTTCGACGTCGTACCCCGGGAGGTTCCGGACCGCCTGGCCGACGACGTTGACCAACGCCTGAACCCCGCGGGCGAAGTTGGGCGCGTGGAGCACGGGAACCTCCTCGCCGGCGTCCTCGAGCGCCGCGAGCCCGTCGTCGTCGAACCCGGTTGTCCCCGTGACGAAGGCGACGCCGGTCTCGGCGCAGGCCCGGGCGTAGTCCGCGGCAGACTCGGGTCCGGTGAAGTCGATCACGGCGTCGGGCTCGCGCTCCGCGAGCAGCGCGTCGAACCGCGCCGCGGCCTCGAGTTCGACGCCGTCGACGCGCTCGCCCTCGGGGTCGCGGTTGACCGCGAACGCGACCTCGCAGTCCTCGCGATCGGCGACGGCGGCGACGACCTCGCGGCCCATCCGCCCCGTCGCTCCGGTGACGCCGATCCCGACCGTCATGGACTGGCCTCTGCGTCGGCGACCGCCGTCGGCTCGTCCTCGAGGTCGGCGAGGACGTCCTCGAGCAGCGCTCGGTTCTCGTCGGTGAGGCGGGTCATCGGCGAGCGCATCCGGGCGGGGCCGTAGCCGCGGATCTCCATGGCCTCCTTGACCGGGATCGGGTTCGTTTCGATAAACAGCGTCCGGAACAGCGGCCCGAGCTCGTGGTGGAGCTTGCGGGCGCGCTCGTAGTCGCCCTCGAGGGCGGCCCCGACCATCGCGCAGGTCCGCTCGGGTTCGACGTTCGCCGAGACGCTGATCGTGCCGGTGCCGCCGACCGACAGGACGGGCAGGGTGAGCGCGTCGTCGCCCGAGAGGACCGCGAAGTCCTCGTCGCGCGTGCGCTCGACGACCTCGCCGATCTGGCCCAGGTCGCCGCTCGCGGCCTTGTAGCCCGCGATGTTCTCGTGGGCTGCGAGTTCGACGGCCGCGTCGGGCTCGATGTTCTGGCCCGTCCGCGAGGGGACGTTGTAGACGATCTGGGGCAGGTCGACGGCGTCGGCGATCCTCTCGTAGTGGTCGACGAAGCCCTGCTGTTCGGGCTTGTTGTAGTACGGCGAGATCAGCAGCAGGCCGTCGGCGCCGGCGTCGGCCGAGCGCTCGGAGAGCTCGAGGGCCTCGCGGGTGTTGTTCGAGCCCGAGCCTGCGATGACGGGCACGTCGTCGACGGCGTCGATGACCGCCTCGACGACCTCGACGTGTTCGTCGTGGGTCAGCGTCGCCGACTCCCCCGTGGAGCCGACGGGAACGAGCCCGTCGACGCCCGCCTCCTCGAGTCGCTGGGCGTCGGTCCGCAGTGTTTCGAAGTCGATCTGTTCGTCCTCGTCGAACGGCGTACACATAGCCGGGAAGACGCCGCTGAAGTCGATGTTGGATGTCATGTCTGTGTCGTGTGGTGGTCGTGCGTTCGTCGAACGATTCTGGGAAACCGCACACCGGAGCGCGCCCGAGACGAGGTCGCCACGCTCGCCACGAGCACTCTCAGACGCGTTTTTTCGAGAAGGGGGCCGCGCTCGCTCCGCTCACGATGGGTCCGACGATCGCGCGAGCGGTGCGTGGCATACCCGGAAGGCCAACCGGGACGAACTTATGGATTTCGTTGTCCTGCGATTCTTGCGGCAACTCGAGGCGGACGAGCCGAGATGAGACAGGCTCCGCCGCGCCGTCTGTCGAATCAACCCGCGAAATTTATACATCACGACCCCTTACCTCGGGGTATGACAGACTTCGGACTGAAAGTGCGAATGTTCGTCGTCGGCTCGATGCTGGCGGCGCTGTACCTGTTCGTGGGGGCCGTCGGCCTCGCGTTCCTGGGGACAGGTGGCTGGCCGATCGTCCTGGTGTTGCTGGTGACGTTCCCGTTCCTCCAGTACAAACTCGGCAAGTGGATGGCGACCAGGAAAGCCGAAGCGATGCCCGAGGAGGGGCAGTACGCCGATATCCACCGGATGACCGAGTCGCTCTCCCGCGACATGGGCATCAAAAAGCCCACGCTGATGGTCCAGCAGATGGGCGTCCCGAACGCGTTCGCGACCGGTCGAAAGGGCGACGGCGTCGTCGTCGTCAGCGAGGAACTCATCCGGCTGCTCGACCGCGACGAGCTCGAGGGCGTCATCGCCCACGAGCTGGCCCACATCAAGAACCGCGACGTGCTGATGATGACCGTCGGCAGCTCGATCGGGATGATGGTCGGCTACGCCGTCTACTTCGTCTACGTCTTCGGCGGCGAGGACAACCCCGGCGGTTTCATCGTCGGCTGGATCCTCTCGATCTTCGCCCAGATGCTCGTCACGGTCCTCGTAATGGCTATCTCGCGGTACCGGGAGTACGTCGCCGACGACGACGCTCGCCAGTACATCGGCAGCGGCGACCCGCTCGCGCGAGCCCTCGAGAAGATCTCGAAGGGCGCCGAGAACCGCGAGTCGACCGTCGACGAGGGACAGGCCGCGCTCTGTATCTTCAACTCCGAGCGCGGACTGCTCGCGACCGTGTTCGCGACCCACCCGCCGACCGAAAAGCGCATCGAGAAGCTTCGCAGCTAACGCCCGTCGACCCGTTTTCGCGGCCGTTTCGAACCGAACGGTGAGCGCCACGTCCTGCTCGAGTCCGTCGAACGGACGCCCGATCCGGCGGTCGAAGCGCTCGGTCGCCGTCCCGGACCGTCGTCGAGGCGAACGACGCGACTTTTTATGGGTGGTCGACCCAAGTGACCGTATGACGGAGATCCACTCGGGGCAACGCGTCGCGGTTCTCGTCGACGCGCAGAACCTCTATCACACCGCACAGAGCCTCCACAGCCGAAACATCGACTACTCCTCGCTGCTCGAGAAGGCGGTACAGGGCCGCCAGCTCACTCGCGCCATCGCCTACGTCATCCGCGCGGACTCGCCCGAGGAGGAGAGCTTCTTCGAGGCGCTGATCGACATCGGCTTCGAGACGAAGATCAAGGATATCAAGACGTTCGCCGACGGGTCGAAGAAGGCCGACTGGGACGTCGGGATGAGTCTGGATGCGGTGACGCTTGCGAACCACATCGACACGCTCGTGCTCTGTACGGGCGACGGCGACTTCTCGCGGCTCTGCTCACACCTGCGCCACGAGGGCGTCCGCGTCGAAGTGATGGCCTTCGAGGCCTCGACCGCCGAGGAGCTCATCGCCGAGGCCGACTCGTTTCTGGACCTCGACTCGCGCCGCGAGACGTTCCTGCTCTAGACGCGAGCGTCGCGGGCGAGGTCGGCACACAGCGCGCCCGCGCCGATTACCAGCGCCGATCCCGTGAGCACGTAGACGAGAACGTGCGACTCGAGCGCGGACGGGCCGGCGAACGTCAGGCTGCTCACCGCGAGCAACGCCAGTCCGAGAACGACCTGCGTGAAATCCATTCGATCGTCGAATCGGCGCCGACCTACATAACGGTCCTGATGACAGTCGCGAGACGGTAGCTGTCAGCGGATCACGAACGCCGTCGCCGGCAGGTCGAAGGGCTTTCGACCGCCCGCGCCGAACGCGGGCTATGAGCGATCCAGCCGACGGAAACGCGGGCCTGCCGGCGCTGCGGACGATCGCCGATTACCAGTTCGGCGCCGACGCGGGCGCGAGCCTCTTCCCGCCGACGGAGTCGCTGACGGTCAAACGCACCTCCTCGGGGCGACCCCAGCAGATCCACTGCGAGGACGGCCGCCTCGTCTCCTTCGGGATCGACGGCCGGTTCACGCTGGGGATCGAGGGCGGGCGACGGCTCGACGCCGCCCTCGAGCGACCGGCCTACCGCGTCGTCGTCGACGACGAGAGCGAACCGTTCGTCCGCGAGGAGAAGAACGTCTTCGCGAAGTTCGTCCTCGAGGCCGGTTCCGAGATCCGCCCGGGCGACGAGGTGGTCGTCGTCCACGAGCACGGCGAGGTGCTCGCGGTCGGGACGGCCGAACTCGACGGCGCGGCGATGGGCGACTTCGAGACGGGGATGGCCGTCTCCGTTCGCGAGGGCGTGCCCGCGGAGCGCTGATCGGGTTCGCCGTCCCCGTCTCCCGGCACGTCCGTCTCTCCGCGGCGGGGAGAGGCCCCAGCCTGCTCGAGCGGACCATCGACCGGCGTGGAAGCTGCTGCGTACGCTCCGTTCCGATTCCGGACCATCCGCGACGCTCGGAAGAGACCGCAGAGTAAAAGACGGCTGGCGGCGACGTACCGGGTATGTTCGGAGGAGGCGGCGGCATGAACCCGCGCAAGATGGAACAGATGATGGAACAGATGGGGATCGACGTCGAGGACGTCGACGCCGAGGAGGTCATCATTCGGACCTCGGAGTACGACCTCGTCTTCGACGACGCGGAGGTCACGAAGATGGACGCCCGCGGCCAGGAGACCTACCAGGTTATCGGCTCGCCCGAGGAGGTCGAGTCCGGTGCGGCGGGCGCCGTGGAAGGCGCCGACGCCGGCGCCGACGAGGACGCCGGGAGCGCGATCCCCGAGGACGACGTCGAGATCGTCGCCACCCGCACGGGCGTCAGCGAGGACGAGGCCCGAGAGGCCCTCGAGGAACACGACGGCGACCTCGCCGCGGCGGTCGAGGCCCTCGAGTAACGCGTGACTGTCCCGGTATTACTGGTTCGGGGCGACCGCGAGTATCTCGTCGAACCCGGCGAGGAGAAGGGGACCGATCTCGGCGTGCTCGAGGTTCCCGAGGACGTCGAGCCCGGCGAGACCCTCGAGACGCATCTCGGCGACGAGTTCCGGGTGCGGCGGCTCCGTGGCCCGGATCTCTTCCACCACTTCGAGCGAACGGGCGCGCCGATGGTTCCGCGAGACATCGGGCTGGTGATCGGCGAAACCGGCGTTGCGCAGGGCGATCGGGTGCTCGACGCCGGCACCGGCACGGGCGTGCTCGCGGCGCTACTGGCCCGCGCGGGCGCGTCGGTCGTCACCTACGAGCGCGATCCGGAGTTCGCCGACGTCGCCCGGAAGAACATGCGACTGGGCGGCGTCGCCGACCGCGTCGACGTCCGCACCGGCGATCTGACCGAGGAACTCGGCGACCTCGAGCCGTCGTCGTTCGACGTCGTCACCCTCGATACGGGCGACGCGCCCGACGTCGTCGAGGGCGTTCCGGAGCTGCTCGTCGAGGGTGGGTTCCTCGCGGTGTACAGCCCGTTCATCGAGTCGACCCGCGAGGTCGTCGAGGCCGCTCGAGCGGCCGAGCTGTCGGACGTCCGTACCCGAGAGACGATCCAGCGGGAGATGCAGTTCGACGACCGAGGGTCCCGACCCTCGACGGCTCCGGTCGGCCACACGGGATACCTGACGCTCGCCCGGAACGAGTAGTTCTGTTCTACTACTCCCGAGGGAAACTGTCCGGGAACGGACTCCGAGCACTACGAGGAGTCCGCGACTCGGGGGAGGGCAGGCTGTTTACCGACACTTACCGCGAGCGAACCCGGAGGGTGAGCGAGCGGGCCGACGACCGACGTGGAGAGCGCGGCGCGTAGCGCCGCGATCGAGCGAACGGCGAAGCCGTGAGCTGAGAACGCCACGCGTTCGGAACGGAGGGAGAAGTGCTTTTGATCGAAATTTCACCGAGGGACGTCGCGGCCGCGGTATCGCCGCGGCCGCGACAGACTGCAACGTAAAATTTCGTTAGTTGTCGTCCTCGCGCCACTTGTACTCGCACTCGCTACAGATGAAAAACCGCGTCTCGGACTCGTCGGCCGCGCGGATCTGTTGCATGTACCAGTACGCGCGGTCGTGACCGCACTCGGGACAGTGCGCGTCGGTTTCGGGCAGCGACGTCTCCTCGGAGGACTCGATGACCTCGGACGCCTCCTGGTCGTCGGTCAGCGTGTACTCGGCGGCGTCGCCCTGGGGCTTCGTGAAGCCGCAGCTCCCGCACTCCCAGATGCCGTCGTCGGCTTTCATCATCGAACCGCATTCGTCGCAGAATTCCATCGTTGTCCGGCATACGTCGATGGAGCGACTTAAACGACCCGTTTGGGTGTTAGCCTTCTCCCTCCGACTGGTACGGCTCGCCGACGGCCTCCCGCGGCAGGACGTTGTGCAGTTCGGCCTCGAGATCGTTCGCCGACTCGAACCGATCGCTCGTACTTCGTTCGATCAGCTCGCCCAGGTTGCGTTCGCCATCGGCCAGCAGCAGGGTGACGCCCTCGAGTTCGGTCGCCGCCGTCTCGGCCTCGACCGGGTACTCGAGGCGCTCGAACGTGTCGTCGATTCGACTGAGTTTGACCTCCTCCATACGAGGGGGACGCGCGCCAGGGTCTTGTAGAGCGATGCAGCCGAACCTGACTGTCTTCCCGGTCGCCATTTCGATTCGAAACGATAATCGGGATGGGTTACGCAGTTCGAGTCGATGCGGCGTCTCGTTCACTGGGTTCTCGCGCAGTTCGCCGTCGACAGGCGAGTGCTCGCGCTGGCGTTCGCCCGGATGGCGGACGGAGTCGGCAACTCCTTTTTGATCATCGTGATCCCGCTGTACGTCGCCGACGACGTCGTCGGCGGGCCGACGTTCGGCCTCAGCGAGGCGATGATCATCGGCGTTATCCTGTCGCTGTTTGGCTTTCTCAACAGCTCCTTCCAGCCCCTCACCGGCCGCCTCTCGGACCGAACGAGGCGGCGAAAGACGTTCATTCTGGTCGGCCTCGGCGGACTCGCGCTGACGAACCTGGCGTACGTCTTCGCGGAGACCTACGTCTCCCTGCTCGTGATCCGCGGCCTCCAGGGGATCAGCGTCGCCTTCATCATCCCCGCGTCGGTCGCGCTGGTCAACGAACTCGCGACGACGGGCGACCGGGGTGGGAATATGGGCGTCTACAACACGTTCCGGCTGGTCGGCTTCGGCGCGGGCCCCGTCGCCGCCGGCGCGGTCGTCAGCGCCGGCCCCTACCCGCTTCCCGGCGGGCTGGCGATCAGCGGCTTCGACGCCGCCTTCTACGTCGCCGCGATCACGGCCACGTTGAGCTACCTGCTGGTGACGGTTCTGATCACGGACCCCGAGTCGACGGGCGCGACCGCGGGCGCGGATCTCTCGATCGACGTCTTCGATTCGTCGGGGAAGAACCTGCTCGATCCGATCTTCACGCTGGGCGTCGTCTCGCTGTTCATGGCGGCGGCGATCGCCCTGTTCGCGACGATCCAGCCACAGGTCAACGACCACCTCGACCAGGGGTCGACCTGGTTCGGCCTCCAGTTCGCGGCGTTCATCCTCGCCCAGATCCTCCTGCAGACGCCGATCGGCCGGGCCTGCGACCAGTACGGCCGACGGCCGTTCATCCTTGCGGGCATGATCGTCCTCGTCCCCGCGACGATGGCCCAGGGGCTGGTCGCGAGCTCCGAGGCCATGTTCCTGGCCCGCCTCGTCCAGGGGATCGCCGGTGCGATGGTGTTCGCACCCGCGCTGGCGCTGGCCGGCGACCTCGCGGGCGACGGCGAGTCGGGGTCGAAGCTCTCGGTGCTGACGATGGCCTTCGGCTTCGGGATCGCGATCGGCCCGTTCTCCTCGGGCGCGCTGATCGGCTACGGGTTCTGGGTTCCCTTCGCCTTCGGCACCGTGCTCGCCGCGCTGGGGGCGATCCTCGTCTACACCCAGGTCGAGGAAACCCTCGAGACGACCGCTCCAGTGCCGGTACTCGGGGACTGATCGAATCGCGACCCGCCGCGGCGGGACACAACGCAAAAGTACCGGATCCGCGTATCTCCGAGCGATGACGCTCTCGGACGAGGCCACGGAACGGTTGGCCGACGTGGTGGAACTACAGCCGACGAAGAACTCGGAGCTGCAGGATCGGTGGGGGTTAGAAAGCGGCAGCGAGGTCCACCAGTATCTCGAGAACGAGCTCGGCGACTACTACTTCCGCGACGACAACAGCCTGATCCGGGCGACCGCGGAGGCAGCGGACCTCGTCGACGTCGAGCCGGGCGTCGAGAGCGACCCCGACGACGGCACCCCCTCCAAGATCCGGGTGCCCGAGCTCCAGGCCCGGATCGTCGAGGTGCTCGCCGGTCCCGACGAGGAGTCCGAAAGCGTCGTCTCGGTGTTACACAAGCTCCGGGACGCCTACGACGTCGATCCCGACTCCGAGGAGGTCCGCTCGGGTCTCCAGAGCCTGCGCCGGAAGGGCGTCGTCGAGATCGAGTACCGCACCGTCCCGACGTTCCGGCTGGCCGTCGAGCGCGACGAGCTCGAGGTCACGACGACCGACTGACTCCCTCTCGACGTCCGAAACGAGCGACCGCGAGCGCCGCGTCCCCGGCGAGATCCTACAGGCCGGGCCGCCGACGTCGGCGACGCTCCTCGAGTAGCGCCGAGAGCCGAGTCCCCGGCCCGCCCTCGATCGGCCACCCTCGCGTTCGCCAGACCGGGGGCTCCGGTTCGAACTCGGGACAGGAACCCGAACACTCCGCGGCCGTCTGACAGCGCCTCTTGGCCTCGCAGTGAGGTCGCAGCTGCGTGCCGTCCGTTCCGCGCAGGGCGAAGTGCCGACAGTCGGGACGCATCGTCTCGACGAACGAGCGCCAGCCGCGCTCGTAGGCCCGCTCCGCGATCGCGAGGCGCTTCTCGGCCTTCCGTTCGGGGTCGACGTACTCGAACCGGGCTGCCGAGCCGTCCCGCTTGCCGCCGTCGGGTCGCTCGAGGATCCGGGTTCCCGGCTCGTCGACCGACAGCGAGCGGGGGTACCACGCGACCGCGGCCGACAGCGACTCGGGCTCGAGCGCGAGCACGCCCGCCTCGACGGGGAGGCCCTCGAACAGCACGGGCTCGACGCGCTCGCCCGTCTTCCGAGTGGCGGTCCAGACCTCGTCGGCGAGCCCCAGCGCGACGTCGTACTCGAGCTGGGCGGCGAGGGTCCGGGCGGCGCTCGCGTCGAGGTCGGGCTTGTTCTCGATGGCGACGATCCGGTCGATCCACTCCGGATAGGTCCACTTCCGGCGGATCTCGATTCGGTTACTCCGCTTTCGCACGTCGAGGATCCCGCGGTCGTCGGCCTCGTGGATCGCCTCGCGGACGTACCGCCAGGGGTAGCCCGGATCCGGGAGCGCGTCGCGGTAGTAGGCCCAGTCGGCGGGCGCGTTCCGGACGACGTGCAGGAGGTCGCTATCGAGTCGCTTCGGGCCGAAGTTCGCACGGGTCTCGAGGGCCTCGCGGTCGCACTCGAGGACGATCGTGTCCCAGCGTCGGCGCTTCGTCCCGAGCTGGCGGGCGACGAGGACCGCGCGGTCGTCCGCGAGGGTCTCGGCCGGGGGCCACTCCCGCTCGGCCCAGCGACAGCTCCGCAGCTCGAAGGCGAACTCGCTGTCGGTCGCTCGCGTTCGCGTCACTGGCCGTCCGTAGGGTGATCGGCGACAAGTGCGCTGTGGTCAGCCGCCGGTTCTGCAATCGGGGTCCGAGTTGAGGCCACAGCTGGAGCTGTCGACGCCAGATCCGTTCTGCGCGTTCGCTCGTCGCTCGCCTTACTCCTCGTCGTCCTCTTCTAAGATCTCGTCGAGATACTCGTGGGCCTCCTCCAGGATTTCCCGCGGCCCGTCCTGCGTGACGGTGTTGACCGCCTGCTCGTAGTCGCGCCACTGGAGGTCGCGGTGTTCGTTCGAGAGTTCCGCGCTCGCCTCGAAGGACTTCGCGACGAAGAGATGAACGGTCTTGTGAATCGTCTTGCCGTTGGCCTCGAAGACGTAGTCGTAGTCCTCGCGGAAGCCGTCGAGTAGTCGGAATTGATCGATACCTGCCTCTTCCTTTATTTCGCGGATCGCCGTCTGCTGAAGTTCTTCATCTCCCTCGACACCGCCCTTCGGAAACTCCCAGTCACCCGGGCGGCTCTTGAGTAGAAGATACTCGCGCCGGCCCCGCGTATCGCGGAAGAGGATCGCGCCTGCGCTCGTAGCTTCGACTGCCATTACCTCGAGTAACGTGCGGGACGTTAAGAGAATATCGGACTGTGTATCCGCCGGCACCGCATCTCAGCAGGTTTTTACGCGCCGGCCGTTCACAGTTGTACAGTACCAGCATGACCTTCGTCACCCGGCTCACGCTTCAGAGCGGCGATCGAGCCGCACTCGACGGCATCGTCGACGACATCAAATCCACCGCCGAGCGCAAGGGCGCCGCGCTGAAGGGACCCCACTCCCACCCGCCCGAGAAGCTGACCGTCCCCCAGCACGCTCGCCTGCATGGCGACGACGACCGACGGTTCGACTCTTGGAACTACACCGTTTTCACGCGCGAACTCGAGATCCACGGTCACGACGACCTCGCGCGCAACATCGCCGAACACGACTTTCCCGACTCGGTTCACATCGAGGCCGAGGTCGAGCAGATCCACGGCGCGGGCCGCGGAAACTGAGGCTAACCGGGTCTCGAAACGGGACGACCGATCCGGACGGGGTCGCCGCGATCGAGGGGCTTTTCTCCGCACGGTCGAACGCTCGAGCGATGTACACGGGCAAGGTCGAGAAACCCTGCTGTCTCTGTGACGACCCCGAGATCCACCGCCGGATCGACCTGCCGCCGCGGCTCATCCAGCGGCTGCGGTACAGCGAGGCCGTCGCCTGGCGGGACGTCGTCGGCGAGGTGTCGATCCACTTCTGTGCGTCCGACTGGGAGACGGTCCGGAAGCTCGTCCTCGAGACGGGGATGTCGCCGCTGCCCCGCTGTAACGTCGCTCGCGCCTCGTTCGATCTCCGGGCGGACTTCGAGGCGTTCACCGGCCGCACGCGCGAGGAGCCGGATCAACAGCCGGTCGAGGAGCGATTCTGGCGGGAGAGCCGACGGGTCCTCGCCGGCGACACCGAGTACCCGCCGTCGGATCGCGACCTCGTCCAGGCCCACGTCGTCACGCGGGCGCTTCGCGAGCTGGACGCTCCGGTCGCCGGAGAGGTGAACACGGAGCCGGGGACCGACCGCGACTGACGCCGCCGTCTCGCGGGCCGACGGACCGAACCCGCCACTGCTTTGGGACCTCCCTCCCAAGACGGCGCTATGTCCACCGATCCGGACCTCGTTTCGCTGCGCCGAGACCTCCACCGCAAACCCGAACCCGCCTGGCGGGAGTTCTACACCACCGCGCGAATCGTCGAGGAGCTCGAGGACCGCCTCGACCTCGACGAACTCCACGTCGGCCCCGACGCCATCGCGGCCGAACACCGCATGGGGGTCCCCGACGAGGGCGAACTCGATGCGTGGCACGAGCAGGCTCGCGAGCACGGCGCTGACGAGGCCGTCCTCGACTCCCTCGAGGGCGGCTATACGGGCGCCGTCGGCGTCCTCCGGAAGGGGGAGGGGCCGACGGTCGGCCTTCGGGTCGACATCGACGGACTTCCCCAGCCCGAGTCCGAGGACCCCGACCACCTGCCAGTCGCCGAGAGCTTCCGTTCCGAACACGACGACGCGATGCACGCCTGCGGCCACGACGCCCACGCGACGATCGGGATCGGCGTCCTCGAAGCGATCGCCGAGAGCGACTTTTCGGGGACGCTGAAGGTCTTCTTTCAGCCCGCCGAGGAGGTCGTCGGCGGCGGGAAGTCGATGGCCAAAAGCGCACACCTCGCCGACGTCGACTACCTGCTCGGGCTCCACGTCGGACTCGACCACCCCACCGGCGAGATCGTCGCCGGCATCGACGGCTTCCTCGCAGTGCGACACCTCGAGGCGACGTTCACCGGCGAGCCGGCCCACGCGGGCGGCCACCCCGAGCAGGGTCGCAACGCCGTCCAGGCGATGGCGACGGCCGTCCAGAACTGCTACGGCATTCCGCGCCACAGCGACGGCCCAACGCGGATCAACGCGGGCGTCGTCGAGGGCGGCAGCGCCGCGAACGTCATCCCCGAGGAGGCCCGCATCGTCGCCGAGGTGCGAGGCGAGACGACCGAACTCATGGAGTACATGTACGAGAAGGCCGAGCGCGTGATGCGATCGGCAGCCGAGATGCACGACTGCGAGGTCGACCTCGAGATCGGCGCGGCCGCGCCAAGCGCCACGAGCGACCAGGCGCTCGTCGACGTCGTCGCCGACGTCGCCGGTAGCGTCGACGGCGTCGAGAACGTCCTCGAGCGCGACGAACTCGGCGGCAGCGAGGACGCCACCTTCCTCATGCAGGAGGTCCAGCAAAACGGCGGCCTGGCGTGTTACGTCGGCGTCGGGACCGACCACCCCGGCGGCCACCACACCTCGACGTTCGACGTCGACGAGGCGAGCCTCGGCCACGGGATCGAGACGGTCGCAGGCGCGATCGAACGGATCGGACGGGACCGTCCCTGACGGAGTCCTCCCGCTACCGCCGATCACAACACCGGATCGAACGCACCTGTCCGTCAGGTGATCTTTATCACCTTCCGACCGAAACGATCGAGTAGTGATTCGAACCTGCTCGCGACCACGCTGTTCGTCCTCCGTCCGTCGAGCGCGTTCCCGGAGCGTGATCGAGCCGTGAGTTCGACCCGCGTCCGGCTCGGTCTCTGGGCACGCATGGCCCTCGCCTCGGCACTCTGTCTCCTGCTGGTCGGCGCCGTCGTCGGCGCCGGACTGGTGCTCGTCGCCGTCCCGGTCGCCGGCTTCGTCTGGTACGCGGTCGACGTCCTCGCGCTCGTCCTTCCGGTTTCGGTCGCGGCGACGCTCGCGGTCGCGACCGTCGCTCTCTCGCTGTTCGCCGTCGAACTAGCTCTTCGATCGCTTCGGACGGCCCGGGAGAACGCGGATTCGGTGCGACCCGGTCCGATCGCGGAGGGCGTCGTCGAGCTGGGCGCGTACGTCCTCTTGCTCTCCTCGCTGCTCGTCGCCCTTGCTACCCTGCCGTTCGCTCGCGAGGTCCTCCCGCCGGCGATCTTCGCCGCGCTCGTCGTGTTCGGCGCCTTCTACCTGCTCACGATCTCGTACGTCTGGGCCGCTCGAGCCTGGGTCCGCTCGCGAAGCAACGACGCGGATCGGCTCGAGCGAAGCGCCGTCGGCGACCAGCTGCTCGTCGCCGTCCTCGCCGTCGGCTACATGAGCCTCGCGTACTCGGCGCTGTTCGCCGTCGTGCTCGTGGTCGCCCTCGTCGGGATCGGTCTGGGCGCGATACTCGCACCCGGCGCGCTCGACGTCGCCCGGGATCGGCTCGTGGAATACGTCGAGGATGAGAGCGAGGCAGCGGTCGGATCCGAGGAGCCGTACTACGGCATCGCCGACGAGGCCCGGCGACTCGCGGCCCGTCTCGAGCGCGCGCCCGGCCCGCGGCCGCCGCTTCTCGTCGCTCTCGGCGGTGTCGTCGTCCTCGCGGGGAGCTACGCGGCGACGACGATCTGGCCGTTCGAAGCGCTGGCCGTCGCCGTCGGCGCGGTCGCCGCGTCGACGTTCGTCGGCGGTCACTTCGTCGGCGCAGTTCGCGGCGAGTTCGGTGGCGACGCCGCCGTCCTTCGGAGCCTCGAGTTCGAGGGCGATCACGACCGCGACCCGGTCGCCGAAGCGACCGTGGACGACCGCGAACTGGCCGACGTCCGGACGACCGTCGCGCGCCTCGCCGGGCAGACGGACGTTCCGGCTCCCGACGTTCGGCTCGTCGACCGACGGACGCCGACCGCGCTCGCCGTCGGCTATCGTCCCGCGACGTCGACGATCGTGCTCTCGCGAGGGATCGTGGACTCGCTCGAGGGCCGCGAACTCGAGGCCGTGCTGGCTCACGAGCTCGCCCACGTCGCGAACCGCGATGCGGCCGTGCTGACCGCGCTGTCGGCGCCCGGCAGCGTCGCGCGGACGGCGACCGGTCGGTACGGGTTCAATCCGGTGCTCGAGCCCCTGGCGATGCTTACGAACGCAGTCAGCCGCGCCGCCGTCGCGTTCGTCGCCCGGGGTCGGGAGTACGCGGCCGACGACGCGGCCGTCGCGATCACGGGCGATCCCGCGGCGCTCGCCAGTGCGCTCGAGACGCTCGACACCGATCTCGAGCGTCGTCCCTCGAGCGATCTCCGGGAGCGGGATCTCACGACGGCGTTCTCGATCGTTCCGCCGCCGTGGGAGAAACACCGATTCTTCGACCGGACGCGACGCCTCGTGGCTCGCGGACTGTTCGGGACCCATCCCGCGACCGAGCGCCGGATCGATCGGCTCCGGGTTCGCACGTAGGGACCAGCCCGCGGGCCCGTCAGCGCTTAGCTCGAGCCGTCGTGGCTCGCCCGCGATACCGCTCCCTCGGCCGTGGAGTGTCGCGGCTCGGCGCCGACCTGGAGGTCGTCGTCCTCGAGAACGATCGCGTTCCCGGTGCCAAACATGCCGGCACCCTCCTCGAGGTCGTGGCCTCTGTCCTCGAGGTCCTCGCGGACGCTCTCGGGGAACTCGGTCTCGATCTGGAGGGTGTCGTCGGCCTCGTAGGGGTAATCCGTCGAGGGGAAGGCGGTGCTGACGAACCGCGGGCGGTCGACCGCCGTCTGGGCGCCCAGCCCGAACTCGGCGACGTTGAGAAACTGCTGGGTCTGACCCTGCGGCTGGGTGTCGACGCCGGTGACGCCGCCCAGCACGTACGGGTCGCCGTCCCGGAGCGCCATGTAGGGGTTCGAGGTGTGTCGAACGGCGTAGCCGGGCGTCAATCGGTTCGGGTCGTCGTCCTCGAGCGCGAGCATCCGCATGCGGTTGTTGACGTGGATGCCGGTGTCGCCGATCACGAGGAACTGCGCGCCCAGGCTGGTCGTCACCGCGGCCGCGTTGCCCTCGTCGTCGACGACGTGAAACGTGGTGGTGTGGTCGGCGTCGGTCTCCTCGAGTCCGGTGTCGATCGGCCACTCCATGGCCTCGTCGGGGTCGATTCGGTCGCGCTGGTCAGCAGCGTACTCCTCCTCGAGCAGGTCCTCGATGGGGACCTCGACCCGATCGGGGTCGCCGACGTGGTGGTACCGATCCGCGAACGCGAGCTTGATCGCCTCGGCCTGGAGGTGGACCGCGTCGGCGTCGCCCGGCTCGAGGTCGTCGAAGTCGAACTCCTTCAGAACGTTCAGCGCCAGCAGCTGGGTGATCCCCTGGCTGTTGGGCGGGTTCTGGTAAACCTCGAGGTCCTCGTCGTACGCGACTGAGAGCGGCTCGACGATCTCGGCTTCGAACTCGCGGAACTCCTCGAGCGTCAGGTAGCCGCCGTGCTCGTCGGAGTGGTCGACGATGGCCTCGGCGATCGGCCCGCGGTAGAAGTAGTCCCGTGCGGCCCGGATCCCGTCCGATCGGTCGTCCCCGTCGGCGTAGGCGTCGGCGAGCGAGTCGAACGTGTCCGCCATCGCGTCCTGGGTGACGGTGTCGCCCTCCTCGAGGAGGTTGCCGTCGTCGCGATAGATGTCGGCCGCGGCGGGTCGGTCCGCGATCAGATCGGCCTCGTCGGCGAGCCAGCCCGCCATCTCCGGGCTGACGGGATACCCCTCCCGGGCGAGGGTGATCGCGGGCTCGAGGACGTCCCCGAGATCCAGGTTGCCGTACTCGGCGAGCCACAGCATCCAGCCGTCCCAGGCGCCGGGAACGACGGCCTGGTGGATCCCCGCCTCGTCCGCGCGCTCCTCGTAGTCCTCGGGCGTCGCCTCGAGGCCGGCGGGACCGACGCCGTCGAGGCTGGTCACCTCGTCGGCCTCGGCGTCGTAGTACAGCGCCCAGGTCCCCCCGCCCAGCGCCGAGGAGAACCAGGGTTCGACCACGCTCAGGGCGCAGGCGACGGAAACGGCTGCGTCGGCGGCCGTCCCGCCGTCCTCGAGAGTCTCGAGGCCGGCCTCGGTCGCCAGGTGGTGTTGTGAGACGACGGCCCGCTGGTCTCCCTCCGCCCGTTCTTCGGGTCCGTCGCTCGAGAATCCGGCACAGCCGGCGAGACTCACGGCGCCGGCTCCGGCGCTCGTTACCAGCAATTCCCGACGGCGAACGTTCGTGCCCATACCGGAGGCCGGCGACGCGGGAACAAAAGCGAACGGGACGGTTCGAACCGTAGCGAAACGTTACGGTCCGCACGAGAACGAGACTGGAGCGTCCTCGAGCGAACCGGTAGCGGTCGATTGGCCGTCTCAGACGGTCGGAGACGGCGTCGGTGTCGACCGATCAGTAGTCGTCGTCGTAATCGTCGTCTTCGTCGTAATCGTCGTGGTCGTCCTCGTCGTCCATCGCCTCGTCGCCCTCGACGACGTGAATCTCGCCGACCATATCCTGGGCCTCGTGGGGTTCACAGACGTACTCGTAGGTCCCCTCCTGCTCGAAGGTGTGCTCGTACGTCGCGCCCGCGTCGAGGTTCTCGGATTCGCCCTCCCAATCGGCGCCGTCGGGAACCGACGTCGGGACCACGTTGTGGCCGTCGGAGTCCCAGACGAACTCGACGGTCGTTCCGGCCTCGACCTCGAGTTCCTCCGGATCGAAGACGAGGTCGCCATCGGGACCGACGGTAACGGTTTCGCCGTCGGCTATCTCGTCTTCCTCCTCCTCGTCGGTTTCGTCCTCGTCGTCGGGTGCGGCGTCGAGGACGACCTCGAGGTCGAAGGGCTCGTCGGCGGGTGCGGCGTCGGGGTCGAGGTAGCCGACCGCGAACGCGGAGTAGACGTTCCCGGCTTCGGGGCTGACTTCGAAGGTCGCGACGACGTCGCCGTCGTTGCACTCCGTCGCGGGTCGCACTTCGAGGCAGTAGTCACCCGGCGGTACTTCGAGCGCCCCTGCCTCGCCGAAGGCGACGTCCTCGAACAGCACCATCTCGCCGTCGTCGACGGTGACGTCGACGGCCGGCGCGTCGGGCGACGCGTGGACGAGGCGAACCCGGGCGTCCTCGCCCGGATCGCTCACGTCGTCCTCGAGAACGGCCGGTTCGAACGGCTGGTCCTCCTCGCTCAGTTCGCCTAGCGCGGCGATCGTGAACGCGCCCTCGGCGAGCTCGAGTTCCTCGTCGAAAACCACCGTATCGGGATCCTCCGCCGCCGAGATCGAGACGCTCGTGGCTCCGACTGGCAGCTCGAGATACTCGCTGACCGCGCGGAACGGCACGTCCTCGAGGACGGTGTCACCCTCGACGCTCACGTCGACGTTCGGCGCGTCCGGCGAGAGATGGGCTGCTCGTACCTGCGCGACCTCCCCTTCGTCGTCGTGGTCGTCGTACTCATCGTCGTGATCGTCGTAGTCGTCGTACTCGTCGTACTCGTCGTCGTCCCCCCCGTGCTCGTCGCTCGTCCCGCTGAAACTGGTCGCAACCAGCCCGGCTCCGGTGGCTCCGATCAGCGTTAGCGTGCGTCTGCGGGTATGTCCTTGCGACATAGACACATGTTGGGCGTTAGCAATATTATCGATCACCCCTAACGAAGTAGGAAGACGAGAAGCCGCGAGACTGGTTTAGCGTGTGGTCTGGCGGGCAACGAGTTTCCCGTACGTCCCGAGCACGCGACGATTACCTGAGAGGAGAGACGGTAAGTAGGTCGCCTCGGAGCGACGGCACCGCGTCACAGCTGCGTCGCTCGCCGAGCCAGAGTGCCACTCTAGTACTTGGGATCGGCACCAGTCGTCTCGTACACCGCCTCCATCAGGTCATCGCGGCGATCCTGCCAGCTGTCGAGCGCGCCGGGATGCGAGGGGTAGTGACCGTAGTGTGCGAGCAGGTCGTCCGCACACTGCTTCGTCCGGTAGAGCGTCCAGATCGTCCCCCAGTGGTCGCGGCTCTTGAGCATCGCCTCGAGCTTGAGCTTCGTGCCGATGTCCGTGCTACCCGAGTACAGCGCCTCGGCGAGCTTGTCGCCGGGCATCGCCGCGAGCAGCCCCATCAGGTCGTCGACGTCGACCGCCGTCGAGAGGACGTTGTAGACGTCCAGCGCGGCGTAGCGGGCGCCGAAGTGGTCCATCACCTGCTGGTTGTACTCCCAGAGGGCTCGTTCGCCGACGTCGCCGGCCTCGATCCCCTCGACGGCGGCCTCCGCGGCGTACTTGCCGGCGTAGGCCGCGCCGGCGATCCCCCCGCCCGTCGTGGGGTTGACGTGGCCGGCCGCGTCGCCGACGGCCATGTAGCCCGGGTGGACCGCCGAGTCGTAGGGTCGACGCGTCGGGAGCGCGGCGCCGAGCTTGTCCTCGACCTGCGCCCCCTCGAACTCCGGTCGGCTCCGGAGGTCGCGTTTCAGGCTCTCGACGAGTTTCATCGGCTCCTCGGTCATCTGGAAGCCCAGGCCGACGTTGATTTCGGTTTCCGTGCGCGGGAAGTACCAGAGGTAGCCCGCCGCGCGGTCGGTCGGCTTGAAGACGAGGGCGTCGGACCACTCCACGGGGTCGTCGACGGTGACGACCTCGCGGTAACCCGAACAGAAGTGGGTGTAGTTCACGTTCGTGTCGAACGTCGACCCCGAGAAGTCGACGTGGTCCTGTAACACCGACAGCGAGCCCGCGGCGTCGATGACGACCTCGGCCTCGTACTCGAGCGGTTCGCCCCTCCGCCTCGCCCGAACGCCCGTGACGCGGCCGTTCTCGGCCTGCGTGACGTCCTGGACGACGGTGTCGTAGTGGATCTCCGCGCCCGCGTTCGCGGCGCCCTCGATGACGAGTCTGCCGTACTCCCAGCGGTCGACGACGGCCAGCTCTCCCGGGATCGGGATCTCGAGGACGGTGTCCTCCTGGGGGATCTCGAATCGGCCGTGGTCGACGTCGGTGTTCGTGAACGCGGGCTCGATCTGGGACCGGGGAATCGCGTCGGGGAAGTCCGCCGCGCCTTTCAGGGCGTCCCCGCAGGCGATGTGGCCCGCCTCTTCCTCGGACTTGCGCTCGAGGAGGACGACGTCGTACCCCTCGCGTGCGACGGTGGCTGCGGCGTAGCTGCCGGCGGTGCCGGCGCCGACGACGACGACGTCCGCCGATCGGGTTCCGGACGTCTCGGCGGCCGACCGTTCCTGCGTACTCATATGGAACAGTGTGGATCCCGGGGTAAGAAAACGTTTTATGTGCGGTACGGCGGGCCGATAACGGCGGATTCGTCACAGCGGGAGCTAATAAAGAGTTTTGTCGGGGTCGTTCGTATCGCTCCGTATGACCGAGTACACCGTCGAGTTCGTCGGCACGGGGGAGACGATCACCTGCACGGACAAGCAGACGATCCTCAGCCGCTGTCTCGAGGAGGGGATCGCCCAGGAGTTCTCCTGTCGGGTCGGGATGTGTCTGGCCTGTACCGCCGAGATCCTCGAGGGGGAGGTCACCCAGCCCGCGGCTCGCGGGTTCACCGAGGAGGAAGCCGAGAACTACGCGCTGACCTGCATGGCCCGGCCGCAGTCGGATCTAAAACTCGAGCGCGGGAAGTACCCCCCGAGCATCGAGGACGACCTCGCGGGCGACGAACCGGCGACAGCCGACGACTGAGGCATTTGCTGTAACAGTAGTTGGGAGTACGATCTCGTTATTCGGAGGTCCCCGGAAAACTCGCGCTGCATACAGGCGAAGGCGATACCGCTGCAGTCGCACCACAAGCGCAGCACCCGCGAGCGACCAGCGGGAGCGAGCGGCTTTTTAGCGTAGATTTTTGCAAGCGGTTCGAGCGACCGCAGGGAGCGAGGACCCGCAGCAAAAAGGTACGTGTGCAGACGTAGTTAGCGAATGGCCAGTTTCAGTTTCGGGCTCGAGGTTGAATACCGAAACCGCGCTACTATCTACTGGAGTGGCCGAAGCTGACGGACGGCGGTCCGTGCGGTGGTCCCGTCGATCGCCGAGTTCTGCGGAGAAGGTTCGAGGAGTCCGTCGATCAGTTGACGAAGTCGATGTCGTCCTCGCCGCGAGCGCCGCCCCGGCCTCGAGCCTGGGAGCCGCGCTCGGGCTGGGTCGGCTCCTCGTCGCCGTTGCCGTAGATCTGTGGCGACTCGACGCCCGTGACGACGATCATCGTCCGCATGCTACCCTCGAGGCTCTCGTCGATCGAGGTCCCCCAGATGATGCGGGCGTCGGGGTCGATCCGGTCGTAGATCTCCTCGACGACGCCCTCCGCTTCCTCGATGGACATGTCGTTGCCGCCGGTGACGTTGACCAGCGCGGAGGTCGCCCCGGAGATGTCGACGTCCAAAAGCGGCGAGCGCAGCGCGGTCTTGACCGAGTCCTCGGCCTTCGCCTCGGAGTCGGACTCGCCGAGGCCGATCATCGCGACCCCGCCGCGTTCCATGACGGTCCGAACGTCGGCGAAGTCGAGGTTGACGAGGCCGGGCTTCGTGATCAGCTCGGTGATCCCCTTCACCGAGCGCATCAGCACCTCGTCGCTGACCTTGAACGCCTGGCGGACGGGCAGTTTGCCCACGGAGTCGAGCAGGCGGTCGTTGGGGACGACGATCACCGTATCGGAAACGTCCCGGAGACGCTCGAGGCCGGCCTCGGCGTTGGTTCGGCGGACCTCGCCCTCCGCGGTAAACGGCGTGGTGACGATCGAGATCGTGAGCGCTCCGGACTCACGAGCGGCCTTCGCGACGACGGGCGCCGAGCCGGTGCCGGTGCCGCCGCCGAGGCCGGCGGTGACGAACACCATGTCGGAGCCGTCGATCGCGCCGGTGATGTCCTCCTGGCTCTCGAGGGCGGCCTCCTCGCCGACCTGCGGGAGCGAGCCGGCGCCCCGGCCGCCGGTCTTGTCCTCACCCATCAGGATCTTGGTGTCGGCCTCGATCTCGACTAAGTGCTGGACGTCGGTGTTCGCGGCGACGAGCTTCGCCCCGTGGATCCCCTCTTCGTGCATGCGGTTGACGGTGTTGCCGCCGGCGCCGCCGCAGCCGACGACCGTGATGTCGGTCTGGAGATCCTGCAGAACGTCCTCGAGTTCGTCGTCGGTCATCGTGCCGCTGTTGTCGACGCCGTTCGCGCCCGACCGGTCCGACCCCGACGCGTCGGGGACGTTCCCCTCCGCGTTCTCGGCCTCGTCGATCGCGTCTTCGATAAGAGAGTCCATTCCTGGGAGCCAGTAGTAGATGGAGCATAATTACCTTTCCCCTACACGTCAGGCGCCCGGAGGCGGGATAAGGCGGGGTTACGTGTCGGGAGTCGAGAACCGATCCA
The DNA here is from genome assembly GCF_043677095.1 of Natronococcus roseus. NCBI lineage: Archaea > Methanobacteriati > Methanobacteriota > Halobacteria > Halobacteriales > Natrialbaceae > Natronococcus > Natronococcus roseus. The sequence goes on from NZ_JBHLJR010000004.1 coordinate 278,510, forward strand.
CCGCAAGCCACGGCGGACCAACCGGGCACTTCCCTCCGGGACCGAACCGGTCAGTACTCGAACCGGTGGGTGCGCTCGCGGTGGACGACCTCGGGGTCGATCCGTTCGCCGTCGACGGTCACCGCCTCCCCATCCGAGAGTGCGCCGAACGCCGGTCCCTCGGGGACGCCGAGGGTTCGGGCGAGTTCGGGGTCGAACGCCAACTCCTCGGCGACGACGGCGCCGTCCTCGACCGCGACGCGCTCGAACTTCGCCTCGAGAACGTCGGCGACGGCCTCGATAAGCTCCCGTTTCGCGTCGGGATCGGGGAGGGCGACGCGGCTTCCGACGCGGCTGCCGGCGTTCTCGGTCTCGAAGGCGACGGCGTGGCGTTCGAACGACTCCCGGACCCGATCGGGGTCGACGCCCTGGGCGGTCTCGAGCAGCTCCGCGGGCAGCTCGCGGACGACGAACGACTCCTCGCGGCGGTCGCCGAAGCGAACCCCCTCCTCGACCCGGCCGAGCTCGGACTCGACGGCGTCGACGAGCTCGAGCGGGCGGTCGCCGACCGCGCGCAGCCAGGTCTCGCCGACGATCCGGTGATCGAGGTCGGCGAGGAGCTCCTCGAGAACGGGCCACTCGCCGTCGAGAACTGCGAGGTCGGCATCGCTCGCCTCGAAGGATCGCTCGATGACCTCGCGGTGGTTCTCGGGGTGGCCCATCGCCTCGAGCGCCCAGTCGGCGGCGATGTGCCCGACCGTCCACTCGGTGTCCTCGACGACCCGTTGGAAGCGGGGCGCGTAGTGGTTCCCCCCGAAGCCGACGACCTGCCTGTCGCGGTGGGCGTCGACCCCGCGGAGCTCGAGGATCGCCCGCGCGACGGCCGCGGCGCCGTCGGGGTCGTCCCACTGCTCGTCGTCGCTGCCCAGCTCCGCGAACAGCGAGGGGCAGCCGACGTCGCTCGGACCGTGGTGGGTACACTCCATCCCGACGTCGTACCCCTCGGGCGCGTAGGTCTCGAAGGCGGCGAGCAGCTCGGCGAGGGCGTTCGGACAGGCCTCGGCGAGAGCGTCGTCCTCGCCGCCGAACTCCGCGGAGCCGAAGCTCCCCGTGAAGTGACCCGTCAGCAAGGCGCCGGTGTCGCCCGAGTGTCGGGAGGCAAAGACCAGCAGCTCGGGGTCGCAGTCGAAGGCCTCGGCCGGCCGCTCCAGGTCGAGGTGGAGGTCGTCGAACGAGCGCAGTTCAGCGCCCTCGAGGCGGTGGTAGGTGCCGCCGCCGTCGGCCGCGGGACGGTCGGGGTCCTCGCGTTCGGTCCAGTCGGCGAGCGAGCGAAGCTGCTCACAGATATGGACGGAGGCACGATCGGCGCGGCTCTCGACGATTGCGATCACGTCGACTCCTCGGGGGCGGCGCCTCGAATACGCTCCGCTTTCGATCGGCAGGGAAGGAACTCAGTCGGAGGCGACCTGTCGGCTCTGGCCGACCGTCGCGGATGGCAGCAGGCCGACGTAGTCATCGAGGTCGAGCGCGAACGCTCGATCGGTCGTCGGCTCGATCCACCGGAACTCGAACTCCGAGCCGTGTTCCTCGCCGCCGTCCCGGACCGTGTGGGTCCAGCGGTCTCGGGGTTCGTGGACGGTCGCGTGGAAGAAGTGGCGGACGTAACACTTCGGCGGGGACTGGCGCCGAACCCAGATGTCCGTCGTGAGGTGTTCGGTTCCCTGCAGCGTCGCGAGACCGCTCTCCTCGCGTACCTCGCGGAACACCCCCTCTCGAGGCGACTCGTCGCCCTCGAGGGTGCCCTTCGGAATCTGCAGGCCCTCATGCCCCGGGCCTTCGAAGACGAGCAACTCGCCCGTCTCCCGGGTGATGTACGCACAGGCCTTCCCGACGTACGTGGTTTCTTTCGATTCGCTCATACGTTTCGTACAAGGGGCATCCCGTAAAGTCCACTCCCAAATCCTTTGGGCACTACGGGACGAGCAGGTAGAGGAAGCCGGCGTAGCCGGCGAGGAGAACGGCGCCGTCGAGCCGGGAGAGCCGCCGTCCGTACCCCATCATCGCGACCAGAACGACGGTGAAGCCGACCAGTATCGGGAGCTCGAACCGGAGCGTGCTCGAGGCGATCTCGATGGGGGTGATCAGCGCGACGATGCCGAGCACCGCGAGCACGTTGTAGATGTTCGAGCCGACGACGTTGCCGATCGCGAACCCCGTCTCGCCGCGGACGGCCCCGACGGCGGAGGCGGCGAGTTCGGGGAGCGACGTTCCGAGCGCCAATACGGTGAGCCCGACGAACAGCTCGGAAAAGCCCAGCTCGAGCAGCAGGTCGGTGCCGCCGGCGACGAGCCACCGCGAGCCGCCGACGAGCGCGAGCAGTCCCCCGCCGACGAGCGCGAGATCCCGGAGCGAGACCCCCTCGTTGGCTTCGGGTTTCTCCTCGGCCGGCATCGGGTCGGCGTTGACGTAGTACAGCAGGTAGGCGGTGAATCCGGCGAGCACCAGCAGGAAGATCGCTCCCTCGAGCCGGCCGATCCGACCGTTCGCGCCGAAGACGACCAACAGTAGCGCCGCGAATACCATGAAGGGAACGTGACGCTTCATGACGGTCTCGCTGACCGACAGCGGCCTGATGAGGGCGGCGACGCCGAGTACCAGCCCCACGTTCGCGATGTTCGACCCCAGAACCGCGCCCAGTCCGATGTCGGTAGAGACGTCGAGGGCGCCGATCGTCGCGACGAACAGCTCCGGGGCGGTCGTCGCGAACGCGATCACCGTGACGCCGACGGTCGCCGCCCGGAGGCCGATCCCGAGCGCGAGGCGGCCGGCCCCGGCGACCAGCAGCTCCGCACCGGCGTACAGCGCGACGATCCCGGCTCCCAACAGGAGCACGGAGACCCCGGTCTCCGACAGCATACCGGTCGCTACTCGAGACCGTGGGATAAGCGACCCGGAACCCCACCGAAGCGCTGCCGGAGCCACACCCGTTATACGCCCGCTCGCTCGAGTCGACGTATGGCCATGGACGTCTACGGACTGATCGGCAACCCGGTCGGCCACTCGCTGTCGCCGCCGATGCACGAGGCCGCCTACGACGAACTCGCACTCGACGCCCGCTACGTCACCTTCGAACCCGCCCCCGACGAGCTCGAGGCGGCGATCCGGGGCGCCGATGCGCTCGGCGTTCGGGGACTGAACGTGACGATCCCCTTCAAACGGGACGCCCTCGAGGTCGTCGCGGCCGACGAGCTGGCGACTCGAATCGGCGCGGTGAACACGATCGACTTCTCCGGCGAGGAACCTACGGGTCACAACACCGACGCCGCCGGCGCGTTGCGCGCACTGCGGGATCACGACGTCGCGCTCGAGGACGCGAGTGCGGTCGTCGTCGGTGCCGGCGGCGCCGGCCGGGCCATCTCGTTCGGCCTTGCGGACGCGGGCGCCGCCGTGACGATCGCGAACCGGACCGAGTCGACGGCACACGAACTCGCCGACGAGGTGCCCGGCGCCGTCGGTCGGGGACTCGAGGACCTCGAGGCGCTCCTCGCCGACGCCGACGTGCTCGTCAACGCGACCAGCGTCGGGATGGAGGAGGACGCGACGCCGGTGCCGGCCGGGGCGCTCCACGGCGAGCTGGCGGTGCTCGACGCGGTGTATCGCCCGCTCGAGACGCGACTGCTTCGGGACGCCGAAGCCGTCGGCGCGACGACGGTCGACGGCGCCTGGATGCTGCTCTACCAGGGCGTCGAGGCGCTCGAGCTGTGGACCGACCGGGAGGCGCCCGTCGGGGCGATGAACGAGGCGCTTCGCTCGAGATTGTAGACGCGACCGGAGGAGCGGTCGTTCACCGCGGGCATCAGGCGAATTTAAGTGGTGCGAGTTAACTATATCCAGCTAATGGCAATCCTCCAAAAGCTGAAGTCGCTGCTGGGGTTCGACGACTCTGGCTCGGAGCGTGGGGACGCTCGGGACGTCGGGGTAACGGTCGAACGAGAGCGCGGGGCCGCCCCCGACGAGGAGTCGGCGGCCGCCGAGACGACGGCTTCGGCCTCGACGGGGTCGATGACCGAGGCGAACGACACACCACACACTGCGGCGGAGCCCGCCGAGGCAGCGGGGCCGACACAGTCGGACGCAACGCCGACCGAATCGAAAGAGCCCGGCGAGAAGGGCGTTCGCGACGAGGAGGTCGTGGACGACGAGTCGGAACTCGAGGCCGACTCCGAGACCGAGTCTGCAGAACCGGCCGACCCGATCGAGTCGGCCGAATCTGACGATCTCGAGGAGGCGACCGAGACTGAGACGTCTCCGGACGACTCCGACGCGGCTGCCGAATCCGAACTGGAGGCCGAGTCCGAGACTGAGACGCTGGACGAATCGGAGCCCGAGAGCGAGGCGCCGGACGACCCGGGTACGGAAGCTGAGGCCGAAACCGACGAGCCGGACGACGACGAGACGCCGGACGTTCCGGACGAACCCGTCGACGTTGTCAAGGGGATCGGCCCCGCGTACGCGGATCGGCTGGCCGATGCCGGCGTCGAAACCGTGGCCGAGCTCGCCGATGCCGACGCCGCCCACCTCGAGTCCGAGACCGACATCGCAGAGAAACGCATCCAGGGCTGGATCGACCGGGCGAAGGTCCGCTAATCCTGGAGAGAACCGTACACTGATTAGGGTCACGACCCTCCGCGAGGGTATGAGCGATCCGCGCGTCGTCACGACGGTCGACTCGTTTCGCGCCGCCGCCCGCGGCGGCCTCGACGGCGACGGGGTAGCGGCCGCCCGCGTTCCGGTCACGGTTCGTCTCTCCGTCTCCGATCCCTTTCTCGCGTATCGCAGCGCCCGCGACGGCGACGGCGGTGTCTACCTCGAGACCACCGGCGGCCAGCCCGGCTGGGGGTACTTCGGCACCGATCCCGTAGACGGGCTCACCGTCGGCCCGGACGCGGTCGCGCGGAACCGAAGCGGCGAGTCGCCGACGCTTTCAGCACTCGAGGGCGTCCTCGCGGACGAGGACCTGGTCCGCGGGGACTGCGAGGTTCCCTACCCCTGCGGCGCCGTCGGCTGGCTCTCTTACGATATCGTCCGCGAACTCGAGGAGCTGCCAGCGTCGGCGATCGACGACCGCGGGCTCCCACGCCTCGAGGTCGCCGTCTACGACCGGCTGGCGGCCTGGGAGGAGCCGACGGCCGACGACGAGGCGACCGAACTCCGGATCACGGCCTGTCCGCGCGTCGAGCTCGGCGACGACCTCGAGGACGCCTACGATCGGGGTCGGGAGCGAGCGCTCGAGCTCGCCCGGAGCTGCCTCGAGGGCGACCCTGCGATCGGCGACCCGCCTGTCGCGACCGACGAGGCGACCTTCGAGAGCGACTGCGGCCGCGAGGCCTTCGCGGACCGCGTTCAGCGAGTCAAGGAGTACGTCCGGGACGGCGACACCTTCCAGGCGAACATTTCCCAGCGGCTGGTCGCGCCCGCCGCGGTCCACCCCGTTGCGGCCTACGACGCGCTCCGGCGGGTGAATCCGGCGCCGTACTCGGGACTGCTCGAGTTTCGCAGCGCCGATCTGGTGAGCGCAAGTCCGGAACTGCTGCTTGAGCGAGACAGCGAGTTCGTTCGAACGGAGCCCATCGCGGGAACTCGTCCGCGCGGAGCGACTCCGGAGGAGGACGCCGAGCTCGAGGCCGACCTGCTCGCCGACGAGAAGGAACGCGCCGAGCACGCGATGCTCGTCGACCTCGAGCGAAACGACCTCGGGAAGGTCAGCGCGTACGGCAGCGTCGACGTCGAGGAGTACCGTCGGATCGACCGCTACTCGGAGGTAATGCACCTCGTCTCGGACGTCACCGGCCGACTCCGTTCGGACGCGACGCTCGCCGACGCCGCCGCGGCGATGTTCCCCGGCGGGACGATCACGGGCGCGCCCAAACCCCGGACGATGGAGATCATCGACGAGCTCGAGGCGACCCGCCGAGGTCCGTACACCGGTAGCGTCGGCATCTTTGGCTTCGACGGGCGAGCGACGCTGAACATCGTCATCCGGACGCTCGTCCGTCACGACGAGGAGTATCACCTTCGCGTGGGCGCGGGGATCGTCCACGACTCGGATCCCGACAGCGAGTACGACGAGACCCTCGACAAGGGGCGGGCGCTGATCAACGCCATCGACGACGCGCTTGGGGAGCGAGCCGGAATGGGCCTCGAGGGCGCTGGGGGTGAGGACGATGAGTGACGAACACAGCAGCCGCTCGCTCGGGTCCGCGAGCGAGCGGCCCAACGACCGACCGGAGGGAGGGAGGCAGGGTTTTCATCAACGTTTTGCCAGCGAACGAGCGTCAGCGAGTGAGCGCAGCAAAAGGTTGCTGGTCATCGACAACTACGACTCCTTCGCGTACAACCTCGTCCAGTACGTCGGCGAAGTTGCCGACGAGGTCGTAGTCAGACGGAACGACGAGATCGACCTCGAGAGCGTCCGCGAACTCGATCCGACAGGGATCGTCGTCTCGCCCGGCCCCGGAACCCCCCAGGAGGCGGGGATCTCGATCCCGCTGTTCGCCGAAACCAACTACCCGATCCTCGGGGTCTGTCTGGGCCACCAGGCGCTGTGTGCGGCCGAGGGCGCCCCGGTCGTCCACGCCCCCCACGTCGTCCACGGCAAGCCCTCGCGGATCTCCCACGACGGTTCGGGGCTGTTCGACGGACTCCCCGAACGGTTCCAGGTCGGGCGCTACCACTCGCTTGCCGTCGAGCGCGAGGACCTCCCCGACAGCCTCGAGGAGACGGCCCGAACCGCCGACGAGCGGGGCGTCCTGATGGCGGTTCGTCACCGGGAAAAGCCGCAGCTGGGCGTGCAGTTTCACCCAGAGAGCATCCTCACTCGCGACCCCGAGGAGGACGCCAATGGGGAAATTTCGCTTTCGGTCGGCAAGCGGATGGTCGAGAACTTCTGTCGGTTCGCCGCCGACCACGAGCGATCCGACTCGCGGGGCGAGCGATGAGCGACCGACTGTACCACGTCGACGGCGAGCTCGTTCCCGCCTCGGAGGCGACCGTCAGCGTCGACGACCGCGGCTTTCGCTACGGCGACGCCGCCTTCGAGACCCTGCGGACCTACGGCGGGACCGTCCTCGACTGGGCGGCCCACCGCGAGCGCCTCGAGGGAACCTGCGACGCCCTCTCCCTCGAGCACGGCCTTTCGGGGAGCGAACTCCGGGACCGAATCGACGAGACGCTCGCGGCGAACGACCTCGCGGACGCCTACGTCCGGCTCTCGGTCACCCGCGGGGTCCAGCCGGGCAAGCTCACCCCCCAGCCCGAGGTCGATCCGACGGTCGTCGTCTACGCCAAACCGCTCCCCCGGGGCGGACTCGAGGGCGACCCCGTCTGGAACGGGCCCGCGACGGTCCGCAGCGTCGAGACCCGACGGATCCCCGACGCGGCGCTGCCCTCGAGTGCGAAAACCCACAACTACCTCAACGGGATCCTCGCGCGGGCGGAACTCGAGGGCGAGGCCGACGAGGCGCTGCTCTCGGATCTCGAGGGGAACGTCGCCGAGGGCGCGACGAGCAACCTGTTTTTCGTCCGCCACGGGACGGTCTGTACCCCCACGACGGACGGCGACGTCCTGCCCGGGATCACCCGAAAGACGGTCCTCGAGCTGGCTCGAGGGGCCGACCTCCCGGTCGAGGAGGGGAGCTACGGACTGGCCGAGGTCCTCGAGGCCGACGAGGCCTTCCTCACGAACCGCACCTGGGAGCTGCGACCGATCGGCTCGCTGGACGGGGTCGACCTCGGCGGCGGACCGGTGACGGATCGCCTCTCGAGGCTGTACGACGAGCGCGTCGAAAGCGCCTGTTACTGATCGATCGGTGCGCGGACCGAAACTGTCAGTGTGTTGTACGAACCACTATTCGTATGGACAAACCCAAAAAGAGCGTGGACGTCTTCGCCCTGGAGATGACGGTTATCTTCCTGGCTCCACCACTCGGTTTGGGTGCGTTTCTCGCCGTCCTCGGCGAGCCCGCGGACTTCCTGCCCGGGTTCGGCGTCGGCCTGATCGTCGGGGTCAGCGCGGCCAGTCTGCGCAACGAGATCCGCGGGGCTCGAGACGCGAGCGACGACTGACCGGGACGGGTCCCCGCCTTGTGCCGTGGGGAGCCACGACACGCGAACCGACCCGCTCGTTCACGGCCTGCGAATCGGACCGTTCCGATCCGCAACGGCGAGGCCGACCCCCACGCCGATCACAATAGGGAAGGAGCGCGTCGGGTCGAACCGACCGAACAGCAGCAGCTCGAAACTCGAGAGAGACACGAACGCGAAGGTCGCCCAGGGGAAGACAGGACGGACGAACGAACGGATCATTCGGCTCGAGGGATGATTCGGCTCGCGATACCGTTTCGGGCTCTCGGCACCGAGGGTTTCGAGGGTGATCAGTCGGCCGGTTCGGGCACCGCCGATCCCTCGGCGTCGGCCTCGAGGAGCTCCCGTTCGACGCCCGCGAGTTCCGTGACGAACGCCGAGCCGAACGCGCTGGCCGGGGTCTGGAACCCGTTCTCGACGCCGTCCTCGAGGAGATGTTCGACGGCGCTGACCGCGGCATCGGCCGTCAGTGCGTACGGGTTGGGCGTCCGGAGGCGGCCGCTGCGGCGCTCGCCGCTGTCGTCGTCGACGACCTCGCCCCAGACGGTCGCGGATTCGGTCGCCAGGGCCGTCCCGTCGGGACCGTCGAGGAGGGCGTCGATCGCGCGGGTCGCCGCGCGTTCGACCGACGGCCGCTCGAGGAGCCACCCCAGCGAGTCGGTCGCCGACAGCAGCGGCTTGCTCCACTCGGGGACGGCGCCGTAGACCTCGACCGTCTCGATTCCGGTCGTGTGGGCCGCGGTGATGACGTCGCCCAGCGGGATCGTCACGGCGTGTTCGGGACCCTCACCGAAGTCGATCTTCCGGCTGCGGAAGGCCGCGGGAACGCTGAGTAGCCGTCCATCCCGACGGATGACGCCTCCTTCCCCGGCCAGTTCGACGAACGTCCGGGCGGTTCCCGGGGAGAAGCCGTACTCGCTCTTGACGCCCAGCTGAAGCCGATCGGCGGTCGGCAGGCGCTCGTGGAGCATCGCGGCCAGACAGTCGGTCGGGACGACGTCGAACCCGACCCCGGGGAGCAGCGTGATCCCCGCCGCGCTGGCGGTCTCCCCGTACTGGCGGAGGCGTTCGAACACCGGGAACTCGCCAGTAATGTCGAGGTAGTCCGTTCCCGCCTCGAGACAGGCCAACACGAGCGGTTCGGCGGTTCGCTCGAACGGGCCGGCGCAGTTCAACACGGCGTCGAACGCATCGAGATCGTCCTCGAGCCGGCCGTCCGTTAGGTCGATCGCCCGTCCTCCGAGGTCGAGGTCCTCGGCCTGTTGGGCGACCCGTTCCCCGTCGCGCCCGGCGAGGGTCGGCGAGCCGCCGCGAGCCACGGCCTCGCGGGCGATCAGCCGGCCGGTGTAGCCGTACGAGCCGTAGATGAGGAGGGAGTCCATGGCAGTCGTTGGGGGTTCGGCGTGTTAAAACTCCGTCAGACGGTCTCGAAACGTTCACGAGCGCTGACTCGTAACCGGACACCGATGGCGGCTACACAGCGGATCACGACCCTGGAGAACGTTCCCGCGGAGTCGACCTTCCTCTTTCGCGTCGCCGACGAACTGGGCGACCGCCGGGAGGCGATTCTCGTCGCGAACGGCGCGGCGTCGACCGACGCGGACGTCTCGTGCTGGTTGAACTACTGTCAGCACTTCACGCATATCAAACTCGACAAGGGCGACGGCGCGCCGATGCGCGACGGCGAGGTGATCTGTGCGAACCACGGCGCGTACTTCGAAACCGACTCGGGGAAGTGTACGTTCGGTCCCTGCGAGGGGGCGTACCTGACCGAACTCGAGGTGACGGTCTCGGACGGCGACGTCTATCTGACCGACGAGGAGTACGAGTTCGTCGCGGCAGGCCCGATCGACGAGGGCGGCGACCTGACCTCGACGTCGAACGTCGAGTTCTAGCGCATCTCGAGGGGGATCACGAGATCCCGCTCCTGGTCGTACTCGATGAGGTCGGCCTCGACGAGCCGGGGCATGTGGTCGTGGTACAGGGAGATGTAGACGTTCGCGACTCGCTCGGCCGACAGCTCGGTTACCTTTCGGCCGGTTTCGCGAACTGCGACCTCCTCGGCGGCGTCGGGCAGCGTCAGCTCCTCGCCGTAGGTGCGCATGACCTCGAGCAACAGCCGGCGGCGCCGATCGGCCAACAGCTCGAGGCTCTCGTCGACCGCTGCCGGGGACTCCTCGCGGCGCTCGAGCCAGTCGAGCATCGCGAGAACGAACCCGGGGGAGTCGAAGTCGGAGTCGGAGGTGGTCATACGTATGTTGCGTCGCGAGCCCGGCGGCGGCCGGCGAGAACCGGCGATCGACCGCTCGAGGCGTCGATATCGGACCGTCGCCGCGCCGACAGATAGGCGTGTCGAAACCGCGCTCGCAGTTCGGGCCGCGGCTACTCGATCGTGTAGGCCGGCTCGTCGATCGCCTCGCTCTTGCAGTCGGGACACCGCGACGGCCGGTTCAACAGTTCGTCGAAGCCGTCGAACCCGCAGTCCCGACAGGTCGGGGGCGCGACGAGGAACCGCTCGTCGCCGCCGTCGACCGACCGCGAGACGTGCTCGAGGTGTCGAAGGATCGTCTCCGGGGTCAGCTCGAACTGGACCGCGAGTTCGCTCGGCGTCGCCGGCTCGGCACGAAGCGCGTCGGCGAGTCGTTGCCGGGTCGTCTCGTCTGCTTTCCGCATACGTAGGCCCATCGCCCGTATCCCGATAGGTGTTCGGTTCTGTGAGGGCGAATCGCAAGCCGCGCAGGGGTAAACCACTTACATCCGGTCGGTGAAACACGGGCCATGAAAGCCGTCGTTCTGGCAGGCGGGTACGCGACCCGGATGTGGCCGATCACGAAACACCGCCCCAAGATGTTTCTCCCGATCGGCGACGCCACGGTCATCGATCGAATCTTCGCGGAGCTCGAGGCCGACGACCGGATCGACGAGGTCTTCGTGAGCACGAACGAGCGCTTCGCCGACGAGTTCGAGGCGCACCTCGCCGACAGCGAGTTCGAGAAGCCGACGCTGTCGGTCGAGGAGACGACCGAGGAGGACGACAAGTTCGGCGTCGTCGGCGCGCTCGCCCAGCTGATCGACCGCGAGAACGTCGACGACGACCTGCTGGTCGTCGCCGGCGACAACCTGCTAAGCTTCGATCTCTCCGAGTTCGTCGACGACTTCTTCGAGCGGGAGGCCCCGACGCTCGCGGCCTACGACGTCGGCTCCCGCGAGAAGGCCAAATCCTACGGCCTGGTCGATCTCGAGGGCGACCGCGTCGTCGACTTCCAGGAGAAACCCGACGACCCCAAAAGCACCCTAGTGTCGATCGCCTGCTACGCGTTCCCGCGGGACGCGCTGACGCTGTTCGACACCTACCTCGAGGGCGACAACAACCCCGACGAGCCGGGCTGGTTCGTCCAGTGGCTCCAGGATCGGGAGCCGACCTACGCCTACACCTTCGAGGGGGCGTGGTTCGACATCGGCACCCCCGAGAGCTACCTCGACGCCGTCGCCTGGCACCTCGAGGGCGACTCCCTGATCGCCGACTCGGCGACCCTCGAGAACGCGACGATCGGCGAGAACGTCCACGTGATGGACGACGTCACGCTGATCGACACCGAGCTCGACCACGCGGTCGTCTTCCCGGAGGCGACGATCGAGAACGGCGGCGTCAGGCGATCGATCATCGACGAGGGAACCCGGCTCGAGGACCTCGATCTCGCGGGCGCGCTCATCGGAGCCCACACGACCATCACCAGGTGATCGCTCGCCTTGCAGTAGCCGATCCGTTTATAACTGTTCGGGAAAAGTAGGAGCTATGAGTCTCTTCGGGGAGTTTCACATTCCCGCCGAGGCGTTCGCGCTCCACGAGACCCTCCGATCGGAGCGGGATCTCGTCATCGAGATCGAGCGCGTCGTCGCGGCGGACGACGTGCTCACGCCGTATCTGTGGGTATCCGGGGTCGATCACCGGATGTTCGAGCGAGCAACGGCCGACGATCCGACGATTCGAGACGTCGAACACATCGACGACTACGAGCGATCGATGCTGTACCGCGGGGAGTGGACGGGGAACGTCGACTCGCTGGTCTACGCGTACACGGAACTGGGCGCGACAATCCTGGAGGCGTCGGCGCAGTACGACGAGTGGGAGCTTCGGATGCGATTCGCGGATCGAAACAGCCTCGACGAGTTTCAGACGTACTGCAGCGACTTCGAGATCCCCTACCGGCTGACGCAGCTGTTCGCCCGCGCACACCCGCGCGGCGTCGGCCAGTACGAGCTGACCGAGAAGCAACACGACGCGCTGCTGACCGCCTGGGAGACGGGGTACTTCTCCTCGCCGTCGGTCTCGCTCACCGACGTCGCCGAGGAGCTCGAGATCACTCCGCAGTCGCTCTCCGAGCGGCTCCACCGCGGCTACGAGGCGCTAATCGGCAACACCTTGGCCGTGACCCCGCCGGGCCAGGAAGCGGCACCGACCGAGAGCCGCCTCGAGCGGCCCGGTACTTGAAGGGTTGAACATACAATCCGACGTATCAATGCGGCGAGTTGTGAAACGCGAGATATGACACGCGGCAGTCGGGATCTCGACGCCGTCTTCGAACTGTTAGCGAACCGACGGCGCCGACGGATCCTGACCGCGTTCGGGAACGACGACCGTCGGCTCACGGTGAACGATCTGACCAAGAAACTCGTCGTCGCGGAGACGGGGACGCCCGTCACCGACGTTCCCGCCGAAACCGTTCGTCGCATCTTCGTCTCCCTGCAGCACGTCCACATCCCGAAGCTGGTCGACCTCGAGCTCGTCGAGTACGACCGGGAGCGAAATCACGTCGAACCGACCGACCGACTCGCCGGCCTCGAGCCGTATCTCGCGACCGTCTCCGAAAGCGACCCCGAACCGCGCTTCGAACGCGACGGTTCCTGAGTCCCCTCGAGATCCGCCCCTCACTCCAGCCGCGCGTCGCTCACCCACAGAGTCCCACGCGTCCCGTCCCACTCGGTTTCGTACTCGAGATGGATCCGTCGATCCATATGCGGGCCGCCGACCACCAGCGTCTCGAACTCGCCGCCCTCTCCCAGGATGTGAACACCGTACTCCTCGTTGAGCGACTCGAGCTCCGCGAGGGCGTCCGCGTCGATCGTGCGGCCGAGCCAGGACTCGTCGAGCCCGTAGGCCGCGACTCGGATGATCTTGATCTCGAAGCCCGTCTCGAGCATCGCGTCGGCGAGCTCGCGGGGATCCTCGCGCCACAGCGGCGCGAACAGGTCACAGCCGAGGCGGTCACACATCGCCTCGATCCGGCTCGTCTGGTACTCGCTCTCGACGGCCCCCGCGGTGACGCCCGCGATCCCGCCCGGCAGCTCGGCGTCGAGTTCCCGGAGGGCGGCCTCGAGGGGCTCGAGTTCGTCGTCGCCCTGCGCGCTCGCGTCCGTCGCGGTTTCGGCGCCGAAGTCCTCGGGTTCGACCTCCAGCAGCTCGATGCCGATGCTCTCGGCGGCCAGCCCGGCCAGCTCGGTCGCCGGGACGTGGTACATGTAGGAGTCGCCGGTCGGGTGAACCGTGACGAGCCGTTCGACGTTCAGTCCGCGCTCGAGGGCCCGGTACAGCGCCCACGCCGAGTCCTTCCCGCCCGAGAAGAGGCTGACCCAGGCGCCGTCTGCGTCGCTCATACGGGTTACTCGAGCGAGGAGGCTAAAGGGGTGGCGAGTTCCGTCGCCGCTGGACTACCGGGGGTAGTCGGGACCCGAGTCCTCCTCGTTCCCGCGTCCCGAGTCGGTGTCGCTCTCGTCGCGACCGGCGTCCTGGTCGTCGGCCGGCTGCGAGCGCGGCCCGCCGTCCGTGAGCCCCGATTCGGGCGTGACGTCCTCGAGGACGGTTCGGTCGGTGTCGCCGCTGAACGTCGCGGCGACCTTGGCGCCGACGAGGCTCACGACGATCGCGCTGACGACGTACAGCGCCAGCCGCTCGCCGGCCGTGATCCCGAACGTGTCGATCGAGAGCACGCCCAGTTCGATCGCAGGGACCTGGACCGACTCGATGAGGGCCTGCTGCTCGAGGAAGTACGCCGAGAACCCCCGAACCACCAGCCCGACGGCGACGACGATGAAGGGGAGGTTGAGGTAGGAGCTGCCGATCGGCTCCTCGCCGATCGCCTCGTCGAGCAGTCGGCCGGCGCTGGCGGTCAGGGCGGCCGCGGCGAGCCAGGGGGCGCTGTCGAAGGCGAACTGAACGGCCGGGAGCACGACGCCGGACGGCTCCTCGAGGTTCGAGACGCCGAGAACGCCGACGAAGACGCCAACGAGGGTCAGCCCGGCTGCGACGGCGTAGGTGACGACCGAGACCTGTCCGGAGTACAGCGACTCGCGGATCTGGAGGGCGAGCCCGGTAACGACCTCGTCGACGCTGAAGCCCTTGTACAGCAAGAAGAGGCCGATAACGGTCGTGATCGCGGCGGCGCCCTCCGCGGGGCCGACGAACCACGCGAGCATCGGAAACACCAGAAGCGTCAGACCGATCGGGACCAGCACGGTCTGGCGGAGCTCCTCGTCGGCCAGGAACTGCTTGAGAAGGTAGTACGTCGACTCGATGTCCCGGGCCTGGCGAACGACCACCCGATCGACCGAGTCGACCTGCACGCGGCTCTCGACGATCGGGACCAGCCGCTCGTCCTCGGCGCTGTCGATAACGACGACCGCCGAGTCGGGATCGTGGGCGGCCATCAGGTCGTCGACCTGTCGTGCGACCGACCGGTCCGCCGAGACCATCGACTCCCGGTCGCCCGAGACGACCGCGACGACGACGTCCTCGTTCTCGTCGCGAAGGCTCTGGGCGACCCGGAGGGTCTCGAGCAGGGAGTTGACCCCCGAATCCTCCGGATCCGCGAGGCCGACGTCGGTCACCAGCGCACGGACTGCCTCCCAGCCGACGACGGGCGACCGGAGTCCGGTCTTTCGCCCGACATCGTCGGTCCGGTCGAGACAGACGACCAGCGTTGTCACGGTAGGCGTTCGATCCCCTGAAACGATAAAACCACGGCTAGAATCGCAGCCGGAACTCCCGGTCGCCGACGACGCTCGCGACGCCGGCGCCGAAGGCGTAGGCGATACTTCGGGCACCGCCGCCGACGCGAGCCATCAGCGGTCGCTCGGGCTCGAACTCCTCGACGGCGACAGCGTCGCGCTCGAGCCGGTCAGCGAGCTCGTCCTCAAGTTCGCGGCGCGTGCCGAGTTCGTCGACCAGTCCCATCTCGTGGGCCTGCTCGCCGAGGTAGATCCGGGCCTCGGTTTCGCGAACGAACTCGGGCTCTAAGTCCCGGCCCTCGCTGACCCGCTCGACGAACGTCTCGTAGTAGTCGTCGATCAGTCCCTGAAGGTAGGCCCGCTCGCTATCGTCCATCTCCTTCAGCGGCGTGCCGGCGTCCTTGAACTTCCCGGCGGCAAAGCGCTCGTAGGAGAGGCCGACCTTGTCGGCGAAGTCGCTGGCGTTGACCCGCGACCCGATAACGCCGATCGAGCCCACGATGGAGCCGTCTCGCGCCCAGAGTTCGTCACAGCCGCTGGCGATCCAGTAGCCGCCGCTGGCACAGACGTCGGTCGCGTAGGCGACCGTCGGTCCGTCGAACCGTTCGGCGGCGAGTTTGATGTCGTCGCTGGGGACGACCTCGCCCCCGGGCGTGTTCAGTTTGAGCAACAGGGCGTCGACGCTGTCGTCCTCGTCAGCTCGATCGATCTGCTCGACGATGTCGTCGGCGGGAGTCGAGCGCGGTCCCGACGGGAACCGTCCGCCGCCACCGTCGCGGGTGATCGGCCCCTCGACGGCGACCTCGGCGATGTCGTAGGCCGGAAAGAGGCTGTCGGCGATCGAGCCGGCGATCCGCACCCCGAGGACGATCACGGCGAGGGCGACGAGCACGCCGGCGAGATCGGCTAGCGTGTCGGGGTAGATCACGAACAGTGCGACGCCGATCGCGGCGAACACTGCGGCCCCGGCTGCGAGGACGGCGAGTCGACCGATACCTTCGTTACTGACCACTCCGGCCACCTCGAGTCATACCCGTGAGTGACGCCGCAACCCCGTTAAGCGTTGGCGATTCGGAGCCGTTACTCCGCCGGAAGGCCGCCGGGCGCGTCGGCGGTATCCCCGTCGTCCCGCGCCTCTCGCTCGACCTCGCCGGCGTGAGGGAGCTCCTCGTCGGGGCCGGCCCTCCAGTCGCCGAGCCACTCCCGGAGGACGTTCCAGCCGTCCCTGGCGAACGGCATGGGATCGTCGGCGACCGCGTAGTCGAACCGGGGCTGGCGGACGAGCGACAGCCCGACCGCCACCAGTGCGGCCCACGGTGACGGCCGCTCGAGAGGGGGGTACTCCTCGGTCAGCACGCTGTGGAGGTAGCTCAGCTCGCCCCGCAGGAGGTGGCCGCCGAGCCCGGTCTCGTAGGTCGGCCGGCCCGGGATCGACTCGCCCATCGCCAGCTGCCAGTAGTAAAACGGAAAGTCCGCCCCCGTCTGGACGGTGAACGGTAGCGACGACCAGAATCGGGGGTTGATCTCCATCAGCTTGAACCGCCCGTCGCGGGGGTCGCGCAGGAACTCGACCATCGCCAGCCCGTGCCACTCGAGCTCGTCCAGCAGCGCCCTGCCGTCGGCCTCGAGTTCGGGGAGGTAGATCGACTCGCGGTAGGCGCTGGGCCCGCCGCAGTACTCCCAGCCCCGGCGCTGGCAGTGCTGGAAGGTCGCGACCGCCTCGCCGCGGTCGTACAGCGCGAAGAAGCCGTACTCCCGCGAGTCGGGGATCCGCTCCTGGACCAGCGGAACGTGGCCGCGGGCCTCGGTACAGGCGGCCGCGTTCGGTGGCTCTCCCGGCGTCTGGTAGGCGGTCGAGCCGACCTCGACGCGGTCGAACCCCGGACCCAGGTACTCCGGCGCGGCGACTGAGTAGCGCGGTTTGACGATCGTCTCGCGGTCCCAGTCGTCCCACTCGTCTACGAGCGCGGTGTCGGGGGCGGCGACGCCGGCGCGATCGGCCGCCGCGAACAGCTCGAGACGGTCCTGGACCTGCCGTAGCGTCTCGAACGTCGGCCACGGCGTCGCGACTTCCGGCGCGAACGCCTCCCGGTTTCGCGCCAGCGAGTAGATGTCCTCCTCGCGAACCGGGATGATCGTCTCGACGTCGGGGCGGCGAGCGATCGAGAGGAGCGCGTCGCCGTAGGCGGCCAGGTCTTGGGTCGGGTCGGGTAAGCGGACGAACTCGTCGCAGTACCGCGAAACCGCACTGGGAGTGGCGGTCGACTCGGAGCCGACGATCGTCCGGATGCCGCGGGGTCGAAGCGAACGGAGACAGGCGACCGTACTCGGGGCGTCGATCCCCGGCACGAAGACGGCGACGTCGTCCCTGGACTCGTGCATGCGAGAGTTCCCCAGCGACGAGGGCATTGTTATGGCCGAACTACCGCCGAACGAGTCGTTCGGCGGCCGAGAGCGGTGCCCTACCGGCGCTGTATGTGTCGGTTACCGACGCCGGACCGCTCGAGAGTCGAAACCATCGGCTCACGAACGGGGTGGCCAACGCAGGAACCAAAATGGCTGTACGCGTCCGTTTCGCCCGAAAACGGGAACCGAAACCGAGAGAGAACGCGACCGCTACTGCAAAAAGCGAACGGCAGCAGACACAGGTTGACGAATCGGCCTACAGCAGTCCCGTCTTCTGGAGCTTCATCAGGTCCTCGGTGTCGAGGGTTTCGCCCTCCTTGAACTTCTGATAGATCTCCTCGGCCTCCTCTTTGGCCTCCTCTTTCTTCTTGTCACGCTGGGACTTGCGCTGTTCTTCCTCCTGTTTGTCCAGCTCGCGCAGGCGCTTCTGGACGCGGACGAAGTCCTCGTGGTGACGGTCGGCGGCCTCCTGGGCCTCGACGAACGACTCGTGCATCTCGTCGGCCTCGTCGCGGATGTCGTCGGCCTCGCGGTAGGCCTCGATCATCTGGTTGTGGTGTTCCTGGGCCTTGTCCGCGAGCTCGGTGACCTTCTGGTGGTGCTGGGAGGCCTCCGAACGTACTTCCTCGGCTTCCTCGACGAGCTCCTCGAGGTCGTCGTTCTGCTCGAGCTTGCCCTTGCGCTCCTCGTACTCCTCGCGCTTGGACTCGATCTTCTCGATGAGCTCCTGTTCTTCCTCGCTCGAGAGCACTTCGGTCTGCTGTTTGAACTCGAGCTGTTCGATCTCCTCCTCGAGTTCTTCTAAGTCCTTGCCCTCGTTGAGCTCCATGTCGGACTTGAGCTGTTCGACGCGGTCGAACAGTTCGTTGGCCTCGGCGTTGAGCTCGTTGCGCTTGTCCTTGTGCTCCTGGACCTGCTCGTTGAGCTCGTCGCGTTTCTCGCGGTGCTCCTGGGCCTCGTCGACCTTCTCGCGAGTCTTCGCGTTGAGGTCGTCGCGCTCGGATGCGCGCTCGGAGGCCATCTGGTTGAGATCGTTTCGTCGATCTCGAAGCTGGCCCGCCTTCTTGATAAGCTGTCCCTTGGAGTCGTTTTCGAGGTCGTCGTCTGTCAGTTCGATGTTTTTCGATTCGTCTACCATGTGTTAGTCAAACCTCTGTGCCATACCCGCACCGGGAGCGGACGAACGCGGTCATCGTCGGTGGTGATCCGCGCGTTCGGCGGATCGCCGACTCGTCGCGTCGCCGCGTACAGCGTTCGCTCACGACCTGCGAAACCTCGGTGAATAAGATTTCCTGTCATCGATCGTCGAGCGATACGCGCCCCGGTGGCGTTCTGGTGACCACATCTACTGTCGCCGGTAATTTAAATGTACCGGTCAGCTCACCCGTGAAAACCGTTAGCAGGGGTCGCGTGGGGTTGTCTGGACCGATTCAGCGACCTCGGACGACGTATAAATATCGCCGACGCCGCCGGAAGGACAACCCACTTGTGGCCGACCGCTGTGGTGTCGAGTATGTTCTATGAACAGCGGATGTCCGTCCCGGGGACGCCGGCCGAGCTTCGCGAGGAGTACGACGAGCAGCTCGCCTCGGTCGTCGATCGACACGGCCTCGAGACGGCCCTCGATCGCACGGGCGTCGACCGCGACGCCCTCGAGGCGCTGCTCGAGGGCGAGTCGCCGGACCTCTCGCTCGAGGAGGCCGCCGAGATCCAGGCCCTGGAAGGCGACGCTCCCGACGCCGAGACGATCGAGACGATGGCCTGTGAACACCTGCTGCTCGGCATGACGACGGCGGTGCTCGACGTCGACGCGGTCGAGAGTCACCTCGAGATCGATCTCGACGCGAGGGAGGTCCAACAGAAGATCGAACGGCGCGCGCCGATGTCGTTCGCGGAGTACGTCCACCTGCAACACGTCATCGCCGGCCGGTCCCAGTAGCGGCTTCGTCGGGGCGTCAGGACGTCAGCGTTACCTGCCCGGTTCGGTCGACCGAGACCAGGAAGCCGGCGTACTCGAAGGTGACCGAGCCGACCGCTCGGTCGGTCTCGCATCGGTCGCGAAACAGCGAGTCGAGCGCCGACGGATCGATCGCGTGGTACAGCGGGCCGAACTCGTCGGCCAGTTCGAGCTGGTCGACCTCGGTGGCCGCGGCAACTGCCTCGAGAACCGCCTCGCTGAGCGATTGCTCGGGATCGGCCTGGTAGTTCATCGGGGTTTGACTCGTCTCCTGGGTAGCTCTCATGGAGGTCATGTCTCCCCGTATCGCCGGGAGCTGTGAAAGGACGCTGGTTGGATCGCCAACCTTTCAAGTGGGATCGTCCATCGCGATCGTGTTCCGCAACAGCGTTGCCTGTCCGCGACGGAGCCGCGCCGACAGCGCCTGGTCGGAGATGCCGAGCCCCTCGGCGATCTCGGCCAGCGTCGCGTCGCGCGGGACGTCGAAGTAACCCGCCTCGAGGGCGGCGAGCAGCGCCTCCCGCTGTCGCTCCGAGACGCCGTACCGGCTCGGTTCGGACTCGTGCTCCTGGAAGATCCGCCGGAGGCGAAACGGGAGCTCGCGCTCCCGACAGCTCTCGCGGTAGGACTGCAGGGCCTCGCGGGAGGGAACCCGAGCTCGGATCGCGGTGTCGTCGGTGACGGTGATGTCCAGAAACGAGATGTCGTCCGCCGCGGCCGCGGGGTGAGTCAGGAGGTCGGCTCCCCAGTCGGTCAGCGCCGCGCTGTAGAGCCGTCGCTCGGGGAGTTCCTCGAGCGCGGCGAACTCGGCGATCGAGTCGTCGGCCTCGAGGGCGGCCGCGACCGCCTCGAGGTCGTCCCCGTAGGCCCAGAAGACGAGTTTCGTAGCGCCGCGCTCCGACCGGTAGACCTGTTCGATCGTGAGTTTCGAGGCCGCGGTCGCCGTCTCCCGGAGGATCGGCGTCGAGAGCTCGAACTCGACGATGAAGCTCATACCCGTTCTTCGGTTCAGAACGGGATAGTTTCTCTCCGGCTACCGCTCGCTCGGCGATCCGTCGGTGCGATTATGTGGTCCGGAGCCCGAGTCGACGTATGCGTGTTGCGATTCTCGGCTGTGGCTACGTCGGCCGCGAACTCGGCCGCCAGCTCGTCGAACGGGACCACGACGCGATCGGCGTCCGTCGATCCGACGACGGACTCGAGTCGCTCGAATCGGCCGGACTGGAGGCCGTCCGGGCCGACGTCACCGACCGGGCGATGCTCGAGGCCGTCCCCGACGTCGACGCGATCGTCTTCGCGGCCAGCAGCGGCGGTCGGGGCGCCGACGCCGCCCGCGAGGTCTACGTCGAGGGGCTACGGACAGCGATCGAGGCGTTCGGCGAGCGCGAGGAGCCGCCCGAGAGGCTGGTCTACACCTCCTCGACGGGCGTATACGGCGACCACGACGGCGACTGGGTCGACGAGTCGACGCCGATAGCGCCGACGACCGCGAAGACCGAGGTGCTGGCCGAGGCCGAACGGGTCGCCCTCGAGCTTCCGCCGGAGTACGGGTTCGACGGCGCCGTCGCGCGCTACGCCGGCCTGTACGGACCGGACCGCTACCGCCTCGAGCGCTACCTCGAGGGACCGGTCACCGAGGGCTACCTGAACATGGTCCACCGCGACGACGCCGCCGGCGCCGTCCGCTACCTGCTCGAGGAAACCCTCGCCCGCGACGAGGTCGTCCAGGTCGTCGACGACGAACCCGTCGAGAAGTGGGCCTTCGCCGACTGGCTCGCCGACGAGGCTGGCGTCGAACAGCCGCCGAAGCAGACGAAGGCCGAACGGCTCGAGGCCGACGACCTCTCGGAGGCCGCTCGCCGTCGGATCCTGACGAGCAAGCGCTGCTCGAACGAGAAGCTCCGCGAGCTGGGGTACGAGTTCGCGTACCCGACGTTCCGGGAGGGGTACCGCGAGGCGATCGACGCCCGCCAGTAGGTCCGAGCACCGTCCTCCCCGCCTGATGGGAAACTTCTTGGGGATCCGATGTAATGGTGCGGTATGCGACACCGGGGCGTCGACAGCGGCGGGATCGGAGGTGACACGTTGGCCCTCGAGCCCGCCGCGGAGACGATCCGCTCGCTCGACCCGCTCGTGCTCTCCCTGCTCGTCGTCGCCGTCGGCGGGGTCGCGGTCGGCGTCTGGTGGCTCGTCCGCTGGCTCCGTCGCCCGCCGGGCGTGCGCCTTCGCAACCTCCTCGAGAGCCGCGACGAGGTCGCCGTCCTGTTGCACCCGAACCCGGATCCCGACGCGATGGCGTGTGCGATGGGGGTCGCCGAGATCGCCTCGTCGGTCGACACCGACGCGACGCTGCAGTTTCCCGGCGAGATCCGCCACCAGGAAAATCGGGCCTTTCGGACGGTCCTGGGGCTCGAACTCGAGCGCATCGAGGCGGCCTCGGAGCTCGCGGCGGAGGCGGTCGTGCTCGTCGATCACAACACGCCGCGGGGGTTCACCGGCGCACAGATCGTCGAACCCGTCGCCGTCGTCGACCACCACCCCGGGAACGGGACCGGAACCGAGTTCACCGACGTTCGAAGCGACTACGGCTCGGCCTCGACGATCGTCGCCACGTACTTCGAGGAGCTGGACGTCTCGCCCGATGGCGACGAAACGGCGGACGAACCCGCGCTCTCGACGGCACTGGCGACGGGGCTGCTCTACGGCATCCAGTCGGATACGAACCACCTGACTCGAGGCTGTTCGTGGGCCGAGTTCGAGGCCTGTGGCTACCTCTACCCGGGGATCGACGAGGATCTGCTCGACCGGATCGCCAACCCGCAGGTGAGCGACGACGTCCTCAAGACGAAGGCTCGAGCGATCACCGATCGCCGGATCGAGGGTTCGTTCGCCGTCTGCGACGTCGGCTCGGTCACCAACGTCGACGCGATCTCCCAGGCCGCCGACGAGCTGCTCCAGCTCGAGGGCGTCACCGCGGTCGCCGTCTACGGCGAGTACGACGGGACGATCCACGTCTCGGGTCGGTCCCGGGACGATCGGGTCCACATGGGTGAGACGCTTCGCCACGCCGTCAGCGACGTCCCGATGGCCAACGCCGGCGGCCACGCCCGAATGGGTGGCGGGCAGATCCCGGTCGACTACCTCGAGGCGATCGAGACCGAGGACGGTCGCGGGCGGGCGGTATTCGACGATCGGCTCTTCTCGGCGATGTCGGGCAGCCGGCGGTAGCGGCGGCCGAACCGGTTCGGCTCGCCGTACGCAACGTGCCGCCAACCGCAGTTCGCCGGAGTCGTGGCCGTTTTACCGGCTCGCTCCAACAGTGGATCGATGGAGTACGTCCAGGATCGGATCGCGACACTCCACGACCTCGGCGGGGAACCGATGGCGACGGGTCTCGAGGGCGATCCCGTCGCTAACGCGGCCGTCGTCGTTCCGATGACCGACCGGGAACACGAGAGCCCGGCCGCAACCCGCGTGCTCGCCGAACTCGAGTCCCTCGAGCCCGCCGCGGTCGTCGTTCCGGTCCGGGCGTCGCCCGCTCGGATCGGCCCGTTCCGCGAGTGGCTCGAGACGTTCGCCCTGCCGATCGAAGTGCTGTGGTGTAACGCGCCGGCCCTCGAGGAGCGACTCGCTGAGGCCGGACTCGCCGGCGAGACCGGCAAGGGACGGGACGTCTGGCTCGCGCTCGGCCCCGCCGCCGAGGCCGGCGAGTACGTCGTCGTCCACGACGCCGACGCCCGCAGCTACGAGGTCGACCACGTCCGTCGGCTGCTCGCGCCGCTGACGATGGAGTTTGCCTTCTCGAAGGGCTACTACGCGCGCGTCGAACGCGGACGGCTCTACGGACGCCTCTTCCGGCTGTTCTACGAGCCGCTGCTCAGAACCCTGTCGGCCCGACACGACGAGCCGATCCTCGAGTACTGCAGTGCCTTCCGGTACGCGCTGGCCGGCGAGTTCGCGATGACCGCCGACCTCGCCAAGCGGCTTCGCCCGCCCCGGACGTGGGGACTCGAGGTCGGGACCCTCGGCGACGCCTTCGACTACGCCGGGTTCGCGGGCACCGCACAGGTCGACCTGGGCGTCCACGAACACGACCACCGCGCGGTCGCCGGCGAGACCGGGCTCGAGGGGATGAGCCGGACGGTCGGCGCCGAGCTGTTGCGGGTGCTCGAGGCCGGCGGGGTCGACCCCGACTACGAGACGCTACCGGGGCGCTACCGGGAGATCGGCCGGGATCTGATCGCCCAGTACCGCGCCGACGCGGCGTTCAACGGGCTCGCGTACGATCCCGAGCGCGAGCACGACCAGCTCGAGCGCTACGCCGCTGCGATCGAACCCCCCGGACCGGACCGCCGGCTACCCCGCTGGCTCGACGCCCCGATCGATCCCGAGACCGTCCGCGAGCGGGCCCGCCCGTGGCACGGACCCCGGGTCGGCTCCGCGGGAAGCGACTGACCTCTCGACGATCGTACTGGATCGCGAGGCGAATTCCCCGACCGACCGTGGCCGGGGATGAAACCGGCACTCGATGAGAGGACGGAATCCCCGCGCTACCGCGTGCGGGGTAACATTCAACAGCGCACCGAACGTGGACGGCGTATGAACGCGACCGCCGACGAACTCGCCGGCGTCGTCGACCTCTTCGGCGGGCTCACCCGAGCCGACCTCGAGCGAGCCCTCGAGGAGGCGGCGTTTCGCGCCGACGGCGGCGACGTCGATTCCGACGCCCTCGAGACGGGGATCGACGGCGCCCTCGAGTCGTTCGCCCTCGTCGCCTACGAGCCGCCCGAGCGATCGGCCCCCGACGGAGTCGAGCCCGGCGAGCCGCTGCTGGTCGCCGGCCCGACCGCGTTTCCGACCGTCCCCGACGGCGCCGAGGACGTCCCCCACATCCTCGACGTCGAACCTAGGCGACCCGACCGCGAGGCCCTCGGGGAGACGGTCCGCGAGGAGTTCGCCACGGCGGCCGACGCGGCCGTCGACGACGGCGACGACGACAGGATCGAGACGCTGCTGGACGTGAGCTACGACGTCGAAACGTGGGCGCCCGTCGACCTCGCGGACGAACGCGCGCGACTGGAGGCCGCCCTCGAGTGATCAGATGGGACCGAGACTGAACCTCGCGCCGATCGCGGACCACCCCCCGATCGGCATCGACGACCAGGAACACGACGCGGCCGTCGTCGCCCCCGTCATCGAGCGCGACGAGGAGGACTACCTGCTGTTTACCCGCCGATCCGATGACCTGGGCAACCACCCCGGCCAGATGAGCTTCCCCGGCGGCGGCGCCGAACCGAAGGACGAGTCGATCCTCGCGACCGCACTTCGGGAGGCGAACGAGGAGATCGGGCTCGAGCCCGACGAGGCCGAGGTCGTCGGCCAGCTCGACGACATCCGGACGATCTCGGAGTACGCCGTCACCCCCTTCGTCGCCCGGGTGCCCGACCGGGAGTACGAGCGCGACGGGATCGAGGTCGCCGAGATCGTCGTCCTTCCGCTGTCGGGGTTTCTCGACCCCGAGAACTACGAGTGCGAGCGCCGCGACCACCCCTACTACGGCGACATCGTCATCCACTACTTCCATGTCGACGGCTACACCGTCTGGGGGGCGACGGGTCGGATTCTGGTCCAGCTGCTCGAGCTGACCACCGGATTCGAGGCGCCCGAACGAATCGATCGTTCGACGCTGTGAGACGCGCTCCCGTACGAGTCCTGCGCGGAACGTCAGCTTTTTGCTCGCGGCCCGCCCAGCACGTCCATGATCGCGCAGACGAGTGATCGCGTTCCGCACCGATCGTAGCCGCCTTTTCGTCGCGCGAGGTGAGTTCCAATGTTAACTACGAGCACCGTCGCCCGAGCCGGACTGGACGGGATCGCGCTGAAACCCGCGGAGTGTGACGTCTCCCTGGCCGCGTCGATCCCCGCCGAGACGATCGCCGTCGACTACGAGGGCCGGGACCACATCCCGGCACCGTCGGTCCTCGATTCGTTATCGGCAGATGCCGACGTGTTCGTGACGACTCCCGTCAGGGCCGACGGTTTCGATCCGCTGGGCGACGACTCCCTGCTGGCCGAACTCCCGTCCGGAGTCGGGCGCGTCCTGGTCGCCGGCCACCCCGCCTACCTCACCGACGAGGAACGCGAGCGGGCCGTCGCACCCCGGCTGGGTGCGGCCCTCGAGGATGATCCCGACGCCTGGGTCGGCTCCGAGAGCGTCGAACGGATCGCGATGGCGACGGGTGCGACCCAGTACGACCTGCTCTCGCGGTCGACCCCCCGCGAGCTTCGGGCCCTGCGGGCGGCCGGCTTCGAGGGCGACCTCGCCGTCTACGCGCCCGCGGTGTTCGCCGACGATGACGACACTGTCCTCGACGCCGTCGGCGACTACGTCGCCCGCCGTCGCCCCGTTTCCCGTGCGCTGCCCGAGGACTGCGCGACGGACTCGAGCGCCACCGGCCGTGCGCGTGAGGTCTTGCTGAAGGCTGCAGGGGACTACGCGCTCGTCGGCACCGAACGGGAGGTCAGCGCACAGACCGAGGCCCTCCGGGAGGCCGGCGCGACGACCGTCGTGGGTTATCCCGCACGCGGGTTGGATCCCCTGCTCGAGTAACGCCCTTCCGAACTACTCGGGCTCTGGAGAAGTAACGGAGGGTATTCCTTTCTAGCTTCAGCCGAGATTTCCTACTGTTCCGGTTGCATGTTCAACTGCGTATGAACGCCGCGGAGAACCGCACCGACTCCGACGGTGGCCACCGCACCTACCGTGAGGAAGCTCCAGTTCCAAGCAAACAGCACGACCGAAAGAAGGACCGATACGACACCTATTCCGGACATAATATAACCGTACATTCTCGGTCGCACAACGATGCCAAAAACGCCCATCGCAACTACAACTGCGAAACCCGTGGGGATGCTAATACCCGTGATATACAGTGAAGCAGTGGCAATCCCGGCCATCAATAGGAACAGCCCACCCCAGGTGTACTGCCAACGTTCTAGTGTCATTTAAGGAGACACTATCGAACCGATAACTGTATGCTTTCCCATCCCGAGTTACAGTTCACCCGATCGAGGGATCGGTAGGAACAGTAGCGAAGCGAACGGATTGTGGCTCTCCGTCTAACCGAAGTCGAAATTCTCGAAGCGGTGATGGGTCCCCGTTCGGCACTAGCGTCGGCTGTCTGGGGAGCGGTCCCTACGTTATCCGCCTCGTACCGTCTGTGAGGGACGAATCGCCTACTCCCAGGCGGACGCGTTCGACCACCCAGGTCGGTTTCGTTGAGCCCTCTTTTTCGAACCCATCCCGTGTAAATAAGTCCCTCCGGCGCCCACCGACGGGTATGACGTTGCTCGCCGAACGGACGACGACGGCGGCCGCCGAGGACCTCGAGGCGGCTTCCGTCGCCGTCCTTCCCGTCGGAAGCACCGAACAGCACGGCCCCGCGCTCCCGCTGGGGATGGACCACATGGCCGCCGAGGCGTTCGCTCACACAGTGTCCGACCGCGAGGACGCGGTCGTCCTTCCCACCCTCCCGGTGGGCGTCAGCGAACACCACCGCCAGTTCGAGGGGACGCTGTACGTCGGCCCGGAGACGTTCGAGGAGTACGTCCGGGAAACGATCTCGAGCCTCGCCGACCACGGCGTCCGGAAGGTCGTCGTGGTCAACGGCCACGGCGGCAACTCGGGGGCGCTCCGGCGGGCCGCCCGCCGGCTACGCGAGGAGCGGACGGCGTTCGCCCCGCCGTGGAACTGGTGGGACGCCGTCGACGAACTCGCCGACGAGCTGTTCGACGAGGACGGCGGCCACGCCGATGCGGCGGAGTCGAGCCTGCTGTGGCACCTCCGCGAGGACCTCGTCCGACCCGACGAACTCGAGGCCGCCGAGGCCGGCGCGAGCGAGGGCTGGGGCGAGTCGGTCCACGGCGCCGTCCTCGGGTTCGACACGATCGACTTCTCCGAGAGCGGCGCGGTCGGGCGACCGACCCAGGCCGACCCCGAGAAGGGCCGACGGCTGTTCGAGACCGGCCGCGACCGACTCCACGCGCTGCTCGAGTGGCTCGCCGAGCGCCCGCTCGAGGCCTGCTGGCCTCGTGATCGCCGATGAGCGGGGAGCCCGAACTCGCCGTGGGCGCGGACGCGTTCACCGAGCGCGGCCGGGACCTCGAGGTGGCCGTCGTCGGCGCGGGCGCGATCGGCGCGACCGCGGCCTACGACCTGGCCCGGGAGGGCGCCGACGTGACGCTGTACGACCGCGGGACGATCGCGAGCGGCTCGAGCGGGCGCGCGGCGGGGGTCTGTTACGACGCCTTCGCCGATCCGCTGGACGCCGAGATCGGCGGCGACGCGATCGAGCGCTTTCGAGATCTGTCGGGCGACGACACGTTCCCGTTCGTCGAGTGTCCCTACGTCTGGCTCGCTCGGGAGGGCGACGAGCGAAACGCCGAGGCGCTTCGCGACCAGATCACGCGGATGCAGGAGAACGGAACGATCGCGCTCGAGGTCGACGGCGACGAGCTCGCCGAACGGTTTCGGGCGCTTCGTACGGACGACGTCGCGGTCGCGGGGATCGCCGGTGCCGCGGGCTACACCGACCCGGCGACGTACACGGCCTGTCTCGCGGCGGCCGCCGATGGGGCGGGCGCGACGCTGCGTCCGGAGACGCCGGTTCGGGTTCGGACCGATCCCGCCCGCGTCGTGCACGATGCGGACGGGAGCACCCACGAGGTCGACGCCGTGCTCGTCGCCGCGGGGGCGCATACGAAGGGAGTGCTCGCCGATACGGGGATCGCGATCGCGATGAAGCCCTACCGCGTGCAGGCGCTGGTCGCGGACTGCGAGCTCGCCGAGCCGATGTGTTACGACGCCACCGGGGAGTTCTACCTGCGGCCCCACGCCGACGGCGTGCTGGCGGGCGACGGCACCGAGTACGTCGAGGCCGACCCCGACGACTACGATCGCGACGCCTCGTCGGGGTTCGTGACGGACTTACTCGAGCGCGTCGACCACCGCGTTTCGGGGATCCACCTCGACCCCGACGACGTCGTGCGAGCCTGGGCCGGGCTGTGTACGTCGACGCCTGATCGGGACCCGCTGGTGGGCGAACTCGAGGACGGGCTGTACGTCGCCACCGGGTTCCAGGGCCACGGGTTCATGCGCGCGCCAGCGATCGGCGAACGGATCGCCGATCAGGTACTCGGCGGCGAGGGGATCGAGCCCTTCGATCCGACCCGCTTCGACGGCGATGAGGCGTTCGACGTCGTCGAGGGGATGACGATTCGGGAGAACTAGTCGTCGATCGGGATCTCGTTGGTCCCGGGTTCGGTATCGCTCGGGTCATTCGGCGCCGACCGACTCTCGAGAGACGGCTCGCCGTCGACCGCCGAGCGCTTCGGAATCTCGATCCGCAGGGCGCCCGACTCCGAGAGCGTGGCCGTCCCCGCGTCGGGTTCGACGAGCGCGTCGCCGGGGAGTTCGGCCTCGCCCTCGAGTTCCATCCCGCGGCCGGGAAAGCGCATCTCGTAGCCGTCGTGGAACTGCCGGAACCGGTCGATCTTGACCGTGACCGTTCCCTCGAGATACCGAACCTGGATGTCGTCGGGGCCGGCACCGGGGGCGTCGAAGACGACGAGGTAACCGGTCTCGTTCTCGAGGACGTCGACCGCCAGGGGGCGGTGGCGCTGTACGCGCCCGTTGGCGCGGCCGATCTGGCGGTAGAGGGCGGCGCCGACCGCGTCCGCGAGACTCGCGAGGCTCATCGGGGATCAACCCCGCGGGGCGAACGCAGCCGACCCGAGCACGACGACCGAGGGATCCTGATCATGGTCAGATTCGAACGGTACGCTCGGCTCGTTCTTAGTGATTGTGGCGCGGAAACTACGGGCTTGTACGGCGTTTCTGGAAGAGACTACAGCTCGACCGGTTTCAGACAGTCGGTGCCGCCACAGACCGGACAGGACAGCGCCGAGACGTCGAAGTCGTCGGGAACGTCGTACGTGTAGTGGTTCTCGAAGAGGTCGAGAAAGCAGTCCTCGGCGGTACAGACGATCTCCTCGGTTGGTGGCATACACGGTAGTAGCGTCACGACGACCATCAACGTCGGGGTTACGGCACGCTCCGATCGAATCGGTCGGATCGCCTACGGCGGAGTCGACCCTCGAGCGAGCCGTCGACGTCGGCCGACCGACCAGTTCAGGGTTTCACCCTCTCGTCCGTTCACCGCCGGGCGGGACTGAAAGGGTCGACGCGGCGGACCACGTCCGGCGCGTCGGGGATTTCGTGTAGTCACCGTTTTACCGCTCGAGGCGCTACCTGGCGCCATGACTGACCCCGAGACGCTGTCGGTGACGATCGTCGACGGCTACGTCGACGAGCCCGCTCACTTCGGGGTGCCGCCGTACATCTCGACGTACCCCCGCTACACCGCGGGAGCGCTCGTCGACGCGGACGTTCCCCGCGAGAAGATCACGTACCACACGATCGACGGCCTGCGCGACGAGCCCGACCGGTGGCGCGACGTCGACGAGGCCGACCTCCTGATCTATCTGGGTGGGATGACCGTCCCCGGCAAGTACGTCGGCGGCACGCCCGCCGAACCCGACGAGGTTCGCAAGCTCGCCTGGACCGCAAGCGGCACGAGTCTAATGGGTGGTCCCGTGAAGTTCGGCGTCGGCGACGAGAACGCCGGTGCCACGGAGACCGAGCGCCAGGACCTGGACTTCGATTTCGTCGCGAAAGGCGACGTCGAGGCCGCCGTCCACGACCTGGTCGAGAGCGGGCTCGAGGGCTTTAACAACCGGATGCGCGACGTCGACGAGGTCTCGCGGTGGGCCCAGGAGGGCGCCTTCATCGTCGAGCAACACCCGAATCATCCCGACTACCTCATCGCCGAGCTCGAGACCTCGCGGGGCTGTGCCTACCGGTGTTCGTTCTGTACCGAGCCCCTCTACGGGAATCCGACGTTCCGCCCGCCGCCGTCGGTCGTCGGCGAGGTCGACGCCCTCTCCGATCTGGGCGTCAGACACTTCCGTATCGGCCGCCAGGCAGACATCCTCGCCTACGGTGGCGACGGCGAGGCGCCCAACCCCGACGCCCTGCGCTCGCTGTACGGCGGGATCCGCGAGGTCGCGCCCGACCTCGAGACGCTGCATCTGGACAACATGAACCCCATCACGATCGTCGAGTGGCCCGAAAAGAGTCGGGAGGGGATCCGGATCATCGCCGAGCACAACACCCCAGGCGACACCGCGGCGTTCGGGCTCGAGTCCGCCGATCCGCTGGTCCAGGAGGAGAACAACCTCAACGTCACCGCCGAGGAGTGCTTCGAGGCGGTCAAGATCGTCAACGAGGAAGCAGGGTGGCGCCCGGGAGGGCCGGACGATCCGAGGCCCTCCGAACGCGCGAACGGCGCGGCCGCGAGCGCGGGCAAGGACGCACCGATCCGTCTCCCCAAGCTCCTGCCCGGGATCAACCTCTTACACGGCCTCAAGGGCGAACGCGAGGAGACCTACGAGCGCAACCTCGAGTTTCTCCATCGGGTGTACGACGAGGGGTACATGCTCCGGCGGGTGAACATCCGGCAGGTGATGTCGTTCGACGGGACCGACATGTCCGAGACGGGCGCCGAGATCGCAAACGAGCACAAGAAGCTCTTCAAGCGCTACAAGACGCAAGTACGGGAAGAGATCGATAACCCAATGCTTGCCCGCGTCGCCCCGCTCGGAACCGTCCTGCCGGACGTCCACCTCGAGTACCACCAGGACGGGAAGACGTTCGGCCGTCAGCTGGGAACCTACCCGCTGCTGGTCGGCATCCCGGGCGAGCGCCCGCTCGGAGAGACGACCGACGTCGCCGTCGTCGACCACGGCTACCGATCGGTGACCGGCGTGCCGTATCCGCTGGATCTCAACGAGGCGTCGATGGACGAGCTGACGACCATCCCCGGTATCGGGAGTTCGACTGCAGGAAACATCGTCGTCAACCGGCCCTACGACTCGGTCGCCGACGCCGAGTTCGGCGGCGAGGTCGATCTCGAGGGGTTCGCGACGATCCGGCCGCTCGAGCGCGCCGACTGACGGGCGCGTGGCGCTCCCGCGAGTGCCACGGCACACCACGGTAGTCGTTCGGTAGTTCTATTACGGTTGGCACGCAGAGTCAAAGTCGAGGGTCTACCTGTGGAAATATCTGAAAAACTGCTGTGTTTGTTCAGTACGGAAGTCTCGGAGGAAGAGGATCGGTACGTCATCGAGGTGCCCCGACAGGAGGTCGAAACCGGCGACATCGACGCCGGTGACGTCTATCGTGTCGCGCTCATCTCTCGTGATGAAGCAACCGAGGAGTCGTCCGCATCGACGCCCCAGCCCAAGACCGCGCCGTCGGAACCGCAGCCGCCGGTCGACGTCAACGAGACTCGATACGTCGAGATCGAGGACATCGGCAAGCAGGGCGACGGGATCGCTCGCGTCGAGCGAGGCTACGTGATCATCGTTCCTGGCGCCGACGTCGGCGAGCGCGTCAAGGTCGAGATCACCGAGGTCAAGTCGAACTTCGCGGTCGGCGAGATTATCGAGGACACGTTCTAGAAACCCGTTACCGAGGGTATCTCGATCGGGCTTCGGCTGGTCGCGTGGTGACTCTATCGCCACGCCGGCCGGCTGCGGGTCGTCGGTCCGCAGCCCGCTCGACCCCCGGCAGATACGCCGACGAGAACCGCCGGGAGCGCTCGCTCTCTCGGTTCCCGTTCGATCGGAATTCGAGAGAAACACGCTAGGCGCACGGGCTCCCGATATTCGGGTCTCTGACGAAATCGTGTTCCTCGTGATCTCTACTCCGGAATCGTCTCCCGAAACGTCTCCGGGTCGTCGTGGAAGCAGTCGCCGACGACGACGGCGTCCGCGCCGGCCTCGAGGATCTCGCTCGCTTTTTCGGAACTGTCGATCCCACCGCCGTAGAACAGCGCCGTCTCCTCGAGATATCGCGCGGCGGCCTCAACATCGTCGGGACCGCCGTAGGTGCCCGAGTACTCGACGTAGAAGATCGGGAAGTCGTAGAACGCCTCCGTCGCGAGGGCCGCGCCCGCGACCTCCTCGGGACAGTAGGCCGTCTCGACGCCCGAAACCGCCGCGGCCGTCGACTCGAGGTGTTGGACGACGTACCCCTCGCCGACGAGCTTGTCCGCGAGTTCAGCGACCACCTCGACGCCCTTCGAGGCGATCAGGTCGCCGACGAGAGGAACGCTCGAGCCGAGCAGTTCGTCGGGTTTCTGTCCGACCTCGGTGAACAGCTCGACGTGCTTGCCGACGAAGTGGTCCCGGTCGCCGTTGTAGACGGCGGGGATCGAGACGGCGTCGGCCGCCTCGATGGTCTCCCGGGAGACGTGGCTCGAGCTGTACGGCTCCTGAAAGACAGGAATCTCCGAGAAGACGTCCGTGACCCGTTCGATCGCCTCGAGGCTGTTCGACTCGGTGACGCCGTCGGAGCCGCCGACGAGCACCAGATCGGTCCCCTCGAGGACGCCGAGATCCGACGGCAGGGATTTCGCCGGATCGACCTTCGTAACGTGGGTGATCGCGTCCCAATCGACGTTCATGCGGACGGATCCAGCGGTCGCAGGAAATTCCTGTCGGTTCGACTCGATCGGTGCCCGGAAACGAGTCGGCTACTCCTCGAGCGGGGTTCCGTCGATCCGCTTCGGGCCCTCGGAGTCGTGGACGACGACCTCGCCCGGCTCCCGATCCGCGGGCTCGTACTCGTCCCGGACGCCGATCGCCTCCTCGAGTTCCCGGACCGCGCGCTCCTTCAGCGCGCGGGCGAGTTCCTCCGCGTCCTCGCGGGAGATGTCCCGGCCCAGCCCCTCGCACTCGTGGGCGCGGAGGACGCCCGTCTCGTTCTCGTCGTCGGCTTCTCCCCGTTCGGGGAGCGAAACGCTGTCGACGGCCTCGCCCATCGGCTGGCTCGTTCCCGCAAGCCCGACGCTGAAGGGGTAGGTGCGACAGATCAGCGGTCGGTCCTCGTGGGCAGTGCAGGCGCCGACGCCGGCCTCGTCCTCTGCGTAGAACGCGCAGTCGCCGCAGCCGTCGGTCTCGAGCGCCCACTCGAAGGTCTCGCCCTCGAGCCCGTCGTCGCCCTCCTCGAGGCCGTACGGCATCGGTCGGGCGACGTCGCGCCACTCGCGGTCCTCGGCGTCGGGGACCGCCTCCCCTTCGAGGTCGTCGGTGGTGGCCGCGTCCTCGAGCCGACGGACCTCGTCGGGAAACACCGTCGCCGTGTGTTCGTCCTCGCCGTGGCCCGTACAGCAGGCGCCACAGCGGGTACACTCGAAGCCGATCGACTCGATGGCGTCGGCCAGATCGTCGACGGCCAGCTTGCGGGCGGACTCCAGTTCGGCTTCCAGCGATCGCACGTTCGTCACTACGCCTCGAGGGGGAAAAGCCGGTCGCTTGGCGTCGCCTTCCCCGGTAGCACGGACTGTCTTCCGAGCGAAGACGAACCGTTACGATCGCTCGAGACCTACGCTAGCGCATGCCATCGCTCAACGAGGAGATGGGCGACGTTCAGACGGATGATCGATCACGTGCGCGAGCACCTCCGAACGGAGGTTCCCGACCTCTTCGCGTTCGACGTCACCGTCAGCCGGATCGAGTACAACGCGAACAGCAACAGCGTCACGCTCACCGTCGAACCCAGCTCCGAGGCCCGTAAACAGATCTCCGAGGAGTTCGGCGGCGTCCGGGTCCGAATGGAGGATCAGCTCACCTTCGAGTTCCAGTTCACCTCCGGCGACTCGTAGCGCGCTCGCCGTCCCACTCGAGTCGGCCCTCGACCGCGAGTTTCTCGAGGTGGGCCCGGACGGTCGCCCGCGCGAGGTCGCGAACCCCCTCGAGGTCCTTCTCGTAGGCGCCCTCGAGGATCGCCGCGAGCGAGCCGGCGCCGTCGTCGACGGCCTCGAGCACTCGTCGCTCGCGCCGGAGTCGGTGAGCGATGAGTCGCTCGAGGACCACCCGCGGCGTCTCGATCGCGGGGCCGTGGCCCGGGTGCAGCACCGGCGGGTCGATCGCCCGGAGCCGACGCAGCGTCGTCAGGTACGCGCGCATGTCGCCCTCGGGGGCGCCGACGACGACGCTGCCCTCGGCGACGGCACAGTCCCCGCAGACGATCGGCCCGTCCGCGTCGGCCTCGAACGCGAGGTGGTCGGGTGCGTGTCCCGGGGTCTCCAGAACGCGCACGCGCTCGTCACCGAGGTCGATCGTCGCCCCCGGAAGCAGCTCCCGATCGGGCTCCCGTCCCGTCGCCTCGCGAAACCGCTCGCTCCGTCCGTACCGGCCCCAGACGGTCGCGCCGGTTTCGGCCGCGTAGGAATCGACTGCGCCGACGTGGTCGGGGTGAGTGTGGGTGACGACGACGTGTTCGACCGACCGCTCGGCGACGAGTCGATCGAGCTCGTCGGTGCGGGCCGCGGGATCGACGAGCACCGACGGCTCCTCGCCGAGCAGGTAGGCGTTAGTTGTCCCTCCCGGTGCGCGGGTACGGACGGGGACGGCGACGGACGCGACGTTCATGGGCGGCCATCACGGTCGGCGAAAAAAGGCGTATCGGAGACCGTCGACGGTCGGTCTCGAGCGATCAGTGTTTGAGGAAGTAGACCTGCTTGCGCGCGTCGCGGAAGCTGTACCGGGAGCCGATGAGCTCGACGTCCTCGAGGCGGTTGAGCGCGTAGCGAACGGTCCGGTCGGGCAGCAGCGACTCCTCGGCGAGCTGTCCCTGCGACAGCGGCGAGTCGGCCTCGAGAACCTTGGCGACGAGTTTCGCACTCGGCGGCAGGTCGCGAAGGCGGTCGCGGTACTCGTCTTCGGAGAGTGAGTCCTCGGCGGCGGCAGCGTGGTCCTCTGCGGTACTCATGCTCATACCTACCACAGCGAAAGCAGTGGTGGTAAAGCTTCCCTATATGTGGATACGAACAATCCAGTTTGTAATAGGTGTCTAGACGTCATATTATTACATGTATCTGAACCGTTCGGTTCCGGTCTGACCGAGCACCCTCGTAGCTACCTCGATGCGGCAGTCGCCGGCTATCGACGGCGTTCGTACCGTGGATCGGCGTGTCACTTTCGGGACAGCCGCCGACGGACTCCAGTATCGTTTTATCCCGTCGCTGCTGTAGTTGGAGCCAGTGTGAAAGGACAGGAGTGGTACCAGGCCGACGACGTCGCCGCCGAGTACGACGACAAGCGCTTTTCCCAGGGCGGCCAGCTGATCGACCGCCGGGAGAAGGAAGCCGTACTCGAGGCCATCATGCCCGTCGAGGACCGCAACGTCCTCGAGATCGCCTGTGGTACCGGGCGGTTTACCGTCATGCTCGCCGAGCGTGGCGCGGACGTCGTGGGACTGGACATTTCGGCAGCGATGTTGCAACAGGGACGCAAGAAAGCGCAGACGGCGAACCTGGAGGGGACCCTCGAGTTCCTGCGGGGCGACGCCGGACGACTGCCGTTTCCCGACGATCACTTCGACACCGTCATCGCGATGCGGTTTTTCCATCTGGCGGACGACCCCGAGGCGTTCCTGCGGGAGATGCGTCGGGTCTCGCGCGACCAGATCGTCTTCGACACGTTCAACCGCTTCAGCGCGCGCAGCGTCTACAACTGGGCGCTCCCGATGGGGTCGCGGCTCTACTCGAAGAGCGAGGTCAGCGTATTGCTCGCGAAAGCGAATCTGACGCTGGTCGACGTCGAGGACGACTTTCTGGCGCCGTACGGGCTCTATCGGTCGATCCCGAACCGGCTGGCGACCGCGATCCGCACGCTCGACGAGACGGTCGGCGGCCGTTCGCTGACCGATCACTTCGCGTCGGTGTCGTACTGGAACACGCGTGTTCGCTGATCGCGGGATCGAATTCCGCCCTATTTTTATCCTCGGGTAGTTCTACTATACGGTATGGAGCTCTCGGTAGTCGTCTCGACGCTCAACGACCGGGAGCGACTGCTATCCTGTCTCGACGCGCTCGAGGCCGAAACCCCACACGGGACAGAAGTCGTCGTCGTCAACGGCCCCTCCTCGGACGGAACGACGGGCGTCGTTCGCGAACGCGATGACGTCGACGTCCTCGTCGAGATCTCGGAGCGAAACCCCAACGTCTCCCGTAACGCCGGCTTCGAGGTGGCGACGGGGGAGATCGTCGCGTTCCTCGACGCCGAGTACGCGATCGAACCCGGCTGGTACGAGGCCCTCGAGAACGCGACCGCCGACAGCGCCGACATCGTCGCGGGCCCGACACGCGAGGCCGACGGAACGGTCCCGGAGAGCGAGCGCACCCAACGGATCGTCGGCCACAGCGTGACGGTCTTCGACGGCGGCAACGTCGCGTTCGACCGGACCTCGCTCGAGGCGCTCGACGGGTTCGACGAGTACCTCGAGAGCGACGGCGCGCGGGACTGCGCCCACCGCGTGGGTGGCCTGGGCTTCGAGGTCGCCTGGTCGCCGTCGATGGCCGTCCGCAGCGACGTCGGGGCCGACGGCGGCCGGGCCGAACCCGACTGGGGAACGACGTACCGATCGCTCGCGTACGGCCTCGGGAAGAACTACGGCCCGCGACCGACCGTGCTCGGGCGGACGGTCGGCAGCGCGATCCGGGACGGCCTCTCGGGGGTACGGGAGATCGTCACCGGGGACGCGACGCCGACCGGCTGGTTCTCCGACGGCGTCGACGTCGTTACGAACGCCGCGGGTGGGTTCAAAGACGGCGTGCGCGCCCGCTACGCGGATCGATCGACCCGCCGGAATCCGAACGGGCTGTCGGTGCGCCACGACCGAGCCGTTCGGATCTACGACCGCCGATAGTTACTCCCGGCCGAACTGCGGCTCCCGATCGGCGAGTCGCGCATCGAATCCTTCCCGGTAGTCGTCCGTGTCGTCGAGCTCTCGCCCGAGCGCCCGTTCGAACTCGAGCCCCCGCTCGAGAGGGGTCTCGAGGGCGGCGTTGAGCGCGCGTTTTCCGTTCTCGAGACCCAGCGGCGCGTTCTCGCAGAGCCGATCCGCGAACGCCTTCGTCCGCTCGTCGACCGCCTCGTCGGCACAGAGCTCGTGGACCAGCCCCATCCGTTCGGCCGCTTCGGGGTCGACGAACTCGCCGGTGAGGACGATCTCCTTCGCCTTCGAGAGCCCGACCAGTCGCGGGAGGCGCTGGGTGCCGCCGCCGTGGGGGAACGTGCCGAGCGTCACCTCGAGCAGCCCGTACTTCGCGTCGCGGCCCAGAATCCGGAAGTCACAGGGCAGCGTCAGCTCGAACGCGCCGGCCGGCGCGGCCCGCTTGATCCCGGCGACGACCGGCTGGCGGGTCCGCTCGATGGTCTCGAGCAGCGAGGGGAAGACGTCCCGGTCGATTTCGGAGTCGGGCTCGACCCGGTCGCGCATCATCTCGAGGTCCATCCCGGCGCTGAGGACGGGCCCTTCCCCGAGCAGGGTGACCGCCCAGACGTCCTCGTCGGCGTCGACGCGCTCGAACGCCGCGGTCAGATCCCGCATGAGGTCGACCGACATCGCGTTTCGCTTCTCGGGTCGCGCGAGGTAGACGTCGGCTCGTCGGTCGTTCCGATCGATACGCGCGAGTCCAGTGCCAACGGATTCCATGGCGAACCGATCAGGTCCTATGAGTATAACGTTCAGGTTCGGCGACTCTCGACGAACCCGCCGTGACGCAAGCAGTGTTTGTTACTCGGGATCGAAGCCGCCGGCGACCCAGTCGAGCGCGAACAGCGCGACTGCGCCGAGAGCGGCCCACGCCGTCGTCAACAGGATCGTCTCCGTCGTCATCGGGTGCACTTCGGCGATGTTATGAAGCGGTGCAGGCACGGACCCGGCGATGAGCCCGACGAGGAATACGAGCGTGAGCCCACGGTGGCGATCCAGCGCGAACCTGACAACCCGTGCGATCGTGACGAGTCCGACAAAGCCGCCGATGATGAACACGACGACGGTCGACCCCGGCTCTCCGACGGCGGCGAGCGTTCCGTTTCCAAGTACGAAATCCTGCAGCGACTGGCGGAACGCACTCAGTTCGCCCGTGAGAACGACGTACTGGCCGAGCAAGATCAGGATCAGCGATCCCGATATGCCCGGCAGAATCATCGCGCTGATCGCTAGTGCCCCCGAAATGAAGATCACGAGGAGGCCGCTACCCGGCAGCTGGAGGATGTTGGCGGAAACGAGCAGTGCGAACCCGGTGCCGGCGACGGCCGCGAGGACGTGTTGACTCGAGTCGAACGTTAGGCTCCGGAAGAGGACGACCGCGGATGCAGCGATCAGTCCGATGAAGAAGCCAAAGAGGGGAAGCGGATGCGATTCCGAGAGGGCTGTGACCGCCTCGGCGATGAGCGCGACGGCCGTCACCATTCCGACGCCCAGCGGGAGCAGGAACTGGAGATCCATCTCGAGGAGCGCTTCCCTGGCGCGCTCCCGGCGCTCGGAATCGTATCCCCGGAGGACGTCGATCGCCCGACCGGGCGTGAGCGCGGTGACGGCGGCGATCAGCCGGCCGTAGAAGCCGAGCAGGAGCGCGACGGTCCCCCCGGAAACGCCGGGGAGAGCGTCGGCCGTTCCCATACAGAGACCGTAGCAGTAGACCCGCAGCACCGAGAACCGCGGTCCGAGCCGCTGTTCGAGAGCGTGTAACATAGCTGGGGGTCACCGTCCGATCGTCGTCGACGGCGGAGAACCGACCGCCCGTTTCGCGACCATACGTAGCGAACGTTTCGGCTCCGACATAAATCGACTCACTCGGCTCGACGGATGCGAATCCGACACAGGCCGAGTTCGGCGGCTCGAACGATCTTCGAGCGACGTTTCCGGGCGGATCGGAACTCCTCGGCGACTGTGACCTCGAGCGACCGTCGTCTCGAGGGTGTGTCGAGGTGTGACAGGGAAAATCGCCAGACGGAGCGCCGACGGTTAGCGAAACAATTATATAGAAGTGCTGACGACATGGTTAGTGAGGATCCACAATGGCACAACAGCGACGCATGGGCGGACAGCCTATGTTCATTCTGAGCGAGGATAGCCAGCGAACCCAGGGCCGGGACGCCCAGTCGTCGAACATCATGGCCGGCAAGGCCGTCGCCGAGTCCGTACGGACGACACTCGGTCCCCGCGGGATGGACAAGATGCTCGTCGACTCGGGCGGCGAGGTCGTCATCACGAACGACGGCGCGACCATCCTGAACGAGATGGACATCGAACACCCCGCGGCCCAGATGCTCGTCGAGGTCGCCGACTCCCAGGAGGAGGAGGTCGGCGACGGGACGACGACCGCGGCCGTGATCGCCGGTAACCTGCTGGGTGAGGCCGAGGACCTCATCGAACAGGACGTCCACGCGACGACGATCGTCGAGGGCTACCACGAGGCCGCCGAGATCGCCCTCGAGGCGATCGACGAGCAGGTCAGCCAAGACGCCGTCGACGACGACGTGCTCAAACAGGTCGCCGAATCCAGCATGACGGGCAAGGGCACCGGCGGCCTGACCGCCGAGTCGCTGGCCGAGACGGTCGTCGAGGCCATCCGTCACGTCGAGGACGACGAGGGGGTCCACCGGGACAACGTCACCGTCCACACCCAGATCGGCGCCTCCTCGAACGCGACCGAGCTCGTCCCCGGCATCGTCATCGACGAGGAAGCCGCTCACGACTCGATGCCCGGCGAGGTCGAGGACGCCTCCATCGCCGTCCTCGACGTCGAGCTCGGCGTCCGCACCGGCGACATCGACGCCGAGTACGCCATCGATTCGATCGACCAGCTCAACCAGGCGATCGACGCCGAGGAGAGCGAGGTTCGCGGCTACGCCGAGACCCTCGCCGAGAGCGGCGCCGACGTCGTCTTCACGACCGACGACGTCGACGAGCGCATCAGCTCGTTCCTCGCGAAGGAGGGCGTGCTCGTCTTCGACAACGTCGGCAGCTCCGACGCCCGCCAGATCGTCTCCGCGACCGGCGCCAACCGCGTCGGCGCCCTCGAGGATCTCGAGGAGAGCGACTTCGGCGCGGCCGACCGGGTCCGCAGCCAGAACTACGGCGACGACGACCTCGCGTTCGTCGAGGGCGGCGCGGCCGCCGAGGCCGTCACCGTCTTCGTCCGCGGCGGCACCGAGCACGTCGTCGACGAGCTCGAGCGGGCCATCGGCGACGCCCTCGACGTCGTCTCGACGGCGCTCGATTCGGGCGAGGTCGTCCCCGGCGCCGGCGCGACCGAGATCGCGATCGCGGACAAGATCCGCTCGGCGGCCGCCGGCATCGAGGGTCGCAAACAGCTCGCGGTCACCTCCTTCGCGGACGCGCTCGACGTCGTTCCGCGGACGCTGGCGACCAACACCGGCCAGGACCCGATCGACACCCTCGTCGATCTGCGGGCGGCTCACGAGGGCGGCGAGCGCGCCGGCCTCATCACCGACGGCGAGACCGTCACCATCGACGACCCATTCGAGTACGGCGTCGTCGACCCCGCGGACGTCAAGCGTGAGGCCATCCAGAGCGCGACCGAGGCCGCGACGATGATCGTCCGCATCGATGACGTCATCGCCGCCGAGTAGTCGTCCGGTCGTCTCTCCTTCGAATCTAATTGTATTTTTGACAATAAGGTTAAGTA
This sequence comes from Natronococcus roseus, assembly GCF_043677095.1. Lineage (NCBI taxonomy): Archaea > Methanobacteriati > Methanobacteriota > Halobacteria > Halobacteriales > Natrialbaceae > Natronococcus > Natronococcus roseus. The sequence goes on from NZ_JBHLJR010000004.1 coordinate 319,625, forward strand.
ATAATACACAAACCGTCCTGTAGAATGTCCCTCTCTCCGCCGTCGGACGGACTGACGCCGGTCGACGACGTCGCAGGTCGAACCGTTTACCGTGACGAGGACCGCGAGACCTACCACGTGTGGTGGACCGACAGCGACCCCGAGGCCGTGAGTACGGTCCTCGTGTTGGCCGTGGCGTCGGTGCTCGAGACCGACCCCGAGGAACTCGAGTCGCTGTCGACGCGGGTCGATCCCGACGCTCTCGATACGTTGTTCGCTCACTGGGGTCGACACCGCATCGAGGACGGAACGACCTCGTTTCGGTTCGCCGGCTGCGCGATCGTTTGCCACGCCTCGGGCGAACTCGTCATCGATCCGCCGGCCGATCGCTGATTCCTACCCGGTCGACTGACTCCCGATTCGTCCTCAATCGACGGGCTCGAGGACGACCCGATCGCCGACGGCGAGCTCGAACGCCGTCTCGCCTCGCCCCCGATTGACGTCGAGTTCGACGTAGCCGTGGCTCCCGACGGTCGCGAGTCGCTCGCCCGCGAGGACGGCCTCGAACGTGTCGCCGACCGGAACCGGCTCGTCGTTCGCGACGACTCGATCGCGGCCCTCGAGGAACTCCCCGGGAACGTTCGTGATCACGTTCCCGAAGTCGTCGACGACGAGCACCTCGCCGACGGCGCGACCGTCCTCAAGGCTTGCCGCTGGAAGCTCGAGGTCGACCGGACCGTCGCTTGGCGTCAGAAACGCGACGGCGTCGAGTCCGTCGCTGTCGTGGACCGCCGCGGCGGTCGGGGCGAAGACGTCCCGGCCGTGGAAGGTGTTGCTTCTCGGGCCCTCGCCGGGATCCGGAGGTGACTCGCCCGCGGGGACGACCGGCTCGAGCGCTTCCTCGTCGACGACGTAACTCTCGAGGGCGGCGTCGCCGGCGAGTCGCCGAGCGACGGGGAGCAAGACGCCGTTGTCAGGTCCCACGAGTGCGTGCTCCCCTGCTCGGATGGCGATCGCGTCGCGGCCGGTGCCGACGCCGGGATCGACGACGACGAGGTGCGTGGCCGGCGGGAAGTACGGCAGCGTCTCCCGGAGCCAGAACGCCGCGGTACGAACGTCCTGGCGCGGGAAGTCGTGCCCGACGTCGACCAGCCTCGCATCGGTGCGTCCGAGCAGGACTCCCTTCATCGCCGCGGGGTACGGCGTCCCGAAGTCCGACGTGAGCGTGATCATGGCCGCGGATACGGCTCGATCGATAAAAACGAACGCGGCTCGAGGGCACAGCTGTCCCGCGGCCGAGCGGTTCCGGGGATCAGTCGCCGTTCGTATCGGAGCCGCTGACCATCTGGATCCGTTCGATCCCGCCGATCTCGTCGACGACCTCGGCGACGGCCTCGGGGACCAGCGACTCCCAGTCGCCGCCGTTGATCATCCGCTCGCGGACCTCGGTTCCCTCGAGGACCTCGCGGTTGAACATCGGCGACTGGCGCACCTCGAAGTTGGCCTCGCGAAACAGCTGGACGACCAGCGGGTTGTTCGAGTAGGCGACGTCGAAGTCCGGGCTCATGCTCTGGACGTGGCTCACCCACACCGAGTTTCGTTCCAGGTCCTCGATGGGGACGGCGTAGGTGACGACGTCCATGTCGACGAGCGACTTGGTGATCATCATGATCCGTTCGCCGGCGGTGAACGGATTCCGCACCGAGTGTGAGTCGTCGGCGCTTCCGATCCCCAACACGAGTTCGTCGACGTCGTCGGCGATCTGCTCGACCATGTTGCGGTGGCCGTTGTGAAACGGCTGGAAACGGCCGATGTAGAACCCCCTCATGCCGGGTACTGTTTCGGGGCTGCGCTTAAGCGTGGCGGGTTCCCTCGCGGGCGCCGGACCGAGTCGGTATTTACGGCTAGCCGACGATCGAGCTCAAACAGTGACGGCCAGATCACCGCCACCGGGGGCTGTAATCCGCGATTACGGCCATGGACGCTGCGTTCCGCATGGAGAAAGTATATCAGTCGCAATCCCTTCGGATCAGGTACTGAACAGAGTTCTATGAGTAACGATACGAACGTTGATGACTCCCCCGAAGGCGCACCTGACGACGCTCCCCGCGAGAGCCAGCGGGAGCAGTCGTCGGACCGCCAGGGGGACCGGTCGCCGGGGGCGGACTCCGGCGACCGGCCCGACGAGTCCGACGGGAGGCCGATCGAGGAAACCGGCCGCGAGTCGGAGCCCGACGAGTCCGAGCAACGTCCGTCCGACGGGCTCGAGGAGGAGCCCGACGCCGACGAGGAACCCGACGCCGACGAGGGTATCGAAACTGTCGAGGATCTCGGAAGCACCGTCGAGGTCGATCCCGGGGTCGAGTTCGACGAGGAGAACGCCGAGGACGACCTGCTCGGCGGACTCAAGATCGATTCGACGGACGACATCGAGGTTCCGGATCGGCTCGTCGACCAGGTGATCGGACAGGACGAAGCTCGAGACATCATCATCAAGGCGGCCAAGCAGCGCCGACACGTGATGATGATCGGTTCGCCCGGAACCGGGAAGTCGATGCTGGCCAAGGCGATGAGCCAGCTACTGCCCCAGGAGGACCTCCAGGACGTCCTCGTCTACCACAACCCAGACGACGGCAACGAGCCGAAGGTCAGGACGGTTCCGGCCGGAAAGGGCGAACAGATCATCGACGCCCACAAGGAGGAAGCCCGCAAGCGCAACCAGATGCGTTCGATCCTGATGTGGATCATCATCGCGATCGTCGTCGGCTACGCGATCCTCTCCGGACAGATCCTGCTCGGCATCCTCGCGGCGGGTATCATCTGGTTTATCTTCCGCTACACGTCCCGCGGCACGGACGCGATGGTGCCGAACATGATCGTCGACAACGGCGACCAGCGCCAGGCGCCCTTCGAGGACGCCACCGGCGCCCACGCCGGCGCGCTGCTGGGCGACGTCCGCCACGACCCGTTCCAGTCGGGTGGGATGGAGACGCCGAGCCACGACCGGGTCGAACCCGGCGGCATCCACAAGGCCAACAAGGGCGTGCTGTTCGTCGACGAGATCAACACGCTCGACGTCCGCACCCAGCAGAAGCTGATGACGGCGATCCAGGAAGGCGAGTTCGCCATCACGGGCCAGTCCGAGCGCTCCTCGGGTGCGATGGTCCAGACCGAACCCGTCCCCTGTGACTTCATCATGATCGCTGCGGGGAACCTCGACGCGATGGAGAACATGCACCCCGCCCTGCGCTCGCGGATCAAGGGCTACGGGTACGAGGTGTACATGGACGACACCATCGAGGATACCGCCGAGATGCGCCGCAAGTACGCCCGCTTCATCGCCCAGGAGGTCGACCGCGACGGTCGCCTGCCCCACTTCACCCGCGAGGCCGTCGAGGAGGTCATCCTCGAGGCCAAGCGCCGCGCGGGCCGCAAGGAACATCTCACTCTCGAGTTCCGGAGCCTCGGCGGACTGGTCCGGGTCGCCGGCGACATCGCCCGGGCCGAGGACGCCGAGTTCACGACCCGCGAGGACGTCCTCGAGGCCAAGGGCCGCTCGCGCTCGATCGAACAGCAACTCGCCGACGACTACATCGAACGGCGCAAGGACTACGAGCTGCAGGTTACCCACGACGGGATGGAGGGCCGGGTCAACGGCCTCGCCGTCATGGGCGAGGACTCGGGTATCATGCTGCCCGTCATGGCCGAGATCGCGCCCGCACAGGGCCAGGGCCAGGTCATCGCCACGGGGCAGCTCAAGGAGATGGCCGAGGAGTCGGTCCAGAACGTCTCGGCGATCATCAAGAAGTTCTCCGACGTCAACCTCTCGGAGAAGGACGTTCACATCCAGTTCGTCCAGGCCGGCCAGCAGGGTGTCGACGGCGATTCGGCGTCGATCACGGTCGCGACGGCCGTCATCAGCGCCCTCGAGGATATCCCGATCGACCAGTCGGTCGCCATGACCGGCTCGCTGTCGGTTCGCGGCGACGTCCTCCCGGTCGGCGGGGTGACCCACAAGATCGAGGCCGCCGCCAAGGCCGGCTGTACGAAGGTCATCATCCCGAAGGCCAACGAACAGGACGTGATGATCGAAGACGAGTACGACGAGATGATCGAGATCATCCCCTGTTCGAACATCAGCGAGGTCCTCGACGTCGCCCTGATGGGCGAACCGAAGAAGGACTCGCTGGTCGATCGACTCAAGTCGATCACCGGATCGGCGTTCGACCAGCAGGCCGTCGGCTCGGCCAGCGGTTCGAACCCGAGTCTGCAGTAGATGACTCAGTGGACGGCGTTCGCGGCGATCACCGGCGTCGTCCTCCTCGTGTTGCTGGTTCTTTCACACCTCACGCAGTCGGCGTTCGACGAAATCGATCTCGAGGGACGCTCCGACGACGCTGTGGACGGTGCCGATCACACCCCCGACGCCGAAGCGTCGCCGCTCGAAGACGATCAGGAGGAGTTCCACGGAACGCCAGTCGGGGCCGAGGACGAGGTGGACGCTTCCCGCTCGAGTTCGGCGTCGGCGGCTCCCGACGACGTGTCCGCGACTGAGACCGTCCGTGATCCCGAGCCGGAGACGGCCGAGCCGTCCCCTCGAGATCGTCGGGACGGCGTCGACCCCGACTCGCTGACGACGGGGATGATGCTCGCGAACGTCGCGGCCTCGCAGGGGCTGTTCGCGCTGATTCTGCTGGGGGCGACCGTCTACACGGGCGTCCCGGCCGACGCGCTGGGGATCGAATTTTCCAGGGGGTACCTCGAGACCGGGCTAGTCGTCGGCACCGCGGTCGGGGTCGTCCTCTACGTCGCCAACGAACTCGGCGCCGCGCTCGCGACCCGGCTGGGTTTCGACCACGACGAACAGCTCCGGGAGCTGCTGGCGCCCGACTCGGCTCGAGGATGGGCCGTGTTGCTCGGGGGCGTGTTGCCGCTGATCGCCGTCTTCGAAGAGTTACTGTTCCGGGCGGCGCTGATCGGCGCGCTCTCGGTCGGCTTCGGAATTTCGCCGTGGTTGCTCGCGGTGGCGTCCTCGCTCGCGTTCGCGCTCGGCCACGGGATGCAGGGCGACGTCGGCGTCGTCGTCACCGGGCTGCTCGGGTTCGTGCTGGCGGCGGTCTTTATCGTGACAGGGAGTTTCCTCGTGGTCGTCGTCGCCCACTACCTGATCAACGCCTTCGAGTTCGTCGTCCACGAGGGGATCGACCTCGAGTGGGCTCGAACCCTCGAAAGCTAAGGGGGACGGGACGCTCGAGTCGCGTATGAGCGATACGATCGAACTCTCGGCGTCGATGCGGCGGCTGATCGTCTACGGAATCCTGTTTTACTTCGCCCTGTTCGCGTACGCGACGCTGGCCGAGGACGCGATGGCGATGCTCGTGACGGAGTTCGCCTTCGGGGTGATCGCGGTCGGGATCGGCGCGATCCTCTACCGAGAGGCCGACGATCCGACCTCGGTCGTCACGGGTGCCGCGGTCTGTCTGATCGCGGGCGGGGTTCTCCAGTTCGCCCACCTGGTGAGCGGACTGGTAATCATCGATCTGGCGAGTACGCTGCTGGTCTACGCCGGCATCGGGCTCTACATCTACGCGGCCTGGAACAGCTAGAAACCGGCGTCCTGGGAGTGCGAATTTTCACGAGACATCTTGTGAGAATCTCGTTACAGACAGGCGAAGGCGATACCGCTGCGGTCGCGCCACAAGCGCAGCACCCGCGAGCGACCAGCGGGAGCGAGCGGCCTTTTTAGCGTAGATTTTTGCAAGCGGTTCGAGCGACCGCAGGGAGCGAGGACCCGCAGCAAAAAGGTACGTGTGCATCTCTACGTAACGCCTGTTCATTTATAACACAACTGTACTCGAGACCGACAGCCGCTACGTATAGGCCAAGTAGGTACCGCTGTAAATTGGGGATGTTGACTTTCATCAAGAGAAGCGCACGAATACAGTCCTGAATTATTTATCAACTCTCGTCTGGGAAGGGAGAAATAGACTTACGAGCGTGAGTACCAGTCCACCCCAGAGTAATATATAGTGAATATTTGTAACAGCAGCAGTGGTGAAGTTCGTACTAACTATCCAAAACCCACCTACTATCGAGAGGTGTAGCCCAACGAGACTGAGGTGTATCCCGTTCATATAAGAATTGATTTGTATTAGATGTAAATTCTTTGTGCTTCAAAACTATCTCTTTGACAAGAATTGTAGTGTTCCGTTCGCACGTCTACGTAACGATTCAGCCGATCCGAGTTCCTAGTGCTGATAAAAATACCTAGTACCGACTGCTGCTACAATCCCTCGAGCGAACGCAGCTTCTGTTCGATCGCCGGGGGCGCGGCGCTGGGGCCGTCGCGAACCCGGTGGTCCGGGATCAGGATCGGTGCGGGGTTGTTATCGAGGGCCGTCCGAACCAGGTTGAGATCCTCGTTCTCTTCGTGGTCGAGTTCCGGAGTCATCCGCGCCAGCGTGCGGACATCGACCTGATCGCCGTAGGGTATCTCCCGAACACCCTCCAGCACCGCCCGCTGGTCGGTCGGCATCGTCAGCGCGACCTGGACGTCGTCGAACGCGACCTCCTCGAGTCCGTCGAGGTACTCGAAGATCCGCTCGAGGACGTCGTGGTCGGTTTCAGCGTCGTCCTCGGGCGTCTCGGGGAACGTGACCCGCAGCACCCGTCCACCCGCGACGCCGACCTGCACGTATCGATCGAGGTACGACGACTCCCGCGCGTAGATCCCGGCGTCGGTGACATCCTCCATGCACGGCGATACGAGCGACGGACTTGAATATTCGCCGGTCGTTCGGGCGCCGCGGACGCAAGCCTTATGTACATAACAGTACGTCGATGTACAATAATGAACTCTCCGACGGAGCTCGCACCCGAAGTACGGTCGATCCTCGAGTCCGCCGGGGAGCGATCGAACGCCGATCGAGACCGGCTCTCGGTCGACGCGCGGTCGCTTCCCGACGCGCTGGCTCGAGCGGCGGCCGACGGACGGGTGCCGATCATCGCCGAAGTGAAACCGACGAGTCCGACCGCCGACGGCACCCGAGGGGACGATCCCGTCGAACTGGCCGAGGCGATGGTCGCGGGCGGCGCGGCGGCGATCTCGGTGCTGACCGAACCCGACCACTTCGGGGGGTCGGCCGAGGCCCTCGAGCGAGTGCGGGCGGCCGTTGACGTCCCCGTCCTCCGGAAGGACTTCGTGCTCGAGGAGCGCGGGATGGACGTCGTCGAGGCCGACCTCCTCCTGCTCATCGCGCGGTTCGTAGCGGACCTCGAGGGGTTGGTCGAGGCCGCCCGCGATCGCGGCTTTCAGCCCCTCGTGGAGGTCCACGACCGCGGAGAGCTCGAGGACGCCCTCGAGGCGGGCGCCGAGATCGTCGGTGTGAACAACCGGGATCTGGCGAAACTCGAGGTCGATCTCGGAACGTTTGAATCCCTCAGTCCCCACGTTCCGGACGACGTGACGCTGATCGCCGAGAGCGGCGTCTCGACCCCCGAGGACGTCCGACGGATGCGCGAGGCGGGCGCCGACGCCCTGCTCGTCGGCAGCGCGATCATGGACCACGACGGCGCGGGCGACGTGACCGAAAACACGCGACGGCTCGTGGACGCGACACAGGAGACACCCAATGAGTAAACCGGAGCGAAACCGAGACCGAGACAGCGAGGCAACGTTCGGCGAGTACGGCGGCCAGTACGTCCCCGAGGCGCTGATGCCCGCCGTCCAGGAGCTCGAGGACGCCTACGAGCGCTACGTTCTCGAGAACGAGGACGGCTTTATGGACGAGTTCCGCGAGCGGATGCGCGACTTCGGCGGGCGACCGACCCCGCTCCAGCGCGCGGATCGGCTCAGCGATCGGTACGACCGCGAGATCTACCTCAAACGCGAGGATCTCGTCCACGGCGGGGCCCACAAGCTCAACAACGCGCTGGGGCAGGTACTGCTGGCGAAGTACATGGGCAAGGAGCGGATCATCGCGGAGACCGGGGCGGGCCAGCACGGCACCGCGACGGCGATGGCCGCGGCCCACCTCGATATGCCCTGTGAGATTTACATGGGCCGAACCGACATCAACCGCCAGCGGCCCAACGTCTACCGGATGCGGATGAACGGCGCGGAGGTCAACCCGGTCACCGCCGGCTCCGGCACCCTGAAGGAGGCGATCAACGAGACGATGCGCGACTGGGCGACGACCGTCGAGCGAACCCACTACGTGATCGGCTCGATCGTCGGCCCGCACCCGTTCCCGAAGCTCGTTCGCGACTTCCAGTCGGTGATCGGCCGGGAGGCCCGCGAACAGGTTCGAGAGAAGGCGGGACGACTCCCCGACAGCGTCCTCGCGTGTGCCGGCGGCGGCTCGAACACGATGGGAACGTTCCACGAGTTCGTGCCGGACGAGGGAGTGAAGCTGTACGCGGTCGAGGCCGGCGGCTCGAGCCTCGAGATCGACGAGGCGAACGCGCTGGCACCGAACTCGGCGACACTGTCGACGGGCACCGACGGCGTGCTTCACGGGGCGATGACCAAGCTCCTCCAGAGCGGCGACGGGCAGATCATGGAGTCACACAGCGTCAGCGCGGGGCTCGACTACGCCGGCGTCGGTCCCGAGCTGTCGTATCTGGTCGAGACCGATCGGGTGACACCCGTCAGCGTCGACGACGACGCGGCGCTCAACGGGTTCCACCGCCTGTCGAACCTCGAGGGGATCATCCCCGCCCTGGAGACGAGTCACGCGCTTGGCTACTTAGAAGAGCACCACGAGGAACTCGGCGATCTCGTCGTCGTCAACGTCTCCGGCCGGGGCGACAAGGACCTCGAGACCGTCCTCGAGGAAACCGAGAAGCGCGATCTCGAGGCCGCGCCGGACGTGGAGGTGTTCGACCGGTGAGCGAGATCGAGGCCGTCATCCGCGAGAACCACCCGGCTCTGATCACCTACATCACGGCGGGCGATCCCTCTCTCGAGGACACCAGGGAGTACGTCGAGGCCCTCGACAGAGGCGGCGCGGATCTGATCGAACTCGGCCTGCCGTTCTCGGAGCCGATCGCCGAGGGGCCGACGATCCAAGCGGCGATCAACCGCGCGCTTGACGCGGGAACGACCCCCGAGGGCTTCTTCGAGCTGGTCGACGACCTCGAGACGGAGGCGCCGCTGCTGGTGATGACCTACTACAACATGATCCTTCAGTACGGCTCCGAAGCGGCTGTCGGCCCGTTCGTCGAGCGCGCCGCCGAGGTCGGGCTCTCCGGAATCATCGTCCCCGACCTGCCCGCGGAGGAGGCCGGCCCGCTGCGATCGGCCTGTGACGACCACGGGCTCGACCTCGTCTTCATCGTCGCGCCGACGACCGAGGGCGAGCGCCTCGAGACCATCATGTCCCAGGTCTCTGGCTTCGCCTACGTCCAGGCCCGCCTGGGGACGACGGGGGCGCGGGCGGACGTCTCGAACGCGACCCACGACAGCCTGACCCGCCTCGAGCAGTATGATGTTCCGAAGGCGGTCGGCTTCGGCGTCAGCGAGGGCGACCACGCCGCCGAGATAATCGAGGCCGGCGCCGACGGCGTCATCGTCGGCAGCGCGCTCGTCGACATTATTGCCGAACACGGCGAGGGCGACGCCCCCGCGGCCGACGCCCTCGAGGCCAAAGCCGAGGAGCTCAAACGCGGCGCCCTCCGGGGCGGCGGGGTAGATGTACCGGAACCAGAACAGCCATAACCACCTGATTGCTAGACACTCGCAATGACCACAGGCACCGAGGCACGACTCGAGCGGATCGGTACAGACGGATCGTACGTAATCGTCCCGATGGACCACGGCATCACGATGGGCGCCGTCCAGGGACTGAAGGACATCGAATCGACCATCGACGGCGTGACGCGTGGCGGCGCGGACGCCGTCCTCACACAGAAGGGGATCGCCCCCCGCGTCCACGACAACAAGAACGGCAAGGGGTACATCGTCCACCTCAACGGGTCGACGACGATCGGCCCCGACGAGCAGGACAAACGGCTGACCGGCACCGTCGAGGAGGCGATCCGGGTCGGCGCCGACGCCGTCTCCTTCCACATTAACGTCGGCTCGAACTACGAGCCCGACCAGACCAGCCAGCTCGCGGAGATCACCGCGGAGGCCGACCGGTACGGCATCCCCGTCCTCGCGATGGCCTACGCCCGCGGCCCGGGGGTCGACTCCGAAGACCCCGAGTCGCTCGGCCACGCCGTCCGCCTCGCCGAGGAGGTCGGCGCCGACCTCGTGAAGACGGGCTACAGCGGCGACGCCGACAGCTTCCAGCACGTCATCGAGTCGACCCGACTTCCCGTCGTCATCGCCGGCGGCTCGCGGGGCACCGACCGCGAGACCCTCGAGATGGTCCGGGGCGCGACCGACGCCGGCGGCGCCGGCATCTCGATGGGGCGTTCGATCTTCCAGCACGAGGACCCCGAGGCGATCGCGACGGCCGTCGGCGGGATCGTCCACGACGACCTCTCCGTCGACGAGGCGCTGACCAGGTCTGGACTGGCACTCGAGGTCTGATCGGTAGCGCGCTCGTCCGTTTCGTTCGCGTTCGGCCCTCTCACGTACGGACTGGTCCGTTTTTCGGAGTTACTGTCAGCGCGCAGATAACCGCTATCTCCGTGCGACGCGTCCGTTCGTTCGGAGCGTTTCATGAGCACACCAACTACCGAACCCGGAACCTACTCGTTACAGAAGGGCTGGCGGACGCTCGCGATCGCGGGCGGCGTCGTCGCGCTGCTCGGCCTGCTCGCGATACTCCTGCCGTTCGCGACGGGACTCGCGATCACGTTCGTCGTCGGCGCCCTGCTGGTCGTCGGCGGAATCGTCCACGCCGGACACGCGTTCACCGCGCGCGGCTGGCGGGGATCGCTGTGGCAGCTCGCACTCGCAGCGGTGTCGATCGGTGCTGGGTTGCTGCTGCTCGTCAATCCGATCCTGGGCCTGCTCAGTCTGACGATGCTGGTCGTCGCGTACCTGCTCGTCGACGGCCTCGCCGAACTGGGCGTGAGTCTTCGGATGGCGGGCGAACCGGGACGGGCCTGGATCGCCGCCAGCGGCGTCCTCTCGCTCGTTCTCGCAGGGCTTCTGTGGGCTGGTTTCCCCGCGACTGCAGCCTGGGTGATCGGGCTGCTCGTCGGGATCAGTCTCCTCACGACGGGGGTCTCGATGGCCGCCGTCGCCTACAGCGGACGCCGGCTCGAGGACGACGTGGCGCCGCCGGCGAGTGAACCGCGCGGCGCCTGAGACGCCGTCTCCGCTTTTCGGCCGAACTGCGCTCGCTCACCCCCGGATGTCGACCGGATCCGACTTGAGCAGTTCCTCGACGATCGCCGAGCCGACGCGCTCGGCGTTGTCGATCGCCAGCGCGAGGCTCGCCGCGGTGCCGTCGAAGCTCTCTTCGACGGTCTCGCCGGGCGCCGGACGGTCGTAGTTCGAGACTGCGCGTACGCTCAGGTAGCGCTCGAGCAGGCCGAACCGCTCGAGGGCGGTCGCCGTCGCGGCGTCTTCCATCTGGGTCGTCGCGTAGGGGGCGACCCCGTACCGTTCGCAGAGCCAGTCCACCTCCCTGGCGTAGCGCGGGCCGTGCCAGAACTCGTCGCCGCAGACGGTCGTTCCAACCTCGACGGTCGGCCCGTCGTCGGGTGCGGTCGGGTACCGATCCTGGTAGGCCCGGACCTCGGGATCGGCCCCGAGATCGATCTGCGCTGCTGCGTCGAGCGCCGGCTCGAGGAGCCGATCCTCGAGTCGGTGCACGTAGTCCCGAGGACGGTAGGCGAGGGTGTCGATCGACTCGGCAGGGTCGTCCGTTCGCTGGTCGTCTGCCTCGCCCCGATCCCACCGGTGTTTGCGGTCCCAGTCGACGACCGCATCCGCGAGGACGACCGAGCCCAGTGCGGCTCGAGACGGCGGGCCGCCCGCGATCCCCGCCGAGAGGACGTACGCCGACTCGAGGTCCAATCCGGGAGCGGTTAGCAGTGCCGTCGTCGTCGTCGCGGCGTCGCTCTTGCCGATTCCGGTCGTCGTGACCGCGACGCCGTCGTCGGTGAGGTAGACCGGCGTGTCGGCGCCCGGGACGGTCAGCGCGTCGACGAGGTCGGCCCGCTCGAGCCAGGGCCGGCGCTCGTCCAGGGGCGGTTCGGCGACCGCGACGAGCACGAGCACGGCGGGACGAACCGGATCGTTCGGGTCGGGGCGTCGTGGTTCCGGAAGCGGGGGGTCGCTCATGGTCGACGGTCGGCGCGCGCGGAAAAAGGCGTGCCGAAGGGTCGGTCGAAACCGTTTCGGAACGGGGGGCCGTCCGTCGAGCCGTGACCGACGAGGCGCTCACGATCGACGACGAGATCCTCGCCCGCGCGCGGATCCACGCCCGCGAGGTGGTCGACGAACACGGCCTCGAACTCGACCTCGACGCGATCGAGTGGGCGGTGTCGGGACGGGCGCGTCGCCGCGCGGGGCTGTGTCGGTGGGACGCCGATCGCGAGGTGGCGACGATCGTCCTCGCCCGCCGGGCCTACGAGCGCTACGAGTGGGCCGAGTTCGCGGCGGTCGTCCGCCACGAACTCGTCCACGCCTGGGAGTTCCAGCGCTTCGGCGAGTCGGGCCACGGCGAGCGGTTTCAGGAGCTTGCAGCCCGGCTCGAGGCGCCGCGTCGCTGTCGCTCCTTTGCCGAGCCGCGGTACGTGCTCCGCTGTCGGGGGGACGACTGCGACTGGCGAGCGACGCGCCACCGGGCGTCCGAGCCCGTTCGGACGCCGGGCCGGTATCGGTGTGGCGACTGCGGGGGCGCCCTCGAGGTCGAGCACGTCGACAGCGGCCGAACCTGGAACGCCGCGAGCGGGTACGGGGGCGCGAAGGCCGCGCTCGGGGAGGACTGGTGAGCGGAGCGCGGAACACTTATCCGGAAACCGAGTACAGGTCCAGCCATGGGAATACTCGATCTGATGCTCGGGCGGTCGGGGGAGGGCCAGCAGGGAATCGATGGCCACTCCTACAAGCTGCCCGAGGAGAGCCACGAGTTCGTCTACCCCGTCGCCGTCCGCCGGATCGAGCTCGAGGCGCTCGCGGAGCTGCTGGCGGCCGACGAGTCGGCGCCGTCGCTGGCCGAAAACGCCGACGAGCTCCAGGACACCTTCGACGAGCTGTTCGACGGGCAGGGACCCGACGCGACCGACATCGCCGCCAGGGAGGAGGCCGCTCGCTCGACGGTCGAAACCGTCCTCGAGACCTGGCGCGGGCAGGTGCCCGACGGGGACGATAGGCTCGGCGTCGTCTACGTCCAGCAGGGGGAGTTCGAGGCGATCCGCTCGTTCGTCAAGCGCTGCAAGCAACGCGACGACGGCAGCGGCGAGTTCGAGCTGCCGGAGTCGCTGCCCGCGGTCGCCGCTCTGCTCGCACGACTGGACGAGGCGACCGACAGCCGGTACCGGGCGGTCGTCCACACCGATCTGTTGCCCGAGAGCTAAACGATCGACGCGAATTCCTCGAGGGAGTCGAGTTCGTACGTCGGCTCGTGCTCGCGGGCGACGTCGTCGCGGCCGACGTCGATCCACGCCGAATCCAGCCCCATCGCGTTGGCGCCCGCCACGTCGGCCCGCAGGGAGTCGCCGACGTGGATCGCTCGCTCCGGACTCGCCTCGAGGGCGCCCAGCGCCCGTTCGAACGGCGCGGCGTCAGGTTTCGGGAGGACGCCGGCGTTGGGATCCGTGTAGACGCGGACGTCGAAGGCGTCCTCGATGCCGAGCGCCCGCAGCTTTTGAATCTGGGTCCTCCGGCCGCCGTTGGTGATCAGCCCGACCCGACCGCGCTCGCGGGCGTACTCGAGGGCGGTCTCGGCGCCGGGACGAAACCGGACGGCGCTCGGGTCCTGTACCTCGAGGTACTGTCGTGCGAGATCGGGCGCGAGTTCGGGGTCGGCGTCGGCCCGGTCGGCGACTTCGGCGAACAGTTCGGCGTAGAACTCCTCGGCAGTCCCGACCGTCGGCAAGGCGGGGACGGCCGCACGGAGATCGGTAGGGGTACAGAACGGGTCGCGGTCGACGCCCTCGAAGGCCCGCTCGAGCACCGCGGCGGGGTCCTGCGTGGGCTCGCAAAGGGTGCTGTCGAGATCGAAACAGATCGCGTCGTAGACAGCCATCTGATCTCCGGTACGATGGCGAGCGTTCTGAACGTTTCGACCCGCGACAGGTGGAAACCCGGCACACTTTTGGGGTCGTCGGCCCGACCGTTCGGTTCCCACGACTGCTGTCGGATCCGCCACGTTCAAGCCGTTCCCCTTCGAGACTCGAGCTATGACGAGAGCTGTCTGGGTCAAAGCCGACGACGCCGTCGGCGACTGGAACGCCCGCCGCGCACGGATCACGACCGCGCTCGAGGCGGGCGCCGACTGGGTACTGGTCGACGAGGACGACGTCGGACGCGTCCGCGAACTCGGCGAGATCAACGTCGCGGCGTTTCGAACCGACGGGGACGTCACCCTGGTCGACGACGTCGACGTCGTCGACGCCGAGGCGGAGTCGGAGCCGGCGTCGACCGCCGAGCCCGACGCCGTCGTCGTCGGCAAGCACGGCGAGGGCGACGGGACAATCGATCTTCCTGGCGATCTGTCGGGTTCGGCCGACCTCTCGACGCTGCGCCGCGAGGGCGAGCTCGACCGGGGTGCCTACGTCCGTATCCTCGCGAAGGAGTACGAGGCCTTCGCCGAGTCGGCCGCCGAGGAAGCCGACCACACGATCGTCGTCGGCGAGGACTGGACGATCATCCCGCTCGAGAACCTGATCGCGCGGATCGGCGACGAAACGGAACTCGTTGCGGGCGTCACCAGCGCCGAGGAGGCCAGAACCGCCTTCGAGACGCTCGAGATCGGTGCCGATGCCGTCCTCCTCGACTCCGACGATCCCGACGAAATCCGTCGCACCGTCGAGGTCCGGGACGCCGCCGAGCGCGAGACCCTCGACCTCGAGTACGCCGAGGTACTCGACGTCGAACAGATCGGCAGCGCCGACCGGGTCTGCGTCGATACGGGCTCCCTGCTCGAGCACGACGAGGGGATGCTCGTCGGCTCGATGGCCCGCGGGCTCGTCTTCGTCCACGCCGAGACCGCCGAGTCGCCGTACGTCGCCTCCCGTCCGTTCCGGGTCAACGCGGGCGCGGTCCACGCCTACGTCCGCACCCCCGACGGCGGCACGAAGTATCTCTCGGAGCTCCAGAGCGGCGACGAGGTCCAGGTCGTCGACACCGACGGCAACACCCGCGAGGCGATCGTCGGCCGCGTCAAGATCGAGAAGCGGCCGATGTTCCGGGTCGCCCTCGAGACGGCCGACGGCGACCGCGTCGAGACCCTGCTCCAGAACGCCGAGACGATCAAGGTTCCCACGAGCGGGGGTCGGAAGGCGGTGACCGACCTCGAGACCGGGGACGAACTCCTGTTGTACTACGAGGACACGGCTCGCCACTTCGGCGAGGCCGTCGAGGAGAGCATCATCGAAAAATAGCCGCCGTCAGTTCGTCGGTTCGTCGTCGTCGGGGTTGGCCGGCTCGAGGCGCGTCGTACACCAGTGACAGAACGTGAGGTCCTCGTCGAGGGGTTTGCCGCAGTGGGGACAGCTCGGCCCGTCCTGGTCGGCGCCGTTGTTCGATCCCGGCGGGAATCCCATCGACCGAAACGTCGCGTCGATCGCGGCGAAGAGGATGATAAACGAGATGACGAACTGGCTTATCGTGTCGGTCTCGGTGGTGATGACGCTCACCGCTCCCGAGAGCGAGTCGGCGGCCGCGATCTGATCGGTGGGAAACAAGATCGCCAGCGACGCCACGAAGATACCGCCGAAGGCGAGGCCACGAATCCAGTCGCGGATGAACACGTGGCCCGCACCGGGGAGGAGCACGGAGAGCCCGGCGGCCGCGAGCGCGCGGATCCAAGTCATTGTACGTCAACCCGGTAGTGGAGCGGCGCCCTTAACATTCCGATTTCCCGTCAGACCGACGCGTCCGAGCAGCCCACCTCGAGATCGACGGTCTGGGAGATCGTGACGCCGCTCCCGTCGAGTTCAACGGTCGCCTCCGGCTCCGACTCGAGCTCGTCGCAGTCGACCGTTCCCTCGAGGCTGGTGGACTCGCCGGGTTCGATCTCGGTCCCCTCGGCCTCGATCTCGACGCCGGACGGCGCCTCGAACGCCGTCACCTCGATCGAATCAGCGAATCGATTGGTGACAGTCAGCAGTTCCTCCTCGTCGTCCGCCTGTGTCGTCGCGTCGGCAGCGGTATCGCTCTCGTTTGCCGACTCTCCTTCGTTCGTCACCTCGACTGGCTCGACGGCGACGTTCGCGTCTTCGTCGTCGACGACCTCAACGGCGATCGAGCGGTCCATCGAGACGACGCTTGTGCCGGCGCTCGCGGTGATCAGCAGGGCGATCGCGACGGCGATCAGAGCGATCCCGATACGCCCGCTCATCGTTTCGGCGGCCCCTCGTGGCCGATGCGGTTTCGCCGCAGGTAGTAGGTGTGGACGATCGCCGAGACGCCGAACATCGCGGTGAGCAGGGCGCCCAGCGCGACGGCCGAGAGCTCGCCGATCGGGTACACCGGCACCCACGCGAGCGCAGTAATCACCGCGCCGACTCCCGACAGGCCCAGATAGCAGTGGCTCCACGGGATGTCGTCCTCGGGGACGTACTCGAGGTACAGCTGCAGCTTCCGGGCTTCGTCGGTGAG
Source organism: Natronococcus roseus (assembly GCF_043677095.1). Lineage (NCBI taxonomy): Archaea > Methanobacteriati > Methanobacteriota > Halobacteria > Halobacteriales > Natrialbaceae > Natronococcus > Natronococcus roseus. The sequence continues at coordinate 336,333 of NZ_JBHLJR010000004.1, forward strand.
CGCGACCTCGCCGCGGTTGCGGTCGTACTCGATGACGCCGGTCTCGTCGAGCCGCGGCAGATGGGACTGTCGCAACGAGGTGTAGACTCGCTTCCGTTTCTTCCAGGGAAGCTCGTCGGCGGGCGTCTCGTACTCCCACGAGGACACCGAGTCGACGAGGGTACGCAGGTCGACTCGCTCCCCCTCCTCCCGTTTGAGGTAGTGCAGTACCCAGCGTCGGCGCTGGTTGCTCAACATCTCGAAGACGTCGTCTCGATCGAGTTCACCCGTTTCGAGCTCCTCCTCGTCCAATTTGCTGACACTCATTCGGATCCCTCCCTTCGTAACCCTCGGCGCCACCCCCCGGTGAGCGTGAGGTACACTGGCTCATCATTACCGACGATATTTATTATTGAGAGCGTAGAGGATAGCTCCCGAACAGCACTTGAATAGAATTCGATTGATAGGGCCTGAAAGCGGTGTCTTCGGGCTTTCGTCACTGTTCGGTCGAGTTACACAGTGGAGGGGTTCTGGCAGCGCTTGCCGGTTCGTTTGATACTACCGTTACAGTTCAAGACCGTATTGACGACCGATAGCGGGGGTTCAGGGTCGGCTTGTCGACCTACAGGCACTGCCAGACGTTATCTAACGTGCCTATAGTAAGGGGCCGCCCGCTCGTCGTCGGTTCCGGGTACGTCCGATCTCTCGGGGGCGGGAACCCGGACGTGCGGGGGGACGATGAGCACACAGGAACAGGGGAACGCGCGGAGATACGCAAAGCTCGCCGCGATCGGCGCCGTCGCCGTCGTGTTGCTCGCAATCGTCGCGGGACACCTGCTCGGGGTTCCGATCGCGCTCAGCTACGTCGAAACCGGCAGCATGGAGCCGACGATCGAGACCGGCGACGGCTTCGTCGCGGTTCCGACCGCCGTCGCCGGCCCCGTCGAGGAGGGCGACGTGATCGTCTTCGACGCCCAGGAGATCGAGGGCGGCGGGCTCACGACCCACCGGGTCGTCGAGGTTACCGACCAGGGCTACGTCACCCAGGGGGACGCGAACCCGTTCCCCGACCAGGACTCCGGCGAACCACTCGTCACCGACGGTCAGGTCGTCGCGACGGCCCTCGAGGTCGACGGTGAGCCGGTGACGGTCCCCCACCTCGGGTCCGCCGTGATGGGCGTCGAGAGCGGGCTCGAGTCGGGTCAGCAACAGCTGGCGTCGACGCTCGGGACGACCGCCGTGCTCGGCACCCAGGGGCTGTCGTACCTGTTGCTCGCGTTCGGCCTGGTCGTCCTCGGCGCCTCGCTCGCGCTCGAGCGACGGAGCGGAGCGACTCGAGAGCGCACGCGGGAGCGCTCGCGCGCGGACGTGTACGACGCGCGGACGCTCGTCGTCGGACTGGCCGCGCTGCTGGTCGTCGTCTCGCTGGCGACGATGGTCGCGATGTCAGGGACGACCGAGACGGGGATCGTCAGCGCGGAGTTCGACTCCGATCGCCCCGACGTGATTCCCGCGGGTGAGACCGAGAGCCACGAGTACGAGCTGTACAACGGCGGGCTCCTGCCGACCGTGACGATCGTCGAGCCGGCCAGCGAGGGGGTCGCCGTCGGCGAGCGGACGACCCTCGGCTACGGCGAGAACGAAACGGCGACCGTCGCCTACACCGCGCCGCCCGAGACGGGGTACTACCTCCGATCGGTGAGCGAACGCACCTACTTCGCGGTGTTGCCGGAGCCGGCGATCGCGACCCTGCACGCGATCCACCCGTGGGCGGCGATGGCCTCCGTAACGGCGGTGCTGACGGGGATAATCGTCGCGCCGCTGGCCCTGCTGGTCGGCACCGGGACGATCAGGACGCGCTCGCGGTCTCGCTCGCGCTCCCCGGGCGGTGTGAACGACTGATAGCTATGATTCGATACAACGACTCGAACGGCGGGGGGATCGACCGTGATCAGTGACCGGCGGCGCGTGCGGCTTCGCACCGCGCTCGACGAGTGGTTCGTCGTGGTGGTCGTCGCCCTGCTCGCGCTCGCCCTCCTCGGGGGGTGGGGTGCCTACGGTGCAGTCGCCGACGACAGCGACGAGGAGTTCGAACAGCGAACCGTCGAAGCGTGGTCGACGACGGGCGGCTTCGACCACGGCGCGACCGTCCAGGAGGAAAACGAGGTGTTCCCGGTCGGCACCGAGCTCTCGGATCGCTCGATGTACTTCGCCGAGATCGCACCCGAACTCGAGGCGAGCTTCACCTACGGGTACGACGCGCCCGAGGGCGACGTCGCGGTCGACGTCGAGGCCGACCGCGTGATCCGGTCGGTCGGCGAGGCCGACGACGAGGAAGAGGAGGTCGTCGAGTACTGGGCGGTCAACGAGACGATCGCCCAAGAGGAGATCGAGGGCCTCGAGCCCGGCGAGGAGCACACGACGTCGTTCGCCGTCGACGTGCCCGAAACGGCCGCGGAGGCCGAGGCGATCCAGGAGGACCTCAACGAATCCGCGGGCGACCTCGAGACGGTCGTCGAGGTCCGGGTGGCCCTCGAGGGGACGATCGACGGCGAGTCGATCGATCGCGTCGACAGCTACGAGCTGGTCATCGAACCCGACGACGCGACCTACGTGGTCGAGGCGCCCGCGGCCGAGGAACGCACCGAGGAGCGAACCGAGGAGGTCGCGGTCGCGGGGAGCTCCGGCGGGCTCAGTTCTGTTGTTCTCGCCCTGCTCGGGGTCGGGTCGGTCGCGGCTCTCGGCGTCCTCGGCACCGCTCGGCGGAAGGGAACGCTCGCGCCCTCGGCGGCCGAACTCGAGCGCATCGACGCCCGCTACGAGCGCGAGGCGTTCGACGACTGGATCTCTCGGGGACGGCTTCCGGCGGAGATCCGCGAGCGCTCGCGGATCGAGATCGAGACCCTCGAGGACCTCGTGGACGTCGCCGTCGACTGCGATCGGCGCGTGCTCGAGGACGAGCGCGACGGGCGGTACTACGTCGTCGACGGGGAGGCGGTGTACGTGTACGCGCCCGAGGGGCTCGAGGACGATCGAGATCCGGTTCTCGAGGTCGACCCGCAGGAAGCCGAGGAGCCGACGGTCATCGGTGACGGGTCTGGTGAAGCGGAGCTCGAGGACGACAGCGACGACGCCGATTAGTAGCGATTTTCGGGTTTCTCGAGTCGATTCGGACGAACTGTGGAACGGTGACGTGTTTTCGTTCTTTTGTCGGTCACTCGAGCCGCAGAACGTGCTCGAAGCCGAGCTGTCGTCGATGTCCTCATATCGGGTAGTTGGTGACCGACTCGAGGACCGGATTCGACGCTTTCACTGAGAACAACTGTCATTCGACGTCGACAGACTCAGCCTGAGCCATCGTTTCACGGTTCACGTACTCCCGTTCGCTGCGGCATGTTCCGCTTGCAGGTCCCACTGGAAGCCCGTACTCGTTCGCCGAGCAACGTCACGCAGACGGTACTGAACTGCAGCGTCGGAGTGTCGTCCCTCCTGCCAGTGTATACAAAAGGGGTGTGCTATCGATGGCCGAATTGCATGCGCTCGAAGACGACGGCCACGTTGGCGGGTGACGGTTGGTCGGTAGCTCGAGCGCGCAACAACTGGTGTTACCATGGAACGACGTAAATTCCTGATCGGTGCGGGGAGTACAGCAATCGGAGCAAGTGCACTTGTTGGTTCAGGTGCGTTTTCAGCAGTCGAAGCGGAACGAAATCTGGATCTTCGAGTTAGAAATGATGGAAATGCTTATTTGGGTCTTGAAACAGGTGAAAGCGATATCGCTAGCTACGATGATGGTAGACTTGAACTCGATATTGATGACCTGAACGCTGATGCCTCGACTGAATTCACTGATGCCTTTACAATAGTTAACCAAGGGTCTCGCGAAGTCCGTGTATGGGTTGATTTTGATGGCCTCTCGGGTCATTGGAATATTGAGGCATATACTGGGCACGATGACCCTAATGCATCTATGACTGCGGAAGGCGTGATACTAGATTCTGGAAAATCAGTAGGTGTCTCTCTACTAATTGGAGGGTACGATGGCAGTACGCCAGATCCGGGAACCAGTGAAAGCGGTGAGTTTACTATATATGGTGTTTCTGATGATTCGGATTCACACCCTGACGAGGGCCCCAGTTCTCATGGCAATGCACCAGAAATTGAATAGTTTATAATACATTCACGCTTGTTTTCGGTGTCGCTAGCAGCGTAAGAACAGGCCAGATTTGTAAGATCAGTACTCGACCTTACAAATCGACTCTTCATGCCTGCCGAACTCGACATCAGCCGCCTTGAAATCAGCGGTCGCACCGTCACCGCTCGCAAGGGCACTCGCAGACTAATAACCAGAACGAAATATACCGTTATCTCGGTGGCGACCAACGTGAGTCGGCTAATCCAGAGTAAGTAGGAAAGGAACGCGCTCAACGGTGTCAGTACGGCGAGGACGGAAGTCACACTCACCAGCATCCGCTCGGAACAACGGAGAGTGTCGGTCGGACGCCTCCTTATGTTCAGAATCACGCTCATCCTCCTCTGCTCGGAAAGAAGCAATCGAGGAGTGTGCAGGCTCGATCGAGGCCCGTATCCACGACTTCGACGATCACCGACCCCTCTGCCACCTCGAGCCGAACCCACTTCTCCCTTCATCATCGACGATCTCGCGTACCTCGAACTCTTCGCTGTCGACAGTCACATTTGACAGATCCTCAACCGAATCTGCCCCGGGTTTCTCCAGTAGCTGGTCGGTTCGCAACTCGAGCGGCGAGTCCGCCGTGTTCCCGATGATCGAGACGGTGACGCTCTCGTTGCTCCCTTCGAGGTTTAGGTCCGGTTCGTTGTCAGCGGGGTGCTCGAGTCCGGCGTCGCCATCTCACGTTTTGGTGGAGGTGCTTTTGGCGTCGTCGTCCGACTTGTTCGCCTCGGACTCGTCCGTTTCGGTCTCCTCTACAGATTCGTTCAGTGTGTGGTCACCGTCGTCGGAGTCGTTCCCTACTGCTGGCTCATCGTCCTCCGTCAACGCTTCGTCGTCTGCGTCGTCGCTTTCGTTGTGCTCGGCGGAGTCCTCGACCTGAGTCGAGGTCTGGCTCGAGTTCTCCGAATTGTTGGATTCGTCTGGCTCGGAATCTCCGGTGGCGGCCGTCTCGAGTGACTGGACGCTGGCCGGTGTCGACTCGTTCGGTTCGCTCTCGTTCCCGCTCGAGGCGATCTCGTTGGTCTCGGTCTCGTCGTCCGTCGAGTTCGACTCGCTCGAGTCGGCCTCGCCGTCATCCGTCCCTGGATCGGTGTCGTTCTCCATCGCTCCGTCGACGACACCTTCTTCGGGTGCGTCGTCGGACTCCGATCGCTCGACGCCGTCCTCGGTTTCATTCGCCTCGGGGAGGTCATCCGACTCGTTCGTCTCGCCGGATTCGTTCGCCTCGAGTTCGCTATCCTCAGCGCCGGGAGTTTCTTCCTCGTCGTCGGCCGGCTCGAGGTCCTCGTCATCCCCGTTCGTCGTGATCGTCTCGTTCGCTTCGGTCTCGTTGCCGTCGGTTTCGTTCTCCGCAGGAAGCTCGCTCGGCAGGTCGGTGTCGACCACCGAAACCCCATCGCCGAACTCCGAGTCGGTTTCGAACGTTCCAGTTGCGTCCCCGGACGCCGAGAGCAGCGCGATCGTCCCGTAGCCGCCCGCGAACGCGAGGACGACGACCAGCGCCGCCAGCAGCGCGAGGACGGGGCGGCTTCGAGCGGTCATCGGTCCACCTCGGGGTCCGGCTCCTCGAGCTCGTCGGAGGTTGTCTCCGTCGCGTCCTCGAGCTCCTCGGACGGGTCGTCCCCTCGGGACGACAGCCACAGGACCGCGACCAGCACGAGACAGATCGCCGTCGCGATAGCGACCGAGACGGTCACGACCATCGGGAACAGGTAGGCCAGAAGCCCGCTTACCGGCGCCAACACGGCGAGGACGCCGACCGCACGCACCAGAATTCGGTCGGTGACGACGAGCGTATCCTCGGATGCCGCTGTCTGTTCGGGATCTTGGCCGTCCTCGAGCGCGCCGTCACCGTCGCCGGATTCCGTCGCCGCGCTCTCGTCTCGAGACCCCTTCGCGAACGACCAGACTTCGTTCAGCGCGAGGAGGCCGAACGGAAGCACGACGAGCGCCAGGAACCCCTCGGTCGTGTTGGCGAACTCGATGACGTGGCCGATAGCGGGGATCGTCAACACGACGGTCCCCAGCACGTTCTCGTGGGGGACCGGGTTCGCGTCGGGCTCGTCGTTCGCGTCGCCCTGGGTCTCGTAGAGGTAGCCGTCCGAGGTCTGCTCGACGCCGATCACGCGGTGGGTGACCGGTGCCTCGGCGTCGCCCCTGTAGAAGGTGATGACGTCGCCGGTCTCGATCGTCGCGGGATCCTGCTCGCCGACGACGACCGCGTCGCCGGGTTCGATCTCCGGCGCCATGCTCCCGGTCATCACGACGAAGCTATGGTCCGCGCCGATCACCGCCGGCACGGCGTAGATCACGAACACCGCGACGACCGCGAGCAGGACCAGCGCGGCGAGGAGGTGCAGTCCGCGTTTCCAGAGCGGTTTCGACGACGTCTGCGAGGACGGGTCGATCTGCTCCGACCCAGGCTCGACTGGACGGGCGTCGCTCATCGCTTCCGACCCCCGTCGGGGATCTCGAGAGGACAGCGTTCGTCCCCGAGGGTGTCTTCGTGATCGGTGCGGAATCGGGACGGTCGGATCGGCTGTTGAGTACTGAATGTCATGGCTCGAGAGTTAGGGGCAGATATAGACGGTCACGTTGCTAATCGCGGGCCAGATCTCATTTCCGCTGCTGCCCGCCTCGGTCGTCTCCGTGCAGACCTCCCCGGTTCGCGTCGACGGGGGGTGAATCTCGATTTCGTTAGGGTTGCTGGCGGGCCCATTATCACCCGGCGGATTGCGGCCTGGGGGTCCGTTGTCCGGTGGCCCGCCACGGACGACGACCTTACAGATTCGCGGCGCGGCGTCCTCGCTACCGTCCAGCAGGAGTCTGAAATTCGCACAGACCGTGTCGCCGTCGGGCTTGTTCGTCACGGTCAACGCCTCGAGCTCGTAGTCGCCCTCGGCTTCGATCGGGAACCGATCTCCGGGAGAGACCGAGTCCGGATCGATATCGGCCTTCCCCAGTTCCTCGCAGTCCGGACACGCTGGCTCGGGATCAGGACAGTCCGCGGCGTCGGCGAAGGGGTTCTCGACGTCGGCCTCCGAGACGTGGCGACACTGCTGGGCGAAAAACTCGAGGTGGAGGTCGCTCGAGAGGCCGGCGAGTCCGTCGCTCCCGTCGGCGGGCAGCGACCACTCGAGGGTCAGACACACCGTCTCGTCGCCGTCGATACAGTCGTCGTCGAGCCGCAGGCCGTCGGCGAACGCCAGTCGGAGGTCGTTCAGCGTGCCGTCGAAGAGCGTGTCCCCACTGGAACCACAGGACGGATCGTACCGAAGCGTCACCTCCAGAACTGCGCCGAGCAGGTCGGCCTCCGGTGGACAGTCCGTCCGCATCCAGAGCCGGGCCGCGTTCCCTTCGACGGTGATCTCGAGCGTTTCGGTTCCTGAGGTGCCTGGCTCGAGGTTCTCAACTGAAAAAGCGACGCTGTTACCGACGGTTACACAGCCCGGACCCGGACAGTCGATAGCAAGGGCGAGTTCTCCCGCCCGGATCCGTCCCTCTGTTCGTCGTTCGGCGTCGTTCAACACCGCGTGCGTTCCAGCACCGCCGATTGCGCCGAGGACGCCGATGCCGCTGATACTAGCAAGGATCTGCCGTCGCGAGAGCGGTCCGTTCGCGTCGTCTCTCATGCCCCCACCTCGGCTGATCGACCGTCTGTCGACCGTCCACCAGGACGTACCGGTTCCGTCCCACGGTCAGTCCCCGGACAGCGAGAGTCGCTCCGGAAATCAATCGTTCCTATTGTCATTGGTTTCGCTCCGTGAATCGTTCCGCCGGTCGGTGTCCGCGGTCACGTAAGCGAGTGCCACGAACGAGGACGTATGTATGAACTCTGTACCGCCTCCCTGGGATCGACAGGACGGTCATACCGTTGTCTCCGGGCTCACGTAGGACCGTCCCGAAAACGTAAACCGTGATCGCTACCGCACGTTTCACCGGCACCGTCGCGATTGTGTTCCTCTGAATTGTAATGGCAGTCGCAAATCGTCAACAGCCGAGGGCGGGAGGTGCCGTGGCTTCGACGCCTCTTGTACCTACGACGAAATCTCCGGGAGCTCCGCGTCTTCGAAGTCGTCAACGTCGTTGTGGCGGCACTGTTCGGCGTAGACGAGGAAGTCCCAGTCGAGGGTTGCGCCTTGGATCTCGTTGCCGACGTCTGTCGGGATCTCGATCTCGATGCAGACCGTGACCGTCTTTGAGTGGTCTTTGCCGTCCTTGAACTGGTGGCAGTACTCTGTTTCTTCGGGCTTGGGCTCATGTGGCGGCCACGGGAACGGTGGCCATCCGAAGCTGAGCGTCCCGACACCGTCGTCGCCGACGAAGCTCGGGAGGGCGTATCCGGAGTCGCCGAGGTTCTCGAGCAGCTCTCCCAGCGACTCTTCGGCGACCTCGTAGGACTCGCCCTCGACCTTCACGATGAGCCGTCCGGTCGCCTCCGTGCCGAGCGTCGAGAGTTCGTCGGTGTCGAAGAGGTCCTCAGTACTAACGTCGCCCTCCTCATCGGCGTACCGTGGTACCCCGATCTTCACGTAGCCCGGGTTCTCTTTGACCTTGATATCCCAGCAAAATTTGTACGTGTCGCCCGGTTTCGCGTCGTCGACTTCGACGATACCGCCCGCGAAGACGCTACCACCGTCGTCGCCGAACTCCAGTTCGTCCGGGCCGATCCCGTCTTGGTCGACACTGCTTTTGTCCACATTGGGCTCGACCTTGAGCCCGAACTCGCCGGCCGTGATCGTGTTCTCGTCGTACCCGTCACCGTCACTGAAGTACGCCGTCGTTCCCAGTCCCGCCCCGGCCGAAGCGACGCCGACCATACCCAGTCCCGCGAGCGCCTTTCGCCGTGAGATTTCGAATCCGTCTTTCGTCATTTGTATTCATCTCCCCGGTTCGGCCCGCCCGACGGACCGCGACCGGTTACTCGAGCCGTCGAGACATACCCTCGTAGTTACAATTCCCCATCCCCCGTTCGAACGGGCGAATCAACGCGTCTAACGTCCGATGGAACCGATCGAGCGATCGGTCGGGCCGTGCCAGAAACGATCAATCCGGCCGTTAGCGCGAGCGGTACGACACCCCTGTCGACCCACCGATCGGTTGACAGCGATAGAATCGAGTCCGAAACCACCCTCGAGAGCGCCCAACGAGCCAACAGGACCGTCGTACCGCCGACACGAGCCTCATACATTTGTCCGATAGTCGGCATGGATCCGTATCGACGATCCATGCGCGTTCGGAACACCTCCCTCTCTGAAGATCAGATCCACAGGCTCCTAGGGAACAGCCGTCGCAGCGCGACGCTTCGCCAGCTCGGGGAGAACGGCGGCATCGTCTCGCTCCGAGAGCTGTCGGAGCGGGTCGCGGCCCTCGAGACCGGGGAGACGCCGCCGCCGTCGAACGTTAGGGAGAGCGTTTACAACTCGCTTCACCAGACCCACCTCCCGCAGCTCGAGGAAGTCGGCGTCGTCGAGTACGACCGCGACCGCCGTCAGGTCCGGCTCTGCAAGCACGCCAGAGAGGTCGATCTCTACATGGAGGTCGTCACGCGGTACGGGGTGACGTGGTCGGAGATCTACCGCGCGCTCGGCGTGTCCGGACTTCTCGTCGTCCTCGGCGCCCTGCTCGAGGCTCCGCTTCTGGGCGGGGTCGACCCGCTCCTCTGGACGAGCCTCTTTTTGGCGCTGTTCGCCGTCCTCTCGCTGTACCAGCTGTGGACGAACCGAAGTCTCGTGCTCTCGGGGTTTCGAGAGTAAACGACCTTTCGCGGATAAACAACCGTGCCGACGGCAGCCCTCGAGGGAGAGTCTTCGGACGGTCTCGCGGCGTAGTTACTCAGACTCCGACCTCGAGGAGCCTGTCGTTGCACTCCTCGCAGGTCGCGGCGACGACGTCGTACTGCCGACAGCAGGACTCGACGACCGCCTGCTCGAAGTTCACGGCGCCGTCGCAGGTCGGACAGCGCTCGAGAAACAGTCGCAGCGCGCCGAGAACCTCGCTGCGTTGGGCGAGCGACAGCCGGTCCCAGCTCTCGACCCGCTCCTCGAGCAGCCTGGCGCTGGCCACGTCGGCGACGAACGCCGACCGGGACTCCCACTGTCCGATCCGCTCTCCCTCGACCACCGCGACGAACGCGTCGCCGTGCCAGCGGATCTCGAGTTCCGAGGGTGGAAGGCCGACGAGCTCGGCGAGCGCATCTCGATCGGCGTGTTCCACGCCGACGGCTGCACACTCTCGTCGCCACGCACGCTCGAACGTCGGCTCGAGGACGAGGTCGTCGACGACCGGATCCTCCATTACGATGCCCGTCTGTTTGAGGTAGCGATCGACCTGTAGCTCCGCGATCGGAGTCGGGTCCGGCGATTTCCCGAACCAGTCGAGGACCCGAGCCGGGAGGTAGCGCTTCGTCAGCGACGGCGTCCCGGGAACGAGATAGCCTCGCAGCCAGATCGCTCCGATGGCGACGACAAACAGTACGATTCCCGCAACCGGAGCGGTGACGCCGACGGCGACCGCCGCGACTGTCGCAACCGCGACGTTGAGTACCGTACACGGGAGACACCTGTTCTCCCCGGTGTACTCCGGTCGGGTTACTCGCTCGAGCAGAGTAGCCCATGGTCTCGTCATACGTTCGTTCGGATCCTGGACGAAATATGTATGACCACTCTACCGCGTTCGATCGCTCGTCGCTCGTAACGGTCGGCGAACCACACCGCGGTCGCTCGCATCATCGAGTCGGTGGTTCGACGACGTACCGTTCCCGATTCGCTCGCTCGCCGCTCCTCGGCCGCTTAACAGGTTGTTCGTGGTTTTCAAGCCTGCCCTGATAGACGACAGGAAGATCGTGTAGCGACTTCAAACTCGTTCGTCCCCTCTGCTCGAGCGCTCACACCGGGATAGGGGTCTGTCCTTCCCACCTAGCTCCCGAATCGACGACTCGTATCTCTTGTCTCGGCGTGACTTTCGACGGAGACTGTTTCGGATACACCGACAGTTACGGCCTACTGAAGGCGCTCCTTGTCTCTCGGTCGATATCGGTATTGGTGTTAAACGGTCTCACCGTCTTATTAGCGATCCGAGGAATATCCGATCGAGGACGGGTCAGAGATGGACGAAGGAGAGGTACACGAGGTTCGACGAGGGGTATCGAACGAGAAGCGGTCCGCGAGGGACGAACTCTTTCACGCGTTGAGCAACCAGCGACGTCGGCACGTGCTGACGCACCTGCACGCGAACGGACGGGAGGCGACGGTCAGAGAACTCTCGGAGTGGCTCGCCGCGCGCGAAAACGACGTGAGCGTCGAGGAAGTATCTTACAAGCAACGAAAGCGGACGTACACGTCGCTCATCCAGATCCACCTGGGGACGCTTCGGGACGGGGGGTTCGTCCGATACGACAGAGGACGCGGACGCGTCGAGTTGACCGCGGACGGTCGTCACCTCGCGCGCGTTCTCGAGCGAGATCTGATCGGTGACGATCGAGCGGCGTCCAACGGCTCCGGGACGACGCTGCTCGAGCGCTGGAAGCGTCGCCTTTCGTAAGTAGCGAACTCCGTGCTCAGTTTTCCGCTGTCGGTCCGTCGAGATCAGCCACGAGCCTCGAGAGCGTCTCGAGGTCGTACTGCCCGGGTGCCGTCGCCTCGTCGGGGTCGACGGGGGCGTAGCCGATTCGCGAGCCGTACACCGGCGCCACGGCCCGCGTGTGCCGCCCGACCTCGCCCATCGCCATCGTCGCCACCCGATCGCCGTGGTACGCGAGCTGCTCGGTCGCCGACAGCAAGGCGATCGTGTCGGCGTTCGACTCCGCCGTCACAGCCAGCTTCGCGACGTCGGCGTACTTGCCCGCCTCGGTCAGCGTCGAGACCAGCTCGCCGCGGGGCGGCGTCCCCTCGAAGTCGTGCGACGAGACAATAACCGAGGCGTCCCGTTCGCGGGCGGTCTCGAGGACGTCCTCGGCCGCCCCGTCGAGGATCGACTCGAGTTCGACGTCGATCGCGCCGACGGCGTCGAACGCGGTCGCCTCCGAGAGGGTCTCGAGCCGATCGCCGTCGTCGCCGTCCCACTCGCCGCCCTCCCAGGCGGCGCGGTTGGTCGCGATTATCGGGAGGGAACCGTCGTAGGCCTCGAGGGCCTCGAGGGGGTCGTCGGTCAGGTCCATCCGGAACTCGACGGCGTCGGCGTGCTCGCGAGCCGTCGGCTCGTCGGCGTCCGCGAGATCGGCGGTCGCGGCTGTAACCGTGAACGAGTCGAAGTCGATACGCATAGCCGGTTGTGAGAACGGGGCGGCGAAAAACGGTGTCGTTTCGGCGACTCAGGCCATCCCGAGGGTTTCCTCGGCCTCGAGCAGCTCGTGGTAGCGGTTGCGGATCGTGACCTCGGAGATGTCGGCGACGTCGCTCACCGCGGCCTGGGTCGTCTTCTCGTTGGTCAGCAGTGCGGCGGCGTACACCGCGGCGGCCGCGAGGCCGACCGGAGACTTCCCCGAGTGAACGCCCTTCTCCTTGGCGTTCTGAAGCAGGCCGCGGGCGCGGTGTTCGGCCTCGTCCGAGAGCTCGAGTCCCGACGCGAAGCGGGGCACGTAGCTCTCGGGGTCGGCGGGCTGGACCTCGAGGCCGAGTTCGCGGACGACGTAGCGGTAGGTGCGAGCGATCTCGTTTTTCTCGACGCGGGAGACGTCGGCGATCTCGTCCAGCGAGCGCGGAACGCCGGCCTGACGCGCGGCAGCGTAGACGCAGGCCGTCGAGACGCCCTCGATCGAGCGTCCGGGAAGGAGGTCCTCGTCGAGTGCGCGCCGGTAGATCACCGAGGCGGTCTCGCGGACGTTCGTGGGCAGCCCCAGGGCGCTCGCCATCCGGTCGATCTCGCCGAGTGCCTGCTTGAGGTTACGCTCCTTGGAGTCGCGAGTACGGAAGCGCTCGTTCCACTTGCGCAGGCGCTGCATCTTCTCGCGCTGGCGCGATCCCAGGGAGTTGCCGTAGGCGTCCTTGTTTCGCCAGTCGATGTTCGTCGACAGCCCCTTGTCGTGCATCGTGTTCGTCGTCGGCGCGCCGACGCGGGACTTCTCGTTTTTCTCGCTGGCGTCGAACGCGCGCCACTCGGGACCGCGGTCGACGGAATCCTCCTCAACGACGAGACCACAGTCCTCACAGACGGTCTCGCCGTGTTCGTCGTCGACGACGAGGTTGCCCGTACACTCGGGACAGACGACGTCGCTTTCCTCGCTTTCGGTCGTCTCCTCGCTCGTTTCGTGTTCGCTACGTCGGACTCTCGTGCTCGGTGATGCGTTAGTCATGGGATGGCGGGTACTGCCCGGTAGGTCGCGTACAGAATCCGGACGGAGTTGCTACCTACCAGGTTCCGAGACGCCGGAGTTAATGGTTTCGAAATCGCCCCCGTTCTCCGCTCGAGACGCGGTTCATCGTCAAAATCCGTGTAGATCTTGCGGCCGCGAGCGTTCGGGCCCGGGAGAGAAGCAACGAAACGGGAGTTCCAAACGGCTCCGCGCCAAGCCCCACGTATGGACGTTGCAGTCGGGAGCACGAACCCGGTCAAGGTTGACGCGGTCGAACGCACGCTCGAGCGATACGATCCGACGGTCACGCCGATCGCGGTCGACTCCGGGATAGCCGAACAGCCCCGCTCGGTCGCCGAGACGGTCTCCGGCGCCGAGAACCGGGCCCGGCGAGCCCTCGAGGCGACCGACTGCGAGTACGGAATCGGCCTCGAGGGCGGCGTGGCCCGGGTCGAGGGGACGCCGGGGCTCTCGCTGATCATGTGGGGCGCGGCGACCGACGGCCGCCGTCTCGAGCGCGGAGGCGGACCGACGCTTCGGCTCCCCGATCGGATCGCGAATCGACTCGAGGACGGCGAGGAACTCGGACCGGTGATGGACGACGTCCTCGGTCGGGACGACGTCGCCGAAACTGACGGGGCCGCGGGCGTACTCACGGGCGGGCTCACCGACCGAACGCGGGCGCTCGGCGAGGCGGTCGCCTGTAGCGTCGGCCCGCTTCTGACTCCGGAGTACGAGTAGCCGGCCCGGCAGCGCCGGGTTATGAGTGCTCCCGCGGACAGTCGTCGATCCGGACCGATTAGCCGACCGTACCAACGCGTCGTTTCGGTCCCCGAATTCCGTCGTTACTTTCCGAGTAATCGCCAGACGAGAGGGAGTTAACCGGTCGTACCAAACCCCCTAAGAGCGTTCCCGGTGTGGCACGTCGTATGAGCACCGCAACGGCGACCGACCTCACGAGCAAGCAGCGCCGGATCCTCCGGTACTTCCGGGAGCACGCGGCGACGAAGACGTACTTCAAGTCGCGACTTATCGCCCAGGAGCTGGGGATGACGGCGAAGGAGGTCGGATCGAACATCACCGCGCTCCAGGAGAGCGACTCCGGCGTCGAAATCGAGAAATGGGGCTACTCCTCGAGTACGACCTGGAAAGTCAGCCTGTAGAGCCGACGCGAGAACGTTTGGAGACGGTTTTATCGAACTGAGGAGAGAGTCACCGCGCTACCCGTCGTAGGCGACGAACTGGTCGGCGTTGCGCGCGAGGCGACGCGCGCGGTCGCCGAAGGAGTCGGCGTGGCGAACGATGAGTACGAGGACGGTCTCGGGTCGTTCGACCGCGTACCCGTCCTCGCGGGAGAGCAGGCCGGCTCCCTCGAGTTCGCCGGCGTACTTGCTCACCGTCGGCGCCGAGACCTCGAGGGCGTCCGCGAGGTCGCCGGCCGTCGAGTCCGACGACAGCAGCAGTTCGATCAGCATTCCTCGCGGGGTGTCCCGGCGGAGATACCCCAGCGTGCGTTTCTCGAACTCGTCGAACCGATCGGCGGGGACGAATCGCTTGTAGTCACCGTCACGGTAGCGCTCGATAGCGCCTTGCTCCTCGAGCTGGCGGAGGTGGTGTTGGGTCTCACCGGTACCGAGTTGCAGGTCGTCACGGATCTTCGAGAAGTGTGCGCCTGGCGTCGTCGAGAGGTAGCCCGAGATCGCGTCGCGAGCGTCGCTCTCTCCGGTGTCGGCGCTCGCGGTTTCCGAGAGGCCCGCCACCGGTGCGGTGGCACCGAGTGCGGCGAACCGACGCAGGGTCGAGCGCTTGTCGTCGTCGACCCCTTCGGACGATGTCATGACTTCTACAGTCAGCAATGTGACCCGCAGTAAAACAGGTTTCGCTCCGTCTCGGATCCCAAGATCAGCGGTGAAACGGCCTCAGTCGGTACTCTGGGAGGGATCTGTCGTATCGTCCCCTGCAGGCGACGGCTCCTCGTCGATCTCCTCGAACTCGATCGCCGAGTTCGCCTCGAGCTCCGCGTCGATCTCGCCGAGGATCTCGCTGATGTCGTCGAGGCCGATCAGCTCGCGGGTCTCCTCGGAGAACTCGAGGCTCTCGAGGTGGTCGCCGTCTTCCTCGACGTCGCTGCCCGAGAGGTGTTTGCCGTAGCGTCCGACCATCGAGGTCAGCTCCTGTGGCATGACGAACGTGGTCGACTCGCTCTGACCGATGTTCTCGAGCGTCTCCATTCCCTGATCGATGATGGCGCGTTCGCCCATCGACTCGGCGGACTTCGCCCGGAGGACCGTCGAGATAGCGTCACCCTGGGCCTCGAGGATCTGGCTCTGCTTCTGGCCCTGTGCGCGGATGATCTCGCTCTGCTTGTCACCTTCCGCCTTCTCGACGGCGCTGCGGCGTTCGCCCTGGGCCTCGAGGATCATCGCGCGGCGCTTCCGTTCCGCGGAGGTCTGTTTCTCCATCGACTGCTGGACGTCCTTCGAGGGGTTTACCTCCCGAACTTCCACCGACTCGATCCGGATGCCCCACTCGTCGGTGGGCTCGTCGAGCTCCTGGCGGATCCTCGCGTTGATCTCCTGGCGCTTGTTCAGCGTGTCGTCGAGCTCCATATCGCCGATGACGGCACGCAGGGTCGTCTGGGCGAGGTTCGAGACGGCCTTCTTGTAGTCGTCGACCTCGAGAAACGCCCGCTTGACGTTCATTACGCGCATGTAGATGACGGCGTCGGCCGTCACGGGCGAGTTGTCCCGCGTGATCGCCTCCTGGCGCGGGACGTCGACCGTCTGGGTCCGCATGTCGAACCGATAGGTGTTCGAGACGAACGGCGGAACGACGTTGATCCCGGGCTCGAGCAGCTTGCGGTACTCGCCGAGGACGGTCAGCGTTTTCTTCTCGTAGGCGTCGACGATGACGATACTGCTCCGGAGGACGATCGGAACGAGCAACAACACCAGCAGTCCGATCGCCAGTCCGGCGACGGTCGTCACAAAAAGCGGCGTGAACAAGGACATACTTCTACGACGAACTCAGCACTGCAAAAGTGTTTCTAATACACTGACAAATATGAGAGAGAGCCGGCGCGAAAGGGGTCGGCACACCGAACCGTAAAAACCGCCGTCTCGGACGGAGCGCTAGTTGTCCGCGCTCGAGTCGTCAACCGGCGGTTCGGCGTCGTTGGGGTCGGTATCGTCGCCTGCGGGTTCGGTCGTTCCGCCGTCGGTCTGCTGGAACTCCTGGTCCATCTCCTCGATGACCTCGTCGGGGTCGGTGATCTCGGCGGGGTCCTCGCCCTCCTTGATCGCCTGGGCCTCCTGTTCCATCGCCTCGACGTCCATCTCGGCTTCCTGGTCGATCTCGCCGATGATCTCGGCGATGTCGTCGAGACCGATCAGCTCGCGGGTCTCCTCGGAGAACTCGAGGCTCTCGAGCTGGTCGCCGTCTTCCTTGACGTCGCTGCCCGAGAGGTGTTTGCCGTAGCGCCCGACCATCGAGGTCAGCTCCTGGGGCATGACGAAGGTGGTCGACTCGCTCTGGCCGATCTGTTCGAGCGTCTCCATTCCCTGATCGATGATGGCGCGTTCGCCCATCGACTCGGCGGACTTCGCCCGCAGGACCGTCGAAATCGAGTCACCCTGGGCCTCGAGGATCTGGCTCTGCTTCTCACCCTGTGCGCGGATGATCTCGCTTTGCTTGTCACCTTCCGCCTTCTCGACGGCGCTGCGGCGTTCACCCTGCGCCTCGAGGATCATCGCGCGGCGCTTCCGTTCGGCGGAGGTCTGTTGCTCCATCGCGCGCTGGACGTCCTTCGAGGGGTTCACCTCTCGAACTTCGACGCTCTCCACCCGAATGCCCCACTCGTCGGTGGGTTCGTCGAGCTCCTGGCGGATCTTCGCGTTGATCTCCTGGCGCTTGTTCAGCGTGTCGTCGAGCTCCATGTCGCCCAGCACGGCGCGCAGGGTGGTCTGGGCGAGGTTCGAGACGGCCTTCTTGTAGTCGTCGACCTCGAGGAAGGCCTTCTTTGCGTCCATCACCTTGATGTAGACGACCGCGTCGGCGGTCACGGGGGAGTTGTCCCGCGTGATCGCCTCCTGACGGGGAACGTCTAAGGTCTGTGTTCGCATGTCGAACCGATACGTGTTCGAGACGAACGGCGGGACCCAGTTGATCCCCGGCTCGAGCAGCTTTCGGTACTCGCCGAAGACGGTCAGGGCGCGTTTCTCGTAGGCGTCGACGATCTCGATCGCGCTCAGTAGCGCGGCGACGACGACGACGAGAACCAGCGCACCCAGAAACAGCAGTGCACCGCCGGTTTGCATGGGGAGTAATTCGATCGCCATACGTCGATCTTACGGCGGTGAGGGGAAAAACGTTCCCCTGGTCAACATATCCCAGCTGTCAGCCGGATTTCTCGGTCTCGGGCTCGCGGATCGAGTCGTCGGTGCTCGAGTCGCCGGACTCCGGCTCCGTCTCGGGCTCCGAGTCGGCGCTCTCGAGGTCTGCGGACTCCCTGGCGAGCGCCCGGTCGATCTCGTCCTCGCCGATCGATCCCAGCGACTCGACGGTCAGGACGTTGCCGCCACCGGGATCGAGGACGATGATCTCCTCGCCCTCCTCGATGGTGCCACTGGACGTCCGGGCGCTGTAGTAGGGGGCGAACCCGCCTTTCTCGAGTTTGACCTCGCCGCCGCGGTTAGTGACGGTCTCGGTGACGTAGCCGGTGGTTCCGGCCAGCGACTCCGAGTCCGAGGTCTGGGGGGTCCCCTTCCCGCCGTAGAAGTCGAACTCGCGGTAGACGTAGGTCGCGACGAGCCCGATCGCCAGGGTCAGCCCCGCGAGCACCAGCAGGTTCGCCGCCGGCGGGAACAGCATCCCGATGAGTCCCGCACCGACCAGGGCGATGCCGATGACGATCAGGTGGGCCCCCGGCGACAGCGCCTCGAGCCCCATCAACACGAGACCCGTCGCCAGCAACACGAGGGGCATATTCTCGAAGAGAACTTCGATCATGTCCGATGCTAAGGTCTCGCCGTGATTAAATGTTTAGTGGGCTCAGAACGGCAGCGAGACGACCCGGACAATCACGAGGACCATTGCGATCGCGCCCAGCACGACGAAGACCGCGTTCTCGAGGGTGGGATCGCCGCGTTCGATCGGCGTCGAACTCGGCTCGGGCGCGTAGGGGTCGTCCTCTTCGGCGTCCTCGCTCGCATCTGTCTCGTCGGTATCGTAGCTCGAGAGGTCGATCGGGATTCGATCGCGATCACCGCTGCGGGCGGGCTCGACGCCGGAGGTGTCCCGGACGTTCCGCACCGTTTCCCGCTCGTCGGTCGATCCCGCCGTCGGCTGCTCCCGCGTCCCGTCGTCGCCCTCGCGTCGGTCGCCGGAGGCGTCGCCTGCCATACCTCGAGGTTAGAGCGCCGCGGTCAAAAACCCGCGGTCCTCGACTCAGTTCCGCTCGGACCGGGGGGCGATGTTGCCGCCGTAGACGACGCCGCGCTCGGCGTCGAGCGTCACCGTTGATCCGTCCTCGAGTTCGTCGACGTCGGCCCCGCTGATCATCGGGACGTCGATCTCACGGGCGACGAGCGCGGGGTAGCCGGTCATCCCCCGCTGTGCGTTGACGATCCCGCCGATCCGCTCGAGGTCGCCCTCGAACTCGTTGTCGAACGCCGATCCGAGCGCGACGATTGCGCCGTCGGGGATCGACGAAAGGTCGCCATCTCGGAGCCGAACGACGGGCCCGGTCGTCCGTCCCTCGACGACGACCCGTCCCGTCGTCAACGCGTCCGCGGCGACGTGGACCTTCATCATGTTCGTCGTGTTCGCGCCCTCGAGTTCGGTCATCATGCCACAGAGGACGACGACGGTGTCGCCGCTGTCGGCGACGCCAGCGTCGAGCGCCGCCTGAACGGCCTTCTCGACGACGGCGTCGGCGCCCTGATCGGAGACCCGGGCGTACAGCGGCGTCACGCCCCACGACAGCGCGAGTCGTCGACGCACGTCGTGGTTCGGCGTCGAGGCGACGACCGGAACGCCCGGGCGGTACTTCGCCGTCTTCAGCGCGGTGTAGCCGGACTCGGTCGCGGCGACGACCGCCTCCGCGCCGATGTCCCG
This sequence comes from Natronococcus roseus, assembly GCF_043677095.1. Taxonomy (NCBI): domain Archaea; kingdom Methanobacteriati; phylum Methanobacteriota; class Halobacteria; order Halobacteriales; family Natrialbaceae; genus Natronococcus; species Natronococcus roseus. The sequence continues at coordinate 355,913 of NZ_JBHLJR010000004.1, forward strand.
GGCCATGTAGCGAGCTGAGCGTGCGAGGGCGTCCGTTCGGGCCTCGCCCGCAGTCGGCACGCGCTGCTCTAAGGTCTCGGCGTACTCCTCGGAGTTCTCGACCTGACGGACGATGCTGTCCATGGCGTCGACGACCGCGGACGGGTGGTCGCCGATCGCCGTCTCGCCCGAGAGCATCACCGCGTCGGTTCCGTCGAGGACGGCGTTGGCGACGTCGGAGGCCTCCGCGCGGGTCGGTCGACGGGCGTGGACCATCGAGTCGAGCATCTCCGTCGCCGTGATGACCGGCGAGCCGGCCTCTCGACACTTGCGGATGATTCGCTTTTGAATCATCGGGACGTCCTCCATCGGACACTCGACGCCCAGGTCGCCGCGGGCGACCATGATGCCGTAGGAGGCCTCGATGATCTCGTCGAGATTCTCGACGGCGCCCGCCCGCTCGATCTTCGAGATGATCGGAATGTCTTCGGCGCCCAGCTCCTCGAGGACCTCGCTGACCTCGTAGACGTCCTCGGCGTCGCGGACGAAACTCGCCGCGACGAAGTCGACCTCCTTCTCGGCGCCGAGCTCGAGGTCCTTTCGGTCGGAGTCGGTGACGATATCCAGGTCGAGGTCGACGCCGGGAACGTTGACGCCCTTGCGGCCGCCGAGTTCCCCGCCGGTGTCGACGCGGGCCCGGACCGTTCCGCCGGAGCGCTCGAGCACCGTCGTCTCGATCAGGCCGTCGTCGAGCAGGATGCGGTCGCCCGCCTCGACCTCCCGGATGGGAAGCGAGAGACCCACGCGCTCGGGGGAGACCTCCTCGCCCTCGACGAACTCGATCTCGGAGTCCGTCTCGAGGGAGACGGTTTCACCCTCCGGGAGCGGGGCCGTTCTGACCTCCGGTCCCTTCATGTCGAGCATGACGGCCACCGGCTCGTCCCGTTGTTCGTCGACCGCGCGCACGCGGTCGATCAGCGTCGCTCGATCCTCGAGGCTGCCGTGGCTCGCGTTCAGCCGTGCAACGGACATTCCGGCGTCGGCGAGCGCCGAAATCGCTCCCCGGTCGTCCGAGGCGGGTCCGAGGGTACAGACGATCTTCGCGTTTCTCATGTCCCCTGATAGCGCGAGCACCGTCAAAAAGCTGCGTGGTTTACTCGGTCTCGAGTTCCTTCCCGACCCATCATGTGCCACGGGAACGGTTTTCCGAGGTTCGTGCCTCTCTTTGTATATGCCAACGTTCGCGTCCGTCGTGGAGCTTGCCGACCGTGACGTCCAGAACATGCAGGAACTCGCCTCGATCTGGGGCGAGATCCGAACGGAGTTCGAGGAACACGACACCACGCTCGAGGACTCCTACGCGATGCTCGGCGAGCACGACTTCCTCGTCATCTTCGAGGCCCCCGACCAGGATGCAGCGTACAAGGCTGCACTGACGATGCATCGACACGGGCTCGACGCCCAGACGATGGCGCTGAAGGACACCGACGACTTCGCCGACCTCGTCGACGAGGTCTGACTCGGATCGGTTCTCCCGGTACTCGGGAGGACGCCGTCCTTACGGTTTCGCACTGACACTACAGCGTGCGTTCTTGCCTTCCTTCCAGTTTCGGGTCGAATCCGATCGAACTCTTTCTGCGGAGGCGCGCGCTGTCGACCGTGAACGCTAGTGAGGGCGGTCGGCGACACTGTGCGAGGTCTTCGCGAGCCATGCGAGCGAACGGCTTGGAAGACGCAGCGCGTCTTCCAGTGGACGAACGAGCGCAGCGAGTGAGTCGGCTGGGGAGGGCGTGGCAATCCCCTCTGTTCGTGCGAACAGCGTTGCTTCTGTCAGTATTACCGCGAAAGCCCCTGCCGTTCTCGGGCGTTCTGACTCGCTGCGCGCGCTCCTTGCAGTCGCGTGCTTGTGTCGTCGGAACGCCCGAGAACGCCAGCCCCTTTCAGTCCCACCCGGCAATGGTTGGTTGAGGCTGCAGATACAATCTCGAACGGTCCATTCGCACGTTCTTTATAACGGCTCCCTCCAAACCGTCCCTCCGGAACGCCTCCGACTCGAGCAAATACCGTGGGAACGACTACCGAACCTTCTCGCCGACTTCGGCGTCGCCGTGGGTCGTCAGCAGGTCGGCCTGCTCGCCCGCGGCGAGCACCATTCCGTTCGACTCGACGCCGAACAGCTCGGCGGGCTCCATGTTCGCCAACAGGATACACTTCTCGCCGGGGAGTTCCTCGAGGTCGTGGAGCTGCTTGATCCCCGCGACGACCTGGCGAGTCTCGAAGCCGATGTCGACCTCGAGTTTGGCGAGGTCGTCGGCGCCCTCGATCCCCTCGGCCGTCTCGATGCGGCCGACGCGGATGTCGACGTCCTGGAACTCCTCGAAGCCGATACGGTCCTCGAGCAGGGGCTCGAGCTCGTCGGTGTCTCCGTCTCCGTCTGCCATGTCGTCAGCTTCGTCCGCCGAGGTGTCGTCGCTTTCGCTTTCTCCGTCACCGGCCGCAGCCACGCGCTCCTCGAGTTTCTCGTTCAGTTCGTCGACGCGGTCGTCCTCGATCTTCTCGAACAGCTCGCCGGGCTCCGCGAAGTTTCGAGGTGGCGCCTCGAGGGCGGCCTCGAGACCGGCGTCCGCGATCTCGCCCTCCTCGCCGATCTGGTTCCACAGCAGCTGGGATTTGTCGGGCGTGATCGGCTCGAGCAGGACGGCGACGGCCTTGGCGATCTGGACACAATCACGGATGACCTGCGCGGCCTGCTCCGGGTCCTCGTCGGTGAGCTTCCAGGGTTCGTTGCGCTGAATGTACTCGTTGCCGAACTGCGCCAGACGAGTCGCTGCCTGGCCGATACCGCGCAGCGAGTAGTCGTTGACGGCCTCGCGGACCTCGCCGATGGCGCCCTCGATGCGTTCCTGAACTTCCTCCGAGACGTCCGCGTCCGGCGTCCCCTCGAAGTTCCGGTAGGCAAACAGCAGCGAGCGGTACCAGAAGTTGCCGACCGTCCCCACCAGCTCGCCGTTGACCTTCTCCTGGAAGGCGTCCCAGGAGAAGTCGACGTCCTGCTGGAGACCCCCAGTAGTCGTCAGGTAGTACCGCAGAAGGTCGGGATGGAACCCTTCCTCGAGGTACTCCTCGGCCCAGATCGCCCGGTTGCGACTCGTCGAGAGCCCCTTCCCGTTGATCGTGATGAAGCCGGTCGCGGCCACGGCTCGGGGCGCGTTGTAGTCGGCGCCCTCGAGCATCGCGGGCCAGAAGATCGTGTGGTGCTGGATGATGTCCCGGCCGATGACGTGAACGATATCCCCGTCCTCCTTCCAGACGCGCTCCCAGTCGTACTCGTCGGCGCCGACGCGCTCGCTGTACTGCTTCGTCGAGGCGATGTACTCGACGGGGGCGTCGACCCAGACGTAGAGGACGACGTCCTCCGTGCTCTCGTCATCGCCGTTGGGGTAGTCGATCCCCCACTCCATGTCCCGCGTGAGACACCAGTCCTGGAGCCCCTCTTCGATCCACTGGCGGGGCTGGTTACGGGCGTTCGATGTTCCTTCGAGGCCATCCAAGAACTCAGTGAGGTAGTCCGAGAACTCCGAGACGCGGAAGAACTTGTGGGTGCGCTCGCGGTACTCGGCGTCGTTACCGGTGATCGTACTCTTGGGATCCTCGACCTCGCCGGGCTCCAAGTGGCGCTGACAGCCCTCGTCGCACTCGTCGCCGCGGGCCTTCTCGCCGCAGTACGGACAGGTGCCCTGAACGTAGCGATCCGGCAGGTACTGGTCGGCGTCGGGATCGTAGGCGACCTGGATCTCCTTCTCGTAAACGTAGCCCTCCTCGTCTAAGGTGCGGACGATCTCCTGGGTGAGCTCGGTGTTGGTCTCGTCGTGGGTATGGCCGTAGTTGTCGAAGTCGACGTTGAACTTGGGGAACGTCTCCTCGTACTGCTCGTGCCAGTCCAGCGCGAACTCCGCGGGATCGACGCCCTTCTGTTCGGCGTTGACGGCCACGGGCGTCCCGTGCATGTCCGAGCCGGAGACGTAGGCCGTCTCCTGGCCCAGCGTCTCGAGCGCGCGGTTGAAAGCGTCTGCGCCGATGTATCCGCGGAGGTGACCGATGTGGAGGTCGCCGTTGGCGTAGGGCAACCCGCAGGTCACGATCGCGGGACTGTCGGTTGGAAACTCGTCGGTGCTCATACTCGCCATGAGTCGGTGCCGGGCGTAAAAGCCGCCGGTTTCCGCTCGGTCACTCGGAGGCGTCGCCGACGACCCAGACCTCCGGCAGCAGGCCGGCTCGAGCGCCGATCAGCAGCCCGAGCCCAACCAGCAGGGACGCGAAGAAGACGACGGTCGACATCGCACCACCGACAGGGACGACGAGCGAGACGGCGGTGACCACCCACGCCAGCCAAGCCAGCGCCTCCCAGGGTCGCCCGCCGTACAGCCGCCAACTGGAGAGCGAGAGCGCGAAGCCGCCGAGCGCGGCCGCCACCAGGACGCCCTCGAGGGTCGTCGACGCCGCGATCAGCGCGCCGACGCCGACGATCGCGACGACGTCGATCCGGTCCAGGCCCATACAGACTATCTTCCGGCGACGTGCCAAACGGGTATCGATCGGCTCTCAACCACGGTCGGCCAAGCCCCGCTTACCCGAACTTTTCGGCCCGACCCTGCAGCCGCTCGAGCACCGACGGCCGGCCGCGACACGTAAGCGTGACCGTCTCGCCCTCGTAGTCGACCGACTCGACGGTCGTGCGGTCGTAAGCAGTCGAAACCAGCGACATCGCGTCGTCGGTGTTCGGCAGCCGAAGCGTCGCCCGCTCCTCGGGGAACCGCTCTCGAATTTCCGAGCGAACGGTCTCGAGGTTCGTCCCCTCGAGCAGGCTCGCGAGGATCGGTTCGGCCGCCGGCTCGGGAACGAGATCCGCAGCTACTGAGGAGCGCCGCCGGCGCTCTTCCTCGGACAGCGTCTCGGCCTTGTTGAGCACGGGGACGATCCGATCGTCGTCGACCCCCTGGGCCTCGAGCACCTCGAGGGACACCGACAGCCGCTCGCGGAACGTCTCGAGGGGGTCGCCCGCGTCGACGACCAGCACGACAACGTCGGCCGCGGCCGCCTCCGACAGCGTCGAGCTGAACGACTCGACGAGGTCGTGGGGCAGGTCGTCGACGAACCCGACCGTGTCGGTGACGAGCGCGGGCCGGCCCTCGAGGGTCGCTCGACGGGTCGTCGTCTCGAGGGTCTCGAACAACCGATCCTCGATCGCCGCGGTGGCGTCCTTTCCGTCGCCGTCCGCGGGAGCGTCCTCGGCTCGATCCTCGAGGCTCATCTCGTCGGCGAGTCGGTGCAACAGCGTCGACTTCCCGGCGTTGGTGTAGCCCGCCAGGGTGACGAGGTCGAACCCCTCCTCGCGGCGGCGCTGCCGGAACTGCTCGGCGGGCTCGGGCAGCTCCTTGAGTTTGGTCTCGAGGCGGTCGATCCGCTCCTCGACGTCGTAGATCCGGGACCCCTTCTCGGTCTGCTGGTTCAACATCCCCTCGTCGGCCGCGGCGATCACCCGCGGCAGGTCGTAGCGCAGGCGCGCCAGCTCGACCTGGAGCTGGGCCCGACGGGTGCCGGCCTGACTCTCGAAGAGCTCGAGGACGAGCCGATAGCGATCGACGACGATCGTCTCCTCGGGCATCCGTTGCTCGACCGTGTGGTGTTGGTCGGGCGTGAGCTCGCCGTCGACGACGACGCGGCCGGCTTTCTCCTCCTCGACGACGGCCGCGAGCTCCTCGAGCTTCCCGCTGCCGAGGTAGGTTCCGGAGTCGTTCGGTCCAACCTGCGTGACGGTCGCGACGACGTCGTCCCCGTTGGCCTTGACGAGCGCCTCGATCTCGTCGGTCTCGACGGGTGCGTTCGGCGATCGTTTCGCGATAACTGTGCGTGCGGTCTGCGTGGGTGCTGATCGTGACATGTGGGTCTGTAGCTGCGAGTACTGCGTCGCTCCGGCTCGAGTCCGCGCCGGGCGAAACGAGCGGGGATCGGGGGCTGCGTCGCCGTCGACCGAACTGTCGACGACGGAGGCGAACCCGACTCACCGAGCGAAAACGATCTCCATCTGCTGTGGCGTGGATTTGCCGAGCACACCACTAATCGGTTGTGGTAGTGTGGGTGACTGTGACACATCCTCTCGGGAGTACGGCCGTTTCGATCGAACTCGTCGCGAAAAGCGAGCCGGATACCTTACTCCCCGAACAGCTCGTCGACGGCCTCGCGCGCGGCGAGGGCGGCGTCGTCGGCGACCTGCTCCGGGTCGGCCTCGTCTTCGGGCGCGTTCAGGTAGACGTCGACCTCGAGGACGCCGTCCTCGAAGACGACCGTCACGTCGTAGTCTCGAACCTCGGATTGCTTGTACCGGGAGAAGATCAGTCCCTCCGCCGCGTCGGACGCGGTCTGGACGACCTCCTCGTCGGTCGGCTCCTCACTCGACATTTACGCGCCGCCGGCACCGGGACCGCCCGGACCTGCCGGGCCGCCCATGCCGCCGCCCGCGCCGCCGAGCAGTTCCTCGAGCTCGCCCTGGAGGTCCTCGAACTGCTCCTGGACGCGCTCTTCTTGCTTCTCTAAGGTCTCGAGACGGATCTCGAGGGTGTCGACCTTCTCTTCGAGGTCGTCCTCGGCCGTGTCGTAGTCGGTCTCGACGAACAGCTCGCCGACGTTGCGGTACATCGTCGTCTCCTCGTCGATGTTGTCGAGCTCGTCGAGGGCGCTCTCGGCCTCCTCGAGGTTCGTCTCGGCCTGCTGTTTCTGCATGGCGACTTCCTGTGCGGTCTCCTGAAGGCCCTGGAGCTGCTCGATCTTCTCCTGTGCTTCCGGCGGCAGGTTTCCTTGCATATCTCGACCGTCGCCCTCCGGACTGATAAAGCCAAGCTTTGTCGCTCGAACGAAAGCGAGCGTCCGAGCCCGTTGGGCGTGCAACCTCGAAACCTATCCCCCTCGCGGGCGTCCCTCCGGTGATGCGACGTCGCGACCTCCTCGCTGCCGGCGCCCTCTCGAGCGCGCTCTCGCTTGCGGGCTGTCTCGAGACGCTCGAGCGCGAGGACGCCTGGCGGGAGCTGGTCGTCGACCCACCCGACGGCGCCTACGTGCCGCCGAAGGTCGACGAAATGCTTCCGCTTGGCACTGCGGCCGCCGACGGCCTCGAGGTCTCGCTGTCGGCGACGCGACCCCACTCGTTCTGGACGGTCGCCGACGGCGAGCGGGCGCGTGCGGACGTTCGGGACCACCACGACGCCCACCTGATGGCGACGGTCACCGACGCCGAGACCGGTCTCGCGGTTCCGACGTCGGTGTCGACGGCGGTCCACAGTCGCGATGAGCGAATCGACGAGCGCACCCTCTGGCCGATGCTCTCCCAGCGGATGGGGTTTCACTACGGCGACAACGTCCCGCTGGGCGAGGACGGCCCCCACGACGCGACCGTTCGGATCGAACCGACGAGCGCCCACGTCTCGGGCACTCTCGCCGACCGGCTCGACACGGCCCGGACCGTCGACCTCGAGTTCGAGTACGCGGCCGAGGCGATCGAGTCGCTCGACCGCCGGCTGATCGACGAGGACGAGGGACGTGGCGAGAGCGGGGCGGTCGAGCCGATGGAACACGATCACGACGAGCACGGGTCGGAGGACGGCCACGACGAGCACGGGTCGGAGGACGGCCACGATGACCACGATAGCCACAGCGATCACGGGTCCGAAAACGGTCACGGCGATCACGATACGCACGAGGCGGACGACCGCGGGGCGGAAGCCGATCTCGAGGCCGCCACCGACGAGTGGCTCGGCACCGCCCGCAGCGGGGATCTCGAGTTCGGCGTCGGCGTCCTCGAGGGCGGATCGGACGGGATCGGCGAGGACACCGTCGTCGTGAGCGCTCGCACGCGGTACAACCAGTTTTCGCTCCCGTTCGTCGGACTGTCGGTCGCTCCGGTTCGGGACGGATCCCTCGGCGAGAAAACCCCGCTCGGGGAGCGACTCGACGCCGAGCTGGGTCACCACTACGGCGCTCCCCTCGAGCGGGAACTCCGCGAGCGCCTCGAGTCGACGACCGAGCTGGCGGTGGTCGTCGACGCGACGCCGCAGCTCTCGCGCCACGAGGGGTACGAGACGGCGTTTTTCGACCTCGAGCCCGCGACGGTGGGGATCGACCTCGAGTAGAACCGATCAGTCGGCTCGAGCGAGGTGGCCGCCCGCGCTGCGGACCAGGAGGGTTCCGACGGCGAGCATGAGCACGCTCACCGCGAGCCAGTGGGGGTTCCAGGCTTCGGTGCCGTGAACGACGTTGTGCAGGTCGAGCACGTAGTGGCTGACGACGCCGTCGAAGACGTTGAAGGCGCCCGCCCCGACGACGACGGAACCGATCAGGTACCGCGTCGAGAACCGGGCGTCGGAGCCGTTGACGAGTCGCCAGGTGAGCCCGAGGCCGACGCCCATCACGCCGAGCATTCCGAGCAAGAAGAGACCGTCGAACATGACGTTCGTCCGCATCCCGTCGAGGCTATAGGGGTCGTAGATCCCCGACAGCAGGTGGTGGGTCTGCAGCGTCAGATGGAAGATCACGACGTCGATAATCGCACCGAAGCCGAAGCCGACGGTTCCGCCGGCCAGCAGAACGCGCCGGCGGCTCCCCGTGCTCGAATCCGTTACCATACCGCAGTCCTTCGCGGACCGCAGGGAAAAACGGCCGGCCGACGACTGCTACGTTTCCGAACGCGACCGAACTTGGTCGCCGACGTCGGCGGTTCGCTCGGCGACGTCGACCAGCGAGAACCAGGTGTTCAGCGCCGCGCGAAGCGCGACCGGATCCGCGGCCTCGATCTCGAGCGAGACGATTGCCCCCTCGCTGTCGATCGTCGTCTGCGACCGGTCGTCGTCGATCTCGCCGACCTCGAGGGCGACCGATTCGGCGACGAGGCGGGCTCGAGCCGGCTCGTCGTACTCGAACTCGAGGGTCGCGCCGTGGGCGGCCACGGACGCTACCGAACGCTGACTTCCTTGACGTCGCGGCTGCGCTCCTTCAGGAGGACGCGGTGGCCGCAGTAGGGACACCGAACGCCGCCGTACTCGTCGAGCTGAACGTCGCGTTTACAGCGGGAACACTTGTAGCTCATGCGTAGAGAGTGAGAAACCGTTATTCGTCTTCGGCCAGCGCGGCTCGAATCGAGCGCTGGACGGTGCGACCTGCGGGAGTCTCCGGCCGGTAGGCGCCGCCGGTGAAGACCTCGCCGGTCTCGTCGTTCTTCCAGATGCCGGTACCGACGCGGGTGACGCTGTCACCGTCGACCTCGGCGTTTTCCATGTCGTCTTCGATCTCGCTGACGCGGCGTCGAGCGACGCGACCGTAGCGTGCGCCAAAACGGCCCGCGCTGCCGACTTCTTGGTTACCCATAGTACCGCTATCTATCGGTACTGGATTCTTAAACCTGTTGAGTTGCGACTACTCGTCCGCGGCACGCTCGGCCACGGGTCCGGCGAGCAGCTCCCGGAAGACGAGCGCGAGCGCGGCGACCGGGCCGGCCGGGGCCAGCGGTGCGGCGAGCAGCCCGGTCCCGAGTCCCGTCACCGCGATCGTCGTCTGGAGGGCGAGGCCGCTCACCGAGAGCAGTGGGATCGCAGCCAGGATCGCGTCGGGTCGCTCGAGCATGGCTAATTATATCTAATTACACCCGGTCGGATAAGGGACCGACAACCAGCAGCACCTGTCGCTTTTCCGGAGCGACGAAAACGATCGCTTCCGACCGGTCCGTTACGTAGCGAATGCATACCGAACAGCCCTTGCCTGTGTAACTCAGTTAATCAAAAAGATAAATTCTGTGAAAATCTAGCTCTATTATCAACGTTTACTACTAATATGTCCTATGCCAAGTGTAGACAAACTATTTCATCCCGAAGCCAATGGATCAGACGTTCAGTGAGAGAATCGATGAAAGACATCCCGCAGCCATCACACGGTTCGTACTCAGTCGGCGATCGAGTGCGGATAGACATCGGTTCTAACGATCCTGACTCTCGGTATCACGTCGAAGTTTGTGAGATTGTCGACGTTTTCACCGACGATCTTGGTTTGGAAACCAGCCAAACCACAGATGCATACTGGTACACTGTCCGAGACGTGGAAACGGACAACGAACTTTTACTTTCATTTCGTCACTACGATTTGGTTCCGGTCGAGGATATTCAGTAGCTCTCCTGTACGTCCCACGAGTCTCACGCAGTGTGCTGGGTACGGAACCCGTGCACCGATCTACCGTTACTGGAACTCCGAGTCGGCGAGCACGTCGTTGAGGTCGTCCCGGATCCGCTCGCCGAGTTCCCGGTTGGGCGCCGTCGTGACGACCCGATTCTCTTGGACGCTCGAGCCGTCCCGGATGAGCATGCGGACGTTGCCGCCGTCGTCGGCGCGAGTGACTTTCGCCCGGAGTCCGGACTGCGAGCCCTTCCCGCCCGCGTCGATCGGGCCCGGAATCACCTTCTTGACGTGGGGGTGGCCCGCGACGGTCTGGATCGCGCGCATTCCGGTGCGACCGCCGATCAGCGTCGAGTGGCTGCCGCCGATCTTCTCGGCCGGCGGGGTCTCGACGACCTCGAGGGCGCGATTGCCTCGGCGCTCGAGGGTCGCCGCCACGGGGTCGTCGGCGTCGCCGTCGACGCGATAGAAAGGGTAGTGGACCTCGCGTCGAACGGCACGGATCACCTCCCGGTTCCCGCTGGCGTACACCTCCTCGGGACGTTTGCGGCGGATGTCGTCGGCGAGCAGCCCCGCGAAGTTCCGCAGTTCGACGACCCCGTTCTCGCCTTCCTCGGGCGTGGTGGTGACCGTCGTCTCCGCGATGACGGGATCGTCGGCGTCCTCGCCGGCCAGCATCGTCAGCGTCGCCCGCTCGCGGGTCGCCTCGAGCACGATCGCCTCGGTGTTCTCGGCCCGGCAGACCAGACAGAAGTCGCCGGGTTTCTCGAGAGCCGAGCCGCAGTGGCGACACTCCATAGTAGCGATTCGGGAGAGCGGTGTAAAACGCCCCTGTTTTTCGTTCGCTTACGCCGAGCCCATCTCGTCGGCGAGTTTCGTTCCGCAGGCCCGGCAGTACCGCGACCCCTCGAGGACGACGGCCTCGCAGTTCGGACACGCGAGCCCGGAGCCGTCGACGGACGCGGTCTCGACGTCGGTGCCACAGGAGGGGCAGTACGCGGCGTCCTCCGAGACGTCGGTCCCACAGGAGGGACAGCGCGAGTGCCCTTCCCAGAGCACCTGCCGACGTGATCGAGAGATGTAGTTGTACGCGCCCCAGAGGACGTTTCCGATCCCCATCGTCCACCAGATCGTCAGGATCGCGACGAGGATGTGGGAGGCGACGGAGCCGAACTCCCGGTCGACCATCACGACCCTGTCTCGACCCTCGTCCTCGATTTTCCACCCCTGTGCCACGAGGTCGTCGATCTCCCGCTGCAGGCGTTCGCTTCGCATGCTCGAGGTAGGGCTCGAGCGAGCAAAAGGCTATCAGCCGAAAGCGGGGCCGGTTTCCGGCGATGCCCTCGAGGCGAGTCAGCCCAGGTCGACGGGGTCGACCTTCAGGTACTCCCGCGCGACGACCGTCGCGTACGACCCCTTCGGCAGCGCAAAGGAGAGCGTTAGCGGGTCGCGCTCGAGTCCCAGCTCCGTTCGCACCAGGATCGCCCGACGGGTCCCCGTCGAGTGGAACTCCCCCGGCAGATCGAAGTCGCGGGGCTCGAGCCCTAGCTCCTCGAGGACGTCGCGTTCGATCTCGCCTTGCTCGCCGTCGGCCAGTTCGGAGTCGGTGCCAACCAGCGGCGCGGTGACGAACGCCCGCCCGCGCTCGCAGTGGCGGGTGACGGAGTCGACCCGGCGCTCGTCGACGCGCTGCAGACGATCGGTGTCGGGTAGCTCGAGGCCTTCCGGAGCGTCCGCGTCCGAGAAGCAGACGACGTCGCCCGCGACGGGTCGGTCGAATGGGAGCCCGCGCTCGAGCCGTTCGCTCAGCATCCGGTTGAAGGCGTACGACTGGGCCGCGTGGACGAACAGCCGCTGGAGGTTCGAGGGGACGCGCTCGAGGGCCGCCCGGAACTCCTCGGGACCGGGCTCGCCCTCGAACTCGGCCAGCGCGTGACACATCGAGCGCTCGTAGCGCAGGCGGTTGGGGATGCGCTCGAGGGCCGCCTGCCAGTCTCTGGTCTCCTCGACGAACGCCCGTGCCTCCTGGGTTCCCTCGGGCTCCGCGTCGGTCGGATTCCCCAGGTAGGCCATCACGGCCCCCTCCCAGTTTCCGCGAGCGATCTCGAGACCCACCCTGTGGGTGACGGGGCGTCGGCTGCCGAAGCGCTGCTGGCCGAAGAAGTTGGGGACGCCGATCGGCGTCGCGTCGCTCCCGTCGTCCGCGTTCGCGTTCCGCCCGCCCTCGAGCCCGCCGAACTCGCACAGCTCGTCGGTGATCGCCTCGGCGTTTGCCGGACGCTCCGGGTCGCCGACGACGACCTCGAAGGCGTTGCCCGCCAGATCGCCGAACTCGAGGTTTCGCCCCGCTCGGCCGAGCACCTCGAGGTCGGCGCCGTCGACGTCGGGAAGGTCCGCGGGCTCGGCGCCGTAGACCGAGAACAGCTGGGTGGTCACGGCGTACTTGTCCTTCGTACCGGCCCAGTTCACGCGCTCGCGGGAGATCCCCAGCGCGTCCGAAATGCGGGAGGCGAAGTCGTTCGTGTCCCACCCCCGAAGCGTCGCCCGGAAGACGAGGTGTGGGTAGGCGTCGGTCGAGGCCTCGAGGGGCTCGGTGTCGAAGCGCTCGAGTTCGCGAACTCGGAACTGGTCGTCCGCGGCGCGGAGGCGGCCGCCGACGCCGTCGGCGTCGCTGACGTAGCAGTCGATTCCGACGGCCTGCTCTGTGGGGTGGGCTGGGCGCATGCTCGTTGCCGGCGGTTCGGTCGCCGCGGGTAAATCGGTTCGTTCTCGACGACGTCTCTGCCCGGGTGGCGACACCGGTGTCGCGTCGGTTCTCGAACCGAGGAAAGAAACGATGGCGATGAACGGCTAGATCGAAACCGACCACTCGTGTCCGCAGTCGGGACACTCGAACTCCGCTACCACGTCGTCGTCACTACGGCTCTTTTGGACCAGTTCGCCGAGGCCATCGTCGCATACCGGACATCGAGCGTTCATCACCACCTGGGGCTACCGAACGGGCAGTGTTCAATCCGATTCCCCGTTATTTTGGATCCGTGCGGCGAGCGATGACCGATCTGACAGTAAAGTACGGCCGAACCGGTTCGGTCAGTCGGTGACGTTCCCGACGAGTTCCCGCACGTACTCGAGTTCATCCTCGAGCACCGTGTGGCCGACCCCCTCATAGATCCGTTTCTCGACGTCGGCCTCGAGCTCCTCGAAGGTCCGCGCGGTCTCCTCGACGCGCTCGACGGGGATGTGGGGGTCCTGATCGCCGCAGCCGACGAACACCGGAGTGCCGGCCATCGAGCCCTCGTACGCCCGCGGCGTCCCCTCGGGGCCGATCAGCCCGCCGCTGAGCGCGACGACACCGCCGTAGCGGTCGGCGTTCCGTGCGGCGTACTCGGTCGCGAGACAGCCGCCCTGCGAGAACCCGAGCAGCACCGTCCGTTCGAGGGGCACGCTCCCGTCGCCGTCGTCGGTCGTCACCTCCTCGAGAACGTCGCCGAGCAGCCCGAGCGCCGATTCGAGGTGGGGCTGGTTCGACTCGAGGTCGGCGAGGAACGAGTTCGGGTACCAGGTTCCCCGCGCCGCCTGTGGCGCGAGGTAGGCGACGTCGTCGCGCCCGATCTCGTCGGCGAGGCCGAGCATGCCTCGCGCCCGGGCGCCGCGGCCGTGGACGAGGATCATCGCCGCCGAGGCATCAGCGAGGTTGGCGCCGGCCCGCTCGATCGACTGTCCGCCGTGTGGGTCGTTGCTCATACTCGATCGAGGGCCGCCAGCCGAAAAGGCGTTTCCGAGCCGGCGAAGCGGACGCGCGAACTAGAACAGCGAGAGCTCGCCCGTGACGCGGTCGACGACGTCCTCGTCACCCGGCCCGACCGCCAGCGCGGTGACGGTGCCCGACTCGAGCTGGGTGTGGCCCGCGTCGCGGATCACGGCGCTGGGCAGGCCGCGACTCTCCGCGATTTCGGAGAGCTCGTGGAGCTGCCGCTCGCTCTCGCCCTTGAGGACGACCTTCTTCTGCCCCCCTGACTTCCACTGATCGCGGGTTCGCTTGTCGGCTTTCTCGTAGGCCGACAGCGAGGCGTGGGCGACCTGCGCGGCGAGCTTTCCCTGTCCCATGCCGATGTCGGTGCGGGCGACGATAGCCTGTTTCATGCTCGAGCGAACGGGGTCGATCCCTATAGCCGCGGCGAAACCGCCGAGCCGGCCCGAACCCTTTTTGTTTCGCTACTCTGACGGTCGAACCGTGACGCGAACGTCGACGCCGCTTGCCGATCCCGACGGTTACTTCGCTCGAGCGGACGCCTTCTCGCTGCGGCGAGCTGCGGGGCTCGTCCTCGCGTACTGGCTCGGCTCGCTCGCCGTCGATCTCGGCTGGTGGTTCGCCGGCGACCTCGCCGGCGATCCCGTGACCGTGCTCTCGGCGCTTCAACACCTCGAGGCGACGCTGCTGTACTGGGTCGTGCCGACGGTCGTCCTCTACGGGCTGGTCCTCGCGGTCGGCGCCGAGGGCGAACCGGCCGAGACGCTCTCGCTTGCGGCCTGGGGGCTCGTTCCCCTGCTGGTCGGGCTGATTACCTTCAACCTCGCGCTCGCCGCGCTCGCGACCCTCGGGGTCGGTTCCGGCGCGGTTCCGTCGGACCCCGACGTCTGGCTGTTTGTTCCCCTCGCGCTCCTGGCCTGCGGCTGGGCCGCTTTCGTCTGGCGCAGCGGGCTCGCGGTTGGCTTCGGTCTCGAGCGTTCGACCGCCACCGCGACCGCGCTGCTGGCGGGCGGGGTCTGTGCGGCGCTGCTCGTTCTCCCCGTCCTCGGCTGACAGCGTCGGCCCAAACCCGAACCGTTTACATCCGAGGGTTCGACTCGTCGCGTATGATCCTCTCCGACGCCGATATTCTGAAGCGCCTCGAGGACGGCGACCTCGTCGTCGACCCGCTCGACGATCCCGAGTTGCAGATCCAGCCCGCCAGCGTCGACCTGCGGCTGGGCCGGGAGTTCCTCGAGTTCCAGCGAACGAACATCTCCTGTATCCACCCCGACGCCGAACACGAGGTCGACGAGTACGTCACCGAGACGGTCGTCGACGACGGCGACGACTTCATCCTCCATCCCGGCGACTTCGTGCTAGGGACGACCCACGAGCGCGTCGAGATCCCCGCCGACCTGATCGCTCACGTCGAGGGTCGCTCCTCTTTGGGACGTCTTGCCGTGGTAGTTCATGCCACAGCGGGCCTTTGCGACCCCGGGTACCGCGGCCAGATCACCCTCGAGCTGTCGAACCTCGGCACCGCGCCCGTCGCGCTCACCCCCGGGATGCGGATCTCACAGCTCACCTTCACCGAGCTCAAAACGGCGGCGGAGCGACCCTACGGCAGCGAGCGGGGCTCGAAGTACCAGGACCAGGCCGGCCCGCAGGCCTCGCGCATTCAGAGCGACGACGAGTTCGGCGGCGACCAGCTCGAGCGAGAGGACTAGACTCGATCAGAGACCAGCACCGCGAGGACGATCCCGACGGCCGCGCCCGCGGCGACCGACGAGCTAAGG
This sequence comes from Natronococcus roseus, assembly GCF_043677095.1. Lineage (NCBI taxonomy): Archaea > Methanobacteriati > Methanobacteriota > Halobacteria > Halobacteriales > Natrialbaceae > Natronococcus > Natronococcus roseus. The sequence goes on from NZ_JBHLJR010000004.1 coordinate 371,633, forward strand.
TCGAAGTGTAGCAGGGACGCCGACAGCGCGGTGCCGATCACGAAGCCGATGCTGAACCCGGCGAACCCCCCGGTCAGCCGGCGCTGGCGGGGCGGGGTCGACTCGGCGAGCCCGGTCGCGACGCTGGCGACCGCGACGGCCCCGGCCAGCGCGCCGACGGGAAGGCCGACGAGCAGTCCCACGCCGATCAGCTCGCGAGCGAGCTCGCCGACGGCGACGCTGACGATGAAAAACGTCGCGACGCCGGAGCCGATCACGAGCCCGATGGATTGGTCGCTCATCAGCAGAGGGTTTCGTCGAGAGCGGGATAAATCGTCCGCGACGGCGGCGGCGATTTGTACGTTCGGCAGCTACGAGACTCATGGGAGAGAGTGTCCTCGTCCCCGTCGACCGATCGGCGCGATCCGACCGCGCCCTCGAGTACGCCATCGAATCGTTTCCGGACGCGGAACTCATCGCGTTGCACGTAATTAACCCCTCGAGCTACTGGTACGGCGACACGGACGGCTACATCTACAACGACGAGATCGAGACGTGGCTCCGCGGTCAGGGGAGGACGGTGCTCGAGGAGGCACGGGAGACGGCCGCGGAGTACGACCGCGAGGTCCGAACGGAGCTGAAGCTGGGGTCGCCAGCGCGGACGATCACCGAGTACGCGACCGCCCACGACGTCGACCACATCGTCCTCGGCAGCCACGGCCGGGACGGCGTCAGTCGGATCCTCCTCGGCAGCGTGGCGGAAACCGTCGCCCGACGCGCACCGGTTCCCGTGACGATCATCCGCTAGCTCCCCTGCGGGACCCAGAAGTTATTTCCGCGGCGTGCGTCTGCTCATCTACGAAATGCAATTCGTCGAAGAGATCGTCGTCGACGAGTTCCTGCCGACCTTCCGCTCGCTGCTGGCCGGCGAGCTCCGGGAGCGGGGGCTCACGCAGAGTGAAGTCGCGGCGGTGCTCGGCATCAGCCAGAGCGCCGTCTCGAAGTACGCCCACGGGGACGTGACTGTCAACGACCGCATCGCCGACGACGAGCGCGTCACCGCCCTCGTTGACGAGCTCGGCGAGGGGCTCGCCAGCGGCGATATGGCGCCGGTGCAGGCGCTGATCGAGACCGAGGTGTTGATCCGCGAACTCGAGAGCGGGAGCGACCTGCTCGCCCAGCTCCACGAGGAGGCCGTCCCCGAGCTGGCCGACCACGGCACGAGCTTTCGAATCCACGACCCCAAGAGCGAGCTTCGGACCAGCGAGCGGGTGCTATCCTCGCTGCGGCGCGGGCTGCGGCTCCTCGAGAACGCCAGCGGGTTCGCGACCCTGATCCCCGCGGTCGGCTCGAACCTCGTCGCCTGTACGCCCGACGCCGAGGACGTCGACGACGTCGCCGGCGTCCCGGGCCGGATCTTCGACGTGAAGGGGCGGACGACGGTGCCCACGAGCCCCGAGTTCGGCGTCTCCGAGCACGTCGCGACGGTGTTGCTCTCGGCGCGTCGCCACGGCGCCGACGCCTCGGCAGCGATCAACGTCGCCTACGATTCCGACGTCCTCGAGGAGCTCGCCGACCAGGGCCACGTCACCGCCGAGTTCGACGAATCGGGGGACGTCGACGAGAGCGTCGGCGCGGCCATCGACGAGCAGCCCGACGCGACGGTGCTCTACCAGACCGGCGGGATGGGAATCGAACCGCTAATCTACGTGCTCGGCCCCGACGCGGAGTCGGTCGCCGACAGTATCCGAGCGCTCCTCTAACATGTCGGCGAGCACGAGCGGCGAGACCGCACAAGAGTTCTACGGCCGCTGGGCGCGCCTCTACGACCTGATCGCGCGTCGAACGCCCGGCATCCCCGCGCTACGCCGACGGGCGGCGGCCGCCTGTCGGCTCGAGCGCGGCGACACCGTCGTCGAGATGGGGTGTGGGACGGGCGCGAACCTCCCCTATCTGCGCGAGCAGGTGGGTCCCGAAGGAACCGTCGTCGGGATCGACTTCACGGGACCGATCCTCGAGCGGGCGCGCGAGCTGACGGCCGAGTACGACAACGTCCACGTCGCCCGCGGCGACGCGACCCAACCGCCCGTCGACGAGGACGTCGACGCCGTCCTCGCAACGTTCGTCGTCGGCATGCTCGAGGACCCCGCGGGGGCCGTCGACGACTGGTGTGACCTCGTCGGCCCCGGGGGCCACGTCGTGCTCGCCAACGCCGCCCGAAGCGACGAGTGGTACGCCCCGCCCGTCAACGCCGTCTTCCGGGCGATCGTCGTCCTCTCGACGCCGCCGACGATGAAGCTGCGCTACGAGGACGCCCCGCACCTGCGACTCGACGCGAAGATCGACGCGGCCCACGCGCGGCTCCGGGAGCGCTCGCGAGCGGTCGCCGACGAGAGCCACGTCTTCGGGGTCGTCCGGCTGACGGGCGGACGGATCGGCGACGGCGCTTAGGTTGACGCCTGGAGTCCCTCGTACTCGCGGATCCGTTCGCGGACGTCCTCGTCGATCGGCGTCGGTTTCCCGGTCTCGCCGTCGGTGTGGACCATCACGGTCTCGGCGGTCGCCGCGACCTCGCCGTCGACCCGGATCTCGTAGGCCATCGTACAGCTCGTCTCGCCGAGGTCGGTCACCCACAGGGCGACGACGGGCTCGTCGCCGTACTCGATCGGTCGTCGGTAGGAGAGCTCGAGGTTCGCGATCACAAACGACAGCTCCCGCAGGCGCTGGTCCAGCACTTCTTCGATGTAGTCGATCCGGACCGACTCGAGGTAGCTCGCGTAGACGGCGTGGTTGACGTGGTTCAGCGGGTCGAGATCGCGAAACCGGACCGGGACCTCCCTGATAAACTTCTCACTCATTGTGCGTTTTCCAGGACGGTCGGACAAAAGTAGGCTCCGGTTCCGGTCCTGACCGTCAATCGGCGGAGCCGTCGCCCCGACTACGCATCGTATCGCCGGGCATGCTCGGGACAGAACTCGGGCTCGCGGAGCTGTGCCGCGATCAGGTCCTCGTGGTAGTGAGCGTTGAACAGCCGACACCCCTCGCGGCCACAGAAGGCCTCGCCGGTCTCGAGGACGTGGTACGCCTGCAGGACGTATCCCTTCAGTGCGTCGGTCGTCCGGGGGTCGTTCTCGATCAGAAAATCGCCCTCGACGCGGTTCTCGAGAACCTCTCGAGGCGGGACGTCGCCCGACAGCAGCGAGTGACGCTGCTTTTCCTTGTAGTAGTCTTCGGGCTTGGCGGGCGCCTCGTAGAGCCCCGGCACTGACACCAGCGCCGGCTGGCCGAGGGCGCTCACGCGCTTGTGCCAGCGCCCGTCGTGGGCGCCCCAGGTGCCGATCGCCCGATCGAGGAGAGCGACGTGTAGCGTCTCGAGTCCGCGCTCCTCGGCCGGCAGCGCGCTGTTCAGCGCCCGCTGAACCTGCCGGCCGTCGTAGAGCACGCCGCCCTCGCGCTCGGGGTGCTCGAGGGCGCGTTCCTCGTAGCGGATGGTTCCCAGCATGGTGTTCCCGGTCTCGCGGTCGTACGGCGAGGGGACCCGCGCCTCGGCGAACCGCTCGGCGAGGTCCTCGTCGCGGTGAACGTCGAGGAACCGATCCCGGACCGAGACCGACGCCTCGACGCGAGGCTCGAGCCAGTCAGCGATCTCGGCCGCGTCGGCGACCGTCGTCGGCGCCCGATAACACAGGATCTGCTCGACCATGTATTACCTAGTCGTACCACGGGGTGAATCAATTACGGTCTCGCGGTCGCCGACCGATTTATGCCGTCGCCATTCGTTCAGTTCTGTATATATGTTTCCGCCACCGTTTTCGAACGAGTCAATTCTCACCGACGAGGTGAGCCCGCTTATGCGAGCGTATCACGACGCGGTCGTCTACGACGAGGCCGACGCCGAGGACCCCCTCTACGAAGGACCGCTGGTCGTCCACGCCAACGGCTGGCTCGAACTCGAGGGCAACCGCTTGCTCTCGCCGAGCGCGGTCCACCACGTCGATATCTACGACGACGAGCGACCGCCCGCTGAGAACGACGACCGCGACGCGGGCGACGACGAGCGGCGAACCGGACGGTTCGGCTTCCGGTAGCCGTCTCGAGCGCTCGGACTGACGTCGACTCAGCCGTGGAGAAACACCGGCTCGTCGGGTGCCTCTTCCTCCGCGTCTCGCCAGGTGTGCTCGGGCTCCCAGCCGAGTTCCTCGCGGGCTTTCGCCGTCGTAAACGCCGCCTCCTCGCCCTCGAGTGTACAGTCCTCGGGCAGATCGCCGTAGACGGCCTCGATCGTCTCCGCGGTCGGTCGACCGAGGTAGTTCTCCGCCGCGACGGCGAGGTACGCTTCGTGGCCCTCGATATCGGCCGTGAGCGCGGCCTCGACCAGCGAGACCAGATCACGGATGTCGACGTACGACCAGAAGTTACCGCTTCCCTGGTCCCCGGGTTCGACCGTTTCGGGGTCGAACGCCTCCCTCACGCGAGCCAGTTGCTGGCTGCCGGGATAGCTCACCCACGCGGGGCGCAGCGAGGTCACCGGAACGTCGAACGCCCGAACCGTGCGCCTGGCGATCACCTCACCGACGAGCTTGGAGGTGCCGTAGGGGTCCTCGGGGCGCTGCGGGTGGGCCTCGTCGATCGGCAGATAGTCGGGCAGGGAGGGAGTCGCCGCAAAGGGCATCCCGTAGGTGCTCTCGCTCGAGGTCCAGACCACGTCCGCGTTCGCCCGTCCGGCGGCCTCGAGGACGTGGTAGGTGCTCAGGACGTTCGTCTCGAAGGTCTCGCCGCCCGCGCGGATCCCCATCGCGGGGACTCCGGCGCAGTGGACGACGGCGTCGGGATCGGGATCGCGGATCAGCTCCCTGGCGACGCCCTGGTCGGTCAGATCCCCCGCGAGAAACGTGGCGTTCTCGCGCTCCCCGGGCGGGCGCTCGAGGTCGACGCCGAGCACCTCGTGGCCCGCGCTCGCGAGGCCCTCGACGATCCAGCTCCCGATCCCGCCGGTTGCACCGGTGACGACGAGTTTCATGCCCGAAGGCTGCGGTGGGCCGACGAAAACAGTGTGGGTTTCGGCGATCGATCACTCGAGGTCGTCCGTCAGATCCTCGAAATCGGGGCTTCCGGTTGCGCCGAGGATCCACCAGCTACAGAGAGTAACCACGAGCATGCCCGCTCCGAACAGAGTGGAACTACCGAACCCCACAATGAACGGCAGGAGCATCGCGGCGAGACCGAGCAGAATACCGACGGTGGCGACGACTATAGTAGCCACTGAAAGTCAGTGCGCACCCGATCGCACGACGGCTGTGTGATCGGTGTGCAAACAGTTTCAGTTGTTACTATAGCCCGACGATCCGTTTGAAAAATCGGTGCAGCTCGCGTCGCAGGGCGATCCGGACGGCGGTCACGTCGTCGCGGTCGTCTTCCATACGACGGCCGACGGCCGGACTTCATATCAATTCAGTGATTGTCGCTACCCGCGGTGGGAGTCGACCGCGACGTCAGTCGTCCGCTGGTGCGGCGCGCGACGTGATGTCGACGGGGTCGGCGTCGACCTCGAGTTCGTCGAGTGCTTCCTGGGCGGCGCGTTTGCCCGAGACGAGCATGGCGCCGAAGGTTGGCCCCATACGCGGAAGGCCGTAGGTCGTCGCGGTTGCCATTCCGGTTGCGATCAGCCCGTCGTGGACGAGCCCGGTGTGTTCGACGACGGCGTCCTCGCTCTTGCCGACCCACATCGAGTCGTGGCCGGGCGAGTCGTGGCCGGGCGCGCCGTAGCTGTCGTCGCCGGTCTGGTCCATTCCCGTCGCGTTTGCCTCGGCGTCGCCGATACCCGGCGCGTCGAGGACGCCCCGTTCGTCGAGTTTCTTGACGGCCATCGCGTCGTGGCCCGTCGCGTCGATGACGAGGTCGGCCTCGACGGCGATCGGGTCGACGCAGGTGATCTCGCGGGGCAGGGCGTGGACGGGCGTCCAGTTCATCACGATCCCCGAGACCTTGTGGTCCTCGCGGATGACGATGTCGGTGAACTCGGTCATGTTCTGCATCTTCGCGCCCGCGTCGCAGGCGGCCTTGATCAGCCCCGAACAGGCCTCCGGGCCGTTCGCGACGTACAGTCCCTCGCTGTCCTCCGATTGCTTGTAAGAGACCTCGAGCTCCTCGAGGATGTTCTGTGCGGGGTCGCGGACGGTAACCTTGTTCATCAGGAAGCCGCCGAGCCAGAACCCGCCGCCGAGGTAGTTGTTCTTCTCGACGACCATCGTCTTCACGCCTCGTTCGGAGAGCTCCTTGGCCGCGGTCAGCCCCGAGGGGCCGCCGCCGACGATGATGACGTCCGAGTCCGAGAAGTCCATGAACTCCTCGGTCCACTCCTGGCCGATTGCCCGTGTTACGTCCGCTTCGCCGACGTCGCTGAACTGATCGAACTCGCTCATACAACTAGGTGGTAACAGCGGGTAGTGAAAAGTGTGTCGCGACGCGTCGGATCGCTGACCCGAATCCGTACCCTCAAGACCCGCGGCTGCAAACGACCGACTCGATGCACCGCCGCGCGTTCCTGGCCGTCGCCGCCTCGCTGTCGGTGTCGGTGTCGGGCTGTCTCGAGTACTTCACCGAGGACGCAGAGGAGATCACCGAACCCGCCGACGTGGAGATCGTCTGGGACGACCTCGTGCGCGACGATCCCGGTACCGAGGACGAACGCGTCTATGTCTGGGGCGTCGTCAGGAACGCGGGCGAGCGAACGCTGTCGTACGTCGAGATCCGAGTGACGTTCTTCGACGAGGACGGCGAGGAGCTCGAGAGCGTCATCGAGAACGTCGAGGAGGACGTCGCCGAGGGCGAGGAGTGGCCGTTCGACGCGGAGTTTCCTCACTTCGGCGAGGAGGCCGCCGCGGTCGACAGCTACGAGCTCGAGCCGGCGACGGGTGTCTGACGTGTCCGAGCCGATCCCGGGAGCGAACCGACGACCGCACGCGACGCCGACGGGACGTCGCGACCACCGACAACCCACGTTGCCATGACCGACCAGGACGAAGGCGTCACCACGCTCGCCAGACAGGGGAGTATCACGTTCGCCGGGAACGTGATCAACGGCGCGCTGGGGTTTGCGATCGTCATGCTGATGACGCGGTTCGTCAGCCCCTCGGTCTACGGGCTGTTCGTGCTAGCGACGTCGGTCATCCTCTTCATGCAGGTCTTTGCCAACCTCGGGCTCCCCCTCGCCATCGACTACTTCGTTCCCCAGTACCTCGACGACGACGAGTACGGGAAGGCCAAGGGCGTGATCGTCCAGGTGACCGCGACGGTGCTCGTAACGTCGTCGCTGGTCGCGCTCGCGCTCGCACTCAGCGCCGCCGCCTTCGCCGAGTTCTTCGAGGAGCCGGCGCTGCGGGTCGGACTCCTGCTCCTCTCGGTGACGATCCCAATGCTGGCGATCTACAACGTCCTGCTGACCTCCTACTACAGCATCAAGAAGCTCCAGTACCGGGTGATCATGCGGGATCTGGTTCGTCCGATCGTTCGGTTTATCGCCACCGCCGGGCTGTTGCTCGCGGGGTTCGGGCTGCTCGGGCTCGTCGCCGGCTACATCGTCGGGCTGTTCGTCGCGATTACGGTCGGCGCCGCCGTCTTCACCTACAAGGCCTGGGACCTGCTCTCGCGGGAGCTCGAGCTGGTCGCCCCCGGCCCGCTGGTGAAGTACTCGGTCCCGTTAGCGATGACCAGCGTCGTCTTCGTCCTGATGGGCCACGTCGACTACTTCGTGCTCGGCTTCTTCCTCGACTCCGACGACGTCGGGATCTACCGCGTCGGCTACATGCTCGGCTCGGGGCTGATGATCATCTTCAACTCGCTGTCGCCCGTGTTCAAACCCCTGATCGCCGAGAGCCGAGACGATATCGACCTCGTCGAACAGCGGTTCCGAATTATGGCCCGCTGGATCGCGGGCATCACGCTGCCGATCGCCATCTTCCTCTCGCTCGGCGCGAGTTCCTTCCTCGCGGTGCTGTACACGCCCCAGTACGCCGAGGCGACGGCCGTCGTCGCCCTCCTGGCCGCCGCCTTCCTGTTCAACGTCACATTCGGCGGCCCCGACGGCTCGCTGCTGCAGGGGCTCGGTTACTCCAGGTTCGTCTTCGCTAACACCCTCGTCCTCTTCGGCGTCAACCTCCTCGTCTCGTTCACGCTCGTCCCGTTTCTCGGGATGGAGGGTGCCGCGATCGGCTCGGCGACCGCGCTCTTTCTCGTCGGCGGACTGACGCTCGCAGAGATCTACTACCTCGACGGGATTCACCCGTTCACCAGGGACTTCGCCAAGATCGTCGGCAGCGGCGTCCCCGCCACCGTCGCCGGCGCACCGGTCGTTTACTTCCTCGAGTCGGATCTCCTGACCGTCGTCGTCCTGCCGATCGTCGTGGTCGGAACCTACGCGGGGACGCTCGTCCTCACGGACGCCTTCACCGACGACGACGCCCGCATGGCCGCCGAGTTCAGCCCAACGCTGCGAAAGTGGCTCCCTGTCGGCGGCTCGAGCTAGGAATCGAGCACCTCGCCTTCGTCGGCAGCGCTCGAGCCAACCTGAGTCTCTCGATGCTCGCCCGCCTCGTCGATGACGCCCTCGGTCCAGGTGCCGAGCCGGAACCAGAGTACGGCGACGACGAACGAGGCGACCATCCCGAACGAGAACGCCCACCAGATGCCCGCGACGCCGAGATCGATCGCGGCGACCGTCGGAATCGTCACGCCGACGAACGGGACCGTCACGGCCGTGAAGGCCAACACCAGCGCGACCGGAACCCGGAATATCCACCGCGAGAGGAACGAAAGCACCATCGCCTCACGGGTGTTGCCGGCGCCCCGGAACGCCCCCTGGAGGACCATCACGCCGGCGAACAGCGCCCAGAACGGCGCCATGATCCGGAGGAAGAGAACACCCTCGGCGATCACGTCGGGGTCGGCGACGAAGATCCGCATCGCCTGGGCGGGGAAGGCGACGAGGATGGCGGCGACCGCGAAGATCAGGAGCATCGTCCCCGCGGTCGCAATCCGGGCGACCGCGGCGGCCCGATCCGGCGTACCCGCCCCGAGGTTCTGCCCGACCCCGGTCGCGGTCGCGTTGCCGACCGCGCCGGCGACGGCCCACGTCACCGACATGAATCGGACGCCGATTCCGTACGCTGCGGTCGGCGCGGCCCCGAAGCGGGCGACGAAGCCGGCCATCGCGACCGACGCGAAGCTGCGCGCCCAGCCGTCGATCGTCGCCGGGTAGCCGATGTCGATCAGCTGGCGCTGGATTGCGAGGTCGGGAGTCAGGTCGCCGAGCCGGAGCCGAACGCCGAACCGCCCGTCGAGCAGGATGGCGATCCCGACGACGGTGGCGAACGCGCGGGCGATAAACGTCGCGACGGCCGCACCTCGAGTTCCCATCTCGGGAAACGGTCCCCAGCCGAGGATGAAGAACGGATCGAGGACGACGTTGAGCCCCGCCGAGATCATCACGAGCCACATCGCCGTCTTCGTGTCGCCGGCTCCCTGGAGCGACGACCGGAACGCGAAAAAGAGGAACGTAAGCGGGAGTGCGAGGAAGATGACCTCGATGTAGGCGAGCGCCTCGACGAACACCTGATCGCGGGCGCCGATCAGGGTAAGCAGGGGTCGCCGGAAGTAGAGACCGACCGCTGCGAGCGCCGTCGAGACGGCGACCGCGAGCAGGATCGTCTGGGCGACGACCCGGTCGGCCATCCGGTCCTCGTCGGCGCCGACGTACTGGGAGACCAGTGCGATCGTCGCGGCGGTCAGTCCCATCGCCGTCGAGACGAACATCCACGACAGCGGAAACATCAGCGAGACGGCAGCGACCGCCTCGCTGCTCACGCGACCCACCCAGAACATATCAGCCAGGTTGTAAAACGTCTGCAGGAGGTTGCCGAGTACGAGCGGCCAGGCTAGGTGGAGCAGCTTCGGCGGGATCGCCCCCGTCGTCATATCGACGCGTTTCCGCTCGGATTCCGGCTCTGCCACGGCGCTTTCGGTGCCTTCTCGCTCCCGAGCCGAAAAGGGCTCGACTCCCCGGATCGGTTGCCGACTCTCGAGTGTCCCGAGTCGCGCTCGCCGCGGCCGACCCGACCGCACGGACCTCACGCACGCGCGAGCGCAGACGCCCGCGTAACGCACGCACACCCGCGCTGTCTGTCGTTTTTGCCGAAAGCGTTATCAGAGACTCAGTCGTACCGAGCGACCATGACGACGACTCGTTTCCCGGACCTCCCGCTCGAGCCGCGAGGTGATCGGCGGTGGAGCTGATCATCACCGAGAAGGACAACGCCGCGCGACGGATCGCCGACATCCTGAGCGGCGGGACGTACGACTCGAGCCGCGAGAACGGCGTCAACGTCTACGAGTGGGGCGGCAAGCGCTGCGTGGGGCTGTCGGGCCACGTCGTCGGCGTCGACTTCCCCGCGGAGTACTCCGACTGGCGCGACGTCGAGCCGGTCGAGCTCATCGACGCGAGTATCGAGAAGACGGCGACGAAGGAGAACATCGTCGCCACGCTGCGGATCCTCTCCCGCCGGGCCGAACGGGTCGCGATCGCGACCGACTACGACCGCGAGGGCGAACTCATCGGGAAGGAAGCCTACGACATCGTCCGCGAGGTCGACGAGGACGTCCCCATCCGTCGAGTGCGGTTTTCCTCGATCACCGAAAACGAGGTCCAGAACGCCTTCAACGAGCCCGACGAGCTGGACTTCGACCTCGCCGCGGCGGGCGAGGCCCGCCAGATCATCGACCTGATCTGGGGCGCCGCGCTCACCCGATTCCTCTCGCTGTCGGCGGGCCAGCTCGGCAACGACTTCATCTCGGTGGGCCGTGTCCAGTCGCCCACCCTCAAGCTGATCGTCGACCGCGAGCGCGAGATCCAGGCGTTCGATCCCGAGACGTACTGGGAGCTCTTTGCCGACCTCCAAAAATCGGAAACGACGTTCGAAGCGCAGTACTTCTACCGCGACGAGGACGGCAACGAGGCCGAGCGCGTCTGGGCGGAGGCCCGCGCCGACGAGGTCTACGAGACCCTGTCGGGTCACGACGCCGCGACGGTCGTCGACGTCAACCGCCGCACCCGGACCGACGCCCCGCCCGCGCCGTTCAACACGACCCAGTTCATCCGCGCGGCCAGCGCGATCGGCTACTCGGCCAAGCGCGCGATGTCGATCGCCGAGGATCTGTACACGGCGGGCTACATCACCTACCCTCGAACGGACAACACCGTCTACCCCGACGATCTCGATCCCGAGGAACTGCTCGAGGAGTTCGTCGGCCACTCGACGCTTGGCGATTCGGCCGACTCGCTGCTCGAGGCCGACGAGATCCAACCCACCGAAGGCGACGAGGAGACGACCGACCACCCGCCGATCCACCCGACGGGCGAGATTCCAAGCCGCGGCGGGGACGTCTCCGACGACGAGTGGGAGATCTACGAGCTGGTCGTGCGCCGGTTCTACGCGACCGTCGCCGACCCAGCCGAGTGGGAACACCTCAAGGTCGTCGCCGAGGTCGACGACGCCCGGCTAAAGGCGAACGGCAAGCGCCTCGTCGAGCCGGGCTACCACGACGTCTACCCGTACTTCAACACGACGGAGAACTACGTCCCCGACGTCGAGACCGGCGAGGAGCTTTCGATCGAGTCCGTCGAGCTCGAGGAGAAGGAGACCCAGCCGCCCCGCCGGTACGGGCAGTCGCGGCTGATCGAGACCATGGAGGATCTGGGGCTGGGAACAAAAAGTACACGACACAACACTATTGAAAAATTATACGACCGGGGCTACATCGAGAGCGATCCGCCCCGCCCGACCAAGCTGGCGATGGCGGTCGTCGACGCCGCCGAGAACTACGCCGACCGCGTCGTCAGCGAGGGGATGACCGCCCAGCTCGAGGAAGACATGGACGCCATCGCCTCCGGCGAGGCCGAACTCGAGGATGTGACCGACGAATCCCGGGAGATGCTCGAGGAGATCTTCGCGAACCTCGCGGACTCGCGCGAGGAGATCGGCGACCACCTCCGGAAGTCGCTGAAAGACGACAAGCGCCTCGGCCCCTGTCCGGAGTGTGGCGAGGACCTGCTCGTCCGTCAGAGCCGTCACGGCTCGTACTTCATCGGCTGCGACGGCTACCCCGACTGCGAGAACACGCTGCCCCTGCCCTCGACGGGCAAGCCGCTGATCATGGACGGCGAGTGCGAGGAACACGGGCTCAACGAGGTGAAGATGCTCGCCGGCCGCCAGACGTTCGTCCACGGCTGTCCGCTGTGTAAGGCCGACGAGGCGGGCGAGGGCGAGATCCTGGGGATCTGTCCCGACTGCGGCGACGAGCACGACGGGGAACTCGTCATCAAGACCCTCCAGAGCGGCTCCCGGCTGGTAGGCTGTACCCGATACCCCGATTGTGAGTACTCGCTGCCGCTACCCCGCCGTGGCGAGATCGAGGTCACCGACGAGCACTGCGAGGAACACGAGCTTCCCGAGCTCGTCGTCCACAGCGGCGACGAACCCTGGGAGCTCGGCTGTCCGATCTGTAACTACCAGGAGTTCCAGGCCCGCGAGGCCGACAGCGGCTCGGATCTCGAGAGCCTCGACGGCGTCGGCGCAAAGACCGTCGAGAAGCTCGTCGACGCGGGCATCGAGAGCCTCGAGGATCTGAGCGACGCGGATCCCGACGCGGTCGCCGACGACGTCGACGGCGTCAGCGCGGATCGGGTCCGAAGCTGGCAGGCGAAGGCGTAGCGTCGGTACGCGCTCCGGGATTCAATCTCGGAAGCGAGCAAGAAACTGCCGGACGTACGAATTGTTGCGCCAACTTCGCTCGTCCACCATCTCCGAAAGCGCTGCTCGTGCGTCCTCGGCCGAAAGGACGTCCCGCAGAACGAGTGCTTCGATCATCTTGGGCGTCGTGAGAAGCCGGGAACCCCATAAGAGTGCGTGCACCGTCGAGAGTTCACCGTACTCGTCACACAGGAATATCTCGGCGTTCACCTCGTTCGCGAGCGCGATAGCCGCCGTTTCACCCTCGTCGAGCGGATACTCCGGCTGCTCACTCGGTTGCCGAATATGCTCTTCGGCCAGGTGATCAAGCACCCGCGTTGCTGCCTCCGCATGCGCATCGTCGTGGGCAGCGATCTCCCCGAGTTCCTCGACGACTGCGGGCGGAACCTGAACGTCGTACTCCGTGAAGAGGAGCCGAATCGGACGCTCGTTGCTCGCAATTGCGAGGCTGACGAGAGCGGACGTATCTGCGACGACGACCATCTATAGGTTCGCAACGTCTTCCGCGAGCTCGTCGTCCTCGAGTTGCTCCTTAAGCAGCCGAAGGTTCTCGGCTTCTTTCGGTCCGAGAACCGCCTTCATTTCGTCGTACTGAATGGTTCCGTCGTAGTACGCGTTAGCGATATCACGCTTTACGTCGTCGCTCTCCGATGATTCACGCAGATACGAACGAAGCGCTTCGATGATCACGTCCGTTCGGTCGCGGTCCGCTGCCGTCGCCAGGATATCCGCCTGTTCGATCAACTGTTCGGGCGCGCGGAACTGGACTCGTTTGCTCGAACTCACGTGTGTACATTCGTACACACAGAACTTAGCTATTGTGCCAGCTGGACCGCTATCGCGATCTACCCGTCTTGAGGACGGCGACCGCGTCGAGAGGGCAGATTTCACTATCGGTCTTCCCCCTAAGACGGAACTTTCGACAGTCGCCAGGTCGGTCACAAAGCCGTCCAGGAACGGTGGCGACTCGAGACGGTCAGTCAGACCCCTCGGGGTCGTCTTCGGCTGTCTCCGCTTCGTCGTCCGTACCGTCGCTCTCGTTTGCAGCGTCGCCGTCCGACGACTCGTTTCCGTTCGACTCCTCGTCGTTCTCGTCGGCCGTCGCCTCGAGAACGTTCTCGACCGCCGACGCGATCTCGCTTCCGTCGGTAGTTCCCGTCTCGCGCCAGTGTTCCTCTCCGTCGGGGTCGATGACGATCGTCACGGGGTAGCCGACGGCCGCGTACTCCTGCATCGGTCTCGAGGCGTCGTAGCTCACGTAGCCGTTCCCGCCGTGGGTTTCCCACCACTCGCGGAGTTCCTCGGGCGGAAACTGGTCCTCGGAGTCGTACGTCAAGGAGAGAAACCGGACATCGTCGCCGTGGTCGGCCTCGAGCTCGGCCCTGGCGTCGGCGAGCCGTCCGGCCTGGACCTGGCAGTTGCCACAGCCGTTGACGAAGAACATGAGGACCATGACGTCCTCGGAGGGGACAGTCAGTGTCCCGGCCTCGCTTCCGCGGGCCTCGATCGTCTCGACCTCGATCGGCCACTCCTCGTCCTCGTCCCCGTCGTCCTCGGTCTCGCCGTCTGCCTCGCCGTCGCCAACCGACGGTGGGCCGTAGCGTACGATCGACCCTGCGCCCGCGAGCATGCCGAGGCTACCGATCCCGGCGACGAGGTCGCGCCGTCTCATCGGTCGCTCACCCCTCGAGGGTGAGAGGACGGGACGGCGCCGTCAGCGGGCCGACCGACGGGAGGGCAGTTCATGGCCCCACGTAGGGAGCGAACGGAAAAGGATCCTCCGGTTCGGTTACGTTTCCGACTCGTTCGAGTCGTCGGGCGCGTCCTCCGGGTCCGGAGCGTCGGGTTCGGCCTCGAGGGCGCGCTCGATCCCTCGTCTCATGTTGCTGGCGCCGGTGCCGCCCGTGTCCCGCCAATGAGCCTCGCCGTCGGCGTCGAGAGCCAGCACTGTCGGGAACCCGTCGACCTCGTAGTAGTCGTTGATCGTCCCGCCTTCGTCGATCCCGACCGTCCACTCGCCGCCGTGTTCGACCCACCAGTCGGCCAGTTCCTCCTCTGTGGGATCCGGGCCGGAGCGGGGGTCGACCATCGAGACGAACCGAACGTCGCCGTCCGGACCGACGTCGTACCGGGACTCGAGATCAGCCCTTGCATCGCCGATCGTCTCGATCAGCCCCTCGCTCGTCGGACACAGCGTCCGCGTCGGGTTGAGGAACGTGACCTGTCCCTCGCCCGGGACGGTCGTCGTCCCGGCCTGGCTGCCGGGTGCGTCGACCGTTCGTAGCTCGAACGGCGGCGATTCGGGCTCGTCGCCGTTGTCGTCATCATCGCTGCCGTCGGAGTCGGAATCGTCCTCCGTGTCGTCCTCGAGACAGCCCGCGACCGCGCTCGCCCCGGCGACCGCGAGCAGCGTTCGGCGTCTCAGTCCCATCGTACCCTCGCCGTCCCCGAACGTCGGCTCCGGAGCGTACCCGCCGACGGACGGTCGCGGAGTCGATTCATACCTGCAGTGTCGGGCGTCGACGGCAAAGAGTTACCTGCCGTCCGACATAGCCGCGAGGCGGTCACGACGCAGCGAACGATAATCACCAGTAGGAATAAGACCACTCGTGTGAACGTTCAGTCGAACGCCGACTCGGGAGCCACCGTCTCGAGTGGGTACCGAGCCAAATCCATGATTCACGACCGCGCGACACGTTCGATGCCTCGCTCGAGACGGTTGCAGGCCTCTAACTGGGGTGAGCGATGACCCGCGACGCCGCCGACTCGACGTCCTCGGGAACGCTTCCAGACTGTCCCGTCTGCGGGCAGTCGATCGTGACGGTCACGCTGACCGGGCCGACCGAGGGTGTGGCCTCGCCCTGTGGCTGCCAGTTCGTTCCCGGCAGCCTCGAGTAGCCGCCGAACGCGTCGTTTTTCACGATCGGCGACGGAGAGGAGACCGAACACCGTGCCAGTCGCCACCGCGCTCGCCGGCGTCCTCTTCGGCATCGCACTCGCCGCGCCGCCGGGACCGATGAACGCGATCATCGCCGAGGAGAGCGTCGTCCGCGGCTGGTCGGCCGGCTTCCGGGCGGGACTCGGCGCGATGCTCGCCGACGTGCTCTTCTTCGTGCTCACGCTGGCCGGCGTCGTGGCCGTGATCGATCGCTACCCGCTCGTTCGTCCCGTGCTCTACCTGCTCGGCGGACTGCTCATGTGTTATTTCGCCGTCGGCGCGATCCGGGAGGCGCGGGCCGCGACCTCCTTTACCGACGGGGGCCACGCGACGTCGACCGGGTTTCGCAAGACGTTCGCGCTGTCGCTGACCAACCCCTACCAGATCGGGTTCTGGCTCACCGCCGGCGTCGGCCTGCTCCGGCCGGGGTCGCTGGACGTCCTCGCACACGTCCCGGCCGTCGGCGCCGCCCTCGAGGGAGCGCTCGTCGTCGACACCGGCTCGCCCGCGCTACTGGCCGGCTTCTTCGGGGGAATCGCGGTCTGGATCGTCCTCTACCCCGCGGGGCTGGTGTCGGCCGGTCGACGGGTCGACGCGCTAGCGCCGATCGTCGCCGCCGGCAGCGCGCTCGTGCTGGCGGGCTTCGGCGTCGTCTTCCTCGCGGTCGGGGCGACGGGACTCGTCTGACGAGGCCGGACGCGTCGCTCGAGCCGTTGTATGGAAAAGCGGTCGGGGCGACGACGAGACGGACGGGTTGCTGGAAGTCGCTCCCGTCTCAGCCCATCGCCGCGATCTCGTCCTCGAGCCACTCGCGGAACCACTTGACGCGCTTGAGTCGCTGGTGGGCGATCCCCTCGGCGGTGTCGCTCTCGACCCGCGAGGCCGCGTCGTAGCCGCGCTCGAGGACCCGATCGACCATCTCGTCGGTGTCCATGTGCGTGCGGGCCTCGTACCCCATCCGCAACAGCATCAGGGCGGTGCCGTTGGCGCCGATCTTGTCGAGCAGATCGGCCTCGATCAGACACTGGGTCTCGAGCGAGACGTCGTTCAGGTCGCCCTGGTAGGCGTGGCGTTCGACGGCGCGACACACCTGATCGATAAACGAGTCGGGGTACTCGGCGCGGGACTCGAGGTACTCGCGGGCGACGCGGGCGCCGGCCTCCGGGTGGAGGTCCTGGTCGGTCTCGAGTTTCGCCACGTCGTGAAAGAGCGCGGCGACGCGGGTGATGTCGACGTCGGCGCCTTCCTTCCGGGCGATCTCCTCGGCCAGCGAGACGACGTTGAGGATGTGATTGTGCCGGTACTCCGCGGAGTGCCAGGGGTACCAGCGCATCCGCCCACCCTCCTCCTCTTTTTCGACGCTCGCGGCGAGATACTCGAAGACGAACTCCTGCATCGCCTCGAACTCGGCGTCGGTTACTCGGGTTTCTTTTATTTCGACGCCCATGAGAGATCCCTCCGCAATAGATGTACGATACTCATTGGGTGAATGTAAGCTGGTTTCGCTCTTAGGCCTTTGGTTCGGAATGGTGGTTGTTGTCACGATCGCCGGAACCTGTCCGGTTCGGTTCCGTTTCGGTCGCGACCGCACCGATCCTCCGCCGACGGGGAACCGGGACGAGGAAATCTGCAGGAATTTCCGTTAAAGTCAAACAGCCGGCTCGGGAAGGGAGCGTATGAGCAGTGAACCGGAGCAGGAGTCGATCCGTTGTCTGGTCGCCAAGGTCGGTCTCGACGGGCACGACCGCGGGGCACACGTCATCGCGCGCGCGTTCCGCGACGCCGGGTTCGAGGTCATCTACTCGGGGCTGCACAAGGCCCCCGAGGAGATCGTCCAGGCCGCCGTCCAGGAGGACGTCGACGTCCTGGGAATCTCGATTCTCTCCGGCGCCCACGACACGCTCGTCCCGAAGATCATGAGCGGCCTCGCGGAGTACGACGCGAAGGACGACACCCTCGTCCTCGTCGGCGGCGTCATCCCCGAGGAGGACCGACCCGAACTCGAGGCCGAGGGCGTATCGGCCATCTTCGGCCCCGGGACGTCGATCGAGGAGACGATCGAGTTCGTCCGCGAGAACGCCCCCGACCGATGAGCGCCGACGACGAAACGTTGCTGACGGAGCTCCTCGAGGGGAAACACCGCGCGCTGGCCCGAACGATCTCGAAGATCGAGAACCGCGCGCCGGGCTACCGGGAGCTGATCTCCGAGCTGTACGCCCACACGGGCGAGGCCGAGGTGATCGGGATCACGGGCAGTCCCGGCGCGGGGAAGTCGACGCTGGTCGACAAACTCGCCGAGACCTACCGCGAGCGCGGCGAGACCGTCGGCGTCATCGCGATCGACCCCTCCTCGCCGTTCACCGGCGGGGCGGTGCTGGGCGATCGGATTCGGATGGCCTCGACGGTTGGAGACATGGACGTCTTCGTGCGCTCGATGAGCGCCCGCGGCACGCTGGGCGGGCTCTCGACCGCCACGGCGGACGCCGTCAAGGCGATGGACGCCTTCGGCAAGGACAAGATCATCATCGAGACCGTCGGCGCCGGCCAGAACGAGATCGACATCGTCCGCACTGCAGATACGGTTGCGGTGCTCGTCCCGCCGGGATCGGGCGACGACGTCCAGACGCTCAAAGCCGGAATTCTCGAGATCGCGGACGTCTTCGTCGTCAATAAGGCCGACCGTCCTGGCACCGATCGAACGGTCCAAGAGCTCCGGGAGATGATCGAACTCGACTCCGGCGGCGGCTTCGGCGGGAGCGGTCACCACGGCGCTGACGCGGGGAACGACGGCGGTGGCTCCGCGGTCGCGACGCAGGACGATCCCGAGAAGCGCGCGACGTGGACGACGCCCATCGTCGAGACGGTCGCCACCGACGGCACCGGCGTCGACGACTTCATCGACGAGCTGGCGGCCCACCGGGAGTACCTCGTCGACTCCGGCGCCCGCGCGGAGAAGGCCCGCCAGCGCTCGGCCGAGGAGATCCGAACCCTGCTCCGGGAAGACGTCCATACCATGCTCGAGGACGAACTCGAGCGCGCAGGCGGGATCGACGACCTCGCCGACGCGGTCGCCGCGGGCGAGACCGACCCCTACACCGTCGCCGACGAGGTGCTCTCGCCGGTCGAGAACTGTCTCGCGGAGCTCGAGACCCGCGACCCGTAGCTGTGCCAACCGCAGGCCTAAGGTAATCGCCGCGGTACGGGTCGGTATGCGAATCCGAACAGTTCTTGGAGGGATCGTCGGCACCGCCGGGGCGGCCGTGCTCGGGAATCGGCTCCTGAAACGTCGCGCCAGCGAGTTCGAGCACCAGCTGCCCGGCCTCGAGCGAACGTACCGCTGGCGGGGGATGGAAGTGAGCTACACCGTCGCCGGCGACCCGAACGACGACGATCTGCTGTTGCTCCACGGGATTCACGCCGGCGCCAGCAACTACGAGTTCGAACCTCTCATCGAGCTGCTGGCCGAGAACTACCGCGTCGTCGCCGTCGACCTGCCCGGCTTCGGTCGCTCCGAGCGGCCGCCGCTGGTCTACTCCGCGGGGCTGTACGCCGAGTTCGTTCGGGATTTCTCGGCCGACGTCACCGACGAACCGATCGTCATCGCGTCCTCGTTGACCGGGACGTTCGCCGTCGACGCAGCCGCGGACAGCGAGTTCGAGCACCTGGTGTTGATCGGCCCGACTGGCGACACCGGCGACAGCCGCCCGTGGCTACGATCGCTGATCCGTTCGCCCGTCGTCGGCACGACGCTGTTCAATCTGGTGGCGAGCAAGCCGTCGATCCGGTACTTCTACGACCGCGACGGCTACTACAACCCGGATCGGATCGACGACGACGAGGTCGAGTACGCCTGGACGAGCGCCCACCAGCCCGGCGCCCGGTACGCCCCCGCCTCCTTCGTCGCGGGAACGCTCGATCCCGACTTCGACCTCCAGACCGAACTCGCCGCCCTCGAGACGCCGACCACGCTCGTCTGGGGACGTGACGCCGAGCTCGTTCCACTACGGGAGGGACGGACTCTCGCCGACGCGGCCGATCGGGACCTTGTGGTCATCGACTACGCGACCCAGCTCCCCCACGCCGAACACCCCGAGAAGTTCGTCGAGTACCTGACGACGGAGCTGCTCGAGGGCGATCTGGGCGTCGACTCCGGGGCCAGTTCGGACTCCGGTATCGGCTCCGACTCGGATCTCGAGGCCTGACGCCTGACGGCCGACCGATTTAAGAGCTCGCCGCTGCCGAGTACCGGGTTGAAAAGAAAACGACGCGACTCGAGAGGAGACGGCCTCAGAACAGCGGCTCGGGGACCGTCGGCGGCGTCCGCTTGTGGGCGCTTTCCTCGTGGAACTCCCGGATGCGCTCGACCGCCTCGATCGAGGTGTCGGTCAGTCGGGCCGTCACTGACGCGGGGAGATTGCCGTCGATGTGGAACGCGAGGACGGCGTCGAGCGTGTCGTAGCTCATCCCCATCTCCTCCTCGTCGGTGCCGTAGTCGACCATCCCGCCGGTCGGCGTCTTCCGGACGACCGATTCGTCGACGCCCAGGTGGGCTGCGACCTGTCGGACCTGCTGCTTGTAGAGGTTGCCGAGCGGGTTGCAGTCGACGCCGCCGTCGCCGTACTTGGTCACGTAGCCGGTCCCGAGCTCGGCGCGGTTTCCGGTACCGAGCACGATCCGGTTCTCGCGGTTAGCCAGCAGGTAGATCAGCGTCATCCGGACGCGGGCGCTGGTGTTGCCGACGTAGCGTCCTTCCCACTCGTCCTCGGAGGGGTTCTCGGTCTCGGCGTCGCCCTGGGCCAGGACCTCCTCCATGATCGAGTCGATGCCGATCACGTCGTAGTCGATACCCAGCTCCTCGGCGACGCGTTCGGCGTCGCTCATGTTCTCGTCCTCGTTTACCTCCTTGGGGAGGAGCACGCCGTGGACGTTCTCCGCACCGAGCGCCTCGACGGCGAGGTAGGCGGTCGTCGTGCTGTCGATCCCGCCCGAGAGCGCGATCTCCGCGCCGTCGGCACCCATCGCGTCGACGCGTTCCCGGATGAAGTTGGTCAGGTGATCGACCTGTGCGTTCATCTCGTCTTCGGAGAATCGAAGGTCTACGGGACTGATCTCGTCCTGCGTCTGCTCGTAGTGGTCTGCCATGTGAGTACTGGATAACCGGGCGTCTGACTGAAAAGCCATGCGCTTTCAAGAGCAGATCAGGCCCTGATCTGCCCGATTTCGGGTAAATTATCATCTGCGACCTCGGCCTCGCTGGGCTGTTCGATACCCGCGTGCTGGTAGTCGACGAACTGAACCTCGAGCATCACCTCCTGGTCTGTTTCGGCGGCGAGCCGTCCGTGCAACTCGGTGCCGAGCGCGGGGAACTCGCTGTCGGCCGGCTTCGCGACCTCGACGGTGACGACCTGCTGATCGTCGAACGCCCCGCGGGTCGTGTACTCCGCGGAGACCGACACCAGCTCGAGCTCCTCGTACCGGGGGTCCTCGAGGGCGGCCTCGACCTCTGACTGGGCCGTCGTCTCGAAGGCGAGGTGCTGTACCGTCGCCAGGACGGTGATGCCGACGACGGCGACGAACAGCACGGTGACGACGGCGTAGAGACCGGTCCGAACCGACACCGCGAGATCCTCCCGGACGGAGTCGAGCAGCGCGGTCCGATAGCCGACCGCGTAGAAGGCGAGGTACGCCGTCAGGTTGATCGCGACGACGTTGACGAGCAGGAGGACGAGCGCACCCAGTGCGATCTGGGGACGGGCCCAGGCGACCCCGATCGCCGAGGTCGCGACGGAGGGGACGATCGCCGCGGCGACCGCCACGCCTGCGACTGCGGTGGGGAGGTTCTCGGCGAGGGCGAGCGCCCCCGCGGCGCCCGCACAGATCGCGATTGCGATCGCGAGCACGTTCGGCGTCTGGAACAGCGCCACCTGCTCGAGGCGACCGACGACCAGCGCCGGCGACACCGTTCCCGACTGCTGGACGAACCCCGAAACGAGCGCGGCGCCGAGGTACGCCGTCGCGAGACCGATACCCTGGGTCGCGATGCTCTCGACGACCATCTCGTCGTCGTCGACGACGACGCCGACGCTGGCGGCCATCAGGGTGCCGACGAAGGGTGCGATCACCATCGCGCCGACGATGACGATCGCCGAGTCGAGCAGGAGCCCGGCCGTCGCGACCGCACCGGCGAGCGCCGCGAACACCGCATAGGAGACCCGTCCCGGCTTGAGGTCCTCGACTTTCGCGCGGAGTTCGCGGTGGGTGATTCCGCGCTGGTTGCGCGGTCCCTCCGCGAACCGCCCCGAGATCTCGTCGGTCTCGACGCCGATGGCCGCCTCCATGTTGACGATCCCGACGTACTCCTCGGCCTCGAGGCCTTGCTCGCGCAGCTCCCGCAACACCCCGTCGACGGCGCCCGTCGGAACGGGAACGTACGCCAGCGTGAGCGCCCGGTCGGTTGCCTCCTCGACGAGAAAACACTCCAGGTCGAGCGAGTCACACGCCTCGAGGACGTCCTCGCGGCGGTCGGTGTCGAGCTTCAGTTGTAAAAGACGCATCCTCCGAATCGACCACGACTCTCCCGCGAGGGGTCAAGACCGTTGTGTCTTGTGCCGAGTTCTCAGACCGGGCTGAACCCGAGGACGCGCTCGCCGGTCGTCTCCGAGACGGTGATCTCGAGTTCGACCTCGAGGCCGGTCTCGACGGTCTCGAGGTCCGCGTCGACGACCTGGCCGGTGAGCCGAACGGGGCCGAAGGCGGCGACGGCCGTGGCGTAGGGGGCGTCCTCCTCGAAAGCAGGCGTCGGGACGTGAGTGACGGTGAACGTCTGGATCTCGCCGCTGTCGGGCAGGGCGGTCTCCTCAAGGTCGGTCGCGCCACAGTCCGGACAGACCCGACGGGGCGGCAGCGAGGCGTGGCCTTCGGGGCACTCGAGGCAGTAAGCCGCGTCGTCCTCGGCGGCGTCGAGCCATTCGTCGAAGCCGGCGTCCTGGACGTCGTCGTCGCTCATCGGTCCACCTCCAGAACGTGAACGGTCGCACTCGCGACCGTTCCACCCGCGTTGTGCGCGACGCCGGTCGCCGCGTCGGAGACGAACTCGCTGTTCGGATGATCGCCCGAAAGCAGATCGGACAGTTCGGCGATCTGTGAGACGCCCGTCGCGCCGACCGGGTGGCCCTTGGCCTTCAGTCCGCCAGAGAGGTTGATCGGCGTCTCGCCGTCGGCCGTGGTTCGACCGTCACGAGCCGCGGAGATCCCCTCGCCCACCGGCTCGAGGTCGAGCGCCTCGATCGCCAGCACCTCCGCGATCGTAAAGCAGTCGTGGACCTCGGCGACGTCGACGTCGGCCGCGTCGATCCCCGCGTCGGCGTAGGCCTCCTCCCCGGCCTCGCGGGCGGCGGGCGAGCGCGCGAGGTACTCGCGGTCGTGGAGGGCCATGCGGTCGCCGCCCTGGCCAGTTCCGGAGATCGAGACCGGCGCGTCGAGGTCGTGTTCCTCGGCGTACTCCTCGCTTACGAGGACGGCCGCAGCGGCGCCGTCCGATATCGGACAGGAGTCGTACAGCCCGAGCGGTTCCGAAACCGGGGGCGCCTCGAGGACGTCCTCGATCTCGATCGCGCTCTGGTACTGGGCCTTCTCGTTGGTCAGGGCGTTCTCGTGGTTTTTCATCGCGACGTGGGCCAGATCCTCGTGCTCGCCGCCGTATTCGTCGAAGTACGCCTGGGCCATCAGCGCGTAGGCGCCGGGGAAGGTCATTCCTGCACGGACCTCCCAGAGATCGTCGGCCGCGATCGCTAAGGCCTCGGTCGCGCCCGCGGTGCCGAGGTTGGTCATCCGCTCGGCGCCCCCGACGAGGACGACGTCGTCCTCGCCGTTGCGGATCCGGAAGACGGCGTCGCGGACGGCGGCCCCGCTCGAGGCGCACGCCGACTCGTAGCGAGTGGCCGGGGCCTGGATCCCCGCGGCCTCGGCCATCAGGGGGCCGTGGTGGCCCTGGTGTTCCGACAGCTCTCCCATGAAGTTTCCGTACAACAGTGCGTCGACGTCCGATCGGGGGACGTCGCTTTCCTCGAAGGCGGTGACGGTTGCCTCCGCGAAGAGGTCCCGGCTCGTCCGTTCGGGACTGTGACCGAACGCGGTCAACCCGGAACCTGCGACACGTACGTCAGACATACGCATCCATTGTGGACGGACCCGTTAATACCCCGCGGTTAACATCTCAAACGCGGCAGTATTGGCCGCCCAGACTGTAAATTAACTCTATCCCGAGTTTAACCTGTGGGTGGATCCCGATCGGTTTCCACGCGCTTATCACCGATTCGTTCACACGTTCGAGTATGGAATCCGCGCCGTTCGACACCGAGCTTCTCGAGGAGCTGACCGAGACCAGCGGGGTCCCCGGGTACGAGGATCGCGTTCGCGACCTCGTCATCGAGGAACTCGAGGACAGCGTCGACCGCGTTCGAACCGACGCGATGGGGAACGTCGTCGGCACCCTCGAGGGCGACTCGGAGTACTCGGTGGCCGTCGCGGCCCACATGGACGAGATCGGCTTCATGGTCCGGAACGTCCGCGGCGAGGACGAGGGGTTCGGCTTCGTCGAACTCGACGCACTGGGCGGGTGGGACGCCCGCGTGCTCAAGGCCCAGCGCGTGACGATCCACACCGAGGAGGGCGACGTCCCGGGCGTCATCGGCTCACCGCCGCCCCACACCCTGGACGACGAAGAGCGGGAGAAGAAAGCCGAAGTCGAGGACGTCGACGTCGACGTCGGCCTCCCCTACGAGGAGGCGAGCGAGCGGATCTCCCCGGGCGATCTGGTCACGATGGATCAGACCACCGAGCGCGTCGGCGAGACGATCACCGGAAAGGCGCTGGACGACCGGGTCTGTCTGTTCGCGATGCTCGAGGCCGCGCGCCGGCTCACCAAACCCGACGTCACGATCCACTTCTGTGCGACGGTCCAGGAGGAGGTCGGGCTCCGCGGCGCGAACGCGCTGGGCGTCGACGTCGACCCCGACCTCGCGATCGCGCTCGACGTCACCGTCGCCAACGACCTGCCCGAGTTCGACGACGGCGAGTCCGTCACGGAACTCGGCGAGGGAGCGGCGATCAAGCTCAAGGACTCGAGCGTCATCACGAACCCGAAGGTCCACCGTCGGATGCAGGCCGTCGCCGACGAGCGGGAGATCGACTTCCAGCTCGAGATCCTGCCCGCGGGCGGCACCGACACCGCCGGCTTCCAGAACACGGCGGGCGCGAAACCCGTCGGCGCCATCTCGATCCCGACGCGCTATCTGCACACCGTCACCGAGACCGCCCACGTCAACGATATCGCGGCGACGATCGACCTGCTCGAGGCCTTCCTCGAGAGCGAGGACGGCGACCACGAGTACACGCTCTGAGACCGGCAAACGGCGCCCGGTTCGAGCGACCCGCACCATCAGTTAATACGCCGACATAAAAATTGTAGTGAAAGTTTCCGGCGCATTCATATCAATTCAATAACCTTTTATGTGTCGTCGGCGTTGACTGTCTCGTGGAACGAAGAAACGTGCTACTTGGTGGATCAGTGGTGCTGACAAGCGTTCTGGCGGGCTGCGCCAGTGACGATGATAGCGGCGACGACGAGTATCAGGACGGTGATGGAAACGGAGACGACGAGAACGGCGGCGACGGAAACGGCAACGACGGGAACGGTGACGATGACGACGAAACCGACGAGGGTGACGAGGACGACCTCGACGAGGAGGACGTCGAGGACCGCGACGAGGGCGAGGACGTCCTCGAGTTCGGCGACCTCGAGATCCTCGAGCACGAGCTCGTGATCGAGGAAGACGAGTTCAGCGACGATATCGAGGTCGAGGGTGTCATCGAGAACACCGGGGACGAGCAGTTCGACTACGTCGAAGTCGGCGTTCGGATCTACGATCCGGACGGTCACCAGCTCGACCGATACATGACCAACACGCAGGACCTCGACGGCGACCAGACCTGGGCGTTCGAGATCATGATCATGGAGGACGCCGAGGATGTCGACGACTACGACATCGGGGTCAGCGGCAGTCAGTACTGACGTCGGTCGAATATACCGACGCCGTCGCTTTTTCGCAGACGTCTCTCGGAGACGCCACGGGCTTCCGCGGAACGAACTCGCGCCGTCCGACCGCTTTCAGTTCGGGAGCTGGGCGAGCGAGAACCAGAACGTCTGGATCAGTTCGACCCGCTCGACGAGTTCGTCGGGGTCGACCGGTTTCGTCAGGTAGGCGTTGGCGCCGGCCGCGTAGGCCCGCTGTATGTCGTCCTCGTCGTTCGAACTCGAGAGGACGATGATCGGAATCCGGCTGTGTTCGGGATCCGACTTCACCTCGGCGAGCACCTCGTGGCCGTCCGTGTGGGGCAGGTTCAGGTCGAGCAGGATCAGATCGGACTGGGGAGCGTCGGCGTACTCGCCGCGCTGGTAGACGAACTCGACCGCCTCGTCGCCGTTGGTGACGACGTGAAGCTGGTGGGGAATCGCGGTGACTGCAAGCGCCTCCTGCAGCAGGCGGACGTCGCCGGGGTTGTCCTCGACGAGGAGGATTTCGGCCTCCTCGGTGCTGGGTTCCGACGGCGGAGCACGTTTCGAGGCCTCGCTGTCGGTCATCGCTCCTCGAGCGTGGTTCGTGAGATCGCGGCGTCCGTGGAGAGGCTATCGATCGCAGAGAAGAGTACGTCCGTCGCCGACCGGTGTGTGCTCGAGCGTCCCATACAGAGTGACAGACTACCGACCCCCGAGAGAATACGGACTACCTATGTAACGCCTTTATATACTCGGCGAGTTTCGTCGCCGTCGGAGCGAACGAGCGGCTCGACGTCTCCCTACGAGCTAGAGCGGTTTCTCGGCGGTCGGGAACCGACAACAGCGACGGTTCGGAGTAACAGTCGGTTACGGCATCTCGTGGACCGTCAGCTCGACGTCCCGGTACTGGCCCTCGATGTCGGCGACCAGCCGTTCGACGACGGTTTCGGCCTCGTTCAGGATCTTGGGCTCGACCTTTCGGACGACCCAGTCCAGCGAGACGAACCGGGGCAGCGAGAGGGCGCTTTCGTCGGCCGAGTACGGATCGTAGGTCGCGTCGAAGTAGATCCGACTCGCCGTCTCGACGCCCGCGGGCGCGGCGTCAGGTTCGGGTTCGACGCGCCACTCGCCGCTGGCGTCGACGTCGTTGAGCAGGTGCCACTCGAGGGATTCGGGTGCGTCGATCGCGGTTACCTTCGATCGGGCGGTGTAGCTGAGCTTCCACCAGGCGAGCCGGAGGTCGTAGACCGAGCCGACGTCACCGTTTCCGCGGACGCGGACCTCCTCGAGATGTTCCGTGTACCGCGGGTAGTCGACGAACGACCGAACGTACGGGAACACCTCCTCGGGCGGGCGGTACGCGACCGTACTGAGCAGGATCCTGTCCACGACCGATATAGGACGGGCGTCGATAGTAAGGATTCCCATTCGGAGAGTGATGTCCTCCCACGACTGAAGTCGTGGGCTTCCGCTATATTTGCGTCACGGGGTGCGACGGAACAGGGCCGACGGTTCCCACTCGGGGACACCTGGTTGGGAATCTTCTATACGGCGGGCCGTCAACGGCCAGGTATGCGAGATGTCTGTATCGTCGGTGGGGGCGTCGCCGGCCTCGCCGCGTCGATCTTCACCGCGCGTGCGGGACTGAATACGCTGGTCGTCGACGGGGGCGAATCGATCCTCGCGCGCAACGCCAGCCTCGAGAACTACCCCGGCTTCCCGGACGGGATCGATGCCCGCCGGTACCTCCAACTCACCCGGGATCAGGCCAAAAACGCCGGCGCCACGTTCGAACTCGGCACGGTGACGAGCATCGAGCCCGTCGACAGTGCGATTCCATCGGAATCAAAAGAAATCGGGGAACCCGGCGTCGAGACCGACATTGACCAGGGGTTCGTCCTCGAGACCGACGGCGGCGACCCGCTCGAGGCGCGGCGGGTGATCGCTGCCTCCTGGTCGGACAGCGACTATCTCCTCCCACTGGACGTCGGTCGGCTCCAGCGCGGGAACAAACACTTCGTCAGCGTGGACGAGGGCGGCCGAACCGCCGTCGACGGCGTCTACGCTGCGGGCCGAATCGCCGACGAGCCCCACCAGGCGATCATCGCCGCAGGTCACGGCGCGAAGGTCGGCTTCGCGGTGATCCACGACGCCGACGTCAACTACTACCAGGACTGGGTCGTCCCGGAGGGGTACTTCACCGGGCGCGGCCGCGAGGTGCCGCCGGCGTGCGAGGAGATCGACGACGAGGAGCGCCGACGGCGGGACGAGCGCGCCCGCGAAACGATGGTCGAGGCGCTCTCGGAGCCGCTCGAGGAGCGACCGACGATGCACCCGAGCGTCGAGCGTGGCCGAGAATGAGGCCGAATACCGATTCCGGGTCGACGGTGACCGTCTCGCCGAGGGGAAGATGAGCGACCGGGTCGACGGCGAGTCGGTCCGGCTCCGAACGAGCGTCGAACGGGAAACCCTCGGTGCGGCCACCAGCTACGCGCGAGCGAACGGACTGGGGACTCCGGCCGAGGCGGCGTATCTCGAGGCGCTCCCCGGCGCTCGCCGGGAGATCCTCCGCCGCTTCGTCCGGGGGCTGCTTCGCGGCCGCCCGGCGGGCCTTCCCGACGTCAGGTTCGTCGAGCCGGATGATCCCGTCGTCCCGGACGAGCCGGCTCCGCTCGAGGGCCTCGGAGCCGACGAACTCCGGTCGCTCGTCGATCCGCTATCCGAGCGGTGTCGTCGACTCGCGCTGCTGCCGTTTTCGGCCTCCGAGACGGTGCTCGTGGCGCTGATCGCGGCGAGACACGGCTACGACCGCTTTCGGTTTGCCGGACCGATGCGCCGCTGGTCGCCCGAGTCGACGGGACGCGACGGCGCGAGCCGGAAGCTCGATCATCCGGTCGACCTCGTTCCGCTCCTCGAGCGCGAGGGCGCGTTCAGCGACGCCGAGCAGGCCGAGCGGATCCGCCTCGAGGTGGCCGAGAGCGTCGCCAACCTCGCGTTAGCGCGGCTGGCGAGACCCGTCCACGCGCGTGACATCGAGGCGGCCGCCCCGAACGAGTCGACCCTCGAGGCCGTCGCGAGCGGCGTTCCGGCCGCGGATCCGGCGACCGCCTTCGAGCGAATCGTCACGGACGGCCACCCGTTCCACCCCTCCGGAAAGATTCGGCGGGGAATGAACGCCGCCGACGGCCTCGCGTACGCGCCCGAGTTCACCGACCGAATCGATCTCCGGTTCGTCGCCGTCGACCGGGAGTACGCCCTCGAGACGCGAGCGGAAGCGATCGAGGACGGGCAGCTAACCGATCGCCTGTACGCGACGTTCGAGAGCCTCGAGGGCGCCCTCGAGCGGGCGATCCCCGCGGGTCGCTCGAGCGAGTCGTACGCGGTCGTCCCCGTTCACCCGCTGCAGTACCACCGAACGATTCCAGAGCGGTACGCGGACGGGATCGAGGACGGGCGGGTCGTCCCGATCCCCGACTACGCGTCGCCAGCGACGCCTCAGCTCAACCTCCGGACGGTCGTTCCCTACGAGACTGAGGGGACCGCCGACGGTCCGCTCCCCCACCTCAAGCTCGCGATTCCCGTCCAGACCACGAACGTCGTGCGCACGCTATCGCCCCACGCCGTCTCGAACGGCCCGCAGGTGACCGACGTCGTTCGGGAGATCGAGAAGCGGGAGGACCTCGACCGACTGGGGCTGCTCGCCGAACCGGCCGCGACCTGTTACTCCCCGCCGGGCGGTCCCCACCCCGAGGGCGAGGCGTTCGACGACGCGCGTCACCTCTCCGGGCTGGTGCGACAGAGCCCGTCCGCTCACCCGCTCGTCCCCGAGGACGGGGTTCCGGTGGTCGCCTCGAGCCTGGTTGCCGACGCCCCGACGACCGGGCGCCCGCTCGTCTGCGGGGTGATCGAGCGCTACGGCGACCGAACGGGGGCGTCGACGACCCGCGAGGCGGCCCTGTCGTTCCTCGAGCGCTACGCCGACGTCGTCGTCCCCGAGCAGCTGGCCCTGCTGAGCGAGTACGGAGTGGCCCTCGAGAGCCACCTCCAGAACAGCCTGATCGTCTTCGAGGACGCCGAACCGGTCGCGACGCTCGTCCGGGATCTGGGCGGGATCCGCGTCGACCGGAATCGGCTCGCCGAGCGCGGTCTCTCGCTCGAGCCCTACCCCGACTCCGACCTCGAGGCCGACGACGCCGCGGACTGCTACCGGAAGCTGCACTACGCGCTGTTCCAGAACCACCTCGCCGAACTGGTCGCGACGGTCGCCGACGAGTTCGCGATCGACGAGCGGGAGTGCTGGGAGCTGATCGCCGACCGCTGCGAGCGCGCGTTTGACGAGATTCGAGCGACAGAAGCGGTTCCCGAGGACCGCCTCGAGCGCGACGAGCAGGCGCTGTTCGCCGCGTCGACGACCCACAAGGCCCTGACCGCGATGCGCCTGCGGGGCAAGCGCCACGAGTACGTGACGAGCGACGTCGCCAACCCCCTCTCGGCGCTCGGACGGGATCGGATCGACCCGTAATCGCCCTCGCTACGCTTAACACGTCCCGAGCGAGAGTAGGGGACGAATGCTCGAGGGAGTCAACGTCGCGCTCGGAGTGACGGGGTCGATCGCGGCCGTGAAAACGGTCGAACTGGCCCACGAGCTGCGACGCCACGGCGCAGCGGTGCGAGGGGTGATGACCGGGAGCGCACGGGGGATCGTCCACCCCTGGGCCGTCGAGTTCGCGACCGAGAACGACGTCGTCACCGAGATCACGGGCAGCGTCGAGCACGTCGAGCTCTGCGGGTACGACGGCTGGGCCGACGTGTTCCTGATCGCGCCCGCGACGGCGAACACCGTCGGCAAGATCTCGGGCGCGGTCGACGACACGCCCGTAACTACGACCGCGACAACGGCGCTCGGCGCCGACACGCCGGTCGTGATCGCCCCCGCGATGCACGAGCCGATGTACGACCATCCCGGCGTGCTCGAGGCGATCGAGACCGTCGAGGACTGGGGCGTCGAGTTCGTCGACCCTCGGATCGAGGAGGGGAAGGCCAAGATCGCCAGCGAGGCGGCGATCGTCGCGAGCGTCGCCCGCGCGGTCGACGACCGCCCGCTCGAGGGGCGTCACGTCGTCGTCACCAGCGGCGCGACGAGCGAGACGATCGATCCCGTTCGCGTGCTGACGAACCGGTCGTCGGGAAAGACGGGACGGGCCGTCGCCAGGGCCTGTGCGGTTCGGGGCGCCAGCGTGACCCTGGTTCACGGCGTCGTCGGCCCGCACTCGCTCGAGGCGGGGGGCGGGTCGGAGTGGGAGTCGATCCCCGGCGTCGAGGTCGAGCGGGTCGAGAGCGCAGCGGAGATGCTCGACGCGACCCGCGAGGGCTGTGAGGACGCCGACGCGCTCGTGTCGGTCGCCGCTATCGGCGACTACACCCTCGAGTCGAGCCCGGAGAAGATCCGCTCCGGTCAGGAGCTGTCCCTGGAGCTCGAACCCACGCCGAAGCTCATCGATGAGATGCGCGAGACCCACCCCGACCTGCCGATCGTCGGCTTCAAAACCGAGACCTCCGGCGACGACGAGGCGATGATCGATCGGGCCAGGGAAACCCTCGAGCGGACGGCCCTCGAGTTCGTCGTCGCCAACGACGCGAGCGTCATGGGATCGGATCGAACGCGCGCGCTGCTGGTCCGTGAGGGGGAGACGTCGTCGTACACGGGCTCAAAGGTGGGGCTCTCCCTCGAGGTCGCCGACTCGCTTGCGGCCGTCCTCGAGACGTAGGGGCGGCGACACGTCGGGGTTCCGAGATCGCGCTCCGACGGCCGTGTGGCTCGGTTACAGCGCTCGATGTCGGAGAGAGCCGTAGTACGGACGATTCAGCGCGGACGGCTCCGGCGTGTATCGTCAACTTTTACTCGCCTACCGTCCGACCCACGACATGGACCAGCTGAAGCGGTCGCTCCTCGAGGCGCCGATCATCGAGAAAGACGGCTACCACTACTTCGTCCACCCGATCAGCGACGGCGTCCCGAAGCTCGACCCTGGCCTCCTGCGCGAAATCGTCATCCGCATCATCCGGAAGGCCGACCTCGAGGACGTCGACCGGATCGTCACGCCCGCAGCGATGGGGATTCACATCTCCACGGCGGTGTCGCTGATGACCGACATCCCGCTGACCGTCATCCGGAAACGACAGTACGGGCTCGACGACGAGGTCGCGATCTTCCAAGAGACGGGCTACTCCGAGAACGAGATGTACATCAACGACGTTCGCGAGGGCGAACGGGTGCTCGTCCTCGACGACGTCCTCTCGACGGGCGGCACGCTGGCGGCGGTGCTCGAGGCGCTCGACGATATCGGCGCGGAGGTCATCGACACGGTCGCGGTGATCAAGAAGGCCGGTGGCGAGAACAAGGTGGCCGACGCCGGCTACGACGTTAAGACGCTGATCAACGTCGACGTCGTCGACGGTGAAGTCGTCATCGTCGACGAAGAGGGCGATTAAGTTACACGTTCGTTTCTGAGCGATTGAAACTCTCTGATTGTTTTCTATTCCTTCAACAGGTAACCGAGGCTTTCCAACGATCGTCTCCTACTGGTGGTTCTACTGGACGTCCATCCGCCACAGTAACGCCGAATTAGACGGGGTAAGTGTTGCGCCGTCCTGAAGCAATACATATATATATCAGCTTTACACATGAAAGATCATGGTGCAGGATCACAAGCAATCCTCAATCGATATCGATAGACGGCGATTACTGCAGGGTGCTGGTGGGGTAAGTATCGCGGCGGTCGCCGGCTGTCTTGGTGGAGACGACGGCGACGACGACGCGCCGATCCACGTCCAGCTAGAGGTCAACTCCGACAACGACGACCGGGTCCAGATGGTCGACCTGATCGCGACCTCCCTGGAGGAGTCGGGCTACTTTACGACGGAGATCGACACCTACGAGTTCAACGACTACTCCCAGCGCGTCATGGATCCCGAGTACGCCGAGAACGGGTACGTCCCCTGTATCGGGCTCTCGGGCACGTTCAACCCCGAAAGTTTCTGTCAGGCGCTTCACCACAGCGACAACATCGGCCAGTGCTGTAACCTAAACGGGATCAGCGACGACGAACTCGACCAGATGATGGACGACGCCCGCTACGGCGTCGACGTCGCGGACGACGACGAGGAACGACGCGAGCGCTACGACGAGATCTGGGAGTACCTCGCCGACGAGCGCTACAGCTCGATCACGCACTTCGACCTGCAGGCCGGCGTGATGAACACCGACGTCCACGGGTTCCGGCAGAACCCGTTCACCGAGAGCACGTTCGAATACGGACTCTACGCGCCACAGGACGAGGTCGTCACCTGGATGGACGAGGACGCCCATCCCGACGAGACCGACATCTCGGACCTCGAGGAGGGCGGCACGCTCCGGGCCGGACTCACCGAGGATCCCGAGCTGTTCGACCCGCCGTACACGACCGGTGCGAACTCGACGATCGTCCAGGTGCTGATCTTCGAGCAGCTGGTCGCCAGCGACAGCGAAGGGAACCTCTACCCGTGGCTCGCCGAGGACTACGAGCTCGTCGAGACCCAGGACGTCGACCGGACCGACTACGAGGAGTACATGATCGAGGTCGACGCCGACGAGGAGGGCGCCCTCGACACCGAAGAACAGATCGTCGTCACCCACCCCGACGACGATCCGATCGAGGACGATACGGTGCGCGTGCTCACCCCCGAGGAGGCCAGTGAGGCCGTCGAGGACGGCACCTTCGGGATGCAGTTCCAGTACGAGCTCCACGAGGGAATCGAGTTCACCAACGGCGAGGAGCTCACGGCCGAACACGTCGTCGCGACCGCCGAGCGCTACGAGAACTCCGATCTGGAGGCCCAGACGTACGACTCGCTTTTGTACGCCGAGGAGGTCGACGAGTACACCGTCAACCTCTACGCCCAGATTCCCGACGCCGAGGCCGAACGCGAGCTGCCCGGACTGTACATCCACTCGCTCGAGCAGGCCGAGCTCGAGGGCGGCGAGATCGACCCCAGCGCCGACAACAATCCGATCGGAACCGGACCGTACGAGCTCAGTGACTACTCCGAGGGACAGTACGCCGAGTTCACCAAGAACGACGGCTACTGGCTCGAGGAGATCGGCCTCGAGAACAAGGAGTGGTTCGACGGTCCCGAGGAGTTCCCGGACGGCCCCGTCATCGACGAGCTCGAGCTCGAGATCGTCCCCGACGACTCGAGTCGCGCCGGAGCGCTCCAGAGCGACGAGATCGACATGACCTACGGGCTCGCGACGGACGTCCTCGACGACTTCGACGAGGACGACGACTACGTCATCGACAGCGTCGAGGCCGGCGGCTACGAGTACATCCAGTACCCGATGCACGTCGAGCCGTGGGACGACGACCGTCTCCGGCGGGCCGTCAACCACCTCGTTCCGCGCCAGGAGATCGTCGACAACGTGCTCAACGGCTGGGCACGTCCGGCCTGGACCGACCTGCCGGAGCTCGCCGAGGAGAACGGGACGACCGACGCCGAGGCCCTCGAGGAGACCATCCGGCCGACGAACGAGTACGACCCCGAGGCCGCCGCGGAGCTCATCGAAGAAGTAATTGAAGACCACGACCTCGAGTGAGGTCGTCCCGGTAGCCGTTTGCAGTGTTCGAGAAATATCATGAGTTTACGACGTTTCATACTGAAGCGACTGTTGTCGATCGTTCCGATTCTGTTCGGCGTTTCGGTGATCACCTTCGCGCTGGTGCATCTCACGCCGGGTGATCCGATCAGCCAGATGGCCGCGACGAACCCCCATATGACCGCGGCCGACGAAGCCCAGATGCGCGCCCGGTACGGGCTCGACGGCCCGATCTGGGAGCAGTACCTGACCTGGATGGGCAGCGTCCTGAGCGGGGACTTCGGCGAGGTCATCAGCTCCGGCCAGGATGTCTCGTCGGTCATCCTCGCACGTCTTCCCGAGACGATCGTCCTCGGCCTGTTCGGCTGGGTGTTCGGTCTCGTGATCGCGATCCCGACCGGGATCTACGCGGCCATCAACAAGGACCAGTTCGCCGACACCGTTAGCCGCTTCGTCGCGCTGTCGGGGATCTCGATCCCGAACTTCTGGCTCGGCCTCATGCTGATCCTGGTCGGCGCGCTCTGGCTCGGAATCTGGGACGTGTTGCCGCCCTCTCGCTTGCCGCTGTACCATCCACAGATGCTGTTCTACCTGATCCTTCCGGGGATCACGATCGGGACCGCCGCGGCGGCGAGTATCATGCGCGTGATGCGGACCTCGATGGCCGAGGAGCTGAACAAAGAGTACGTCACCGCCGCTCGGGCGAAGGGACTTCCGGAGCGACAGGTGATCCTCAAGCACGTGCTGCGAAACTCGCTGATCTCGGTGGTGACCCTCGCCGCGACGCTGACGGCGAGCATCGTCGCCGGATCGGTCGTCGTCGAGGTGGTGTTCAACTGGCCGGGGCTCGGTCGGGAGTTCATCGACGCGATCAACCAGCGCGAGATCAACCTGATCATGGCGATCACGCTGTTTACCGGCGTGTTCATCGTCCTGGCGAATCTGCTCGCAGACATCCTGTACGCGGTTCTCGATCCGAGGATCAGATATGAGTAACGAGCAACACTCCGAGCGCGGACGAATCCGAGTGACCGGCTTCGATCCGGACCGGGTCCGACAGCGCGACTCGCTGTCGGACTGGACCGAGGAGAGCGGCGGCGAGACCGAGGGGCGGTTCGAACGGGCCTGGAAGCGGTTCAAGCGCAATCGGACGGCGCTGATCGGGCTGTTCGTCGTCGCCGTTCTCACCCTGCTCGCGGTCTTCGCCCGCCCGATTACGATGATGGGGATGACGGTCCAGCCGTTCTCGATCGCCCCCTACGATCCGACGACGATCATGTACATGAGCCCGGAGTCGTCGGCGGGAACCTACGACTCGCCGACGCTCTCCCACCCGATGGGGACCGACGGCGACGGCCGCGACCTGTTC
The DNA here is from genome assembly GCF_043677095.1 of Natronococcus roseus. Taxonomy (NCBI): domain Archaea; kingdom Methanobacteriati; phylum Methanobacteriota; class Halobacteria; order Halobacteriales; family Natrialbaceae; genus Natronococcus; species Natronococcus roseus. The sequence continues at coordinate 407,411 of NZ_JBHLJR010000004.1, forward strand.
TCGCGGGTCCTGTACGGCGGCCGGTACAGCATCTCCATCGGCTTCATCGTCGTCGGGCTCAGCGCCACCTTCGGACTGGTTTACGGGGCGATCTCGGGCTACTACGGCGGCTGGACCGACGAGATCCTGATGCGGATCGTCGACACCGTCTACGCGTTCCCCGGTCTCATCCTGGCGCTGATCATCGTCGCCACGCTCGGCGGCGGCTACTGGCAGCTCGTCGCCGCGTTCGCGATCCCCGGCTGGATCACCTACGCCCGACTGATACGCGGCGAGGTCCTGACGATCAAGGAAAACGAGTACGTTATGGCCGCGAAGGCGTTAGGTGCGCGCGATCGATCGGTGATCTTCAAACACATCGTCCCGAACGCGATGCCGCCGCTGATCGTCTACGGGACGCTCAACATCGGCACCGTCGTCATCGGCGTCGCCGCGCTCGGGTTCCTCGGGCTCGGCATGCCGCCCGGCACCGCCGAGTGGGGGACGATGCTCGATCAGACGCGAGAGACGCTCATCCAGGGTCCCGGCGGTGCGATCCCCTGGTGGGCCACGGTCTTCCCCGGCGGCGCGATCTTCCTGTTCGTGATGGCGATGAACATGATCGGCGACGGGGTCAACGACGCCTTCGACGCCCAGGAGACGGGTATCGAAGGGCAGGGAGGTGGCTAAGATGGCACTACTCGAGGTCAACGATCTCACGGTCAAGTTCTATACGCAGGAGGGCGTCGTCACCGCTGTCGACGACCTCTCCTATCGCATCGAGCGCGGCGAGAAGTTCGGCGTCGTCGGCGAGAGCGGCGCCGGGAAAAGCGTCACCGCCCTCTCGCTGATGCGACTCATCGAGAGTCCGGGCCGCATCGAGAGCGGCGAGATCCTGTTCAAGGGCGAGGACTTACTCGAGATGAGCGAGGAGGAGATCAGGAACGTCCGGGGCAACGAGATCGCGATGATCTTCCAGGACGCCCAGACGGCGCTGAATCCGGTGTACACCGTCGGCGAGCAGATCGCCGAAGCGGTCCGCCACCACCTCGATTACGCCGACGAGGAGGCTCGCGAGCGGACGATCCAGCTGCTCGACACCGTCGGCATCCCCGAGGCCGAGTCGCGGTACTCCGACTACCCACACGAGTTCTCCGGCGGGATGCAACAGCGGGCGGTGATCGCGATGGCGCTCTCCTGTGACCCCGATCTGTTGCTCTGTGACGAGCCGACGACCGCCCTGGACGTGACGATCGAAGCCCAGATCCTAGAGGAGCTCGAGAGCCTGGCCGACGAGTTCGACACGGCGATCCAGCTCATCACCCACGACCTCGGCGTCGTCGCCGAGGTCTGCGATCGAGTGATGGTCATGTACGCGGGCAGCCCCGTCGAGAAGGCGCCCGTCGAGGAGCTGTACTACGACCCGAAACATCCCTACACCGTGGGGCTGATGAGCTCGATCCCCCGCGTCGGCGACAGGCGCGAGCGCCTCCAGACGATCCCGGGCACGATGCCCGACCTCGTCGAGCTGCCGCCGGGCTGTAGCTTCCACCCCCGGTGTCCGTACGCCGAGGACGTCTGCACCAAGCGGGAACCCCCGCTGTTGAATCCGGAAACGGGCCGGGACGCTTCGGGAACCGACGCCGAGCGCGCGGCGGCGTGTCTCGAGTACACCGGCGAGCTCCGGGAGGGACTCGACTACGAGGTCGAGATCCGAGAGGGACACGACACCCGCGCCGACGCGACCGCGCCGAATCCGGAGGGTGATCGTCGATGAGCCGGTCCAGCGGGGAGCCGATCCTGCGGGCCGAGGGGCTGACGAAGTACTACGACGCGAGCAGCGGCTTCATCGACGGACTGCTCGGCCGAACGCAGTGGGTCAAGGCCGTCGACGGGATCGATCTCGAGCTTCACGAGGGCGAGACCCTCGGCGTCGTCGGCGAGTCGGGCTGCGGGAAAAGCACGCTCGGCCGATCGCTGCTGCGGCTGCTCGAGCCGACCGACGGCTCGGTCTACTACCGCCAGCGGACCGGTGCGGGCGATGCCCGCGAAGAGGTCGAGATCACCGGCCTCTCGAGTTCGGAGCTGCGGGATCTCAGAACCGACGTCCAGTACATCTTCCAGGACCCGTTCTCGAGTCTGAACCCCCGGCTGACGGTCGGCGACATCATCGGCGAACCGCTCGACATCCACGACATCGCCGAGGGCGAGGCGCGAACCGAGCGGATCTACGAGCTGTTAGAGACCGTCGGCCTCAGCCAGAACCACGCCCACCGCTACCCCCACGAGTTCTCCGGCGGGCAGCGCCAGCGAATCGGGATCGCCCGGGCGTTGGCGGTCGACCCGGAGGTCATCGTCTGCGACGAGCCCGTCTCGGCGCTCGACGTCTCGGTGCAGGCCCAGATCCTCAACCTGCTCGAGGACCTCCAGGAGGAGTTCGGCCTCTCGTATATCTTCATCGCCCACGACCTGAGCGTCGTCGAGCACATCTCCGATCGAATCGCGGTGATGTACCTCGGCGAGTTCGCGGAGGTCGGAACGACCGAGGAGGTGTTCTCGCCGCCCCACCACCCCTACGCGGAGGCGCTGCTGTCGGCGATCCCGGAGCCGGATCCACTCTGGAACGGCGAGCAGATCCTGCTCCCCGGAACCGTCCCGTCGCCGATGGACCCACCGTCGGGCTGTCGGTTCCACACCCGGTGTCCGCGGATCATCCCGCCCGACGGGATCGACCTCCCGCAGGACGTCTGGCGCTCGATCGTCGATCTCAAGCTACGGGTCCGGGGTGCCGAGGAGCTCGAGGCGGTCACCGCAGTCGACGAGGTCGACGAGGAGGCGACGGACCCGAACGAGCTCCCCCGCGAGGCGTTCGATCGGTCGGTCCGCGAGGAGTTCGAGATTCCCGAGACCGTTTCCGACCCGACGGCCGAGCGCGCGCTCGACGAGAGTCTCAATGCGCTTCACGACGCGGAGTTCGAGGCCGCCCGGGAGCGACTCGAGGAGACCTTCACGTCGCCCTGTGAAACCCACGATCCCCACCAGGTTCCGACGGGCGAGACCCACGAGATCGCCTGTCTGCTGTACGACGACCGGTACGCCGACGGCGAGTTCCGGTCTGACGACGGCGCGAGCGACGCCGTCGCCGACGACTAACCTGCGGCTTCCGAACGTTTTAGTTCTCGTCGCGCCTGTATCGACTATGCGTCGGATCTACGAGTCGAGCGCTCTCCGCCGGGACGACGACGAACCCTTCTCCCCCCGGGAGCGAGAGACCGAGCCGCAGTCGATGCGGTCGATCGACAGCACGAGCCTGAGCCGTCGGCTCGTTCCCGACCGACTCTGTCACTGGGCGATCTCGATCGACGTCTCGACGCCGCGGTCGACGTACCCGGCCGGGGTCGCGATCCCGTTTCGAGTGACGATGCGAAACGCGATGCCGTTCCCGATTACGGTGAGGACGCGATCGCCGATTCTCTGGCGCTGGAGCGTCGACGGGCTCGTCGACGCCGCCGAAATCCCGGTTCACGATCCGCCCGCGGAACCCCAGGGGTTCCGGTTCGACCGCGGCGAGCGAAAGCAGTTCACGAAGCGCTGGCACCAGCACTTTCGGGTCGCCGACGACGAGTGGGAGGCTGCCGAGCCTGGAACGCACACGATCGGTGCCGGCCTGAACGTCGCGGACGCCGACGAGAAGGGGCTGTACGACGAGACGACGATCACCGTCGATCCGGACGACGCCTGATCGACGAGTCCCTACGGCTGGAAGCCGCCGCTCGCACCACGATCGGCGTCGTCCGGATCGAACTCGAGCAGCGGCTGTTCGCAGCCGTCGCAGTTGAGCGCGTGGACCGCGTAGGTCTGACAGCAGGAGTCGACGGTGTCCTCGGTCAGCGTGATCGGCCCCTCGCAGTCCGGACAGCGCTCGCGGAACGATCGCAACACCTCGAGCAGTTCGATCCGCTGGCCCTGCGGAACCTCCCGCCAGCGATCGGTCAATCCCTCGAGCGCACGATGGGTCGCGAGATCCGCTCGCAGGGCGGCCGTCGACGGCCACGAGTGGATCCGACGGCCGATCCTGACGGCGGGGTACGGACGGTCCGCGACCGTTACCGCCGCGGGCTCGAGGCCGTATAGCTCGGCGACGAGCGCCGGCTCGAGCGGGTCGTCGGGCAGCGTTCGAAGCCGATTATCGATCCGGTCGGCGAGGTCGTCAGTAAAGCCGAGATCGTTTTCTCGGACCTCGACGGCGCCGACGTCCAAGAGGAACCGCTCCGGATCGACCGCTCGTTCCTGCTGGCGTTCGTACTCCTCGATGGTCTCGGCCGTCAGCTCCTCGGCGTCCTCGTCGGACTCCTCGAGCGGGTGCGTGTCGAAGCGCTCGAGGATCGGCGCCGGGAGGTATCGCTTCGTCAGCGCCGGCGTTCCGGGAACGAGGTAGCCCCGGAGGCCGATCGCGGCCAGCGAACCTGCGAACGCCGCGGCGCCGCCCTTTCGCGAGACGCGACCGACGATGGCGCTCGCCGCCGCGGCGAGCGAGACGTTGACGATCGTACACGGAACGCACCTGTTCTCGCCGGTGTACTCGGGGTTTCGGACGCGAGCCAGCACCGTCCGAATCGACTCTCTCATACCCGTCGGTTGTGACGGTGTCACCAAAAACGGGACGGCTCGAGCGGGGTCGCCTCGCCGACTTACTGGTTTCAGGCGCCGACATCGTCGTTCCCGTGGCATCCCTCGAGCGGCTGTTCGTCCCGTCATTCGGGAGCGAACTCACGAACGGCTCGAGGCCGGTCCACTCGAGGTCGTCCTCGCTACCGTGACCCGTGTGGAGGGCGTCACTGGACGGCACAAGAGCTGGTGGCGACAGTGATTGTCTGGAAAACAGGCCTCTACTCGAGTTGGCGGCGGCCGGACGACCGTGTATCCCGAATCGATGTTGGGGGACGGCTCGAGCGTTCTCGAGATGAAGACGGGAGGGAGATTTGAACCACGTCCACTTCGCTCCCTGCGGTCGCTCGTGGCCTGGTTCAAATCTCCTCTATACTATTTTCGAGGCACACGCCACTTGTCACTCCGTTCCTCGTTGTTGCTCGCCTCGAAAAGTAGCGGGAGGTAGATTTGAACTACCGGTCTGCGGGTTATGAGCCCGCCGGAATCTCCTGGCTATCCCATCCCGCTACTTCTTCGTAACCCGGTGCGCTAGTTAAGGGTTGTGATTCGGCCGCCGTATGTGGGTTTCTGTCGTCAACCCTGGTGGACCTTCCACGTGTAGAGGCTCTCGCAGGTGTAGTTGACGAAGAAGCCGATCCCCATTCCGACGAGGTTCGCCGCCAGATACCAGACGCCGAAACCGTACACCAGCAGGGTCAACACGCTCAGCGAGACGAAAAGTCCCCCGAGCCGAACCAAGTTCGATCGGAGAAAGCGCCGGCCGAGCGCTCGAGCGCTCGAGGTGCCGTGGCTCGCGAACGTCCAGCGTTCGTTGATCGCGAAGATCACCGCGATGGCGAACTCCCAGGCGATCACCTTCGCGGCGACGGGTCCCAGAACGGTGAGTTCGACGAGCGTGACGAGAACGAGGTTGTCGACGGTCGCGCCGACGAGCCCGACGCTCGCGAACTGGGTGAACCGAGTCGTCGAGAGCAGCGCCCGGATCCGCACCCGGAGCGCGTCCGTGGGTGATCGTGACATTGCCGTCCCTGGCTGGAGTGTCGGTCTCGAGAGAACGGTCGGCGCTCGTGGCTATAGCTCGAGGTCGGCTTTCGCGCGGACGACGTCGACGTCGTCAGCGTCGACGCGGTCGACGTCGAGGAAGTGAGGGGTGAAGTTGCGCTTCTCGAAGTCCTCGAACTCCGAGTCGGCGCCGACGGTACACCACAGTTGGACCTTCTCGGGGCCGTGCCACTCGCCGTTGCGCGTCACGGCGAAACACACCACCTCCTCCCCGTCGTACTCCACGATGGCCCCCTTCCGGATTCCCGGGTCCCCGTGGATGATGAGACGCTTCATGCGAGTGCGTTCACGCGAGAGGGGATTAAACGCTTCGAAGGCCCAAGGGGGCCGCCATCGGGTCGACGACGAACCAAACGGGTTTTAAACAGCGCTGTCTTAGCCCACGTCAAGTGAGCTAACGATGCAGATGCCACGCCGATTCAATACGTACTGTCCGCACTGCAACGAACACCACGAGCACGAGGTCGAGAAGTCCCGTTCCGGCCGCTCCTCGGGGATGAAATGGGACGCGCGCCGCACCCGGCGCAACACCGCGACGATCGGAAACGCCGGTCGCTTCTCGAAGGTGCCCGGCGGCGAGAAGCCGACGAAGAAAACGGATCTCAAGTACCGCTGCAGCGACTGCGGCAAGGCCCACCTCCGCGAGGGATGGCGCGCCGGCCGACTCGAGTTCCAGGAGTGATTACTATGGCAGGAAACTTCTACAACGTCCGCTGCGGTGACTGCGAGAACGAACAGACCGTCTTCGGCAAGGCCTCCACGGAGGTCGCGTGTGCCGTCTGCGGAACGACGCTGGCGCGACCGACCGGCGGCAAAGCCGAGATCGACCACGAGATCGTAGAGACAGTCGAGTCACGATGAAGTACAGCGGCTGGCCCGACACCGGCGAGCTCGTCGTCGGCAAGATCGACGAGATCGAGGACTTCGGCGTCTTCGTCGACCTCGAGGAGTACCAGGACCAGCGCGGGCTGATCCACATCTCCGAGGTCGCGAGCGGCTGGATCAAGAACGTCCGCGATCACGTTCGCGAGGGCCAGATCGTCGTCTGCAAGGTACTCGACGTCAACACCGAGTCCCAGCAGATCGACCTCTCGCTCAAGGACGTCAACGACCACCAGCGCTCCGATAAGATCCAGGAGTGGAAAAACGAGCAGAAGGCCGACAACTGGATGGCGCTCGCGCTCGGCGAGGACGCCGCCGACGAGACCTACACCGCCGTCGCCAACGAGTTGATCGGCGCCCACGGCAGCCTCTACGACGGGTTCAAGCAGGCCGCGATCCACGGCGAGGAGGCGCTCGAGGGAACCGACCTCTCGGAGGGTGAGATCGACGCGCTCGTCGAAACCGCCCGAGAGAACGTCTCGGTGCCGTACGTCGACGTCACCGGCTACGTCGATCTCGAGAACGCCTCCCCGAGCGGCGTCGACGGCATTCGTACCGCCCTGGAGGCCGCCGAGGGGAACGTTCGAAAGAACAAAGCTCTTTCGAGCCAATCAGAAGCGGACGCTTCTGATGACGGCGAGGTCCCCGACGAGGTCGACCTCGAGGTCAGCTACGTCGGCGCTCCGGAGTACCGGATCAACGTCCGTGCGCCCAACTACAAGACCGCCGAGTCCCAGCTCGAGGAGAGCGCCCGCCGTGCGGTCGCCGCGATCGAGGGCGAGGGCGGCTCCGGCGAGTTCCACCGCGAACGGCGCACCGACGACGAGTAATGAAGTCGGACATCCGGGTCTGTTCGGCGTGGCGCGACGCCCACGACCGCCCGGTGTACACCCTTCTGTCGACCTGTCCCGACTGCGGCGCCGAGGCCGTAAACAGCGCGCCGGCGCCGTTCGACCCCGAGGACGCCTACGGCGAGTACCGACGCGCTCTTAAACGTCGCAGTCGCTGATACGGTATGGACGAACTCGAGATCGACGCGGTCGCCGAGGTCGAGCTGGACGACCCCGTACTCGTCGAGGGGCTGCCCGGCGTCGGACACGTCGGCAGCCTCGCGGCCGAACACCTCCTCGAGGAGCTCGAGGGCGAGAGCACTCTCGTCCGCCGGATCTACTCTCACGAGTTCCCGCCGAAGGTGAGCATCGAGGACGGCGTCGCCGACCTGACCTGCGCCGAGATCCACGCCGTCTCGGTCCCCGACGGTCGCGACCTGCTCGTGTTGACCGGCGACCACCAGGCCCAGACCAACGATGGCCACTACGTGCTGGCGTCGGCGTTTCTCGACGTCGCCGAGGAGTTCGGCGCGAGCGAGCTGTACGCCCTCGGCGGCGTGCCGACCGGCGAACTGATCGACGAGTACGCCGTCGTCGGCGCGGTCAGCGACGAGTCGCTGGTCGAGACCCTCGAGGACGCGGGCGTCGAGTTCCGCGAGGACGAGCCCGCCGGCGGCATCGTCGGCGTCTCCGGACTCCTGCTCGGACTGGGCGAGCGCCGGGGCTTCGAGGCCGCCTGCCTGATGGGCGAAACAAGCGGCTACCTCGTCGACCCCAAGAGCGCCCGCGCGGTGCTCGAGGTGCTCGAGGAGCTGCTCGGGTTCGAACTCGACTACGAGAGTCTCGACGAGCGTGCCGACGAGATGGAGGACGTCATCGGCAAGATCCAGGAGATGGAACAGCAGCAACAACAACAGCAGATGGACGTGCCGACCGACGACGACCTGCGCTACATCGGGTAGTCGCTTCGATTCGAGTCGGCTGCCGCGAGTAACGTCGTACTCGTGTTATATCGTTCTGGGCGTAGTGGTCCCGGACATGGCACACAGCCCCGAACTTCCGGAAAAGTACGTCTGTGTCGACTGTCAGACGATACACGCCGGAACGGTCGCCGAGCGTACCGACACCGGCCACCGGTACGAGCCACCCGAAGCGTGTGGCTGTTGTGGCGGGACTGAATTCGTATCCGAAGCGGACTGGCCCCACGTCGACCGGTAGCGTGGTTCGCCCGCCGTCCCAGGCCAGCTGACCCCCGCGAATCGCGAACACTATTTTCGCCTCGACCAACGGACCACACATGACCAACCCTCGAGCGATCGAGCGCTACGACGTCGCCGTCGTCGGCGCGGGGCTCGCCGGGCTGACGGCGGCACGGGAGCTGACCGACGCCGGGTTCGAGGTAGTCGTCCTCGAGGCCAGAGACCGCGTCGGCGGTCGGACGGCCGCGGGCTCGCTGTCGACCGGCGACGCGATCGACCGCGGCGCGGAGTGGATCGGTGCTGACCACGACCGGATCCTCGAGCTGGTTGAGGAGTTCGACCTCGAGCTTCGCGAGCAGTACGACGCGGGCCTCGATCGGGTCGCCGTCGCGGGCGAAGTGTTCGACCACGAGGACCGCTTTCGGGCACTTCCGGAGAAGTCGGCCGCGGAGCTGCGGGCGGCGCTCGAGCGGATCGAGAGCCTCCGTTGCGACGTTCCCCTCGAGTCGCCCGACGAGGCGCCCGATGCCGAGCGGTGGGACGGGACGACCCTCGAGTCCTGGAAGCGGGAGACGATGGCGACCGAGGCCGCCCGGGAGGCGTTCGACGCGTTCGTCCGCGCCGAGTTCACCGTCGAGCCGAGCGCGATCTCGCTACTGTACTTCCTCGCGGCCGTCGACGCCGGCGGCGGACTCGAGAGCCCCGGCGAGTCGACCAGCGCAACGCAGGAGTATCGCCTCGCCGGCAGCACCCAGCAGCTCTCGGACGGGCTCGCCGACGGTCTCGGCGACGCGATCCGACTGAACGAACCGGTTCGCCGGCTCGAGCGACGGGACGATGGCGTGACGCTCGAGACCGACGACGGAGCGTACGCGGTCTCGGACGCCATCGTCGCCGTCCCGCCGCCGCTGATCGACCGCATCGACCACGAGCCGCCGCTGCCCGCCCGTCGACAGGGGCTGGTCCAGCGGATGCCGATGGGCGCGGTGATCAAGTGTTTCGCCGCCTACGAGGAGCCGTTCTGGCGCGAGGACGGCTACTCGGGGTCGGTGCTGGCGACCGACGGCATCGTAACCGAAATCGCGGACGGAACGCTCCCCGACGGGGACCGGGGTCTCCTGGTCGGGTTCGTCGCCGGCGCCGATGCCCTCGAGTGGAGCGACCGTCCCGCGGCCGAGCGCCGGGATCGGGTGCTCGAGGAGTTCGGCCGCTACCTCGGGCCGCAGGCGACCGATCCGCTGGCGTACGACGACGAGGCCTGGTCGAAGACCCGGTGGTCGACGGGCGGGTACAACGCCGCGATGACCCCGGGGACGCTGACGTCCTGTGGCGACACGCTCCGCGAACCGGTCGGTCGCGTCCGCTGGGCCGGGTCGGAGACGGCCCTCGAGTGGCGCGGCTTCATGGAGGGAGCGATCCGCTCGGGGGAGCGGGTCGCGAGCGAAATTCTCGAGGATCGCAGTGATCGAGGGGGCTGATCGGTCGGTCGGCGAGAATCCGTCGGACCGTTCCCGGAACGCGGGGCCGGAACACCGCTCGGCTCGACTACCCCTCGAGGACTTCGTAGGAGACGGCAGCGTCCCGTAACGTGTCGGTGACTCGACCGACGGCCTCGGTCGTCGCAACTGCCGTGACTGCAAGCCCGCGTTCGGCGGCATCGGTCGCGACCTCGCCGACGGCGAAGGTGACGGCGGGATCAACGTCGGCTCGTCGGCAGGCGACGACCGCCTCGACGCCCGTCGCGAGGACGAGGTCGGCGTCTTCGCAGTGCTCGGTGATCGCTTTCGCGCTGATCTCGCGGCTGCCACCCGACCGCACCGCGGGTACCTGCAGGACGGTGACGGAGCCGGGCTCGAGGTCGATAACGCCCTCGAAGCTCGTGACGCCGACGTCGGTGCCGGCCTCGGCGTCGGTCGTCGCGACGCCCGTCGCCGGTCCGACCTCGCCGGGTTCCGCGTGGAGCAGCCCCTCGTCGATCGACAGCGAGACGATGTCGCCCTCCTCGAGATCCTCGAGTGCGATCGCGGTGTCCTCGCCCATCGCGCCCAGCACGTCCTCGGTGACGTGGTCGGCGAACCGTCGAACGTCGCCGGCGGCCTGAAAGAGCCAGTCGACCCCTTCCTTGGTGACCCGATACCGGGAGCGGCCCTCCTTCTCGACGAGCCCGTCGTCGACGAGTTCGCGGATGTACTCGCTTACGGCCTGGCTCGTGACGCCGACCTCCTCGGCGATCTCTCCCTGGCTGACGGCGGGCTGGCGCTCGGCGATCTGGACGAGGATCCGGAACCGCGTCGCAGCCCGTTTGTTATCGAGGACGTCGACCATACGGGTCGTTTTCCCCCAGCGCGGCAAAAAAGGTACGCAGTCGCCGGTCGGTTTCGGTCGTCGAGGCAACAAGTTGATACCGCGAGAGTACATCAGAAAGAATGACTATGTCGCCGCCCTCCTCGACGTCGGTCGGACTCGAGACCGCCGTCGGCGTCGCGTCTACGGGCAACGGTGCGGTCGGTTCGGCGCTCCGGAGCGCCCAGCCGATCGACGCGCTGGCCTGGATCGCCATCGTCGCCTTCGGCCTCGCGTTGCTCGTTCGGTGGTCGGACGTCGTGGTTCCCGCCCGTCCGATCGCGGGGGTCGCCTGGCTCCTCTTTGGCACCTACTGGCTGACGATGGTGCCGTACTACTACTACGACGCACAGAGCCCCCTCCAGACGGTACTGGCGCTCGTCGCCTTACCGCTGTGTGCCTACACCGGCTACCTGCTCTGGAACGGCCGGGAGTCGCTGTTCGTGCTGACCAAGGCCGTCGCGCTCATGGGGCTGATCTACCTGCCCGCGGAGACGATCCCGATCGTCCGCCAGTGGCTGATCGAGACGACCGCGGTCCAGACCCACTACGGGATGGAGCTGCTGGGTCACAGCCCCGGCATCAACGAGGGCATGAACGGGTACGAGAGCCGGTTCAACTTCAACTCCGAGGAGACGGCGACGGGCCGAACGACGTACATCGTCCTCGCCTGTACCGGGCTCGGGAGCATGGCTATCTTCGGCGGACTGATTGCCGCGGTGTCGGCTCCGCTGCGGCGAAAGCTGACGGCGTTCGCGCTCGCGATCGGCGTCATCTGGCTGCTGAACCTCGTCCGGAACGTCTTCATCGGTCTGGCGACCCCACACGGCTGGTTCCAGCAGGACCTCGTCGTCTCGCTGGTGACGACCTACATGGGCGCCGAGGAGGCCCGCGTCTCCTACCTCGTCGCGCACAACTACATCTCCCAGCTGCTGGCGGTCGTCGCCCTGATCGGCGTCACCTACCTGGTGGTCAAGATCCTCCCCGAGGTCCTCGAGCCCCTCGAGGAGGTGCTGTTCGTGCTCACGGGCACGGAGTACGATCTCGAGACGGCCCTCGGCGCGGACGTCCGGACCGACGGCGGCTCTCGCGACACATGACCGACGCCGTCGACGTCCCCTTCGAACTGGACGATCGAGCGGTCTACTTTCCCCGCGCCGAGACGCTCGTTCTCGCGGACCTCCACCTCGGACGCGGCGCCGCCTCGAGGGTCCAGGCACCGATCGGCGGCGAGGAGGACGTCGGCGACAGGCTCGAGGAACTGCTCGCCGCCCGGAACCCCGAAACGGTCGTGATCGCCGGCGATCTGCTGCACTCGTTTTCCCGGATCCCTCGCGGCGTCGAACGATCGATCACCCGGCTCGTCGACGGCGTCGAGGCCGCCGGTGCCTCGCTGGTCGTTACCCCCGGTAACCACGATACGATGCTCGAGTCGGTGCTCGACGGCGAGACGACAGCCGCGTACCGGCTGGCCGACGGGGAGACCGTCGTCTGTCACGGCCACGAGTCGCCTCCGGACGATGTCCGCGACGCGACACGGTACGTCGTCGGGCACGAACATCCCGCGATCGAGATCGACGGGCGAAAACGGCCCTGCACACTGTACGATCCCGGCGATGACGACCGCACGGCGACCCTGATCCTCCCGGCGTTTACTCGCCTCGCGGGCGGTCGAACCGTCAACCGACTCCGCTCGAGCGACCTGCAGTCGCCGCTGATCGGCGATCTCGACGACTACTACCCGGCCGTCTACGATCGCTCGAGCGGGGAGACCCTGTGGTTCCCGCCGTTAGGAGAGTCGCGTCACCTCCTCTGAACAGAAATATAAAATTAAAAGACTGTATCCAAGGAAAGACATATAGTACATCACACATACCCTCCGGTAGCAAGATGGCCGAACCCGTGGAACATCATTCGGTTGCGGATCGCCTCGTCTGCCCGAACTGTCCGGCGGACTACCCGACGCCGTTCTCGAGGCGACGGATCAGCTGTCGGCGCTGCGGAACCGACTTCCTGGCGCCCGACGAGGCCCGCGACGGGAACAGCTGTCCGGAGGACGACGGTCGCGAGACGGGATCCGACGCGAGAGCCAAGACGGACCGAGCGGTCGACGGCGGGAGCGACGATCGAATCGCTCCTTACCTGCGGACGATCCGGACGAGTGCGCCGGCTATCGCACTCGGATTCAACGGCGTCGCACTCGGGTTCTGGCTCGTCGGCGCCGCATCCTTCGAAATCGCCGTGATGAGCGTACTGCTCGTTACGAACGGAGTTCTCTTTCAGGACCGACTCTGATCGGACGTTCGGCCATCGAGGTCCTGAAACGGTTTACTTTACCGCTCGAGTGCGAACAGGAGTGCAGTGACGTTCACCGGCGACTGCGGAGGTCGTCTACCGCCGCCTTCGCCGCGAGGCGCCCGCTCTTCATCGCGCCCTGGATCGACGACCACTGGGTGTAATCACCCGCCAGATAGACCGGACCGTCCGGATCGCGGGGATCGGGCAGTCGATCGCGAAAGCCCGGTGGCTGCGCGAACTGCGCGAACTCGATTCGGTCAGTCCGCCGGGTCTCGAGTGCGTCGAACTGACGGTCGGGGTACCACGACTCGAGGGTCTCGCGGGTGATCGTCTCGAGTTCCGCGTCGCTCTCCTCGCGCTCCCCGAGGTAGGTCGCGCTGATCAGTTCGGCGCCGTCGGGGGCGTACTCGGGAGCGACCGCGCTGTGGGGAACGATCTGGTTCGGGCCCTCGTCGGCCGTGTTGAGGAGGAGCTTTCCTCCGGATTCGAGATCCGTCCCCGCCGGTAACTCGTAGTACTGGGTGACGCAGGCTCGGGCGTCGGTGGGGATCGACTCGACACCCGTCAGCCCCCGCGCCGCGGGCGGATCGGTCGCAACCACGACCGCGTCGACGTCGTACTCGCTCTCGGTCGCGGTTACCGTCGCCGACTCCCCGTTCGCGCCCTCGACCGAGACGTCGGTCACCTCGGTCTCGAGTCGGATGCTGGCGCCGGCATCCCGCGCGTGCTGGGCCAGCTGGGCCGGGACCGCGGCCATCCCGGTCGCGGGAACGGCCGCACGGCTCGTCAACAGCGTCCGGAACGTGTGCTCGAAGACCCGGCTCGAGGTCGACAGCGACCGATCGAGGGTGATCCCGCCGTAGAAGGGGGCGACGAAGTTGTGGATAAACCGGTCCGAGAATCCGCGATCGCGGAGGAATTCCTCGATGGTCGTGTCCGGTTCGGAACGGTCGAAGATCGTCTCCGGATCGCGTCGGGCGAGTTCGACCGCCAGCCGCGCGACGCGGAGCTTGTCTCCCGTCGAGACGTCCGTGTTCGACAGCGTCGCGAACAACGCTCGTGGATCCCGGATCGGATCCGATAGCGTCGACCGACGGCCGGGTCGAGCGAGGCACGCACCCGGCGCGAACCGGCGCAGATCGAGACGCTCGAGATCGAGCTCCCGCTGGACGGCGGGGTACGACGGGAACAGTACCTGAAATCCGCGGTCGAACCGGAACCCCCTGTGTTCCTGGGTCCAAACCCGTCCGCCGACGTTTTCCGAGCGTTCGAGCAACGTTACGTCCAGTCCCGCACCGGCGAGATGCCGTGCGGCGACGAGTCCGGCGAGCCCGCCGCCGGCGACGACGGCTCGCGGCGTCTGAGTCATATTCGGTCGTTGGAAACCGAGACGGAAAGTCGTACCCGTCGCGGACGCCGGGCAAACCCCGAACTCGTCAGTGGTCCGTCAGCAGCCGGAGGACAACCCCGGCCAGAATCACCGGAATACCGATCGCGGCGGTGATAAACGGCGGAACCGGGACCAGAAGCAGTGCAACACCGAGCAGGGCGACGATCGTCGACACTCTGACCATACCGTTCAGTGGGCCTCGCGACGGGTACCGCTGTGGCAGGCATCTCCAGCGCGTGCGCCGATTCGATCGGCGATCGACGGAAGCCCACTCCTATCGTAACAACTGAAGCTGTTTGCACACCGATCACACAGCCGTCGTGCGATCGGGTGCGCACTGACTTTCAGTGGCTACTATAACTTCCGACCGACCGTAGGGACGGTATGGTCGATGTGACACTCACGCCGATCGAGCGCGGCACGATCACGACCGACTACAACCACATCCTCGAGGGCCACACGGTGGGGACGGCAGACGACCCGAATCCCGAGACGACGATGGGCGACGGCCCCGTCTACAACGTCGTGATCGACCACCCTGAGGCGACGATCCTCTGGGACACCGGCTCCCACCCTGAAGCCGATTCGGGCCACTGGCCCGCCGAGCTGTACGCAGCCTTCGAACACACCGGGCTCCGGCCGCTCGAGGACGACCTCGAGTCGGCCGGCTACGCACTCGAGGAGATCGACTGCGTGATCCAGAGCCACCTCCACCTCGACCACGCGGGCGGGCTGTACGCCTTCGAGGGAACCGACGTGCCGATCGTCGTCCACGAGCGGGAGCTGAAACACGCCTACTACAGCGCCAAGACCGACGCGGGCGACGAGGCCTACCTCGCGGGCGACTTCGACCGGGAGCTCAACTGGGATATCGTTCACGGCGACCGCGAGGGGCGCTTCCGCGATCTCGAGCTCGTCCGTCTACCGGGTCACACACCCGGCCTGTTGGGAGTTCGTCTCGAACTCGAGGACGCGGGCACCGTCCTGATCGCGGGCGACCAGGCCTACGTCCGGGAGAACTACGAGGACGAACACCCGATGGGCGGGAGCCTACTGTGGTGCAAGCGGTCCTGGCTCGAGAGCCATCGGCTGCTCGAGGAGGAGGCGAGACGCCACGACGCGACGATTATCTGCGGTCACGACGAGCGGGATCTCGAGACGTTGCGGGAGCTGTAGCGGTTCGTCGGCGGGGGCCGACCGTCCGCCTCACACTCGGTTGGGACGAGACCCGCGCGGCGAGCTGACCTTTATGACGGGTGTCAGGGTAGTGGTCGTATGGCCGATCAGAAGGTCGCGATCGTAACGGCGGCCGGAAGCGGTATCGGGGAGGCGTGCGCCCGGCGACTGGCCGACGAGGGATACACGCCGGTGCTGTTGTCGCCGTCGGGTAGCGCCGTCGAGGTCGCAAACGACCTCGGCGGGGACGGGTTCGAGGGATCGGTGACCGACCCCGACGATCTGGCGGCTCTCGTCGAAACGACCCGCGAACGCTACGGGCGCATCGACGCGGTGGTGAACAACACTGGTCACCCGCCCTCGGGCGATCTCCTCGAGATCGCCGACGAGGAGTGGTACGAGGGGCTGGACCTCGCGCTGTTGAACGTCGTGCGTATGGCTCGACTCGTCACGCCCATCATGGACGAACGGGGTGGCGGATCGATTGTGAACGTCTCCACGTTCTCGGCGTTCGAACCGTCGCTCGAGTTCCCCGTCTCGTCGGTGGCTCGAGCCGGACTCGGGAGTTTTACCAAGCTCTACGCCGACCGGTACGCGGCGAAGGGAATCCGGATGAACACGGTCCAGCCCGGGTTCGTCGACAGCTACGACGTCGACGAGGAAACGAGGGAGCGAATCCCGATGGGACGGCCGGCGCGAACCGCCGAAATCGCGGACGCCGTCGCGTACCTGCTCTCGCCCGCCTCGAGCTACGTCACCGGGCAGAACATCCGCGTCGACGGGGGGCTGACGTCGTCCGTCTGAACGCACCAGTTTCGGCTACGGCGCCCACTCTTGTCGAACGCTACTGTCCACCACGAGCTTGCTCGACCGCGTAGCCGGCGTTGAGTACCGTCGCGTCGTCGAACCGCGCGCCGACGAGCATCAGCCCGATCGGGAGCCCGTCGACCTCGCCCGCGGGGACGCTGATGCCGGGGTGGCCGGTGCGGTTGAACGGCGAGGTGTTGGCCGGCACGTCGGTCTCGAGGAGCCGATCGAACGCGTCCCGATCGGGGTCGTGTTCGGGCGCGGTCACGTCCGTCGTCGGCATCGCGAGGACGTCGTACTCCTCGAGGGCCGCGTCGTACTGTTCGGCCAGCTCGAGCATCAGGTTCATTCCCGCCGCGTAGTACCGAGAGTGGTACCGACTGAGGGTGTACAGCCCCTGGAGCAGCTTGAGCTTGAGGTTCGGCGGGAAGTCGTAGCCCTGCGCCCGCTGGAACTTGCCGAAGGCCTCGACCCACGAGGTGCTGTACCAGGCCTTCCAGCCGTGGCCGATCCCCTGGCCCATCATCGCGGCGACCAGCCCCTCGTTCGTACAGATCGTGTGGATCGTGTCGGCGTCCTCGTGTAGCGGAATCGAGACCTCCTCGACGGTCGCGCCGCGTTCCTCGAGCAGGCTGATCGCGTCCCGAACCTGCTCGTCGACGCCAGGATCGCCGTCGGGTTTGTCGAACCCCTCCTCGAGAACACCCACTGAAAGGTCCGAGACGTCGCCGTCGAGGGCGTCCTGGTAGCGTTCGGTCGGGACGTCCGTCGGTCGCCGGAGGTGTGCCGCGTTGCTGCCGGCAATTTCGGTGAGCATCTCCGCGGCCGTCTCGACGTCGGGGGTCATCGGTCCCGGGTGGTCGATCGTGTGCTCGAGGCCGACGCAGCCGGTGTAGGGGACCAGGCCGTAGGTCGGCTTGTGGCCGACGATCCCACACAGCGAGGCGGGGATCCGGATGCTCCCGCCCTGGTCGCTTCCGATCGCGGCGTCGACCTCGCCCTCGACGACCGCGACCGCGCTTCCCCCACTCGACCCGCCCGCGAGGTAGTCGTCGTCGCGGGGGTTCGTGATCGGGCCGAACGCGGTGTGACCGACCCGCGTGACGGCCATGTCGTCCATGTTCGTCTTCCCGACGACGTCGGCCCCGGCCTCGAGCAGCCGGCTGACCACCGTCGCGTCGGCGTTCGGAACGTACCCCTCGACGACGTTCGAGCCGCAGGTCATCTCGACGCCGGCGACCGCGACGTTGTCCTTGATCGCGACCTCCCAGTTCGACAACGGCCCGTCCTCGTCGCCCTCGACCTCGCACTTCGTGACCCAGGCGTTGTGGGGATCCTCGTCGTCGTCGAGCCGGGTTCCCGGGTTTCGGGGTCGGGTTCGCGTGATCGGCCCGCGAGGTTCGGGATCGTACGCCTGGATCGTCTCGTACTCCTCGAGGTTGTCGGTGAGCTGCTCGTGGTAGAACTCGACTTCTCCCGGCGTGAGGTCGAGGAACAGCTCCTCGCCCAGCTCCCGGATGTCGTCCTCGGACGGCGGACGGATTGGCATACCTACTCATCACCGCTACAACAAAAAGGGATTCAGCATGACCCTGCGCAGTCGATTCCGTCGCGAGAGCCGACTGCGGGGAGCCGTCGCTCCGCGGACTCGGCGAGCTAGACGAGCGCCTCGAGGTCGGTCGGCCGCTCGAGCAGTCGGTACTCGCCGTCGTCGTACGCGACGACGTCCTCGTGGCGGAGGTGATCGAGGTGGGCGTAGGCCTCGCCGGGGCCGTGGACGATGTGGATCCCCTCGAGGTCGCCAAAGAGGTGGGCGCTGACCGTCCAGGCGTCGGCCTGCCCGTGCTCCTCGAGGACGTCGAGGACGTTTCCGGTCCGCTCGCGGTGGTGGTCGAGGATCGTCCGCGCGCGCTCCGAGGGGTCCTCGATGGGATCGCGGTGGCCCGGCCAGACCCGATCGTACTCCCGGTCGATAAACGCCCGCAGCGTCTCGGCGTAGCGCTCGAGAGGGCGCTCGACCCGAACGTCGGCACCGCCGACGTTCGGGGTGTAGACGGGGAGGACGGCGTCGCCGACGAACGCCTCTCCGCCAGTTCGCGAGTCCCCGTCAGTCCCCTCTCCGCGGCGGTCCGTCTCCGCGGCGTCGCCGATCTCGAAACAGCAGAGTCCAGCCGCGTGACCGGGCGCGTGGACCGTCTCGAGGGTCGTTCCGCCGACCTCGAGGACGGTTCCGTCCTCGATGGGGGTCGGCTCCGCGGGCAGCCCCTCGATGTGGACCGAGCCGTCGAGAAACGCGAGCAGCTCTTCGCGGGCGTCCTCGGGAAGCCCCCACTCCTCGAGCAGCGTCTCGCGGCGGTCCTCGAGGGCGGCGACGGCCTCTTCGTCCTGTTCGACGAGGGGAGCGTCGGCCTCGTGGACGTACACCGTCGCGTCGCTCTCGCGTTGAATCTCTCCCGCCAGTCCCGCGTGATCGACGTGGAAGTGCGTGAGCACGATGTCGTCGACGTCGGCGAACTCGTAGCCCCGTTCGGCCAGCCCGTCCCGGAGGTCGGCCCGGATGTCGTCGGTCGAGACGCCGGTGTCGACCAGGGCGAGCTCGTCTCCGTCGGCGAGGACGTAGGCGTTGTTCCGTCCCTCGAACTCCTCGTTGCCCAGCGTGATCCTGTCCATACCGAGTAGGAAACGGCTACCCGCTATTAGTTTGCGCGATAACAAAACGCCCGTCGGCGCGGTCGGGCCGCCCTCGATCGGGGGACGAGGGGTGGCTACTCCTCGAGTTCGGCCCGCAGCAGCTGGTTGACGTCGCCAGGATCCGCGCTGCCGCCGGTCTTTTGCATCACCTGGCCGACCAGGAAGTTGATCGCGCCGTCGTCGCCCGACTCGTAGTCCGCGACCGCCTCGGGGTTCTCCTCGACGGCCTCGGTGACGGCCTGCTGGACCTCGTCTTCGCCGGTCTTGCCCAGCCCCTCCGCTTCGACGATCTCGTCTGGCTCCTTCCCGTCGTCGAGCATCCCTCGCAGCACCGTCTCGCGGGCGTTTTTCGCCGTGATCTCGTCCTCGGCGACGAGTTCGACGAGCCGGGTGACCTCCTCGAGCCGGCCCTCGATGTCCGTGATCTCCATGTCGCGGTAGTTGAGCTCGCCGAGCAGGTTGTCGGCGACCCAGGTCGCGGCAAGGTCGGGATCGTACTCGCCGGCGACGTCCTCGTAGAAGTCCGCGACCTGTTTCGTCGAGGTGAGCTTGGAGGCGGCCTCGTCGCTCAGTCCGTACTCCTCCTCGAACCGTTCGCGCCGGGCGGTCGGCAGTTCGGGGATCGCGATCTCTTCCTTCCAGCCCGAGACCCGCAGCGGCGGCAGGTCGGCCTCCTCGAAGTAGCGGTAGTCCTTCTCCTCTTCCTTCGAGCGCATCGAGACGGTGATCCCCCGCGACTCGTCCCAGTGGCGGGTCTCCTGTTCGACCGCGCGGCCGCGCTGGATCGCGTTCTTCTGGCGGGTCTCCTCGTAGGCCAGGGCCTTCTGGGCCCCCTTGTGACTCGAGATGTTCTTGACCTCCGTGCGGTTCGCTGCGGCGAGGGCGTCCGGTCCGATCTCGGTGACGTCGTCGCTCTCGATCTCCTCGGCGGGGATGATCGAGAGGTTGGCGTCGATCCGGAGGCTGCCGTCGCGCTCGGCCTCGAAGACGCCCAGGTACTCGAGGACCTCCTCGAGCTCCGAGAGGAACGCTCGCACCTCGTCGGGGCTGCGGAAGTCGGGTGCCGTGACGATCTCCATCAGGGGCGTCCCCGCGCGGTTGTAGTCGACGAGCGTGTACTCCGCGGAGTCGATCCCGCCGCCACCGCCGACGTGTTGCAGACTTCCCGGATCCTCCTCGAGGTGGGCCCGTTCGATCGTCACGGTACGGCGGTCGCCCTCGACGCTGATCTCGAGGCCCCCCTCCTGGCAGATCGGCTCGTCGTACTGGGTAATCTGGAAGTTCTTGGGCAGGTCGGGGTAGTAGTAGTTCTTCCGGTGGAACCGCGTCTCCTCGGGAATGTCGGCGTCGATCGCCTTCCCGATCTTCACCGCGGCCTCGACGGCGCCCTCGTTCAGGACGGGAAGGGCGCCCGGCAGGCCGAGACAGATCGGGCAGACGTTCTCGTTCGGCTCGTCGGTCGCCTCGGTCGAACAGCCACAGAAGATCTTCGTGTCGGTCTCCAGCTGGACGTGGACCTCGAGCCCGATGACGGTGACGAGGTCGCCCTGCTGGACGGTCTGGGCAGTCATTGGACCTCGATTCGGGCCGGGGCCGGTAAAACATAACGGAGCGAGGGCGTCGCGCGGGAACGGAAAGCACGTTCGCCTCGAACGCCGGACGGTAGCATCGGTTCGACAGCTGTACGGTGATCTCGCAGTCACGGCTGTCGTCGCCCGCTGGAACGGCGGGATCGACTTCTCGAGCGGGTCGACACGGAGTATCGGCCGTCCGCCAGCGTTGTCCGCTCGATCAGCGCTCGTCCGAGCGCGTCGCAGTGGTAACCGCGAGAAAGAGGAAGTACGCGAGCGCGGCGACGACGATCGAGACGGCGAGGACGGTCACGCCGACGAATCCCTCGAGCGCCGCCTCGGGTCGCTCGAAGAGGTACGCGCCGCCCTCGATGGCGAGGACGACCAGCCCGCCGTAGACCGCGGTGAACGCGACCGCCCGGACGAGCGCTTCCCCGTCGTACCCCGGGCTTCGAAAGAGTTCGACCACGAACAGCAACGCGAGCGCCAGCACGTGAACCGCCTCGGGGTCAAGTGGTTCGAGAATCTCCGATTCTCGTCATCACGGAAATCGAAGATTTCCGGACGACCCCGAGGCACTCGGCCTGCTCCGCCTGTAGAACGGCTCGGGAACGGCCCCGAAACCGACGGCGCTCACGGCGAGGTAGCCGTAGTACGCGAGCGCGAGCAACGCCCCGCCGAGCAGGGTCATCGAGAGGCCGTACCCGCTGGCGTCGTCGACCGCCGGCGTCGCGAACTCTATCCCGTCGCTCGCGTCGTCCGGCGGGTTCGAATCGGATCCGTCGATCTCGTCCTCGGGCATGGCTCTGTACGTCGATTCGACCCCCATCCTTAGAAACATTCGCCACGTTACACGTGAGATCGCCGACGACGGTGCCGCCTCAGCGGTCGCCGACCGGTCCTCGGTCTCCCACTCGAGGTCCTCGAGTTACGTCACGAGGACTCGAGTGCGGTCCGCTTCGGGAGCACGCACCCGGTCTGCGTTCGAGAAGACGTGCCCTCAGACGGGTTCGAAACGGCCCCGACGACCGTCCGCGGTACTCGCTTCTACTCGTCCTCGAAGTCCTCGAACTCGAGATCCAGCTCGTCGAAGAGCTCGACGACCAGCTCGTAGTCGTCCCTGTCGGCCTCCTCGATGCCGGTAAACCAGAGCTCGTAGTCCTCGTCGACGTCCTCGGGAATGAGGTCCTCCTCCTCGGCGTCGAGCAGCGCCTCCCTGACGTCGTCGCGAACGGGCTCGTCCCAGTCGCTCCGGGCCGTGATCGGCGCCCGCGGGAGCGGGTCCGAGACGGCGACTAGCTGGAGTTCCTCCGCGCCGTCCTCGAGGGCGCTCCCCGCGTCGTCGTACTCCGCGGAGTGTTCGACGAACTCCTCGTGTTCGTCGAACTGCTCCTGGGGGATCTGCGGCGCGGAGGCGAACGCCCCCGTTGCCGCGGCCGCGACGGTGTCGTCGTTGATCATCTGTTCGCGAGTCGTATCGTGGTCGTCCGCGGTCTGGATCTCCAGATCGTTCGCGTCGCCCTGCGGGAAATCGCCGATGTCCAGCCCGGCCTCGCTCAGCATCATCGCCGGCGCGAGCGTCCCGCTGAACGACAGGAGCGCGCCGGTGGCCATCGTCTCGCCTGCGAGGTCGTCGATCGTTTCGATCCCGCTGTCGGGCGTGGTGATGATCGTCGAGAAGTACAGCGGCCCGCCGAAGGCCGTCCGCATCCCGACGACGTCGGCGAACTCCTGGCTCCCCGGGAGCCCCGTCGGCGACGTGTCGGCGATCTCGGCCTGGTTGGTGTTGAGCGCCTCGAAGGTCTCGACGTAGCTGCCGGCACGAATCAGTTCGATCTCGGCGCCGGTTTCCTCCTCGAGGTACTCCTTCATCGGCGTGTACTCCTCGACGATGTCGGTCTGTTCTTCTGCCGGGTTGAGGACGAACCGAACCGGATCGTCGTCCTCCCTGCCGCCGCCGTCGCCCTCTCCGAGGCAGCCGGCCAGGCCCGCGAATGCGATCCCGCCGGTCGCGGTCAGAAACGTTCGCCGAGTGTTGGTACCACGACGTGGTAGCTTCGCCATATCCCGTACCGAGAGTCGATCAGTATAAAATCAACGAGATGCGGCCGCGGGCGTTTCGTACGACGGCTCGTCTCGGCGACTGATCTGGAACACCGAGCGGGTCGGGTTCGCTTCCAATACCGGTTCGGTCGGACCTACCGCGCGTCCTCGAGGTCCTCGAGCGCGTCGGGGTTCTCGATGCTGCTCATATCGCCCAGATCCTCGCCCGTGTAGGTCGCCTGGATCGCCCGGCGGATGATCTTGCCCGACTGAGTCTTGGGGAACTCGTCGACGAACAGCACCTCGCGCGGGCGGAACGGCTTTCCGAGCTCCTCGCCGACCTGTGCGCGCAGCTCCTCACGGAGGTCGTCGCTTTCCTCGCGGCCGTCCTCGAGGATGACGTAGGTGACGACCGCAGTACCCGTGGTGTCGTCCGGGGCGCCGATCGCCGCGGCCTGATTGACCGCCTCGTGGTCGATCAGCGCGCCTTCGACCTCGGCGGGGCCCACCTTCCGGCCCGCGACGTTCAGGGCGTCGTCGGCCCGGCCGTGGAGGAACCAGAAGCCGTCGGGATCCTTCTGGGCCCAGTCGCCGTGGTTCCACATGTCGTCGAACCGCGACCAGTACTCCTCGAGGTAGCGCTCGTCGCCCGACCACAGCGACTTGGTCATCGACGGACACGAATCGCGGGCGACGAGGTAGCCCCGTTCGTTGTCCTCCCTGACCGACTCCCCGGTCGCGTCGACGATGTCGATGTCCATGCCGAGACCGGGTCCACCGAGCGTGCAGGGTTTCAGCGGCTCGGTCGGCATCGGCATCAGGAAGCAGCCACAGATCTCGGTGCCGCCGGAGATGTTGATGATCGGGGCCTCGCCGCCTCCGACGTTCTCGTAGAACCACTGCCAGGACTCCGGGTCCCAGGGTTCGCCCGTCGACCCCAGCAACCGGAGCGAGGAGAGGTCGTGGTCCTCGAGCCACTCGTCGCCGTGTTTCCGGAGCGCTCGAATCGCCGTCGGCGAGATCCCGAACTGGGTTAGCTCGTGGCGGTCGATCATCTCCCAGAACCGATCGGGCTGCGGGTGAT
Source organism: Natronococcus roseus (assembly GCF_043677095.1). Lineage (NCBI taxonomy): Archaea > Methanobacteriati > Methanobacteriota > Halobacteria > Halobacteriales > Natrialbaceae > Natronococcus > Natronococcus roseus. The sequence continues at coordinate 431,437 of NZ_JBHLJR010000004.1, forward strand.
CGGGCGCACCCTCGTACATGAAGACGGTGCCGCCGAAGGTGTGGGTTCCGATCAGCGTCCAGGGCCCCATCATCCAGCCGATGTCGGAGACCCAGAAGAACCGATCCGAGGGCTTGAGATCCATCCCGAAGTGGACCTCCTTCGGACACTGGACCTGGACGCCCGCGTGGGTGTGGACGATCCCCTTGGGCTTGCCCGTCGTCCCCGACGAGTACAGCAGCATCGACTCCTGATCCGACGGGAGGGACTTCGTCTCGTACTCGTCGGACTGGCTCTCGACGGCGTCAGCCCACCACTCGTCGCGGTCGTCGGTCCAGGGAACGTCGCCGTCGTCATTGCTACCCAACCGATCGAAGACGATCACGTCCTCGACGTAGCCGGCCTCCTCGATCGCCTCGTCGGCCGACCCCTTCAGTCGGACGGGACTCCCCCGTCGGTAGAAGCCGTCGCCGGTAAACAGCACCGAACACTCCGAGTCGGCGATCCGGGTCGCCGTGGCGTCGACGCCGAAACCGGAGAAGATCGGCACCGCGATCGCGCCGACCTTGAAACAGCCGTAGAGGATCGAGGCGACCTCCGGGACCATCGGCATGTAGAGCCCGACCGTATCGCCCGTCTCGATCCCTCGCTCCTCGAGGGCGTTCGCGACCTGATTCGACTGCCGACGAAGCTCGTGGTAGGTGATCTCGCGAACCTCGCCGTCCTCGCCCTCCCAGATGGTCGCGACCGTGTTTCGCCGCTCCTCGTCGCGGGCGGCGTGGCGGTCGGCGACGTTGTGGGCGAGGTTGAGCTCGCCGCCGGGGTACCAGTCGGTGAACTGGGGTCCCCCGCGGCTCGCGGTTTCACCGCTCGCGTCGTCCGAGGCGCTTTGCGCCTCGCTGTCGTCTCTGACTTCGTCGTACTCCTCGTAGAACTCGATCCCGAGGTAGTCGACCAGCTCGTCCCAGAACCAGTCGACGCCGCTCTCTGGCTCGCCCTCGAGTTCGGTCGTCGTCCGCTCGATCAGCGCCTCGTAGTCGTCGATTCCGTACTCCCGCATGAACGCGGCGACGTTGGTCGATTCGACGAACTCCTCGCTCGGTTCGTGAACGATCTCGTCGACGTCTTCCAGACTGGTGTTTCCTCCCATCGTCACTCTCACTCGTAGGTTAGCGTCATGCCCCCATCAAACAACAGGTCGCCACCGTCAAGGTGTCGGCCGAGATCCGAAAAGCCGAGGACGAAGAGGTTGCCGACGTCGATCGGTTCCATCATCTCCTTGACCCGGGATTGGCCGACCATCACGTCCTCGATCACCTCCTGGACGCTGATACCGCGTTGCTCGGCGGTGTCCTCGAGCTGGGCGGTCACGAGCGGGGTCTTCACGTAGCCCGTACTCACCGAAAACGAGCGGATCTTGCCGTTGCCCTCGGCTGCGATCGACTGGGTGAGCCCGCGCAGTCCGAACTTCGAGACGTTGTACGCGACCTTGTCGCTGGTGACGTAGTGGGCGTGGACCGACGCCATGTTCCCGACACAACCCTGTCCGTTCTGGGTGTCCCGGAAGTGGGGCATACACAGCTTCGAAAGGTACAGCGGCGCCCGGAGCATAATCTCGTGGAGCATATCGTAGGTCTCCATCGGGAACTCCTCGATCGAGTCGATGTGTTGCATCCCCGCGACGTTGGCGAGGTACTTGAGGTCGCCGAGTTCGGCGGCCTCGGCGACGATTCGTTCGATGTCGTCGTCGACCGTGAGATCGCCCACGATCGGGACGATCTCCCCCTCGAGACCCAGCTCCTCGCCGCGGGCGACGGTCTCCTCGAGGCCGGACTCGTCGATGTCCGTGATCGCGACGGTGAGGCCGTTGCCTGCGGCCGCCAGCGCGGTCGCCTGGCCGATACCGGATCCACCACCCGTGACTAGACAGACGTTTCGGTCGGTAAAGGAATCGTCCGATATCGTGTGAATATCTTCCCGCGTGATCGTCGGCGGGCTCACTTTGTCCTGAGGCATACCGTGTAGGTGGGTCGCAGGGCGCTAAAGCGACCCTGTTAACATATCAACGGCGGTCGCCGACCCGCCGTCGCGGCCGCAGTCCGCGTCGCCCGCAAATGCGAACGATTAATATCCGTATTATGGTTATAATGTACCGTGCTATGATCGACCTCGATCTCGACATGCGGCAGTACGACTGCCCCTTTATCGACACCACGGACGACGTCGACGTCGCGTTCTCGGCCGTCCAGTGGCAGCTCGACACCGACGCCGAGAAGCTCGAGACGCGGCTCATCGCGAAGGGGGAGTCGGCGGCGGCGCTTGACCAGGGACTCCACGAGCTTCGGACCCACCCGAACATGCGCGACTGTTACATCCTCACGAAACGGGACAACGTCGCCCAGATCGGGACGACGATCGAACAGACGAACGCGATGCGGGCGATCCAGGAGAACGACGGCTACATCACCGGTCCGTTCCGGATCGAGGACGGTCGCGAGCGCTGGCACGTCGGCTTCGACGACGACGGCGCCGAGGATCGCACCCTCGCCGAACTCGAGCGACACAACGACTACGAGGTCGAGGATCGCGACCAGTTCGGCCCGACGACGCTGTTCGACCTGCTCGAGAACTCCGACAGCGCGCTTCGCCTGCTCGAGGGCTGTCGTTCCCTCACCGAGACCGAACAGGAGACCTTCGAGGTCGCCTCGAAGAACGGCTACTACGAGACGCCCCGCGAGACGACCCTCGACGAGCTGGCCGACCACTTCGACATCTCGAAGACCGCCGTCTCGATGAACCTGCGACGCAGCGAGCGCAAGATCCTGAAGGCCGCACTGGGTGCGATCGAGGGGATGGACGGTCACGACGAGCTGTAGTTTGGTACAGATTCACAGTAAGTTACCAGAACTGTTAGTTGTGTCTGACGTACGTTTATGGTTCCAGACCATTCCCTAGATGGTATGTCGAACAACCGCGTGGAGCAACTCGAGTCGACCGTCGCCGAACTCGAGTCGACCGTCGAGGGACTGACGAGCGAACTTATCGAAGCGAAAGAACGAATCCGCGTTCTCGAGGCCGAACTGGACGCCGACACGCCAACCCGCGTTCCGGAACGACGAAGCGAGAGCGAGGAGCCGGTCGACGCCGAGGCGACCGAGGAAGCCGACTCCTCGACCGACGAGGCCGAGGCCGAACCCGCGGACGCCGAGGCGACCGAGGAGAGCGGTGGCGACGAAGCGGAAGACTCAGGTAGCGACGACATTATCGTCGCATAACCGCACCGCATCCGGGCCGAGACGGCCGAGTTGACGGAGGATTCGAGAAGGGTATGTACATCAAGGCGCTCGTCTTAGACAACTTCAAGAGCTTCGGACGCAAGACCAAGATTCCGTTCTACGAGGACTTCACCGTCGTCACCGGACCGAACGGCTCCGGGAAGTCGAACATTATCGACGGGGTGCTGTTCGCGCTGGGGCTCGCACGAACCCGGGGAATCCGCGCCGAGAAGCTGACCGACCTCATCTACAACCCCGGTCACGAGGACGACGCCTCCTCGAGCGGTCCCCGTGAGGCGACCGTCGAGGTGATCCTCGACAACTCGGATCGGACGCTCGAGCGATCCCAGGTCGTCAACGCCGCCGGCAGCGACGACGTCGGCGACGTCGACGAGATCCGCATCCGCCGCCGCGTCAAGGAGACCGAGGACAACTACTACTCCTACTACTACCTCAACGATCGCTCGGTCAACCTCTCGGACATCCAGGACCTGCTCGCACAGGCCGGCGTCACCCCGGAAGGGTACAACGTCGTCATGCAGGGTGACGTCACCGAAATCATCAACATGACGCCACACTCCCGCCGGGAGATCATCGACGAGATCGCGGGTGTCGCAGAGTTCGACGCGAAGAAAGAGGATGCCTTCGCGGAGCTCGAAACCGTTCAGGAACGAATCGACGAGGCCGAACTCCGGATCGAGGAGAAACGAACTCGACTCACGCAACTCGAGGACGAACGACGGGAGGCGCTTCGCTACCGACGGCTTCGTCGCGAGAAGGAGGAGTACGAGAGCTACAAGAAGGCCAGCGAGCTCGAGGAGAAACGCGAGGAGCTCGACGGGCTCGAGGCGACCGTCGACGAGCTCGAAGCCGAACTCGAAGGACTCCGGCGCACCCTAGACGAGCGCCAGGGGACGGTCGTTCGCCTCCAGGAGGACCTCGAGGATTTAAACGCCGAGATCGAGCGGAAAGGCGAGGACGAACAGCTCCGGATCAAAGGCGAGATCGAGGAGATCAAGGGCGACATCTCCCGGCTCGAGGACAAGATCGAGGCCAGCGAGGAACAGATCGAGGCCGCCGAATCCGACCGCCGGGAGGCGTTCGTCGGGATCGACCGCAAGCAGGAACAGGTCGACGAGCTCGACGCCGACATCCGCGAGCACAAACTCGAGAAGGCGTCGGTCAAGACCGAGATCGCCGAGCGCGAGGCCGAGCGCGACGAACTCGAGGCCGAGATCGACGCCGTCGACACCGAGTTCGACGAGCTCAAGGCGGACCTCGCCGGTCGCAAGGAGGACCTCGAGGCGGTCAAAACGGAACGAAACGATCTTCAGCGCGAGCAGGATCGGCTGCTCGACGAGGCCCGCCGCCGTTCGAACGCCATCAGCGAGAAAGAGGCGACGATCGAGGAGAAACGCGAGGAGCTTCCCGAACTCGAGGAGCGGGAGTCGGACCTCGAGCGCGAGCTACAAAAGGCCGAGACGAACCGCGAGAACATCGCGAGCGTCGTCGACGACCTGAAAGCCGAGAAGCGACAGACCCAGTCGCAACTCGACGAGCTCGACGACGAGATCCAGGCGAAACAACAGGAGTACGCCGAACTCGAGGCCAACGCCGGCGAGAGCGGCGACTCATCCTTTGGTCGCGCGGTGACGACGATCCTGAACGCGGGGGTCGACGGCGTCCACGGCGCGGTCGCCCAGCTGGGGTCGGTGCCGGGCGAGTACGCCGTCGCCTGCGAGACCGCCGCGGGCGGCCGGCTCGCGAACGTGGTCGTCGACGACGACGGCGTCGGTCAGCGGTGTATCGAACACCTCAAATCGCGCAACGCCGGGCGCGCGACGTTCCTCCCGATGACCGATATGCACGAGCGCCGACTCCCGTCGGCGCCGACCGATCCCGGCATCGTCGGCTTCGCGTACGATCTGGTCGAGTTCGACGAGCAGTACGCGGGGATCTTCTCGTACGTGCTCGGCGATACGCTGGTCGTCGACGACCTCGAGACGGCCCGCTCGTACACGGGCGACTACCGGATGGTTACCCTCGACGGCGACCTCGTCGAGAAAAGCGGCGCGATGACTGGGGGCTCCCGGAAGGGCTCTCGGTACTCCTTTACCGGCGGCGGCGAGGGTCAGCTCGAGCGCGTCGCAAAGCGGATCACCGACCTGCAGGAAGAGCGCGAGGAGCTGCGCGAGGAGCTCCGGAGCGTCGAGGAGCGCCTCGACGACGCCCGCGACCGGAAGACGGACGCGGCCGACGAGGTCCGCTCGATCGAGAGCGAACTCGAGCGAATCGAGAGCGACCGCGAGACGGTGCGGGACGAGATCGACGACCTCGAGAGCGAACTCGAGGAGCTGCGCGAGGAGCGCGAGTCGGTCGACGAGCGGATGACCGAGATCTCCGACGAGATCGACGCGAAGACCGAGCGGATCGAGGCGATCGAGGCCGACATCGAGGAGCTCGAGTCCGAACTCGCGGATTCGAAGATCCCCGAACTCACCGCGGAGATCGAAGAGCTTGAGGACGAGATCGACGAGCGCGAAGAGCGCATCGACGACCTCGACGGCAAACTCAACGAGCTTCGCCTGGAGAAAGAGTACACCGAGGACGCGATCGAGGAGCTCCACGACGACATCGAGGACGCCCAGAACCGGAAGGCGGACCACGAGGACCGGATCGACGACCACGAGGCGACGATCGAGGAGAAACGCGAGGAGCTCGAGGCGAAACACGAGGCCGTCGCGGCGCTCGAGGACGAGCTGACCGAGCTCAAGGACGACCGGAGCGAACTCAAGGAGGAGCTCGCCGACGCCCGGACGAAACGCGACCAACAACAGGACCGGGTCAACGCCGTCGAGAGCAAACTCGAGGACAAACGGGGTCGACTCGAGGACCTCGAGTGGGAGATCGAGAGCCTCGAGGCCGAGGTCGGCGACTACGATCCCGAGGACGTCCCCGACCACGAGACGGTTCTCGAGACGATCGAGCTCCTGGAAGCCGACATGGAGGCGATGGAGCCGGTCAACATGCTCGCGATCGACGAGTACGACGAGGTCCGGGAGGATCTCGCGGAGCTCGAGGAGGGGAAGGCGACGCTGGTCGAGGAGGCCGAGGGGATCCGCGACCGGATCGAGCAGTACGAGACCCAGAAGAAGCGGACGTTCATGGACGCCTACGAGGCGATCGCGGGTCACTTCACCGAGATCTTCGAACAGCTCTCGGAGGGGACCGGATCGCTGCACTTGGAGGACGAGGACGACCCCTTCGAGGGCGGACTGACGATGAAGGCTCAGCCGGGCGACAAGCCGATCCAGCGCCTGGACGCGATGTCGGGCGGCGAGAAGTCCCTGACCGCGCTTGCGTTCATCTTCGCGATCCAGCGACACAACCCGGCGCCGTTCTACGCGCTCGACGAGATCGACGCCTTCCTCGACGCTGTCAACGCCGACCGGGTGGGCGAGATGGTCGACGAGCTCTCCGGGGACGCCCAGTTCGCGGTCGTCTCCCACCGCTCGGCGATGCTCGACCGTGCCGAGCGCGCGATCGGGGTGACGATGCAGCGGGACAACGTGAGCGCGGTGACCGGTATCGATCTGGGCGACGGGGAGACGACGGAGGTTCCGGCCGATGACTAGCGACTCCGACGACGAGATCCCGCTGAATATCGCCGGACACGACGAGCGAGCGCGAGCGAGCGACGAGGATGCCGTGTTCGAGTTCGACGACGAGGAGGTCGGGCCGGTCGACGACGATAGCGAAGACGACGAGAAGGTCGAGCCCGTCGAACTGCTCGTCCAGCTCGCCGAAAACGGAGAGATCGACCCCTGGGACATCGACATCGTCGAGGTGACCGATCGGTTCCTCGAGGCGCTGGACGACGCGGACCTGCGGACCTCGGGTCGGGCGCTGTTCTACGCCAGCGTCCTGTTGCGGATGAAAAGCGACGAGCTGTTCGGTCCGGACGAACCCGAGGAGGAGGAGCTGCCGCCGTGGGAGGCCCCCTTTGCCGACGAGGCGCCGATTCAGGAGGGTGACGACGCACCTGCGTTTGACCCCATCGAGGGACTCGAGGCGGAGATGGAACGCCGTCTCGAGCGAAAGCAGGCCCGCGGAAAGCCCGAGACGCTCGACGAGCTGGTTCGTGACCTCCGGGACGCCGAGCGGGACACCTGGTGGAAGGAGTCCCGGAGCTACGATACGAGTGACTCGCCTCGAGGGTACGACCGCGGCGTCCAGGAGCTGAGCTACCACGCGGAAGACCAGTTCCGGGTCGACGACGAGCCGACCAGTGACGACGTCACGCACACGACCCACGAGGAGGACATCGAACGGGTGATCGACGACGTCGCGACCGAACTCGAGACCCGGTACGAGCGGGGCCGCGAGGAGGTCCTGTACGCCGAGATCGACGAGGTCGGCGGCTCGCGCGTGATGACGTATCTCGCCGTGCTCTTTCTGTCACACCGAGGAACGATCACGCTCGAGCAGGACGAGCTGTTCGGCGACCTCTGGCTCCGGCGGGCCGACGCCGACACCGATCGGGCCGAGCCGGTAGCGAACTAACGATCGTTGCAAAACCGGGTGCGGGTTCGGTCCGGCGAACCCGCACGCGAACCACTACAGACGAGGGAGAGAGACGTTACTGTGCGGTAAGGCTGTTCGCCGATTCCACGAACTGTGAGAGGTTCGTAACGAGCGTGATCAGCGCGAACAGCGCCGTGATAATCGCCGCGAGGGCGACGCCGGGGATCGAGAGGAGGCCGACCGCGGAGGCGAACAACAGGCTCGCGCTCGCGGCGACCGCGGTGACGTAGTACTCCCGGACCGCGCGATTGCTCGCGAGGTGGGAGTCGAGCTCCGCGGTTCCCTTCTCGGTCGCTTCGATGTAGGGCGCGAAGATCTCGAGGTTGTCGGTCGGCTTGACGATCCCGCGGGGCTGGTTGTACTCGACGACGCCTTCCTCGTCGAGCTTCGGCAGGTGCGACTGGTACAGCGGGATGTACACGCGCTGGCGCTCGGTCGAGGACAGCTCCGCGACGGTCGTGTCGTTCTCGCGGGCGGCGACGTACTCGGCGACGTCGCGCATCTTGACGGGACCCTCCTCCTCGAGGAGGTAGCGGATGGTGTCCCGCCGGCGGTTTGTCTGGAGCAGGTGGAAGATGTCGTCACTGGAGAGGGTCGGCGTCTCGTCGGACACCGTCTCTTCCTCGTCGTCCGATGGGTGGGCTGAGTGGTCAGTTTCGAGGGTCATGCTCTTCACTCGAACAGTGGTGTCCGTACATACATAAAACTTTCCGTGACAATCTCAACTTCTGAAGATATACGTAAATGTGGGATACTAATGAAGAATTAATCGCTGAGAAAGTGCACAACTGTTGCACTTCGGGATCGACGGTGTATCGTCGATCGCCTTCTCGAGCATATCGGCGGGCTCAGTTCGCCTCGTACATACGGAAAGGGGTGAGAGCGGCATAGGGGTTGCTCCAACGATATTTGGTATGGTACTCTCTGACAGGATTCAGATAGGACCCGCATAACGGCCGGTCCCACCCTGCTGCCGGAATTCCTGTCGAACATGGGACTCTCTATCCAATCGATACGTCGCCGCTACGCGGTCGATAACGGACCGATTGTCGAATAGAAACGGTTCCAAGAAACGAACGAACCGCGGCAGTCGACGTCTCAGCGCCGGCGGACGTCCGCTACTCGAGGTACTCGCCGGCCAGAAGCTCGATCCGTTCGCGGGTCTCCTCGGGGATCGCGTCGGTCGGCGTGTTGATCGTTCCCTCCAGGGCGCTCCAGGCCTCGCTCTCGAAGTCCTCGGGCATCGTCCGAATCGCGTGCTCGACGACGGCGTTGATCGACTCCTGGTTCGCCTCGGCGTTTTCGAGCACCTCCTCGAGGCTGACCTCGCTGTCGTCCTTCCAGACGTCGTAGTCGGTGACGCCCGCGACGGTCGCGTAGCTCAGTTCGGCTTCGCGGGCCAGTTTCGCCTCCGGGATCGTCGTCATCCCGACGATATCCCACCCCTGTTCGCGGTAGAACTCGCTCTCGGCTTTCGTCGAGTACTGTGGCCCCTCGATACAGACGTAGGTACCGTCCTCCGAGACGTCGGCGTCGGTTGCGTCGCGGGCGGACTCCGCGAGGTGTGCGGTCATCTCCGGACAGTACGGCTCGGCGAAGCTCATGTGAACGACCATCCCGTCGCCGAAGAACGTCGGCGTTCGGTGTTTCGTCCGGTCGTAGATCTGATCCGGAACGACCAGCGTTCGGGGCGGCAGGTCCTCACGGAGGCTGCCGACGGCGTTCGTCGAGATCACGCGATCGACGCCGACCGACTTCAGCGCGTAGATGTTCGCCCGGTAGCTCGCCCCCGTCGGCGTGTGCTGGTGGTCGCCGCCGTGGCGTGGGAGGAAGGCGACCTCTCGGCCGCCGAGTTCGCCGAGGGTTACGTCCTCGCTCGGTTCGCCGTAGGGCGTCGAGACGGACTTTGTCGAAACGTTCTCGAGTGGCAGTGCCTCGTAGATACCGCTGCCGCCGATGACACCGATGGTCATACGGTCACCTCGCGTGGGCGAAGACGTAAACGATGTGGGTTCGGACCGACTACTCGAGCAGCCGCCACTCGCCGTGGTCGGCCATCTCGACGACCTCTCGTCGATCCATCTCCCGGAGAACTTCCTGAAGACGGTCGGGCTGGGCGATCTCCATCTCCATTCGATCGATGCCGTGATACTCCGAGAGGTAGTGACGGATCTCCTTGATTGTGAACGCCTTCTGGTCGGCCCGCTCCATTGCACCCGAGATCAGGTCGACCATGTCCTCGATGAAGTTCCACGGGTAGACGACCCAGGTCCACTCCTTGAGACGCTCGCCGATGTAGTCGGGTTCGTACTCGCTGGTCTGGAGGAGTTGGAGGGTCGCAGTACGGACCTCACCGGCGTTGCGGTCGTCGACATACTCGTGGGCGCGCTCGATCGAGCCGCCCGTGTCCGCGATGTCGTCGATGATGAGGACGTCTTTCCCCTCGACGCTGCCCTCCGGCATCGGGTAGCGGACGGTCGGCTCGCCGCTCTTCTCGGCCGTGCCGACGTAGTGTTCCATCTTCAGGCTCGTCAGGTCGTCCATCCCGAGGAAGTCACAGATACAGCGACCCGCGAACCAGCCGCCGCGAGCGAGCGCGACGATGACGTCGGGCTCGAAGTCGTCCCGACGGACCTCGTCGCTGACGTCGCGACAGAGGCTGTAGATGTAGTCCCAGTTCGTTATCGTACAGTCGAAATCGTCCGGTAAGTCGGACATCTGGTGGCCACCTACCCGAAGGAATTCGCCCCGTCCCCATAAGTGGGACTAAACGGACGGCGTCTCGGTGTGCGATAGACAGCCACACAGCTAAGGTAGTTCGGTACAAATTGGTTACGGGTTCAAATTATGCCTAAAACACAGGATTTCGAGTACCTGCTCGACTGCGAGAACGTGATCGGGGTCGACTACGACGAGGCCGAGAACGAGGTCCGGGTGTTCGTCTCCCGGAAGCTCCCGCCCGACGCGCTCGAGGACGAGGACGACGTCGAGAAGCGCGTCCGCGAAGTCGGTGACGCGGACGTCACCGTCGACGTCGTCGACGCCGGCTACGGCGAGGAACGGCAGGGGTTCGATCCGTTGGCGACCCTCGAGGTGGTCCCCGAAGCCGCGGAGGGACGAAGCGATCGCAAGCGGCCGGTGCCTGCCGGGGCGAGCGAGGCAAACGACGACCTGTCGGCGGGCACCGGAGGGCCCTACCCCGCGCGGGTCACGGGCGACGCCGAGGACGCGATCTGGGACGAGGCGGTCGAACCGGACGAGCTGGTTCGGCTCTCGAACAACCACGTCTACGCGCGCTCGAACGAGGCCGAGCTCGGCGAGTCGATCCTCCAGCCCTCGCCCCACGACGGCGGCGGCCCCGACGACGAGGTCGGTCAGCTCGTGGGGTACGTTCCGGTCGAGGACGGCGTCGAGGTTGACGTCGCCGCAAGATCCGTCGACCCGGAGCGGGAGTCCGATCGGTATCACGAACTCGACGAGGCGTGGCCGACGGGTATCCGCCGGGACGAGTACGGCGAGCTCCGAAACGAAACGCTGACCAAGACGGGGCGGACGACGGGAGTAACCAGCGCCACCGTGGAAGCCACGAGCGCGACCGTCGAGGTCGAGTTCGGCGCCGAACAGGGATCGGTGACGCTGCGCGACCAGCTGATCACGGACTACATGTCCGAGGGCGGGGACAGCGGCTCGCCGGTCTTTCTCGAGGACGGCGAGCTCGTCGGTCTTCTGTTTGCGGGCTCGTTCCAGCAGACGATCTGCAACCGGATCGAGAACGTCGAACGGCAGCTCGGGGTGGAGATCCTCCTCGAGGAACCGGACGACGGTAACGGCGGCGGAGACGACGACGAAGACGACGAGGACGACGATCGGGACGTTCCGGTGTACACGACGTCGTTCGAAACCGATCTCGAGATCGACCTTCGGGACGCGACGCTCGCGCTCGAGTCGGTGACGTTCGACGAACAGCCGGAGCCAGGTGCGACGATCGGCGGAACGGTCGTCGTGACGGCGACCGAGGCGGGCGAGTACTGGCTCGAGATCGGTGACGAACGGAAAACGTTCGAGAGCGGTGGGGACGACGCGGAACACGAGATCGACGTGACGGTCCCCCTTCCGGACGACGCGGATTCGACGGGCACCGTTGCGATCCGCGGCGGCACGATCAGGTAAGAACCTACTCGACGGCGTCGGACCGCTATCTCCGGGGTCGTCGATCCGAGCGACGGACCGTGAGAGGGCGACGATGGATTGATGCGCCACGCGTTCGACCCCGACGTATGGAGACGATTCGGGTCCTGCAGGTCGACGCGTTCACCGACGAGGCGCTGACGGGCAATCCGGCCGGCGTCGTCCCCGAGGCCGACGGGCTCACCGACGAGCAGATGCAGGCGATCGCCCGCGAACTGTCCCTGAGCGAGACCGCCTTTCTCCGCTCGAGCAACGACGCCGACCGCCGAATTCGGTACTTCACCCCCACACAGGAGGTCGATCTCTGCGGCCACGCGACGATCGGCAGCTACGCCCACCTCCACGACGAGGGACTCGAGCCGGGAACGACGACCCTCGAGACGAACGTCGGCGTCCTCGAGATCGAACTCGAGGCCGACGGAACGGTTTGGATGGCCCAGAACGAACCCACGATCCGAGAGATCGAGGTCGGCTACGATCGGGTGGCCGAGGCGCTCGGCGTCGAGGCGGCCGCGCTCGAGGGTGCCAGCGACGACATCCCGCTGGCGGTCGCCTCGACGGGTCTGCCCTTCCTGATCGTGCCGATCACATACCTCTCGGACCTCGGTGCGGCCGAGCCCGATATGGCTGCGATCGAGGATCTCGCCGACGACCTCGAGGCGACCGGGGTCTACCTCTTCTCGTTCGACACGCTCGAGCGCGAGTCGACCCTGCACGGACGGATGTTCGCTCCCGGCGCCGGCGTCCCGGAGGACCCGGTTACGGGGACCGCGAGCGGCGCCGTCGGTGCGTACCTCGATCGGTTCGGCGCGTTCGACGACGACCTCCCCGACGAGCTTCGACTCGAGCAGGGCCACTACGTCGACCGCCCCGGGAGGGTCTTCGTTCGGGTCGGCGATCGCGTTCGGGTCGGCGGCCGCGGCGTGACGGCGCTCGACGGGACCCTCGTCGTTCCCGACGACGACGGCGACGAAATAATCGAGGGCTGACAGTTCAAAATTGCCGCGGCTGCGACAAACTCATTCGGTCACGAGTTCTGAATCATGTGTGCCGTTCGCAACCTTCTTTAGCCGGTCCGGTGACCTTCCAGCTACAGATGGCTGTACTCTGGTTGGACGAGATCAGCGCCGGTGACCTCGAGAGAGTCGGCGGCAAGGGAGCTTCTCTGGGCGAGCTCACGGGCGCTGGACTTCCCGTCCCACCTGGATTCGTCGTAACTGCGGACACCTACCGATCGTTCATCGAGAACGCGAACATCGACGAGGAGCTGTTCGAGGTCGTCGACGTCGACGTCGACGACTCGAGCGCGCTCGCGGCGGCGGCCGAGCGCGCTCAGGAACTCATCCGCGAGACGCCGTTTCCCGAGGACGTTCGCGGGGAGATCCTCGAAGCCTACCGACAGGTCGGCGACGCGGGCGAGGAGGCGTTCGTCGCCGTCCGATCCTCCGCGACGGCCGAGGACCTTCCCGACGCCTCCTTCGCCGGCCAGCAGGAGACGTATCTCAATATCACCGAGGACGACCTGCTCGACCGCGTTCGGAGCTGCTGGGCTTCTCTTTTCACCCAGCGGGCGATCTACTACCGACAGGAGAAGGGGTTCGACCACTCCGCAGTGAACATCGCCGTCGTCGTCCAGCAGATGGTCGAGGCCGAGAAATCCGGCGTCATGTTTACGAGCCACCCCTCGACCGGCGATCCGACGATGATCATCGAGGCCGCCTGGGGACTGGGCGAGGCTGTCGTCTCGGGGGCCGTCTCCCCGGATAACTACATCGTTCCGCGGGACGACGGCGACACCGACGTCACTGTCGCCGAGAAGAAGGTGATGCACGCCAAAGACGAGGAAACCGGCGAAACCGTCGAACGCGAGGTCCCGGCGGACAAACGCACCGCCCGCGTCCTCTCGGAGGAGGAGATCGACCGACTCGTCGAGCTCGGCGAGCGCGTCGAGGACCACTACGACACCCCCCAGGACGTCGAGTGGGCAATCCTCGACGGCGAGGTCTTCATGCTCCAGTCGCGCCCGATCACGACGATCGACGAGAGTGACACAGACGCGACGAGCGCCGCCGAGACCGGCGACATCACCGAGGGACTTACCGACGGTAGCGGGACACAGGCCCGGGCCGCCGACAGCGCCGAGAGCGCGACCGGAGCCGGGACCGGCGACGTGGTGGTCGACGGGCTGGGCTCGAGCCCGGGTCGGGTCAGCGGCGCCGCCCGGATCGTCACCAAGCTCGACGAGCTCGACAAGGTCGGCGAGGGCGACATCATCGTCACCGAGATGACGATGCCCGATATGGTGCCCGCGATGAAGCGAGCCGCGGGGATCATCACCGACGAAGGCGGGATGACCAGCCACGCAGCCATCGTCTCCCGCGAGCTCGGCGTGCCCGCGATCGTCGGTACGACCAACGCCACGACCGTCCTCGAGGACGGCCAGGTCGTCACGCTCGACGGCGACAAGGGGTCGGTGCTCGAGGGCGACGTCGTCTCGTCCGAGGAGGAGGCCGAACCCGTCGAGGAGGTACGCCCGCAGTCGCCGGTCAAGCCGATGACCGCGACCGAGGTCAAGGTCAACGTCTCCATCCCCGAGGCCGCAGAGCGGGCCGCCGCAACCGGCGCCGACGGCGTCGGCCTGCTTCGCACGGAGCACATGATCCTCTCGCTGAATCAGACGCCAGCGAAGTTCATCGAGGACAACGGCGAGGACGCCTACATCAAGGAGCTCGTCCAGGGCGTTCGCGGCGTCGCCGACGAGTTCTATCCCCGACCCGTCCGCGTCCGGACCCTGGATGCGCCGACCGACGAGTTCCGCCAGCTCGAGGGCGGCGAGGACGAACCCCACGAGCACAACCCGATGCTGGGCTACCGGGGCATCCGCCGCTCGCTCGATCGGCCCGACGTCTTCGCCCACGAGCTCGAGGCGTTCCGCCGGCTCTACGAGATGGGCTACGACAACGTCGAGATCATGTTCCCGCTGGTCAACGACGCCGAGGACGTCTACCGGACCAAGCAGCTCATGACCGAAGCCGGGATCGACCCCGAGAAGCGCACCTGGGGCGTGATGATCGAGACGCCCGCCTCGGCGCTGGCCGTCGAGGGAATGGCCGAAGCGGGCATCGACTTCGCCTCCTTCGGGACCAACGACCTCACCCAGTACACGCTCGCGGTCGACCGCAACAACGAGCACGTCGCCGACCGCTTCGACGAGCTCCACCCCTCCGTGCTCCGGCTGATCGGCGACGTCATCGAGACCTGCCGCGAACACGACGTCGACACGAGCATCTGCGGTCAGGCCGGCTCGAAGCCCGAGATGGTCCAGTTCCTCGTCAACGAGGGGGTCCACTCGATCTCGGCGAACATCGACGCCGTCCGCGACGTCCAACACGAGGTCAAACGCGTCGAGCAGAAGCTGCTGCTCGACTCGGTGCGCTGATCGAGGACAGTCGTTCGGTTCGCGCTTTCGTGGCAGCTATCAGTCGATCGTTTCGGATCGAAGGTAGTCGGTAAGTTCAGCAACCGTCCGATCGACGAGGCTGCTCTCAATTCGTCCCTGCCGAAATTCGATATCACCGTGTTCGATCGTTTCGACGCTCCACGGCACGATACTACTCGACTTCGGTGTGCCACCTTCTATCCACTCGTCTTCGGCGATGCGAACGAAGCCGTCGTGCCACGTTCGAGTTGTCAGCGCGAGTACGACGTACTGTTCTCCGTGAAATGGGTGGTGCTCGTTGCTGATTATCAGCCACGGGCGAGCGTAGTCGCTTCCCTTGAACGGATCCGCCCCGTAGCAGACGTCACAGCGCTCGAGATCACTCGTCATTATCCGACTCGTCGTTCGGCGTCTCCGCGTCGGCTGCATGCGCTCGCCACGCATCCTTGTCCTCGGATCCGTATCGTTCGTTCAGCCGTTCGGTCGCCCGTCGGTATCGGTCGAACGACCGAATCCGTTCTCGGTCGCCGATCGCCCAGTATTCACCCTTATGACGGACGAGATCGCGGTCCTTGAGCCGACCGAGGACGGTGCTAATCGAGTTCCGGTTGATTTCCGTCCGGTCGGCTATCTCCGTCGCTTTGAACGCGTGATCGTCGTTCGCGATTAGAAATTGCAGGACCTTCTCCGGGTTACTTAGCTCCTGGAGTTCGTCTTCGGGTGTGTTCTCGAACGTTTCCATGTCGATCGCCATACGTGCTCTTACCGTCGATCACCCGTAAGTGTTCCTAGCGTAGCTTTGTATGTGATGTAGAGATGTATCTACCATCGCTCGAGCAGGCCGCCACTCTCGAAGACCCCGTTCGGGAAGAGCGCAACTACTAAGCGGCTGACCCGACTGCTGAGTGATATGCAAGCGGAGCCGCAGGCGTTCGACCGGGTGTTATCCTCGATGTGTACGACACCCCACCCGGACGCACGCGATGCGGCCGAACGGTTTCTTGCGACGAACCCCGGCGACCCCGCCACCTACCAGCGGGTCGCGGCCCTCGAGGACGACGCCATCGCGATGCTCGGGGAGCTCGCCGGCCTCGAGGATCCCGCTGGCTACGTCGCAAGCGGCGGGACGGAGGCGAACATCCAGGCCGTTCGTATCGCCCGCGAGCGAGCCGACTCCCCGAGGCCAAACGTCGTCGTGCCCGAGTCGGGCCACTTCAGCTTCCAGAAGGCCGCCGACGTGCTCGAGGTCGAGCTCCGGCTCGTGCCGACCGACGACGATCACCGGGCGGACCTCGAGGCGGTTCGGGCCAGCGTCGATGCCGACACCGCCCTGGTCGTCGGCGTCGCGGGAACCACGGAGTACGGTCGGGTCGATCCGATTCCCGAACTCGGCGAAATCGCCGACTCGATCGGCGCCCTGTTACACGTCGACGCCGCCTGGGGCGGGTTCGTTCTTCCCTTCACGGACCACGAGTGGCACTTCGGCCACGCAGCCGTCGACACGATGGCGATCGACCCCCACAAGATGGGCCAGGCCGCGATTCCGGCGGGCGGCTTGCTCGCCCGTTCCGAGTCGCTGCTCGACGAGCTCGCCGTCGACACGCCCTACCTCGAGTCGACCGCCCAGGCCACACTAACAGGAACTCGGTCGGGTGCGGGCGTCGCCAGCGCCGTGGCGGCGATGGAGGCGCTGTGGCCCGACGGCTACCGCGAGCAGTACGTTCGCTCCCAGCACAACGCCGAGTGGCTGGCCGACGCCCTCGAGAAACGCGGGTACGAGGTCGTCGATCCCACCCTGCCGCTGGTCGCCGCGACGGTCCCTCGAGCGACGTTCGACGCGCTCCGAGCGAAGGGGTGGCGGATCTCCAGGACCGCGACGGGCGAGCTTCGAGTTGTCTGTATGCCCCACGTCACCCGCGAGATGCTCGCCTCCTTCGTCGGGGAGCTGGACCGACTCGAAGTGCGCGCGAGCGTGCCCGTGGCGAGCGACGACTGAGAAAGACTCGAGGCGCTACTGCATCGCCTTGACCCAGCCCGGAACCGAGGCCATCCCCTCCTTGTCCTCCCAGCCGTGCTCGCGGAGGTAGCGCTCGAACTCGGTGAACTCGAAGCCGAAGCGCTCCTCGAGCTCCTCGAGATCCGCCCCGTAGCCGACCTCGTTAAACCACTCGCACATGACGGTGAACTCCTCGCCGAAGGAGTCGTAGGCGTCCTCGATCGGGACGTGAACCGGCTCGACGTCCCGGCCCGTCACCTCGGAGAGGGTCTCCGCAGCTTCCGCCAGGGTGAGTTCGTCCCCCGCGAGTTCGATCCGCTCACCGACGAACGCCTCGGGGTTCGCGAGCGCGACGGCGGCGGCGTGGCCGACGTCGTCGGTGTCGATCATCTGCAGGGAGACGCCCTCCTCGAGGGGCAGCGCGATCTGCCCCTCCTCGACGACGTCCTCGGCGAACGCCTCGAAGTTCTGGAAGAAGAACACGGGTCCGAGGACGGTCATCGGGAGCTCGAGTTCCTGTGCGTACTGGTCGATCTCCTGGGCCGAATCGAAGTGGGGGACGCCGGTGTCCTCCCAGTGGCTACCGACGCCGCTGAGGACGAACTGGTCGACCCCCTCGTCGGCGGCGACCTCGGCGATGTTCTTGCCCTGCTGGACCTGTGCGTCGTAGCCCTGTGTCCAGAAGTTGGTGACGGCGAAGACGGCGTCGACCTCGGCGACGTGAGACTCGAGCGACTCCTTCTCGTCCAGATTGCCTTCGACCATCGTTACGCCTCGCTCGGACAGTTCCTGAGCCGTCTCGCTCGAGGCGTCCCGCGTGAGTCCGTAGACTTCGAACTCGGTCTCGCTCTCGAGCAGGTGGTCGACGACCGCGCCGCCCTGGTTACCGGTCGCGCCGGTGACGAGAACGCTCGTGCTCATTTTCCACCCCGTTCGTCGGTCGCGGTCGGTGCGGCGAACTCGGCTCGAGCGGCGTCGGTTTGTGGTTGCATTACGTTACCTGATTCGTCACGTAACCATATACGCGTTTGGCGACACCGGAGATACCACGTAACACCGGTGTCAGTACGGGTTCTTGGCTGCTTTCGATCGACTTCAATACCGAGTAGATCGAGGAACAGTGGCTCAAAACGGATTTTGAGCCTCCGGTAGCATTACTCACAGTCAGCTGGTTGTTCCGACTATGGACGCAACCACAAAGCGGATCCTCAAAGAAGAGCTCTGGCGAAGCGTGGTCTGGGCTGGACTCGGACTGATCGGCTGGCTGACCATCATCAATGGATCCGCACAGCTCGAGGCGATCCCGATCACCGTTGTCGGACTCCCAGTCCTTACATGGGCAGGACTAACGATCGGAATGATTCTGCTCCGTCTGGGAACCGGGATGGAACTGCAGGCTCACTCCGAGGACGGACTCATGCTCTGGGTCGTCCTCGGGATAATTACTGGGGCGTTCGCCGCCGTTTACTCGGTGTTCGCTCTGGGTTACTCCGCGACGGTCGTCGGCCCGCTGTACCTCGCCATGTCAGTCGGCACTGTCCTGTGGATCCGATACGTAATCGTCCCGCGGAACGACCTGAACGCGTCGGCGTGAAGACGAACCGGTCGCCTCTCCCCATTTCGGTGTCGCTCACCTGAGTACCCGCTGGACGTACAGTTGGCCGAAAATGACGCAGGAACAGCAGTACCAGACGACGGTCAGGAACGCTCCGCCGATCGAACCGAAAACGGCTAAGACGGTGGCGTCGGCGACTCCGCTGCTGCTGAGCGTCGTCATGTGATTCCAGAGCACGATCGGGACCGCGAACGAGACGACAACCCCAATCAGGGCAATTGCGGTCCGGCGACGAAACGAGATGAGTCCCCAACTCACCCGAAGCGACGCGAACGGACCGTAGCCGCCGATGACCGCGGCCTCCGTCGCGAGCGCGAACTTGACGATAACGGGTATTCCGAGCCCAATCGAGGCGATCCACAGGGCGGTAAGGCCGAACGGCGTCGTCAGTACGTCCGGACCCCAGACGGCAGCTACGGCACCCATTCCGACTCCCGTGAGGACACCGGTAACAAGCATCAAGATGCCGAACGTGAGGATCCACGTTCCGATCACCGCTGGGAGTCTGGCGAGGGCGTGTTGCATCGCCGTCGACGCAGCCACTCGGCGACCGCGAACACGGCCCGCAATGAGGGTGATAGCGTAGTTGCGCGCAAAGAGCCCGCCCATGAACACGAATCCGCTCAGCAGAAGTTCCACGCCGAGGGATGCGAGACGCATTCCCACCTGTAGCGACGCGAGGACGAAGACGAGAACGACGAGTGAACGACGGGTGCGTAGAATCCGACCCGACCACTGGATCGCGTCGACGAGAGATCGCCGCATCGCTCGCGACTGCACACCTCGACACTCGAGACACGCACAGCCCTCCGTATCCTCTCGGCGCTCGAGTCGCTCGATCATCGACCGACACGTTCGTCGCGGTTGCTATCAGCGTACCGATCGCTTCGCTGTGAAGACTCCTGCCGCCGTTGACGATCAGTGCGTGTCGCCAACACCGAGATAACGAACGATCGTTTCCCAGAGAGCGAACACGGCTGCAAGCGGCCCGACGGAAGCCGACAGCCGCTTGAACGCGGCTCTGAGGCCGGGCTGATCACCTTCAGTTCCCAGAAAGACGACGAGCGGTTCTCCTGTGACCGTATAGACGTTCATCTCGCGGCCCTTCTCCGAGTAGCAGGTGTCTGCAACCTCGATCAGACCCGCCTCGGTGAGGTTCTCGAGGTGGTAGCTGACGCGTTGGATCGACATCTTGAGCCGGTCCGCGAGCGCCGCGGGCGTCGAGGGCTGCTCGTTTAACTCCCGGAAGACTGCTCTCGACGTCTCAGAGGAGAGCGCGTCGAGCACGTCGTCCGTTCGGTCGTCGTCGAGATGCAAAAGTGCCGGCGGACCCGAGCGGTCGGTCGAGGCATCCGACGTTGTCGGCAACAGTCGTGACATGCAACGAGACTCTACTGGCCCGTTCGAACCCGTGGTACGTAACTGCTGCCGTTGCTCAAAATCGAGTTTGAGTTATCCGGAGAGCTAGAGCGATCGGTGGCTTCGCGTCGTGACGGTCTACTTTGTCTCGCAGATCTCGAGGAAGTTCTCGAAGATCTCCTCGCCTTCCTCGGTGTGGGCCACTTCGGGATGCCACTGGACGCCGTAGAGGTCGCGATCGGTATCGCTCATCGCCTCGACGTCACAGACGTCGCTGCGTGCGGTGAGTTCGAACCCGTCGGGGAGTTCGGTGACCTCGTCGGCGTGACTCGCCCAGACGCGGGTTTCGGGGTGGAGGCTACCGGTGAGCGGATCGTCCTCGTCGACGATGTCGACGGTCACATCGGCGTAGCCGCCGTACTCGCCGCTGCCGACCGAGCCGCCGAGTTCCGTCGCGATCAGCTGCATGCCGAGACAGATGCCGAGGACGGGGACGTCGGACTCGAGGTACTCCGCCGAGCGGCCGATCCGATCCATGTCGGGACCGCCGGAGAGGACGACGCCGTCGGCGTCGACCTCCGCGGGATCCGCGTCGTTGTCGATCAGTTCCGTCTGGACGCCGAGGTCCCGAAGCGCCCGCTGCTCGAGGTGGGTGAACTGTCCGTGGTTGTCCACCACGACGATCTTCGTCATTACGACGGTATAGCCAGTCGGCCGGTAAAAGCGGACCGGAACCGCGAGTTCGTCGGTACGTTTATGGACGCCTCCCCGGTTCGTACCCACATGGCAATCGATACGCGCGAGTTCGAGCATCCCGCCTGGCTCACCGCGGGAAGCACCGTCGCTGGCTACCTCCTGATCATCGCCGTGCTGACGGCAGCGCTGTTCGTGGTGCCGTGGCTCGTCTTCGCCGCGCTGTAAAGAGAAAACGACGGGACGAGTCGACCCGATAGTCCGATCAGGCGAACGTCTTCGAGACCTCGTCGGTCTCGTCGGTCTCGGCCTGAACCTTCTCCCAGGCGCCGCGGAAGTCCTCCATCCGGATCTCCGTGCGGTCGTCGCGGATGGCGAACATCCCGGCCTCGGTACAGATCGCCTTGACGTCGGCACCGGAGGCCTCCTCGGCCTCGGCGGCCAGCTCCGAGAAGTCGACGTCGTCGGCGACGTTCATGCCGCGGGTGTGGATCTCGAAGATAATCTCGCGGCCCTCCTGGTTGGGCTTGGGGACCTCGATGAGCCGGTCGAATCGGCCCGGCCGGAGGATCGCGCGATCGAGCATGTCGAAGCGGTTGGTGGCGGCGATGATGCGGATCTCGCCGCGGTCCTCGAAGCCGTCCATCTCGCTGAGGAGCTGCATCATCGTTCGCTGGACCTCGGCGTCGCCGGAGGTTTTCGACTCCGTGCGCTTGGCGGCGATGGCGTCGATCTCGTCGATGAAGATGACGGCCGGCTCGTGTTCGCGGGCGACCTTGAACAGGTCCCGCACGAGCTTCGCCCCCTCACCGATGAACTTGTGGACCAGCTCGGAGCCGGCCATCTTGATGAAGGTGGCGTCGGTCTGGTTGGCGACGGCCTTGGCGAGCATCGTCTTCCCGGTGCCCGGCGGGCCGTAGAGCAGGACGCCGCTCGGGGGCTCGATGCCGACGTCGTCGAACATCTCGGGCTTCTCGAGGGGCATCTCGACGGTTTCCCGCACTTCCTGCATCTGCTCCTCGAGGCCGCCGATATCCTCGTAGCTGACCTCGGGGCTTTCGGTGACCTCCATCACGCGGGCGCGGACGTCGGTCTCGTTCGAGAGGGTCTTGACGATCGACAGCGAGTTGTTGACGGCCACGCGGGCGTCGGGCTCGATGTCCTCGCGCATCTCCTCGGTCACTTCGGTCAGCGCTTCCTGGTTGTTCCCGTGTTGTTTGATAATAGCGCCTTCGTCCGTCAGTTCCTGGACCGTGGCGACAAACAGGGGAGACTGCTTGAGCTTCTTGTTCTCGTGGGTAAGCCGCTCGAGCTTCTGCTGATACTTGTTGTTCTCGGCGTTCGCATCGAGGAGCTTGTCGCGCATCTCCTCGTTTTGCGACTCGAGAATCTCTAACCGATCCTCGAGTGCCTGGATTTTCTCCTGTTGGGACGCCTCGTCCTCGTCGTAGGGGAGGTCGACGTCGTCCACAGTGTCGCTCATCACTCGTGAGTTGGGTGTTGGCTCATAAGAGGCTTCGGGTAACTACAGCCCCACAGGAATATTACCATAGGACATAGAATGAAACAGAAAATATTATCAGGCCGTATTCGCAATGAGTGTATAGGATGAGTTCTCTAGAGTCGCCACAGCCCGAACCCACGAACCGGGGGTCGTGGGACGACGTCCGCGAGCTCCCGCCGAGTGCGAAACTCGTCGCGAAAGTTCTCGAATACAACGACACCATGACCCAACAGCAGATCGCCGAGGAGACGCTTCTGCCGGCGCGGACGGTTCGGTACGCGCTGAACCGACTCGACGAGGAGCACGTCATCGACTCCCGCTTCTCGTTCTCGGACGCGCGCAAGCGTCTGTACAGCCTCGACATCGAGTCGTAACGGACGCCTCCCGCACCGATCCCGCGCGAGGGGAGTCGCTCGTTTTCGTCAGCGCACTCTACTTTCACTTCGGTCGCGGAATCCATTTAGGGCCCCGTGGTCAACTCCCGATAGATGACGCGGGTGATACACACGGGCGACACCCACATCGGGTACCAGCAGTACAACTCGCCCGAGCGACGACGGGACTTCCTCGAGGCGTTCCGGAGCGTAGCCAAGGACGCCATCGAGGGCGACGTAGACGCCGTGATCCACGCCGGCGACCTCTTTCACGACCGTCGGCCGAACCTGGTCGATCTTCAGGGAACCGTCGAGATTCTCCGGTCGCTTGAGGACGCGGACGTCCCCTTCCTCGCGGTCGTCGGCAACCACGAGGGGAAACGCGACGCCCAGTGGCTCGATCTCTTTGCCGACCTGGGGCTCGCAACTCGACTTGGCGCCGAGCCGTACGTACTCGGTGACGTCGCGCTCTACGGGCTCGATTTCGTGCCCCGATCCCGACGCGAGGACCTCGAGTACGAGTTCGCTCCGATTCCCGACGGAGCGGGACACGCCGCGCTCGTGAGCCACGGCCTGTTCGAACCGTTTCCCCACGCCGACTGGGACACCGAGCGGCTCCTGACGGAATCGACCGTCGAGTTCGACGCCGTCCTGCTGGGCGACAACCACCACCCCGACACCGCCGAGCTGCGGGAGACGTGGCTCACCTACTGTGGATCGACCGAACGCGCAAGCGCCAGCGAGCGCGAGGATCGCGGATACAACCTCGTCGCGTTCGAGCCCGGCGAGGAGCCGGCGATCCGGCGCCGAGGAATCGAGTCGACCCGCAAGTTCGTCTTCGTCGACGTCGAACTCGCCGAGGGCGAGGGCGTCGACCGGGTCCAGGAGCGGGTCCGCCAGCACGACCTCGAGGACGCGGTCGTCGTCGTCACGATCGAGGGCGAGGGGAAGCCGATCGCGCCCGCGGCCGTCGAGGAGCTCGCCGTCGACCGCGACGCGCTCGTCGCTCGCGTAAACGATCGCCGGGAGCTGCCCGACGAGGGCGAGGGCGTCTCGGTCAGCTTCGCCAACCCGGACGACGCCGTCCGCGAGCGGGTTCGCGAACTCGGTCTCAGCGACGCCGCCCTCGAGATCGACCGCACCGTTCGCGACGACGACCTCGCGGACGCGAACGTCCGCGAACGGGTCGAGCGGCGCACGCGGGAGCTGCTCGAGGACGACAAAACGGCGTTCGAACCCGCACCCGATCGGGAGCCGGGCGACGAGGACGTGTCGACGGTCGCCGATCAACTGACGGACGCGGACGACTCGGAGGTAGCCGACGTGCAGGCGAACGACGCAGGGACGACCGATTCGGCGGCGGAAGCGAGCGCCGACGAATCCGCGACGGACGACTCGAGCGCGGATTCCGAAATCGACGTCGCCGCGGCGTCGGCCGACGACGCTGCCGACGGCGACGGAGCCGAAGCGGACCGACCGTCAACCGACGAGACCGCCGATGCGGACTCCGAGGACCAGACCCAGTCGAAGCCGAGCTCCGACGGCGAGTACGCCTCGCTGGGTGATTTCGAATGAGGGTCGACCACGTTCGCCTGCGTAACTTCAAGTGCTACGGCGAGGCCGAGCTCGGCCTCGAGCGGGGGGTGACGATCGTCCACGGCGTCAACGGCAGCGGGAAGTCGACGCTGCTCGAGGCCGTCTTCTTCGCGCTGTACGGCTCGAAGGCGCTCGGCGATCGCACCCTCGACGACGTGATCACGACCGGCGAGGAGGAGTGTGAGGTCGAACTCGAGTTCACCCACGACGGCCGCAGCTACCGCGTCGAGCGACGGCTCAAGCTGCGGGGCGACCGCGCGACGACGACCAAGTGCGTCCTCGAGGGGCCGGACGGGACGATCGAGGGGGCCCGGGACGTCCGCCACGAGGTAACCGAGCTGCTGCGGATGGACGCCGGGGCGTTCGTCAACTGCGCGTACGTCCGCCAGGGCGAGGTGAACAAACTGATTCACGCCTCGCCGGGCGAGCGCCAGGACATGATCGACGACCTCCTGCAGCTGGGCGCGCTCGAGGAGTACCGCGAGCGGGCGAGCGACGCCCGGCTCGGGGTCAAGTCGGTGCTCGACGGCCAGCACGAGGTGCTCGAGGATCTCCGAACGCAGGTAAAGCGCAAGGAAGACCAGGAGCTCCACGACCGGCTGAACGCCCTCGAGTCGAGTCACGCCGACGTCGTCTCGAAGATCGAACACTTCGAGTCTCAGCGCGAGAACGCGCGGGAGACCCTCGAGGCCGCCGAAAACGTTCTCGAGCGCCACGAGGAGACCCGCGAGGAGATCGCCGACCTCGAGGAGGGAATCGAGGAGCTGCGCTCGAAGATCGCCGAGACCGAACGGAAACGGGAGAACGCCGGCGAGACCCTCCGCGAACGCAGGAGCGAACGCGAGGAACTCGAAGACGAGCGCGACGGACTGCTCGAAGAGACCGAACTCAGGACGGGCGACGCCGACGCAGTCGAGTCCCGAATCGAGGAACTGGAGGCCCGCGACGAGGAGCTCCGGGACGATCTCGAGGACGTCCGCGTCTCGATCACGGAGCGAAACGGCGAGGTCGAGCGGCTTCGCGAGGAGGCCGACGAGCTCGAATCCCAGGCCGAGCGGGCCCGCGAAGAGGCCGACGAGCTCGACGAGCGGATCGAGAACGACCGCGAGGCCATCGCGGATCGCGAGGAGACGGTCGACGACCTTGACGACGACGTCGAGTCCGCCCGCTCGGCGTTCGACGACGCATCGGTCGCGTTCGGTGAGGCCGAGAGCCACCTCGAGGAGCTGGAGAGCGACCGCGAGGAGCTGGTCTCGACGATCAACGACGTCACCGCCGAGATCCGGTCCGTCGAGAACGCGATCGAGGAGGGCGAGCGGCTCCGCGAGGCGGGGAAGTGCCCCGAGTGCGGCCAGGACGTCGCGGACTCGCCCCACGTTGACGTCCTCGAGGAGAAACGCGAGACGCTCACGAGCCTCGAGGAGCGGCTGTCGGGCCTCGAAGACGACCGCGAGGAGCTCGACGAGCGAATCGAGCGCGCCGAGTCGCTGGTCGAGGCCGAACGACGCGTCGACCGCCTCGAGGAAAACCGCGAGAACGTTGCACAGCTGCTCGAAGAGAAGCGCGAGAGCCTCGAGGACCGTCGGGAACAACGCGACCGGCTCCGCGAGGAAGCCGACGAGTACGAACGCGAGGCCGGAACGAAACGCGAGCGGGCGAGCGACCTCGAGAGCGAGGTCGCGGACGCGCGAACCGAGCTCGGCGAGATCAACGCCGAGCGCGGCGAGATCAAAGAGCGCCTGGAGACGCTTCGTCGAGCCAGCGAGATCGAGACCGAACGCACCGAACTCGACCGCGAGATCGAGACGCTGCGGGAGCGACGCGCGGACTGGGAGACGATGAACGACGAGCGCCGCGAGCAGCTCTCGGCCGACCGCGAACGCAAGCGCGAACTCGAGTCCGAGTTCGACGACGATCGGATCGAGACCGCCCGAACGAAACAGTCAAACGCCGAGCAGTACCTCGAGAAGGTCGACGAGAAGCTCGCGGCGCTCGAGGCCGACCGCGACGAGCTACAGGGGAAGATCGGCGGCGTCGAGGAGAAGATCGAGGAGCTCGAGCGGCTTCGAGACCGTCTCGAGACCGTCGAGGAAAAACTCGAGCGGCTCGACTCGCTGTACGACGAGGCCGAGACCCTGCAGACGACCTACGGGGAGTTGCGCGCGGAGCTTCGCCAGCGAAACGTCGAGACCCTCGAGCGACTTCTCAACGAGACGTTCGACCTGGTCTACCGGAACGACTCCTACGCCGCGATCGACCTCGACGGGGAGTACCGGCTGACCGTCTACCAGAAGGACGGCGAACCGCTCGAGCCCGAACAGCTCTCCGGTGGGGAGCGGGCGCTGTTCAACCTCAGTCTGCGGTGTGCGATCTACCGGCTGCTCGCGGAGGGCGTCGAGGGAACCGCCCCGATGCCGCCGCTGATCCTGGACGAGCCGACCGTCTTCCTCGACTCGGGACACGTCACACAGCTGGTCTCGCTCGTCGAGTCGATGCGGGATCTGGGCGTCGAACAGATCGTCGTCGTCAGCCACGACGAGGAACTGATCGGCGCGGCGGACTCGCTGGTCCGCGTCGAGAAGGACGCGACCTCGAACCGATCCCGGCTCGAGCGCGGCCGGCCGACGGAGGCGGCGTTGCTGACCTCGGACTAACGGGTTCGAAAACGGCGGGGAAGATCCGTCAGGAGTCGGATTCGGTCCCGGACGAACCGTCGTCGGCCGATCGAGTGGCTGCCGACTCCTCGCCGATATCCGCACCGATGGCCTCGAGCGCGGCCTCGGCGTCGTCGGTGAGTCGATACCCACGCTCGCCGGCGACGTCGGTTTCGGCGATCAGGTCCGCGGCCGTCAGCACCGTGAGTCGGCCGTGGAGATCGCTCTCGCAGCAGTCGTAGACGCCGATCATCTCGCGAACGCCAAGCGGCCCGCGCTTGCCGAGTTCGACGAGCAGCCCGAGAGCGGTCTCGTCGTGGACGGCCGACAGCAGCGTTCGGACCGGTCCCTCGACCGTCCGGGCGGCAGTCTCGAGGACGGACTCCTCGGCCAGGTGCTCGAGGCGATCGTTCTGGACGTAACACTCGTTTCCGGTTTCGGGATCACGAACGAGGCTCGCGTGCTCGGAGCGTTTGAGAAGGACGTATCGCTTCCCGGTGTCGTCTTGGACGGGTTTCATGTGCGGTCGGGGTCGTCGGGTGATCGGTGTTTGGAGTCCGGCTCCGAAGTCGTTTCGCCGGGTGTTGACGGTTCGGTATCCGTGCCGTCGTCGTCAGTGTCGGCGTCGTCGTCAGTGTCGGTGTCGTCGGCGGCTGTCGGCGGATCCTCGCGGCTCGTCGCTCGGTAGTTTCGGTAGCGGCGGACGGCGAACCCCGAGAGGACGACTCCGCCGGCGACGAGAGCGAAACCGTTTGCCGAGGGACCGTCGAAGAGCAGAAACAACACGCCGACCGAGAACGCGAGTACGGCCGCGTTGACAACGAGCACGATCGACCAGAACGCCTGTAGCAGGTCGCTCGAGACGTCGGTTTCGACCGTCGTCTCCGCGTCAGCCGACGATCCGAACTCCGAGCGCAGGTCCGACCTGAGGTTGGAGCCCGCGTCCTCGGTCGACACTCGAGGGATCGTCAGTGAGTCGCTGTCGGGGTCGGTGAACTCCTCCTCGGGATCGGTAAACTCCTCCTCGGGGTCCCACTCCTCGGGTTCGTGTTCGGATCGGTCGAACACCACACGGCCAAAGACGGGAAGCGCAAGGAAAAGGATTCGCGTTCACCCGCGGAGAGCTCTAGACGAACTCCTCGAGCGTCAGCGTTCTGTTCGCCTCGACCCACGCGAGGGGGTTCTCCGCGTCGTAGAACACGACGCCGTCCTCGATCTCGTAGGCCTCGATCGTCGCTGTGCCCTCGGGTTCGCTACTCGGTTCGCTTCGATCCGCCACCTCGTCTTCGTTGGCACGAATGGACACATCGGTCACCTCAGGGCTTGCTATGTGTTACCACATTATATGCTTTGTTCTTCCTTCAGTTTTGGGTGGTATCGTCGGGAATGGTGGGTTTTTAACCGGCGGCGCCAAACGTCGACACAATGACCGAGGCGGGCCAGACCGGACTCGCGGAGTTTTCCCGCGAGTCCTCCGAACGGCCGGACGAAGAGGCAGCCGCCGTCGCCGGCGACGGAACGGGAGAGAGCACAGCAGTGATCGACGTTCGCGAGGAGACGCTTCCGGAGCCGACGGGAGCGCTCGAGTTCGCCGTGATGCAGGTCGACTACACCATCGCCGGCTACGGCGACGACGAGCGCCCGATCATGCACGTCTTCGGCCGGACGAGTGAGGGGGAACTCGAGCACGTCCAGGTCGTCGGCTTTCGCCCGTACTTCTACGCGCCGACGGAGTCCCTCGAGCGGCCGCCCGAGGAGGCTTACGACCGACTCACCGGCAGCCGTGAGGTCGGCGAGGACGGCGAACCCTACGAGAGCATCCGCGGCGAGAAGCTGACGAAGATCTTCGGCCAGACGCCGCGGGACGTCGGACAGGTCCGCGACGAGTTCGACCACTACGAGGCCGACATCCTCTTTCCGAACCGATTTCTCATCGACAAAGACGTCCGCAGCGGGATTCGCGTCCCCGAGCGACGGGCCGACGACGACTCGCTGGTCGTTCCCCACGAGGAGGTCGAGGCGGCCGAGGTCGACGCCGAGCCCCGAGTACAGACGTTCGACATCGAGGTCGACGACCGGTCGGGGTTCCCGGAGGACGGCGAGGAACCGATCATCTGCCTCACGAGCCACGACTCCTACCGAGACGAGTACGTCATGTGGCTCTACGAGGCGCCGATCGGCGACGGGCCGATCCCCGACGCGATCGAGGAGTACGATCCCATCGAGGGACCGCTCGACCACGAGGTGCGGAGTTTCGACGAGGAGGAGGCGATGCTCGAGGCGTTCGTCGACTATATTCGGGAAACGGATCCCGACGTGCTGACGGGGTGGAACTTCGAGGACTTCGACGCCCCGTACTTCCTCGACCGACTCGAGGTGCTCCAGAGCCCGAACCACGAGTACGACCTCGAGATCGATCGCCTCTCGCGGGTCGACGAGGTCTGGCGCAGCAACTGGGGTGGCCCCGACATCAAGGGTCGGGTCGTCTTCGACCTGCTCTACGGCTACCAACGGATGGTCTTCTCCGAACTCGACTCCTACCGTCTCGACGCCGTCGGCGAGTCCGAGCTCGGCGTCGGCAAGGAACGGTACGCCGGCGACATCGGCGACCTCTGGGAGGGAGACCCCACCCAGCTGCTCGCGTACAACCTCCGGGACGTCGAGATCTGTGTCGAACTCGACCGCCAACAGAGCATCATCCCCTTCTGGGACGAGGTGCGTTCCTTCGTCGGCTGCAAGTTAGAGGACGCTCCCACGCCCGGCGACGCGGTCGACATGTACGTCCTCCACCAGGCCTACGGCCAGTTCGCCTTACCGTCGAAGGGCCAGCAGGAGGCCGGCGAGGAGTACGAGGGTGGGGCCGTCTTCGACCCGATCACGGGCGTCAAGGAGAACGTTACCGTGCTGGACCTGAAGTCGCTGTACCCGATGTGTATGACGACGGTCAATGCCTCGCCGGAGACGCGGGTCGATCCCGACGAGTACGACGGCGAGACCTACACCGCGCCGACTCAGCCCGACCCCATCCACTTCCGCAAGGAGCCCGACGGCGTGATGCGGGAGATGATCACGGAGCTGCTTGCCGAGCGCGAGGAGAAGAAGGGGCTTCGGAACGAACACGAGCCCGGAACGCCGGCGTACGAGCAGTACGACCGCCAGCAGGGTGCGGTGAAGGTAATCATGAACTGCTTCACGCCGGATACGGAGGTGTTGACTCCCGAGGGCGTCCGAGATGTCACTGATCTCGAGGTCGGCGACGAAGTGTACTCGCTCGATCCGGAAACCGAAAAACTGGAAACAAAGACTGTCGTCGAAACCCATGCCTACCCCGATTACGGCGGCGATCTGATCGATATCGAGACGAGCAAGATCGATTTCAGCGTCACGCCGAATCACCGAATGCTCGTCCGCAAGAACGAGACGAACGGGATCACGGAAGACGAATACAGGTTCGTCGAGGCGGGCGATCTCGACCGAGCGACGAACTACGAGCTTCCCCACGACTGGGAGGGTCCCGACGGGGACGAACTCGAAGAGGTCGATCTGACGGAACTGATCGACGGCGAGTACGAGGTGTGGGTCCGGCCATCAGTACACGGCCACACGTTCACCGCAGAACTGGGTTGGATACCGCGTCGCGTGCCGAAAGCCGACGTGGGGGAAGTAGGCTACGTGTTCACCGCCGAGGAGTTCGAGCAGCACCGCGAGTACATCGAGGGCGTCTGTGAGACGAGCTTCGTCCACCGTGAATCCGGCCGGAAGTGGATTCCGCGGACGTACGACGGTGACGACTTCCTCGATCTCCTTGCGTGGTTCGTAACGGAAGGAAACGTCTACACGTCCGAGGACAAGCAGTTCGGCGAGAACTTCCGTGGCTCTGCGACGACCGTCAAACTCGCGCAGGACGATCGTCCCGTCGCCGACGGAGGGGAAAATTACCATACGACGATCGGCGAACTCCTCGACGGGATGGGGTTCGACTCGTACGTCGACGATCGGTCGTACACGATCACGTCAAAGCTTCTCGGAGACCTCGTGACCGAACTCTGCGGCGAGGGGAGTTTCGAGAAACGAATCCCCGAGTTCGTCTTCGATCGGAGCCGTCGACAGAAGCGGCGGTTTCTGGACGTACTCATCGACGGGGACGGCGATCGACAGGTGAACTCGTGGCGCTACTCCACCTCGAGCGACGAGCTCCGAGACGACGTTCTGCGGCTCTGTGCACACCTCGGTCTGACCGCGAACTACAGTCGTGATAGCGACACGTGGCGGATCTACGTCACCGAAGGATCGAAGAACACGCTTCGGACGCATCGAAGTTCGTCCCGAAGCACCGCCGAAAACGGCGTCTATTGTGTTACCGTCGAGGACAATCACACGCTGCTTGCGGGACGAAACGGGAAGTTCCAGTTCGTCGGGCAATCCCTATATGGTGTCTCAGGCTGGGAACAATTCAGACTATATGATAAGGAAGCCGCATCCGCAATTACCGCTACTGGGCGCGAAGTCATCGAATTTACCGAGACTGCTGCGACTGAGATGAATTATCAAGTTACTTATGGAGACACCGATTCAGTCATGCTCGAGCTCGGACCCGACGTCTCGAAGTCCGAGGCGATAGAGCAATCGTTCGACATCGAGGAACACATCAACGACCGCTACGACGACTTCGCACGCACCGAACTCAACGCGGAGTTCCACCGCTTCCAGATCGAGTTCGAGAAGCTCTACCGACGGTTCTTCCAGGCGGGCAAGAAGAAACGCTACGCGGGCCACATCACCTGGAAGGAGGGGAAAGACGTCGACGACATCGACATCGTCGGCTTCGAGTACCAGCGCTCGGACATCGCGCCGATCACCAAGGAGGTCCAGCATCGGGTCATCGAGATGATCGTCAAGGAGGGCGATATCGAGGGCGCCAAGGAGTACGTCCAGGGCGTCATCGAGGACGTTCGCGCGGGCGAGGTGAGCCTCGACGACCTCGCTATCCCGGGCGGGATCGGCAAGCGCCTGGACAACTACGACACCGACACGGCCCAGGTTCGGGGCGCCAAGTACGCAAACCGAGTGCTCGGGACGAACTTCCAGCGTGGAAGCAAGCCGAAACGGCTCTACCTCGAGCGCGTCGATCCCGCCTTCTTCGAGCGACTCGAGGACGAGGAAGGGCTCGACGCGCGCCGGGATCCCGTCTACGGCGCGTTCAAGCGCGACCCTGACGTCATCTGCTTCGAGTACGACGACCAGATCCCCGAGGAGTTCACGGTCGACTACGACACGATGCTCGAGAAGACGCTGAAGGGGCCGATCTCGCGGATCCTCGAGGCGTTGGACGTCTCCTGGGAGGAGATAAAATCGGGCCAGGAACAGACCGGGCTCGACCAGTACTGGTAACCGTCACTCGACAACGTCGCCTCGCGGACTCGTGTGGGAGGGAATCGGCAGGTTCAGCGCCCGACGGACCGAAACCGTCGACGGTACTGCGGTTCGCATCTGTCCGTCGGCGCTTCTCGTTCGGTGAAATATTCTTGGTTATTCGAAACCGTATCCAATCGCATACGAAACCGTTATCAGGCAGACGACCCACGGTTCACACGACAGACTACTATGGCACGCCTCGAACTACGCAACCTGCACGCGGAAGTGGCGGACGGCGACGAGAAGATCCTCGAGGGCGTCAACCTCGAGGTCGAATCGGGCGAGATCCACGCCCTGATGGGACCGAACGGCTCCGGGAAGTCGACCTGTGCGAAGGTCATCGCCGGCCACCCGGCCTACGACGTCACCGAGGGTGAGGTCCTGCTCCACCTCGAGGACGACGAGTTCGGCGAGGACATCGAGATCGACGAGGACCAGCGCACCTGGAACCTGCTCGAACTCGAGCCCAACGAGCGCGCGGCGCTGGGCGTCTTCCTCGGCTTCCAGTACCCCGCCGAGATCGAGGGCGTCACGATGGTCAACTTCCTTCGCACGGCGCTCAACGCCAAGATCGAGGAGCGAGAGGAGCTCTTCGAGGGCGAAGACGGTGACGAGGAGGACGAAGAGGAGGCCGGTTTCGAGACGTCCCCGATGGAGGGAGACGTCGAGGAGGGCGAGGTCGGCGTCGCCGAGTTCCAGGAGATCCTCCAGGAGAAGATGGAGCAACTGGACATGGACGAGCGGTTCGCCCAGCGATACCTCAACGCCGGCTTCTCCGGCGGGGAGAAGAAACAGAACGAGGTCCTTCAGGCCGCCATCCTCGAGCCGTCGGTCGCCGTCCTCGACGAGATCGACTCCGGGCTCGACATCGACCGCCTGCAGGACGTCTCGAACGGGATCAACGCCCTGCGCGACGAGCAGGGCACCGGGATCCTCCAGATCACCCACTACCAGCGCATCCTCGACTACGTCGAGCCCGATCACGTCCACGTGATGCTCGACGGCCAGATCGCCAAGAGCGGCGACGCCTCGCTCGCCGAGGAGCTCGAGGACAAGGGGTACGACTGGGTCCGCGAAGAAGTCTACGGCACGGCGTAACCGAATCCGACTAGAACAACCGTAATAACGCTGCAGCCGTAAACACGAATACATACCAATCATGAGTTCCGAACAAGACCACCTCAAAGAAACCGACACCGAGGCGCGCTTCGAGTTCAAGAAGGAGCAGAACGCCGCCGTCAAGTCCGATAAGGGCCTAACCGAAGAGGTCATCCGCATGATCTCCGACGACAAGGACGAGCCCGACTGGATGCTCGAGCGGCGTCTCCGCGCGCTCAAGCAGTACCAGAACATGCCGATGCCGACGGACTGGCCCGGTCAGCCCGACCTGACCGAGCTGGACATCGAGGAGATCGTTCCCTACATCCGTCCGGACGTCGACAAGCGCGAGGGCGTCGACGACTGGACCGAGCTCCCCGACGAGATCAAGGACACCTTCGACAAGCTGGGCATCCCGGAAGCCGAGAAGAACGCCCTCTCGGGCGTCGGCGCCCAGTACGAGTCCGAGGTCGTCTACCAGAACATGCAGGAGCAGTGGGAGGAGAAGGGCGTCGTCTTCATGAACATGGACAAGGCGGTTCAGGAGCACCCTGAGCTCGTCAAGGAGCACTTCATGACGACCTGCGTCCCCCCGAGCGACAACAAGTTCGCCGCGCTCCACGGCGCCGTCTGGTCGGGCGGCTCGTTCGTCTACGTCCCCGAGGACGTCACCGTCGAGATGCCCGTCCAGGCGTACTTCCGGATGAACTCCGAGGGGATGGGCCAGTTCGAGCACACGCTCATCATCGCCGAGGAAGGCTCCGAAGTGCACTACATCGAGGGCTGTTCCGCGCCGAAGTACGGCACCCACAACCTCCACAGCGGAGGCGTCGAGGTGTTCGTCGGCGAGGACGCCCACGTCCAGTACTCGACGGTCCAGAACTGGTCGAAGAACACGTTCAACCTCAACACCAAGCGCGCGATCTGTGAGGAGAACGGAACGATGGAGTGGGTCTCGGGCTCGATGGGCTCGAAGGCCACCATGCTCTACCCGTGTACGATCCTCAAGGGTCGCGGCTCGACGGACACCCACATCACCATCGCCTTCGCGGGCGAGGACCAGGACATCGACACCGGCGCGAAGGTCTACCACAACGCGCCCGACACCAGCTCGACCATCGAGTCGAAGTCGATCGCCAAGGACGGCGGCCGCACCAACTACCGCGGTCTCGTCCACATCGCCGACGGCGCCGAGAATTCGAGCACTGCCGTCGAGTGTGACGCGCTGATGTTCGACAACGAGTCCACCTCGGACACCATGCCGTACATGGAGATCGAGGAGTCGAAGGTCGACGTCGCCCACGAGGCCACCGTCGGCAAGATCGGCGACGAGGACATTTTCTACCTCCAGAGCCGCGGTCTGGACGACGACGACGCCAAGAAGATGATCGTCGCCGGCTTCATCGAGCCGATCACGGAGGAACTGCCGATCGAGTATGCGGTCGAACTCAACCGCCTCATCGAACTCGAGATGGAGGGGAGCCTCGGATAATATGAGCGCAGGAACGCAGGTACACGCCAATCTGACCGAAGAACAGGTACGCCAGATCAGCGGCGATCTCGACGAGCCCGACTGGCTGCTCGAGACCCGTCTCGAGGCCCTCGAGGCCCTCGAGGAACTCGACATGCCCGACGTCATCCGGACGCCGGGTCGGGACTGGACGAACCTCCACGAGCTCGACTTCGAGTCGCTGGTCGATCCGCTGAACGCGGCGGAGAACAAGGATCAGGTCGGGCCCGACGAGGCAGAGGTCCTGCCCTGGAGCGAGGCCGTTGCCGAACACGAAGAGCTCCTGCAGGAGCACTTCGGCTCGATCGTCGACCCCCAGGCGAACTATCTGACGGCCCTGTCCACAGCACTGTTCAGCACCGGGACCGTGATCTACGTCCCCGAGGGCGTCGACGCCGAGGACGTGACGATCCGGACCGAGCAGAACTCCAGTTCGCTGTTCAACTACACACTCGTCGTCACCGAGGAGTCCTCCTCGGTTACGATCATGGAGCGCCAGTCGACTGGCGAGGAGGCCGAGGAGCAGTACTACAGCGGGATCGTCGAAGTCGTCGCCGGCGAGAACAGCAACGTCCAGTACGGCAGCCTTCAAAATCTCTCGGAGGAGGCCTACAACTTCGCGCTCAAGCGCGGCGACGCCGACACCTACGCCACGATCAACTGGATCGAGGTCAACGTCGGCACACAGCTGACCAAGTCCGGCGTCTCGACGGAGCTCAACGGTGACGGCTCCGAGACCCAGATCGTCGGTGCCTTCTACGGCCACAACGACCAGCACTTCGACCTCGATGCGAAGGTCTGGCACCGCGGCGAGCACACGACGGCCGACCTCGTCACCCGCGGCGTCACCGACGACGTCGCCCGCTCGGTGTACGAGGGGGTCCAGGACGTCGGTCGCGACGCGTGGGACACGAGTTCCTACCAGCGCGAGAACACGCTGATGCTTAGCGACGAGAGCGAGGCCGACGCCTCGCCGAAGCTGATCATCAACAACCACGACACCGAGGCCAGCCACTCCGCGACGGTCGGTCAGATCGACCAGGAGGATCTGCTGTACATGACCTCTCGCGGCATCTCGCCCCGGGACGCGCGCAACATGCTCGTCGAAGGGTTCTTCGTGCCCGTCCTCGACGAGATCGCGGTCGACGAGCTCCGCGAGGACCTCGAGGACCTCGTCGCGGCGCGCCTCCGGAAGCGCGACTAACGACGATCGAAGCGGTTCGGACACACCGTTTTCGTCCGTCTGACGAGCTTTTTTGTATCGAAGCCCGGTATCGACCGGTCATGCCGGGGCTGTCGGTCGCGTTCGACGCCGAAACGCTCGAGGAACTCGAGGCGGAGCGGCGACTTCTGGGATTCGAGAGCCGAGGCGCCTACGTCCGGTGGCTCGTCGACCGGCGGGACGCGCTCGAGGACGCTCGGCCTCGAGCGGACGGACTCGAGATCGAGTCCGAGGACCAGGATTCGACCGCGACGAACCCGGACGGGACGAGTGGGGCGACCGAAACCGACGGATTCGACGACGCTCCGGGATCGCTGACTCCGGAGCGTGTTACTAGAGTTTCCGAGGACGACGTCGGCGCGGACGCAACCGTCCTCGAGACGGTCCGGTTCGATCGCCTCGACGAACTCTCGCGACGAGCGGTCGCCGAGACGCGCAGTCGGCTGGATCGGGAGGTCGAGACGGGCCTCGAGTACCGATCGACGGCATCGCTCGGGCGAGAGAGCCTCCGATCCGGTGCAGACCTCGTCGATCTCGACGCGCTGTCGGTTCCGGGTCGATCCGCGGATCGACGCGAGCGGCGACGGGCCGTCGCCGGACGCGCGATCGCCTTCCTCCGCGACGAGGGCCGGGCAAGGAAGGCGACGGTCGTGGGGGAGCTGTACGACTCTTATCCTGTGGGCTACGAGACCGCCGACGGCTGGTGGACGTTTCTCAAGGACGTTTTCGAGCAGGTCGACGCGGTCGAGGGCGGTGCCGGCAGCCGCGTCTGGCGGTACGTCGGGAACACTCGAAGGCGGGATGCCTGAAGTTAAGTAGCACGCTCACCGACGGTACGTGTATGAGTCTGGGACAGCGCGTCTCGAGCGACCACCAGCTCGCCCGACTCCTCCAGATCGGGGTCGTCCTGGAGGAGGTGGTCGAGTCGCGCGCCGCCCACCACCTCGAGTCGCTGCCGGCCGACGAACGAGAGACGATCGACGACGAGGTGCGGGCGCTGCTCGCCGAAGCCGCCGAGGAGTCGGCCGAGCACCGCGAGCGCCTCGAGACGCTGGTCGACGACCTCGACGCCGAGACGGTCGCCTACGAGGAAATCAACGCCCTGGTCGACGCGCAGTACGGCCCTCCTGAGGACACCGACGGCGTGCTCTACGATCAGCTCTGCAACGAGGAGACCGCCTACAAGTTCTACGATGACCTGATCGAGGCCGTCGAGGCCTCCGACGCTGAGTTCGCCATCGACCGGGATCGGCTCCTCGAGACGCTGTACGACATCCGCGAAGAGGAACGGGAGGGCGTCGAAGACGTAACCGAGATCATGGAGCGCAGAGCATGATCGGCGTCCGGACCGATCGACGATCGGCGGATCGCAGCCAGACCGACACCGACGGAGGGACGCGATGAACACCGCAGACCAGTATCTCAAGGCGATCTACCTCGCACAGCGCATCGATGACGGTCCGGCCTCGACCGGCACGCTCGCAGACCTGCTCGAGGTCAGCCCGGCCAGCGTCAACGAGATGATCGGCAAGCTCGAGGAACGTGGCCTCGTCGAACACGAGAAGTACAAGGGAGCCAGTCTGACCGACGAGGGGCTCGAACGCGCCCACGACGCCCTCCAGACCTACTGTATCATCGAGCGGTTTCTCGCGAACGTCCTCGAGGTCGAGGAGTTCCGCGAGGAGGCCCACGCGCTCGAGGCGGTGATCGACGACACCGTCGCGGAGCGCCTCGACACGATCATCGACCGCCCCGAGGAGTGTCCGGACTGTTTCGACCCCGAGGCCGACTGCTGTAAGTACCTCGAGGTCCCCACCAGGGCAGATTAGCGAGTTCCCGACGACGGACCGTTTCGGGCGAGAATCGGACTACTCCGAGCCGAATCGCACGTACCGGTGGCCGACGACCGCCGCAACCACGAGTGCGGCGACGACCGCGGCGGAGAGTTCGAACGGGAGCGACCAAGCGTCGTCCTCGTCCCGATCGCTCTCGAAGACGTCGGCGTAGTACGCCGCCGCGTCGGTTCCGTGCAGGGCAAGCAACACCTCGCGGTTGTTCTGCAGCGAGTTCTCGTTCCAGTTCGCGCTCCCGACGACGGCGACCTCGCGGTCGATCACGATCCCCTTCGCGTGGATCTTCTCGAAGGCGTCTGTGTCCTCGGCGAGTTCGGCCTCGAGCGATAACTCCTCCTCGTCGGCCGTGCGCTCGAGATCGGCCGCCAGCGTCTCGTGTTCGTCCTCGACGTACCAGCTCGAGTCGAGCAGGATTCGGACGTCGACGCCGCGCCGGGCCGCGTCGAGCGTCGCCTCGAGCAGGGAGACGTCGTCGGCGATACTCGCTTGCTTGATGAGGATCTCGTCGTCGGCGCCGTCGAGCAGCTCCAGCAGCCGCGGTTCGGCGTTCTCCGGCGCGAGCAGGAGTTCGGCGGCGTCGACCGAGACGGTCTCCGCTCCGTGATTCGTCGGGAACTCCCGCGGCGGCGCGGCGTCGTCCTCGACGAACGAGGCGTCCTCACGGAAGCTCGCTCCCGACTCGGCGTCCCAGCCTCCGAAGTCCGCCCGAAAGATCGCGGCCAGTTCGTCCGCGAGCGCGTCGTCCGCGAGACGGACGCCCCAGCCGCGACTCGACTCGCCGCCGACACCCGCGGGCTTCCAGTTCTCGCTCGTCACGAGGACCGACTCGTCCGCGACCGCGTACTTCGGATGGTGAAACCGGTAGCGCGCCCCTTCACCGCCGACGAACCGAACGTCGACGCCGCCGCGTTCGAGCGTCTCGACGACGGACTCGGTCGCCGCGGGCGTCCCGCCGACGGGTCCCGACTCGAGCAACACCGCGACGTCGACGCCGCGGTCGGCGGCCGCGACGAGGTCGGCGGCGACGTCCTCGTCGGTGAACGTGTAGCCGGCCAGCAGGAGTCGATCGTCGGCCTCCCGAATCGTCTCCTGTGGAACGTCGGGGTTGTCGGGAAGAACGAACGTGGTCGCCTCGTCAGTGTCGACGGTCGACGACGGAAGACAGGTCGCGCCGCGGGGCCACCACTCGCCGCTGCCGGGTGTCTCGTCGGTCGGCTCGCTACCGTCGGTCTCGGCCGTTCGGTACCACCGCTCGGCCGTCGGTGCGCGGTCGTAGGCCACCGTATCTATCGTTCGGCTTCCGTTTCGGAGCTCGAGGTCGTCCCCGTCGGCAGCGAGTCGCACCGTTCCCTCGAGCTCGCCGACCGGATCGTCCGTCAGCTCGCGGGTCTCTTCGGGATCGGTCGTGAGCGCGATCCGCCCGGACACCGTCTCGTTCGGGAGTCCTGCGGTCGTGTGGCCGTCGCTGAGCGACCAGTTCTCGAGGTCGGTCTCCGAAGGGATCTCGACGACGAGGTATTCGCCGACGTTTCCGTGTGCCGTTGGGTTCGGATATAGCTCGACGATTCGAGGACCATCGTCTGTTTCGGTAGCGTCGATCGGTTGCGGACAGCGGAGCCCGTCGGCTTCGGCTGTCGGCTGCGAACGCTCGGCTGTCGCGCCCGAACCGTCGAGCCCCGACGAGGGAGATGCGGCGCCGAGACCCGTCATGAGCGGGGTTCCAAAGAGAGTACCGAGCAGGGCCGTCGCGCAGAGTACGAGCGCGACTCGCCTGGAGACCATCGGCTCTCCTGGCCGCGCTCTCGGATATAAACCTGCGGAGAGAAGGAGTGACGATCAGGCAGCCGGCTCGAGGTCGGCGCGCTCGGCTTCGGCCTGGACGAGGTAGGCGCGGTCGTCGGCGTAGTCGGCGACGATCTCGAGGGCCTCCTTCGTGCCGATCTGGTTGAGCGCCCACGCGGCGCTGGCCCGGACGCGGTCGGCGTCGTCGTCCTCGAGGACGTCCGAAAGCGGCTTGATTGCCCGCGTGTCACCGATCAGTCCGAGCGAACGCGCGGCGTTGCTGCGAACGGCCGGCTCGTCGTTGGTGGCGAGCTCCTCGGCGATCGGCTGGACAGCGTCCTCGGCGCCGATTTCGCCCAGGGCCCTGAACGCAGGCCGCTGGAGCTGGATGTTCGAGTCGACGTAGTCGAGCAGCGCATCGACGACCTGTTCGTCGTCGGCGCCGATCTTGCCGAGGATGCTCATCGCCTTGGTGTCCCGTCGGCTGGCCTTCTGGATCATCGGCTCGATGGCCTCCTCGCGGCCCATTCGCTCGAGGGCCTCCATGCAGTGGTCCTCCATGAACTCCGATCCCAGGGAGTCGAGTGCGAGCAGGATCATCTCGACGTTGCCCTGCTTCTCGTGGACTTTGAGAGCGTGCCACTCCGGCGGGAAGTCCTTGACGTGGTCGAGGACGTCGTAAAAGCCCTCACGGCGGAGTTGCTCGCGGACCTTCAGGTCGGTCCACTCGGTGGCGTCGTCGACGCCGTCCTCGAGGTCGTCGGTCGCCTCGAGCAGCGCGGCGATCGTCTCGGCGTCCTCGTCGGGATCGAGGTCGGCGTCCTCGACGGCGTCGGTGACGTCCTCGAGCGTCGCCGCGAGCCGCTCGGGAACGCCCTCGTCCTCGTCGGGAGCGTCCTCGCGGAGTTCGGCACACTCGGTGGGCTCGAGGTCATCGGGGACCGAAACGGACGCGCCGAGCAGGTCGTTCGCGTCCGCGACGAACGCCTCGACGGGGTCGATCAGCTCCTCCTCGCCCTCGATCGTCCAGCGGGTGCCGGTGATGGTCCCGGCGACGCCGTTTATCTCGCCGATCACGTCCTCGGCGTAGGGACCGCGCTGGTCCTCGAGGTCGTCCTCGAGGTCCTCGAGGTCGTCCTCGATCTCGTCGTAGCGGTCCTGGAGCTCCTCCTCGGGGTGGACGACGTCTTCTTCCTCCTCGTCTTCGTCGTCCTCCTCGGGCGGTTCGGGAATCTCGAGGGCCTCGAGCTCCTCGCGGAACGCCTCGAGTTTCGGCTCGACCTCGTCGAGGTCGTCCTCGGTCTCTGCGGCCTCGAGTTCGGCCTCGAATTCCTCGGTCTGGGTCTCGAAGGCGGCGAGCTGGCCGCGGATCGCCTCGAGTTCGTTCGCATCCTCGTTTAGGTCTTTCTCGTCTTCCGCGTCCGCTTCGTCCTCTGGGTCTTCGGCCGACTCTGACTCCTCCTCGGTCCCGTCTTCGTCGGATTCCGCTTCCTCCTCGGTTTCGGCCGCCTCTGTTTCGGGTTCCTCGTCGGCCGTTTCCCGCTCGTCCGGCTCGTCGGCCGGCTCCTCGTCACCGTTCGCCTCGTCCTCGCTCATGGAATCACCCGGGGACGACACCGACGCGTGACTTCGTTCATACGTACAGGTCGTGTCAGCACGTTCCTAAGCGTTTCCATGCAGGTCGGTTTCGGCCGGACGGGGTTCGGGGCGCCAGTAGAGCCAGGGACTCAGCGTCATGTACGCGATCCCGAGGGTCAACAGGGCGTAGGGGAAGGTTCGGCCGGCGGCCGTCGGCACGAGGATCGCCAGCGCGTGGACAACCCCCATGATGGCGGCGTCTCGAGCCAGCAGATCCGGATACGGAATCCGCGAGACCATCAGATACGTGAAGGTGGCCGTGATCGCCAGGATGAGCACGGGGGCATCGGCGGGGTCGCCGGCGAGGATGGCGGCGCCGATGATCGTCGCGGCCAGCGTCGTCTGGACCCCCTCGGTGTAGCTACCGGTCGTGTCGTAGGCGGTGTACAGCCCCAGGCGGGTGACGGCCATCGCGACGAACAGCGCACAGACCGCCGTGACCACGAGCAACTCGGCAGTGACGGCGTCGAAGCTCAGTCCGAGCCCGTCGCTGACGACGACGAACGCGAGGACGGCCGGAGCGACGGCGAACGAGGAGACGTCGGCCAGCGAGTCGAGGTAGGGCCCTGCCTCGGTCCCGCCGTACCGGCGCGCGAGCAGGCCGTCGAGGCCGTCGGCGATCGCCGCCAGCAGGATGAGCCGCGCCGCGAGTTCGATATCGACGAACGCGACGACGATCGCGACGAAGCCGAGCGTCGCGTTGGCGATCGTCACCGCGTCCGCGACCCCCAGTCGTCCGACGAACCGCGGAAGCATACTCCTCGATTCGAGTGGCGGCCACCTTACTGTTTTCGTTTCGGGGGGCGGTGAACTAATCCGGCCGACGGTCGAATCGAACCCGACGGGACCCGGGACCGAATCGAATCCGTTCGGACAGTCGACCGCGTCACGTCCGCCTCCGAACGTGTTCGACACTACAGGACAGGCTCGAGATGCGAACCGGGCCCGTTATACCGTGACCGTCCTAACGCTCGCGTATGCACCGGCGCGTCTACCTCGCCACCGTCGGGACCGCCGCCTCGGCCAGCCTGGCCGGTTGCTCGTCCGTCCTCAGCGTCTTCGACGACGATGACGACGGCCCGTGTGCCGGCGAGGAGTGTGACATCGGGATGAGCCGCAACGAGTTCCTCCCCGAGACGTACACCGCGAGCGTTGGCGAAACCGTCGTCTGGAAGAACACGAGCGGGGCCGATCACACCGTTACCGCCCTCGAGAACCAGATCCCCGACGACGCCGCGTACTTCGCAAGCGGCGGCTACGAGGACGAGGACACGGCGATCGACGCCTGGCACGAGTACCGCGGCGGACGGCTCGGAACGCGGGACACGTACGAGCACACCTTCGAAGTTCCCGGGACGTACGCCTACATCTGCGAACCCCACGTCAAAGGCGGGATGATCGGCGAAGTCGTCGTCGAGTAGCCCGCGCGACGCGGTTCTTTTCTCACAGAAGACCGTGGGCTCGGCCATGAACGTCCGTCAGGTAATTCCCAGGGACGCGATTCCGAGCATCGACGAGCCGACGTTCGGGACCGAACGGGTCGGCGACCCCGACGACGAGGTGGTCGTCGTCGAGACCTCCCCGCCGAAAGCGTACCCGGTCCGCGTGCTAAACTACCACGAAATAGTCAACGACGCCGCCGACGGAGAGCCGATCGCGGTCACGTGATGTCCGCTCTGCGGGAGCGCCGTCGTCTACGATCGAACGGTCGAGTTCGGCGTCAGCGGAAAGCTCGCGGACGATGACCTGGTGATGTACGACCGCGAAACCGGTTCCGAGTGGAAACAGTCGTCGGGCAAGTGTATCGACGGCCCGCTGCGAGGACGGAAGCTGCGGATTCGGCCGGCTGCGGTCCTCTCTCTCTGGAGTCGTTTCGCGAGCGCTATCGTGACGGGCTGGTGCTACAGCCTCCCGAGAACGCGACGAGCGAAGCCGCGAGCGACGGCGACGAGCCGGCTCCGGTCGACTACGATGAGACTCCGTACGCAGGGTACTTCGAGAGCAACGGGTTCGGCCTTGCGGCCCACCGGGGAACGGACGGCGAACGGTCCTGGGACCACTCCGACTTCGACCCCAAGACCGTCGTTTTCGGTCTCGAGGTCGGCTCCGAAGCGCGCGGCTACCCCTTCCGACAGGTGGAGGCAGCGGGCGGGGTCGTCCACGAGACCGTCGGTGGTACCGATATCGTCGTCCTCGCGACCGGCGAGGGAATTCACGCGTTCGAGAACCCGGGTTTCGAGTTCGAGAGGACCGACGACGGGACGGTCCGCGCCGACGGGGCCGCGTGGGACGCCGCCACCGGATCGGCTGCGGACGGCCGACGGCTCGACCGACTTCCGGCCCGGCGGCTGTTCGCGTTCGCCTGGCGGGACGATCACGGCGTCGACTCGTTTTACCGTCGGCAGTAAAAATCGAGATCGAACGGGTTCGCGAGTCGCGTCAGTTCTCGGCTGCGACGTCTTCCTCGTCGACGTCGACGGAGGTCGCTTCCTCCTCGGCGACTTCCTCGGGGTGGGCCTCGAGGGTGGTCTTCTGGATCTCGACGCGGCGCAGCGGGTAGATCGTCTTGGCCTCGCCGTAGATCGCCGAGGAGAGCCGTCCCTCGACGATGCTGTCGATGAGTTCGTCGAAGGTTCGCTCGGCGGCAGCCTCCTCGATCATCTGGACCATCTGCTCGCGGATAGCCTTCTCCTGGCTCGCGTCGGCCTTCTTCGTCGTAAAGGCGACGGGCTGGATCTGGACGCGGTAGTCGTCGGTCGTGAGGACCGTGACGTAGGCCTCGACCTTCGAGGCGCCCCGTCGAACGAGCGAGCGCAGGTAGTCACGGGTCAGGGCGTGCTCCTGAAACTCCGTGTACGCCGCGTCGCTGCCGACGTCGGTGATCTTGAAGGTCAGCTTCGTGTTGTTCTCGCTGGCGTTGTTCGTTATCTCGCCGAGCGTCGTTTCGATGGTTCGGTCGTAGACTTTCTCGGGTTCGTCGGCGGGGGTCTCACCGAGCTCCTTGCGATCGAACTGCTCGGGCGCGAGGATGGTGTACCACCGCTTTTCCTGTTTCGTTCGTGAAACCGATCGTTCACTCATGGTTTGGTGTTATCTGGGGTGTCGGACACAGTGCCCGTGTCCGTCG
Source organism: Natronococcus roseus (assembly GCF_043677095.1). Taxonomy (NCBI): domain Archaea; kingdom Methanobacteriati; phylum Methanobacteriota; class Halobacteria; order Halobacteriales; family Natrialbaceae; genus Natronococcus; species Natronococcus roseus. The sequence continues at coordinate 476,338 of NZ_JBHLJR010000004.1, forward strand.
GGTGTGCGTGCTGTGCGACCTCGATCGCGACCGCGAGGTTGACGACGTAGTCGTCGACCGTCGACTGCAGCCCCGACGTCGTCTCGCGTTCGATCCGGGTGGCGACCGCGCCGTCGCTCGAGGGACCGTCTCCCTCGCCGTCGTCAACCGTCGTCTCCATCTCGGCGGTGTTGTCCGGTTCGATCGCGCGCGCGATCAGTGCCGGATCGTCGTGGGTCGTCCGGATCGTCGCTCGTCGGGTCATCTGAACTCCCTCGCCGTCGCGATGATCGTCGAGTCGTCCGTCTCGGGGTCGTACCGCAGGTAGCCGCGTCGCCGGCCGTCGTCGTACTCGAGGCCGTCGACGTCGCCCTCGAGGGCCCTGGCGATCGCTTCGACTGTCGAGCCGAGTGACTCGTCGGTCCGAGTCGCGAGTGCGGCCTCGCCGTCGCCGACGACCAGCACGGTCGGTTCCGGCGATCGGTAGGCGACGGCGATCTCGGCGACCGTCTCGACGGGGCTGTCCTCGATTCCGAGGACGAACAGGCCGTCGTGTCGGCTGACCGACGCCGAGTCGAGCGCCGCGTGGGCGCGCCGGCCGTGGGCTCGCCAGGCCTCGAGTGCGGCCCGGTCGACGCCGTGGCCCATCGCGAGCGCCACGCCGGTCCCGGGTTCGGTTCGAGCCGTCGCTGCGAGCACGTCGGCGTAGCCGCCGACGGTCGCGAACGGCCCCTCGGGCGTCGCGTACGGCTTCAGCGCGCGCCCGATCGATCGAGCGCTCGCCTCGTGTGCGTCCTCGGCGCCGACCGCATCGAGCGCGACCAGCGAGCCGATCGCCCGGTGATCGTCGGTCCCGAGCGCGTCGGGTTCGGGGAGTTCGAGTCCCGAAAGCGCGTCGCGGACCGCGTCCGGATCGCCGGACCACGGGGCGCGAACGCGCGTCGAGTGTGCGAGGCCGTCGACCGGGTCCGCGGTCGGTACCGCGACGCCGGGTCGCCGATCGACGAGGCCGCGGTCGCGTGCGGTCTCGAGGACCCACTCGCTCTCGCCGGCGCCGGGTTCGCTCCCGGCGGCGACGAGTCCCGCGAGCGCGAGGACCGGGTCGGGTGCCTCGCCTAGCTCACGGACGAGTTCGGCGGCCTCGAGCGTGGCGGCCCTGTCGGTCGCCGCGAGCCGGGTCGCCTCGAGGTCGTCGTCGGCGCTGCCGACGACGATCGTCGCGTCGTCGGTCTCGGGTTCGCCGATCGTCGCCCGTTCGGTTCGTTCGGCGACGGTGCGGCCGACGGTGACCTGAAACGGCGTTCCGCGCTCGCGGATCGCTCGCGCGAGCAGCCCGGTCGCCGCGAGCGCGTCACCGTTGGCGCTCGAGACGAGCCGGACGAAGCCGGCGCTCTCGAGGGGGGCTTTCGTCGCCTCGGCGGTTCGACCCTCGGTGGACATCGCTTACTCCTCGAGGAGTTCGACTGCCACGTCGTAGGAGTACTGGAAGTCGGCCTCGAGCTCGTCGCCACGGTAGTAGTTGACCAGGCGACGGACCTTCGACTCGGTGTTTTGCAGGGCGCGCTTGTTCTGGTAGTCCTGTGGGTTCTCTCGGACGTGCTCTCGCAGGCGGACGGCCCGCTGCATCAGGCTCCGCAGGTCCTCGGGGATGTCCGCTTTCGCGTCGTTCTCCTCGAGAATCTCGGTAACCTTCTTTCCGGTCGCCAGCTTGACGTCCGGGACGGGCGTGCCCGTGACGCCCTCGTCGCGCAGCTTGATCCCGATCTGGCTGGGATCGTGACCCTGCTCTGCCAGTTCGACGACGCGGGCTTCGATCTCGTCCGCGTCGACGTCGCTCCACTCCGGCGGTTCGTCTGCCGTCGGCTTGTCCGATCCGGACGAGCCTCGACGGCGGGTGTGCATTCGTGCCATTGGTGAGGATAGGAACCGCACTGACCGCTCGAGTGTTCGGCAGCCGGATTGCCAGCTGCCCGTGCACTTCCGCAATCCCAAGCTGCCCGAAAGGGTGGACAGCGAGTCGGATTTGCGGCCGTGCGCTTCCCACCGTCGCTACCGGGAGCAGCGACTAAAGGGTTGCGTCCTGCCGTCAGCCCTGTCCGACCATCGACTCCTCGTCCTCCCACTCCAGTTCGCGGAGCTCGTACTTCTGGATCTTGCCCGTCGCGGTCTTGGGCAGTTCGTCGACGAACTCGACGCGGTGAACCACCTTGTAGCCCGCGAGCCGCTCGCGGGTGTAGGCCGTCAGATCGTCCGCAGTGACCGGCGGGTTCTCCGGATCGCCGTTGGCGGGCACGACAAATGCCTTCGGCGTCTCGCCCCACTTCTCGCTGGGCGCGGGGATGATCGCCACATCGGCGACGTCGGGGTGATCGAAGAGGGTGTCCTCGAGTTCGATGCTCGAGATGTTTTCCCCGCCGGAGACGATGATGTCCTTCTTGCGGTCCTGAATCGCCATCAGGCCGTTCTCGTTGACGACCGCCAGGTCGCCGGTGTGGAACCAGCCCTCGCGCTTGTCGTCGAACGCCGCCTCAGTCTCCTCGGGTTTCTCCCAGTAGCCGTCCATCACCTGGTTCCCCCGGACGACGATCTCGCCGATCGTCTCGTCGTCCCAGGGGACTTCGGCTCCGTCGTCGTCGACGACCTCGACCTCGGTCGCCAGTGGGGCGATCCCCTGGCGTTTCTTCAACGCGAAGCGCTCCTCGCTCTCTTCGTCGATCAGCCGTCGGGTCGCGGAGGTGCCGATCAGCGGCCCGGTCTCGGTCGCCCCGTAGAGCTGACGGAAGTACCAGCCGAACTCGGTCTCGACGGTCTCGATGATGCTCTCGGGCGGGGCGGCGCCGGCTGCGGTGACCCGCATCGGCGCGTCACCGGTCGTCGGCACGTCGGCCTCCTCGAGGTACTCCTCGAAGAGGGTGAGGACGGTCGGCGCACAGCAGAGAAAGGAGACGTCCTCCTCGCGGATCTGCCGGAGGTTCGTCTCGGCGTCGGCGCCGCGCGTACAGACGTGTGTCGCCCCCATTCCCGTGATCGCGTAGATGTGCCCCCAGCCGTTGACGTGGAACATCGGCAGCGTCCAGAGATAGACGTCGTCGTCGCTGATCTCGTGGTGGATCGTCACCAGCTGGGCGTGTAAGGACTCGGTCCGGTGGGTCCGCATGACGCCCTTCGGATCACCCGTCGTCCCCGAGGTGTAGTTGATCGTGATGACGTCGTCCTCGTGCATCTCGGGGCGGTCGTAGTCGGCGCCGGCCTCGTCGATCAGCGCCTCGAAGTCGAGCCAGTCGCCGTCACAGTCCTCGAGGGCGTCGGCGTCGGTTGCGATAAACGTCTCCGTCGGCACCTCGTCGCGAACGGCGTCGATCTTGTGTGCGTACTCGTAGTCCGCGACGACGGCGTCGACACCGGCGTCGTTCAGCATGTACTCGTAGTCCTCGGGCGTCAGCCGGTAGTTCAGCGGCGTGTGGATCGCCCCGAGCTGCATGATCCCGTAGGCCGACTCGAGGTGGTAGTGGGTGTTCGGGTCGAGCACCGCCACCCGATCACCCTTCTCGATGCCCCGCTCCTGGAGTACCGCGGAGAGCCGATCGGCGCGGTCGCCAAACTCGTCGTAGGTGTAGCGTTCACCCGTCGTCGCGACGACCGCCTCTTCGTCGCCGTAGTACTTCCGTGCGCGGTCGAGAAAGTCGGTTACGAGGAGCGGAACCTCCATATACGAGATTCTTGGATATCGTTCATTATACTCCTTGCGGATGGATCAATCGGTGTCGAGAGCGAAAGGCCGCGTTGGAACGCGAATCGAACCCGTTCGGCTTACTGCTGGCCGACTCGTCGCTCGGCGTCGTCCCAGTACTGCTCGCGGAGCTCGTACTTCTGGACCTTTCCCGTCGCCGTCTCCGGGAGGTCGTCAACGATCTCGACGCTCGTCGGCTTCTTGTAGCCCGCGAGGTGATCCGTGACGAAGTCGACGATCTCCCCCTCGGTCGGCTCGGCGTCCCCGCCAGGGACGATCAGCGCCTTCGGCGTCTCGCCCCACTGCTCGCTCGGAACCGGAATGACCGCGGCCTTCTGGACGTCGGGATGGTCGTAGAGGACGTCCTCGAGTTCGATGCTCGAGATGTTCTCGCCGCCGGAGATGATGATGTCCTTCTTGCGGTCCTGGATCGCGACCATCCCGTCCTCGTCGATCGTCGCGAGGTCGCCGGTGTGGAAGTACCCCTCGAGACGCTCGGAGAACGCCCGTTCGGTGGCATCGGGTTTGTTCAGGTAGCGATCCATCACCTGGTTGCCCCGGACGACGATCTCGCCGATCGTCTCCCCGTCGCGGGGGACGTCCTCGCCGTCCTCGTCGACGACCCTGACGTCCGTACAGAGCGTCTCGGCGCCCTGTTTGACCTTAAGTTCGCGCCCGCGCTGGGCGAGCCGTCGCGGCGAGTTGCTCGTCGTGATGATCGGCGCAGTCTCCGTGAGACCGTAGATGTGAACGATCCGCCAGTCGAACTCGTCCTCGACGGTTTCGATGGTCGCCGTGGCAGGGGCGCTCCCTGCAGTCGCGATCCGAACGTCGCGGTCGCCGGTCGTCTCGACGTCGTGTTCCTCGTGGTACTGGATCAGCGAGTTCAGCACCGTCGGTGCGCCACACATGAACGTCACGTCGTACTCTCGGACCCGGTCGAAGACCCCCTCGGCGTCGAAGGTGCGCTGACAGACGTGGGTGCCGCCGGTGCCCGTGATTGCGTACGTGTGGCCCCAGCCGTTGCAGTGGAACATCGGCAGCGTCCAGAGGTAGGTGTCGTCGTCGCGGATCTCCATGTGCTGGTTGAGCACGAGGGCGTGCCAGTGTTCGGTGCGGTGGGTGCGGACGACGCCCTTCGGATCGCCCGTCGTCCCCGAGGTGTAGTTGATGCTGGCGTCGTCGTCCTCGCCGATGTCGGGTCGGTCGGGTTCGTCGGTCGGCTGGCCCTCGAGGAGCGCCTCGTAGTCGGTCCACTCCCCCTCGATCTCGTCGGCCCGGTAGCCGACGAACGTTTCGGCGGGGATCGAGTCCCGAATCGGCTCTACCTTGTCGGCGTAGTCGTAGTCGGCGATCAACGTGTTCGCGGCACAGTCCTCGAGGATGTACTCGTACTCGCCGCTGGTCAGCCGATAGTTCAGCGGGACGAACACCGCACCAAGCTTGTTCGTCGCGTACAGCGTCTCGATGAAGTAGTGAGTGTTCGGCGCCAGCAGTGCCACCCGGTCGCCCCGCTCGACGCCGCTCTCCTCGAGGGCATGTGCCAGTTGGTTCACCCGCTCGTTCACCTCGGCGTAGGTGTACTCGGTGCCGTCGTGGGCGACGACCCCGGTCACGTCGTCGTAGAGGTCGACGGCCCGGTCGAGGAAGTCCGTGGTCCGCATTGCCGTTTTCATGGGTCCCGTTCACATCCAACGGCAGTATCTGCCTAATTTTTTCTCATGTACACGGATGCCCGCCGTCGATTCGGCGCTCGAGGCGACTGCGACGCGATCGAAAGAGCGTGACTCGAGATCACGTACCGTGTCCCTCCCCGCCGCTGTCACCCGATATCGAGGGGTTTATACCGATGTGTGCGAAAACAGGGAGTGCAGAGAGGGCTCGTAGATCAGTGGTAGATCATCCCCCTGGCACGGGGAAGGCCCGGGGTTCAAATCCCCGCGAGTCCATGCGAAGTTAACATTCTCAAGCCGTTTACTTTCCGACTAGCGCTCCCTGCGGACAGCCTATAGCCTTCCGATACATCGGTGCTTACGGCTGCTTGCTCGAGAGTCACATTTCCGCTGTAGGTCTTCGAGGAAGCCGCGCCGTGTTCCATCTTCTCACTGCCTGTGCATCGCTCGCAGTGCCGCTCGAGGATGCAGAAGAAACGACACGGTGGCTGCTGGCGATCTCTGTTGGAACTTCGGCTGGAACTACTCGAGCTCGAGTTCGACGGTCAGTTCGCTGTCGCCGTCGTGGGTGTGCTCGACCGTCGTCGGTTCGTAGTCGTCGTGATCGACCTCGATCGTGTACTCGTTCTCGTAGATCAGATTGTGGTGGTAGCCGTCCCCACCGGTAATGCCGGTGAACTCGAGGGGAATGTCGGCCTCGTGGGGTTCGCCTTCGCCGCTGACGACCGCGCCCGAGATCGGGTCGCCGTCGAGGTCGACGGCTCGGAGGATGAGCTCCGCGTGGTCGGGCGCCTCGTCCTCGGACGGGTCGGCGTCCTCGTCGGGTTCGTCGGTGTCTACTTCGACGTCGAGTTCGGCCGTGACCTCGCTCGGGCCGTCGTGGGTGTGTTCGATCGTGGTCCCCTCGTAGTCGGGATGGTCGATCTCGATCGTGTACTCGTTCTCGTAGATCCGGTTGTGGTGGTACCCCTCCGATCCCGTCACGCCCGTGAACTCGAGGGGCACGTCGGCGTCCAGGGGCTCACCCTCACCGGCGACGAGCATCGCTTCGGCCGGATCGCCGTTGACGTCGATCACCCGGAGGGTAAACTCCGACAGTTCGGGTTCCTCCGCCGCCGAATCGTCGTCCTCGTCCGTCGACTCCGACTCCGCCTCGGTGTCGTCTCCGTCCTCGTCCGCCTCGGTGTCGTCTTCGTCTTCACCCCCCTCCTCCGGTTCGGCATCATCCTCGTCCTCGTCTTCGCCCGCCTCTTCCTCGGCGTCGTCTCCGTCCTCGTCCGTCTCGCCCTCGAGTTCATCGGTCTCCGCATCGTCTCCACTCTCTCCGTCGTTGTCGGTTTCGTTCCCGTCGTCCGACTCTGACTCCGAACCGTTTGCGGACTCGTCGTCCGTACTACACCCGGCGAGAGCCGACATTCCGCCCGCCAAAACCAGCACTCGTCGTCGATTCCAACGGCCTTGAGACGTCATGGATACATCTCAGCTATAAAACGTATAGTTCTGGCTGTTTCTCGAGGCTCGATGAACGATCGGTTTGAGGACGTGTTCCCCTCGCTCGGACTCGAGACTGGCTCCGGGCTCGTACTCAGTCGTCCGAGCGCTCCCAACCTCGCTATAGTGCCGAAGATCGTGTCAGACCCGTAAGCAGGAAATCAACCGCCTCGGGGCTGCAGTGCCGATAGGTGAGTACGTTCCGGCCAGTTAATATTAGAAAGGCTGAAACTCAGACCTTTACGTAAAATGGATTTATCTCGTTTCGCAGAAATATCTCTGCTACTGTAGTTCAGCTATACATGACTGATGATCTCCGATCCAGACGATGGGTGCTACGGGCGACAGGTGTCACCATCGGTAGCGGACTCGCAGCGGGGACTGCGGGTGCGGATACCGACGACGGGACCGAACTCGAGGATCTTCCGACGACGTTCGCTGCGGAGCTCACGCCGGAGTCCGTTCCGCGGGAGGTCGAGACGGAGGCGAGCGGCACCGCCACGTTCGAGGTCGACTTCGAGGAGCGAGCCGTCCACTACGTGCTCGACGTCGACGACCTCTGTGATCCGACGGACGCACATATCGGGTACGGGGCGGACGGCGAGTCCGGAGAGCCGTTCGTTCAGCTCTACCCCGGTGCAGACAGTGACTCCGTCGAGGGACGGTTCGACGGGATCCTCGCAGAGGGAACTCTCACCGTCGACGAGTTACTCGAAGCGTTCGAGCGACACGATCTCGAGCGGGTCGCAGCCAAGCTGGCCGAGCGAGAGATCTACGTCGGCGTGGCTACCGAGGCCCATCCGGAGGGTGAGATCCGCGGGCAGATCGTCCTCGAGGACGAGTCGTCCGCAGAGCCGGACACCGACGAGAGAGCGGAATCGGATGCGACGGAATCCGAGCCCGAGGAGGAAGACGGTGAGGAGTCCGACACCGACGACACGGACACCGAAACGGAAGACGCTGAAGAATCCGACGCCGAAGCGGAGGACGACGACGAACCGGTCTACCGTGCACCTGCCGATCCCGAGGATCCGGCGGACGACGATGACGCGGACTGAACTCGTTCGCGTCTGAGAACGGATACCGCTCTCGAGTCGAATGAGTCGCGTTTTCGGGGGAACCGATCGTCGAGAACCGAGTCCGATATCCGCCGGTCGATCCATTCGTGATACGGGTGGATCCCCTTCTGCGCTCGGCCTATCTCGAGCCGACTCGATCGGTGGGTCCGTCGTGTACGCCCACCCTACCGCCGATCGAACGGGAACCTCGCCGATAGATTCCGCTCTATGACAGTACTACACGTCAGCAGAGCTGGGAAAGAAGGTCGTCGGTGGCTACAGGTCAGGCTTCGAAATGACTCATTCTCCGTCTGACGGTCGCGTTACCTGTGCTCGCTACGATTTCGGCGTCACACGGGAACTGTCCCGAACGTGTACAGTATCGCGGTTCGAACAGTTCGGTGCGACAAACGGATCCCGGCTGGCACGTAAGCAGTATCTAGGGTTTTCGGCGGAGATTCTCTCTCGAGCGGAGCTGAGTAGCTTGCAGATACTTACTATCCGGTCTCTGGTTAGCTGTTCCCGTGCACCCGATGCATGGCGGCGATAGCCGCTTCGGGTGTGCAGAGCTACCAATGGTAAATATATCAAAACGTGCGATTGCGCTCGTGATGGCGCTGATGATGGCAGTGGCCATCGTCAGCGGTGCTGGCGTGATTGCGACCGATGACGACTACGAGGAGGAGAAAGTCGACGACGGTGTCGACAAAGAAGACGTAGAGAAAGCCGACGACAAGGCTGACGAGGAGGCTGACGAGAAGGTCGACGACAAGGCTGACGACGTCGATGAGAAGGTCGACGACAAGGCCGACCAGAATGTCAACGACAAGGCTGACGACGTCGACGAGAAGGTCGACGACAAGGCCGACCAGAAGGTCAACGACAAGGCTGACGAGAAGGTCAACGACAAGGCTGACGACGTCGACGAGAAGGTCGACGACAAGGCCGACGAGAAGGTTGACGACAAGGCCGACGAGAAGGTCGACGACAAGGCTGACGAAGAGGTCGACGACAAGGCCAACGACAAGGCCGACGAGAAGGTCGACGACAAGGCTGACGACAAGGCCGACCAGAAGGTCGACGACAAGGCCGACCAGAAGGTCAACGACAAGGCTAACGACAAGCACGACGACAAGGCTGACCAGAAGGTCAACGACAAGGCTAACGACAAGCACGACGACAAGGCTGACCAGAAGGTCAACGACAAGGCTAACGACAAGCACGACGACAAGGCTGACCAGAAGGTCAACGACAAGGCTAACGACAAGCACGACGACAAGGCTGACCAGAAGGTCAACGACAAGGCTAACGACAAGCACGACGACAAGGCTGACGACAAACACGACGACTACGCCGACAAGCACGACGAGAAGGTCGACGACAAGCACAACGACGAGGTTGACGACAAACACGACGACATGAAGAAAAGCTACTACTGCTAACCGCTGGTAGCAATCTCGATACCGCCGCTATTCTTTGGGAGATTCGTTCCGCGAGAAACGTCTCGAGCAACGGATCGACGTTCGCTCACCGCTTCGCTATCGACGCCAGCAGATCGGGTTGCGAAACGGTCCGTCCGATCCTGAGTTCGTAAACGTGCTCGATCGGTTCGGAAAATCGAGGATCCTGACTGGCGAAACCGTCGTCCGCTGTCGGAGACCGATCGCTCGCCTCGAGCCGGGTCGCCCCCGGTTGTCGATCGAATCCGAAGAGCGTCACTCGTCGACAGCGGTCGTCGGATCCGGATACGCCTCGAGGTCGGTAATCGTTTCATCGAGACATCTCCGATCGGTTTCGTAGTAGTGGCGGCGCTGAATCCACTCGAGTCGACGGTTGTACCTGATTTCGACCCGTTCCCAGACGTCCCCCTCGCCGTCGGGAGCCGAGCGGATCGAGACGGTCTCGAACGCCCGGAGCTCGTAGTCGCCGTCGGCGTACCCGGTCAGCTCGAGGGTCGTTCGGGTAGGCTCGAGCTCGGCGGCGGCATGCTCGAGCAGTCGGGACGCTAACTGATCGAGGTCTGCAAGGCGCGGTGGTCCGGGATCAGGTTCGGGTTCGGGTTCGGTCATCGGGACGATCGCCACCAAAAATAATTCACCCCACGCGAGCCGGTCTCAGTCGTCGCTCGGTGCCGCACCGGCACTGTCGCCGGCGCTGACGCCGGTGCCGGGACCGATATCGATCTCGAGCGCCTCGAGTTTCTCGTCGGGGACGACGCCGTCGACCCAGCCACGGTGCTCGTAGTACTCCTCTTTCATCTCCTCGAGCTCGCAGTACTCGCCCTCGCTTGCGCCCTGGCCGGGCGTGCCGCCCTCCTCGAGGAAGACCTCGGGCAGAGAGTCGTCGTCGCCGTCGAAGCCGACCAGGTTGTTGTAGTACCGCTCGAGGTTGTAGATGCGCTCGCCGGTCTCCATCAGCTCGTCCTCGGTGACGTCGAAGCCGGTCATCCCGTTGTACTGGGAGACGTACTCCTCGATCCCCTCGGCGAAGGCGTTGAACTTGCAGATGTCGAACGAGTCGGAGATGGCGTGGAGGTCCTGGAACTCGGCGGTGAGTTCGCCCTTGCCCTCGTACTCGTAGGGGTCGACCTTCTCGGGGATGCCCAGAATCTCGGCGGCAGGGGTGTAGCCACGCAGGTGGCAGGCGCCGCGGTTCGAGGTGGCGTAGCCGATCCCCATTCCCTTCATGCAGCGGGGGTCGTAGGCCGCGATGGCCTGGCCCTTGACGTCGAGGCGGCAGTCGTGGGCGTCGACCGCGTCGGCGAACCGTTCCTGGCCCTCCGCGAGCAGGTCCGGAAGCTCGCCGTCGCGGTTGGCGATGCGCTCGATCATCTCGATCATCTCGTCGGCGTCGCCCCACTCCATTCCCTCGTCGACGTCGTCGAGCTTGCCCTCTTCGGTGGCGTCCATCGCCATCGCCATGATGTTGCCCGCCTCGATCGTGTCGATCCCCATGTCGTTACAGCGGTCGATCATCACCGCGATCTTGTCGCGGTCGTCGTTCAGCGAGTTCGTGCCGAGCGCCCAGGCGGACTCGTACTCGAACGACTCCATCCGGACGTTCATCTCCTCGCCCTTGTGCATCACGTCGACCTCGACTTCCTTCTTGCAGGCGACGGGACAGGAGTGACAGGTCGGCTCGTCGACGAGGATGTTCTCGCGGACGTTCTCGCCGCTGATGCGCTCGGCGTCGAGGACGTTCTCGCCGCCCTGCTCGGCGTCGTTGTAGGAGATCGCCGAGGTGTACCGACCGTTCTTGGTCGGGTGGCCGTCCATCTCCTCGGTGATGTTCATCAGGACGTTGGTCCCGTACATCGAGAGCCCGCCCTCGTTGGGCGCGGTGACGTCCGACTCGGTGATCGCCTGCATCGCCTGCTGGTGGCCCTCCTTGAACGTCTCGGGGTCGGCAGGCTGGGGCATCTTCGTGTTGGACTTGATGACGACGGCCTTGAGGTTCTTCGAACCGGCGACGCAGCCGGTGCCGCCCCGGCCGGAGGCCCGGTCGTCCTCGTTCATGATGCAGGCGTACCGAACCTGGTTCTCGCCGCCGTCGCCGATCGCCATGATCGAGAGGTTCTTGCCGTACTGGCCGTCGACCTCCTCCTCGATCGTGTCGCGGGTTTCGTGGACGCCTTTGCCCCAGAGGTGGGAGGCGTCGCGAAGTTCGACCTCGCCGTCCTCGACGAAGGCGTAGACCGGCTCGTCGGCCTCACCCTCGAACAGCAGGCCGTCGAAGCCGGCCCACTTCAGTCGGGCGCCCGACCAGCCGCCGTGGTGGCTGTCGGTGACCGTCCCCGTCAGCGGCGACTTCGTGCAGATGGCGATTCGACCGCTCATCGTCACCTGTGTCCCCGACAGCGGGCCGTTCATGAACGCCAGCAGGTTGTCCGGCCCGAGCGGGTCGACGTCCGCTCCCTGTTCGAAAACGTACTTTACCCCCAGTCCGCGCGCACCGATATACTTCCGCGCGTCCTCCTCGTCGATCCCCTCGTAGTTTACCTCGCCCTCGCTGAGGTCGATGCGTGCGACGTTGTCTTGGAATCCGCCGATCTCGGTCATTGTAATGTACGACTAGTGCATTCGTTCCGACCCGTGTTAGGTGTTGCCGTGTAGAGGTAACCGGTACCGGTTATACCAGCCAGCCGTTGGCGGAATCGCTCCGGTCGCGACCGATCCTGGCCACCGGTGGTGGAATCTCGTCCGAAGACCGTGTTCGAACGATTCGAGCACCGGGTGACGCACTCCAGGGGAAGGCGCGAGGAGATGTCTCTGGCAAAAAGCGTCTCGAACGCGATCCGAACTTCGACTACTCGTTGAGGTGAGAACGGTATCCCTTCGGCTCGAACCCGCGCCGACAGATCACGCGCTTCTGTCCCACCGTGATCGCGCTGACCTGATCGTCGTCTTCCATCTGTTCGACGACCTCGCGCAGGTGTTCCTCCGACCAGTTGGTCTCCTCGAGAACCGTCGATTCGTCGACGCGCCCCCCGCGTTTGACGAGCAGGCGCAACACCTTGTCGTCGTCGGGGAGCTGCCGATCGTCCGTGCCGTACTCGATCTGTTCGGCGTAGCTCAGTGTTTCGTTTCGCTGCTCCTCGGTGGGCTCCGTCTCCGTTTCGGCCCCGGTGTCGGCGTCGTCAGTGTCGGCTGACTCCTTTGACCAGAGCGACGAAAGCCGTGTCCAGAGTGTGTTAAATACCATCTGTTGATCTCCTCCGCTGTAAGTATCGCTGCTTGAACGTCGGTCTACCTTGCACTTGTGTTCGGTCCGTTATATACTTGGTCTGCTGTCGAGTTCGGTTTGTGCTCATGCGATCCCGGCCGAATAGCGACGGCCTTGCGAGGCGCAAGTCGACCGAACCGGTTCGCGAGGACGGCGGAGCCCATCGTACCCGTCACCACGACCGTACCGCGGGAGGTGTTCAGCCCCGTGCGAGTCCCGATCGGTTCTCCAGCGTACCGTACGAACGGGAGGACGGCGGAGACAGAAACGGTTCCGGATCGCGCCGAATTTACGAGCGGTATCGAAGAAAGCCCCGGGGCTTGACCCCGAGTCGAGTCACCTGCTGGCCGCGGTGACGGTCTCGAGATAGGTCTCGGCCAGCGCCTCGAGCGCCTCGTGGTGGTTCGTCGAGTGCGGTGCTGTCAGCGGCGAGATGCTGATCCGGCCCTCGGCGACGGCCCGTCGGTCCGTCCCCTCGGGATCCGGAATCGTTTCGGGATCCATCGACTCCCAGATCCGGTCGGTGAGGTGGACGGCGTCGCCGTTTCGCTCGGCGTCCATCTCGTAGCGCTTCGACGGCTGGGTGATCTCGATCGGTGCGGGATCCGTGTCCGGCAGGGGGACGTTAACGTTCAGGTACGCCGCGTGATCGAAGATTCCCGCCTCGAGGACGTGTTCGGCGAGGTAGGAGGTGACGCGGGTGGCCTCCTCGAAGTCGGCTGGCTCGACCTCGAGTTCGTCGAACGTGATGTCACCCAGCGGGACGTACAGCGAGGTCGCGATCGCCGGCACGTCGAAGAAGGCGGCCTCGACGGCCGCGCTGATCGTCCCCGACCGGCCGAGCACGTACTCGCCGAGGTTCGCGCCCTTGTTACAGCCCGCGACGACGAGATCCGGTTCGGGACCGAGTTCCGCCAGTCCGGCGACGACGCAGTCGGCCGGCGTCCCCTCGACGGCGTAGCCGAGTTCGTGCTCCCGGACGTCGACCGCGTGGGAGATCGATCGGCCGCAGGCGCTCTGGTCGTTCGCTGGCGCGACGACGGTGACGTTCGCGTGCTCCGCGAGGGCGTCGTGAAGCGCCCGGATTCCCGTGCTGTCGATCCCGTCGTCGTTCGTCAACAGGATCTCGAGGGTGTCGCTCATATCGGGATTCTCGGACGGGGGTGCGAAAAGGGCTCCGGAAGGGGCGAGCTACCCGATCCGGTCGACGATCGTCTCCTCGTCGACGACCAGGTTGTAGGCCTCCTCGTCGTCGTTCCAGAGGACCAGAATCCCCTCGAAGGTGAGCACCTCGCCGTAGTCCGCCTCGAGCAGCGGCCGGTTGAGCGAACTCTCCCGCGTGAGGACGGCGTAGTGGTCGACGGCCTCGCTGCCGTCGCTGATCTTGAACAGCGGGTTCGCGTCCTCGGCCGAAAGCGAGCGACTGAGTTTCGCCGCGGCGAGGTCGACGCGGTTGGTGACGTGGCGCTCGGACTCGGCCATCTTCGCCCAGTCGCTGGTCGCGAGGTCGATCTCGATCCGACGTGTCCCGTCCAGACGGAGCAGCGAGTAGGAGAACTGGACGTCGACGTTGACGAACTCGCCGGGGGCGTGGTCGGCGTCGTCCTCGGGCGTCGCCTCGTCGAGCCGGCGCTGGAACGACGGCACCGCCAGATCGGGCCGGACGTCGAACGACCAGCCCCGATCGGTCGGCGTCGCGCCGGGCCAGAGCCGAACCGTCGGCCCGTAGACGGTGACCTCACGGGCCGAGCCGTCGTCAGCGCTCGAGGGCTCGACCGTCGTCCCCTCGAGGTCGCGTTCGATCTCCCGAAGCTCGATGCTCGTGTTCTTGTCCGCGGGCGCCATCCCGAGAAGGGTGCCGTCAGGTGCGAGCGACTCGAGCGCCGAACGGGCGACCGCCTCGGCGTCCGCGAGTTCGCTCAGGACGTTGCAGGCGAGCACGAGGTCGAACTCCTCGCCGTCGCCGAGCGAGGCGAGGTCGACGTCCTCGACGGGGTCGCGGTGAATCGTCGGGTGGACGTTCCGGCCCGTCTCCTCGAGCAGCGGTTCGAGGACGTCGGCGGCCGCGCTGGGTTCGATCGCGTGGTAGTCGACGACGGCGTCGTCGGGAAGGTACTCAGAGAGCCCGAGCGCGGGGCCGCCGACGCCGGCCCCGATATCGAGGACCCGAAGCTCCCGGCCCAGCAGCCCCCGCTCGGCCAGATCGTCGAGTGCGTACTGTACCGCCGCGTAGTAGCCGGGCAGGTGGTAGATCGCGTAACCTGCGGCGACGTCGTCGTCGTACTCGACGGGTCGACCCTCGAGGTAGCGGGATTTGAACCGTCGGATCGTCGACCGCAGAAGCTGGCCCGTTCCGTCGCGGTGCCAGTCGACGCCGTAGCGATCGACGAGCAAGTTCTCGAGGCGCCCCCCGTAGCGGTCGGGGAAGCGCTCGACGGGGCCGCGACGCGGGCTCACGGGCTCGTCTCCGACCGGGACGAAGGTCCCGTCCTCGCGCTCGAGCAGGCCCAGTGAGACGGCGTCCTCCCGGAGGTGCTGGCGGACGACCGCCGGGTGTGGACTTCCCTCGACGTAGTCGCAGATCTCCTCGGGGTCGATCGGCCGGACGTTTCGCAGGTACTTCGCGTTCGAACGGATCGCCTCTCGTTGGTCGGTCATTCGTGATCTCCCTCCTCGTGTAGCTTCCGCGCCGCCTCCGCGTACAGGGCCTCGAACTCGTCGTGGTCGGCGTCGGCGAGCGCTCCGGCGGCGTCGGCGACGGACTCGGCGCCGTCGAAGGTCTCCTGGATATCCGCGTAGACTCGAGGCGTTCCCTCGGTCACCCGCGCCGCGAGCGCTCGCAGTTCCTCGTAGATCGGCGTCTCGAACCCGTCGGGCACCTCTCTGGCCGCCAGCGCGAACGCGAGGACGGCGGCGTGAGTCGCCGACTGAACCGTCTTCATCGCCTCGTCGTGTTCTTCGGGGGTCGTCTCGACGAGGTCGTTGCCCCGGTCCTCGAGGGCCTCGAGCACCGCTGCGGTCGTCGGTCCCGCGTTCTCGCGGACGACCGCGATCGAGCCCGGCGCCCGCTCGGGGGCAAACAGCGGATGGAGGCTCGCACGCTCGAGGTCGGGGGCGTGTCGAGCCATCGCCGCGAGCGGGTCGGTCATCGCCCCAGAGACGTCGACCATGGCTTCTCCCGCCCTCGAGGCGTGAGCGGCGATCGCCTCGTCGGCGTGGGAGAGGGGGACCGCGATACAGACGACGTCGTAGGTTCCCTCACCCTCGAGGGAAGCGGCCTCGCCCCCGACGGCGTCCGCAGCCGCGACCGCAGCCGCCGGGTCGACGTCGGCGAAGGCGACCTCGCTGTCGACGGCGTCGCCGAACCACGTCCCCATGGCCCCCGCGCCGACGATCAGTACGTCCATTGGGGTGACGTACCCGACGGCGTCGCAAAAGGCGTTCGATCGGTCGTCCGATCCCGCAAGCACGAGGGCTATCCATGCGAGTCGAGAACCTCGACGTACCCGATGACCGAGGACTCACAGTTGCCCCTCGAGCGCAGAGACGCGATGAAACTCACCGGCCTGGCCGCGGTCGGCTCGCTGGCCGCGCTGGCCGGCTGTAGCGACGACGACGGCGAGGACGACGACCAGGTCGACCACCCCGACGAGGCGAACGACTCCAACGGCGGCGGCGGCGGTCCGGTCGACGAGGAGAACGAGACCGGCGGCAGCCCCGACGAACGCGACGACGAAAACGAGAGTTAACACTGGCCGTCTGCGACTGCGTTCGTCCGCCTCGATGGATCGTTCAAGGAGGATGTAAATACCGTCTGCGACAGACGGCACTATCGGTATCCACCTCGAACGATCAGTGACGGTGATGCCTGATATTGGAAGCCCGTTCGGCGTGGACCTGGCGACGACGATCTTCGGCGCGGGACTGTCGCTGGTCGTCTCGGCCGGAGCAATGACCTACGAGGACCAGATAACCGGCTGGACGTCGGCGGAGATGATCGGCGCCACGGGCCTCGGGCTCGTCGCGGTCGGGGCGGTGCTGGGGATCGTGCTGGTACTCATCGGCCTCAGGTAGGCCCGTACGGTCACCGACCGTCGTTCCGGGCCGATCGAACCCTCTCCTCTCGAACCCGGAGCAGCCGCCAGGCGGCGCGAGTCCCCTCGTTCGTGCGGATCCGTCCGCTTTCCCGGTCGTACTCGATCACGTCCAGGTCCGCCATCTTCGGCAGGTGCCAGTGATAGAGCGCGACCTCGAGTCTGGTTCGCTTCGCCCGTCGGTCGTCGTCCTCGGTTCCGACGAGTTCCGCGGCGACGGCCTCGAGCGTCGTCTCGGACCGCGTCCGGAGCACGCGAAGGAGCCGCCGCCGAGTCGGGTGAGCGCAGACGTCGTGAATCCCGTCGACCGCGTCGGACGCGTCGTGGCTGGGGGATATCATACCCCCGTGTAGACCCTCGTCTATCTTCGAACGTTGGGCGGTTACGACAACCAGTTTATTACGGAATCCGTTCGGACCGCTCACTCCGACCGAGAAATGGGGAGAGCGGCCTGAAGCACCGCGTTGGCGCCGCGGCGGACGCGCTCGGAGGCGGCCTGCTGGGAGATCCCCAGTTCGTCGGCGATCGCCGTGAGGTCCGTCTCTCGGGGCACCTCGAAGTAGCCCCGCTGGACGGCGAGGACGATCGCCTCCCGCTGACCGGGCGTGAGCTCGAAGAGCCGCCCCGCCCGTGAGGCCTCCGCGAGCGGATGAACCCGGCCGACGCGGATCGAGATCGATCGCTCGGAACAGTACTCGGAGAACCGCTCGACCAGCTCGTTGCTCGGGAACCGGACCCGGAAGTACCAGCCCTCCTCTGCAGTCATCGCCTCGAGGACGACGGCCTCCGCCTCGGCGAGCCCGCCCAGGAGCCCGTCGGCGTCGCTCGACCACACCGCCCGGTACAGCGCGGTGCCGTCGATCCGATCGATCTGGCTGATGCTCTCGATATCCGGCTCCGAGCCGACGTGGCGTTCGAACGCCTCGAACCCCTCCCCGGTCGCCCAGAAGTACGGGATGACCTGCCCCCCGACCGGCACGATCGCCTCGAGTTCGATCTCCATGCGCTCGACCGTCTCGAGGGCCGAGCCGAAGACGAACTCCTCGGTTGCGATGCTGAACTCCACGATGACGCTCATGTGAGAGTCCTACGAGCGGCCGAGCTATACGCTGTCTGCCGTCTCCTGCGGCTCCTGTGGCTCGGCGAACACCTATATGTGGATTCGTATCGATACTGCTGGCACATCTCATGGTAGCTGATAGCGAATTACAATCCATGTTCGAGGACATGGTGACGGCGCGGTACTACGAGGAGCGCCTCCAGGAGGAGTACCTCGAGGGCAAACAGCCGGCGTTCGACATCTCGGCCGGGCCGATCCCCGGCGAGTTGCACCTCGCCGCGGGCCAGGAGGCCGCTGCGGCGGGCGTCTGTCGGCACCTGCGCGACGACGACACCGTGACGGCACCCCACCGTCCCCACCACGTCGCGATCGCGAAGGGCGTCGACCTGAAGCGAATGACCGCCGAGATCTTCGGCCGCGAGACCGGGCTGAGCAGCGGGAAAGGAGGTCACATGCACCTGTTCGACCCCGACGCGGGTTTCGCCTGCAGCGGGATCATCGCCCAGGGCTGTCCCCCTGCGGTCGGCGCGGGGCTCGCGGCCAAGAAGCGCAACGAGGATAGCGTGGCCGTCGCCTTCCTCGGCGAGGGGGCGATCAATCAGGGCGCCTTCCTCGAGTCGCTGAACCTGGCTGCGGTACAGCAGCTACCCGTCGTCTTCGTCGTCGAGGACAACGACTGGGCGATCAGTATGCCCAAAGAACGAGTCACCGACGTCGCCGACGGCTCCCGGCGCGCGGGGGGGGTTCGACATGCCGGGCGTCCGCGTCGACTACGACGACGCGACGGCCGTCTACGACGCCGCGAAGGAGGCCGTCGGTCGGGCGCGGGCCGGCAACGGACCGACGCTGCTCGAGGTGCAGGTCCACCGACGGATGGGTCACTTCATGGGCGACCCCGAGAGCTACCGGCCCGACGAGGACGTAGCGGCCGCCGAGCAGCGGGACTCGATCGAGCGCCTCGCCGACGACCTGCGAAGCGAGGGTCTCGAGGACGACGAGCTCGAGGCGATCCGCGAGGAGGCCCGCGAGCGCGTCGACGAGGCGATCGAGTGGGCGAAAGAGCAGCCCGAGCCCGATCCGGACGCGGCCTACGAGGACGTCTTCGTCAACCCGCCGTCGGGCGTGACGACAGAGGAACCGAGCCACGAACTCGCCGGAGGTGACGACTGATGTCCGAGCAACAAGAACGACAGCAGGTGATCGAACGCGAACTGACGATGAGCCGCGCGATGGTCGAGGCGATCGCCCACGAGATGCGCGAGGACGAGGAGGTGTTCTACATGGGCGAGGACGTCGCCGACTACGGCGGCATCTTCGACAGCACGGAGGGGCTGCTCGAGGAGTTCGGCCACGACCGGGTCATGGACGTGCCGATCAGCGAGACTGCCTACCTCGGGGCGGCCGTCGGCGCCGCACAGGAGGGGATGCGCCCCATCGCGGAGCTGATGTTCGTCGACTTCTTCGGCGTCGCGATGGACCAGATCTACAACCAGCTGGCGAAAAACACCTACATGAGCGGCGGGGCGGTGAACGTCCCGATGGTACTGACGGCCGCGGTCGGGGGCACCTACAACGACGCCGCCCAGCACTCCCAGACGCTGTACGGCACCTTCGCCCACCTGCCGGGGATGAAGGTCGTCGTCCCGTCGACGGCCTACGACGCCAAGGGGCTGATGCACAACGCCGTTCGCGACGACGACCCCGTCGTCTACCTCTTCCACAAGCGCCTGATGGGGATCGGCTGGATGCCCGCCCCCGACGGCCCGAAGACCCCGGTCCCCGAGGAGGATTATACTATTCCCTTTGGCAGCGCCGACGTCAAGCGCGAGGGCGAGGACGCCACCGTCGTCACGCTCGGCCTGCACGTTCACCGGGCGCTTGAGGCCGCCGACGCCCTCGCCGAGGACGGGATCGACGCCGAGGTGATCGACCTCCGGACCCTGGTACCGCTCGACACGGAGACGATCCGCGAGTCGGTCGCGAAGACGGGGCGGCTGATCGTCGTCGACGAGGACTACCAATCCTACGGGGTCACCGGCGAGATCATCGCCAGCGTCGCCGAGGAGGGGCTCGCCGACCTCGAGGCGGTCGAACGGGTCGCCGTTCCGGACGTGCCGCTGCCCTACGCCCGGCCGATGGAGAACGAGGTCATTCCGGACGGCGAGGACATCGAGCGCGCGGTTCGCTCCGCACACGACGCATGAGCGGAACCGACGACCGCGTCGCCGTCGCCGCGAGCGGCGTCTGGCCCGAGGACGTCGAGGACGACGAGACGGCCGTCGTCGTCAACTGGTTCGCCCGGGAGGGTCGACGCGTCGACGACGGCGAGACGATCTGCGAGATCCAGATCGAGAAGGTCAGCGTCGACGTCCCCGCCCCCGTCGCGGGGGAGCTGGTCGCGATCGAACGCGACGAGGACGCCGAACTCACGCGCGAGGACGTCCTCGCCTACGTCGCTCCCGACTGACAGTGGGGTTCAATGGGAACGACCGCTTTACTCGTTGACCAACAGCAGCTTCCCGACGAAGTCGCCGTCCTCGCCGAGGCGGTGGGCGTCGGCGACCGCGTCGAACCCGAACCGCTCGTCGATGTGCGGTTCGACCGCGCCGTCGTCGACCAGCGCCGCGATATCGGCGAGCTCCTCGCCGATCCGTTCCTGGCGCTCGCCGAGTATCACCGGGAGGATCACCAACACGACGCCGAGCTCGAGCGAGTTCATGTGCATCGGTGACAGATCGAGCTCCGCGGCCGCGCTCGACTCGGTCGTGACGACGGTCCCGAACGGTCGTACCGCCTCGAACGCCGTCTCGAGGTGGTCGTCGCCGATCGGGTCGAAGACGGTGTCGAAGCCGTCGCCGCTGGCGTGTTCCTCGACGTAGCGCTCGACGTCGGTTTCGGTGTAGTCGACGGTCGCGTCGGCGCCCAGCTCCGCCGCCAGCTCTCGTTTCTCGTCGCTCGAGCCCGTCGCGGTTACCTCGGCGCCGAACCACTTCGCGAACTGGACCCCGAGGTGGCCGACGCCGCCGCTGGCGCCGTAGACCAGCACCTCCTCGTCGATGTCGACGGTCGTCTTGTCCGCGAGCATCTCCCAGGCGGTCAGCGCGACGACGGGCAGGGCCGCGCTCTCCTCGAGCGAAATCGCTTCGGGGGCGTGTGCGAACGTTCCCGCGTGGCCGACGACGTACTCCGCGAGCGCGCCCTGTCGGCCCGCGCCGCCGGGCATGCCGTAGACCTCGTCGCCCGCCTCGAAGGCCTCGACGTCCTCGCCGACGGCGTCGACGACCCCCGAGACGTCGCAGTGCAAGATTGCGGGCATCTCGGGGCCGATATCGGCGAGGTCGCCCCGCCGGATCTTGTAGTCGACCGGGTTGAGGCTGGTCGCGGCGACCTCGACGCGGATCTCCTCCGGGCCGGGATCAGGGACCTCGACGGTCGTCTCCGCGAAGTTGTTCGGATCGCCGTACTCCTCGAGCACGTGGGCGGTCATCTCGCTCATCGTGGCTCGAGCGAGGGACCGCCTGCCGGAGTATCCCGCGCTTGCGGAGGGACGTGCCGGAACATCTGTTTCGTGTCGGCTCGGGAAACATTCAACCTCGTGGCCGTCGAACCGATGGGTAATGACGCGGGTCCTACTGGAACCGTTTCTGGACGAGGACGGTGACTGGACCAGCCCGTCGGGCCGGGCGGGCGAGTTCCTCGTCCTGCTCGTCGGACTTCCGCTGTTCGCCTGGTTCGCGTCCGCCGATCTGGGCGGACTCGAGCCCGGCGACGGCTGGCTCGCGCTCGCGGTCGGCGTCTGGGTCGGGTTCGCATACGCCGCCTTCTTTCGGGAGCGGCTGCTCGAGGCCGTCCCCGACTGGCTCGGCGGCTGGACGCTCGGCTCGCTGATAACGGGCGGGTTCGGGCTCTCCGTCCTCGAGGTCGTCCACCTCGCCGAGCCGACCGTCCTGTTCGTTCTCGCGGCCGGAACGACGGTACTCGTCGTCTCCCTGCTCAGGCTCGTCTCGCCGCTCCACGAGGGAATGGAACCGCAACGACGGGGCGTCGAACCGCCCGCGTCGGCCGACCTCGAGCGATAGTAGCAGATAGCGTCAGAGCATCTTTTTAACAGTGGATAGTAGCGCGGTTTCGTTATTCACTATCCGACGTGAATCTGAACTGGTCGGTTCGTTACGTAGTGAGTGCGCGAGTGCGTGTGGACCGTCCGGCAATGAGCCTGCAGTATCGGCCAACCGCTACTGGGTGGGACTGAAAGGGGCTGGACCGCTCGAGAAGTGAGGCGAAGCAAGCACTGGACTGAGCGGAGCGAGGGAAGCGCGCAGCGAGCCACAGCCCTCGAGCGGTCCAGGGGCTTTCGTGGTAACCTCTACGGACGCAGATCCTGCTCGCACGAACACAGGGGATCGCCACACCCTCCCCAGCCGATTCGCTCGGTCGCGTCGCTCCCTCGCTCATCCCTCGCACAACATCGTCGACCGCCTTCACTGGCGTTCGGACGGCCGACAGTGCGCGCCACCGCAGACCAAGTGGATGAGCCGAATGATACGTCGTCCGCCTGTATCTATCACCTCGATGGCACGAGAAGCGTTCTATAAGAGAGCCGCCTCACTCGCCGATCGGGTGCTCCTCGTGAAGGTCAGCGGGAGCCGGATCCTCGAGCGCTCGAAACTCCGTCGAGCCGCATCGACAGCCGTTTTTCGCTCCGATCGGCTTGATCGTTCCGTCAGCCCATTTTTGAGCGGCGTACACTGACCTGCAGGCGAGACATTCGGCGAGTATCCGTTCGCGTTTGCCGTCGGGCATTCTGTTCCCCCACTGCAACGACCAGCGCAGTCAAGGTAGCTTGGTGTTATACAAAACCCATTAAGTGATCTATCGGTGGAGTCGCTCCGTTTCGGGAATCGTAGTTCCCAGGATATGCTTGATTCCGCGTCGGAGTCGGGATGCGACGGCTTGCTGAGAGATGCCGAGCTCGTCGCCGATATCTTCCATCGTCACCTCGCGCGGTAATTCGAAGTAGCCGCGATCGTAGGCGAGGACCAGCGCCTCCTGTTGGGTGTCGGTGAGCGCCGCTTCGGTCTCCGTCTCGAGCGGGGTGAGTGCGTGGAGCTTCGTCAACGTGATCGGAACGTCTAACTCCTGACACCGGTGCTGAAAGGCCGCAATGTCGCTTCGGTCGTCATCGCGTACGTCGAACGTCCACTGCTGATCGGTCCCGACGGCTTCGATGAGCGGGACCTCTGTCTCCGTCAGCGCGCTCAGAACGCCGGAGTACTCCAACGTCCACTCGACGCGCAGCAAGTACTCGTCCGCGACGGAGTCGACGAGACGAACGTCTTCCACTCCGGGGTGGTCGAGAAACGCTCCCTCGATGTCGTCGACGACGGTCCCTCGCACCCAGAAGTAGGGTACCACCACGTCCTGCGCCGGGATAATCCGCTCCAGCGTGACCGTCACGTCCGGTAACTGCTCGAATACAGTTCCCAGGGGAAACTGGTGCGATGGAACCGTGAACGTAGCCTCGGTAGCCATCGTCCCAATCGTCGACTCCGATCGACAAATAGCCCCCCTGCGAACAGAGGGAACCGACCGCGTGAGGATCCGCACGATCCGGACGATTCGGATTCGAAACTAGAGCCGGACGGAGAACCCGTCTCACCGACTATCGCTGAACTACCACGCCTCCTCGAGCACGCCCTCGATCTCCTCGGCGGTCGGATCGAGTCCCGGCGGGGCGTTTGCCATGAAGCCGTCGGCGAGGATCGCCTCCGCGACGTCGCCGAACTCGTCATCTTCGACGGGCTCGAGGTCCCGCAGGCGGAACGGCAGCCCGAGTTCGTCGCGCAGTTCGGCGACCCGGTCGACGACCGCGGCGCCGTGGTCGGCGGCATCGCCGACCCCCAGCGCGCTCGCGAGCAGCCCCGCCCGCGCGTCGACGCCCTCCCGCTCAAAGAGGTAGCGCAGGACGTGGGGGACGACGACGGCGTGGGCGACCCCCTGCTGGAGGTCGTAGGCGTCCCGCAGGCCGTGGCCGAAGGCGTGGACGACCGACAGCGTCGTCCCGTCGGGACGGGAGATTCCGTACTGAACGAGGAGCAGGCCCTCGAGCAGGGTTTCGAACGTTTCGACGTCGCGCTCGCCCCGTCCGAACGCCTCGAGTCCGTCCCCGAACTTCTCGAGGCCGTGTCTGGCCGTCGCGTCGGTCACCGGGGACGCGTTGGCGGCGTAGACCGTCTCGAGGCCCTTGTCGAAGCCGTTCATCGCCGACCCCGTGAGAATCGAGTCGGGCGTCGTCGCGACCAGCTCGGGGTCGTAGAACGCCGCGGTCGGCATCAGCCCGGAATCGGAGACGCCGCCCCCGAGTTCCTCGTCGACCAGTCCCGAGTCGGGCGCGGCGGTGATCCCGGCGCCCGTCGAGAGGTCGGCGCCGGCCAGCGTCGTCGGAACCGCGACGATCGGAACCAAGCCGTCGTCGGGAACGTCGATCGTGCCCGTCTGAGCGAACTCCTCGGCGATCCGATCGCGCGAGCGGTCGCTCGCCGCGAGGACGCTGACCGCCTTCGCGACGTCGAGGCTGCTCCCGCCGCCGAGGCTGACGAGGATGTCCGCGTCTTCGGCCTCGAGTCGATCGAGCCCGTCGAACGCCGTGCCGAGGCGCTTGTCGGGCGTCGTCTCGTCGAAGACGCCCGCCAGCCGATCGCCGAGCCCCTCGCGAACGGGGTCGATCACCTCGGGCGTGTCCCCGACCGTGGAGCCACAGACCACCAGCGCTCGCTCGAGGTCCAATTCCTCGAGTTCGCTCTCGAGGGCGTCGGTACAGCCCGCGCCGAACCTGATCGTCGCCGGGTGGTACTCGAACCGGAACGCCGGATCGCGCGTCGTCTCGTCGGTTGCGGTCATGGCTTCCCGTAGGATGGGGCCACAGTAAAAAGGACCAGCGGCGTCAGCCGGCCCGAGGGAGCGAGCTCAGCCGCTCGCGTCGACGGTCGGGTCGTCGAACGGCGGCAACTGCGCCTCGATCCGTTCGCGCTCGTCCTCGAGATGGTCGGGGAGGACGAGTTCGGAACCCAGCTCCGCTGGGTCCTCGTCGACGGCGAACCCGGGACCGGTCGTCGCCATCTCGAAGAGAACCCCGCCGGGCTCGCGGACGTAGATCGAGCGGAAGTACTTCCGGTCGATCACTTCGGTCGGCGAGAGCCCGTGGTCGGCGAACGCCTCGCGCCACGCCTCCTGTTCCTCGACGTCCCCGACCGTGAACGCGACGTGGTGGACCGTCCCGACGCCCATTCGACCGCGGCCGACGTCGGTCTCGACGAGATCGACGATCGAGCCCGGACCGCCCGCTGCACTCCGGTAGCGCCGTCGGCCGTCGGTTTCGTCCTCGAGGTCGTACCCCAGGACGTCGGTCAGCACGGCCGCGGTCGACTCGATCGAATCGACCGCGAGCGTCACGGCGTGAAAGCCCCGCAGCTGGTGCTCCGCGGGAACCGGGCCGTCGGTCCACGGCGTCGCGTTCGATTCGTCGCTCGCGGTGTCACCGCTCGCGCTATCCGAGGCTCGTTGCGCCTCGCTCGCGGCCACCAGCTCGAGTCCGATCCCGTCCGGGTCCTCGAACTGGAGAACCGTCTCGCCGAATCGATCCTCGACGTCGACCGCAACGTCCCGCGACTCGAGGCGGTCGCGCCAGTAGTCGACCGACCCCTGCGGAATCCGATAGGCGGTCGCCTGCGTCTGTCCCGCGCCGAACTGTCCGGGTCGACCCTCGTCGGTCCACGGGAAGAACGTGATGTTCGTCCCGGGCGTCCCCTCCCCGTCGCCGAAGTAGAGGTGGTAGGTGCCGGGATCGTCGTGGTTGACGGTCTGCTTGACGAGGCGCAGTCCCAGGGTTCCGACGTAGAAGTCGGCGTTTCGCTGCGGGTCGCCCGCGATCGCGGTCACGTGGTGGAGGCCGGGCGTTTCGGGTGCCATACCGGAGGGAGGCGCTCGAGCCTTGAGACGTTTCGCTCACACCGGTGTTACGGGGTGACGCCAACGTTATCGGGAGTAGAGTCGTCGAAAACGGTCCGTCTCGGACGGACCGCGTCTCACTCGATTTCGAGCCGCGTCACGAGCGGGACCTCGTTCGTGACGACATCCATCAGCGGCGAGGTCGCCTCGACGCGTTCGCGCAGCTCCTCGAGACGCTCCTCCGACGCGTCGGCCTCGATGTGGGTCGTACAGGTGATCGACTCGTAGCCGGGACGGACGTCCTCGTCGAGCCCGAGGAACCCCCGCAGGTCCACGTCACCGTTCATCTCGAACCGGAGGTCGTCGAGTTCGATCCCCATGGCCGCGGCGTTGGCCGCGTAGCCGACGGTCAGACACGAGCCGAGCGCACCCAGCAGTAGCTCGACTGCGTTGGGGCCCGTCCGCTCGCCCAGGATCTCCTCCGGCTCGTCGCCCTGAAGCGTAAACTCCCGTGTATGGACGGTCCCTCCCGCCTGATCGAACTCGTCGATGACCGTTGTCGCCTTCAGCGCGTCCTCCCACTCGGTTTCGGCTCGGAAGGTAAAGGCCCCGACGGCAGCGTCGTCGTCGATCGCCTCCATCGCTCCTTCGAGGGCGGAGACGTCGACGCCGTTGACTGTGGTTTCCTCTCTCGTCGCCATTGTTGACTCACCGGTTCTCCCTTCGACGACCGCGACGATAACCTAGCTAGTCATTCTCTATCTTTCTGTCCGGTTCGCCGCGATTCGCCCGAGTTCTATCCAGTGATAACAGTTACCATCGAACGGGACGTACCGACGGGGGTGACCTGTCCGCACCTCGAGTACCGCGACCGAGCCGACGACCGGCGCTTCGACGAGCCGCGAGCGTACTGTGCCGTCGCCGACCGGTTCGTCCAGCCGATGCGCGCCGATATCTGCAACGACCGTTACGAACTCGCACACGAGCGCCACTGCGAGATCTACCTCGAGCACGCCCGCGACGACACCGACGAAGAAGACGGCGTCGGCGATCCGGAGGCGACGACCGAATGAGCTACGACGACTACCTCGCCGGCGAGCCGCTGATCGTCACCGCGGCGTTGACCGGGGGCGTCCACGGGAAGGAGGCGAACCCGAACCTCCCGGAGACGCCCGAGGAGATCGGTCGGGCCGCCGCGGCGGCCGAGGAGGCGGGCGCCGCGGTCGTCCACCTCCACGCCCGCCGACCGAACGGCGAGCGCAGCTTCGAGACCGAGCGCTTTCAGGCGATCGACGACGCGGTTCGGCGACACGCCGACGACGTCGTCATCCAGCACTCGACCGGTGGAACGGGCGCCCCCGACGACCGGCGCCACCTCCCGCTGCGGACCGATCCCCCGCCGGAGATGGCCTCGCTCGACATGGGTCCGCTGAACCGGTACGACCACCTCACCAGCGAGAACACGCGCGGGTTGGTCGACGCCCTCCACGAGGAGATGGTCGACCGCGGGATCAAGCCCGAACTCGAGGTGTTCAACGACGGCCACGCCAACGAGGTGCTGGGACTGCTCGAGCGCCGCGAGCTCGCCGATCCCGTCTACGCGACGCTGATCTTCGGACCGGGGACGCTCACCCCGCCGACGCCGCGGAACTTCCTGACCGCCGTCTCCAACCTGCCCGACGACGCGCTGTTCAACACGCTCGGCTTCGGGCGCCACCAGCTGCCGTTCGCGGCGATGGGAATCCTCTTCGGCGGCCACGTCCGCGTCGGCCTCGAGGACAACGTCTACTACCGGCGGGGCGAACTCGCCGAGAGCAACGCCCAACTGGTCGAGCGGATCGTTCGCGTGGCCGACGAACTCGGCCGTCCCGTCGCGACCCCCGCGGAGGCGCGGTCGATCCTCGACCTCTGAGAGGCCGACGGTCGTCGAAATCCTTATATCTCTCATTGGCATGTAAGGTATTAACACACATGCAAGGATGCTCGGATCAAGCGCTGTTAGCCACGCTTGCCGAGCGGGGGCCGGCCGAGATGGTGACGTTAGCCGACGAGTTCGAGACCCACCCCGTGACGATCACCGAACGCTGTTACGAGCTTCAGTCGGACGGCCACGTCCGGCAGATCTCGGGCGGCGTCTACGTGATTACCGACGACGGCAGGGCCTACCTCGAGACGCTCTCGGAGTGAGCTACGAGCCGCTCGAGGCGCGCCGGCGCTCGCGCTCGATCGTCGTCACGTAGATGCCGGCGAGGACGACGAGCCCGCCCGCGACCGTGATTGCGTCGGGGACCTCCGCGAGCAGGACGAGTGCCAGCAGGGTCGATCCGACCGGTTCGCCCAGCCAGGTGACGCTGACGACGACCGACTCCAGGTGTTTCAGCGCCCAGTTGACGATCGTGTGTCCGAAGATCCCCGGCCCGATCGCCATTCCGAGAAAGAGCAGCCACTCCCGAGGAGGGTAGGCGAGGTAGGCGTGGCCCTGCGCGCCGACGAGGACGAACAGCGTGAGCGTACAGGCCGCGTAGACGACGGTCACGTAGGGAAACAGCGAGACGCGCTGGCGGATCGACCGCCCCGCGAGCACGTAGCCCGCGACGGTGACCGCCCCCAGGACCGCGAGGGCGTTGCCGTACATCGTCGCGTCCGAGATCGGCGCCTCGCCGGCGTCGCCGAGCGACATCGCGGTCGCTCCGATCAGGGCGACGACGATGCCGACGACCGTCTCGCGGTTGACGTGCTCGCCCAGCACCAGCGCCGCGCCGAGGGCGACGAAGATCGGCTGGGTCTGAACCAGCGTGACGCTGGCGGCGACGCTCGTGTGATTGAGGCTCTCGAACCAGGCCGCGAAGTGGACCGCGAGGGCGATTCCGGCGATGACCGCGAACGCGAGGTCCCGTCCGGAGAGTCGGGCGAACTCGTCGCGGTACCACACCAGCGCGATCGGCGCGACGATCGCCGTCGTGAACAGCACGCGGTAGAGGGCCGCGACTGAACTCGGGGCCGCGCTCCAGCGCACCAGGATGGCGCTCGTGCTGGCGGCGAAGACGGCGAATCCCAGCGCGGCCAGCGGCGTGACCTCGAGGTCGGCGGCGTTCACGTCGTGTCACAATACGTGACCGGAACAAACGAGTTCCGGTAGCCGGTCAAGCAGACCGGTGCCAGCCCGCCGAAACAAACCTACTCCTCGGGGAACCGACCGTCCCGGTAGTGGGAGGCGACGTCGGCGTCGATCTCCTCGAAACCGACGATATCGTCCTCCGTGAGGTCCTCGGCGTCCCACTCCTCGAGGTAGTCGAGGGCGTCGCCCTCGTCGGCGAACGCGCGGGGATTGAGCCCCATCACCTCGTCGTCGACGCCGTCCTCGTCGGTGACCATCACGAAGTGGGCCTCGAGCGCGTCGATCAGCTCGCCGGTCTCGTAGTCGACCGTCCAGGCGCCGACGATCTCCGAGTCGACCGGGACGTCCGCGAGATAGGCGGTCATACAGCCCGAGGAACAGAAGATTGCTCGCTCCTCGCTCTCGTGGGCGAGCTGGCTGTGCCAGTCGGGGTAGTCCGTTGGCGTCATCGAGCAGACGACGCAGTTCTGATCCCGCTCGAACTCGAGGGGCTCGTCGCCGGACTCCTCGAGGTGGGGCGCGTTCTGGTGTTCGCCGTCGTCGTCGCCGTTCGCGCCGCCGTCGTCACCGTTCCCGTCTTCGTCGGCGTCGTCGTCCGCACCGTCACCGTCGAGACAGCCCGCAACGGCGACACAGGCGCCCGCGCCCAGTGCGCCCAGGAGTCGCCGTCGGGCGAGCGGTCGACGATCGTGTGCACTCATGCGGGAAGGTAGCGACGCCGCGATCAAAACAGACGTGGTTCGTCCGTCGATTCGCTCACTCGAGGTTCTCCTTCGTCAGCCGGTGGCGAGCCCGGAACATCGTCTCGAAGCCGATCCGCGAGAACGGCGTCGCTACCCTGCCCAGTGGGCCGAACGGCAGCTCGTACTCGACGCGATCCCGCAGGACCGTCTCGTCGCCGTCGCCGTAGAAGGCGTGGGTGTGAACCCAGCGCTCGAAGGGGCCGTCGGTCATCTCGTCGCGGAAGTAGGCCGTCCCGTCGGTTCGCTCGCGCTCGGTGATCACCGACGTCCACCGCTGGCGGGGCCCCACGTCGAACGGGCGAGTCGACAGCGTCACCTCCGAGCCGGCCTCGAGGACGTCCGGGTCGGGCTCCCCGTCGGGGCCGACGACCGACTCGACGGCCAGTCCCATCCACGCGGGCGTCACCGCCTCGAGACCCGACACTCGCGAGTAGAACTCCCAGACGTCCTCGAGCGGGGCGTCGACTCGGGTCTGGCGCTCGTAGGTGACCATGACCGTCGGTAGACCCCTCGAGGGCAAAAGCGCCCGCCTATCGGCACCCGCTTACCGCTTCTCGAGGACGTCGAGTAGCTCGTCGAGCCCCTCGAGTTCGTAGGTTGCACCCTCAGGAAGCGCCGCGTTGGCGTTATGCGATCGTCTGAGGTAGGCCGACTCGAGGCCGACCCTCTCGGCGGCGACGACGTCGGTCTCGCGGTCGCCGACGTACAGCCCGTCCTCGACGCGTAGTTCCTCGAGCGTCTCGCGGAGAAGGTGGGGATCGGGCTTGCGCCGACGGAACCCCTCGGGCGTCGGCGGCCGCCCCCTTGCGGCCGCGAACGGCACCGAAAGGAAGTCGGCGACGAACCGGGCGGTCTCGTGGCGGTTGTTGCTGACGAGCGCGAGCGTCGCCCGTTCGGCGAGCGACTCCAGGGCCGCGATGTCCCCGTAGATCCCCCGCTCGCCGGAGCGGATCCGCTCGGCCGCGAGCCGGGAGGCCTCGTCCTCCTTCCGGCGCCAGAACTCTCGAGGGTCCGCACCGAGCGCTGAACAGGCCGATGCGACGGTCTCGTAGCCGTGGCTCCGGAGCTCGCGGCGCTGTCGGTCCGTCGGCTCGAGGTCCAGCTCGGCGGCCGCGGCGTCGGCCGCGCGGTCGTAGACCGACTGCGGCGTCCCCGGTCCCTCGAGGACGACGCCGTCCATATCGAGCAGTATCGTCTCGGTCACGGGGACGGCTACGGACCGAGCGCGTATGGATCCGCCGGGAGAGTGGGCCGGGAAAACGCAGCAGGGACGGCGACGAGAAGCGACGGAGCCGGCGGCGGACGGCGGGCGTTACTTCAGTCGTTCCTGGAGAAACGAGGGGTGGGCGGCCGTGACGCCCTCGATCTCGAGCAGTCCTTCGGAGATGATCTCGCCGAGCGCGTCGCCGTCCTCGGCTCGCACCTCGGCCATCAGCATGTGGTCGCCGCTGGAGCTGTACAGCGCCTCGACCTCCTCGAGTTCCTTGATCGCCTTCGTCGCCTCGACGTAGCGCTCGCTGGCGACGTCCAGTCCGACCAGCGCGATCGTCTGGCTCGAGAGCTTCTTCGGGTCGACGTCGGCCGAGTAGCCGACGATGACCCCCTCCTCCTCGAGCTGGTTGATGTACTTTCGGACCGTCGGCTTCGAGACGTCCGCGCGGTCGGCGATTTCGGCGTAAGACGCCTGCGCGTCCTCCTCGAGAACCGCAAGGATGCGGTCTTCCGTCGCTTGCGTGCTCATACGGTACAGTTTTGCTCCGGACGGAAAATAACTTTTGTATTCGAAAACGTCGGCTGCCGTGAGTGAAGGTCCGTTTTCGGTCGCCGTCGAGGGCAAGGAGATCGTCGGTTTTATTCGCTCGCTCCGCCGACACCCGCCGATGGTCGACGCGAACGTCTTGCTCGGGCTGTTCTGGATCGGCTGCGGGCTCGTCATCCTCGCGCCCGCCGTCCTGATCGCGTTCGGCGGGCGGGCGGATCTCCACGTCCACTACGACGAGGCCGTCGATCCCGACTACGTCTCGCGGCGAGCCGGGACGACGGCCCTGCTGATGGGGCTGGTGACCATCGCCTACGGCGCCCACCAGCTGCTGTACGGGTTCTCCTCGACGGCGTTCGGCGGCCTGCTCGTGGCCCTGCTGGTCCTGAGTTCGCTCACGAAGCGGTTCGCGCAGGGGTGGGGGTACGACGCGGACGACGACGCCACGGCGGAGTAAGCGGGCCGAAACGGGACGGAGGTGCGGTCAAACCGACGCGAGGATCGTCTCGAGCAGGAACAGCCCCGTGCCGATCGCGGCCAGCGCCGCCCCGAACGCGACGATCCTGCCGTTCTGTCTGGCGGTTTCCACTCTCTACCCGTCAATCTCGATTCACACCGAAGATATCCACTTGAGGAATACCGACGCTATCGGTTCGGGCGACGGCCGCGAAAAAGATCGCTCGAGGTCGTCGTTACGTGTGGCGCTCGAGCAGGTCGTAGCTGCGCTCCCACTCGGCGTCCTCGTCGAAGTAGCGCTCGGCGACCGGCTGTTCCGGCATCTCGCCGACGGCCTTCTTCTCCTGGGTGTAGGAGGGGCTCTCGTCGTCGACGTAGTACCGACCGGTAAGGACGGTACCCTCGTTGAGGACGTCCTCGGTCTCGCGCATCATCTCGGCGGCCTCCGCCCGATCGTTGACGTCGAACTCGTAGTCGTCGGACTCCTGGACGTCGACGTAGGGGACGTACTGTCGGGCGTCCTTGTTCCAGGTCGGACACTGGGTCAGGAAGTCGACGTGAGCGAAGCCGTCGTGCTCGATGGCCTCCTTGATGATCTCCTTGGCCTGGTTGGGGTTGACCGCGGCGGTGCGGGCGACGTAGGTCGCGCCGGCGGTCAGCGACGTCGACAGCGGCCGCAGCGGCGTCTTCGCGCTGCCGGAGGGCTGGGTCTTGGACTTGTGGCCCTTCGGACTCGTGGGCGAGGTCTGGCCCTTCGTCAGCCCGAAGATTTCGTTGTTGAACACGATGTACGTGATGTCGTGGTTCTCGCGGGCCGTGTGGATCCAGTGATTGCCGCCGATCCCGTAGCCGTCGCCGTCGCCGCCGGCCGCGATGACCTCGAGTTCGGGGTTCGCGAGCTTCGCCGCACGAGCCACGGGCAGCGAGCGCCCGTGGATCGTGTGGAAGCCGTACGTGTCGAGGTAGCTGTTCAGCTTGCCCGAACAGCCGATCCCGGTGACCGTCAGGACCTCCTCGGGGGTCTTGCCGACCTCCGGGAGGGCCTGTTTCAGCGACTTCAGGACGCCGAAGTCGCCACAGCCAGGACACCAGGTCGGCTGCGGTTCGACGCCGGGCGTGAACTCGTCCCGGTCGATCTCTCGTTCCTCACCGATTGCGTTGAATGCACTCATGGATTAGTCACCTGCAGCGGGTTCGATTCGTACCTGTGCGGACGGTTCGCGGTCCTCGTCGGCGACGTTGACCTCGTAGCCCTCGACGATCTCCGCCGGCTCGAACGGGTTCCCGTTGTACTTCAGGAGGCTCGTCATCTTCTCGCCGAAGCGACCGAGTTCCTTCTGGATCAGCCCGCGGAACTGGGCGGTGGCGTTCATCTCGACGACCATCGCCTCGTCGACGCTCTCTAAGAACTCCGTCACTTCGGCCTCGGCGAACGGCATCATGTCGGAGACGCTGATACCCTTTACCGAGTGACCGTTATCGTTCAGCCGTTCGACGGCCTCGACGACGGCGCCCTGGCTCGAGCCCCAGGTGATGATGCCGTACTCGGCCGTCTCGTCGCCGAAGTAGGTCTGGTTGGAGTCGTGTTCCTCGTCGAGCTCCTCGCGGATCGAGTCGAGCTTCTCGATGCGGCGGGTCATCTGGTAGACCCGGTTGTCCGGATCCTCGCTGATGTGCCCGACGGGCGAGTGCTCGTTCCCGGTCGCGAGGTAGCGCCCGCCCTTCTGGCCGGGCAGCGAACGCTTGCTGACGTTCTTCTCGTTGTCCTCGTAGCCGAAGCGCTCGAACTTGCCGGAGTTGTCGTGTGCGGCCTCCTTGAGTTCCTCCTCGGTGAGCGTCGTGCCCAGCCCCGGTTCGGGCTCGCGGTCGAAGAACTCGACGTCGACGTTCTTGTTCTCGCCGGAGAGCTTCTGGTCGTAGATGAGGATCGTCGGGATCTGGTACTCCCAGGCGATGTGGAAGGCCAGTCGCGTCTGCTCGTAGGCCTCCTCGATGGTGCCGGGCGCGAAGACGACCCGCGAGGAGTCGCCCTGGCTCGTGTAGAGGACGAACTCGAGGTCGCCCTGTTCGGGTTTCGTCGGCATCCCGGTCGAAGGACCGGCGCGCATCGACTCGACGAGCACGAGCGGCGTCTCGGTCATCTCCGCGAGGCCGAGCGGTTCGCTCATCAGCGCGAAGCCACCGCCCGAAGAGCCGGACATGGCCTTCGCGCCGGCGTGGCTCGCGCCGACCGCGAGCGCGGCCGCGGCGATCTCGTCTTCGACCTGCTCGGAGACCCCCCCGATGTCGGGGAAGTTCTGGCTGAGGATGGTGAACACGTCCGTCCACGGCGTCATCGGGTAGCCCGCGATGAAGCGACAGCCGCCGTCGATGGCGCCGTAAGCGATCGCGTTCGACCCCGACAGCAGCGCCTGCTCGGTGTCGTGTTCGCCCGTCGGGACGCGGAGATCGTGGGTCGTCTCGAACTCCTCGTCGACCATCTCGTAGGCCTCGTGGAGGATCTCGAGGTTCGCCTCGAGGATGTCCCCGCCCATCGCGTCGGACATCAGGTCCTCGATGTGCTCGAGTTGCATATCGAGCAGTCCGGCCGTGATGCCGACGCCGGCGGTGTTGCGCATGACCTCGCGGCCGTGTTCCTTGGCGAGACCGCGCAGGTCGACCGGGTAGACGTGCCAGTCGTTCTCCTCGGCGCGCTCTTCCAGGTCGAGCTCGGCGATGTCGTCCTCGCTGAGCAGCCCCTCGTCGTAGACGATGACGCCGCCCTCACGGAGTTCGTCTAAGTTCTCCGAGAGAGGTTTGATCTCCTCGTTGCCGTAGTAGGCCTCTTCCTGTGGATTCCGGGCGAAGGAGTCCCCCAGCGCGAGGAGGAAGTTGTAGCCGTCGCCCCGTGACTGTACCTCGTCTGCTGCCGCCCGAATCTCGACGTAGGTGTGGCCACCGCGGATCCGCGACGGATAGTGGCGGTGTGTAAATACGTCGAGCCCCGAGCGCATCAGCGCCTTCGCGAAGTTCTGGCTCGTCGAGTCGATCCCGTCTCCGGAACCGCCTGAGACTCGCCAGATGAGTTCGTCATCGCTCATTGAGATCAGTGGCCAGGTGGCCAGCCGTATCCGGATTTTTGGCTCACGGTGCCTAAAGCCTTTGCTATGGATTGTCATGCATCTATCGTGAAGAATGTACAACCATCCAATTTAGGACGGGAGTCTCGCGCGGTTAGCAGTAAGAAAACCGACCGATAGCGAACGATTCGGCACCCGGCATCCGGACGATTGGGACTCGTTTCTCGAGAGGTCCCCCGACCGATACGCTTTATTCGCTCGTCGTTAGAGGAGAGTCTATGGGGTATGTTATCAAGATGCCGAAACTCGGACTGGAGATGGAACGCGGAGAGCTCCTCGAGTGGGCAGTCGAGGAAGGCGAGACGATCGAGGAGGGCGAACTCGTCGCCGAGGTCGAGTCCGAGAAGAGTATCGGGGAGATCGAGGCCCGGGAACACGGCGTCCTTCGGCGGACCTACCTCGATCCCGGCGAAACGGTGCCCCCGGGGACTCCGATCGGGATCGTCGCCGCCGCGGACGCCGAGATCGACGATCTGGAGGCCGAGGTCGACGCGGAGCTCGAGGATGTCGACGGGAGTGGCGAACCGACGGATAACTCGGCCGCACCCGGGGGCTCGAGCGCCGAAGCCGCGACCGATGGCGCCGCCTCGGAGGCAGCGACGGAATCAGCCGCCGACGCGGGCAAGGTTTCCCCCCGTGCACGGAAACGAGCCGAAGAGCTGAGCGTCGACCTCGCAGGCGTGGAGGGAACGGGGTATCAGGGTGCGATCACGGAGGACGACGTCGAACGGGCGGCCGACGCCGACGAGTCGGCGGCCGACGTCCAGGCCTCCCCGCGGGCCCGCAAGCGCGCCGAGGAGCTGGGCGTCGACCTCGCGACCGTCGAAGGGACGGGCTACCAGGGGTCAGTCACCGAGGAGGACGTCGAGGAAGCGGCCGAGTCGGTCGACGACGCCGGACGCAGCCTCCTCGAGGAGCGCCCGTTCGACGGGATGCGCCGAACGATCGCCTCGCGGCTCGGCGAGAGCTACCGCGAGGCCGTCCACGTCACGACCCACCGCGAGGCCGACGCCGAGGCGCTGTTCGGCGCCGTCGACGCCGCGGACGACGCCCTCGAGGCCGACGTCTCAGTCCAGGACGTCCTCCTGCTCGCGATCTCGGCGGCGCTCGAGGACCACCCCGAGTTCAACGCGACCTTCGAGGACGATACCCACCGGCTCTGGAACGAACACAACCTCGGCGTCGCCGTCGACGTCGAGCAGGGGCTCATCGCCCCCGTGCTCCGTGACGTCGACGAGAAGTCGCTCGAGGCGGTCGCGCGCGAGCGCCGCGAGCTCGTCGGGGCCGCCCTCGAGGGCGAGTACACGATGGACGACCTGCGGGGCGGGACGTTCACGGTGACGAACCTCGGCGTTCTCGGGGTCGAGTCGTTCGACCCGATCATCAACCCGCCACAGGTCGCGATCCTCGGGATCGACGCCGTCGCCGAGCGACCGACGCGAGGTCCCGACGACGGCGTCGAGTGGCGACGTCACCTCCCGTTCGATCTCTCCTTCGACCACCGGGTCGTCGACGGCGCCGACGCCGCCAGGTTCCTCGAGACGCTGATCGAGCGCGTCGAGGAGCCGTGGGCGCTGCTGCCCGACGGGGTCGGCGCTGCGGCCGGCGAGCGAGCGGGCACGGCCGAAACGGAGATGCCCGATCGGACCGTCAGCGCCTCGAACCCCGAGGGGATGGCCGGTACGATCGAGGCGGGCTCGTTCGAGTGGCCCTACGACGAGCCCGAGGACGCCGGCGGGACGGAGACTGGACCGACGCCCGTTGACGTCTTCCTCGGCGGATTCGGGGCCTGTCTCTCGCTCTCGGTCCGGTTCCAGGCCGAAAAACGCGACGCCGCGGTCGGCGAGATCGACGTCACGACCGACGCCGAGCCCGAACACGGCGCCGTCGAGCGGATTGCCGCGACGATCCGTCTCGAGAGCGACGCCGACGACGACACGCTCGAGCGGATCGTCGACCTCGGCGAGCGGGGCTGTCACGTCTCGCAGCTGCTCCGGGAGGACCTGGTGCTCGAGCTCTCCTGGGAGCGGATCTGAGGAACCCGCTCACTCCGGGTACGTCGAGTCGGGCTCGGGGAGCAACTCGACGTTCGCCGCGGTTTCGAAGATCGTCCCGTTGAGGTCGTCGGCCGTATCGAAGTACCAGAACTCGACGCCCTCGTAGTTCCCGCTCTGAAGCACCGGCATGTCCGCGTCCTCGAACGCCTCGACGACGGCGTAGGGATCCTCGAACGCGAAGCAGGCGACGTGGTGGAGTCCCTCGCCGTGTTCCTCGAGGTGTTCGGTGTAGATGCTGGGACCCTCGAGCGGTTCGATCAGCTCGATCATCGTGTCGCCGAGCTGTGCGAGCGCGAGCAGCATCGAGAACTCGCCGTCCTCGCCCCGGAAGGTCCGGTCGGTCATCGCGGGCGGCTCGAACCGGTGGATCTCCCAGGGGCCGATCCCGAGCAGTCCGCCGAAACGGTCCATCCCGTCCTCGATGTCCTCGACGACGAACGCGACCTGCGAGAGTTCGGGAAGCTCGACATCGATCTGTGGTATGTTTTCACCAACCATATCGTGCCGTCGACAGCCGGCGAAATAGCGTTTTGGGCGCGCGCCGCCGCCGTCTCAGTCCTCCGGCGCCGGCGACGCGTCGACCGCCTCGAGCGCGAACGCGCTCGTTTCAGCCCCGGCCGAGAGCGTCGCATCGACGTCGACGAGCCGCGGGCCGTCCGAGCGAACCCGGAACTCGACGGTCGCGTCGGTGAGCTCGAGTTCGCGCTCGCCGTCGGCGCCGACGACGCCGTCCGGGACCTCGAACGCGACCGGCTCGTCGGGGTCGACTCGTTCGCACGACTCGATACCGACGGTCGCCACGACGCCGGGTGCGAGCACCGCTCGAGCGGTCCGTGGGGCGTCGTCGGGATCGGTCAGCCGCAGGGCGACGCCACCCGATCCGTCGGGTGCGATAGGCTCGAGCGCCCCGGCGACCGCGGGGAGCCCGATGTCGCCCGGGTGGGCTCTCGAGACCACGCCCCCGAGAAGGTCATCGGGATCGAGCAGCGCCCTGGAGCCGATGAACGACCGGGAGGAGACCTCGGCCGCTGCCAGTGCAGTAAGTCGCTTCTCGCCGTTCGGAGTCTCGGCTCGAGCCTCGATCCGTCCGTGTCGTTCGACGACGTCGGCAGCCGGGACGGCGCCCGTCGCGACAAGCGCCGCGGCGACGCCTGCGACGGTGCCGTCGACAGCCGAGGGAACGACGTTGTTCGTCCCTGTAGAGACGGCGACGACCGGAACCGAGCCGACCTCGCTGGCGACGTCGCGGGTCGTCCCGTCCCCGCCGAGGACGACGACGGCGCCGACCTCCTGCTCGCGGAACCGGGCCGCAGCCCGTCGCGTGTCGGTCGCCGTGTTCTCGACCGCGATCTCGAGAACGTCGGCCGCGAGTTCCTCGGGGGCTTCCTCGAGAACGTGGTCGGCGATCCCCGCGCGGTCCGGCATAACGCCGACGGCCGGAGGGTCGGCAACCGCGGTCAGTCCCTCGAGGACGCAGTCGGCGACCCGCCGTTTCGCGTAGTCGTCGACGACGCTGGCGCCGCCGGTGAGTCGCCGGATGTCGCGCCCGGCGGCGGGGTTGACGACCAGTCCGATGCGGGCCACTACGTCACCCGCTCGACTGCCTCGCGGACGTCGTCGCCGTCGGGCAGGACCTCCTGCTCGAGGGGCGTGCTAAACGGCATGTGCGTGTCGGGCGTGCCGACCCGCTGGATCGGCGCGTCGAGGCTGAAGAACGCCTCCTCCTGGACGCGGGCGACGATTTCGGCGTGGGTGCCGTAGGACAGCGGGCTCTCGTCGGCGACGATGAGCCGCCCCGTCTTCCGGACGCTCTCGACGATCGTCTCGGTGTCGAGGGGGTACAGCGATCGGGCGTCGATCACCTCGGCCTCGACGCCGGCCTCGGCCAGGCTTTCGGCGGTCTGGAGCGACTCGCCGACCAGCCGCTGGGTGGCGACGACGGTAACGTCGTCGCCCTCGCGCTCGATCGCGGCCTCGCCCAGCGGAATCGTGAAGTCCTCGTCGGTCGGCACCGCGCCCTCCTGCTCGTAGATCATCTTGTTCTCGAAGACGAAGACGGGGTCGTCCGACCGGATCGCAGCCTTGGTCAGCCCCTTCGCGCTCGCGGCGGTGCCGGGGGCGACGGCCATCAGCCCGGGGAAGTGGGCCATCCAGGTGTGGATGGTCCCCGAGTGCTGGCTGGCGGCACCCATACCGCCGCCCTCGGTGGTGCGAACGGTGACGGGCATTTCGGCTTTTCCGCCAAACATGTAGCGCATCTTCGCCATCTGGTTCATGATCTGCTCCATCGAGACCCCCGCGAAGTCGGAGAACATGAGCTCGACGACCGGACGGGTGCCCGTCGCGGCCGCGCCCGTCGCAGCACCCATAAAGCCGGCCTCGCTGATCGGCGTATCCCGCACGCGCTCGCCGCCGAACTCGTCGTACAGTCCGCTCGTCACCTCGAGAACGCCCCCGAAGAGGCCGACGTCCTCGCCCATGACGTAGACGTCCTCGTCGCGCTCGAGTTCCTCGCGCAGCCCCTGCCGGATCGCTTCCCGCACGGTCATCGTCTCGGTCTCGGTCTCGAGTTCGTGTTCGGCCTGGGCCGTCATCGTCGCTCACCTCCGGGATGGCCACCATCGGTGCTGGTCCGCGCGGCAGTCGCAAAGCGCTCGATCTCGGGGGGCGTCTCGGCGAACATGTCGTCGTAGGCCTCGTGTGGCGCCGGCGGCTCCGCATCCCGGGCGTAGTCGACCGCCGCATCGATCTCGGCCTCGATCTCGCGCTCGAGCTCGTCGAACTCCTCGGCGGTGAGCTCGCCCCGATCGATCAGCCGCTGCTTGAAGGAGTCGATCGGATCCCGCGCCTTCCAGCGCTCGAGTTCGTCCTCGTCGCGGTAGGGCTCCTCGTCGCCCTCGTAGTGGCCCCGGTAGCGGTAGGTCTCGGCCTCGACCAGCGTCGGCCCGTCACCGGCCCTGGCGCGAGCTCGAGCCTCGCCGACGGCCTCCGCGACCGCGGTAATGTCCATCCCGTCGACGGTCAGTCCGGGGATGTCGTGGGCCTGGGCGGTGTCGCTCAGGTTGTCGACGTTGTGCTGTTCCTCGACGGGCGTTCCCTCGCCGTACTGGTTGTTCTCGATCACGAAGATCGCCGGCAGATCCCACGTCGCCGCGAGGTTGATCGCCTCGTGGACCTGGCCCTGGGCAACCGCGCCGTCGCCGAGGAAGCCGACCGCGACCTGGTCGCGGTCCTGGTAGTCGATCGACAGCGCCGCGCCGGTGGCCAGTGGTGGTCCTGCGCCGACGATGCCGTTCGCGCCGAGCATCCCCGCGTCGACGTCGGCGATGTGCATCGACCCGCCCTTGCCGTTACAATAGCCCTCGGCCTTGCCGTACAGCTCGGCCATCATGTACTTCGGATCCAGTCCCTTCGCGATGCAGTGGCCGTGGCCGCGGTGTGTACTCGCGATGTAGTCGTCGTCCTCGAGCGAGGCGCAGGTGCCGACGC
Organism: Natronococcus roseus; assembly: GCF_043677095.1. Taxonomy (NCBI): domain Archaea; kingdom Methanobacteriati; phylum Methanobacteriota; class Halobacteria; order Halobacteriales; family Natrialbaceae; genus Natronococcus; species Natronococcus roseus. The sequence continues at coordinate 516,833 of NZ_JBHLJR010000004.1, forward strand.
CGACCGCCTCCTCGCCGATGTAGAGGTGGACGAAGCCGGGGATCTCGCCGTCCGCGAAGCGGTCCCCAGCCTCGCTGTCGAACGCTCGGATCGTCAGCATCCGGCGCAACGCCTCCCGTCGTCCCTCTTCGGTCTCTATGTCAAGTCCTCCCATGACGTGTGAGGGTAACACAACATCCACAATAAGTGCTAGCACCTACCACGAGAAGGTACAACGGGGATGTTCGGATCGGAGACACTGCTGGAAAGCGGTCTGCAAAGATCGGTGGAAGCGAGTGCTGCTCCCGGCAGCGGTCGACCGCCGACCGGCGAGGAGTTCTCGAGCTACTCGTTGCGCGGACTGCTCGGGTGGTACTCCGTGTCGTACTCGCCGGGCTGGTCGTCGACCCGGTCGGGGTTCAGGCGACCGGAGAGCAGCATGAAGTCCACGAGCGTCAGCGCGAGCATCGCCTCGACGACGGGGACGCCGCGGGGCGGCAAAACGGGGTCGTGGCGGCCGATGACCTGCTCCTCCTTGAGTTCGCCCGTTTCCCAGTCGGCCGTCTGCTGGCTCTTGGGGATCGAGGTCGGGGCGTGAAGCGTCACTTCGCCGTAGATCGGCTCGCCACTCGAGATGCCGCCCTGGATCCCGCCGTGGTCGTTCTCGACGGGGGTCGGGTTCCCCTCGGAATCGAACTCCCAGTCGTCGTTGCGGTCCTTGCCCGTCCACTCGGCGGCCTCGGTGCCGAGTCCGAACTCGAAGGCCGTCGTCGCCGGCACCGCCATCATCGCCTGCCCGAGTCGAGCCGAGAGGGAGTCAAAGCGGGGCGCGCCGAGGCCGACCGGAACCCCCTGCGCTTCGAAGTAGATCGAGCCGCCGATCGAGTCGCCCTCGTCCTGGTACTCCTCGATCAGCTCCTGCATCTCCTGGGCGGTCTCGGGGTGGGCACAGCGGACGTCGTTCTCCTCGCTGTGTGCTTTGATCTCCTCGAAGCTCACCTCGGGCGCCTCGACGTCGCCGATCTGGTTCACGTGGGCCTTGAGTTCGATCCCCTCGCGGGCGAGCAGTTTCTTCGCGATGGCGCCCGCGGCGACCCAGTTGACCGTCTCGCGGGCCGAGGAGCGCCCGCCGCCGCCCCAGTTGCGCGTGCCGAACTTCGCGGAGTACGTGAAGTCGCCGTGGGAGGGCCGCGGCGCGGTGATGAAGGGTTCGTACTTCCCCGAGCGGGCGTCCTTGTTCTGGATCACCATGCCGATCGGCGTCCCCGTGGTGTAGCCGTCCTGGATCCCCGACTTGATCGAGACGTCGTCGGGCTCGCCGCGGCTGGTCGTGATCATCGACTGGCCCGGTTTGCGTCGATCGAGGTCGGCCTGGATGTCCTCCTCGGAGAGCTCGAGGCCAGCGGGACAGCCCGAGACGGTACAGCCCATCGCCTCCCCGTGGCTCTCGCCGAACGTGGTCACCTGGAAGAGGCGACCGAAACGGTTGCCGTTCATTGCCAGCCTCTCGGTGGCGCGCGTACTTATGGGTGCATGATTAGCAGATCAGGGCCGGTGGCCGAAGGCCCCGTACCGAGCGAAGTCGGTTCGCTGGCGCGCGAGTGTGGCAAGTACCCCCATTGTCTGACAAGGGAAACCGACACTGTCAACGCCGACGGACTGGGCGGCAAACGTACCAGAGAGAATATATGAATCGAGAGTGAATTTAGAGTATGAGTCGGCTACCTTCGGGACCCGTCGGAGAGGGAGGGCTCTCGAGGGGAACCGACGAGTGCGCCGCGATTGAGGCTCGGCTGAACGAACGAACAACGGACACGGATCGGGAGACCGAACACGTCTACTGGCACGTGCTTCTGGCTCTCAGACGGTGGATCGACGGGAGCGAGAAGAAGTCGGAGCGGATCGCCGAGCGATCCCTTCGGCGCTCGATCAGACGCGACCTCCGTGCTGCGGGACACCCGAACGCGGCCGACTCGGTCTTGCGGCCGAAACGGACCGGGTACTGCGATATCGTCGTCAACGGACGAATCGGCGTGAAGATCGTTCACAACCTGACCAGACGGTCCAGGGAGTGGATGCACAAACAGCTTCGGTCGCTGCTTCAGGAGTACGACTACCTGGTCCTGTACGGCCACCAAATCTCGGCCGAAACCATCGACGTCTGGCGGCAACTGAAGCGATCGCTCCTCCGGAGTTCCAGAGACGGGCAATTTCACGCGCTCCGAACGCTCCGACGACGCCAGGGTCGCTCACCACGGTCCGTCGAGACGGGAGGGATAGGACGCGAGCTGTTCGCGGTCTGGCTCCTCGCGGCGGTCGGGATCACCGCGGTCGCGGGGCTGATCGTGGTCGAGGACGTGATGGTGCAGTCGGTTCTCTCGCTGATCGCTCTCGCTTCGGTCGTCGTGTCGGTGTGTTGCCTGTTGCTCGTCGCGCTTCGGTGAGCAGTCGCGAACGATCTGAAGGCGACGCCTACTGCGGACGAAAACCGCCGGGTCGGCTCGAGCGCGGCGACGAAGACCGATTCGCTCGGGACGGTGCGACGATAGGCACAGCGTACGCCGACGAACGGCCTCGCGACCGGTCTTCGACCCACGGATAGGTAGCCTATACTCAACTCGACGAACGGGATACGCTTTCGCATGCACAGACGAACGGTGCTACTTGGATCAGGCATTACAGTCTCGGCGCTCCTCGCCGGATGCGCGTCCGAAGACGGGGACGAAGGCGACGACGACGTCGAAGACGAGACGGACGATGCCGAAGTCGGGACCGACGACGAGACGAACGGCGAAAACGGCGGGAACGGGGACGAAGACGAAGACACTGACGACGAGAGCGAGGACGATACGGAGGAGACCGACGACGAGGGTGATGACGATCTCGAGGAGCGCATCGAGGAAGGATCCCCAATCGAGGGGCTCGTGATCGAAGAACACGAACTCGTCGAGGACGACCTCTCGGGCTCGGTCGAAGGGCTCGTCGTCAACGAGTCGGGCGAGGACGTCCGGTCCGTGCAAGTGGGTATCGTCTTCCACGACGCCGACGGCGAGCGGATCGACGAGGCCACGACGAGCACGTCCGAGCTGGCCGACGAGGAGGAGTGGTCGTTCAGCGTGATGACGCTCGAGGAGGAGGTCGCGAGCTACGCGATCGGGGTTATCGGGGCCGAACCGGTCGAGCGGTCGCCGCTGTAGCCTTCCGTTCGGTTTCTCTCACTCGACGAGATAGTAGCGATCGTACGCGGCGAGCAGTCCGACGAAGACGGCGACGAACGAAGCGACCGCGACCGCGTAGGCGGCGACTCCCTCGAGGCCCGTGAGACCGACGACCGTCAGCGTCGCGATTCCGGTGAGGAGGAACGCGCCGACGAGATAGAGGAAGTTTCCGAGGGCCGGCGGGACGTCGGTCGTGCCGGGAAGGCTCATGCTCGGGGTACGGGACAGTGAACGTATATGTCTTCTCCCCGGACTACTCCGCTTGCAGTGAGTCCAGACGCGCCGCGGCCAGCGGAACCAGCATCTCCCCATCGGTGAGCCCGCCGTGCATCCCGATCGAATCCATCTCCGACCACCACAGTCCGCGGTTCCGGTGGACGGCGAGCAGATCGCCGCAGCGCCGGTCGAACAGCGCGGACGGCTCGCCGGGGCCGAACAGCCCGCGCTCGAGGGCCGCCTCGCGGGTGAACGTGCGTCCGTCCAGAGCCGAGTCGACGATCCGGCGAGCCTTCTCGAGGCGCTCCGGTCGCACGTGGAAGTGGACGTTGCGCGGGCTGCCGGTCGGCAATCGCGGCTCGCCCGTCCCGTCGCGGCGGAACGTCTCCCGCAGCGCCGGCCACGCCTCCCAGTCACTCATCAGGACGTTCTCGTCGGGCGCGGTGTCGACGATCCCGTGGTCGGCCGTCACCACCAGCAGCGTTCGCTCCGCAAGATCGGGGTCGAGCGACTCGACCAGTTCGTACTGCAAGCGTTCGAGGATCGCCTCGAGGTGCTGTCGGTAGCGCTCGGTGCCGGTCCCCTCGGCGTGGGAGACGGCGTCGATCGTCGGCTCGTAGGCGTAGACGTACGCCGGCGTCGAGGACTCCTCGAGGGCGCGGCGGATCGACAGCGCGAGGTCGGTCGCGGTGTCGTAGCCGACCCGGGTGGCGCCCGCCGTCGTCGCCTGAGTGTAGCCCGAGTCGACGAACTCGGCGGGCTGGATCACGTACGTATCGATCCCCGCTCGCTCGGCCCGCTCGTAGACGGAGTCGGCGTCGAACAGCTCCGACGCGGCCGAGGACGGCGAGACGTCCGCCAGTGGGTCGCCCTCGAGGGTCCGGAACGGCAGGGTCTCGACGATCTCGCCGGCGGACTCGAGGTACTGGAACCAGCCGAGCAGCCCGTGTTCGACGGACGAGGATCCGGTGTTGATCGTCGTCAGCGCGGCGGCCGTCTCGGAGGGGTAGATCGTCGTCAGCGGCGCCACGGTGCCGGCCGTCGAGAAGCGATCGAGCAACGGGTGGACCCCGCGGTGGCGCTTCCAGTGCTCGTAGCCGAACCCGTCCAGCAGGAAGAGAACGACGTTGTCGACGTCGGTGTCGACGCCCTCGAGCGCGTCGCCGGGCAGCCGTCGCTCGAACCCGTCGGCGAGCAGCGACAGCGCCGTCTCCGGCACGTTCGCGACGCAGTAGCCGTCGTAGTCGGGAAACAGGTACTCGCCCTCGCTCAGACGCTGCCGAAGCCGCGACTCGAGGGACGTTCGCATGCCTCTTCCGATGATCGCAGCCGGGATAGTACCACCGACGCGGGCGGTTCGGAAAGCATGGTACTGAATGCCAAGGACTATACTCGTGCCACCCGATGACTTCCCCTATGCGCGCACCCGAGCGGCCGACGTTCGAGACCGAGGCGAGCAGGTCGATCTACCAGTACGTCGAGCGCCACGGGACGGCGGCTCGACATCGGATCCGGGAGATGACGTCGCTGTCGCCCGAACGGTTCCGAACGGAGCTCGAGGGACTGGAGACGAAGGGCTACCTCGAGGAGGACGGCGGCACGGTCCGGCTCGCGCTCGACGTCGGCTCGGTCGAGGAGTACGAGACCGACGACGGGACCTATCTCATTCGCCCCGGGCGGAACCGGGACTTCGACGGGCTCGTCGACGCGATCCGCGAGGTGACCTCGAGGGAGTCCTACGTCGTCGCCGAGAGCGTCGCCGAACAGCTGCTGTACGAGGACGCCGTGACCCGCCACAACACGGTCGAGTCGCGAGTGTTCTTCGTCGCCACGATCGACGACGAGATCGCGGGCTGGGTCCACCTCGACCTCCCGCAGGTCGAGAAGCTCCGCGAGACGGCCCAGCTCACCGTCGGCGTCCGACCCGACCACCGCAGACGCGGCGTCGGCGACGCCTTACTCACCCGCGGGGTCGACTGGGCCGAAGCCAACGGCTACCGGAAGGTGTACAACAGCGTTCCGGCGACCAACGACGAAGCCCTGGCGTTCCTCGAGGACCACGGCTGGAACACCGAGGGGATCCGCCGGAACCACTACACGATCGACGACGAGTTCGTCGACGAGGTGTTGATGGCCTACACGTTCTGAGGGCGTTCGGCTCGCCCGCGTTTCGGACTCGAGTGTCGCTCCCGTCAGTCGTCGCACTCGAGTTCGGACGCCGCTCAGTCGTCGCGCTTGAGGGTCGCGCCCAGCTCCTCGAGCGTCTCGAAGAAGTTCGGGAACGAGACGTCGACGTGTTCGGCGCCCGCGATCGTCGTCTCGCCGTCGGCGACCAGCCCCGCCAGCGCCAGCGCCATCACGATGCGGTGATCGCCCCGCCCGTCGACCGCGGCGCCCTCGAGGGTCGACTCGCCGCCGTGGACCGTCAGCGATTCCTGCTTTTCGGTCGTCTCGACGCCCAGCTTCCCCAGCTCCTCGGCCATCGCGCTCACCCGATCGGTCTCCTTGTAGCGGACGTGTTCGGCGTTCGTGATTCGCGTGTCGCCGTCTGCGACCGCGCCCAGGGTCGCGATCGTCGGCAGCAGGTCCGGCGTGTCCTCGACGGAGACCTCGACCCCCTCGAGGTCGGCCGCGGAGACGTCGATCGTCCCACCCTCGCGATTCCAGTCGACGTCGGCACCCATCTCCTCGACGATTTCGACAATAGCTTTGTCGCCCTGGGCGCTGGGCTGGGCGCCCTCGATCCGGACGACCTCGTCCTCCTCGCCAGCGATCGCGCCCGCCGCGAGCAGGTACGAGATCGAGGAGAAGTCGCCGGGGACGCGGTACTCGCCGTCCGCGGGATCGTAGCGCTGGCCGCCGTCGACGGTGAACCCGGTCTCGGTCTTCTCGGCCTCGACGCCGAAGTCGGCGAGCACCTCGAGGGTGATGTCGACGTACGGCGCCGACTTGAGCTCCGTCTCGAGGTCGATTTCGAGCCCCTCCTCGGTTACCGCGCCGGCCATCAGCAGGGCGGTGATGTACTGCGAGGAGACGTCGCCGGGGATCGAGACCTCGGTACCCGAGATCGGTCCCGTAACGACCAGCGGGGCCTGACCGTTCCCGCGGGTGCTGAAGGCTTCGCCCCCGAGGTCGGCGATAGCCTCGAGCAACGGCCCCTGGGGACGGCTCCGGAGCGACCCATCGCCCGTGAGGACGCTCGTGCCGTCGGCCAGCGCCGCCGCCGCGGTCACCAGCCGCATCGTCGTCCCGCTGTTCTCGCAGTTGATGACGTCGTCGGGGACGCCCGGCTGGCCGTCGAAGCCCTCGACCTCGAGTGCGTCGTCGTTGCGGTCGACGCTCCCGCCGAACAGCGAGACGGCGTGCGCTGTAGCTTTCGTGTCGGCGCTCCAGAGTGCGTCCCGGACCGTCGTCCGCGAGGCGTAGCCGGCCGCGAGGATCGCGCGGTGAGTGTAGCTCTTCGAGGGCGGCGCTCGAGCCCGTCCCGCGACGCGGGAGGGAGTGATGGTGACGTCCATACCGACTCCTGGGAAGGGGCGCCCTATCACGGTACCGATGCTGGTGATATTGCAGTCGGTGCGCTTCCCAATCGATCGAGAGCTCGGGACGGCAGCCGGCGCGCTCAGCGCTCGGGACGCACCGCGTCCTCGATAGCGGTGTCGCCGCCGAAGAGCCTGATCGTCTCGCCGATCGTCTCGTCGGTCTCGAGCGCGGCGACGACCGCGTGGGCGACGTCGGCACGCGGGATGTCGTCGCCGCCCTCGCCGTCGTACTCGAAGCTCGCCGAGACGCGGCCCGTCCCCTCGTTGTCGGTCAGCGCCGTCGGTCGGAGGACCGTCGCGTCGAGCGCGGACGCCTCGAGGAAATCGTCGGCACAGCGCTTGGCGACCCAGTACGGACGCATCGCTTCGGGGTCGCCCAGCGGCTCGCTGGCCCGGTAGGCGCTAATCATCACGAACCGGTCGATCCCGTGCTCGACGCACGCGTCGATACTCCGTCGCGCGCCCCAGAGGTCGATCAACAGCGTCTTCCCCCAGTCGGTGTCCCCGCCTGAACCCGCCGTGAAGACGACGGCGTCGGCGCCCTCGAGGGCCGACTCGAACTCGCCCTCGAGGTCGCCCAGGCGGGGTTCGCCGCCGCGCTCGCGGATCTCGTCGAACTGGGACTCGTCTCGCACGACGCCGATCGGGTCGTGGCCGGCGTCGGCGAGTCGAGACAGTAGCTCGCGACCGATTCCGCCGTTCGCGCCGATAACTGCGACGTGCATCGTGTACCGTCCCACTGGAGCGCCGTCAATAGGTGCTGCGGTCGGCGAACCCCGAACGAGGAGCCGTCCGGACGGACGCTCCTTCGAGGGAGGGCGGGGCTGCCGTCGAGACGCTCCGTGGGCGCGGTGTGCTTACTCGTTCGTCGGCCCGGCCACGACGTCGCCCTCGAGGGCGCCCTCGCCGGTCTTCCCCGCGGCCTTCTCGACGACGCAGTCCTCAAGGACGAGCACGTCCAGGCCCATCCCGTAGAAGTCCTTGAGCGCCTCGGTGGGCGTGTTGACGATCGGCTCGGCGTGGTCGTTGAAGGAGGTGTTGAGGACGACCGGAACGCCCGTGATGGACTCGAACTCGGAGATCAGCCGGTGGTAGCGCGGGTGTTGGTCCTCGCGGACGGTCTGGGGCCGCGTCGAGTCGTCGGCGGGGTGAAGCACCGCCTCGAGCTCGTCGACCTTCTCGGGGCGGACGTCGAAGGTGTCGATCATGAACGGGGCGGGCTGGCCGTCGATCAGGTACTCGGGGGCGGCGGACTCGAGCATCGAGGGGGCGAACGGGCGCCACTCCTCGCGGTGTTTGACGTACCTGTTGACCCGATCCCGGGATTCGGCGGTACGAGGGTCGGCGAGGATGCTCCGGGCGCCGAGCGCTCGGGGCCCCATCTCCATCCGTCCCTGGAACCAGCCGACGAGGGCGCCGTCGGCCAGCCGTTCGGCGACGTAGGCCTCGAGATCGTCGGGTTTCCCGTACCGGATCTTGTTCGTCTCGAGCAGCGACTCGATCTCGTCGGTCCCGTACTCGGGGCCGAGGTAGGCCGTCGTCTGGGTTTCGACGTCGGCGGGTCGCCGCTCGAGCCAGCCGGCGCCGAGGGCGAGCCCCGCGTCGTGGGCGACGGGCTGGATGAACGTGTCGTCGACCGCCTCGAGCTCTCGCACAGTCTTGTTGAGCTTGCAGTTCAGCGCGACGCCGCCCGCGAGCGCGACGTCGTTCGACCGGGAGGCGCCGAGGTAGGCGTCGACGATCTCACAGACCGTCTCCTCGAGCAGCTCCTGGGCGGTGCGGGCGAGGTCCTTCTCCCACTGGTCGAACTGGCCGGGCTCGTCGTTTCGCGACCGGCCGAACGCCGCCTCGAGCTGGCGGACGCCGTAGCCGGTCCCCCAGCGCCTGGTCAGCGCCGTGACGTCGTAGTCGACGCCGGTGTCGATCAGGCTCCGCAGTGTGCGTTCGATTTCGGGTCGTCGCTCGCCGTAGGGCGCGAGCCCCATGACTTTCCCCTCGCCGTTGAACATCCGATAGCCGAGGAACTCGGTGACGATGGCGAAAAAGAGCCCGAGGCTGTTGGGGTGTTCGTAGGTCCGGACTCGCGCCAGGCCGTCGGGGGTGCCCCGCCAGATTACCGTCGAGTCGTACTCGCCTTTCGCGTCGATCGTCAGGATCAACGCGTCGTCGAACCCGGAGGGGTGGAACGCGCTCGCGGCGTGACAGCGGTGATGGGAGAGACACTCGACGGGGGGAATCGGCGTCCCGATCGACTCGAGTTTGCTCTCGACCTGTCGAGTCGGGAAGAACCGACTCCGGATCTCGTCGACGACGGTCTCCTCGAGCGCCGACACCTTTCGGGCGAACCCCTCTGCCGTGATCGCGTCGGTGACGTAGTGGCGTCGAATGCGCGCGCGGAGTTTCGGGTCGTAGGGGAGGAGGACCCGCTCGAGGTCCGCGAGCTCGAGGTCCCGGAAGTCGAGACAGGCGCGGATCGCCCGCTCGGGAAACGTGTCGACGGCGTGTTTGTCCCGCGTTAGTCGCTCCTCTTCGATACCGAAGATCGGCGCCCCGTCCTCGAAGAGAACGGCGCTTGGATCGTGCTGGCCGTACAGTCCGATCGCGGGCTTACAGGCAACGATGTACGATGGCGAACTCATTCGCGGGGACTCGTTCCACCACTCCGTGAGGGGGGTTCAAAGTCTTCCCGAAACTCGTCTCGTTCGAGAGACGTCGACCGCCTGATGATGCTGACGGCCTCGAGGAGCCGGAATCGAACGCCGACGGCGACTCGAGTCCGATGCTGGGTCCGGCGACGGTTTCACCTACCGATCCAGGCGGCGGCAACGCCGGACCAACGGCGGGGCATCCGGCTCTGGCGGGGCGACGCCGGCCCGCAACCCCCGCAATTATGTAGGACGGTTCCGGAAGCACGTGACATGGAACCCGATCTCGACCCGCTGCTCGCCGTCCTCGAGGACGGTTCGCTCGACGGCTACCTCATCGACGACGACGACTCCGACTCCGATCAGCGCTACGTCTCCGGCTTTACGGCGCCCGACGCCTACCAGACGCTCGTCACCGCCGACGGCGACGTCCACCTGCTGGTCTCGGGGCTCGAGTACGGCCGCGCGACGAAGGAGGCCGACGCCGACTCCGTGAGCCGACGATCGGAGTACGACTACCAGGAACTGGTCGCCGAGCACGGTTCCTACGAGGGAACGGTGGGAACGATCGCCGCGTTCCTCGCGGATCACGGCGTCGACTCGGTCGCCGTCCCGCGGAACTTCCCGACGGGGACCGCCGACGGGCTCCGCGAGCGGGGGCTCGAGGTCGCCGTCGAGCGCGAGGGCGTCGTCGAGGGGATCCGTGCGACCAAGACGCCCTGGGAGGCGAACCAGATCAGCGCCACCCAGTCGGCCAACGAGGCCGCGATGGCCGTCGCCGAACGGCTCATCGCGACGGCCGAGGTCGAGGACGGCGCGCTCGTCCGCGACGGCGAGGAGCTGACCAGCGAACGGGTCAAAGAGGAGATCGAGATCGCGCTGTTGCGCCACGGCTGCGCGCTCGACGAGACGATCGTCGCCTGCGGTCCCGACGGCGCCGACCCGCACAACCGCGGTAGCGGGACGCTCGAGGCCGGCGAACTGATCGTGATCGACATCTTTCCGCGGGACAAGGGAACCGGGTACTTCGGGGACATGACCCGTACCTTCGTCCGCGGCGAGCCAAGCGAGGAGGCCCGACGGCGGTACGACGTCACCCGCGAAGCGTTCGACGCTGCTCTCGAGGCGATCGAGCCCGGCGTCACCGGCGCGGCCGTCCACGACGCGACCTGCGACGTCATCGAGGACGCCGGCTACGAGACGCTCCGGAGCGACCCCAGCGCCGGGACCGGGTTCATCCACAGCACCGGCCACGGCGTCGGCCTCGACATCCACGAACAGCCCAGCCTCTCGCCGACCGGGGGCGAACTCGAGCCGGGCCACGTCGTCACCGTCGAGCCCGGTATCTACGACCCCCAGGTCGGCGGGGTCCGCATCGAGGACCTGGTGGTCGTCACCGAGGACGGCTACGAGAATCTGACCGAGTACCCGATCGGACTCGAGCCGCGGGCGAACTGAGTGGCTCGGGGGCTCTTGATCTATTTTTCAGGCCCTTCCACAAAGCATTTATATTGGAGGGCTGAACGAAGAGATAGCCGGGACCGATCCCCCCCAACCGCGTCCGAATCGCTGGTACGCCGTCCCGGCTGATCCACCCCTCTCCCCCCCCCCTTTTGTCCGATCGTTCAGTCCCGACGTCGCCCGGCGATCCGCTCGCCGACCTCGAGGCCGCTTCGCAGCGCCGCGTGGATCCGTCCCTCGCCCGCGGTCCAGTCGCCGACGCAGTACAACCCCTCTGACTCCGCTCGCTCCAGCGAGTCACTCGAGACGCCGTCCTCGGGGATCGCGTAGCGCCAGCCCTGGTGGTCGGCCCATTCGGGTTCGGTAAGGCGGTCGTCCTCGAGCAGGCCGGCGGTCAGCGCGGCGAGTTCGGCGAGGTTTCGCTCCGGGTCACGATCGTAGTTGTCGACGGACCACTCGTGGTTGGCCTGGACGATCAGCAGGGAGTCGCCGTCGGGAACGTGGCCGGACTTGCACTCCTCGCGGCTGATCCAGCCGATCTCGTGGTCCTTGTCGGTGTTGACCAGCGCGTAGTAGGGGACGTCGAGTTCGAACGGGTAGCGAAAGACGCCGGTCCACACGCGACGGTAGGAGACCTCGGCGAGCGCCTCGAGCAGCGACTCCCGCCGGTCCGACTCCCAGACGCTCGACTCGAGCAGTGTCGCCGTCTGTGGCGCCGGCGGATTCAGGAGGACGATATCGTACGGGCCCCATGGATTGCCGGCGGCGTCCTCGAGGGTCCACGTCCCGGCGTCCTCGTCTCGCACCAGTCGCTCGACGCGCGTCTCGCGGTGGATCGTCGCGTCGGTGTAGGCGAACAGCCGCTTGGCGAGCTGGGTCAGTCCCCGTCGGTACGTCCATTTGTGGTCATCCGCGTCGCGGCCGGGTTCGATCGCGCCGTCCCGGTCGAAGGTCCACACCGGGTCCTCGACGTCGACGAGGCCCTCCGTCGGAAGCGTCTCCGTCACCAGTTCGACGACCCGATCGTCGCCGGCTTTCAGGTAGTTCGCGCCGTAGTCGTAGACGACGTCGTCCCGGCGACGGGTCGCGGCCCGTCCGCAGAGCCCGCCCGATTTCTCGAGTACCGTCACCGAAACGTCGTCGGTCGACTCCTCGAGGGCGAACGCCGCCCCGGCGGCGCCGACGCCCGCGCCGACGATCCCGATCCGTTTCATACGCGGCGTTCGAGGGCAACCCGGAAGTACCCTTCCGCAGTCGGCGTCGATTGCCGGCTGTCGCGGCGTCCCTCGAGAACGGTCGTTCGACGGCTCGTCTCGCTGAAGGTTCGACGGCTCGAGGGGACTATCGGGGGTCGACCACGCGGCCGAGAAACAGCGTCGCGCCCGTCTCGCGGTCCCGGATCAGAAACAGGAACGGCCGGTCGACGACCATCCGGAAGTCGACCGCAGGGGCGGAGTCGGCCTCCATCTCGACCCCCGTCGCGGCCGCGGCCTCGGTCCCCTCCTCGTCGACGGCGACGTAGGTCTCGTGGCGGACGTCGTCGACGAACAGGTTCTCGTCGATCTCCTCGAGGGGGACCATCCCGTCGAAGTTCGCCCGGTCGGGGTCGAACGCCCGCTCGATCCCCAGCTCCGCGAGGGCGTCGGTCAGGTCGAATCCGGCGTCGAACTCGAACCGGGGGAGGACGACCTCGCCCTCCCGATCCTCGAGGGCCGCCGTGAGCGTCGCGAGCGCCTCGGCGTCGAGCTCGTCCTCGAATCGTTCGAACTCGTCCTCCGACGGGAGCACGACGAGCATGCCGACCCCCTCGCCGACGTAGGGGAGTTCGACGAGCTGGTGGCCGTCGACCTCGGCGTAGGGGAACGTCTCGGTCTGGCGCATCAGGGGTACCTCGACCGTCTCGCCGTCCAGCAGCGTGAACTCCTCCGTTCGCGTGTCGCTCTCCTCGAACTGGTGGTGCCAGTCGGCCAGCAGGTAGACGGCGTTCGCCAGCACGAGCCGCGTCTGACCGTCGAACGAGCCGTCCGGAAACAGCTCGTCGATGCGCTCGTTCGTCCGCTCGGCGACCCATCCGTTGATCTCCTCGCGGGCCCCCTCCGGATCCGCGCCGAACTCGGCCGTTCGCAGCTCGGCCCCGTAGTGGTCCTCGAGAGTCTCCAGGTACGACTCGCGGTAGGGGTAGCCCTCGAGTCCCCAAACCCCGTTCGCGACCGCGAGTTCGAACTCGCCGTCGGTCGCGGCGTCCGCACGCTCGTTCAGTTCGTACTGGAGCTGCTGATGGGCGGATCGGAGCGCCTCGCGGTCGTCCGGAAACCGGAGCGCCTCGGCGAGCTCCTCGGCCGTCTCCCCGCGAGCCCCGGCGTCGGCCATCCCGAGCGCGAAGCCGACGCTGGCGGGCGAGACGAGCAGGTTCTCGTCGGGGTCGGCGTCGGCGAGCCGATTCAGCAGCGCGAGCCCGAACTCGACGTTCCCCTCGACCGCCCGCTCGAGGGCGTCGCCGTCGTGATCGGTCGCCGCGCCGACGCCGGGAACGGGCTCGACGCTCGAGCTCGAGGCGTCGTCGCGGCCGAACCGCCACCAGAGGGCGCCGCTCGCGAGGGCCGCCCCCGACGCGGTCGCGAGCCGTCGTCGCGATAGTTTCATGCTTCTAACTCGTTGGCGGCGTCGAAAAACCCCGGGGCAGGGTGAAAGGGGCATTTGAGCTAGGGGTAGCGTAGGCGGATCGGGAGCGCTCTCGAGACCGCGTCGCTACCCGTTGTCGGGAGCGTTCCGCGGGCGAGGAGCCGTCGCTCGACGCTCCGCGAACCGGCCGCCGACGTAGCCTCCGAGTGCACCGAGCGCGCCCGCGAGGGTTGCGACGAGCATCGCGGTCAGGAACAGCGTCGCTCCGACGACGATCGCCTCACCGACCTGTCCGATCGTCAGCAGCCCTGCGATCAGTCCGCCGAGGACGAACACGAGAACTGCGAGGACCGGGGCCGCCGGGAGGAACCCGGCGAGCGCCCCGACGCTGACCGTTCGCTCGGACTCGCCGCGCTCGAGGTAGCCCGCCAGCGCGCCGCCCAGCGCCGGCGAGAACGGAACGAACGACAGCACGACGGTGACGACGGCGCCGAGGACGGCGTAGGTTCCATACGCACTCGCGGGCTCGTCCGCCTCGCTTCGGCGGTGGGCGCGCCGTCTCGCGACGAGGTAGCCGACGGCGACCAGCACCGTCCCGGCGCCGACCACCAGCAGTCCCGTCCCCGTCCACGAGACGACGGCGTCGGCCACCTCGAGCGCCTCGGCGTCGGTCAGCTCCGTCGTTCCGACGGTTACCGTCACCGTGCCATCCTCGATCCCCGCCGCCAGCTCGTCCCGGTCGACGAGGAAGACGAGCGCGCTGCCGGCGACGATCGAGAGCAGGCCGACCAGCGCGACGACGGTCGCGAGGATCCAGTCGACGACCGCCGGCAACGGCTCGTCAGCGGTCGGATGCCGCTCCCCGTCTACCCGCTCGGTTGGTGTCGATCCCATGACATTCGTTCGTACGCGACGCGGTTCCTTATAGCTCGTTGGGACCGAAGTGGAATCGACCGAACTCGGGCTGTCGGGACCGACTGCTACGTTGACTCGCCCTCGAGGTATGACGGCCGCTGCTCGTACTCGATCGGATCCCGAACGCCGAGGCGCTGGAACGCCTGCAGGCGGTAGGCGCAGGCGTCGCAGGTGCCGCAGGCGGGCTCGTTCTCGCGGTAACAGCTCCAGGTGTGTTCGTACGGGACCTCGAGCTCGAGCCCCCGCTCGGCGATATCGGTCTTCGACTTCTCGACGAACGGCGCCTCGATCGCGATCTCGGTGTCTGGTTTCGTGCCGACGTCGACGACGCGCCCGAAGGCCTCGAAGAACTCGGGTCGGCAGTCGGGGTAGCCCGAGAAGTCCTCGCTGTGAGCGCCGATAAAGACCGCCTCGCAGCCGTTGGCCTCGGCGTAGGAGACCGCCATCGCCAGCAGGTTCGCGTTCCTGAAGGGAACGTAGGAGGTCGGGATCTCCTCGCTGTCCATGTCGGCGTCGGCGACGTCGAGCTCGTCGTCGGTGAGACTCGAGGCGCCGATCGCCGAGAGGTGGCCCGTTTCGATCCGCAGGAAGTCGGCCGCGTCGAACGCCTCGGCCAGCCTGCGGGCGCACTCGAGTTCGCGGTCTTCGGTACGCTGGCCGTAGGAGGTGTGCAGGGCGTAGACGTCGTAGCCCCGTTCGCGGGCGACGGCGGCGGCGGTGGCGCTGTCCATCCCTCCCGAGAGGAGGACGACGGCGCGTTTTGCGGCCGGTTCGTCGTCCCGTGCGGACGTGTCCTTGGTCGTCGTGGTGGTGCCGTCGGCCGTGGTCGTGGTCGTGGTGTCGTCGGTCATGGTGCGATCGGTATCGTCAGCTACGTTTCGGGGGCGTCGTTCCAGAGGTCGACGTGGAGTCGGGGCGTGTACCGAAAGCCGTGTTCCATCGCCAGCTCGGCGACGCGGCTGCGGGTTTCGGCGAGGCGTTCGCGGGTGGCACCCTCGGGCATCAGGAGGACGTCGTCGTCGCCGATCGGCTCGCTCGTTGCTTCGCGAAGCTCCTCGAGCAGCTCGAGGATCTCGGGCATGTCGCCCTCGTCGGTGACGACGAACTTCAGCTGGAACGCGTAGTCCTCGACGAGCGCGGAAAGCGCCTCGAGGTCGATGCGGTCGTTCTCGTGGCGCTCGGCCCACTCGCCCTCTCCTTGGTTCACGGCTCCCTCCGGTCGCCGTTCACCGTTCCCAGATTCCGGAGGAATCTCGCTCCTGGGATCTCGCTCGGGCGTCGGCGTCGAACTCTCGAGCTTCGGGCTGATCGAGGCGAGGTCGATCGGCGCCTCGCGGTGGATCGTGCCGTTGGTCTCGACGGTGGTGTGGTAGCCACGCTCCTCGAGGGCCTCGAGCAGGGCGACGCTTCGCTCGTGGAGCAGCGGCTCGCCGCCCGTGAGGACGACGTGGTCGGCCTCGGCGTGGGCCTCGACCTCGGCGACGATCTCCTCGAGGCTCATCCAGGCGTGGGTCGGCTCCCAGGAGGTGTGGTAGGAGTCGCAGAACCAGCATCGAAGATTGCAGCCGCTGGTGCGGACGAACACCGACGGAACCCCGGCGAGGGTCCCCTCGCCCTGCAGCGAGTAGAACAGCTCGTTGATCGGGAGGCCCTCGCCGCTCGGGGAGCGGTCGCCGACTGCCTCCCGGTCGACGGAGTCGGAGACGGGCATCTCAGAGCCGCCCTCCCCCGCAGAGTTCGCTCGTCTCGTTGACCCGGACGGCGACGTCGACCACGGTGTCGGGCAGGGCCGCCTCGAGTTTCTCCTCGAGGAGGACGCTCATCACCTCCGCCGTGGGCGGGTGCTCGAGGACGACGACGCCGTCGTCGTCGCCGGCTTCCTCGAACGCTTCGACCAGGGGGTCGCCCCGCTCGAGCAGAAACATGTGATCCCACTCGTCGATCACCGCGGTAATATCGCCCTTGTCCGCGACCCACCCCTCCTCGGTGAGCTCGCCCTCGACCCTGACGGCCACCTCGTAGTTGTGCCCGTGGGGTCGAGCGCACTTGCCGTCGTGGTGAAGGAGCCGATGGCCGGCGCTGATCCGAATCGGGCGGTCCCGGCCGACGTGGAGGACCCGGCGGCTGCCGGCCACGCTCTCCTCGCGGGCGGTGTGCTTCTCGGTCATACCTGGATATTCTTCCTGGAATACTTAGACCGGTCGGTCCGTGCTCGAGTCGACGGTCCAAAGTGAGGGAGGAGTGGGAGAGTACGTTTCCGCTGTTCTTCGCTAACGAGCGTCGACAGTGGTGTCTCGGTCAAGATAACTCCGGGTCCCCTGCCGGGATAGGGGTAACGGCGGTGTGGCCCCGCCATCCGCCCGTCATGCCGACAGGCTGGAAACCAGTAAATATCCCAATCCAGCGGTGCGGTGCCGTGGGAAGCCCCGTCGTTTACGACGGGGAGGAGGTCACTCGGAACAAACTCTGTTCCCAGGAACTCGACCTCCGCGTACCTCGATACCGATTGTGCGTGAAGGCTCATCTGATCCGGAGTCTCGGATAGCACTCGATCTCGAAACCGTACTCCCAACCGCCGTTACGGCTCGCCCTCGAGTCGCTCCTGTAGCCGAACCCTCGCCTCGCTTCGCCGTTCCCGGGAGCAGGTCGGTCCCTCGAGCGAGAACTCGACCTCGAGTTCGTCGACCGTTCGGCGGTAGACGGTCGTCTGGCGACCTTCCTCGGAGAGCCGCTGTCCGTCACAGGTCAGCAGGCCGGCGTCGACGAGTTCCTCGATGCGCCGGTAGCAGGTGGCGATCGGGATGCCGACGTCGTCGCTCAACCGCCTCGCGGACTTGGGGGTCGCCGCCGCACAGAGGATCGACGCGCTGTACTCCTTGCCGACCGCCGACAGCACCGTCGGCGCCGGCGAGTCGATACGGTCGTCGCTTCGGTCTCGAGTCAGGTCGTCGTTCCGGCCTCGAGTCATGGAACCGTCCACGCGCGAATCGGCAGTGAGTATTGTGGATCGACTGAAAGTATTTCTTTTTATGCGATAGGGAGCGGGGTCGACGGGTGGCGGGAGCCATTTCAACCGTCGGTTCGAAGGCGAGGGTATGAACGCCGCGGTCGTGACGGTCGGAGATGAACTGCTCGCCGGACGGACGACGAACACCAACGCCACCTGGCTCTGCGAACGGCTCGCCGATCGGGGCGTGACCGTCGAGCGCGTGACGACCGTCCCCGACCGGATCGAGGACATCTCGGCGGTCGTCGGCGACTACAGCGCGGCCTACGACGCCGTCCTCGTCACGGGCGGGCTCGGTCCGACTCACGACGACGTTACGATGGAGGGGATCGCGGCGACGTTCGGACGGGAGCTCGAGACCGACGAGACCGCCCTCGAGTGGCTCGAGGAACACGGCTACTCGCGGTCGGATCTGACGACCGGAACGGCCGACCTGCCCGCGGGATCACGGCCGCTACACAACGATGCGGGAGTCGCACCCGGCGCGGTTCTCGAGAACGTCTACGTTCTCCCGGGGGTTCCGTCGGAGATGCGGGCGATGTTCGAGACGGTCGCCGAGGAGTTCACCGGGACCCGGGTGTACCGGGAGACGGTCGTCGCCGACGAACCCGAGAGCGCGCTGCTCGATCGCCTCGAGACCCTCAACCGGGAGTTCGACGTCTCGGTGGGGAGCTACCCCGGCGAGTCGGTCAGGCTCGAGCTCTCCGGACCCGACGAGGAGACGGTCGCGGCGGCGGCGACGTGGCTCCGCGAGCGAGTGGAGACGGTCGAGGAGTCGTAGCGGTCGCGGACACCCGTCGGACCGCGCTATCGGGAATGCCTCGGGGCAGGCCTCGAGGCACTCGCCCGGTCTACCGGTAGAGATACGCCAGCCAGACGACCGTGACGACGAGACTCAACAGGAGCGTTCCCCAGCCGGCGATATCCATCGGCAGCGTCGGTTCGGCCTCGAGCACGACGGCAATCAGTTCGTTCATGCGTCGCGGTCGGTTCCGGTCCCTCTTAGTCTTTCAGAAAGCGTGTCGTTCGACGAAAAGCCACACGGCTTTGGTCGCCGCCTCCGAAGGCCCGCTATGGATACGATCGGCGTCGTCGTCAACCCGATCGCCGGCATGGGCGGGCGGGTCGGGCTGAAGGGAACCGACGGGAAAGTCGCGGAAGCGCGTCGGCGCGGCGCGACCACGCGGGCGCCCGAACGGGCGCGCCGGGCGCTCGAGGTACTGTCCCGCGAGACCGACGGGCTGACGGTGTACGCGGCCGCGGGCCCGATAGGTGAGGACGCGGCTCGAGACGCCGGTTTCGAGCCCGAGGTCGTCTACGATCCGTGGTCGGAGTCCGCCGAGGGACCGCCCGAGGACCCCGGTGACGCCGAGACCTCCGCCGAGGACACGCGGGCGGCCGTCCGGGCGTTTCTCGAGCGGGGCGTCGATCTCGTCCTGTTCGTCGGCGGCGACGGGACGGCCGTCGACGTCGCCGAGGTGCTCGAGGAGATCGGCGACGAGACGCCGATGCTCGGCGTGCCGGCTGGGGTCAAGATCTACTCCTCGGTGTTCGCCGTCACGCCCAGAGACGCCGGGCGGATCGCGGCCGGGTTCGACGCGGTCGAGCCCCGCGAGGTCAACGACATCGACGAGGCGGCCTACCGCGAGGGCGAGGTTCGATCCGAGCTACGGGCGGTCGTTCCGGTACCGGTCGCGCCGGATGTTCAGTCGGGCAAGCAGGTCTCGAGCGGCAGCACCGAATCGCTGGCCGCGGGCTTTGCCCGCGAGATCGAGAACGAGCGGACCTACGTCTTCGGTCCCGGTGGAACGGTCGGCGCGATCGAGGCCGAACTCGGGATCGACGCCTCCCCGCTCGGGGTGGACGTCTGGCGCGACGGCGAGGTCCTCGCACGGGACGCCGCGGAGGCGGAGCTCCTCGCAGTCCTCGAGGACCCGGTCACGATCGTCGTCTCGCCGATCGGCGGCCAGGGGTTCGTCTTCGGGCGGGGCAACCACCAGCTCTCGCCCGCCGTCATCGAGCGGGCCGACGAGATCGCGGTCGTCGCCGCCGGCGAGAAGCTGGACGCGATCGACGCGCTCCGGGTCGACACCGACGACGACGACCTCGACGAGGAGCTCCGGGGCTGGATGAAGGTGCGAACGGGACGGTTCACGACCCGGCTCGTGAAGGTTGTTTAAGGAGAGACCGTTCTAACGGATCTGTGACAACGATATTACTATCGGATGCAAATATACTGTGTGTATAGTCAGGATTAAGGTGTCCTCTAGCCTACTTCGGCGTATGGAAACGCGGAAAGTGCAGCGACTCGGTCCGTCGACGCTCGCGATGACCCTCCCGGCGGAATGGGCGTCCGAACACGACGTCGAGAAGGGAGACGAAGTGACGATCCGGACCAGCGGCAAGGGAACGCTGACCGTGATGCCCGAATCGGCTAACACCGAGGAGACCGAAGCGACGATCCACGTCGACAATCTCGACGCGGCCGCCGTCGAACGAGCGATCGTCGCCCAGTACGTGCTCGGCCGACGAGTGATCCGGATCCAGTGTGAGGACGGCGCCCTCGAGTCCGAGCACATCAACGCGGTCTACCAGGCCGAAACCCAGCTCATGGGACTGGGCGTGATCGAGGAGACCCCCGAGAACATCTCGATTCGCTGTTCGGTCGACCCGGAGGACTTCACCCTCGACAACCTCCTCGAGCGCCTCGAGCGAACCGGGAGCACGATGCGTGGCGAAGCGATCAAGGCGCTGGCCCACGGCAACCCCGATCTCGCCCAGCGCGCGCTGAACCGCGAGCGCCAGGCCAACAAGATCTTCGTGCTCCTGTTGCGCCTGATCTTTACGGCCTACCAGAACCCGAACCTCGCTCGGGCGGTCGGGCTCAACAGCGGGTTCCCGCTGATCGGCTACCGCTCGATCGCGAAGAACCTCGAACTCACGGCCGACAACGCCGAGGACATCGCCGACATCGTCATGGAGACGGAGGGCCACACCCTCGACATCGACAGCTCCGTCATGCGCGACATCCGCGAGCTGAACGAGATCGTCGACGAGATCACCTCGCTGGCGGTCGAGGCCGCCGTCGAGCGGGACTACGACAAATCAAACGAGGTTCGAGCGCTGTTCCACGAGATCGCCGATCGGGAGTCGGAGATCCTCGCCGACCTTCCCGAGATGGACAACGAAGACCTGCTGCGGGTTCGCGAGGTGCTCGTTAGCCTCCAGCAGACCGCCCAGTACGCGATGCGAAACGCCGAGATCTCGGCAAACCTCGCGCTCAACGAGGAGTCCGAGCACACGACGATCAGCTGATCGGTCTCCGAACTTCGGTCTCGCCGGTCTCGTGAAGCCGTCACGAAGGGCTCTCTCGAGTGCTCGAGCCGGAGCCCAGCGCGGCTCCCAGCGGTATTCCTCACTAATTTAGATCAGGTATTGGCCGAGTGAAAAGACACATATACGGCCGTTCCAATACTCGCTGCCATCGTCCGACACATCGCCCGTCTCCGGAACGCCGCCCGATCGCAGAGTACGCTCCTGGTCGTGATCGGCGCCACGCTCGCGGGCGTCGCGTACCCGACGTTCGCCTCCCCACTCCAGCCGCTCCTGCCGGTGCTCGTCGCCGGGCTGATCTTCACCGGTTTTTACGGGTTCAGCCTCGGCGAGGCGGCGGACCAGCGCGTCTCGCTGCCGGTCGTCGCCTCCCTGCTCTGTCTCTACCTGCTCGTTCCGGTTGCGCTGTACCCCGTCGCCGCCGTGGTGCTCTCCGGGGAGATGCTCCTGGGCGTCCTCGTGGTCCTCTCGGCGCCACTGGCGGCCGGGAGCTCGATCATCTGGACGCGCCTGGGCGGCGGGAACACCGTTCTGACGACGCTCGTCGTCCTCGCTTCGATGCTGCTCGCGCCACTCGTCATGCCATCGCTCATCACCCTGTTCGCCGACTCTGCAGTCGAGGTCTCCGCCTCGGCGCTGATCCTCGAGCTCGGCGCGATCGTCCTCGCGGGCGGGGCGCTCGCCTACGTCGTTCCCGAGGGCTCGGTCTCCGAGAGCCAGCTCGACGGGTTCTCGATCGCCACGATCGGCGCGCTGATCTACGCCGGCGTCGGCGGCTCGACGCTCGCGCTCGAGCCCTCCCAGCTTGCGTTCGTCGGCGCGATCGGGGCCGCGGCGATCGGCCTCAGCGCGGCGGTCGCGTACGGACTGTACGTACATGGGGTACGACAGGACGACTGCGTCACCGTCCTGTTCTCGAGTTCAATGAAGAACATGAGCGTCTCGGTGATGATCGGCGCGGTGCTGGGCGGAGGGACGATCGTCGCCAGCATCACCGCCTTCTACGTCGTCCAGCAGCTCGTGAGCAGCTCACTGGTTCGTCATCTCGACGCTGCCACCTCCGGATAGTCGTCGGTGCCCGGTTGCGGGTACCCCTCGGCTTGCACGAATGAAAGCAATTAAGCGACGCCACTCGGAACCCTCGAGCATGACTACGCAATCGGAGTCGACGGACAAGGGCCTGGGACTGGCGCTTGCACTCGGTGCGGTCGCAACCATCGGCGCGCTCGGCATGCTGGTCGGCGCCCCCGACATCGAAGCCGCGTGGGGCTTTGCCGGCGCAATGCTGTTTAGCGCGCTCGCGGTCGTCGGGATTCACCTCTACTGGGACTGACGATCCCATCGGTTCGCCGTTCGATATCGCCCTTCGAGAGTTGGCGTCAAACGTTAATACCGCCGACGACCTACACTGTGTAACGGACGATGACGAACTACTCCGACGAAGAGCAGCGTATTCTCTCGTACCTCAGGGAGAGTGCCGCCCGCGGCGAGCAGTACTTCCGGGCGAAAAACATCGCGGAGGCGATCGACCTCTCCTCGAAGCAGGTCGGCGCCCGCCTCCCCCACCTCGCCGAGAAGTCGGACGAGGTCGACATCGAGAAGTGGGGTCGTGCCCGGTCGACGACCTGGCGAGTTACCGTCAGCTGAGGCGGGCCGCGCTACGCCGGCTTCGACGCGATCACGGGACGGCTCGAGGATGAGTCGGAACTCGCTGTGACGGTCCGTCTGAGGGGTTCGTGGTCTTTTTACCCGCGAACGACCGACGTAGTTGCATGACTGTACGCGTCGACCGGTCGTTCGAGCTCGCGGCGCCGCCGGAACGGGTCTGGGAGTTCATCGTCGATCCGGAGAACCGCGCCCGGGCGATCAGCGTCGTCCAGGAGTACTCCATCGACGGCCCCGAGGGCCGACGAGCGACCTGGCAGGTCGAGCTGCCGATCCCGCTCGTTCGCCAGACCGTCGCCGTCGAAACCGAGGATATCACTCGAGACCCCCCGGAGTACGTCAAGTTCACCGGGAAATCGACGGGGCTGGACGTCACCGGCGAACACCGGATCGTCGAGACCGAGACCGGAAGCCGCCTCGAGAACGAGTTCGTCGTCGACGGCAAGCTGCCGGGCGTCGAGAAGTTCTTCAAGCGCAATCTGGACGGCGAACTCGAGAACCTGCAGCGGGCGCTCGAGCGCGACCTGGAGGGATCGCCGTGACCGCCGACGGACTCGACCTCGCGCTCGCCCAGCTCGATATCGAGGCCGGCGACGTCGATGGCAACGTCGAGCGCGCCCTCGAGGCGGTCGAACGGGCCGCCGACGAAGGGGCCGACCTGGTCGCCCTGCCGGAGCTGTTCAACGTCGGCTACTTCGCGTTCGACCTCTACGAGCGCTACGCGGAGCCCTTCGAGGGTGAGACGTTCACCCGACTCGGCGAGGCCGCCGCCGATCACGGGATCGCCGTCCTCGCGGGGACCATCGTCGAGGATCTCGCCGAGACCGAGTCCGTCGAGACGCCCGCCGACGAGGGACTGGCCAACACCGCCGCGCTGTTCGACGCCGGCGGCGAGTTACAGCTGGTCTACCGCAAACACCATCTCTTCGGCTACGACTCGGCCGAAGCCGAGCTGCTCGTCCCTGGCGAGCGGATCGAGACGGCGACGATCGACGGCGTCACGATCGGCGTAACGACCTGTTACGACCTGCGATTCCCCGAACTCTACCGGGAGCTGGTCGACGCCGGCGCGGAGCTGCTGGTCGTCCCCAGCGCCTGGCCCTACCCGCGGATCGAACACTGGGAAACCCTCTCGCGGGCGCGGGCGATCGAGAACCAGTGTTACGTCGCGACGGTCAACGGCTCCGGCGAGTTCGACGACGCCGGCGCCGAACTGCTCGGACGGTCGACGGTCTACGACCCCTGGGGCGTGACGCTGGCCTCGAGCGGCGACGATCCGGCCTTCGTCACCGCCGAGATCGATCCGGACGCGATCGCGTCGATTCGCGAGGAGTTCCCCGCGCTTCGGGACCGAAGACTGTAGCCGACCTCGACCGCTGTTTTTTTATCCACTGACGGCATTGTCTTCGATGCCGGTTACAGGCGCTTTTCACGTCAGACCGGCACTGCGCGTCGCTCCGGCCGCGCCTCGCTCGATCTCCCGGGAATCGAGCGACCCACTCCCGTCGGCTCGCCTTCGTCCGCGCCACTCCTTTCGCCCGCGTCTTTCACGTTCCGACCTCGAGCATCGCGTCGGCTCGACGAGTCATCGTTTCTCGAGAACGGCTCGCCACTGGACGTCGCCGTACCGTGTCGCGGCGACCGTCCACGGCGTGCCGAGGGTCGCCTCCCGAAGCCGATCGACGCTGAACAGTCGAAACAGCAGCGTCCGACCGACGTCGCCCTCGTACTCGCAGTGGTACGCTCTGTAGGCCAGCCCGGGCACGGCGTCCTCGCGGTAGCCGAAGGCGTCCGCGGTCGCCGCCAGCTCGGGCGCGTAGTTGTCGAGCACGGCGGTAGCGTCGGGAGTCGTCACGAACGCGAGATCGGCCAGAAACTCCCGGACACCGTCCATCGAACCGGCCAGTCCAACCTGCGTCCCGATCGCGTGGGCCGACCGAAACCGGTCGCGGTCGAAGCGTTCCCTGAGCGAGAACATGTCGGCGAGCCTGGCGTCCTCGACGCCCCGCTCCCGCATCAGGTCGACGAGGAATTCGCTCACTTCGATAGCGACGGTCTCGAACCGCTCCTGGTAGTAGAGTGCGTCCCGCCCCGCACCGGCGCCCATGTCGAGCAGCGGTCCCTCGAGCCACGCGTCGCGCCAGGCGTCCTCGTCGTGGTCGCCGAAGTACCACTCTTCGATAGTGTGCTCGCGGGTCTCCTCGCCGTCGCGGTCGAGCAGCGGCGCCGTTCGCTCGCCGCGGTAGTGGTCGCGGACGGCGTGACCGAACGGATCGTGTGCTGTCATACTGTGTGACACACTTTCAACTCTCGTAAGCGTGAGTGAGAGTCGGTACCGAGGAATGAGGATATTGGCACCAAGTTCCGTGGTGTGTAGTCGCAAACATCTTTTGTCCCGCGCCGCGTACGGAGCCCATGCCGACGGTTACCTTCGAGGGGGAAGAGATCGACTGCGAGGACGGAGCGACCCTTCGGGACGTCCTGCTCGAGGCGGGGCTGTCGCCGCACAACGGGCGGGCGGCCCTGCTCAACTGCCGGGGCCACGGGACCTGCGGGACGTGCGCGGTGGAGATCGACGGCCCCGCGAGCGAGCCGACGACGCGCGAAAAACGCCGGCTCTCGGTGCCGCCACACGGCTCCGACGGCGGGCTACGGCTCTCCTGTCAGACGGAAGTGCAGGGTGATCTGAACGTCGAGAAACACGGCGGGTTCTGGGGACAGCACACGGAGAACACGCCGCGCGACTAGCGTCGCGGGCTGTCCGACAGGGGTCGGTGCATCGAAAACGGAGACTGGCTCGAGGACGCCGTTCATACGGTCTACTGTGAGTCATTACCGGTGCAACCGCAGAGCGGTCGCGGTTGCACCGGTAGATCGTCACAGCAAACCGTATCAGTCCTCTCGAGTGAGGATGTCTGCCGAGAGCCCCTGGGCCATCTCGATGTCCTTCGAGTTGTTCATGGTCCAGGCGGTGCGCTCGGTGACGGCCTCGATGGCCTCGCGGGCGCTGGGGTAGCCGTTGCCCGACTTCTTGACGCCGCCGAAGGGAAGCTGGACCTCGGCGCCGATACACGGCAGGTTCGCGTAGGCCAGGCCGATCTCGGCGCGGTCGCGGAAGTAGTTGATCTGGCGGTAGTCCTCGGAGACGATCGCCCCCGCCAGCCCGTAGGGGGTGTCGTTGTGGATCTCGACGGCGTCTTCGATGTCACCCGAGTACTCGAGCAGGGCGACGTGGGGTCCGAAACACTCCTCTTTCAGGCAGCGCAGGTCGGTGTCGTACTCGATCTCGTAGACGAACGGGCCGACCCAGTGGCCGTCCTCGTGGCCGTCGGGGATCTCGCCGTCCTCGAGTTCGAAGCGGTCGACCAGCACCTCGGCACCCTCCTTGCGAGCGAGCTCGTTATGCTTCTCGATCTTCTCCAGATGTTCGGCCTCGATGGCCGGCCCCATGAACGTCGACTCCTCGAGGGGGTCGCCGACGGCGATATCCTGGGCGATCTCGACGAAGCGTTCCTTGAACTCGTCGTAGAGGTCCTCGTGGACGATCAGCCGTTCGCTCGAGACGCAGCGCTGGCCGGTCGTCTTGAAACTCGACATGATCGCCGAGTGGACGGCGATCTCGAGGTCGGCCTCCTCGGTGACGATAATGCCGTTCTTGCCGCCCATCTCGCAGGCCGCGAGCTTGCCGGGTTCGCCGCCGACCTTGCTGGCGATCTCCTGGCCTACTTCCGCGGAGCCGGTAAAGAGGACGGTGTCGACGCGCTCGTCGTCGGTGATCGCGGCGCCGGCGTCGCCGTACCCCTGGATCATGTTGAACACGCCCTCAGGGATCCCCGAATCTTCGAACATCTCGGCGATGATCTGGCCGCACCACGGCGTCTGCTCGGCCGGCTTCCAGACGACCGTGTTGCCCTCGACCAGGGCGATAGCCATGTGCCAGAACGGGATCGCGACCGGGAAGTTCCACGGGGTGACACAGCCGATGACGCCCCGCGGCTTGCGGCGCATGTAGGCGTCCTTGTTCGCGACCTCGCTCGGCACGACGTCGCCGTGGGGGTGGCGAGCGTTGCCGGCGGCCCACTCGACCATGTGCCAGGCTTCCGTGACGTCGGCTTTCCCCTCGCTGATCTCCTTGCCACACTCCTGGGAAACGATCTCGCCGAGCTCCTCGTGGCGCTCACGGAGCTCGTGGTAGATGTCCCAGAGGTACTCCGCCCGGTCGATGTACGAGAGGCCGCGCCACTCCTCGAAGGCCTCTTCGGCGGCCTCGAGGGCGGCGTCGACGTCGTCGGCGGTCCCGCGCTGGAACTCCGCGAGCGTCTCACCCGTCGCCGGGTTCTCGCTCGCGAACGTCTCCGAACCGCTTCCGTCGATCCACTCTCCCGCGATGTAGTGGCTGTGTACCTGCTCGGTGGCCTGTTGGCTCATGTGTGAACAGAGGACAAACGACGTGAAAACGTTGATGGAAACAAGGGTCGCGAGCGGGTCAGCGGTCCTCGTCCTTGCCGCGGTCTCGGGTCACCGTTCGATCGCCCTCGGGCGGCGCCTCCTCGGTGTCGGGGTGGCGCTCGTCGCCGGCCTCGTCCATCTCCTCGGTCTCGGGCTCGAGGGCCTCGCCGGAGCGTCCTGACTCGTCGGCTCCCGCGGACCGTCCCTCGGCGTCTTCCGTGTGTTTGTCGTCTCGTCCGGCTACTGTCTCGTCCTCGGTGTGGGGATCCGGCCCCCTGTCGTCGCCGGCGCGCTCGAGCCGAACCGTCTCGTCCGTGACCCCGCCGACGTCGTCCTCGCCAAACGAAACCGTTTCCGCATCGGTGTCGACGTTCTGGCCGAGCGCTCCCCTGAGCGACTCGAGCGCGTCTGAATCGTAGTCGATCTCGGCCGTCGCACCCTCGAGTGAAGCGACGACGCCGACCCGTTCGCCGTCCGCGGTCTCGACCGGTTTGCCGACGTCGGCCTCGGTGAGTTGCGTTCCCATGGGCGGGCTAACGGTGAGCGGAAAAAACCGGCAGTGCCTGCACTCGCGGGGTCGCGATCGCTCGTCCGAAGACGTGGCGCCGTCAGCGCTGCCGGCCCAGATCGGCCGCCTTCTCGAGTTCGCTTCGCAGCGTCGTCGAGTCGAACTCGTGATCGGGGCGCAGCCGAACGAAGTCCAGAAAGCGCCGGGCCGACAGCAGCGTCTCGGGATCGTACACCGACAGGGCCGCGTTGACGGCGTCTCGCGGGCCGATCCGGGGCTCGAGCACCGCGAGCGCGCAGGCGATATCGTAGGCGGTCGTCTCGTCGACCCGATCCTCGTGGACGCTGGTGGCGTCGATGAAGTACAGCTCGCCGTCACACAGCAGAATGTTCTCGGCGCGCAGGTCGCCGTGGGCCATCCCGTGGGTGTGCAGCGTCGCCAGCATCTCGAAGAGGTCGACGGCGCGGGCCGCGACGAACTCGTCGGAGACTTCGTCGAGGGACTCGAACGCCGGGAGATACTCGAGGACGAGCACGCCCAGGCCGTTGACCTCGAAGGCGTCGATCGGCCGGGGCGCGTTGATCCCGATCTCGCGCATTCGTCTGGTCGCCTCGTACTCGTGTTCGACCATCTCGCGGGGCGTGTCAAACCGGTCGAAAAACCCCTCGGTACCGGAGGAGAAGGCGCCGACGTTGCGACCGGTCGTCAGCAGGGCGTGGACCAGCGCGTTCTGCCGGGAGACGATCTTGACGAACCACTCCTCGTCGATGACACACGGCGTCGACAGCCAGTTGTCGGCCTCGAGGAACTCGACGCGGACGTCCTCGCGACCGTACCGATCCGCCAGCGTCCGGACGACGCGCTCGATGCGGCTCCACTCGACGGTTCCGCGAGCGAGCTGGCGGATATCCATACGTCGAACGAAGGAGCGATGGGGTTAAATGCCTCTCGAACTGTCGCAATCGAGACCGGTTTCCGGGACGAGCTCGCGGCTCGCCGCGACCGCTCGCGGACCGTCGGAACAGTATTATTATCAGCGGTGCGACGGTACCGTTCCGTACGCATGGACGCTGTCGACGACCTCGGTGACGCGATCGACGCGACGCGGAACTTCCTGACGCCGGTCCGGGCCGGGCTGTGGCTCCGGCTAGCGATACTCGCGCTGTTCGTCGGCGGGTTGGGCACCGGGTTTCCGTCCGCTCCGACCGGCGACGTCGGTCCGGCGGCCGAACAGGCACCCGGCCCCGGAGCCGAGGCGATCCCCGAGGAGGCGATCCTCGCCGCCGTCGTCGCCGTCGGCTTCTTGCTGTTGCTGTGGCTCGGGTACGCGCTCGTCGCGGCCGTCATGGAGTTCGTCTTCATCGAGTCGCTTCGCTCCGAGACGGTCCGCGTTCGACGGTACTCGAACGCGAACGTCGGCCGTGGCATCCGGCTGTTCGGGTTCCGGGTGGCACTTATCGCGATCGCGGCGCTCGTCGGTGCGACCCCCGTCGTCGCCTCGATACTCGGCCTCGGCGGGATCGACGGAACGACCGGAATAGTGGGTCTGGCAGCGCTGTTCGCTGTCGGCGTTTACCTTCTCTACGCCGTGATCAGCCGCTTTACCTCCGAGTTCGTCGCCCCGATCATGCTGCTCGAGGAGCGGGGCGTGCTCTCGGCGTGGCGCCGCTTCTGGCCGACGGTCCGGGCGAACTGGCTCGAGTACGTCGTCTACCTCGTTCTCGTCTGGATCATCCAGGCCGCCGTCGGGATCGCCGTCAGTATCCTCACGCTGATTGCCGGTATCATCGTCGCGATCCCGTTCATCGTCGTCGCGGTCCTGCTGTTCGCACTCGGCGACGTCGGCGCGATCCTCGCCGCAGTGGTGGTTCTGACGGGGGTCCTCGCGTTCGTGCTCGCCGCGTTGCTCGTCCAGGTTCCGGTCGTTTCGTACTTCAAGTACTACGCGCTGTTGTTGCTCGGCGACACGAATGCCGACCTCGATCTGATCCCCGACCAGCGGGCGGCGATCAGAGCCGACGGCGGCGAACCGTCCGAGCCCGACTGGGACGACTCGAGTCGACCGCCCGAGACCGACGACCGGGGTGACGACGAGGACGACTGGACGGCCGACTACGGGTGGGTCGACGACGAGGAGGAGATCGACGACTGGGAGGACGCCGGCTGGGGCGACGCCGAAGACCGCGACGGCCGCGACGGCCGCGACGACCGCGACGACCGCGACGACCGCGATGACCGTGACGGTCGGAACGACCGCGAGAACCACGAGGACGACGACCGCGGCTGGTAGCCGACGCCGTAGTTGATCATTTTTCCGGAGCGTTTATTCCGGGGCTCGGCAAGTATTGCATATGGACTTCGAGCTGCCGGACGAACATCGGATGATCCAGGAGACGGTGAGGGAGTTCTGCCAGGGCGAGATCGAGCCGATCGCCCAGGAGATCGAGGACGACCACCGGTTCCCCGAGGAGATCTTCGACCAGCTCGCCGACCTCGATATGATGGGCGTGCCCATCTCCGAGGAGTACGGCGGGCTCGGCGGCGACACCCTGATGTACTCGCTGGTCGCCGAGGAGATCGGACGCGTCTCCGGCTCGGTCGGGCTCTCCTACGTCGCCCACATCTCGCTGGCGTCGAAACCGCTCGAGCTGTTTGGGACGCCCGAACAGAAAGAACGCTGGCTGCGCCCGCTCGCGGAAGGCGAGTACATGGGCGGCTGGGCGCTGACGGAGCCGAGCAGCGGCTCGGACGCCTCCGATATGGATACCGTGGCCGAAAAAGAGGGCGACGAGTGGGTCGTAAACGGCACCAAGCAGTTCATCACGAACGCCTCGGAGGCGGGCTCGGTGCTCGTCAAGGCCGTCACCGACCCCGGCGCCGGCTACGACGGGATCTCGACGTTCATCGTCGACCCCCGCGAAGACGACGGGTTCGAGGTGACGACGATCTGGGACAAGATGGGACTCAACGCCTCGCCGACCTGCGAGATCCAGCTCGAGGACGTCCGCCTGCCCGAGGATCGCCTGCTCGGTGAGGAGGGCGACGGCTGGGACCAGACGAAGAAGACCCTGGACGGTGGGCGGATCTCGATCGCAGCGCTATCGACGGGGCTCGCCCAGGGCGCCTACGAGCACGCCAAGGCCTACAGCCAGGAGCGCGAGCAGTTCGGCCAGCCGATCTCGCAGTTCGACGCCGTTCGGGACAAGGTCGTCGACATGCACCGCAAGACCGAACGCGCCCGACTGCTCACCCACCAGGCGGCCCACCGCTACGATCAGGGCGAGCCCGTCGCCCGCGAGTCCGCGCTGGCGAAACTCGACGCCAGCGAGGCCGCCCGCGAGGTCGCCGAGGACGCAGTGCAGGTGCTGGGCGGCTACGGCTACACCACCGACTTCGCCCCCCAGCGGTTCTACCGCGACGCCAAGCTGATGGAGATCGGCGAGGGGACGAGCGAGATCCAGCACCTCGTCATCGGCCGCGAACTCGGTCTGTAGGATGCTCGCGACGGCTCTGGGGGTGGTCTTCCTCGCGTTCGGCCTCGCGGGGATTCGGTACGCCCCCGCGATCGTCGAGGCCCAGCGCCGGGAGGGGATGACGCCGTTCGACGACGCCGAACTCGAGGCGTCCGACCGGGTGACGGTCACTCGAGGGACGGGCGCCGTCGCCGTCCTGGTGGGGCTCGCCCTGCTCGCCTACGGGCTAGGGGTCGTTTAGGGACGATTGGCTCTGCTGAAATTCTTCAGAGCTGATACAAACTGCGTGCTGAATACACAGCGCGAATGTCGCACTGATCAAGAGCCGATCTGGAATGAATAGTGACTGATTAGTGCAGAGCATGAATGCAGCAAACTGACTTCATTTTCCAATTGGACTGCACTGAATAATCTAATCAGAATGGTGGGCAAGGGTTTGACTGAATTCTCACAACCTTTAAATCGACTTGTAATTCCGAATGCTATCCAGAGAATATCATTGGAGCACTAAAAGGGAAAAGCATGACTTCTGCAAGAAGATTTCACCTTGTCAATGCTAAGCCAGATATCGTGACGAGTATTCCAATTAATGCGGCTATAAACCAAAATCCCTCGCCTGTAGTACCAATAGCATCGGCTACCTCCATTAAGCCAGCAACTGTTGTGATCTGCAACCCAAGTATCCCAACAAGATAGTCTCTAGATTCCATATAGTACGTATGCATTGGTTTATAGAAAAAATTTCCGACTTATCATTAATTTATTCTAAGTGATATTTCGATAATTACTGGTATCATGTTGCCAAAATGTTTATTATTGTAGCTATATCGAATGGCTATATGCGGAGGCGATCAGTAATCAAGTCGATCAGTGGTGTTGGAACGCTAGCTATCACTGGTACTGTTAGCGGAAACGAAGGAAAGGATCCAGTAGAACGTCTAAGCAAACGAATTGCCAAAGCTCGTGTGAATGATAACGACGATAGGGCTAAGCAACTGCTTGAAGCGCACGGAGTAGAAGAGTATAAATTCAATTCTATTGACGTTTATGACGAACCAGATGATGAAATGGGCATTGAACATGCCTTCAGAAAGGGCACATTTGATTTATACCTATATGGACTATCAAATAGCTCAGACCATTATATGTTCCAAGCTATCATGACTATGGATAGTGGTTACGAGGGAATGTTTAGAGCAGCAGACCGGGTTGACGATATCATTGGCATCACTTGGAACACAGACCACTGGTCACTAGGAAATATCACTGAATATAATCCTCCAATGACATATATGTTTGGTGATGGAGATAAATGGCACGACATATCAATTGATGGGTATGATCCTAATAAATCAGGTGTTACTGGTGCTGTCGACATAATGGGTGGTGAAATACCGCCTTCTGGTCGTCGAGACGAAGTCTATCAAGACGAAGTCTCGTTCGCTCTGGAAGGATACGTTCAAGCATTAGATGACGCTAAACCCCCCTTATTCTGTGAATATTTCCATAATATCTCACAACCATATAAAGGATCGATATCAAATATTACTGTCGGTGTCAGTAGTAAGGGAATAGGAATTAATGTAGATTTCACCAGTGGTGCCAGCACTAGGTGGGAAGGAGAGGGATATACTGAGTATGAAGGATAACACTATGTATTAGTACACCATTCTCCTACTTGTATAGAAGGTACTATTGAGCGGTTTTACTACTACAAATTGGCCAGAGTCGTGCAGAAGATTCGAGTGTCCTATTCTGCTCTGTAGGATCGCTAGACAGCGCCGCCTCAATCGCGTTATCTCCGTAGAGAATGATTTTCTCGGCCGTTTGAGGGTGAATCACTCCAAATCCTCGTAGACGCCCTGCAAAATGAGGAAACGTATGTGAACGTTCACACAGTCGAACACCCTGATGGTGAAATCCGGGACGATTAATGGATATCCAAGGAATTGGCTCTGTGCTCGATAAGGTGACGATATCTGGCATGAAGGTGAACAGATACACATGATAGCCGACTCTCGGCTGCTGATCTATTCTGTTCCTATACTCACTGAACATCTGATACGTTGGACACACCACGAAACAAACTCGGTTACCGTGCTGCACTTATTTTCTGTATTCAGCACGGTTACTGAAACCTATCACCGACTGAGGGTTTCAACAAGGCCGGACGATTGGAACGCCGACGTCGCCGGCCCGAGGGTGCACTCGAGCACCCGACGAACGGATCGTATTCTCGCAGAAACCCCCTCGTTAGCGGCGGAACAGCCCGAGCACGGCCGACGCGGACGACCGCTCGGCGGGGTCGTCCGCCCGTTCCCGGTGGAGCCGCGTCAGCCGGGCGACGACGACGTAACTCGAGGCCGACAGCACCGCGGCGATCAGGAGGTTTCCGACTAGGAGCTGCCGAACGACAATGCCCGCCGTCTCGAGCAGCGAGGCGTCGGTCGTGCTCGAGCGAAGCGGTCGCTCACCGAAGACGAGGCCGCCGACCTGATAGCTCCCGACGTAGACGGCGGGCTTGACCAGGGGGTTGAGCACGGCGATCGCGGCGATGATCGCGGGCTTGCTGACCCAGGACCGCCACGCCGCGAGCCCGGCCAGCAGGCCGATCCCGAGCCCCCCGGTCGGCAGGGCCGTCACGAAGATCCCGGTCGCGAAGCTCAGTCCGACCTCGTGGGGAGTGTGTTCCTCCTGGAGGGCGGTCGTCAGCTCCCGGCGGACGCGCTCGCGGTACCGGGAGAGCCGGTCTCGGATCACGCTCTGTCGATCGGTCCGTCCGGGTCGGCAAAAACATGTCGACGTGCTCGCAATCGTGTCGCTGGGACGACAGCTCGAGGCGAGATTACGGGAAGCTGCCGGCTTCCTCGAAGGCGTTCGCGACGCGCTCGATCGCGACCACGTAGGCCGCGGTGCGGGGGTTCTCGAGGTCGTTCTCCTCGATAGTCTCGACGAGAGCGTCGAAGGCGTCGACGATGTGGTCCTCGAGTTCCTCGTTGACCTTCTGTTCGTCCCAGTAGAAGCGCTGGCGGTTCTGGACCCACTCGAAGTACGAGACGGTGACGCCGCCGGCGTTGGCGAGGATGTCCGGAATGACGAACACGTCCGCCTCGGCGAGGGTGGCGTCGGCCTCCGGGGTGAGCGGGCCGTTGGCGGCCTCCGAGATGACGTCGGCCGAGACGTCCTCGGCGAGGTCGGCGTCGATCGCGTTCTCGAGGGCTGCGGGGATCAGCAGGTCGACGTCGAGTGTTAGAACGTCCTCGTTGGTGAGCTCCTCCTCGCTTTCCTCGTAGCCGACGATGCTGCCGGTCTCGTTCTTGTGTTCCTTGGCCGCGACCGGATCGAAGCCGTCGGGGTTGTAGATCCCGCCGCTGGAGTCGCTGGCGGCGACGACGGTCGCGCCCATCTCGTCGATCAGCTTGGCGGCGATCCAGCCGGCGTTGCCGTACCCCTGGACCGCGACGGTCGCACCCTCGAGATCTTCCCCGAGGTAGTCGAAGGCCTCGCGGGCGGCGAGCACCGTCGAGCGGCCGGTCGCCTCGATCCGGCCCTCGCTGCCGCCGCTGGCGAGGTTTTTGCCGGTGACGACCCCCGGCTCGGTGGTGTTCTCTAAGGTCTCGTAGGTGTCCTTGATCCAGTTCATCTCCCGCTGGCCCGTGTTCACGTCGGGCGCGGGGATGTCGCGGTCCTCGCCGACCATCGGGCGAAGTTCCTTGGCGAACGCACGAGTGACCCGCTCGAGTTCGGCGTCCGAGTATTCGCTCGGATCGATGACGATCCCCCCTTTCCCGCCGCCGTAGGGGATGTCGGCGGTCGCACACTTGTAGACCATCCAGCCCGACAGCGCCTTTACCTCGTCGCGGTTGACGTCGGGGTGGTAGCGAATACCGCCCTTGTAGGGGCCGCGATCGCCGTTGAACTGCGAGCGAAACGCCTTGAACCGCTCAAGCGAGCCGTCGTCGCGTTCGATCGTCAGGTTCGTCTCGAGAACGCGTTCGGGGTGTTTCAGCCGCTCGAGGACGTCGTCTTCGACGTCGATGTAGGCGGCGGCCTCGTCGATCTGCGACTGGAGACTCTCGAATGGGTTCGCCTGCCCGGTCATACGGAGGCGTTTATCGGACTGGTGGATAAGCGTAGCGAATAGAAGTCACAATCGAACACGTCGCGGATATACTAGGGCGTTCTAGGCTCTCTGTTCTGCTAGTTCGATGCCGACGCCCGCTCGAGGATTCGTTCGGCCTGTGCGATCAGCGGCGCGTCGATCATCTCTCCGTCGACCTCGAACACCCCTCGATTCGCCTCCTCGGCTTCCCGCTCGGCCTCGAGGACGCGCTCGGCCCACTCGACCTCGTCTGGGTCGGGGGAGAACGCCTCGTTGATCGGATCGACCTGGGCGGGGTGGATCGCCAGCTTCCCGTCGTAGCCCAGCTGCACCGAGAACGCGGCGTCCTCGCGCAGGCGCTCCCCGTCGCCGAAGTCGGTGACCAGCGTGTCGATCGCTTCGCAGTCTCGAGCCGCCGCGGCGAGGACGACCCGCTCTCGCGCGTAGAGCACTTCGGTTCCCTCCCTCGTCCGGGTCGCGCCGAGATCCGCCGAGAGATCCTCGGCGCCGAAGACGAGGGCGTCGGTCGCGTCCGCGCCTGCGATCTCGGGCGCCGCGAGCACGCCCGCCGCGTTCTCGATCAGGGCCAGAACCGGATAGGCGAGCCCGCGTTCCTCGAGGTCGGCGGCCAGCTCGCGGATGTCGGCGCCCGCCGTCGCCTTCGGAAGCATGACGCTGTCGAGGCGAAGCGAGTCGGCGTCCGCGAGGGCCTCGAGGTCGCGCTCGATCGCCGACCGCTCCGCGTTGACCCGGACGCAGACCTCGGGGTCGGGATCGAAGCCGGGATCGGAAAGGAGTTCGCGGACGGCCTCGCGGGCCTCGTCCTTGCGGCCGGGAGAGACGGCGTCCTCGAGGTCGAACACGATCGCGTCGGCGCCGGAATCGGGCGCCTTTCGGAGCATCTCCGGTCGGTCCCCCGGCGTGAACAGCAGGCTTCGACGTACCATACCACCGTGTGTGCGGACCGCCACCGTGAATGTACGGATCCGGCAGCTCGGCACTCCATCGATGCCGACGGGTTCAGGTCGGACTCAGGCCTCGAGGATCGCGTCGAGGAGCTTGGTCTGTGCGGCGCCGAGGTGTTCGGAAAACGTCGACCGCGAGATACCGATCGCCTCGGCGACGTCGCCCGCGTTCGCTCGCTTCGGGTACTCGAAGTACCCCATCTCGTGGGCGGTCTCGAGGACCTCCTGCTGGCGGTCGGTCAGCCGATTCCGGTCGACGACGGCGAGATCCGTCGACTCCCGTTCGCCGGTTCGGAGCAGTTGCTGGAGTTCGACGGCCTCGAACCGTTCGCGAAGTGCGCCGACGATGTCCGACAGCGCCTCGACGTCGGACGCCCGGACGGTCAGATACAGCGCCCCCTCCTCGGCCCGGATCGACGACACCGGCGTCCCCTCGGTCTCGACGACCTCGCAGGCACAGGGGCCGTCAAGATCCCGCGTGAACCGGTACACCTCGCCGTGTTCGTTCGCGGAGACCGTCGACAGCTCGACCCCGACGTCGGCCGACTCGAGGGGTTCGGACTCACCCTCGCTCTCGATCGAGAACTCCTCGACGGCCGGCGTCTCCGGACTCGAGGGCGACGACCGGGAGACCGCCTCGACCGATTCGCCGGTCGCGCTCGTGGCGCGGGCGACCGGGCAGCTCTCCGGGTCGCGAAGCACGACCGTCGCTGACAATCCACTCATACACCCCGCTTCGAGACGGACCACGATTACTTCGGTCGCCAGTTCCCAGCGCGTGGAAAAAAGGGCGAAACCGAGCCGATCCCGACATTCTCTTAAACCCACCCGGATATGTTGGAGTCGACGACTTCAGTACGGCGAGTCACTCTCTACAGAGGAAACACGAGGGATGTCCGAATACGAGTTTACCTGCCCGGATTGCGGGCAACAGATCGACGTCAATACGCCGGTTCGCGAGGCGACGCTATCACACGGCTGTCCCGTCTGCGGCGCGTCGGTCTCGCAGGAACACTTCTCGAGACAGTAGATCGAGCCCGACTCCGCTCGATGAACACCGGGACGTATCGCCGACTGTTTCGTCCGAGGGTTCGGCTACTTGCTCTCGGCGTCGCGGTCGATCTCGGTCCGTCGACCGCTCAGCTCCGTCGGTTCGAACTCGTAGAGCTGGATGTCGAGGTTCTCCTTCGAACTCCCCCAGATCTCGAACAGCGGCCGCTTGGCCTCGCCGTACTGCTCGATGTGGGAGACGGTCAGCTCCGACGGATCGATCTCCTCGAGCGAGCCGACGGCGACAACGCTCCGATACGTCTCACCCGAGTCCGCTTCCTCGTAGACCACGAGCCGGGACTCCGGCGAGGAGGACAGAAACTGGCGTTTCTCGCTTTCGGGCGTCGAGACCAATCGCAGATAGAAGCTTCGAGCGTCGGCGTCGTACCCGTAGGAGATCGGAATCGCGTACGGCGTCCGCTCCCTGGCGAGAGCCAGTACGCCCGTCTCGTGGCGGCTGAGAAACGCGTCGATCTCACCGTCGGTCATCTCGGTCTCCTCGGCAAGTGCCATTGTCGTACCCCGAGTGGGCGTAGCACTAAACTACTTCCGTTGTCTCCGGACCGAGCGGGCCGCGACGCTACGTCCCGGTCTCGAGGACGTCGCCGAGGAGTTTCCGCTGTGCCGCGCCGAGGTGTTCGGTGAACGTCGACTGGGTGATCCCGAGGGACTCCGCGACCTCCGTCGCGTTGGCCTCCTTCGGCCGCTCGAAGTAGCCCATCTCGTAGGCCGTCTCGAGCACCTCGTACTGACGATCCGTCAGCTTTCCGCGGTTGACGAAGATCCGTTCCTCCGGCGTTCCGCTGAGGGGTGGCTGGAGCAGGCTCTGGACATCGACGCCGGGGTACCGCTCGCGGAACTCGTTCATCACCGCCTGGAGCTGGTCGAAGTCGGCCGCGTGGAAGACGACCGTTACGTCGCCGTCGGCCGCCCGGTAGCGGTGAACCGGACAGTCGTACGATCCCAGACACTCGCAGGGACACGCCGCCTCGTCGTCGTGGGAACAGCGGTAGAGGTTCGTCGTCCCGTAGGAGAACACCGGTCCCGAGATTGACTCGTCGAACTCGACGTCGGCGTCCGCGAGAAACTCGGTCGTCGATCCCTCCGAACCACAGGAGACGCTCGTCGACACCTGATCGATCGTCGTTCCCGTCTCCCGCGAAAACCGTGCGATCGGGCAGGCTTCGGGGGAGTCTACTTTTACCGTGGCGCGAATTCCCGACGACATAGGTCCTACAGGCGGTTTCGGACTGCGTCGTATTTAAAGTGAGCTACCGCACGCCGATATTCCCACACCCTCGGAACGAGAATCGGGACCTTATGGGTGGAGGACGTAGTTCGAGCTATGAGCACCCGTGAGAACGCGCGGTTCGTCTGTCCGGCCTGCACCCGATCGATCGCCGTCACCGACGCCGTTCGCGACGCGCTCGTCGAAAACGGATGCGCCGTCTGTGGCGCCGAGGTGGATCTCGGCGCCTTCGGAGCCGCGGAAACCGCGTGACGAACGACGAGCTTCCTGCTCCTTCCGTGCGTGACTATGTGTAACACCGGAATATAAAGGGTCCCCGATATCGGTGGTCAACACTGGTGGCCCTCCGGGCCCCACGGTGGAGTATGAGCCAATCGCTGACTGGAGCCCCGGGGACGTACGGTCGCGACCGACTGACGGACGAGCCACGGACCGTTTCGGGCGAGGACGAGATCAGAACGGTTCTCACCGCGCTCAACGACGGCGACTGTCGCGCTATTCTCGAGGAGCTCGGCGACAGCGAGCCCTACCTCTCGGCGGCGGAGCTCTCCGAGCGCTGTGGGGTGCCCCTCTCGACGACCTACCGGAAGCTCGAGCTCCTCGAGGAAGCCGACCTGCTCGAGGAGAAGCTGCGGATCCGCCAGTCGGGCCGCCACGCGAGCGAGTACGACCAGCGCGTCGACGACGTCACGATTTCGGTCGACGACGGCGGGATCGCGCTCGAGCTCTCGTGAGTGCTCGGCTCGATCGGTCGTGACGAGGGATACCGTTATCGGCTCTCGGAGGGAAGGTCCACCGTGAGTCGCAGTTACGACGGAACCGACGGAACGGAATCGAAACCGCCGAGCCTGGCGGTCGTCGAGGCCGTCGCCGACGCGGAGGGTGTTCGGTACGACCGGCTCACGATGCCGGCGTACGACCCCCTCCACTCGGTCGTCGATCCGACCGCGCTCGACGAGCTGTTCGCCCCGCTTCGGGACGGGCGACCACGTGTCGGCTCAGTCTCGTTTTCCTACTGTGGGTACGACGTCACCGTCGATCACCGCGGGAACGTCACGCTCGAGTGATCGGGGCGGGTTCCGAAACGGCAAGACAGATAGGCGCCCCCTCCTAACCGTCGGCCGATGGCAACCGCCGACGCGAGAGAGCGACTTCGGGAGCGACCGATCGGCGCAACGATCCTGTTGACGATCGTCGGCTACGTGCTCGTCATCGGAACCTTCGTCGCGGACGTCCCGATCTACCCCGATCTGACGAACGCGCAGGTCAACCTGTTCACCCACGCGATCGCGGTGATCAACGCCGTCACGACCGTGTTGCTCGTCGCGGGCTGGTACTGGATCCGAGCCGGCGACGTCGACAAACACCGCGCGGCGATGACGGGCGCGTTCGCGACGATCCTCCTGTTTCTGGTCGTCTACCTGATCCGGGTCGGCGGCGGCGGGACGAAGGAGTTCGTCGGCCCCTCCCCGGAGTACGAACTCTACCTCGCGATGCTCGCGATCCACATCGTGCTCTCGATCGTCGCGGTCCCGGTCGTGCTGTACGCGCTGATCCTGGGTCTCACCCACTCTCCGTCCGAGCTTCGGGAGACCATCCACGCTCGTGTCGGCCGGATCGCCGCCGGCTCGTGGATCCTGAGTCTCGTCCTCGGAATCGTCACCTACCTCATGCTCAACCACGTCTACGGCTACGAGTTTGCGATGCTCGCGCCGTTCCCCTGAGCCGGTCTGCTGGAAGTCAGTACCGGCGCACACGAGGCCCGTCCGCCGGGTGCGTCGGTAGCCAGTTACGGCGTTCCGTACGAAGCATCGTGTTCAGATAAGCTGATTCCACGCAAAGGCGAACGATCTGAGCCACTCGTCAGCTGTTTCCGCGTACGCATT